>DASXFY010000030.1:0-3188 GCA_036489335.1 Steroidobacteraceae bacterium
CCGCTATTGCGCGAGCTGGGCATCGGCTTCGTTCCCTACTCGCCGCTCGGCCACGGCTTCCTCACCGGCGAGATCCGCTCCCCCGCGCAGCTTTCCGACGACGATTGGCGCAAGACCAACCCACGCTTCATCGGCGAGAACTTTCAACGCAACCTGCGCATCGTCGATGAGGTCAAGGCCGTCGCCGCCGAGGCGGGCGCAACGCCGGCACAGATCGCTCTGGCCTGGCTGCTCGCGCAGGGCCAGGACATCGCCCCGATTCCCGGCACGAAGCGGGTCGCCCGCGTCGAGGAGAACATCGCGGCCGACCGCATCGAGCTGAGCACCACGCAAATCGAACGGCTGAGCCACCTCACGCCAGCCGCCGGCGAGCGCCATAACGAAGCAAGTATGGCCGCCATCGACCAGTGAACAAGCTGGGGGCGCGTCGGGGGCTGGCGAATGTCGGCTTCGGGCATATAGGGTGAGTAGGCTTCAGCCCGGGCTCCGACCGCTCCGGCGCAACAAGCCACACTGTTGGATTCCAAAATCTGGGAAGACCAGCGGACGGCGGCCTCCTCAGCGCGGAGGTAACCGCATGCCCGGCGCCGACGAATTCAGGTCCGTGCCCGCGAGGACGATAGCGAGGGAAGATTTTTCGACGCCGTAGCGAGCGCTAATGACGCTCAGGACGCTATAGGTTCGGGCTCACGGGCTCCGGACACTCAGATAAACTTCAGGATCTTGGTCAGTGTGGACGTCAAAGTATTTGCGACGCTCGCGAGCTTATTGAATATGGCGGCGGTCCTGTCCAGCGCTGCTGCCGACTGATTCATCGACTGCGTGTCGGCTTTGAGCTGGCCGATGAGCGCTCGCACGTCCGGTGTGTTGAGGATGGCCGCTTGGTACACGCTCAGCGCCGTCTGTGCACTAGCCTGGCACGCCGCACAAGTTTGAAGACCTGCGCTATATGCTGCCCAGTCTACCGGTGTCGCGGCGGTGATTTCATCGAGGCGTTTGTGGGCGCTTTGCAAGGCTGTCAGTGCCGCCTGATACGCCGCATTGGCCTCGGGCGTTAATTTGATTGGGTCGGCCATTTCCTTACCCTCCTATTTTGGCCGTGGCGGCCTTAGACGTTGCCGGCGGAGAAATCAGGCTCTTCGCACTAGTGCTGATGGCCGTGACGCTGTTGACGATGGCGGCCATTTCGCCCTTGCTGGACTGCAAGGCCTGCGCGAGCGCGTGGTGAGCAGTCAGCAAAGCACTGAAGGCCGCCGCAGGGTCGACTCGCATCGAGGTTTGTTCGGTCTCGAATTCGTCGACGATGGGGGCGCTCGCAGCGTACACGGTAAGTGCCGCGACAGGATCCGATTTTAGGGACACTTTCGCGTAGAGCCCATTCAAGATCTTCATTCCTTCCTGCGCGTCCATCGTAACGACTGTAACGTAGAAGCTTTGTTGTACTCGGAGTGCCGTCGTTATCGCAGGCGCGGCGTTGGTAAGTAGTCGATCCATTGCGGGCACGTAGAGCTTCAAGGTCTCGTATTCGGCCTGCTGGACGGCGGTCTGCGCCAGCTGCGAGAACACAGCGGGAACGGCCTGCGCGATCGCGGCACCGCCCGTTGTCTTCGCGAGGTCGGTGATCGATGTGGAGAGCGTCTGGGCAGCGGTGTCGAACGATTGTGTGTCCTTGGCCGTCGCGATGGCCTGGAGCGCGTCGAAATAGGCCTTGAGATCCGAGATCACCTCCGGGCTACGCGGGCTGGACGAGTTGCCAGGGACGCTCCGTCGCGTGCACGGCGCTGCGGCGAGCAGCGCTTTGTAATCTGCGTCAAGGGTAGCCGGCGGTTTTCCCGCGACTACGTCGACATTGTACTGACTCTCGAGACTTTGAACCCGTTGAGTGCAGTCGTCCACAAGCGGTTGAATCGATCCTCCGTAGGCCGCTTGGAGCATCCTCGCTTGAGTTAAGGTGGTTTCGGAGGATGAAACCGGTGAGGATGCTGAGACCATCGCCTCGAACTGAGTTACGGCCGTATTCAACGCTGTCGTCTGCTGCGCGACCGGCGTGATTGAACACCCGCCAATGCTCAGGGCGCTCAGGACTCCACCGGCGATGGTCGCGATTCTTCGGTGCTTTGGTTTCATCAATTTCCTCATCGGAGTCCTGTTCGGGGTCGTCGCCGTCGCTGTCGCTGCTGCCAATTACACTGAACAAAAAGTACCTGTACTCAGAACCGGCTCCCGGCAAGGATGTCCTCGATCAAGCCTTTTTCCGCGAATATCAGGGCCTGGACGAGGCCACGAAAGAAAAGCTGCGTGACCTGGTCAAGGTATGGAGAAGGAAAGAGTGACAAACCCGCGCTCGCCGACGCGCTGGGCAACGGATATTTCCGCTGTTCTGAACGCCGTGCGGGGAGCCGATCACTTCCCGATCTCAGTGACGGAAGTGGCTTTGGAACTCTCGAAGAATTGGTTTCCCGATGATCCTTTGTCGCTAATCCAGGGCGAGAACCTGGCTGGATTCGATGGCGCGCTGCTGCCCGCGCCGGCTGGGAATAAGGGCTGGGGAATCCTCTATAACAGCGGCCTCACATCCAGAGGCAGGATCAACTTCACGCTCGCTCATGAGTTCGGGCACTACCTCATTCACCGACTCTCCTTTCCTGATCGCATGCGCTGTAGTCAGCAAGACGTTGTCCGGTGGGATTCGGAATACAAGCGAGTCGAGCACGAGGCCAATACCTTTGCCGCGTACCTGCTCATGCCGTTGGACGACTACCGCCGCCAGATTGATTCGCGGACCGTCGCGACGTTCGACCTCCTGAGCCACTGCGCCGAGCGCTACGAAGTCTCGCTGATCGCGGCGTCGCTGCGCTGGCTGCTCTACACGGAGAGGCGGGCTGTACTCGTCGTATCCCGGGACGGCTTCATCCTGTGGGCGCGGTCGAGCGAGGCGGCGTTCAAGTCCGGCACTTACATCAAGACATCTGGCCTGGTGGTTCCCGTCCCCGATGGCTCGGTCGCCGCTGGTCCCGACACTTTCGCGGGCGCGCGTCTGGGCGTGAGTAAGCACTCCGGCATGCCCGTTCTTGCGGGCGCCGGCATCTCCGCATAGGGGAAGGGCGGCGGCGGGACGCCTCAGGCGGCCCGGCGGGTGGCCGGCAGCGAGCTGCGAGCGTTCCAGGGCAACAGCGCTTCGAGGGCCT
>DASXFY010000056.1:0-18708 GCA_036489335.1 Steroidobacteraceae bacterium
TCGATCAGACGCTCGAGGAGGAAGTGCGCGCGCTGCGGACCATGAGTCTTCAGCACCGAGTCGATCGACTCGAGCCATTCCTGGGTTTCAACGGGGTCGAGATCTTCCAGCTTCGGAGGTTCGGTCATTCGAGCTAATGGAGTAGGATGCGCCGGCACCTTCCTGGCCAAGCGAAAGTTACCAAGCTGATGAGCCGCGCAATGATCCGGGTTTCACTGCCGATGGTCAAGCAAGCGCCGCAGCGCGGCGCGAGTCCCGGCCAGCGCGGCCTGACGCTCCTACCTTCCGCGGGCGCCCCCGAGATCGTGCGCGCGCGCGCCGGCGAGGTCGATGCACTGCTCGTGGTCATGCCCGAATCCGCCGGCCCGGGAACCCTCGAGAGGCTGCCGGAGAGCTCGCGATGGCGCGATCTGCTCGCGCGCGAGCGGCCGCGCGCCGGCGCGGTACGCACCACCTCACTCGCGAATCGCCGCCAGACGCTCGCCGTGCTCGGCTTCCTGGCGCCCAAAGCGAGTGCCTTCGAGCGTCTCGCACTCGCAGGCCGGATGATGAAAGAGGCCGCCACCCGCGCCCCGCGGACGATTGGCCTCGCGGTGGCGGACTTCCCCGCGGCCGCCGGCGGCCAGGCCGCGGCCCAGGCATCGCTCGAGGCACTGCTCGCCGCTGCCCTGGCGCAGGCGTTCGAGCTGCCGAGCTGCCGGACTTCGGCGACGGACGAGCGGCGGCTCACGCGCATTCAGCTCCCCGCCGATGCGCAGCTCGACACGCGCTACGCGGCGATCAGCGCGGCGGGCACCAATCTCGCCCGTTGGCTCACGGCGTTGCCACCCAACATTCTCGACTCGCGCGGCTATCGTACCGCGGTCACCCAACTCGCCCGCCGCAATGGGCTCGAGATGACGTGGCTCGGGGAGCAGGCGCTGCGCCGCGCCGGCGCCAACGCATTCCTCGCCGTCGCCGCAGGCAACGAGCGCCCGGTCGCCGGTATCGCGCATCTCAGGTATCGCCCTGGCCGCCGCCGCCGCGGCGGCGCGCCGGATCTTGCGCTCATCGGCAAGGGCATCCTCTTCGACACCGGCGGCGTCAACCTGAAGCCGCACCGGTCCATGCTCGACATGCACACCGACATGGGGGGCAGTGCCGTCGCGCTCGCGACGCTCATCGCCCTGGCGCAGCTGCGCGCGCCGATTGCGGCGGACGCCTGGCTGGCCATCACGGAAAATCACATCGGCCCAAAGGCGTACCGGCCACAGGAAGTCGTGCGCGCCGCCAATGGCGTCACGATCCAGGTGATCCACACCGACGCCGAGGGCCGCATGGTGTTGGCGGATACCATCGCGCTGGCCGGGCGCACCAAACCGCGCCTCATGCTCGACTTCGCTACCCTGACAGGGGCCTGCGTCTACTCGCTGACGGAGAGGATGAGCGGCGCCTTCACCAACCGTCCGGCGCTCACACAAAAGCTCATCGACGCCGGCCGCGAGAGCGGCGAGCGGGTATGGACGTTCCCATTCGACTCCGATTTCGACTCCGACCTGGAGAGCAAGGTCGCGGACGTGCTGCAATGCACCACGGAAGGCAAGGGTGACCACATCCTCGCCGCACGCTTCCTCAACCGCTTCGTCCCCGAGGACATTCCCTGGGCGCACTTCGACCTGTCATCGGCGACGCGCACCGGCGGACTGGGTCATGTCAACACTGAGATCACCGGCTTCGGCGTGCGCTACGCGCTCGAGCTTATTCTCAAACAGGACATCCTGAAGGCCGTGGGGGGCGGCAAGTGACCGCGATCACGATTCGCCGGCCCGACGACCTGCATCTGCATCTGCGCGACGGCGAGTCGATGCGCTCCGTAGTGCCATTCACCGCAGCACGTTTCGCCCGCGCGCTCATCATGCCCAACCTGCGCCCTCCCGTGAACACCACGGCACAGGCGCTGGCGTATCGCCAGCGGATCCTGGATGCGCTGCCGGCAGGCATGACCTTCGAACCGCTGATGACGCTCTACCTCACCGATCGTACGGACGCGGCCGAGGTGGACCGAGCCAAGGCAAGCGGCACCGTCGTGGGCTTCAAGCTCTATCCGGCCGGAGCGACGACCCACTCCGACGCCGGTGTGACCGACATTCGTCGCGTAGCCGCCGTGCTCTCCCGCATGGAGGAAAAGGATCTCGTCCTGGAAGTGCATGGCGAAGTCACCGATCCCGACATCGACGTGTTCGATCGCGAAGCGCGATTCATCGAAGAGGTGCTTGCACCCGTCGCGGCGCGCTTGCCGCGCCTGCGGATCGTCTTCGAGCACATCACGACGCGCGCTGCAGTCGATTTCGTGCTCGCCTCCCGCCGCGGGATCGCGGCGACAGTGACGCCACAACATCTGCTGATGAATCGCAACGCGCTCTTCGCAGGCGGCATCCGCCCGCACCACTACTGCCTGCCGGTGCTGAAGTCAGAGGACGATCGCGAGGCGTTGCTCGACGCCGTCGCGAGCGGCGATCCGCGCTTCTTCCTCGGCACTGACAGCGCGCCGCACGCGCGCGGCGCCAAGGAAGCCGCCTGCGGCTGCGCCGGGATCTTCTCCGCCCACGGCGCGATCGAGCTCTATGCGGAAGCATTCGAGTCCGTGGGTGCGCTCGATCGCCTGCAGGCTTTTGCTTCCGAGCATGGCGCTGATTTCTACGGCCTGCCCCGCAACACGGGCAGCCTCACGTTGCTGAAGGCGCCGTGGGAAGTGCCGCTTTCCTATCCGTTCGGGGCCGAAACGCTCGTGCCGCTGCGCGCCGGCGAGCACATCGGCTGGCGCATCGCGGAGAAGCAATGACAGTGGCGAGCGGGCCACCGGGCGCTGGCGCGGAGCCCGAGGCGGCAGCGGCGATCGCGCCCGCCCTGGGCGCGGTGCTCATGGCGCGCCGTTTCCGCGGCTTTCTGCCGGTGGTTGTGGATATCGAGAGCGGCGGGTTCAATGCCGATACGGATGCACTGCTCGAGATTGCCGCGGTGCTGATCGACATGAACGCCGGCGGCGTGTTGAGTCGAGGCGCAACACACAGCTTCCACGTCAAGCCCTTCGCAGGCGCGCGGCTCGATCCCGCCTCACTCTCAGTGACCGGGATCGATCCGTTCCACCCGCTGCGCCCGGCACTGCCGGAGCGCGACGCCCTGCAGCGGATCTTCCGCGAGATCCGCCATGCGATACGCTCCTACGATTGCCGGCGCGCCATTCTGGTCGGGCACAACGCGGCCTTCGATCTCGGCTTTCTCAACTCGGCGGTCAAGCGGACGGACGTGAAGCGCAACCCGTTTCATCCGTTTTCCTGCTTCGATACCGCCACCCTCGCCGGGGCGGCACTCGGGCAGACGGTGCTGGCGAAGGCGGTAACGGTTGCGGGGCTCGCGTGGGACTCGAGCTCCGCGCATTCGGCCGTCTACGATGCGGAGCGCACGGCAGAGCTTTTTTGCGTCATCTGCAATCGCTTCCGAGACAGCTTTCTCGAAGCCGAGGGACGCGCGCGCGCGCTCGGCTGGCTCGGCGAGGCGCCGGCCGAAGCCGAGAGCGACTCGCCGCCTACTTGATGGCGCCGGCCCCGGAGAGGAGCTTCTGCAGCTCGCCGCTCTGGTACATCTCCAGCGCGATGTCACAGCCGCCGATCAGCTCGCCGCTTACGTAGAGCTGCGGGTAGGTCGGCCAGTTGGAGTAGCGCTTCAGCGCCTCGCGCATCTCCGGCTCCTCGAAGATGTTGACGTGCTTGAACTCCGCTCCCACGGAGCGCAGCGCCGCCACCGTCTGCGCGGAAAAACCGCACTGCGGGAAATCCGGCGTGCCTTTCATGAACAGCACCACGGGGCTCGAGCCGAGCTCGGCCTTGATTTTATCGACCACGTCCATCGAGTTACCTCTTCAAGAATTCGCGCCGCTGCTTCAGCTCGGCGACCACCCGCCACTGTTCGGCGGCGCTCATGGACGTCCAGCGGCCGATCTCATCGGCGGTTCGCAGGCACCCGATACAGTACCCCTGCTCGAGCGAGCAGACCTTGGTACAAGGGGAACGGGGTCGGTCCCATTCCTCGGGCGCGCGTACTTCGGACATCCGGGATGATTATGAGGCCGGGACGGCAATGTTCAAACCATTGCCAGTGCGCTGGATCCGGTCATCCTGCCCGGCCCAGCGCTGCTTTGGGCAAAAAGCGTGGTTTTTGCCCAAAGCTCCGCCACCCAGGGCGGCGGGGCACGTCCCTGATGCCTGGGTTCGCGCGTGCTAGGCTTCAGCAATGAGCCCGACCGCACCCGCACCGGCCCCCGACCTCACGGCGCCGGCCGACCTGCCTGAGCAGGTAGCGGCGGCGCTCAAAGAGGACATAGGGAGCGGCGATGTCACGGCGCAGCTCGTCCCTGAGGACCAGCGGGTGAGGGGCCGCGTGGTCACCCGCGAGGATGCGGTGCTCTGCGGCCGCCCCTGGGTCGAGGAGACCTTTCGCCGTCTGGACGCCGGCATTCGCCTCCACTGGCGAGCGGCGGATGGGGAGCGGGTCGCGGCCGCGGCGGTGATCTTCGAGATCGAAGGCCCCGCGCGGCCGATCCTCACCGGCGAGCGCATCGCGCTCAATTTCCTGCAGCTCCTCTCGGCGACCGCCACCCAGGCAAGCCGCTTCGCCGCCGCGGTCGCCGGCACCGGCTGCAGAGTCATCGATACCCGTAAAACCCTCCCGGGCCTGCGTACCGCACAGAAGTACGCCGTGCGGTGCGGCGGCGGCAGCAACCACCGCATGGGTCTTTACGACATGGTGCTCATCAAAGAGAACCACATTGCCGCCGCGGGCTCGATCACCGCCGCCATCGCTGCCGCCCGGCGGCTGGCGCATGGCATCAAAGTGGAGGTCGAAGTCGAATCGCTGCAGGAGCTGGAGGAGGCGCTGCGCGCCGGACCTGACATCGTGCTGCTCGATGACTTCAGCCTGGAGGATCTCGTGGCGGCGGTGTCCCTCAACCGCTCGCGCGGCCGGCCAGTGGCGCTGGAAGCTTCCGGCAGCGTCAGTCTCGAGACCGTGCGTGCCATCGCCGCCACCGGCGTCGACTTCGTGTCATCCGGCGGCCTCACCAAGAACGTGCGCGCCATCGACCTGTCGATGCGCCTCGATTTCGCCTGATCAGGCGGATTCTGGCGAGCCGAGTTTCCCTTCCAGGTGCTGGGCCAGCTCGGCGATGGTCGGGAAGTCGAACAGCTCCGTCAGCTCCACCTGCCCGGGATACTCGTGGTCGATCCGCTCGTGGATCTCGATCAGCTTCAGTGAGCTCGCGCCGAGCTCGAAGAGGTTGTCGTTGACGTCGATGCGCTTGCCGCCGAGCGCGGTGTCGCAGATGGTCCGCAGCTTCTCCTCGATTTCGCTGCGCGAGGCGGTTTCCGGGCGCCGCTGCGCTTCACGCAGCGCCGTGAGATCCCGCAACTCCGCGTCGAACTCGCCGTCGACATAACTCTGCTCGAGCAGATGCCGCTGGATCTTGCCGCTGGTCGTCTTCGGAATGCGCTTGACCGGCACTACTTGCGCGACCTCGAGGCCGGTCTGCTCGTTGATGAGGCGCGCCACCCGGGTAGCGAGCGGCAGGAAATCCTCCATGGAGCCGCGGTGCAGGACGAAGAGCATGAGCTGCTCGACCTCGGCGCCAGGCGGCCGTACTCCCGCCGCCACCACTTTGCCCAGCTCCAGGCCCTCGATGCGCTGCGCAATCGCCTCGAGATCGTGCGGGTAGTAGTTCTGCCCATTGACGAAGATGATCTCCTTCGCCCGTCCGGAGACATAGAGGTCTCCCTGCTCGATGAGCGCCAGATCGCCGGTGCGCAGCCACCCATCGGCGGTGAAAGCCGCAGCATTGGCCTCGGGGTTCTCGTAGTACCCGCGGGTAACGTTGTCACCGCGCATGTGCAGATGTCCGATGCGCCCCTCGGGCAGCGGCCGGTCCTCCTCATCAGCGATACGCACCTCGCAATATGGAATCGCGCGCCCTTCTGACACGAGCTGCACCGCATCGCGCGCGCCCCGGTCAACGAGCTCCACCGGGCTGCCGACTCCGAGGCGGTGGCGGTTGAGCGAGATCGTCCGCATCGGCGCACCTGGCGGCGGGAAGCTCACGGCGAGCGAGGCCTCCGCGAGCCCATACACCGGGAACATGCTGTTGCGCGCCAGCCGGGATGAGGCGAGTCGGGTGAGGAATTCCTCGCAGAGCTCCACGGAAATCGGCTCCGCGCCGTTGAAAATGAACTTGACGCTGGCGAGGTCCAGACTCTCGACCGGCCGGTCGCCGAGCACCTTGAGGTAGTGCTTGTAGCCGAAGTTAGGCGAACAGAGGATGGTCGCGCGGATGCGGCTTGCGAATGTGAGCCAGAGGAGCGGCCGGCGGATGAAGAGCTCGGTCGGCATGAAGTGCGCATGCACCCGGTTGTAGAACATGACCAGGTGAAAGCCGATCAGCCCCATGTCGTGCGTGAGCGGCATCCAGGAGAGGCTCACGTCCTTGGACGAGAACCCAGCCGCTTCCGTTGCTCCCCGCGCATTGGCGATGATGTTGCCGTGCGTCAGTACCACGCCTTTCGGCTCGCTGGTGGAGCCGGAGGAGAACTGGATGAAGGCAACATCGTCCGGCTGCACCTGATGAACCTGGCCCGCGCGCGAGATGTCACTCAGGTCATCCACCAGGAAGGCCCGCGAGCGCAGGCCCTCGAAAGTCTCCGACTCGCCTGCCTGCGCGGCGAAGGCGCCGATGCGCTCGAGCGAGCGGCGCTCCGTGTATATGAACGGCTTGCCGAGCTTGCGGGCAACGCGCAGCAGCTTGTGCCGATGCTCATCGCTGATGCCCAGCGCTATCGGGACGGGGATGATGCCGCCCAGCACTGCCGCCCAGAACGCGTCGATGAACTGCTCGTTGCTGCCGAGGAAGAGGATGAGCTTGTCGCCTCGCCGCGCGCCGAGGCGCTGCAGGTGATAGAGGATGCCGATCGCGCGAGCGTGCAATTCCTCGTAACTGACATCGCGGGCGTCGTGCTCGCCCTCGAGGTAGGTAAGCTTGCCGGCATAGGTGCGATTGGCCGTGATGAGCTCGGCCAGAGTCGTGCTGCTCGTGGGGTTCGTCGGGTGCGACATCAGCGGCGTTCCAGCCTCATGTGCAGGGGATGACGGGTGCGAAGATTGATCTGCGCCTCGAGCTCGATCGGCTTGTCAGGCACGTGGATCAGGCGGAAATGGCGTGCGATGCGATGCAGGTGCAGCAGCATCTCGTAGAGCGCAAAGGTTTCGCCGATGCAATGGCGCGGGCCGGCCGCGAACGGCATGTAGGCAAAGCGCGGGCGCTCAGCGTCATGATCGGGCGCGAAGCGCTCCGGAAAAAACCTATCCGGGTCCCGCCAGTACCGCGGGTGACGATGCAGCAGATAGAGGGGCAGGAGAACGTTGGCGGCCGCCGGGATCTCGAAACCGGACAGCACATCCGGCTGCACCGTGCGCCGCGACAGGAGCCAGCCGGGCGGATAGAGCCGCAGCGCCTCGTTGATCACCTGTTGGGTGTAGGCCAGTTGCTCCATTTGCGGCAGACCCGGCGCCGGCTCATCCGCGACCGCATCGAGCTCCGCGTGCAGGCGCGCCTCGGCATCGGGATGCTGTGACAGCAGGTACCAGGTCCAGTTGAGGCCGCTCGCGGTGGTCTCGTGGCCCGCCACCACCAGAGTCAGGACCTCATCGATGAGCTGGCGCTCCTTCATCGGCTCGCCGCTGTCCTTGTCGCGCGCACTCATGAGCATGGCGATGTAGTCGAAGTGCTCTTCCTGCTCCCGGCGGCGGCGCTCGATCAGCCCGGCCACGAGCTTGGTGAGCGAGCGGAACTTGTAGGCGAACTGCAGATTCCGCCCCTGCTCCTTGGTGACCACGTCGAAGGGGTTGCCGCCGAGCTCCGCCGACATGCGCTCGAGGTCGCGGCCGAAGATGGCGCGCAGCACGATCTCCAGCGTCAGCGTGCTCATCTCGTCTGTGAGATTCACCGGCTCTCCCTGACGGGCGAGCGCCTCCCAGCGGGTCAGGAGCTGCGAGTTCGCGCTGCCGATCACCTCGGCGAACTGCGTGATCACCCGCCGGTGGAAGAAGGGCTGCATCATGTAGCGCTGGCGGGTCCAGAGCTCGCCTTCGCTGGTCATGAGGCCTTTGCCGAGCAGGATTCCCACCCGATCGAGGCCGAGGCCTTTCGTGTAATTGCGGTGGTTCGAGACCAGCACCCGCTTGACGTCGTCCGGGTGGTGGATGACGTACGTATGGGACTGCCGCGCCGGTACATAGACGCGGTAGATATCGCCATGCGTGGCGAAGAGCTCGACCATCCGCTCCAGCGAGTCATCCGTGGAGCCGATATCGAATTGAAGCGCCGCCTCGGGCGGCTGGGCCTGCATCGTTGCTGGACTACTCATGGGAATTGATCAGTATAGTAAATTGCCCGATTCCAAATGGGAGCCCTTCGAGAGTGACTTCAGAGCCGGACGGCGGCGGCCTGCGAAATACCTTCTATCGCAAGGTCACACGCTCGGGGCGCAGCATGACGCCCTCCAGGCGGCTGCTCTATCGTCTGGGCGTCCCTGTTGCCACCGGTATCATCCGGGCCTGGTGGCGGCTGTCCCGCGTCGTCGCAGTGCGCGGCGCGCAGCATCTCGATGCGGCCCTCGCAAAGGCGCCGTCGCTCGTCCCCTGCTACTGGCACCAGCATCAGCTCTACTGCGCGCGGTACCTGCTGGCGCAACGCTCGCGGATGAAGGTCGGCTGGCTCATCAGCCCGTCGGTGGACGGGGAGTTCGGCGCCATGATGGTCCGGCGCGCCGGCGCCAGCGTCATTCGCGGCTCATCCAGCCACACGGGTGCACGCGCGTTGCGCGACTACTATCAGGCCCTCGTCAAGGAGGACATCTCACCGGTCATCACACCCGATGGCCCGAAGGGGCCGCGCTTCAAGTTCAAGCCCGGCGCCATCCTGCTGGCGCAGATGTCCGGGCGGCCGATCCTGCCCATGGCATACGCCGCCTCGCGCGCCTGGCGGATCAAATGGGACCGCTTTGTGATACCGGTTCCCTTCTCACGGATCGCCATCGCCATTGGGCCGCCCCGCTACGTGCCGCGGGCGATGGATCCGCCGACGCTGGCCAGACTGCAGGGAGAGATGGAATTGGAGCTCCGCCGCCTCTTCGAGGAAGCCCGGAGCGCCCTCGGCTAAAGCGCTGAACTGGAACGGCGTCACATCCCGAGGTTTTAGTGCCAGATTCTGTCAAGTCGCGAACCCCTGGACGAACATAGCGTTAGCTTGTGTTCCTGAGTAAGTGTGCGAGAATCGCGCGTAACTCGTTAGAAGACCGCAGCCGGAAACGGTCCACAAGCTGGCTTCCGGCAGCCCGCGGGGAGCAACCCTGGGGTAGGCTGCGGGACTAACGGTTGAGAGGTCACCGGTCTCATGTCGAGTCTGCCTCCGGAAAAATCTGCGGAGTTCACCGCTTCGGATATTCTTTCGGCAGACGCCTGGAACGGCGACAAAGTGCCGCGGGCGGCCATCGGGGTCGACGTCGCTTGCACGAAGATCGCCGTCGATTTCCAGAACATGCGCAAGGAAGGCGTCGCCGACTGTTTGCGGCGCAATCTGGAGCTCCTGCGGGAAGCGACCGTCACCGACTGCGCCTTCCTGCTCGTACTGCGTCCGGATGAGCCTGTCATCGAGGAAGTGCAGTTCGCCCGTGGGGCGTTCGCGCAATGCCGCCCGGAGGCGCTTCAGGGTACAGCCCTCGACTCCCTCCCCTGGCTGAAAGGCCGCACCGATCACCTGCGTCTCTCGGAGCTGCGCGATACCGCCGCGCCGCGCCGGGAACAGACGGCCGAGGCGCAGCGCCTCTCCGAGCTGCAGATGGGCTCGGCCCTACTGGTCGCTCTGCGCGTGCAGGGAAAGCCGGCAGGTTTCCTCGGCCTGGCGCAGACGCTACCGCGAGGCGCCTGGGACGTGAATCTGCAGCTGCTGATGAAGCTCATCGGCACGAGCCTGGCCACCGGCCTCGAGCGCGTCCGCATCGAGGCGCGGCTCGCCAAACTCGAGGAGCGCACCAACCTATCGCAAGCGTCGGCCAACGATGGGCTGTGGGACTTCGACGTCGAGAGCAACGAGGTCTATTTCTCGCCCCGTTGGAAAGCCATGCTGGGTTATGGCGACGAGGACATGCGCGGCTCGCCCGACTGGAGCAGTCTGGTGCATCCCGATGACCTCGCGCGCGTGCAGTCGGCCATCCGTGAGCATGTGGACGGCAAGACTCCGATTTTCGAGAGCACTCACCGCATGCGTCATCGCAACGGCGAATGGCGCTGGGTCATCAGCCGTGCCACCGCGCGCGTCGACAAGCACGGTCGCCTGCTGCGGCTGGTAGGTGTGGAGCTCGACATCACGGAACGCAAGCTCTACGAGGAGGCGCTCTTCCGCGAGAAGGAAAGCGCGCAGATCACCCTGCAGTCGATCGGCGACGGCGTCGTCACCACCGATGCCAATTCGGTGATCGACTACATCAATCCGGTTGCGGAGTCACTGACGGGCTGGCGTCTCGAGGATGCCATGGGCAGGCCGGTGGAGGAGATCTTCCGCGCCTTCCACGAGGAGACCTGCGAGCCGCTCGAGAACCCGCTCACCGTTTCCATCCGCCGCATCCGGCCGATCAAGTCGGTACGGCCGATGCTGCTCATCCGTCGCGACGGCAACGAGCTTTACGTCGAGAGCACCGCAGCGCCGATCCGCGACGGCGCCGGGCGAGTCTCCGGTGGCGTGTTGGTTTTCCACGATGTCACCGAGGCGCGCGAGCTCAACCGGCGTCTCTCCTATCATGCGAGCCACGATCTTCTCACTGGCCTCGTCAACCGCCGCGAATTCGAGAGCCGCCTGGAGCGGGCGCTGAAGAGCGCCAAGGCGCGCGAGGCGTCCTACGCGCTCTGCTACCTCGACATCGACCAGTTCAAGATCGTCAACGACACCTGCGGCCACAGCGCCGGCGATGCGCTGCTCGGCCAGGTCGGCGCGCTGCTGAAATCGAAGGTCCGCTGGCGCGACACGCTGTCGCGCCTGGGCGGCGATGAGTTCGGTATTCTGCTCGAGGCCTGCTCGCTCGATGAGGCGATGCGTACGGCCGAGTCGCTGCGCGAGAGCGTGCGCAACTTCCGCTTCACCTGGGAAGATCGGGTGTTCCGGCTGGGCGCAAGCGTCGGCGTCGTGCCGATCACCGCCGACAACGAGGACGCCGCCTCGATCCTGTCCGCCGCCGACAGCGCCTGCGGTGCAGCGAAGGAAGGCGGCCGCAACCGCGTACACAGCTTCGCCGAGAACGACATAGAGTTGATGCGCCGCCGGCGCGAGATGCAGTGGGCCGCGCGTATCAACGCCGCCCTGGAGGAAGGTCGTTTCGAGCTGCACCGAATGGCCATTCAGCCCCTGCAGCGGGTCGACCTCGGCGCGCACTATGAGCTGCTGCTTCGCCTGAAGGACGAGAACGGCCGTATCGTTTCCCCGAACGACTTCATCGCCGCGGCAGAGCGCTACGGCATTACGCCCGCCATCGACCGCTGGGTCATCGAGAACGCCTTCCGCTGGCTCGTGTCGGAGGCGGACGAGCGCGAGAAGCTCGCTCTGTGCTCGATCAACCTCTCCGGTCAGAGCCTCGGCGACGACAAATTCCTGCCGTTCGTCATCGATCAGTTCCATAGGAGCGGCCTCGACGGCGGCAAGATCTGCTTCGAGATCACCGAGACCGCGGCCGTCGCCAGCTTCTCGCAGGCGAACCGCTTCATCGCGTCCCTGAAGGAGCTCGGCTGCAAGTTCGCCCTCGATGATTTCGGCACCGGCCTCTCCTCATTCGGTTACCTCAAGCACTTCCCGGTGGACTACCTCAAGATCGACGGCAGCTTCGTGCGCGAGATCCTGCGCGACCCGATCGACCGCGAGATGGTCCGCTCCATCAATGAGATCGGCCACCTCACCGGCAAGCAGACCATTGCCGAGTTCGCCGAGAACGCCGAGATCATCCAGATGCTGACCAGCCTCGGCGTCGACTTCGCCCAGGGTTATGGGGTGGCGCAGCCCCAGCGGGTGCTCAAGGCAGCCGTTGCCTGAGACCGCGGTCTCGCGCTGCCCGCGGCGGCAGCTATAATGGCCTTTATGGACTCGAGCGGAGCCCTGGCTTCTGAACCGGCAGCGGCAAGCTGCCAGCAACGCCTGTCCGATTGCGGCATCCGGCCGACCGCGCAGCGCGTCCGCATCGCCTCCCTGCTCCTTTCCGCCCCGCAGCACCTTTCCGCGGAGCAGATCCTGGCCAATCTGCGCTCCGCCGGCGCGCGTGTCTCGAAGGCGACGGTGTACAACACCTTGAATCTCTTCGCCTCCCACGGCCTCATCCGCCTGCTCTCGGTCGATGGCACCCGGGCCTGGTTCGACTCGAACGTGGCTGCCCACTATCACTTCCACGACACCTCGAGCGGCGTCCTGATCGACGTCCCCGTTCCCGAGGTCGAGTTCAGCCGTCTCCCCCCTGCCCCGCCCGGGACCGAGGTGGCCGGCATCGACCTGGTCATTCGCCTGCGCAGGAAAGCTTCTTAGCGTCCGGGCGGTCCAGCCCCAGTCCTTAGGTCATATGGCTCATCGTGAAATCAGCGGCCGGGCGGCTCTCATCAGTGCCGCGCTCGCGCTCGTCTGTATCAGTGGCTGCAGCCGCGGCCCGAATGAGCTCGCCGCGCCGCTCGCCATGCAGGTCTCGAGCTCCGGAATCGTCGCCGGCGTGCTCGGCAAACCCTACACCTGCACCGGCTCCGGAATCTCCCCCGAACTGCTCTGGAGCGCTCCACCCGCCCGGACGCGCAGTCTCGCGCTCGTCGTGACCGATCTCGATTCGCGTTTCGGCTACCGCTTCGTGCATTGGGTCGCGTACGACATCCCTGCGAGCCAGCGCGAATTGCCCGCAGGATTCGCCGCGCGGCACGGACCGGCCGGGGGTATTGAGCGGGGCAGCAATGACGACGGTCATGACGGCTACGTCCCACCCTGCCCGCCTGGCGGCCGGAGTCACCGCTACCAGTTCGTCGTCTACGCCCTGGACACGGTGGTGAACACCCCAGGGCTGACCAAGGCAGCGCTATTTGCAGCCATACGTGGTCACGTGCTCGCCAGGGGCGAGCTGATCGGCCTCGGCTCGCACTGAGCACAGCCACCCTATACAATTCGCCGCCCCGGCGCCGGGATAGCTCAGTTGGTAGAGCAACGCATTCGTAATGCGTGGGTCGTAGGTTCGAATCCTATTCCCGGCACCATTCTACAAAGGTCCTTACCGATCACATCGGTAACGGATCAAAGCCCGTGCTTGCGAACTGGCGCCACTGGCAAGAGTAAAGGAAATTCCCCGTAAGCTCAGTTGGCGCGGGTCTGGTCCGAGATCCAGTTGACTTCCCAGCTCTTGCCGCCGTCGTTCGAGAACGATTGCTCGAAATGTGGTGCTTTGGACTGCATCGCCGACCAGTCGAACTTGATCAGGATGGTTTTGTCTTCAAATGTGTCCTGCGCGTAGAACTCGCCATGGCCCGCCTTGAACTGCCCGATCTGCGGCACCACGACCCGTCCGTCCCTGCTGTTGGCCCAGTATAGGTGCCACTCGTGCGTCCTGGGACTGAAGAGCCGGACCGTGAGACCCTCGATGTGCTTCGTCGGGCCCTTTAAATTGATCGTGTCAAGCTGGGCGCGGCCGTGCCAGAGCGGGATGCACTCGCCGGGCCCTGTGTAGTCGATCCACTGGTTTGAACCGGTGAGAGGCCTCGATCGCACCTTCAAGTGAAAATTCCAGCGGCCCAACAGTGGCTCGAAATCGCGTTGCCCCGGCGGCTCATCTGCAGTTCCCACGCCCGATGAGGTCGCCTCCCCGGCATCGCCGATCCGCGTCATGTCCGAGATCCAGTTGACCTGCCAACTCCTACCGCCATCCTGTGAAAACGCCTGCTCGAAATGCGCTGAAGTTGGCGTGCTATTGGACCAGACGTAGCGCACCAGAGTACCCGTGCCGTCGGAGTTGTCCTGCGAATAGAACTCGCCCCGGCCGTGATCGAACCTGCCAACCTGAGCGCTCGACAGGATTCCGTCGCGGCTGCTCGCCCAATACAGGCTCCATAGGTGCGTTGCCGGGTTGTAGGTACGCAGCGTCAGCCCTTCTACGTGGTCGGAAGGGCTCACGCTGAAGAACTCGTTGAGATTGGCGCGGCCGCCCCAGACTTTGCGATAGACCCCGTAGCCATCAGACTCCGTCCAGTGGTCTGTTCCTGGCGCCTTGCGCTTCAAATGCACCTTCCAGCGTCCGAAGAGAAAGTCGAAGTCGTGTTGCCCGTCGCGCACCGCGCTCGCGGCCGGCGGCGATTCGGCCGCTGGTGCGCGGGGCGCGAGCGGGCCCAGTCCCAAGGCAAGGAGAAGTGCGACGATTGAGGCACAGTCGGCGCTCTTGGTTCGGTTTTTATGCATGATGGTCTATCTAGAATCGCGCGAGTTTGAATGTCCGGATTAGCGCCGGGATTACGCCCCGCGCAATCCGCCGAATAATGCGGCCACGGCGCTCAGTCGCATAACGATGGTTTTTGATCTTCATTTGAAGCCAATCTTCAAATGAAGAACGTCGAAAGCCTCAACCCCGTCAAGAGGTAGCCTCCGGCCGCTTACGACCGCTCAGCCTCCACCGTCCACCAGCGCCTGGGGGTCGGCGCTGCCCCGCGCTAAAATCGGGAATAACTCCCTGTTCGATCAGGAATGGTTCCCTTGCGCGTTCCGAACTGACGCGGCAATCATCCGCGTCAGGTTCTGAGCAACCTGGCGCTACCGGTCTTGCGGCTACTTACCCTGCTTTGCGCGCTTACTCTGACGGTACCGCTGTCAGCATGCGACGTCGGCGCCCGTCCGAGCACCGACAGAGCTTCGGCGAACGCGTTTGAAAGGCAAGTCCCTCCTACCCTGCCCTTGCCGCGCGGACCAGCGCCGCCGCGCTCGAGGATTGACACGCTGTCAGCGGGTGAAGCCGGGGAACCCGCTTCGATCCTGGTATTGATCTCTCCGACACGTACCGTGATGGTGGCGGGACAAAGGGTTGCGCTCACGGTGGTCACGGACGACCGCTTCGGCGTCAAGTGGAGCGTCTCTCCACAGGTCCGGGCGATCGCGCCTTCGAGCAGCTACAACCAGGCGACGGTCATCTTCACTGCGCCCGAAAAACCAGGCATCTACACCGCGACCGCGACCAGCATGAGCAATCCGAGTCAGAGCAGCTCGATAACCATCGAGGTCAAAAGTCCTCCCGATACGCCATAGCATCTGGTCGAGACGAAGTCGCGCTGGAGAAACGGTTCGGCGTCTCGTGGCATTTGGCTCTGGTATAGGATTCAGGGCAAAACCATCTCACGCACAGTCGAAGCCATCGGAATCGCCATCGGCGTACTGATCATTGCGCCCCGCAAAGGTGGGCCTAAGCGCTGAGCATCTCGATCGCAGGCCGACTGTCGGTGTCAGTCAGATAGAAGCAGACAATCTCCGCTGGCTCGGTCGATGAAGCGTTGTCGAACTGAAGAATGGTACGGCCGGCAGCTTCGAAGAAGGCATCGCCCGTTCGCAGCTCACGCGCTTCTTCCCCTTCGGGCTGAAAAGTGAAGGTGCCGGCTGTCACTACACCGCAAGTCGACATCGAATGGCGGTGAAGGCCGGTTGGCTGGCCTGGTGCGAACCGAATCCGCGCCCCCTTCACCAGGCGAACCACGGGATTCGCATCCGGCAAGGGTTCGATGAGTAAAGGCTGGCGCTTCAAGGCGGCGAAGGGAACCTGTGGCATTTCTTTCTCCAGCAGCTTGATAAAAACGACCGCGCCGGCGCAATGAGCGTGCCCGGGCGAGACCCCCAGGGGCGCACCCAAGCTGAGGCGGTGGCGCGCCGCGAGTTGAAACTTTAAACCCTTGGCGGGGTTCTTGCGTCCAAGTCTGGTACCACCGCGCAAGGCGGGAAGTGGTCCTTTACAGCGTGCCGAGCGCAATGGATCATCATTCCGCTGAATCGCCACGGCTCGACGGAGGCGAATTCAACTCCAGAATGTCGAACCAAGAGCCAACTTCCCCGGTCGTTTTGCGGCCCCGCGCCACGGGCGTGACGCTGCATTCATGGTTGTACGATGAGATTCGTACGGCGATCCTCCAGGGCCGGCTCACACCCGGACTGAAACTCCCTTCGAGAAAGGCACTCGCGCGCCAGTACCGCATATCGGTCACGACCGTCGTCGAGGTATCCGAGAAGCTCATGGCTCATGGGTACCTGGAAGCCAAAGCGGGCACCGGCACATATGTCAGAAGAGCAGTTGCGGCTGCACCTTCGGAAGACCGTGCGCCGACAGCGCCCGCCGGACCACGCCCCAAGGGTCTTTCCGAGCGGGGACGGCTGCTCGCGTCGCAGCCTCTGCCCGATCTCCCGGGCAATCACCCGGTTGCAACTTTCCGGCTCGATCGTCCGGCTCTCGACTCTCTTTCGATCGAAACGTGGAATCGCATCGCCGGCGAGCGCCGCCGCGGGGAGCGAGGTCTCGAGTTGCTGGCTCACGGTGAGCCACTGGGCTTTCCGCCGCTACGCCGGGCCCTCGCAGACCATGTCAGGCGAACGAGGGGCATCCGCTGCGATGCCGGACAGGTGGTCGTTACTTCCGGTACCCAGCATTCGCTCGACCTCGTCGCGAGACTCCTGCTCGATCCTGGCGATCAGATCTGGGTTGAAGACCCAGGCTACACGCCCGTCACTTCGATCCTGCGCTCGCAGGGCGCCGAAGTAGTTGCAGTGCCTGTTGACGCCAGAGGTATCGACTGCGCCGCCGGACGGCGACGGTGCCCGCTCGCACGCCTCGCGTACGTGACACCCGGCTGTCAGTTTCCTCTCGGCGTGGCCATGTCGCACGAGCGTCGCCGGAACCTTCTGCAATGGGCCACTGAGGCGGGAGCTTGGGTATTCGAGGATGATCACGACAGCCTGCTGCCAGCCGACCGTCGGCCGCAGACTCTGCACAGTCTGGATCGCGCCGGCAGCGTGATCTATTCCAACAGCTTCAACCGGATGCTGTTTCCCTCGCTGCGCCTCGGCTTTCTGATCCTGCCTCCCGCCTTCATCGAGCCTGCGGCGGCCGCACTCTCTATCACCCAACGATATCAGCCGACGGCGGAGCAGGCGGCGCTGGCGGATTTCATCGTCCAAGGTCATTTCGACCAGCACATGCGGCGAATGCGCGAGCTCTACGGCGACCGGCGCCAGACACTGATCGAGACCGGCAGAGCCGAGCTGGGCGACCTCATGACGTTCTCGGACTCAGCGGCGGGACGGCAGGTCGTCGGCTGGCTGGCCACGGGCCTTGACGAAGCCGAGGTGTGCCGGCGCGCCGCCGCGCGCCAAATCGATGCGGTGGCTCTCGCGAGCCTCACGCTCAAGCGATCCCTGCCTCCGGCGTTGGTATTCGGGATCGGCGCGGCGGATGGCCGCGCCATCCGGACCGCAATCAGGCGCCTCGGCCGGGTTCTCAGGGTGTTGGCCTGGCAAACCAAGGGGGCCAGACCGATGCAAGAAAAGGTACCAGCCCCGAGCACGGATGGCTCCTGGGTGCAGACACGATATCCCTCCGAGCAGCGTCCCCGGCCGCAGCCTCAAATCTCCGGAACCCCCGCGGGCAGCTCCCCGCTCGCGCCAGCCCTCTCGCCACGCTACCGATAGCGTGACCGCACCGCCGCGGCAACAGCATGCCGCGCCTTCACGGTGACGCGTATCAGCAACGCCGCCAAACAGAGATGTTTGGGATCCGCCACATCGGTCGCTCTTGGCATCAATAAATGACCCGCCCCTGGCACTTTAAGGTGCCAAGGCGCGCCTGTAGGGTACCCATCAACGCGCCAATTACGACACACGGGTTCCGGCCGTCGAAGTCATGCGCAACAGTAGTGAGTTCCAATTGTGCCGCTCACGCGACGCACACTGCACCACTCGTTGCGCTCCAGACACAGCGCCGGCGACACGTGCGGCGAAGAACGGCGGATACGCCTGCAAAAAACAACCGAACAGCGTGCTCGGGGACGCTGCCAAGAGGAGTCACATCCATGACCGTCGGCCACTCTGTCAGAGATTCAGTCAAGCGAGCCCTTGCGACCGGCGCCATAGCGCTATGCGGCGCGGGGGCGATGGCCGCGTACGCGCAGCCTACAGACACCACATCGGCGACCACGGGGGTGACCAATCAGAAGGCCGCTCACGACAAGCCGCCTGCGGCCAAGGCGATCACGGCGAGCGCGCCCATGCTGCTCGCACAGACGACCCCGGCGCCGGCCGCCCCGGGTCCGGCGCCGCAGCAGCTGCAGACGATCGTGATCACCGGCTCGCTGATCGAGCGGACGGCCACCGAATCACCGAACCCGGTGCAGGTGATCAGCGCGAAGGATCTCGTCCAGTCCGGCTACACCGACATTTCCGACGTTCTGCGCAACATCAGCGCGAACGGCGCCAGCACGCTGAGTCAGTCCTTCAGCTTCGCGTTTGCCGCGGGCGCATCCGGCATCTCCCTGCGCGGACTGTCGCTGGGCGACACGCTGGTGCTGATCGACGGTGAGCGCTCAGTGCCCTACCCGCTGCTCGAT
>DASXFY010000110.1:0-30271 GCA_036489335.1 Steroidobacteraceae bacterium
AGGCAAGAACTCCGCCGACATCCGCATGGTGGTCGATGCGCTCGACCTCTGTTACACCAAGCCGCACGTCGATACCTTCGTCATCATCAGCGGCGACTCGGATTTCTCGCCGCTCGTCAGCAAGCTGCGCGAGAACAACAAGGGAGTGATCGGCGTCGGCGTGAAAAACTCGACCTCCGATCTGCTCATCGCCAACTGCGACGAGTTCATCTATTACGATGATCTGGTGCGCGAGCAGCAGAAGCCGCGCCGCGCCCCGCGCAAGCGGGTGCATGCGGCCGATGCAACGCCCAGCACGCAGGAAACCAAGGCGAGCGAGCACGCTCATCTCGAGGAAGACCGCAAGCAGGAAGCCTTCGACCTCGTGCTGGCGACGCTCGATGCGCTGCTCGCCGAGCGGGGTGCGGAAGATCGGATCTGGGGCTCCATGGTGAAGCAGACCCTGAAGCGCCGCCGGCCCGGATTCAACGAGAGCTACTACGGCTTTCGTTCCTTCAACAACCTGCTCGAGGAAGCCGCGCAGCGCCACCTGCTCGCAATCGAGCGCGATGAGAAATCAGGCGGCTACGTTATCCACGCGGCGGAGGGCACGGGCTGAGGTCGGCCGCGGCGCGCTGTTCAGTCGCGCCAGCCACGGGCGAAGATACGATGCCGGCTGAGCGGAAGAGGTCGCACGAGAGCGCCGGTGCCGCGCCGCGCGAATCCAACCGCGTCAGCGCGCCAGTCGAGTCCCGGGGTCCGCCGGCAGAGACCCCTTCCCGTCGTGCCGTGATCAGCTCGTGTGCTTGCATGCGACTGCGCAGGAACGATCCGACGCATGATACGCCTCGAATCATGCTCCGGCCACGCCGAAGCGGGGAATGGCCCTCGGCCAGGCGGGGGTCGCGCGCACCGCAGTGCCCGCGCCGCGGCACCTGCCGCGCCAGTCCATCGGCCCGTCGACCATTGCTTGATATTGAGGATCCGGCCGGTAAGATTGCTGGCCGCGAGACTACTGCCGCGAGGGTTACTGCTGTGGCAGTTATTTTTCTCACTCCCGCAATGCACCTGTCAAGAATCGCCAAGAGGCGCGCCGGCGGCGCGCTGCTCGCCGCGGCGGCCGCATCGCTGACGGCCTGCGGCTCCTCGGGCCAGAGCGCATCACAAGCCGCGTCTGCCGCGCCGCCTCCGGTTACCGTGGTCACGGTCGAGCCGCAGCAGGTTGCGTTGACGAGCGACTTCACCGGACGGGTATCCGCCTATCGCGAAGCGAATGTGCTCGCCCGGGTATCAGGTGTGCTCCTCAAGCGCCTTTACAAGGAAGGCACGGAGGTGAAGGCGGCGCAACCGCTCTTTCAGATCGACCCGGCGCCCTATAAAGCAGCGCTCGATGCGGCCGCCGCAGCCCTGGCGCAGGCGCGGGCGAATGCGGTCAATGGTCATGCCACCGCGCAGCGCGACCGCGACCTCATCTCCAGTCATCTCGTGTCGGAGCAGCAGCTCGACACCGACGAGGCGACTGAGCGTTCCACCGCGGCCGCGGTCAAGCAAGCTGAGGCGAACGTCGAATCGGCGCGCATCAATCTTGGCTATACCAACGTAGCCTCGCCTATAGCGGGAATCGCGGGCGAGCAGCAGGTGACCGAGGGCGCCCTCGTCGGACAGGGCACGCCGACGCTGCTGACCACCGTCGATCAGTTGGACCCGATCTACGTGAATTTCGACGAGCCCGCGACCCAGATCGAACAACTCACGAGCGAGCAGCAATCGGGTCACGTCAGCGTGGCAAACGGCAGCGAGGCGAAGGTGCAGCTCACTCTGCCAGACGCCACGCCCTATGGCGTTCCGGGTGTGCTGGACTTTCATGCCGCCACCGTCGACCCGAGCACCGGCAGCGCGGCGCTGCGCGGCATTCTCCCGAATCCGACCCACGCCTTGCTGCCCGGCATGTACGTCAACCTGCGCCTGACGGTCGGCACGGCACAGCATGCTTTCCTCGTGCCGCAGGCAGCGCTGCAGCGTGATGCTCAGGGTGCCTATGTCCTCACCGTCGACACCGACGAGACAGTAGTCGAGAAGCGGGTGACGACGGAGGGGGCCTCCGGTATCGACTGGATCGTATCGAGCGGGCTCGCGCCCGGTGACCGGATCATCGTCGCGGGCATCCAGAGCGCCCACCCCGGCGCGAAAGTCGCAGCCGTCGAGGACGCCACGGCCCGGAAGGCGAGAGCTGCCGCTACCGGAGCGACGCCCGCGACCGAGGCGCAGCGCGTGGCCGCCGCGGACAACGCTCAGTAGGAGCTGCGGGTGCCGCAGTTCTTCATCGACCGGCCGGTCTTCGCCTGGGTCATCGCACTGCTCGTGATGCTGATGGGCGGCATCGCCCTCTCCCGCCTCTCGAGCGACTCTTATCCGGATATCGCCCCACCGCAGGTCGTCATCACCGCGAACTATCCTGGGGCGAATGCAAGCACGGTGGAAGCCACCGTCACACAGGTGATCGAGCAACAGCTCACCAGCATCGACAATCTCCTCTACTTCACCTCGCAATCGAGCTTCGGCCAGTCCCAGATCACCCTCACCTTCGAGACCGGCACCAATCCCGACATCGCCGAAGTCCAGACGCAGAACCGGGCTGCGCTCGCCCAACCGCTGCTGCCTGCCGAGGTGACCCAGCAGGGCATCGAAGTCAATAAGACGAGCGCCGGATTCCTCGCCTTCATCGCATTGCGCTCCGGTCCGGGCGGACCCAGCCGTGCGGCGCTCGACCATTTGGTCGCCTCGAGGGTCCTCGATCCCATCGAGCGCGTTCCCGGCGTCGGCTCCGCGTCGCTCTTCGGCTCGGATTACGCCATGCGGATCTGGCTCAACCCGGACAAGCTGCATGCCTTTGGCCTCTCGGCCGCCGATGCGCTGAAGGCCGTACAGGGACAGAACATCCAGATCGCCTCCGGCTCCATCGGCGCGGCACCCGCCGTAGGCGATCAGCAGACCACCGCCACCGTCACCACCGAAGGACAATTCAATTCAGTCGAGCAGTTCAAGAACATCCTGCTGCGCACCAACTCCAACGGCACCTCGGTACGGCTCGGAGATGTGGCACGGGTCGGCCTTGGGCTGCAGAACTATTCCTTCTCCACCAAGGTGAATTCGACCACGGTTGCCGCCTTTGGCGTCCAGGCCCTCCCCAACGCCAACGCGCTGCAGGTGATAAAGGCGGTGAACGCCGAGATGGCGCGGCTGCAGAAATCGTTTCCGCCGGGCGTTACGTGGTTCACGCCGGTGGACTCCACACTGTTCATCAAGGCCGCCATCCATGACGTGATGATCACGCTGCTGGAGGCGATCGGCCTGGTGTTCGTCGTGATGCTCGTGTTCCTGCAAAGCTTCCGCGCCACCATCATCCCGTTACTGGTGGTCCCGACGGCCCTTCTGGGTGCGCTGATCGGCGTGTACGCGCTCGGCTATTCGATCAATCAGCTCACGCTCTTCGCGATGGTGCTTGCAATCGGCATCGTCGTCGACGACGCCATAGTGGTCGTGGAGGCGGTCGACCGCATCATGCACGAGGAGCACCTCCCGCCCAAGGAGGCGGCGCGCAAGGCCATGCGCCAGATCAGCGGCGCCATCGTCGCGATCACCCTGGTGCTCGCGGCGGTCTTCATCCCGAGCGCCATGCAGACCGGCAGCACCGGCGTCATCTATCGCCAGTTCGCCCTCACCATCGCGCTGTCGATGCTGTTCTCCGCGTTCTTCGCGCTCTCCTGGACGCCCTCGCTCTGCGCCACACTGCTGCGCCCGGAGCACATGAAGGCCAACATCATCTTCCGGGCGTTCAACCGCGCGTTCGAGGGCACCCGCGCAGCCTATGTCACGCGTGTATTCAAGTCCGTGACGCACCTGCCGCGCTGGCTGATCGGGTACGCGGTGGTACTCGCACTCGGCGTATTCCTCTTCGTGAGGCTGCCGGGCAGCTTCGTGCCCGAGGAGGATCAGAGCGACGTCATGGGGAGCGTCGAGCTGCCGGCGGGCGCGACCCTTGCACGCACCGAAGGGGTGATGCAACAGGTGTATCACATCCTCATCGGCAATCACGCGGCTCACGATGTATTCCAGGTCGCCGGCTCCGGCTTCGGCGGTAACTCGGAGAACACCGGACGCCTCTACGTCCACATGATCAACTGGGATCAGCGCAAGCAGACGGCCGACCAGTTCGTGAGCTGGGCCAACTCTGCCGTGCAGGGCCGGATCCACGATGCTCAGGTGATCATCAGCAACCGGCCGGCGATCCGCGGGCTCGGCGAGTTCGGCGGTTTCGACTTCTATCTGGAGGATCGCGGCGGCCTCAGCCGCGAGGCGCTGACGCAGGCTCAGGATACCCTCATCGCCCACGCCGCCGACGACCCGGTGCTGTCGGAAGTACGTGAGAACGGCCTCGCGCCGCAGCCACAGCTGCAACTCTCGGTCGACCGGGTGCAGGCGCAGTCGATGGGCGTCTCCGTCAACGACGCTTATGCGGCCCTGCAGCTCATGCTGGCGCCGGTGTTCGCCAATGATTTCATCTATGACGGCCGCGTACTGCAGGTACTCCTCCAGGCCGATGCGCCCTATCGCATGGACCCCAACGCCTTGCAGCACTATTATCTCGCGGGCTCCAACAGCACCATGATCCCGCTGTCGGACTTCGTGAAGGCCCGGTGGGTCATCGCGCCGCCCTCGCTCACGCGCTACGACGGCTACCCCGCAGTCGAGCTCATAGGCTCTGCGGCACCCGGCTACAGCTCCGGGCAGGCGATGAGCGAGATGCAGCGGCTGGTCAACGCATACCTGCCGGGCGGCTTCGGTTATGACTGGGCGGGACAGTCGCTGCAGGAGATCTTCTCCGCCGCGCAGGCGCCGGCGCTGTTCGCGCTCTCGATCCTGGTCGTCTATCTGGCACTCGCGGCGCTCTACGAGAGCTGGAGCATCCCGGCATCGGTACTGTTCGCCGTTCCGGTGGGAATCATCGGCAGCACCCTGGCCACGCTCGTCGGTGGGTTGCCCAACGACGTCTATTTCAAGGTCGGTCTCATCACCATCATCGGGCTCACCGCAAAGAACGCGATCCTGATCGTGGAGTTCGCGGTCACCGAGCAGCGCAACGGGCATAGCCTGCACAACGCCGTGCTCGAGGCTGCGCGATTGCGCTTCCGCCCCATCGTCATGACTTCATTCGCTTTCATCCTCGGTGTTTTTCCGATGGTCATCTCGACCGGCGCGGGCGCGAACGGCCGGCATGACATCGGCACCTGCGTGGTGGGCGGCATGTTCACCGCGGTGGTGCTGGGAGTCCTGCTGATCCCAGTGTGTTATGTGGCGATCCGTCGCCTCCTCGGCGATGTGCTCGATGAGCCCGGCCGCAGCGACATCAGCCCGCCGCCCGCCGAGAATCCGTAACCTAGGCCGCGGGGCGGGCGGAGGATCTCTCCAGCCATTTCCACACGGCGTAGGCCGGCAGGCCCACGGCGATGATGAGGAGCGTGATTCCCGTGTCCCGCGGATCAGTGACCAGCGCGTTGCCGATCAGGATGAGCGAGGCGAGCAGAAACAGCGCCGGCAGCAGCGGATAGGCCCAAACCCGGTAGGGCCGCGGCAGGTCCGGCCGCTTGCGGCGCAACACGTACACTCCCGCCACGGCCAGCGCGTAGAACGGCCACTCGCCGAGAACGAACCGGTCGGCGAGCTGCGCAAAATCGTTCTGCAGCACATACACGCAGCCGAAGGCGACCGACAGTCCGATTGCGATCGAGGGACTATTGAACCGCGGCGAGATGCGCGCCACGGGACCGAAAAAAAGCCCGCGGTCGGCCATGCCGTAGATGATCCTGGGATCGGTCATCATCGAGCCGTTGAGCCCGCTGAAGCTGGATACCAGCACCAGACATGCGACCAGACCCGCACCCGCGCTGCCGATCACGGGAATGCGTGCCGCAGCGGTCGCTGCAACCAGCGGCGAGCTGGCCATTTCCGACGCCGACAACGCGTGCCAGAAGCCCAGATTGAGCAACATATACACCAGCACCACGCAGGCAGTGCCGAGCACCAGCCCGATGGGCAATGTGGTCTGTGGACGCGAGATCTCCCCTCCGACCGACGTTAGATTCGACCACCCGTCGTAGGTCCAGAGCACGGGGATAAGCGCGCTCGCAATCAAAGACATGGTGGCTACGTGTGTCGTGGCTGCCGGCGAGGGCACATGGGGCGCATGAACCGCGGTGAACGCGAGCAGGCCCAGGGCGATGACCGCGATGAGCTTCACCGCGGTTGTGACATTCATGACGGCCGAGGCACGCCGCAGTCCGATGTAGTTGATGACACCCATCAAGGCGATCGTAAGCGCCGCAACGTAGTGGACGGCGGTCGCCGAGATCGGCAGGAAGTAACCGAGGTACTCGGCAAAGATGGTCGAGGTGGCACCCAGGGCGGCGGGTGTTATCACCGTGAGACACGCCCACCCATAGAGAAATGCGGGCACCGGTCCGAAGCATTCGAGCAGGTAGGCGAATATGCCACCCGACCGGGGCAGCGCGGCGCCGAGCTCGGCAACCGAGAGTGCGCCGCAAAGGCTGACGAGCCCGCCGAGCAGCCAGCACAGCATCGCCGGACCCGGCGCATGCAATTGCGCAGCAACCGTGGCCGGCACGCGGAAGATGCCGCTGCCGATCGTGACGCCGACAACGACGGCCGTGGCGCCCCATGGACCCAGAGAGCGCGGCATGCGCTCTCCCCAGTGATCGGCGGCCGGAGTCTGCGTGGGCTTGTCGATGGGAGCGCCCTGGAGCCTGTCAGTATCTCTCGAGCAGCGATTGGATGTCGCGGCGCTCGGCCTCGATGGCCTGGAAGAGCGGCACATGCTTCCAATTGGGGCCACCGTTGACGACCGCCGCAAAGGCGATCCAGCCGCCGTTGCGCTTGCGCAGATAACCGGCGATTCCGCAGACCGAGCGCGGATTGTCCAGAGTACCGGTCTTCAGCGCCACGCGATCGAGCCAGGCCGCGTCGCCCTGGCGAAGAAACACGAATGGCGCATCGCGCGGCACGACCAGGCCGCCATAGAACGCCGGGAAGCGGCGCGCATCGTGATACTGATAGGCCAGCAGGCGCACCAGATCATCGGCGGAGAGGCGATTGTCGGTGGTGAGCCCGCTGCCGCTGTAGATCGGCGGCGCCACGTGCGAGGCGGGACGATACCGCGCCTGCACCCGCTCCACGAAATCCGACAGCAGCCGGCCGGCCGACGCCAGCGCCTGCGGCGGGTGATCGTCGACGCTCGCGGCCATGTCCATGACCAGCACGTCAGCGATGTAGTTGTTGGAAAAGCGCAGCATGCGCCCGAGCTGCTCGCGCAGGCTCAGGCCCTCGATATCGCCCAGCGCCAGGCTGGCGGCAGGCGGGCGGCTGGCGCGAACGACCACCGGCCCCGAGACCTCGACGCCGATCTCGTGCAGCGTCTCCTTGAGCAGCAGGCCTACTCCGAGCGACGGATTGGACATCGAGCGGTAGACCGTCTGATCGTCTCCCTGCGGAATATCCCCGCCGACCTGCAGCGTATCGTCGCCGCCCGGGGTCGTGCGCCGCTCGATCCAGAAGGTCTGTCTGCGGCCTCGTCCCACGGTGCGGATCGCTCCTTGTACGGCAATGGGTAGCCGCGTGACTCCGCAGCCGCGCACCAGCGCCGCCGCACCTGGAGTCGTCGGCCGGACCACCATGCACCAGTTGCCGAAATCGACACCAACCGCTGCCAGCGGCGCGTTGTATGCCGAGTCGCTGCTCTCGAGCGCGTGGCAGCGGTCCTCGGTCTCGCAGGTCACGACGCCGAAAGGCGCGGGATCGACAAAGAGGTCGCCGCTCACGACCGCGACACCCGCGCCGCGTACCTGCGCGGCGAGTTGCCAAAGCGACTGATCATCCAGCGACGGATCGCCAGCCCCTTCCAGGATGAGATCGCCCGTGACCCGGCCGCGCACGATGGGGGCGTTGGCGAGCAGATGCGTATCGAACATCTTGTCGGCCGGCCAGGTCTGCAACGCGAGTGCCGCCGTGGCGAGCTTGGTGAGCGAAGCCGGAGTGAGACGCTGCGCTGAATTGAGCTGTTCGATGACGGTGTTGTCGTCATCGAGGTCGATGGCCGCGGCTGATACGAGCGCGCCGCGCTGCTCGAGCGCCTGCAGCGCCTGCCACTGCGCGTGCGCCGGAAGCGCGGCGAGCACGGCGGCGGCAAGGAACAGGCAGAGCATCCCGACGCGGGACGTCAATGAGCACTTGAGCATCAGCGGGAACTTACCATATCCCCGCGCAGCTCACTCCCTGGAAGGTCAAGGGAGTGTGAAGTGGAACGCCGCGCCGCGATCCGGCTCGCCCTCCGCCCAGATGCTACCGCCGTGAATCTCGATGATGCGCCGCGCGATCGACAGGCCGACACCGGTCCCCTCGAAATCCTTGGCGGCGTGCAGGCGCTGGAAAATGCCGAACAGCCGCTCCGCGCGGCGCGGATCGAAGCCCGCGCCGTTGTCGCGGATCGAGTAGAGCTTCTGCTTCGCTCCTCCCGGCCCTCGGCCCTTGTCGCCGGCTTGCGCGGCGCCGCTGATCTCGATGAGCGCGTGCTCGCGCCGGCGGGTGAATTTCAGAGCGTTGGCCACGAGGTTCACCCAAACCTGGCGCAACAGCGATGGATCGGCCTGCGCCTCCGGCAGCTCGCCGATCCTGATGTCGGCATGGCGCGTAGGCTCCGCTGCCTGCAGCTCGGCTACGACCTCCTGCACCAGGGCGCGCACGTCGACAGTGCGCTTGCCCAGAGGCTCGCGACCGAGGCGAGCGAGGCGCAGCAGATCCTCGATCAGCTCACTCATGCGCGATGCCTGGGCGCAGACTGCCTCGAAGTGCCGGTGGGCTTCGGGCGGAATGTCCGCGCCGAAATCCTCCTGCACGACACGAAGCAAGCCGTCGATGGTGCGCAGCGGGGCACGCAGGTCGTGCGAGACGGAATAGCTGAAAGCTTCGAGCTCGCGGTTGGCCACGCTGAGGTCGCGATTGGCGGCTTCGAGCTCGACCGTACGCGCCGACAGGCGCGCGAGCAGAGCCGCATTCTCGCGGCGCAACCGCAGCATGGCCTGGGTGCGCGCCAGCACGCGCAGGATCACACGCAGATCGAAAGGTTTCAGGATGTAATCGAGCGCGCCGGCCTTCATCGCCTCCACGGCGGTAGCGATGGTGCCGTGCCCGGTCATGACGATGCCCGCAAGCGCCGGGTCGATCGCCCGTGCGGCATTGAGAAAGGCGATCCCATCCATGCCTGGCATGGTGAGGTCCGTCAGCACGATGTCGAATGAGCCGGCCTGCAGCGCCGCGAGCGCCGACCCCGCGCCGGTGAATCCCTTGACCGTGTAGCCCTCATCCTCGAGCGTATGGCACAGCGCCTGGACTTGAGCCGCCTCGTCGTCGACCACCAACAGGCGGTTGATTGCCTCGCTCTCCACTCGTCCGCACCTCCGTCGTCAGAGGATACGCCGGAAGCTCTCCAGCCTCATGAGGAGGTGGGAATATTGAGACGGACTGAGAGATTTGGCGCGCCCGGAGAGATTCGAACTCCCGACCTCATGGTTCGTAGCCATGCGCTCTATCCAACTGAGCTACGGGCGCGCGGGGAAATCGCCACCCTGCGGTGGGCCGCGGATCCTAGCACGCCTGCGCGCCACCCGTCGAGAACGGTAGCTCGAGCGCTGCCGGAAGGCGATTGCGCGCTTTAGGTCGATTGGCTAGGGTGGCGTTTCGGCAGCCCTTCAAGAAGCAACTCCAGCGGGGATTGGCCCATGATCAAGGCGTTCATACTCGGCGTCATCGTGACGATCCTCGCCGCGGCGGCGGGCATCTACCTCATCCTCGCCAAGGGCGTGATTCCCGCCAGCGCCGACTCCGGGCCGCTGCCGCTCGAGAGGTGGGCGACCAGAGTGGCGCTGCATGCCACCATGGCGAAGGAGGCACCGACCACCGAGAACCCCGTGCCGCTGACCGACGCCAATGTCATCGCCGGAATCCAACTCTATGGCGAGCACTGCGCAATCTGCCACGGCACTGCGGCCGGCGACGCCTCCGCGAGCCCCATCGCCAAGGGCGAGTATCCGAAGCCGCCGCAACTCGCGACCGATGGTGTGGAGGATGATTCGGAGGGCGTGACCTACTGGAAGATCGCTCATGGCATCCGCTGGACGAGCATGCCTTCCTGGAAGGCGACGCTGTCGGATCAGCAGATGTGGACGCTGGCGCTTTTCCTGAAGCACATGGACAAACTGTCACCGGCCGCCGGGCAGGCGTGGCAGGCCATGAAGAACTGAGGCATCAGGCTCGTGCGCGCTGCGCGAGCTCGCCGATCAGGCGCAGTCCAGCCTCGATCCGGCTGTCCCAACCATGGCCGCAGCTCAGGCGCAGGCAATTGCGATAGCGCCTGGCAGCCGAGAAGACATCACCGGGCGTGAAGCAGACATTGCGGGCAAGGGCCTCTTCGAGAAGCGCGCGCGTGTCTATTTCCTGAGGCAGCTCCACCCATAGGACGAAGCCACCCGCCGGCCGGCTCACGCGCGTGCCGGGTGGAAACGCCTGCTCGATCACCTGCGTCATGCGCCCCATGCCGTCGGAGAATTCGCGGCGGATCCGCCGCAGATGGCCGTCATAACCGCCGCAGGAGAGGAACTCGGCGAGCGCCGCTTGCGGCAACGCCGGCCCGCACATCGTGGAGGCGAGCTTGTGCTCGAGGATTGCCTGCAGGTAACGCGATGTGGCCAGCCAGCCAATGCGATAGCCGGGCGCGATCGTCTTCGAGAACGAGCTGCAGTAGATGGTGTTGTTCGATGAATCGAAGGCTGCAAAGGGCTTCGGCCGGTCGGTGCCGAAGTAGATATCGCCGTAGACATCGTCCTCGATGAGCGGAATACGGTATTTCGCCAGAAGGCGTAGCGCCTCTCTCTTCCGGTCATCCGGCATGGTGCTTCCAAGGGGATTGTTGTAGCTGGATGAGAGGAGACACGCCGCCACCGCCTTCTGCTCGAGCACGCGTTCCAGCGCCGCGAGATCAACACCCGCCGCGGGGTCCGTCGGCAGCTCGAGCGCTTTCAGGGATAGCGACTCGAGGATGTGAAGCAGACCGAAGTAGACGGGAGACTCGATCGCAATGGCATCGCCAGGTCGGGCAACCGTCTTCAGCGCCAGCGCCAGCGCTTCGGTGCAACCGCAGGTGACGATGATGTCCTCGGGTGACAGGCCTTGACCCCACCGCAACGCACGACGGGCGATCTCCTGCCGTAGCTGGAGGTCGCCCTTCGGATGGCTATAGACGTTGTATTGCGCCCCCTTGAGTCGCGCTGCCCGCGCGAGGAAGCGGTCCAGGCGTCCACCAGCCAGCAGTTCGGCGCTCGGGATGGCGCAACCGAGCGGCACCAGCCGCGGGTCCGCGGCAGACTCCAGCAGGCGTTGAACGGTGGCCGAAATCGATATCTGGGTGGGCGTTCCGGACGGGCTCGAAACAGCTGGCGCCAGCGTCTTCGCGGGTCGCCGTGCGACGTAGAAGCCTGAGCGCGGCCGGGCCTCAAGGATGCCGCGGTCCTCTAGGAGCTGATAGGCCTGGAGGACGGTCGAAAGGCTCGCATCATGATCCTTGCAGAGACGCCGCAGTGAGGGGGCGCGCGAGCCGGGGAGAAGCGCGCCTCCTTCGACCGCCTGAGCGATGACCTCAGCCAGGATCTCGTAGCGGTGGCGCGAATCGGTGCTCATGGTGGGTGGACCTTCTGTTCCGGTCGCAGAAGGTAAAAAGTGTATCTGTTATTGAGCCGGTGTGCCGGCGATGATTCGCAGACGTCTGGATTCGAGGCGTGCTCTTGTCTGTCCGTCGCGTTGGCTCGTATATCGTCTCCGATGACCCCACCCGCCTCCAGGTACGCGCGGTACACGCGTACCTGAGTCGTGCCTATTGGTCAGCGGGCATTCCCCTGGAGACCGTGAGACGGGCGCTGCGTAGCTCGCTCTGCATTGGTGCATACGAGCCTTCCGGCGCGCAGGTCGGCCTGGTCCGGGTCATCTCCGATTACGCAACGTTCTGCTACGTCTGCGACGTCTATGTGCTCGAGGAGCATCGCAGGCAGGGCTTGTCGAAGGCCATGCTCGCAATGGTCATGAGCCATCCGATGCTGCAAGGTCTTCGCCGCTGGAGTCTCGTGACCGCGGACGCGCACGGACTCTACCGTCAGTTCGGCTTCTCGCCCGTAGCGCAAGCCGAACGCCACATGGAGTGCCTGAACCTCGAGATCTACCTGCCGAAGTAGTAGGCCGCCCCGCGGCACCTGCCACCGCTAGCTGCTCGCCTGCTGCAGCCGCCGCTGCTGCTTGCGCTGCTCCCTCTCCTGGCGCTCCTTCTTTTTGGCAAGGTGGTGACCGACGACACAGCCGGCCGCCGCGCCCAGGACAGCGTGATGGTGCGCGACATGTCCCGCTACCGCGCCGACCGCGGCACCCTTGAGACACCCCTTCGCCTGGACACCGGTCGCGGCGGCGAGCAGCAGCAGCGCGGCCAGAGGCGCCGCAACCCATTGTTTCGATACGGTCGAGACCATTTGCGATTTCCCCATTAGCTAACGCACACGGATGCCACGGATTTACCTTGCAGTCGCGGCACCTTCCGCCGGGATAACACCGCGGGACAGGAAAAGTTACGCGCGGTAGCAGGAGGCGACTCAGCCCCAGTCCGTTTTTGGCTCCAGGGCTTTGCGCAGCAGCCGCAGTCCGCGGCTGACCGCCCGCCGCTGCGGCTGCGACAATCGGCTCAGCGCCTCCGTCAACGGCTGAGCCGTGAGCCGCGGCGCCTGTTCCTGCATGAACTGCCGTACGGCGGGGGTCACGGCGATCCGCGTCAGGCGGCGGTCCTCGCTATCGGTGCCGCGCGCCGCCATGCCCCTCGCCTGCAGGCGATCGACTATGCCGGAGACGGTGCTGTGGCTGAGCGAGACCTGCCGGCAGAGCTCCTTCAAGCTCATGCCGTCGGAAAAGAAAAGCGCCTGCATCACCATGCGCTGCGGTGCTGTAAGTTGGCCGCGTGCATACTCGGCAGCGTGCGGTCGCCGCAGAATCTGCCGGATCTCGTTCAAATCGAGCTCGATCGAGTGCGCCAGTGATTCGATGTCAGGGTCGCGATCGCGGGCCAAGATGCTCCTCAGAGGACGTAGGGAATGATCGCGCCGTGAGCCTCGCGGCGGTAGGCGGCGTAACGAGCGCCGAAATTGCTCATGAGCAGCCGTTCCTCCGCGCGGGCTTTCAGCCAGAACCCCATAACGGCGAGCGGTAACGCCAGCAGATCGCGAATCTCGCCAAACGCCATCGTGGTACCGACCACCGCGATGAGCGTGCCGGTGTAGATCGGATGTCGGACGAAACCGTATGGTCCCGTCCGAATGAGTTCGTGATCCTGATTGATGGTCGCTGTTGCGCTCCAATTCTGCCCGAGATAGAGCCGCGCCACGATGCAGAACGCGACGCCCGCCGCGGTGAGCGCCATGCCGAGGCCGACGAGCGGCAGGAGCGCCGGCAGATACCGCGTATCGAGCAGCGCGATCCTCGGAGCGGTCCCGAAGAGAAGCTCAGCTGCGCAGACGAGGAAAAGCTCGAGCATGTGAGTAGCCCTCGCCTGATAGCGAATCGGATTCACGTCGTATACGACGCGTCGTGTACGACGGAATATAATGCAGTGAGCCGCGGCATGCACGCGCGCCGCACTGCCGCCAGCACATGGCACTTTCCACATGAGACTTAGGCGCAGCGCGACCGACGGCATTGCGGCGGCGATGGTGCGCCTCATGCGCTAGTATCGAGGGTCGCATCACCGGATTCCCGAGGCGCAGCAACATGGCGGCAGAAACCTTCCCGATCGATCTCACGCAATTGCGGCCGCTCAAGCTCGATCCGAAACTGGGCACGCTGACCGAGGCGCAGAAAGCGGATCTGCGCCACAACATCCAGCTGTGCCGCGACGTGATCGTATTCTTCACCGCCCTGGCCGGCGCCAAGGGCCTCTCCGGGCATACGGGCGGAGCGTACGACACCGTGCCGGAAGTCATGATCATTCGCGCCTTCATCGCGAACGGGGCGCCGATCGTGCCGGTCTTCTACGATGAAGCCGGCCACCGCGTCGCGACTCAGTATCTGCTGTCCGTGCTCAACGGAGCGATGCCTGCCGAACGCCTGCTGCACTACCGCGAGTTCGACAGCGGTCTGCCGGGCCACCCCGAGAAGATGCTGACACCTGGGGTCGAGTTCAGCTCCGGCCGGCTCGGCCATCTGTGGGCGTTCTGCAACGGCGTCGCGATGGCCAACCCGGGCAAGGCCGTCGTGCTCCTCGGGTCGGATGGCAGCCAGATGGAGGGCGACAATGCCGAGGCGGCGCGCCTGACGGTCGCGCAGCAGCTCAACATCAAGGTGCTGATCGACGACAACAACGTCACGATCGCGGGGCACCCGCAGGAGTACATGATCGGCTACGACCTGAGCCGCACGCTTGCCGGCTATGGCTTGAACATCGCGACCACGCTCGGCGAGGATCTCGATGCGCTCTATGTCGATCTGGCGCGGGTGTTTTCCGACACGCTTGCACACGGCGTTATCGTCAAGCGGCCGATGGCCCCGGGAATCGCCGGGGCCGAAGGCAGCCCGCACGCGCACGAGGTGTTGAAGACGGAGACGGCGATCGGCTATCTCGAGTCGCGTGGCGGCTACGAGCAGGCGATCGCCATGCTGAAGGCGGCGCGTCCCGAGAAGAGCCCCCTCAGCTACCGCGGCTCATCCGGCGTGGGTAAGAACCGCGACGATTTCGGCAAGATCATCAACGAGATCCTCGATGGCATGAGCGACCAGCAGCGCATTGCCAGCGTCAAGGTGTTCGACAACGACCTGGAAGGTTCCTGCGGCCTGCATCACATCCGCAAGAAGCATCCGGAGGTGTTCGTCCGCGGTGGCATCATGGAGCGCGGCAACTACTCGGCCGCCGCGGGCTTCGGCGCCGAGCCCGGCCGGCAGGGGATCTTCGGCACCTTCAGCGCCTTCCTGGAAATGTGCCTGAGCGAGATCACGATGGCTCGGCTCAACTTCTCCAATGTGCTGGCGCACTTCAGCCACAGCGGCGTCGACGACATGGCGGATAACACCTGCCATTTCGGCATCAACAGCATGATCGCCGACGGCGGTCTGACGCCGGTGCATGGCGAGGACGCGACACGACTCTACTTTCCGGTCGACCAGCACCAGTTCGCCGCGTGCATCAAGCGTATTTACAATGATCCCGGATTGCGATTCGTTTTCACCACGCGCGCGCCCGTGCCGGATATCCTCGGTGAGGACGGCAAAGCGCTCTATCAGGGCAAACCGTTCGACCCGGGCAAGGACTACATCGTGCGCGAGGCACCTCCGGGCGGCGGCTATGTCGTCGCGGTCGGCGAGACCGTCTACCGCGCCCTCGATGCCGTCATCGGGCTTGGCGAAAAAGGCGTGAAGCTGGGACTGATCAACAAGCCGACATTGAACGTGGTGGATCGCGAAATGATGCGCCGGCTCGCGGGCGTGCCCTTCGTGCTCGTCGCCGAGGCGTGGAACGTCCGCACCGGGCTCGGCAGCCGCTTCGGCAGCTATCTGCTGCAGGCTGGCTTCAAAGGCCGCTACGACCACATCGGCACCAACCGCGAAGGCTGCGGCGGCCTCTGGCAGCAGATGGGAAATCAGGGCCTCGATCCGGCGGGAATCAGCCAGGCCGTGCAGGCATTGCTCTAGAGCGCCTTTCGCGAAGGCGTGCCGGGCCTCATTGCGCTCCTCGCGCATCACCCGATCCTGTTCGCGAGCCTCGGTCCAACTAGCGTGATCATCGCGCAAGAGCCCCTGCGCGCCCCGCCCCCGCCCCCGCCAGCCGCGCGCGCCGCCCGCGCGCGCCACTCCGCCCAGGGAAGCTGACCCGACCCGATTACCAGCCTGATTTCGGACGCTCTGGGCACCTCTTGGCAATACGGATGAGAATGATTATCATTTGGTTTCTAAACCGCATTCAAAACGGGAGAGGATCCGATGAGCGGGAGAGATTCAGACTGCGCACGGACTTCCAGCAGCAGCCATGCAGGCTCGGGCCGTATGGCGGGAACGCTGGGATTGTGTCTGCCTTGGGCATTGGGCGCAGCCGCGCACGCTGCTGCTCCGTCCTCTCCCGCAGCCCTGCCCTCGCAACCGGCGGCACAGGATTCGGATGACACGGGCGACCAGCTTTCGCAGGTCATTGTGAGCGGTGTCCGAACGCTGCTGCACGATAAGCTGGCCGAGAGCGAACAGAATGCGCCCCAATCCATCACGGTCGTCTCAAACCGGTTGATGTCCGCGCAGGCGACGACGAACTTGGAGGACGCTCTGCGGAACGTCCCGGGCATAACGCTCAATGCTGGTGAAGGCGCGGCACGCGGCGATACGGTCAATCTGCGCGGCTTCTCAGCGTTCAACGATTTCTTCATCGACGGCATTCGCGACGCGGCGGTCTACACCCGCGACGATTTCGACGTGCAGTCGGTCGAAGTGCTCAAAGGCCCCGCGGCGGTGCTGTTCGGTCGCGGCTCAACCGGCGGCGCCATCAACCAGGTGAGCAAGGCGCCGCGGCTGACCCCTTTCGACGATATTACGACAGAGATAGGAACGAACGATCTCTACCGCGCCACCGCCGACCTGGACACTCCTATCGGGCCGACGGCCGCGGTCCGTCTCAATCTGATGGGGCAGTCCTCCACGGTGGCGGAGCGGGATGATGTACGCAACCGGCGCTGGGGCGTGGCGCCGGCGGTGGCGCTTGGCATCGGCGAGCAGGATTCACTGGTTCTGGCCTACCTGCACCAGCAGGAGAACGACGTTCTCGATACCGGGTTGCCATTCTTTGATGGACACCCGGCGCCGGTCCCGCGCACCGCGTTCTTTGGCCTGGCGTCCGACAGCGCCACGACCGATGTCGACATCCTGACGGTCCGCTATCGCCATGAGTTCAACGACAACATATCGCTCAACGACACCGCGCGCTACGGACACTACGAATTCGACTACCAGTTCGAGTCGCCGAATTTCGGCGACGATGCACCGACCGCGGCCACGCCGCTCGACGAAATTCTGGTCGGGCGGGACGCTCCGGACAGCTCCGGCGTCCAAACCAACCTGGACGACCAGCTCGATCTGACCGCGCGCTTCAACACCGGTCTCATAGCGCACACCCTGGTGGCAGGCATCGAGATCGCGCGCCAGACTTCGAACATCGATCGCTACCAGAACCCCTTCAACACTGACAACAGCTGGATCCCCGAGACGCCGCTTCTGGACCCCGATCCGAACATGCTCCGCCCGCTCGAGCCGGTCTCGTCGATGCAGGACACCGTGGCGCCTTCGGGTGGCGCCTATGTGATCGATACCCTGGCATTCGGGCAATACGTCAGCCTCACGGGCGGCTTCCGTTACGATGATTTCTCCGCCAGCTACAAGAGCCTGACGGTGCAGAGCGGCGCGCTGCTGCGACTGCACGAGCTGAACCGGCTGGGCAGCCCGCGGGCCTCGCTGGTCATCAAGCCGACCACCCGACAGAGCTACTATCTTTCCTACGGCACGTCGTTCGACCCTTCGGCCGAGGCGCTGACGCTGACCGCCAAGACCGCCGACCTCGGGCCGGTGAAGGCCAGGAACTTCGAGGCGGGAGCGAAGTCCGAATGGTTGAACGGCAGCCTGATGCTCACCCAGGCGGTCTTTCGCACCGAGGTGGACGATGCTCAAACCAACGACCCCGACAATCCGACCATCACGGTACTGAACGGCAACGAGCGAGTCGACGGTGTGGAGCTGCAGGCCATCGGTCGCCTGACGCGGCACTGGGAGGTATTCTCCGGCTATACCTATCTCGACGGGCGGACGCTTGCCTCCGGAACTGCCGCCTACGTCGGCAAGGTCATGCCGAACACCGCGCACAATCAGCTCAATCTCTGGACGGAGTACGAGCTGCCTGGAGGGTGGGAAGTCGGCGGCGGCGGCAACTGGCTGAGCCATCGCTTCGCCGACAGCGGCGAGACCGCTTACGTGCCCGCCTACGTCGTCTGGAACGCCATGGTCTCCTACGATGCCAGCCCGCACCTCAGTTTGCAGCTCAATGCCAACAACCTGTTCAACAAGCTCTACTACGATGGCGTGTACTACACGAGCGTCGCGGAGAATCATGCAATTCCGGGCGCCGGACGCAGCGTCACGCTGACACTTCACTGGAAGATGTGACACCATGCTCGCGCGTATTCCGGGATTGCTCGATGCGCAAGGACTCGGCGCGGTCGGTCAGGTGCTGCGCGAGGCGAGCTGGGAGGACGGCCGCGCGACCGCCGGATTCCAGTCGGCGCCCGTGAAGCACAACATGCAGCTCGCGCAGGGCTCACCCGCTGCGCGGCAGGCCGGGGACATCATCGTGCACGCGCTCGAGCGGCATCCCGATTTCATCAGCGCCGCCCTGCCGCGTCACGTCTATCCGCCCCTCTTCAACCGTTACGAGCCGGGCATGTCCTTCGGCGCGCACGTGGACAACGCGGTGCGCCAGGTTGCGGGGACCGCGCGCAGACTGCGGATCGACCTTGCCGCCACGCTGTTTCTCAGTTCGATCGAGGACTACGACGGCGGCGAGCTGGTCATGGAGGACACTTTCGGCGCCCACGCGGTCAAGCTGGCCGCGGGCGACATGATCGTCTATCCGGCAAGCAGCCTGCATCGAGTGCAGCCGGTAACGCGCGGCGCCCGCGTGGCGGCTATTTTCTGGGTGCAGAGCATGGTGCGCGACGACGGCGCACGCAGCCTGCTGTTCGAGATGGATACCGCCATCCGCGAGCTCACGGCCTCGGCGGCCGATGCCGGCGCGCTGCTGCGCCTGACGGCCTGCTACCACAACCTGCTGCGTCGCTGGGCGGATGTCTAGGCCACGACCGATGGCATTGACACGCGCGCAATTCGAGCGAGCCGCCGCCATGGAGGCGAGCCAACAGAAGCTCGCACGTCTCGCGCGGATGAGTTATGGGTCGTTGCGTGCCCTGCTTGCCGGCGATCCGGTCGAAGCGGCGGCCTGGGTCCGCTGCGCCGCCGAATGCGGCGTGGCTGCGGCGCAGCTGCGCCTGGGCAGGATGCTGCTCGATGGCAGCGGGCTGGAGCGGCAGGAGCAGGCGGCATTCGGTTGGTTCGCACGTGCGGCGGCCCAGGGTGACCCCGAGGCGATGAACATGGTGGGCCGCTGCCATGAGAACGCGTGGGGCGTGCCGCTCGACCTGGAGCGCGCCGCAGCCAGCTATCGTGCTTCGGCCGCGGGCGGTCATGACTGGGGACGGTACAACTACGGCAGCCTGCTCTTCGACGGCCGCGGCGTCGTGCCCGACCTGCCACAGGCCCTGCGCTGGTTTCTGCAGGCTGCAGCCCAGGGACACGGCCGGGCGATGAACATGGTTGCGCGGTGTATGGAAGAGGGCTGGGGGTGCAGCCGCAGCGCGGAGGACGCCGCCTACTGGTATTGCCAGTCGGCGCGCTCCGGCTACTTTCGCGGCCAGTTCAACCACGCCATGCTGCTCACCGAGCGTGGGCTCCCCGATGCAGCCGCGGAGTGGTTTACGAAAGCCGCGGCAGGCGGTGACACGAAGATGCACCGCGCAATCGCCACCGCGCTGGCGTCCGCAACTCACCCGGCGCTGCGGGCCGTCAGGGCGAGAGTGCTGAAGCTCTAGAGGCCTCCCGATTGATTGCGGCTCGGGATCGGCCCGGGTGCTCCAAAAACGTAACAGATCCGGACAACGCCGCCCGCGCGGGCGAAATCGGGAATAACTCCCTTGTCGTAGTGCGGCGGGGCCTGCACCGTGAAGCCCGTGAGTCGAGATACCAGAACTGCGGTAAAGCGGAATCGCGCCGCTTGGCTCGCGGGATGCATCTGTTTGGGAGCGCTCGGATTGCGGGCTGGCATTCCGCCGGCGAATGCAGCCGACGAGCCCGCCACCGGCAATCCGGCACCGGTTCAGCAATTGCCGCAGGTAGTAATCATCGGCAATACCCCGTTGCAGGATTTCGGGCTTCCCTTCAACGAGATCTCATCGGACGTCCAGACGGCAACGAGTGCCGACCTGCAGCGTGAGCAGTCGCTGGATGTCGTGGATTACCTCAACAACAACTTCAGCGGCCTCAATGTGAGCGAAGGAGACGGCAATCCGTTCCAGATCGACGTCTACTATCACGGCTTCACCGCGTCCCCGCTGCTCGGCACTCCAGAGGGGCTATCCGTCTATGTCGACGGCGTGCGTGTGAATGAATCCTTCGGCGACACCGTCAACTGGGACCTCGTTCCGGAGTCTGCAATCAACTCGGTGTCGCTGTTCTCAGGCTCCAATCCGGTGTTCGGCCTGAATACCCTCGGCGGTGCAATCTCGATCCAAACCAAGAACGGCCGTGACGACCCCGGCAGCGAAATAGAGGCCTACGGCGGCTCGTTCGGCCGGCGCTCGCTGGAAGCGGAAACCGGCGGCACACTCGGCCCGTTCGACTACTTTCTCACGGGCAACTACTACGACGAAACCGGTTGGCGCGACCTCGGCAGCTCGCGCGTCTGGCAGGGATTCGGCAAATTGGGTTGGCAGACCGAATCCACCCACCTCGACCTGAGCTATACGTACGCGGACGATTTCCTCTGGGGCGACGGCGCGACGCCGCTGAGCATGCTCTCGTATCTGCGCGACCAGGCCTATACGCCCGACTTCACCCAGAACCTGATGCAGTTTGTGAATATGACCGGCACGCAGATCCTCGGCGATCACCTGCTGCTCTCCGGCAATGCGTTCTACCGCTACGTGAACACCTCAGTGCTCAACGGCAACGTGAACGACTTCTATCTGGAGGACAACTACGCCGGGCCGCCGACCGACTGCACGAACCCGGGCGCGGAACCGGCGACGCTCGCCTACTGCGCCCCCGCCCAGGATGCGACATCGAGCCTGACCCAGCGCTCGAAGGGATTCGGGCTGCAGCTCACCGATTCTGCGGCGGTGCTCGGCAGGAAGAACCAGGGCGTCGTGGGCATCGACTACGACGATTCCGCGGACGGTTTCTACGAGCGCAGCCAGTACGGCGGCATCGCGCCGGACCATCAGCTGGTCTACGAGTCCAGTCCCTACAACGACTTCCCGCTGGTCTCCGTGGGTGGCAGCAACAGGATCTTCGGCGCCTACTTCACGGATACACTCTCGCCGAGCAGCCTGCTTCACTTGACGGTCGCCGCGCGTTACAACCGCAACAGCGAGACCATCGGCGGTACCTCGGTCGATGCGGACCCCGCCGATTACGGCGATGGATTTCTCAGCTCAACTCCGGTCAGCGGCGACCACACCTTCACCCGCCTGAATCCATCGATCGGCTTCACGCTCACGCCCACGAGATACACGACGTATTACGCGAACTACAATGAGGCGAGCCGCGCGCCTACGGTGATCGAGCTGGGCTGCGCGGATCCCGATGAGCCGTGCGGTCTACCCGATGACTTCGCCGCCGATCCGGACCTCAAGCAGGTGGTGGCGCACACGTTCGAGGTCGGCCTGCGCGGCAACCTTCCCGACAGGAGCTTCAACTGGTCGGCGGACGTCTTCCATACGGAGAACGACAACGACATCCAGTTCGTTGCCACCAGCATCAATGCAGGCTTCTTCAGCAACGTGGGCAATACACGTCGCGAGGGCCTGGACATCGCCTTCGGCGGCAAGGAGGCTGGACTTACGTGGAAACTCGCTTACAGCTATGTCCTCGCGACGTTCCAGTCGAGCTTCGTCGTGAATGCAACGTCGAACAGTACTGCCGATGCCGATGGCAATATACCGGTGCAGCCGGGGGATCGTATGCCCCTGGTACCCGAGCACAACGGCCGGCTGATCCTCGACTACCAAGTCAACGAGCACCTGGACATCGGCGCCAACCTGATCGTCGTTTCCGGCTCGTACCTGCACGGAAACGAAAACAACGCCAACGTCGGCGGAACCACCGATGCCGCGACCGGTGCTTACATCTCCCCGGATGGCACGGGCTGGATACCGAGTTACATGGAGCTGAATCTCAACGGCACCTGGCGATTCAACGCGCACCTCGAGATCTTCGCGCGCATGACGAACGCCCTGAACAGGGACTACTCCACCGCCGGCTTCCTGACGCAGAACGTATACACTCCAAACGGCACGTTCAAGCCCGATCCGGATGATTGGACCAACGAGAACAACGTTGTGCCAAGCGCTCCGCGGACGATCTGGGGTGGCGTGCGGGTCATATTCTGAGAAGGCCACGCTTTCACGTTCGGAGTGTTCCCGCGTCAATAAAGTCCGTCACACCGCAGGCAAGCTCTGCCGGAAGTCCCGCCATGCTTTGCCGTTGCGCGGCAGGCCCGCGGCGAAGCCAGCGATGACGATGTCCACACCGCGCGCAAAGGCCTCGTCATAGTTGCTGAATAGATTCGGGCCGATGCTGCGCGCCAACGGGTAGCGTGCAGGGTCCATCCGCGCTTCGCGGGCCTCCAACGCATAGCGCGCATCACGCTCTCCCGCTCGCGAGATCACCGCCTGTTGCTCGATGGTGAAGCCGATCACGTAGTCGTGGATCGTCTTCAGGCAGAGGACGGCGGCATCCGGAGCGATCCTGGCCGCGGCGAAGACACCGAGCGCCGTTTCCATCACGGCATAGACGCGGGTGTCCGTCAGATAGGTGCCTGCCACCATGCGTGCGCCATCGCGATAGCGCAGCAGCTCGGCGCGAAACCGCTGTGCCGAATGCCGAGTCCACTGCGGCCAGGTCGCCGGCCGTGGCTCGGTGGCGAGCAGAGCGACGGCGTAGTCCGCGAGCACCTGGCTCGCCATCTCATCGATCAGATCCTGCTTGTTGCGGAAGCGCCAGTAGAGCGTAGGCGCACGCACGCCGAGCTCGGCCCCGATTGCGCGCAACGTCAGACCTTCCAGGCCGACCTGATCCAAGAGCTTGAGACCCGCCCTCACGACGGGCTCACGTCCGACACCCATTCGCCCTCCCATTGCCCGAGAGCGGGCCACGAGGCTCCACTCTAATGCCGTTCGGGGCTTGACACTATCTCTAACGTCATTAGAATATTACTCTAACGACGTTAGATATGGCCAGGAGCTCCCAATGTCCACGCTCGCCTCCCCCTCCGTCCTGATTGCCGGCGCTGGCGCCGCAGGCCTCACACTCGCCATCGATCTGGCGCGTCGGAATATCCCGCTGCGGATCATCGACAAGGCCGAAGTGCCGTTTTCAGGCTCGCGCGGCAAGGGCTTGCAGCCCCGAACCCAGGAAGTCTTCGAGGATCTTGGCGTGCTCGACCGGATCGCCGCCCGGGGCGGGCCCTACCCGATGATCAGGCTCCACGGGCCTGACGGCACCCATGACGTATCGATGGTGGAGGCGGGTCCGGCGACTCCCGCAGAGCCCTATGGCCAGCCGCTGATGCTGCCGCAGGGCTTGACGGAAGGCATGCTGCGCGAGCGCCTGGCCGAGCTGGGAGTCACGGTGGAGTTCGCGACGGAGCTGGCCGCCTTCGAGGATAAAGGACAGGTCGTCGAAGCTACGCTGAGGTCGCGCGCCGGCTCGCAGAGCGTGCAGGCGTCATACCTCGTGGGAGCGGATGGTGGCTCCAGCTTCGTGCGCAAGAGCCTCGGCATCGGCTTCCCCGGCGAGACCCTGCCGGTGCGAGCCGTCGTTGCAGACCTCGACCTGGAAGGACTCGCAAGGGATGTCTGGCACACCTGGAACGCTCAGGACCCGCCGCGCACGATCGGCCTGTGTCCGCTTGCGGGAACCGAGCTCTTCCAGCTCCAGGCGGCATTGCCGCTGGAAGGAGATTTCGACATCTCCGACGCCGGCCTCGCCACCATGATCGCCGCGCGCACCGGCCGCGATGACATCCGTCTGCGCCAGGTCCATTGGCGGTCGGCATTCCAGCCCAGCACCCGCTTGGCTGACCGCTACCGCGTCGGAAGAATTTTCCTCGCGGGTGACTCCGCTCACGTACATCCGCCGACCGGCGGTCAGGGCCTCAACACTAGCATCCAGGACGCCTACAACCTCGGTTGGAAGCTCGCCACCGTACTCGACGGCGCCCCGCAGGAGCTCCTCGATACCTACGAGCCGGAGCGACGCCCCATCGCCGCCGGTGTCCTCAACCTTTCAACCAGACTGTTGCGCTCGCGCGAAAAACGCCGCGGCCGTGAGAGCCATGAACTGGACCTGGGCTACTTCGAGTCGCCGCTCACGCTCGAAGTACGCGATCGCTCCGGTCGTCTGCCGGCGGGCGCGCGCGCGCCAGATGCGCCTTGCCGCAGCGCAGGCGGTCAGCCAACGCGACTCTTCGAAGTGTTCCGCGGGCCGCAGGCGACATTGCTGGGCTATGAGGTTGGCAGCGAGTCATCCGTCAAGGCGCGAAGAGGGCTCCAGATCCACCAGATTGGCCAGGGTGGTGACCTGAAGGATGACGGCGGACACATACGCGAAGCCTACGACCTCGAGCCCGGCGACTGGGCGCTCGTTCGTCCCGACGGTTATATTGCGGCAATCATAGGTCCGGGCCGCGCGGATGCTTTGGCTGACGCCCTATCACGCGTGGGCCTACCCGCGCCATTGCGATGAGCGACGCCCGGGCCGCGCGGCGCCCGTGGTATCATCCGCGCCCTGTTCAAGAACATGACGCTGAGCCACAGCGCCGCACCCGCGCATTAGCAGCAGATTCGCCGTAAGGAGATGCCTGTCGTGCATTGTTTCCGCCGCTCCACCGCTCTCATCGCCGCCCTCTCCATCACCGCAGCCGCGCTGCCGCCAGCGGCACACTCGCAGGCACCAAGGCAATCCGGTGCGCACGGAATCGCGGTCCGCAACATGGAGCGGAGCGTGAAGCCGGGTAACGATTTCTACCTCTATGCCAACGGGGCCTGGATCGCGCGCACGCAGATTCCCGCGGACCGGGCCGCACTCGGCGTGTTCACGGCACTGTTCGACAAGAGCCGGAAGAATGTGGCCGATCTGGTCAAGGAAGCGGCGCGATCGAGCGCGCCGACGGGGTCGAACGAGCGCAAGATCACCGATCTCTACGCCTCCTACATGAGCGAGAAGACAATCGATTCGCTGGGACTGAAGCCACTGCAGCCCGAGCTGGCGAAAGTGCAGGCCATCGCGAACAAGCAACAGCTGGCGGCGATGATGGGCAGTCTGCTGCGCGCCGATGTGGACCCGCTCAACAACACGAATTTCCACACCATGAATCTCTTCGGGCTGTGGACCTCGCCCGGCTTCAGGAATTCCGCGGACTACGCCGCCTATCTGCTCCAGGGCGGACTCGTGCTGCCGAGCCCCGACTATTACCTCGACAATTCCGCGCACATGCAGCAGATCCGTACCCAATATGCGCAGCACATTGCGACCATGCTGCGGCTGGCGGGCTACAGCGATGCGGCCGCCCGGGCAGCGAAGATTCTGGCGCTCGAGCAGGCCATCGCGAAGGTTCAGGAGAGCATCGCGGCCAGCGAGATCGTCGAGAATGCCAACAATCTCTGGACCCCTGCCGACTTCGAGACAAAAGCCCCGGGCCTGGACTGGCATGCCTATTTCGCCGCGGCCGGGCTCGCGCAACAGCGGGACTTTTACGTCTGGCAGCCGTCGGCATTTACAGCCGAGTCGGCGCTGGTGGCCTCGGCGCCACTCGACACCTGGAAGGACTGGTTGGCGTTTCATCTGCTCGAGCAGTATGGGCCGTACCTGTCGCAGCCGTTCGCGCAGGAGACTTTCAACTTCGAAGGCAAGGTCCTGGCGGGTGTGCCGCAACAGGAGCCTCGATGGAAACGTGCGGTGGACCTGGTGAACGCGGATCTCGGGGACGCCGTCGGCGAGCTCTACGCACAGAAGTACTTTCCACCGCAGGCCAAGGCAGAGGCGCAGGATATGGTGGCGCACCTGATCGCCGCCTATCACAAGCGGTTGGAGGCGCTGACATGGCTGGCTCCGTCGACCAAGGCTGAAGCCCTGAAGAAGCTCGATTCGCTTTACGTCGGGATCGGCTATCCGGACACCTGGAAGGACTATTCAACCTACCAGGTTGAGTCGGCGGACCTCTTCGGCAATGTCTGGCGCGCGGAGGAGTGGAAGTACCGCTACAACATCGACCGCCTCGGCAAGCCCGTCAACCGGCACGAGTGGTGGATGGAGCCGCAGACGGTGAATGCGGTCAACCTGCCGGTGCAGATTGCGCTGAACTTCCCCGCGGCAATCCTGCAGCCCCCTTTCTTCGATCCGAAGGCGCCGGCGGCGGATAACTACGGGGCGATCGGCACCATCATCGGGCACGAGATCAGCCATACCTTCGATGCCGAGGGCAGCGCCTTCGATGCAGAAGGACGGCTGCGAAACTGGTGGACACCGGCCGATCACCAGCACTTCGAGCAGGAAGCCAAGGCGCTGGAGCATCAGTACGACAGTTACGAGGCCCTGCCAGGGTTGCACGTGAACGGCGAGCAGACGATCGACGAGAACATCGCCGACCTGGGCGGCGTGGCGGCGGCGTTCGAGGCCTATCACGACTCGCTGAACGGCGCGGCGGCGCCGAAGATCGACGGCTTCAGCGGCGACCAGCAGTTCTTCATCGCCTTCGGACAGAACTGGGGCTCCAAGGTGCGCGCAGCGGCGCTGCGCCGTCAGGTGCTCACCGATCCACATGCTCCGGGAGAGTTCCGGGCAGCTACCGTGCGTAACTCCGACACGTGGTACACGGCCTTTGACGTCACGCCTGGAGAGAAGTTATATCTGACGCCGGATAAGCGCGTGCGGATCTGGTAACGGCTCAGGTCGCATCAGGAGCCGCCAAGCCGAGAGGATATGCCGTGACTCAGCGAGTGCTCGTCTTCTACGGCTCCTATCGATCCAATCGGCGTGGTATCCGCCTCGCGAACTATCTCGTCCGCGGGCTGCGTGCCCGGGGCAGCGAGGTGGAGTTGATCGATGCCAAGGAAATCGGGCTGCCGATGCTCGATAAGATGTTCAAGGAATATACGCCAGGCACCGCACCCGAGCCCATGGCTCGCCTCGCGGAAAAGATCCGGCTGGCCGATGCCTTCCTGTTCGTCGTCGGTGAGTACAACTGGGGCGTCCAGCCGGGATTGAAAAATCTCACGGATCACTATCTGGAAGAGTGGTTCTGGCGCCCGGCCGCCATCGCCAGCTACTCCGGTGGGCGGCTCGGTGGAGCACGATCGGCCTTCTCGTGGCGCAACATTCTCGCGGAAATGGGCATGGTCGTGATCTCCAGCACGCTGACAGTGGGTTCCATCACCGCTGGGCTGAACGAGGCGGGCGAACCGATCGGTGAGGGCGGTGCCGCGCTGGAGCGCGCATTCAGCCGCTTCGCTGATGATCTGGCGTGGTGGACCGAGGCCGCCAGCACGCAACGGAAGCATCGGACACTTCCTTACTAGAAGAAGCGCATGGCGCGCATTGCGATCGTTGGCGTAGGCGCAATCGGCGCAGCGATCGCCGGCCTGCTGGAAATGGCTGGTGGCCACCAGATCGAGCTGTGTACGCGGCGCCCGCTTCACCAATTGACTGTGACGATGCCGTCCGGGGCGGTGCGCGTGAGGGCGCGCAATGTGACGGTGCAGGATACAACCGAGCCGGTCGACTGGGTCATCGTGGCCACGAAAGCGTATGACGTCGAAGGCGCGTCGAAGTGGCTCCCCACCTTGTGCGCGAATGGCGCGCCGGTCGCCGTGGCACAAAATGGAGTCGAGCATCGCGAACGCTTTGCGCCTTACGTCGCACCCACGCGGATCCTGCCAGTGATCGTCGAGTGCCCCGTGGAACGGGCAGACGACGGCAACGTACGCGTGCGCGGAGCAGCTGGCATGCGCGTCGAGGACACGCCGCTGGGCCAACAGTTTGCCGCGCTCTTCGCCGGCGGCCCCGTGAAGATCGAGCGGGACGCTGACTTCATGACCGCTGCGTGGCGAAAACTATGCCTGAATACTGTAGGCGCGTTGAACGCGCTGACGCTGAAGCCTACGGGTGTATTGCGCGACGAAGCCATCGGCAGGCTGGCCGTGGCCATGGTGGCGGAGTCGGTGGCGGTAGGGCGAGCCGAGGGCGCGATCCTGAGCGACTCGTTGGGCGAAGAGATCCTGACCCACTATCGCACCCACCCGCCCGACGGCGTGAATTCTCTTCTTGCCGATCGCCTCGCCGGCCGTCGCATGGAAACAGACGCGCGCAACGGTGCGGTCGTACGCAAAGGGGACAAGCATGGGATCCCGACGCCATTGAATCGTATGGCAGTCGCGCTGCTGGACGCTCAACAGCCGGGCGCTCGCTGACAAAAACTGTCATTCGAACCAGTACTTCAGCGTTCCCTGGGAGCCCTTGCCAAAGCTGCCCTCGAAGCCGCCCTCGCCTCGCAGCCCCGCCAGATCACCCGTTCCCGACCCGGGGACCACGAACCAGGTCGCCTTGATCCTGCCACTCTCGACCAGTTCCGAGCCTTGAAGAACGAAAGTGCCCTGGCGTCCACCGATCTTTCCGCGGACCCGCTGTGCGCTGATCATGCTGACAGACGTCTCACTGTGGAGAACCTCCAGCGCGCGCACCAACGATTCGCCTTCGATATCGCCGGAAAAGGTCTCGGAGATATGGATCTCCATCAGGGTCGGGCTGACGGTCTGGTCGTAGGGTTTGGCTACAGAGCTCTGAACTGCAATCTTTGCAATGGCCATGGAGGCGTGTTTGCCCATGTGAGTCACCTCGTTGCAAGCCGTGGGAAGTAGACGTCCGGGGGGAGGAAGTTGTGACAAACGGAGGCGGGACCTTGGCTATCATCCCGCCATGAATCCGCTCGCGATCATGCTCCCCTAAGAGTTCTCACCCGCCGTTCTCGTGACGATGGCGCTCGCCGTTGTGCTCTACGCGGTCGGCACCGCGCGCGCAGTGGCCCCGGTTCCTTACCCCCGGCGAGTCGCGTTCAATTTCGGGCTCCTTCTCATCTCTTGCGCGCTGCAGACCCGATGGGAACGATCCTCGTCCTGCGCCGGACCGTCCATCAGGAGCACGCCATTCAGCTCAGGCGGCAATCAGCCGGTATATGAGTGTGATCCACACCATCGCGCAGATCAGCAGCGCCAGCATGACAGCCGCGCTGCCATAGTCCTTGGCGCGCTTGGACAGGCCATGATGCTCGAAAGAAATGCGATCTATCGCCGCCTCGATGCTGGAGTTCAGCAGCTCGACGATCAGGACCAGCACCACTGACCCGATCAACATCAGCCTTTCGACGGCACCGAAGGGCAGCAGGAATGAAAGCGGGATCAGGCACGCCGTCAGCGTCAGTTCCTGGCGGAACGCGCTTTCCTCGCGCACCGCGAACACCAGGCCACTCCAGGAATTCTTGGCCGCCAGCCAGGCGCGGGTGAGTCCGCGGTTGCCTTTGTGTGGGTTGCTCTCGCTCGAGTACTCGGTCTTGGTGTCGGTCATCAAGCCCGGCTCACATTGGCCAGTGGGGGCGGCAGCTTGGCACCTCGCGTGCGCGGGCGCAAATGGGCGAGGAATTGCTCGGTCGCGGCCCTCCACGAAAACTTCCGCGCATGCGCCACCGCGTCCTCGCGGCGCAGCTTCAGCGCTTCGAGACAGGCGGTGCGCAGGTCTTCATGCATGACGCCCGCGCTTGGCGAATTGCCGATCACATCCAGGGGGCCGGTCACCGGGTACGCCGCGACGGGCAAACCGCAGGCCATGGCCTCCAGCAGTACCAGCCCGAATGTGTCGGTCTTGCTGGGGAAAACGAACACGTCCGCGGAAGCGTACACCTGCGCCAGCTCGTGCTGATCGAGCACGCCTAGATAGTTCACGTTCGGATACCGCGCCTCGATGGTCTTCAGTGCCGGCCCCACGCCGGCAACCCATTTAGAGCCCGGCAGATCGAGCTGGAGGAAGGCTTCGATATTCTTCTCGACCGCGACCCGCCCGACGTAGAGGAAGATCGGCGGATCGCTCTTGAGCCGCTCGCTGCGCTGGGGCCTGAATACCTCCAGGTCGACACCGCGCGACCACGTCACGACGTTCGTGAATCCATACGCCTCCAGATCGCGCTTGACCACCTGGGTAGGCGCCATCACGGACCCCGAAGGCCCATGGAACCAGC
>DASXFY010000008.1:0-10423 GCA_036489335.1 Steroidobacteraceae bacterium
CTAAGGGAAGAGGGCTGCCAGGGCGCGCATCAGGCACCAAGCGCCAGCCGGTGGGCGAGCTCGAGCATGCCGCCGATCTCACGACAGCGGCGCTCCAGCTTGGGAAGAGAAGAGCTGATGCCCCGCGGCCTCGGCCTGCACGATGCCATTTCCGATGGCATTGCCGAGAGCAGTTGCCCGGATGCGAAGTCGTACGCGTGGAGGCGCAGCGGGGCAGATATTTCAGTCATTTAGCCGCTTCCGAGAGGCGGCTAAAGGGGTGAGTTTTTTGGTGAGACCCCGATGTGCGGTTTTTGGCCCTGATTGCTGTTGGCGAGCGCTCGGGATTGCAACGCGCGTGGCCGGCGCCGTCTTCGGCGACGGGCGCGGGCGTTGCCCTTTCGGGCAGCACGCTCACGGAGCGCGAGCCCACAAGATGGTGCGAGAGGATCGGAAGGCGATCGGTCAGAGGATGCGGCGTCAGCCGCACCTTTCAGCGTGCCGGGCCGGCCGTCGAGCGGTCCGGGTCAGTCAACTTCGAGTCAACAGTCAGCGCCAGTCGAACACGCATCGCACGCTGCGGCGGGCACTTGAACATAGCGCAGATTATGCGGGGCCAGCGGCCGTCAGGCCGCAGGCCCGGACAGTCGGCGATCCGTATCGCTCGTCGGCTCGAGATCGCAACACAACTCCCGCTCGTTCTCGTGCGGCGATACAGCAAAGCCGACTGCGCATAATTTCTCAGCGTTATGTTTAGGTGCCCGCCCAAAGCCCCCGAGTCCCCGGGGGATGGGGGGCAGAGTGGGAGACAGGGCGGCAGGACCTGATGTGCATCAGTGCCTGGAAGTATCGCGTCGCTCTTCCTCGGCTTCCGTCTCGAGCGCGGCTAAAAGCTCGATGACGGCATCGGGCGCTTCATCCCTTGGTGCGGTATCGCCTTCGTGTGTGCTCGATGCCTTCTCGCTCGCCGCCCGAGTGTTTGATGCACCCGGATGGGTGGCCGCGTGCATTTGCTTGAGCACCCGGATCGCCACCTGGGTGTAGATCTGCGTGGTGGAGAGCTCGGCGTGCCCGAGCATCGCCTGGATGAAGCGGATGTCGCAGCCGTTCTCGAGCATCAGAGTGGCCATGGTGTGCCTAAAGAGATGGCAGGCGCCGCGTTTCCCTAAGTTTGCCCGCTCGATGTAGCGCGCCACGGTATTGGAGAGCCAGCAGAGGTTGAAGCGCTCCCCGGCGCGGGTGAGGAAGAGCGTCGGATCATCCGCGCCCACCATGAGCTTCGGGCGCACATGGGTGAGATACCCCTCGATCCAGAAGAGCGCGCGCTCCCCGATCGGGATGAGCCGATCCTTGCGTCCCTTGCCCGCGCGGATCAGCATCGTGCCGCGCTCGCGATCGATGTCGGTGAGCTCCAGGTTCACGATCTCCATGCGGCGCATGCCGGTGGAGTAGAGCGTCTCCAGCACCGCTCGATCGCGGATCCCGAGGGGATCCCCGGTATCGACTTGACGCATCACCGCCTCGACCTCATCGACCGTGAGCACGTGGCGCGGCACCCGCCGCTGCATGCGCGGCAGCTCGAGCTCGGAAGCAGGATTCGATGGCAGCACGTTCTGCCGGGTGAGCCACTTGAACCAGCCCTTCAGCGGTGAGAGCTTGCCGCGCTGACTCACGTAGGAGAGCGGCTCACCGTTCGCCTTTCGGTAATAGAACAGGTGCCGCTGGTAGCTCTCCAGGATCGCCTTGGTGATCTCGTGCGGGCGCTCGAGGCTCCTCGTCTCGCACCAGGCGATGAAGTCGCGCAGGTACCGCTCGGTGCCGAGGAGACTCTGCTCGGTGGCGCCGCGGATACTGCGATATTCGAGGTATCGCAGCATGTAGAGGAAGAGCCCGTCGGGATCGGCCGGGTTGCCGACGGGCTTCAAGAAGCGGTGGACACCGCGTTTCATGGTGGCGACCTTGCGGCCCATGGTCAGCTCGCAGGGAGGGAGGCAGAAGAAGCGGCTAAGGAGGAAGAAGTAAGAGTACGATGGACGCCGTTGCTGCGCTCTCCCGTACCGTCTCCCGGCGCTGACCCCGCCAACTCAGCGCAAGTGCCTTGTTTTATAGTCTTTTCGCTATGCGGGGGTCCCCCCGCCACCGGGGCGCCTTGACCCCGCACACCCCCCGCCAAGGACTGCGTCGTAGCTGTAGAGCGCAGCGCCACCGCAGCGCGCAGCGCCTCGACATCGATCAGGCCCGGCAGGTGCGGCGAGCGAGGCCCGGCCGTGTTGGCCTCGGACGGTGGGGTGCTCTCAGGGAAGCGGTGCGCAGCACTGCTGTCCGCAGGACTGCCGTCGGCAGGACCAGGGCCGTATACGAGCTCGTAGACGAAGCTTGCCCCACGGGTGCCGCGATGCACGAGGAGGTATTCCATCGCCACCAGGCGATCCAGGTGCAGCCGCAGCTGCGTGTGACCGAAGCCGCTGTACTCGCGCACCTGGCGGCGGCTGAAGTGGTACTGCGCACGGCTCACCTGCTGCGCACGACACTCCTCGCGCACCATCTCGAGGATCACGCTCAAGAGACGCCGCGTCTGCGGCGGCAGCTCATCCAGGCAGTGTCCGAGTACCCGGGCAGCGAGCTCGTTGGCGAGCTGGATGTCTTCCAGCGTCACCTCCACGTACTCGATCACCCCGTTCACCGTCTCGGCCGTCTTCACCTCGCGCTGATACTGGTGTAGGAGCGCGATCGTCTCGATCAGCGACAGATACTTCTCGTGATCGCGCCGCGTGCGCGCCGCCCCATCGAGGAAGGAGAGCTGCTCGGCGTAGGGGTTCACGACCGGGAGCGCTCGCAGCAGCCGCTGCGCATTCTGATGGACCTTCACCCGCCCTTGGCGCTGCTCGCGCTCGATGAGTCCGGCGAGCGTGCGCCGTTTGCGCTGTAGCTGATGGATGGCGCGGGTCTGCTCGCGGGATTCGTTCACCGTGAGCACGAGACACCGGTTCAAGAGCTCCTCATCGACCTCGACCGCGGTGGTGGTGAGGAACAGCATCACCGGACCCTCGACCTGGTATTCATGCGTCACGAGACGGCCCGAGACCGGATCCTTCCCGGTGCTCGCGATGGTGAGCTCGCCCTGAGATTGCAGGAGTTTCAGCGCGTAAGCGGCCTCCTGCACCCCTTGCTCCTCGGCAATGGCGAGGATCTTGTGTTTCAGGCCGATCTCGCCCATGTAAAAGAGGCTCTGCCCCGTCATCGCCGAGTAGTGCACCCGCTCCTCAGGAGGCATCAGCGCGAGCACCGCCTCCATGAGGGTGGATTTGCCGGCGGCGCTCGTGGACTGCACCACGACAGCCAAGGGCTTCTCCTGCTTGCGCGAGAGGCAGGCAAGGTAGGCGACGAGCTTGTTGGTCTCCTCTCCGACCACTCCGCATAAACTCAAGTCCGCCACGATCCGTTGCGGGAGATTGGGATCCGAGAGCAGCGCCAGGGCGGCGGCTTTCTCCTCCGCAGTCATGGTCAGGACCGGCGCGGCGGGCTTACTCTCGAGCTTTTCCGCTTGCAGCGTCTCGAGCCTCAGGAGCACCGTTCCGAGATCGCGCTTCAAGGTCTCCTCCGGGAGGTGAAGCTCCGCGACGGCCTGACTGATGTAGGCCGCGCGAGCGCGCGCGATGTACAGGTCCAGCGTGTCGACATGGAACACTTCGCCACGCGAGACCAGAAGATTCACCTTCAACTGACCGGGGGTCATCTCGGGCGACAGTCCCCGGATGCGCCAGCGCCGATCCCCCAACACGATCAACACCTCATGGGCGCGCACTTCGAGCGGCACCCCCTGCGGAGGGCAGGCCTCGAGCGACTCCAGGGAGCTCGGCGGCACTGATGGGGGCGACATCGCGGGCGCTTCCAGGGAGACAGCCACGGCAGCAGCCCTCATAGATGTTGACTCGGTGGCGGTGGACTTGATGTCGGCCGTGGTCTCTGCACCCGGCGGCGGCGAGGATTCGAGCGGGAACGACTCGGAGCTCGAGAGCGGTATGCTTTTGGGCTTCGCTCCCTTGCCCATCCAGTGCGCCGAGCGCAGCGCGAGACCTAAGCTCTTCGCGGCCGGCTGCACCTTCAACGCATACTCATTGACATCCATCCCGTGGGGGAAGAGGACCCGGCAGCACTCGAGGCCTTCGGCCATGAGCTGCTGGCCCAACCGCTCGGCGGCACGGTCACCCGCCTCATCGCGATCGTAGGCGATGAACACGCGCTGGATGCCACACTGTTTGAAGAGGGCCAGATGCTCGGCGGTAAAGCCCTCCACGCCGTAGCTCGCGGTGACATTCCGCAAGCCTGCTACCCAGAAGGTCATCGCATCGATGAGCGCCTCACACAGGATGACTTCCTTCGGGCTGCCGTCCGCAGGACTGCCGTGTGCAGCACTGGCGTTCCAGACGCCGCGGTGGGGACCTGGGAGGTACAGGTGATAGGGCGTGCCGGGACGCAGGTCATCGCGGATCTTGCGGCCGTAGACCTCCGTGACGACGCCGGCGTCGTTGATCACGGGGATCACGAGCGAGCCGTTGAAGTGCTCGTGGCCGGACTCGCGCAGGATCCCCACCCGTTGCAATGCCGCGCGCAGCTCCGCACCCGCTTTATACTGCTTCGGCGCCAGCCGATAGGCGAGCGTGCGGTTGGCATAGCCGAGCTTAAAGTGCTCGATGAGCTCGCGGTCCCCGAGGCCTCGGGCCTCGAGGTATTTCAGCGCCTCGGGGCTCGCGAGCAGCGTCTCGTGATAAAACTCGATCACCTCACCGAGCAGCCGCTGATCGCTCGCGGCCTCATCGGCGTTGGATTCGAGCGAGAACGATTGCGCCTGGCGGAGCCTGCCCGGCGAGAGCTTCGGTGCAGCGCCGATTGCGCCGTTGCCGGCGGCCGAGGCGGCTAAGGTGGGATGTTGTTTCAAAAGCAACTCGCAGGCATGGCGGAAGCTGACCCGGTGCGAGCGCATCACCCAGTCGATCACCGTCCCGCCGGCATCGCACCCGAAGCAGTGCCAGAGATTGCTCTTCGGGCTCACGATGCAGCTCGGGGTCTCGTCCCCCTCGTGCCAGGGGCAGCGGCAGGCCAAGTCCTTGCCCTGGGAGATGAGCCGATGTCCCTGACCCTCGATGAGGCGCACGAGGGAGACCTCGCGCTTCAGGCGCTCGAGCTCGCCGTCCGGGATGCGCGCCATGTCTCGTCAGTCCCCGGCCATCCCGCGAGCCCGCCGCATCCGCCCAGGCGTTGCGCGCTCGGGCTCGATCACCTCGAGCACCAGGCGCTTCGGGCTCACGTGCACCCGTACAGCCGTGCCGATCGTGAAGCCCATCCGACCGAGCCACCGGCCCGCCAGGCGCACAAACGGCGCCGGCGGCGGATCTCGTCGTGGCCACGGAGCCTTCGAGCGCGTGCCGATCGGCCGATAGCCCACGGTGAGGTGACGGAGATCCATAAAGCGGCTCCTCTGCAAAATCCTGTCAAGGCCCTGGAGAGATTTTTAATTTCTGAGCAGACTACTCCGTTTAGGAGTAATGTCAACTCCTCATGCCAATACCCGAGGTACGTTATGGACCCGTGCTCGATCATTCCACTGGATCCAATGACCCACGAAGAGAAGGCTTTCTTCAAAGCGCTCGGTGCCCGCATCGCAGCGCTGCGCAAGGATTCCGGCATCACCCAGGTGCAGCTCGCCCAGGCCATGAGCGTCTCGCAGCAGACGATCGCCTCCTGGGAGGTCGGCCGGCGCGGCGTGCCGGTCTCCAACCTCCCGGGCCTTGCACGCACCCTCGGCGTGAGCGTTGAGACACTGATCGGCGAGAAGGCTCCGCCGGCCAAGCGCGGCCCGACCCCGAAGCTACAGCAGCAGGTCGAGCGCTTGAGCCGCCTGCCGCAGTCCAAGCAGCGCGTCGTGATGGAGATGCTGGAAGGCTTCCTGAGCCAGACGGCTCGCAGCCAATAAGAGGATTACCATGAGCGCCAAGCAAGCCGCCCGCGAGCTGATCGAGCAGTTGCCGGAGTCCGTGAGCTGGAATGACCTGATGTACGAGCTTTACGTCAAGCAGAAGATCGAGGATGGCTTGAAGGAGCTCGATGAAGGTCGCGGCCTCCCGCACGAGGAGGTCAAGCGCCGTCTGCTCGGCGAGCAACCGTAAACGGCCTATCCGTGAAGATCGAGTGGTCACCGCGCGCCGAGCGCGAGCTGACGCAGCTGCGCGATTACATCGCGCAGGACTCCCCCTTCTATGCCCGCCAGTTCACCGAGCGGTTGATCCTCGCCCTCGAGCGCCTCGCCACTCTGCCGCGCAGCGGCCGCACCGTCCCGGAAGCCGGCCACCAGGATGCCATCCGCGAGGTGCTCTATCAGGGCTACCGCCTCATCTATCGCATCCGCGACGATCAGCAGCTCGTGCAGATCGTCACTGTGCTGCACGGCGCGCGCGATCTCGCCCACATGGCTCCGCCCTGGCAGGCGCCGGCGACAAAGCCATAACCGTCGTCCTTTCCGCGCCTGTCCTGCATACCCCCATCAGCCCACATACAAAGCCAGTCCCTGAAAGTCCAGGGCCTCCCTGAAGTTCTTCAGGATCCTCTGCTGCTCCTCTATCGATATAGGGCGCCCATCGTTGCTCCATCGGGCGAACCCATTGCTCCTGATACTAATGCAGGGCTTTCCACCTAAAACACCGTTATCCACTTCGACTTTAATCCACTTCTCACCTTCGTGATACTCCGCGGTGAACCTCCCTGTGAACTTCACAATGAATCCCTCATCGCTCTGGACGCTCTGCTTTGTGAGCCATGTAAACACAACCTTGCCCTCAGTTTCCGTACCTGACTTGGATCGGAAGAGTCGTCTGCAGCTCAAACGAATTTGGCATGACAGTGAATGTCGATGTCGGAACGGCCTGAATCTGATCTAAACCGGTGATGTTTGGATTCACGGAGAGGGCAGGAAGTTCGACGTTGAGGAACGTACTCGTCGGGCTCACGTTGCCGACTATCGCGCGTACTTGGCCGCTTGCTTGTTCAACAGCAGATTGCGATACCAGATTCCACGTCTGGATTGCTTCGGCACGTGAGAGCGGGGATCCTTCGTTCAACAGACCCATGTTTTGTAACCACTGTCCCCCAGGCGTCATTTCCACGGTCATGCCGCCTAGTTGCTGCGCATATTGCTGCGAGATCGCCACGCCGTTCTCACCAAGCCCTGACCAGAGGATAAGTGAATCTCGGGGCGTTGCAATCCCTCTGTCGATCGCCATCTGAGCGATCTGCTGCGGCGACAGGCCATCCAGTGGATGAGCCGCCAGATTATCTATGGCGAGGTCAGAGACGGCTGGTGAAGCGGTCGGAGCCGCAGAAGTACCAAAATTTCCAAACCAGTCGCCGACGGACCTGGCGCCCGCCGAGAGATTGCTGCTGAGGGAATTCCAGGCCGCCCCCGCCGCATCGGTCACATTGGTACCGAGAGTTGGGAAAAGATCGGTGGCGTAGCGGCTGAACTCTCCGAGGGCCGGGCCGGCGACCTCCCCGCCCCCGAGCATCAAAGCGGTCTGGCCGACGCTCCCGGGCATGAAGGTATCAAAGAAGCTGGACTTTAGGCCCGTGCCGACAAATCCAAGCGTATTGCCTTTCTCAAGATCTTGATTGCCCTCGTACGCGAGCTCATCGAGCACGGTGCCCTTGAACCCCGACATCTCCTGGTTCCATAGGCCGGTGACGGAGCCATATGACTGCGCTTCGATCGCAGCTTCTTGTGACGCAGATTGCTGCTGCAGCTCCGAGAAGGCAAGGTTGCCGTACGCCGCACTGCCGCTCGCCAAGGCGGCCTGATTCGCAATGGTTTGGTTTTCCTCGGCAGAGGGAATGAGACCTGCCTGGCTGAGGTCGTAGTGGAGCGAGGCCATATTGCCGAGCAGGTCCACCGCGGGAGGCTGAGCGTAAGTTGGCTTTCCAGTGGTTGGCGAACGCTGCACCAAATTCGCGTAGATATCGAGCGCCGTATCGGTCTCTGGGAGGATTGGGGGTGCGCTGACGACGACTTCCGGCAGCGTAGGTTCTTCGTTGTTCGTGAGCGGAGCGTCTCCGGCATTCGCCGAGCTTCCCGCGGCGGTCGCGATCTGTGCGCTGATCTGATCGCCGATCTGCTGGCCGTCCGCAGTGACCGCAGCAGTGGCGCCAGCATTGATGTCGCCGTACTCCTGCTGCTGCTGCGCCTGGGTCAGTCCGTACTGCGGTGCGGCCTCGGCCTGTACGAGGCCATTTCCGATGGCATTGCCGAACCCGTCCGCGGCGATCTGCGTGTAGTTGATCTTCCCGCCGGTGAACACCGCGTAGGCCGTCTCGTTGATGGCGCCCTTCGCCAGGGTGCTGGCGAGTTGCTCGCCTTCGGTCGCTGCGGATGGGTTGGGGCCGGTAATTTCCTTCCCCGCCGCCTGGGCAAGCGGTGCAGCTACCGCCGATGCGGCCACCGCCGTCCAGTTGAATCCCTTCTGCAGCCCGAGGGCGATGTTCGCTTCCTGCGTGGCGGCACTATCGAGGGCGGCGTTGGCGATTTCCGCCCCTACGGAATTAGCAGCCTGTCCCTCCGCTCCAACCAGCCCGCCGCCAACCGCCCCGCCGATGGCGGCACTGGCCACCTCGTCCCAGCTGAAGGAGTTCTGCTGTCCAATGGCCAGCCCGACGCCCTGGCTTGCAACGCTGCCAGCGACCGCCCCGAGCGCTCCCGCTGCGGCCGGCGCGAACGCTCCCAGGACACCCGTCAGGGCCGACGCCGCTGCACCCTCAGTGACCACCGTGACCACGATGGCTACCACCGCGACCAGGATCTCGCCGAAGACTCCGCACCCCCCGCCATGCTGGGGCGGTGGGGGTGGAGTGGGCTGCGTGGGGGTGGTGTTCCCGAGTGCCTGGGAGACATCGAAGGGCTTGAAGCTGGTGGCACTGTTGTGCAGCGATATGACGTTATTGGGGATGCGAAACTGCGTCCCCTCCTGGATCGTCGCATCGGGATCGGTGAGCCCGTTCTCCTGCGCGATGAGGTACCAGAGCGTGCTGTCGCCAAATACTCTGGCGGCGATGGTGCGCAGCGTGTCCCCGCTCTGCGCCACCACGGTCGAGGGAACCGAGGGCGGGTAGGTGGGGGAGACGGGGGTGAAGTTCACATCGAAATTGGCCGTGAAGTTGCCATTGGGGTCGGTGAGCTGCCCGAAGCTGCCGACCGATTGCCCATTGGCGAAGAAGAAATACTGCGCGAGCACATCATTGCCGGTGGAGCGGGAGAGGGCGTCGGCAAGGGCCTGCGGGACGGTGAGGTCGCTCCCCTTGCCATCGAAGTTCCCCTGTACCGCCGCGAGCGCGTTGCCGCTCGCATCGTCGGCGAAGTACCGGTCGTTCGTCGCCTTCTGGCTGTCGGTGGTGGCGGTGAGGAACCCATCGACATCGTAGGTGCGGGAGGTCGAGCCGGCCTCAGGCAGCGTCTCGCCACGCAAGATGGTGGAGGTGCTGACGTCGTCCTCGGTCTGCTCGTACCCCTGTGCCTGCCGATAGCTCACCGTATAGGTGTCGGTGTACGCGTAGTCCCCGTTCGCATCGTAGACCTGCACGCTGTAGCCGCGCAGGTTCCCGGCCGGGTCGTATCCCTGGCTCCACCCCCCGGGGATGTTGATCTCCTCGAGCTTATCGGCCTCATCGTACTGGTCGTTGTTGCCGCCATAGGCGCCGTAATGAGAGCTGTTGCCGGGCAGGCTCACCAGGCGCTCCTCGGTCACCGGGGGCTGATAGGTCGCCTCCCCATAGATGATCTCGGTCTGCCACAGCCCATTGAGGGTGTTGAGCTGAACCTTCGCCCGCCCGTCGGCATCGTAGGTGGTGCTCTGCGCCTGCTGATCGAGCTGCCGGTCGTTCTTCGCATCGATCACATAGCTCAGGTCCTGCGTCTCGCGCTGGGCGCCGTCATACTGACGGGAATCGGTGAGGATCCCGTTCTCGGTCGTCGTGAGCAGGTCCCCGAGTCCGTCGTAGGTGTAGACCTCGGTGCCCGAGCCCTCGAGGTAGACCCCGCCGCTCTCGGTGAGCACGCCCGTGTCGCTCGTGGCGCTCGAGCGCTCCCCATCCCCGTTGTAGGTGAGGGCGACCCCCTGATCGGCGCTGATCTCGACCGTGCCGTCGACGTTCGCTCCCTGGCTCACGAGCACCCGGTTCTCGGCATCGTAGGTGTACCAGAGGTCCTGGGTCTGAAGCCCGCTGGAAAGATACCCGCTGTGATCGTAGTAGCTGCCCGAGATGTGGGTGCGATTGCCGGCCGCATCGTACTGGTAGGTCAGCTGATACGCCGGGTCCTGCACCGCGGTGATCCGTCCCTCGGCATCATAGGAGATCGTCGAGTCCTGCTCGATGAGCCCATTGTCCGTGGTGCGCTCGAGCACCT
>DASXFY010000088.1:0-2137 GCA_036489335.1 Steroidobacteraceae bacterium
GCCGGATCCGCCTTCGGGACGCCAACGACTGCAGCCGTTGCGGGTCGTGCTCGATGCGCGGTTGCAGACCCCGCCTGGTGCGCGAATGCTAACGGGCGGGGGCCCCGTCCTGATCATGACTTCCGCAAATCACGGCGAGAATGAAGTCGAGCTCGCCGGTCGGCGCGCTCAGCTTCTGCAGCGCGGCGCCGCGATCGAAGAAGTGCCTGCCTCGGAGTTGCCCGCTGCAACGGGCGCGGGCACGGCCCGCTTGAGTTTGCCCGAGATCCTGGACCGGCTCGGCCGGCGCGAGATCAACGAGCTATGGGTCGAGGCGGGGGCCCGGCTCGCCGGGAGGCTGCTGGACGAATCGCTGGCAGATGAGCTCGTTTTATACATGGCGCCCAGGCTTCTCGGTCCGAAGGCGCGCGCTCTGGCCGACATCGCAGACGTGCAGCAACTCAGCGCTGCGCGGCGGTTCGCCATCATCGAGACGCGGCAGATCGGAGAGGATCTGCGGATTCGGCTGCGGGGCGGCGGCTCTGCCGCAAATGACACAAAGATGGGAGGGTGACGCTTGTTCACAGGTATCGTTCAGGACGTCGGCAAGGTAGTCAGCCGTGAAGCGCGTCAGGGAGACACGCGCATCGTCATCGCGTTCGATCGCCTCGATCCATCGGGAATCCACATAGGCGACAGCATCTGTGTGCAGGGGTGTTGCCTGACGGCAGTCGAATTGCGCGATCGCACGTTCGCTGCCGACGTATCTCGCGAGTCGCTGTCGCTGACAACGTTGGGTGATTTGGCTTCCGGCTCGCCAGTCAACCTGGAGCCCTCCCTTCGCGCGGGCGATCCCCTCGGCGGACACTTGGTCTCCGGCCATGTCGATGGTGTCGCTGAGATTACGGCGATGAGCGGTGACGCGCGCTCGACGAGAATCGAAGTTTCCGTGCCATCCGCCCTTGCGCGATACATCGCCCGCAAGGGGTCGGTTGCGATTGATGGCGTTAGTCTCACGGTGAACGAGGTGCAAGGCACCACGTTCGGCATCAACCTCATTGCCCACACCCAAGCCGTAACGACCCTCGGCGCGCTGTGTGTCGGAAAGCGTGTAAACCTGGAGGTCGACCAGATCGCCCGCTATGTCGAGCGACTTCTGCTCGAGTCGGCGCTGCCGAAGCGGGGGTGACGGATTGGTGTGCTATTGCGAGACAACCCTTCTACTCGCCGGGGTGCGGGTCTGCCAGATGCTGGATCAGCGGAACCGGATCATCGGCCAGCGGCGGCGATCGCCTCGACTGCGATTTCGCCACAACGTGGCGTCGCCTTGTACGCCGCATCGTGCGTCCTTCTCTTCAGCTCCGCGAATGGGAGCTTTCCAAATTCCTCGATTGCCTGGTCGAGGCACTCGAGGTCGCTCGCATACATTTCAGGCGCCATCGTGGCCGCCGACCTCCTGGCCCGTTATTCAGCGCCGCTGTTGGATCTCTCCAACAGACCGCGGGCCTCACTCCACAGTCGCTGAACCGTGTGCGCGGCGGGCTCGGGTGCGGCGAGGCTCGCTGCCTGGCCGGCCCAGGCCTGCATCGTGCGCAGCGTGCCCTGCTCAGTAGCCTTGCGTCGCATGGGGGCCGTCAGGCCGCGCTGGACCGGATAAGGAGCAGGCGGCGGAGCGTTCGGCGCGTTGGCTGCGCGGACGTAGTCCGTTACGAGAGCACGGCCTGCGCGTCCGCTGAAAGCGCGAGTCAGAGTTGTGTCCTCCGGGCGCGCTTCCGCGAGAGCATCGGACCATGCCTGTGGGAGCCGAGTCTCCGGACAGCGCAGAAACGCTGTGCCGATCTGGACTGCGCTGGCTCCGAGCAGAAATGCCGCGGCGATGCCGCGCGCGTCGGCGATTCCACCCGTTGCCACCACAGGCACACGCACCGCATCCACTACTTGCGGCAGGAGCGCGAACAGTCCGACTTGCTGCTGCTCTGCTGTTGCATTATCGAAGCAGCCGCGGTGACCTCCGGCCTCCATTCCCTGCGCGACGATGACATCCGCCCCCGCGGCCTCTGCCAGCACGGCTTCCTTGACAGTGGTGGCGACGGCGTACCAGGCGATGCCGGCAGTTCTGAGAGCCGTGACGAGGGCGGAGGGGAAGACGCCCATGATG
>DASXFY010000010.1:0-5294 GCA_036489335.1 Steroidobacteraceae bacterium
GTAACTACTCACCCCTTTTCCCCCCAGCTCCTCAGTACGATCGTTTGACAATGTAGATATCCGGGACTACGCTGCTGATCCATCGTGTTGAGGATGGGGATTTCGGCGGCGATGGGTGCGTATTTCGGATCGAAGGCGACCTCGGGCCTGTGCCAGGCGATTATCGCGCTGATGCCGCCACACGACACCTACATCGAGACCCACCTTGGGGGCGGGGCGATCATGCAGCGCAAGCGGCCGGCGCTGCGCAATGTCGGAATCGACCGGAATCAGCGAGCGCTGGAGCGGCTCCAATGCCCTTACCCGGTGGAGTTGGTGCACGGCTGCGCGCATCGGTTCTTGGCCGACTTTGACTATCGCGGCCGCGAACTGATCTACTGCGACCCGCCATATCTGCACGCGACCCGCAGCTCCGGGCGGCGCTATCGCTTCGATTACGCAGAACCGGACCACCGCGAGCTGCTCGCGTTGCTGACAAAGCTGCCGTGCCAGGTGATTCTCTCCGGCTACCCCTCGACGCTCTACGATGAGTGCCTCGCCGGCTGGCAGAGCCTGGAGCTGCAGGTGATGAACCAAGGCGGCGTGCGCACCGAGAAGCTGTGGTTCAACTTCACGCCCGATCGGGCGCACTGGGCAAGTTACGCGGGCAAGAACCACACCGACCGGCAACGCATCCGGCGCAAGGCCGAGAACTGGGGACGGCGCTACCAAGCCTTGCCGCCGGGCGAGCGCCTCTCGGTGCTGGCAGCGCTGATGGCCGTCGAGGCCGAGGCGTAGTCGGCGCAGGCCCTGCTCGTGGCGAGTGTCAACAAAGAGTCCCTGCGCGAGGAGTTCGGCGCACTCAAAGAGCGCTTTGGGCGGTTGTCTGCTGATGGCAAGGTCACGGCGGAAAGCCGCGCTCTGTTCGAAGCCCTGTTGATGCTGCTGCAGGTGCTGATGGCGGTGTTCATGGAGAAGCACACCCCGAAGAACAGCACCAACTCCAGCCGACCGTCCTCGCAAACCCAGAAGGACGAGACTGCGCTCACCCGCCCGGGCACCCACGGCAAGGGCAAGGAACTCAACGAGACCCGCTCCGGCAATACCCGCACAGTCGAAAGCGTTGAGGTCTCCCCGGTCAGCTTCTGCGAGCAGTGCGGCGAGGCTTTGCACAAGGTTCCCTGCGAAGGGTACGAACGACGCACCCAGATCGACATCGTCTTCGAGAAGGTCGTCACTCACGTTGATGCCGAGATCAAGCCATGCCCGCATTGCGGGACCGAGGCCCGCGGCTCCTTCCCCGAGGCGTTCTGCGGCCCGCTGCAGTACGGGGCGGGCATCAAAGCGTATGCCCTGAACCTGCTGATCGCCCAGATGCTCTCCCTCAAACGCGTGCAGCAGTCCCTCCAGAGCCTGCTCGGCCAGGTGATCTCCGAGGCCACGATCCTCAAGTACGTGTTGCTGGTGCATGTGGCGCTCGAGCAGTGGGAGCAGACCGCGATCGAACGGCTCCTCAGCCTGCCTGCCCTGCACGTGGACGAGACCTCCTTGCGGGTCGAGAAGAAAAACCAGTGGATCCATGTCTGCTCGGGCGGCGAGATCACCCTGAAGTTCCTGCACGAGAAACGCGGCCAGGAGGCGATGCAGGCCATCGGCGTGATCCCGCGCTACGGAGGGGTGATCATCCACGACTGCTGGGCCTCCTATCTCGCCTATGAACACTGTGGCCATGGCCTGTGTGGCGCGCATCTGCTGCGCGAGCTGACCTTCATCGTCGAGGCCGACGGGTACCCGTGGGCGAAGAACATAAAGCGCCTACTGCAAGAAACCTGCGCGCAGGTTGCCCAGCGCAAACGCAAAAAGATCACCGCGCACCAGTACCAGAACCTGCAGAAACGCTACCGCAACATCCTCACCCGCGGCGAACAAGAACTCCCGCCCATACCTGCTCGGCAGAACGGCAAACGCGGCCGAATCGCCAAGTCCGATGCCCATAACCTATGGGAGCGCCTCAAGGAGCACGAAACTGCCGTGCTGCTCTTCGCCAGCGATCCCAACGTGGCGTTCACCAACAATCGCGCCGAGCGCGACCTGCGCATGAGCAAGGTCAAACAGAAAGTCTCCGGCTGCTTCCGAAAACCCCAGTACGCCGAAGCCTACTGCCGCATCTCCAGCTATCTACAGACCATGGCCAATCGCGGATACAATCCCCACCTCGCAATCCAGCTGGCCCTCTCCGGTCAGCTGTATGCTCAACCGGGTGAGTAGTTACTTTTCATTTTGCACCAACTTCGTGGTGTGGCTGACGAAGTTTGCCGAGTGTGAAACGCCGGGGCGATCGGCGCTTTGCCCAATGTCTCACCGCCATGGAGAGCCAGATGCCAATCGGGGCAATGCGGCGGCGTCTGATCGTGACTTAGCGCCGGGCGGCGCGCGGCTGATGCGCACGGGGCGACTCGGCCATCGCGCGCAGGGCGCTCCTGGGCAGTCCGAGCGCCCCGGATGCTGCGCGCCAGTCGCGCTCGTCGGCTCTGGAAATTTCCGACCACTCGATGTCATCGGGCGAGAGACCGCCTCCACCCCAGCCCGCGTCTGCGAGTTGATCGGCCAGCGCCCATGCGGGCCGCAGAGCGCGCAGACTCTCCCGAGAGTTACCCACGATGCCCGGTGCGATCTGCTCAAACCAACGCGGCGCACGCACAACTGTAGCGAAATGATCCGTCCTGAACAACGCATGACCGGCTTTGACCGCCACGGTTGGGCGCCGAGTCACCTGAGTCGTCCAGCCCGCCCGACGCAGCGCCTCGATTCCGATGAGCACGGCCGACGGCATGGCCATGATCAGAGCCCGGGCCCAATCCGGGTGGCGGCTCGCGAGCAGATTGGCATAGACGTCGCTGTGTCCACCGAGGGCCTGCACGAGACCGCGCCGCTTCCACAGATACAGATATTGCGACGCACTCTTCGAGGTCCAGCCGAACCGCTGCGTGAGGTCACCGCCGCGGAACAGCGCAGGCAGGTCCCGCAAACGCTCAAAGGCAGAGATCTGCCCAGTCGCCGCGGCACTCATGACCCGTTACTCTGCGCCTTCGCCTCGATCTCGCGCATGATTTGCATGCCTTCGTCCAAGGATTCGATGGCTACCTGGACCATCGATGGAATCACCACCCCGGTCAGCGGCCAGGCCGAAGGCAACCAGCGCTCCAGGTCCTGTGCCACGGCAGAGGTCGAGGACGCGAGTTCCTTGCGGCGCGCCTGCGCCTTGGCGAGCCAGGCGGTCGCAGTCTCAGCGGGATACGTCGCCAGACGGACACGCAGATTCTCTAACGTACACAGGCCTGACACGCCCTGTGCAGCGAGCCAATGAAGATCGAAGACATCGCGTGCCTTCAGATAGGGTCGCGCGCCGAGGGCGAACACCTTGTCGACATAGATCTCCGGCAGTTCAGCTGTGGGAACGAATGTCTGCAGTCCGGAGCCGGCGCCATGCACCAGGCGAACGGGGATAACAGTGGTCTTTACCGCGGTCAGCGCCGATGCCTTCACCCGCCAGAGCTCCACCTTGACGCGAACCCCACCGATGAGGTCGGGACCGCCGATCGCGACCACAAAGGTATGCGGATTGCGCGCATCCTTCGCTTTGGACACCGTGAGTTCCGCGCCCGCGGGCACGAGCCAGGACGCTCCTTCCAATCGAGCTTCCACCGCTTTGGCGAGCGATTGGAGATTGAGCGAGGAGTTCACCAGAAAATTCAGGTCCTCGCTATAGCGAGGCGATCCGTGCACCAAGTGCAAGCTGGTGCCTCCCTGGAAAACGAGGTCCCCCGGCTCCCAGCGGCGAGAGGCCATGAGCGCATCGAGCGTCGCCACGTGCAGAGCTTGGCGAAGGTCGAAGGCTTCGGTCGGCGTGAGGTGTCGCTTGGGCATCGCGGTCAGGATATAGTGACGTTAATTATCTAATAATCTTTAGATAAGTACAAGAGCCCGGCGGGCGGCATGCCGGCGCAGCTCGTCGACTTCTGCTTCATGTAGCCGGCCCGGCTGCCGCCCAGATCCGGCGCAACACCGCGACGGCCTCGGCGGCGCGGGCGGGATCGGGGACCGTGAGCATGATCTGAGAAACATGATCTTCAAGCGTCAGCGACGGCTCTGTCGCACGCATGTCGCGCACGGCTTGGTGGGCCTCCTCCTGCGCGCCGAGCAGCGTGGAGACGATCGCCCGCCACTTCTGCGTCAGCACGAAATTGGCGTTGAGCTCCAGGGAGCGGTCGAGCGCTTCCCCGGCGTCGGCGAGCCGCCCTTGCGAAAAAAGAGCGAGCCCGCGCAAGTATTGGGAAATGAAAAGGTTGTGCACCTGCGGTGCGATCTTCTGCTCTGCGTCGAGCGCGGCGATCGCCGCGGCGTTCTGTCCCAGGCCCAGATACACCCACGCCAGGCAGAAATGCCCGTTGCCGACGTGGGGCGCCAGCTCGACCGCCCGCTTCGCAAAGCGCAATGCCGTCTGAAAATCACCGATCACGCTGCTTGCGGTGGACACTACTCGAAGCACACGCGGGTCGCTGCCGTCGAGGGCGACCGCATGCTTGATATGCGCGCGGAGGTCATCCCGGTCCGGCTCCTTCCCGAAAAGGCTGCCAACCCCCAACGCCCAGGCGAACATGGCATGGGCCAGGGCGTAGTCGGGCGCGATCGCAACCGCTTGCCGCGCTTCCTCGATCGCGACCTGCGAGCTGTCGGAGCCGAGGTGGGTCGTGCAGGCGAGCGCGCGCAGCGCCCGTTCCCAGGCGGACCAGTCGCCGGATTTGTTCACCGCGCGGTCGAGCTCCCGGCGCAAAATCTGCTGTTCGCTGATATGGCTCGCGGCCTCCACGCCGAGCGCTTCCTCGGCTCCCGCGAGATCATCGAGGGAACGATCGTACTTCTGGGTCCAGACGAAACTGCCGCTCTGCGCTTCGAATAGCTGCACCATCAGGCGCAGCGTCGGCCCGATCCTGCGCACGTGGGCTTCCACGACGTACCGGGCATCCAGCTCGCGCGCGAGCCCACGTAGATCCACCGCGGAGCGACGGTCGGTCCCAGCGGCCGTGATAACCCTGGCCCAGCCGTGCCGGATGAGCTCGGCGATCAGTTCCGAGGTGAGATCCGCCGCAAAGGCCTCATCTTCAGGAAATCCCGAGCGGCTCACGACCGGCAGCACGACGAGGTTGGGCTCCCCGCCCCGCTCCGGCGCCGCGGGCGCGGACATGGAGGTGGGCGTGGGCACCTCCGACGGTACTGGGGCCCCGCGCTCGACGAATCGGCGCACGTCGGCGACG
>DASXFY010000040.1:0-106244 GCA_036489335.1 Steroidobacteraceae bacterium
GTATCTATGATGGTGTCAATGTTTTCTCGCTGGGGTGAGCGTTCTCTTCCGAGCCTTTGAAGGGGCGTGCGCCTGATGACCTGGGCAGCGCTTCTGGTGCGGTATTTCGACACGCTGCTCGCGCCCGAGGTGCTCCAGAAGGGTCGTCGTGCCGAGGGGAGCGAAGACACGCGTTTCGGCCGCTGGCGGAGGAGATGCCGCAGGCAAGGATTCCGTCGCGAGCACGGTGGCCAACGATTTTCGTAGCCGGGTGCTGTGGCCCCAGTGGCCGCCGCGGTTGCCGAGATGGGGCGGATGCAGCTCGTGCTGGGATCGGCGCAGATCGGCGAGCTTCTTTTCGGTGGCAACCGGCGAGGCATAACGATACGGCTCACCTTTGGTGAGCAGATGCCAGGCCAGGACGGCGAGCTTGCGGGCGATCGCGACCCGGGCTACGTTTACCCCCTTCTTGCGTGCGATGCGGTGGAACTGATGACCCAGTGGTCCTGGGTGCCTGCCGGCATGATGGGCGGCCTCGACGAGCAGCCAGCGCACGTTGCCATTACCCTGCTTGGTGATCTTGCCGTGGTAGGCGCGCTCGGCGCTTTGATGCACACTGGGGACAAGACCAAAGTAACAGGCAAGCTTCAGCGGGTTTTCGAACCGTCTGATATCGCCGATCGCTGCCATCATCGCTTGGGCGATTACGGCCCCAACGCCGGGCAGCGTCATCAGAAGCTTCACCCCGTCTCGCCCATAGGCGTCGGCGTTGATCAGCTCCGCGAGCTTCGCTTGCTCTTGCGCCACGGCGTCCAGGATGCGCAGCAGCGTCTCGAGCTCCCCGCGGTCGCGCACCGGCAGCGAAAGCTCCTGCAGCCACTGTCGGCCCCGTAACGTGAAGGGGTCGAATGGGGTTTGGATCAGCCGCTCGTGTAGTAGGCTCTGAATGCGGTTTTTGACCCATGTACCGTGTCGCACCAGCGAGCTGCGGCGCTCGGCGAGGCTGCGAGCGGCGCGAGTGTCGGCATCCGGGATCCACACATCAGGCAGAAAGCCGCAGCGCAGCAGCTGCGCCAACATACACGCATCCACCCTGTCGCTTTTGTGTTTGCTCAGGGCGATCGCTTTGGTCTTCAGCGGATTGCTGACCACCACCTTGCCGCAGCTGGGCTTGAGGACGTCGACTACTGCCCAGGTGTTCGTCGTCGCCTCGAGCGCCACTGCGCAATCGGCTCCGAGGTGCTCATGGGCGAACTGCGACAGAGACGCGGCCGTCAGATCAAACCGTACCGATTGCAGCTCACGGCCCTGCTCGTCGCAGAACTGCGCCTGCACGACGTGCTTGTGCACATCCAAACCGACATAGCGCATAATGACCTCCGTACGTGGGACTCGCCGTCGGGAGAGTTTGACCCCTGAGAGGTCGCGACAACTCGCCGCCGTGAGCCGAAGTGCCACCGTGGGAAACCATCGGCATCTATCTATTCGTGCTCGAGGCACATCCGGACGGGCCGCAGGGGCGGGCAGATAAGCGCGCGAGCTCGAGGCTCATACGTTTCGTCGCCCGTTCCCTACGATAGACGGGTCCCACGTACGCCACGCCTACCGGACCCCAATGTCCGCGATCCTGACAGCGTAGCGCGTACCCCGCATCATGTCAGATAAGCACTCCGGTATCCCCGTTTTTGCGCGCGACAGCGTAGCCTGAGAATTTCCTCAGTGGATTTGGGACAGTTGGCCTCGCCGGGTCCCTCCGAGCCGGCGAGCGCGCTACCAGCATCGGAAGGAAAAAAGAACGCGAGTCTACGGGCCGTAGGGCTATCGTGCCGCACGGAGTAACTCCGCCGCGGGCGGTTCCGGGAGCGGGCGCAGTGGAGGCACCGATGACTAAGGTTACCGTTCAACCTAGTAGGCGCGAGATCGAGGAGCTCAAGGCGCGCACAGGCAAGCGAAACGCCACTGCGGCACTCAAGGCCTGGGCTGCCCGCGCAAATGCGAAGCACTCAGCTGCGGACCTCCGAGACGCCCTCAAGGACTCGCTGAAGGAAGAAGCTGCTCACAAGGGGCGCCGCTTTAAGAGCGGCGGTGACGCCACTCGTTGGCTCGAGAGCTCCCGATAGTGCCGTCCTGCGAGAGCTGGCCGTATACCATAGTTGACACGTCCGTCTCCTATAGGAGACAGTCACGCAGTGTACGAGATCCGCCGCTCGGCTACGTTCGACACGTGGCTTACGAATCTCAACGATTCGAACGTCCGGGCGCGCATAGCCGCACGGATCGATCGACTCGCAATGGGCAATCCAGGCGATGTTAAGCCCGTCGGAACCGGCGTAAGTGAGATGCGGATCGACTACGGTCCGGGATACCGCGTGTACTACGCGCCGGGTCGTGTTCCTGCTCCTCTGCGGCGGGACAAAGGCCACTCAGGATGCGGACATCAAACGTGCGATTGAAATGAATACTGCAAGAACCCGACACGCCTCGCCGGCCCGACGGCAAAAGCCGAGTAAGGGGAAATGACCCATGGCAACTAGAAATAGGAAAGCTGAGAGGTTCGCTCGCTACGATTCTGCCGATTACCTCAAGACTCCGGAGGATGTGGCCGAGTATCTCGTGGCAGCCTTCGAGGATGGGGGTGACGACGCTGCGTACATGGCTCACGTCATCGGCATCGCTGCGCGAGCACATGGCGGGATGACGAAGCTAGCCAAGGAGACTGGCATGACACGCGCCGGCCTCTACAAGGCACTCTCGAAGGACGGGAATCCGAGCTTCGACACGATCATCAAAGCGATGCGTGTGCTCGGAGTGCGCCTGGTCCCTCAACTGGCACCGTCTCGGTAAATCTCAGAGGCTCACTTGCGACGCCACCGTTTGGCAATTCGCGTGGCCTGCACTGACTTGAACTGCGCGCGCCGAGCTCGCCAGTTTGTGGTGACCGTAGTCCACAGGCAGCTTAGCTATTCGCGCCGCAAGCGCGGGGCACTTGCGCTTGCCCATTGTTGACCGGTCAGGTATGGTCGCTCAGCTGTCGCGACAATAACCCGAGGGCGCACCACCCCGCCCTATGACCAGTTCGCCGCCGGCAGCACGTGGGACGGCGCTCACTGAGCAGTGGCCGCAGCACCGCGGGCGATCGGCAGACACAAATACAGAGCGCTAACGCCAAAGGACGCTACACCCAAGGCGAGATACACTGTCAAGGCGGCTGGCATTTGTCGGAACCGTGTATCCCTTTCGTACATCATGATTAGTCCCAACGTGAGAAAGCTCAGTAGCAAGACGTTATATGTCAACAGCCGCCATCTCGGTGGACCCACTGAACTGTCGCGCAATCCTCTCAAATTCAGATAGTGCGTTCGCATGATCGCGACGGCGAGCACCACTGGCATGACGAACGACACCCAAGAGTCCGTGGGCGTACCGAAGTAGAACGGGCCGATGACAAAAAGCAAGCCGAAGACAAGCCCAACTACAGCAGCGCCCACGGCAATAGATTTCACGCGGAGAGACCCTCGCAAAGCGCTTTCTGTGATATGCAATGAAGGATGATTGCCGCGGAGTGTACGCATGTCAATCGTGGGACCCAGGGGTTCCGCCGCCGCCCTGCCCGGCCATGATTTATTTGCGATGAGAGACAGCTGGGACAATTCTGGGACACTGCGAAAATGACATTGCGTGATATCAAATGACATCAAGTGATACCAAGTCCCTCTTGCAAATAGAATTTAGGCTCGCATATCCTTGATTCGTAAGCCCCAACCCTCAGTTTCACACGGCAGGGGCCACTGTTCGATCCCAGTACCGCCCATCAAAATCAATAACTTAGCGTAGCCGCCCCGCTTTCGTACGGAAAACATACGGAAAATCGTAGCGAAAACCGATCGGCACTACAGGCGTACGGCATAGCCCCTCGCGATGTTGAACCGAGTCCTGCGCTTTATCCCGATCTACCTCATTGTTTCGGTATGCGCGGCCCTCGCACTGCTCGCTGACACCTGGCCACGCTATCCTCGCTCTTTGCTTCAGTGGCTCATCCTGCTGATCATCGCCCTCCCCGTAACGGCGCTCGGCGATTGGCTGAGCGACCACGCGTTGAGCAGTTCGCTTTCACTCGCAGTTGAAGCTCGAACGAGGGGCGCTCAGTTTTCTTGGCTACGTATCGTTTACTACGTAGCCCTGTACGTCCTCTTCGCGATCTGCGCAGTGGGCATCCTCCATTGGTTCCAATCTCCAGCTGTCTGAGGCAACCCACCCAGAGCGTCCGGGATCCCCGGGGCGATAAAACAGAAACATAACGAAAATTTTCCTAACAGGAAGGTAGGACTGGGATATTCCTACCGTATCAATCACGGCCTTTGCTGGCGGCGCTGCCGAGATGGGAATTGATCTGTTCAAACTGAATTACGACGTTATCACACGCTACCTTGTCAGCTTCGCAGAGAACGGCCATTTGAATGGCGCTCCCGCCATTTTTTTCGACCACAGTCCGCTTGACGGCGGTCGGATAGGCGGGGTGGCCGCTGGGCGCGAACGACCAAATCGTCCGCTCATCCCTATCTTCGGCAATGAGCCATCCGTTTTCTACTCGAAACGTCACTCCCGGCTTCCGACGAAGCGCCTTCAGGGCAACCTCTACCGACGAATATCCGATAGTTGCGCCGCGCGACTCGGGTAGGGCTCCGGCAACCTGCGCGCGTGGTGCCTCGACTGTGGCGCCAGGATAGTTCGGGCAGTTTCGAGCGATCTGGGCCCACAGCGCCTCAACGGCCTCTGGGGACTGCTTGGCTGCAATTTCTCGCGCTTGCGCGTTGGTCATGATTCCGTCTTCCTGACGGGCGACGCGAAATGGGATATGCGGATGCTCGGGCTTATAGAGCACGATATAGCCACAGTCGCGGTCGATGTTTGTGAAGCGGCTCACCAAATCGACGGCTACATAAATACCGAGAGCGGGCGCGTTTTGGGGGTCCTTCGTCCAAGTGATCTTGATAATTCGGCGCTCCTTCACCTGCCCTGCTTGCGAGTTGAATCTGGCAAGCCTTCTGGCAAATTGTGCGAAGGTTTGAAGGGCCTTCTGGCCACTGGTCATCAGGGCGAAGGCCGTAGCAGGATCGCCGCGGTCCAATGCACTCAGAAATGCATGCGTGACCACGGGAACTTCGGCCCGCTGTTCCGCCGAAGGCAGCCACCCCGGCGTGGAGTCCGTAGTGACATTGATCGCTTGGCGCGGAGTGTCGGCGAACGTCACTGTGGCGGGAGTCAAGGAGAGCACCGCCGCCAGTAGGGCGAGCACAAGCTTCATGGGTTACATCCGTTTAGAGCGAGAGTACTCATCCTTGGTCTTGATACGACCGCGGCTCGTGATGATCTGCCATCTCAACGCAGCCGCGTGCCGTTTGGATTCACGGCCTCCTCGTCCCGACGTGTCGGGTAATAGCACTTCTTGTGGTCGAGCTCGTAGAACTGGACACCATGTATCCCCATCGCCTGTGCCTTGGGGATCCGTCGCGTCCAAATTTGTGCAAATGCTTGATCGAGCTCGGCACGGGGTCCGCGCGCCATCGCCTCATCAATAAAGGCTATGTCGTTTCCGGCCGGGAAGACTAGTGAGAACTCCTGGTCCGTCGCCTGAAAAATGTCGTAGACGGCGTTGAGTGCTCCGTCGATTACTTGGATGTTCTTCACGACCCTTAAATCCCACCCGAAGATGACCCACGCAAGTCTCGCGCTTTTCGGTCTGTTTGATCAATAGCCGGTATCCCGAACAGAGGTCCGTTTTGGGGCAGCTGGGATGCCGCCCCAGGGGTGAGCGTTTCTGCTTAGCAGCTCCGAGGAGCACGGGTTACAATGGGTTCGCGGCGGAGGCACCAATGACCAATGTTACCGTTCAACTTAGTGAGCGAGAGATCGAAGCGCTCAAGGCACGCACAGGCAAGCGAAGCGCTGCAGCGGCACTCAAGGCCTGGGCTGCCCGCGCAAATGCGAGGCGCTCAGCTGCGGAACTCCGCGCCGCCCTCCAAGACTCAGTGAAGGAAGAAGCCGCCGGCAAGGGGCGCCGCTTTAGCAGCGGCCGTGAGGCCATTCGGTGGCTCGAGAGCTAATCATTCTCCCGCGCTTCAAGCGCGATTACCGGAACGCTCGTAAACACGCCGAATTCGACGTCGAAACGCTGGAGTACGTATTCGACGCGCTGATTTCCGGCGAGAAACTCCCATCGGCCCTCCATGAACATCGCCTCGGAAAGCGTAGCAATAACTGGAGTGGCTTCATGGAATGCCACCTTGGGTCCGATCTTCTTCTCATCTATCGGGTCCGTCGGCGTGCGGTGGTCCTGCATCGCATCGGGACGCATATGCAGCTGTTCGGGGCGCCGCGACGCCGCGATCGCCAGCCGCCGAGGCGCCCCCGCAAAGCGAAATAACCTGCCGACCTGGGACAATTCTGGGACAGTGCGATCGTGATATTGAGTGATATCAAATGACATCACGTGACATCAAATCCCTGTTGCTGCCGGGTGTTCCGCTCGCATATCCTTGATTCGTAAGCCCCCTACCCTCTGTTTCACAGTTTCACACGGCAGGGGCCACTGGTTCGATCTCAGTACCGCCCACCAAGAAAATCAGCCACTTACGCTCTCATTTGCAACATCGGCTAGCTCCGTATGGCAGCTGGTATGTCCGTATTGCCTCACAGCTTCCCGACGCCACACCCGCAGGCGTCGCTGCATCGTAGAGTGTTGCCGCAGGGTGTAACGCTCCGGTTAGCGCGCACGGAACTCGAGGAGAAGTTCCAGGGCTGTTTGATCCGGCCGGCGTGTACAAGCAAAACCAAATTCGATCCACACATTTGCCAATGTGGCACACTCAGGTGTCTTTGTAGAGTGAAGGACACCAGGGTCATCCTCCGGCGTGTGCATGACGTCTGATCCCGAGCGCAGCAACGAACTCTTTACCTGCGAAGATGACTCCGCGGAGAGCGCCCACGCCCGGGAGCTCGCTCGGATCATGGAGGAGCACAACCGTGCCCTGCATGTCTTCCTCATGGCCCGCGTTCGGGACGAGCAGGAGGCCCGCGACGTTGCGCAAGAAGCCTATATAAGAGTGCTCCAGCTGAACGAGCCGGGAGCCGTGAGCTTCCTGCGTGCCTACCTTTTCAAGACCGCCGCGAATATCGCCGCCAACCGGACTCGCCAGCGTGCTACCCGCCGTCGGCTGGACACGGCCGATGGCCCCGGCGAGCCGATCGACCGCTTGAGCCCCGAACGGCGGGTGCTGGCCGAGGAGGAGGTGGCGGTGCTGCGGCGTGCACTGTTCGAGCTGCCTCCGAAGTACCGCCGGGCCTTCGTTCTGCATCGCTTTGAGGAGTGGGATGTCGGGCGCATCGGTATCGAGCTGGCTGTGAGCGCACGTACCGTGCGGCACTATATTCTCCACGCGGCTCTGTACTGCCAGCTGCGCGTCCAGGGACTTTCGCCCACCGATGCCCGGGTCAGGATGCAGCAATGACGAAGGTCAATCATCTCGCCGCCGCCTGGGATTGGCTGCTGCGCCTGAGAGAAGAGGCGGTCACGCAGCGAGACCTCACTGAGTGGTTGCACTGGTACGAGGCTGACGAGCGGCACAAGCGTGCCTTCGAGAGGGTTCAGGCCTTCTGGCTCAGCTCCGGACAAGTGCTCGAAGGACCTGGCGCACTCAGCGTTTCGGCGTTGCTCAGTCCTCCGAACCTGCTCGCTCGAGCGTCCGGCCCAGCCGTGGGCGGCCGACCCCGGATCACCCGGCGTGCCGTGCTCGCCACCGCTGCGGGCGTCCTGGCACTGACTATCGGGGTGACCGCGCTGAAATGGCCCCACTCGCCCCGGTCCTCCTTACCCCCCATGGTCGAACGGAGCGTACTTCCCGACGGATCCCGTGTAGACCTCGCGCCGCGCTCACAGCTCGAAGTGCACTTCACGCCCGAGGAACGCATGATCGAGATCGGCGACGGCGAAGCGTTCTTCTCGGTGGCGCATAACCGAGCGAGGCCGTTCGTGGTACGGGTCGGGTCGCTGAGGGTTCGGGCTGTCGGTACCGCATTCGACGTCCGCAAGACGGCTAGCCGCGTCGCGGTGACGGTCAGCGAAGGCGTCGTAGAAGTCTCAGGAGCAGGACCCGGCGGAAGCCTGCTGCGACTTGGAGCCGGTGAGCAGCTCACCTCATCCGAAGGGCCCAGAGGTCAGCCGGTGGTCGCGCCAGCGGATGTGTCACGGACGCTCGCATGGCGGCAGGGACGGCTCGAATACCTGAAAGAGCCGCTCGCCAGTGTCATTGCCGACGTGAACCGTTACCGTGAACATCCGGTCCTCATCCGCGACGAGTCTGTTGGCCGGATCCTCTTCTCCGGTACGGTCTTCACGGCGCACACGGATGTCTGGGTCAAAGCGCTGCCGCGGGTCTTCCCGGTTCACCTGAGCGCCGGCGAGCATGGTGAGTTGATCCTCACGGGAATCAAGTAGACGCTTGCCACGTTCCGTTCCTCGGGTGTCTTAGCTAGGGCACCAATGAAAATAGGTGGGGAGGGGGACGGATGCAGCGCCTTTGCTGGATCGCGATCGTATCTCTTGCGGCCTTCGCATTTCCGATGACGAGGCTGGAGGCTCAGACGAGCTCAAGCGCGCTGACCCGGATCGTCACAGTCAATATTCCCTCTCAGAAGATTGCCGCGGCACTCATCGAGCTCTCGCATCAGGCGGGAGTTCAGGTGCTGATGCCCGGCGAGTTCGCTGACCTGTCACAGTCACATGCCGTGAGCGGCCGGATGTCCGTGCAGGAGGCGCTTGCACGGATCCTCCAGGGCACCAATCTGCGCTTTCAGGAGGTGGGTGAGAACGCCATCGGAGTCGAGAGTACGCCGCCCCAATCGGCCGTGCCGAGAGACCCCGCCCCGCCTCATTTGGCCGGCACGCAGCATTCGCAGCCCGTGCGCTCGTCTCAGTCCGCGGCTGCACCCGCCGATATCGGCGCGGACGCCGTTGAGCAGCAGGTGCCGGCCGCACGCACTACGCAGGCCGCCGAGCAACTGGAGCAGGTGGTCGTCACCGGCTCCCGCATTCCGCGCCCCGACATCGAAGGGCCCGCGCCCATCACCGTCATCACCGCAAACGACATCAAGAGCAACGGACTCGCGACCATACCCGACGTCATGGCCTCGCTCACCCAGAACCTTGGGGCGCTCGACAACAACCAGTACACCAATGGCTTTTCCCCGGGCGCGCAGGCAGTTGATCTGCGCGGTCTCGGCCCGAATCACACGCTGGTACTGATTAACGGCCGACGCATCGCCGACTACCCCCAGGCTTACGGGGGCAACAGCAATTTCACTGACATCTCGAACATCCCGACTTCGCTCGTCGATCGCATCGAGATCCTGAGTGGCAGTGCCTCAGCGGTGTATGGGTCGGACGCGGTCTCCGGCGTCATCAACTTCATTCTGAAGAACAAGATGGAAGGGCTGACGATCGACGCGCGTGTCGGGGATACCCAGCACGGTGGCGGCGCCTCGCAACGTGTGCAGATCTCAGGTGGCTTCTCGACTGATCGGTTCGACTCGGTATTTGCCGTGGAGCTCTATAACACGGATCCGATCTGGGCCATGCAGCGGGATTTCACGAATTCTCTGCTCGATGGCCCGGGCGGCGCCAGCAGCAACACGGCGGATCCGGTGTTTGCCCGCCTCGATGGCGATGGCAACTACATCGACCCGGGCCAGGCGACGTGCGCCGGCCTCTCCCATCTGGATGGTGGATCCATCGTCTATGCCAACTACCCCGGTTACGGTAACTACTGTGGCAGCTACAAAGACTACGCGTACGCGACGCTCACGAACGGCGACCGCGCCGGTAATCTCTACACTTCGATGACCTATCATCTGAACGATGACACAAATCTCTTTCTCGACCTACAGGCCGGAACCTCGAGTCAGGTGCTGTACAACTCACCGCTGCAATGGCAGAACAGCTACATCCTGGATGACAACTCCACCCCGATTCCGTTCTTCAATGCCGCAACGGGTCAGGTGGAGCAGTGGCAGCGGCAGTACTTCACGGTCGACGAGAACGGCGGCTTCGATGCGGGCGAGATCCATGAAATCAATCACACCCTGTCGCTCAATACCGGGATCAAGGGCGCGCTGGGCATCAACTGGAGCTACGAGCTGACCTTCGGCCACTCCCACAACTACCTCGAGAGCCGTGAGCCTGCGCTGATTGCGGCCAACGCGCAGGCGCTGTACCTTGGACCATCGCTGGGCATCGATCCGGATAGCGGACTGAATATCTATGACGCGCCTCCCAGCCGCCTGTATACCCCGTTGACGGTTGCGCAGTTTCGCTCGATCAGCCAGGACTCGATTGACCATGACAAGTCCGGTGCGAACGACCTGACGCTGCAGATGACTTCCGAGAAACTCCTCACGCTGCCGGCGGGTCCGGTGGGATTTGCGGCGGTCGTCGAGGTCGGGACGCAGTACTTTGACGCCGTAGCCGATCCGTTGTCGCTCAATGGCAGCTATTACGGGCTGCACAACACGGGCGCCAGCGGCTCGCGCCGCCACGAGGGGGCGGGCCTGGAGCTGCGTGTGCCGGTACTGACCCACGTGACTCTCACCGGAGCCACACGCGTGGATAACTACAAATACGGCGATGTCTCCGCCGGCAAGGTGACTTACGCCGCGGGCCTCGAGTATCGACCCATAAGGTCGTTGCTGCTGCGGGGATCGTACGCCACCGGCTTTCGTGCGCCGGATCTGTCGTATCTGTACGCGGGCCCGAGCGGCTCGAGTTCGGACGGCACCGACTACTATCTCTGTCGGCTGCAGTATCCCTCGAGTGGACCCGATTTCTTCGACAACTGTCCTTATGGCGACGTGAGCTATGACGGCCGGAGCAACGGCAGCATCGCGCTCCGGGATGAGACCAGCCGGTCGTTCACTGCAGGATTCGTCTTCGCGCCGTTGAAGGAATTCGACGTCAGCGCTGACTTCTACTACATCTGGCTCAATAACGAGGTGGAGTATCAAAGCAGTGACACGGTCCTGCGCGAAGAGGCGGATTGCCGTTTGGGTCAGACCATCGACGGACAACCGGTTAATATCAACTCACCAACCTGCCAACAGGTTCTGAGCGAAGTCGTGCGTAACGCGGCGAACGCCTTCAACCCGCTGCAGGTCACCTCAGTTCTGGTCCAACCCATCAATGCCGCGGTGGATCGCACCGACGGCATCGATGTCAGTGCGCATTACTACCTCGATATGCATCGTTTCGGCGGCCTGAGTCTCGGCGGCGGCCTCACGCGTGTCCTCTCCCACACCATCAGGGATTTCCCAGGGGATCCGGTTGACGACGAGCTGCGCGACCTGTTTCTTTGGGAGCTGCCCTACTGGAAGGCCAACGCCTCACTCACCTGGTCGTTGGGTCGGCTGAGCACCACACTGTACGACCGTATGATCGGCGGCCTGCCGAATTACGACGGCACTACGCGACTCGGACATACGTCCGTCTACAATGGAACTGTCGGCTATAGCTTCAGCCCGAATGCGCAACTGCGATTGACGGTCGATAACCTGCTCGACACCAAGCCGCAGCACGACCCCACCTGGACCAGCTGGCCCTTCTACACCCGCAATTGGTTCAGCCCCGTGGGACGCGAGTTTTACCTCGACTTCGACTACCAATTCTCGCCACGGCGCTGACGCGCATTGGCGCCCTGACCGGATCTGTCGGAATGATCTCTATGAAGCGACCGCTTCGGGTGTGTCTATTCGCGCTCCTCGGGGTTCCTGGATTGCTGCGCATGTCGCACGCACAACCTGCGGCAGGCGAGCTGCCCGCCGTGGCTCCCCGGCCGATCTCTTGCGCGTCGAGGGCGTTGAAGCAGGACTGTCGGGGCGAGGACTTCGACTACTTTGTGTCGGGAAACCCTGCGGCGCCCCGCCCCGCCAGGACCCGCTTCGGTATCGTCCTCATGGGTGGAGGCGGATCCGTCGACGCTGCCTACCGGGCGCTCGCGGAGCATGCGGCGCTCGGCCACATCGTGGTGTTGGGTGCGACGGCGGATCACAGCTTCGACCCCGATGACGGGGAGCTCGGGCCGCTCTTCCTTGGCCCCTGGGGACCGACGCTCTCCTGTCAGACGTTCATCTTTCACAGCCGCGCCGCAGCCTTCGATGCCAGGGTGATCGCGGCCCTCCGGCACGCCGACGGGGTGTTTCTCGAGGGGGGTGATCAGTCGAACTACGTGCGTTATTGGAAGGGGACACCCGTCCAGGCCGCGCTCAATAACCTCGCGAACCGCGGCGCCCCGATCGGCGGCAACAGCGCTGGGCTCGCGATCCTCGGCCACTTCAGCTATACGGCGATGGACGGTGGAAGCCTCGAATCGAAAGTCGCCCTCGCCGACCCACTGGGGCCGGCCGTCACCCTCGAGGACGACTTCCTCCACCTTCCAGGCCTCGAGAACGTTATCACCGACACACATTTCTCGACGCGCAGCCGACTCGGCCGGCTCATCGTCTTCATCGCGCGGCTCGACCGCGGGCCGCCGGCGCGACAGGTATACGGCATCGGGGTGGATCAGCAGACGGCGGTTCTCATCGAGGCCGACGGGACGGGACACATCATCGTGGGCTCCAAAGGCAGCGCCTGGATTGTGAATCTCGACGGCGCCAAGGTAGTTCTCACACCGGTGCAACCGTTCTCGGCCGTGTCCGTCCGCATCGATCAGATGGCACCGTACAGCGTGCTACGCATGCGCAACGGCCTCGTCGAACGCCCGGCGTCAGTGAACCGAGTCGGCATCGACGCGGGCGCGGCCGTCGCGGAGGAACCGCTCAGATCGATGATGATGCGCGATCGGGCGCCTCCCGGAGAGGACTGATGGCGACAGTACCGACCGGTGCGTGGGGCCGCGGGTACTGGGACAATTCTGGGACACTTGGAAAATGACATTGCGTGATATCAAGTCCCATCGCCGCACCGCGAGCAGAAGGAATGGACGCAAGAAGGATTTTCGGGCTACATTGCAATGCACCGGGCTCACTACGGCCCGTGGTATGCGGATGTCTCAAGCGTCGAAGTACCCGAGGAGCTGTCCCGCTCCCCACGCTGCCCTCAATCCGGACGCGATCGAGATGTGAGGGTCAGCGGCGCGGCACGAGCGCCGCCAGGACGTAGCCAACTCCCGCGGCCATTAGGATAGCCGGGAGCGGTCGTTGCTTCACGCTCCGGCTGAGAGTTTTGGTCGCATCTCGTGCCTGCGCCACCGCCTCGCCGTAGGCTTCCTGCGCTTCGCCGGCGACCTGACGCGCCCTCTCTTCAACCACCAAAGCAACCAGAGCCAGAGCGACTACCGCCAAAACAGATTTCATATCACGCCCCTTCAGATCTGCCTGAACCGAGGCAGCACGATAACAAACGTGCGTGCAGAATCCGGCGGATCTCGATCTATCGTGTGCCGTCTGGATACCACCGCCGCGCTCACCGACCTGCCCCCCAATGGCGATACATCAGCCGGCCTAGCGTGTAACCGACGACGCCTGCGATCAGCAAAGCCGTCAGTGGTTGCCGCTTCGCCCTTCGGCCAACATCCGCGGCGACATCGCTCGCCTGGTCAGCAGCCTCGGCGTAGGCACTCTGAACCTTGCCGGCTGCCTGACGTAGCTTATCTTCGGCTTGTGCTCTGGCGTCACCGGCCAAACCACCAACGGCATCCTTGATCTTCCCGGTAGCATTCCGGAAAGCGCCCTCAACGCGATTCTGACTCATGCGGATACCCTCATGGTTGATCGAAACTGGCGGAAGCCACCTACTACGGCCGTCCCGCGCCCGACGGCAGAGTGACATCCTTCCTGCGCCAGTGACGCTCCGTGTGGCCAGCCGCCATCGGCAACGCTCGGCCTGCGTCTTAGTATCGCCTCTCACTTTGTAAGTGGCGTCCTTGACAGAACCCTTCATGCGCTTCGCAGTTCCCTCATGGTCCCACACCCCGGGACTGCGCTATCCGAGCTTTAGAGCCGCCAGCGGTCGAGTCATTAGACGTGGCGCCCGCAGCATCAGCCGCGGGCGCCTGATCACGGCCACCGACCTCGGCGATGACCCGCTTCTCTCTGCCTTCGAGATCTCTCCTGAAAAGCGCGCGGTTCTACGGCATGCCCGTCATGCTCGCCATTTTTTTAGAGCTGAAGAACAGGAAGAAATTGGATGGCACCTGGATGGCGTAACCGGCCTGCTCCGCCTCCTTCAGGGCCGCGACCGAGGTTATGCCGCTGCTGCCATTTTCGGTTGGAAAATCAGCCGGATTTGTCACCAGCACCGGTATGACTTCCCACCAGATCGCGCTCTGGTTAGCATCCGCATTGGTGATCACATGGCTGTGATTCGGCGTCGGCAAGAAGACATTCGTCGCAGGCGCAGGGAGCTTCCCGAGCGCGACCAGCACCTTGCACCGAGATCGACCGTCGATGCATGCATCGTGCACGTTCCAGGCACTCCACTCGGATTGGGGCAATCTGTGTATACCAGTGGCTTGGACTTGTAGGCCTCCGGGACCGCGCCGAAAAGTTTGATCAGCGTTTTGCCAAGTACAGGACCGCACAACGTGTTCAGCCTAACCCCGGGAGGACACGCCATCGCGTCGTTCGGATTCTGGTCGCCGTTGACCGAAAAGAACGGGATCAGAACGTACAGAAAATCCTGGGGATTGGGCGTCACGCCTGTCGGATCCATCGTAGGCTGGGTTCCCGCTTGACAGATGGGCGTCTGCAACTCACCCGAGTCCGATTGCGCCAACACACCGTTGTGGTTGAGGTCATTCTTGGCCTGATCAACGCAATCGAAGTTCTGATAGTAAGTGAACTGCACGACCTTACCGCCGGAAAATTGCCGATCGTCTTCTGCAGGGCTTTCAAGAACTCGATGATCTGGGGGCTCCTGATCGAGCCATTAAACAGGCGGAAGTAGAATCGCCAGTAGCTCAGACCCGCAATCACCGACAACTGCTTCCAGCTAAAGCTGTATTGCAGGATCGGAGTTTGGCCCCTGGGGGCCCAAGTGCGTGCGCGACAGGGTCTCTCCGACAAGCCCGATTCGTCTATAAAGACGATGACTCGGCCCTGCCGCGCAGCTATTTTTTTAGTTCCGGCCACCTCTTTTGCTTCCAGGTACGGATCGCCCGCTCGTCGCGCTCGCGCGCTTGGCCTGCCGGGCGTTGCACGCTCCAGCCCAGCCGTCCGAGCAATCGCCACACCGAGGTCGAGACCATCGAGACCCCAAAGCGCTGGTTGATGAGTTGCCCGATGCGCGGCACCGTCCACAGCTCGGTGCCAAAACCCGCCGCCAGCGCCCCGGCCTTCAGGATCTGCACCAGCTCGGCCCGTTGCTCGAGGCTCAGTCGCTCCGGCCGCCCAAACTGCTTCGGGCGCCGCAACGCCTCCACGCCCCCTTGCTCGCGCACCCGATCCCAGCGCATGACCGTCTGGCGCGATACCCCGACACGGCGCGCCACTTCCGCCTGGCTCTCCCCGCCCGCCAATAGCCGCGCACCGCGTAGCCGCCGCCGCTCGAGAACCTTCAATTTTTTTGAATGCCTCATCTGTACCTCGAATGTAACCATCCGAAGTACTTGGACCGCAAGCAGCGGAAAAAATGTCACCTATTTACGCAGTTCTCAATAATCGCTCTGCCATGTCATTCTCCTTGCGTGATAACCGCCTAGATGAAGTCTCAAACTTCCCTTAGGAGGCGGGTCGAAACAAAATAGAGCAGCCCGTGACAAGCAGAGTACGCGCGTTGGAGTAGGTGCGAAAGGCACATTCCGACGGACTCAAGCTGAGCCGGTGGCGCGGCGCGTATTTGCTTCTATTGCGCGGGCGTGCTCATTGCTTGTCAATGCATGGGAGTGCACCGAGATTATCGTGCTGTGAAACTATGCTTCGCGGGCCTCAATCACTCCAGGTGAACCGTGGCCGTGGGCATACCGTGACCTGTCATTACGAACAGCGGCAGATTGCGAGGCGGTTGCCCATTAGTGCGAATGCGCGCATTCCCCGCGTGGCGATTTTCTTTTATTCCATCAGATGACCCGGAGACAGCGATGACCAAAGCCGTGCCGAAGAGCGACAACCAGCCGTTTCTCACGGACGTGAAAACGCTACGAGACCGCGCCCGAAACCATCTTGAAACCGGTAACGTGACGCCAAGTTACAAGGGCGATGTCACCCAGGCCATTGCGATCCTCCAATCGGTCCTTGCCACTGAGATCGTCTGTGTACTGCGCTACACGATGCACTCCATCGCGGCCACAGGCATATCGAGCGAAGGCGTGAAGGCCGAGTTCGCGCAACACGCGAAGGAAGAGCAGATGCACATGATGGCGGTCGCCGAGCGCATCAATCAGCTCGGCGGCACGCCCAATTTCAGTCCAGAGGGACTGCTGACGCGCTCCGCGTCGCAATACGCGGAAGGAGACAATCTCATCGACATGATCCGGGAGAACTACATTGCCGAGCGCATTGCGATCGATCACTACCGGGAACTCATCCGCTACTTCGCCGATGACGACCCCGCCACGCGGACCATGCTGGAAGGCATTCTGATGACCGAGGAAGAGCACGCCAATGACATGCACGACCTGCTCGTCGCGCACGAAGGACGGCCGACACCCGCCTCACGATGAGCGCCGGCGTCGCTGCGGCAGCCTTCGAGTCTCATTCGCTCGGTTCAGACGCGACCGCGCCGTACCTCCCGGGCTCACTAGTGTTCTCACGGGGCGACTTCCCATATCGGGCGCCGCGCTCGGCCTCGGCCAGTCGGGAGCCAAGTTGACGGTCAAATTACGTGGTAGGCGACAACACCGCCGCCGCGGTTAGCAGGTGACTCTTGGCCGCAGATCATTACGACGTCATCGTCATCGGTAGCGGACCGGGCGGCGCCTCCCTGGCCCAGCGCCTCGCGCCGACCGGCAAGCGTATTCTGATCCTGGAGCGTGGCGATTACCTCGAGCGCAGCGAGAGCAACTGGAACGCGCAGGCGGTCTTCGTCGACGGCGAGTACCAGGCCGGGGAGGTTTGGACGAACTCACGGGGAGAGACGTTTTCTCCGGCGCTCCATTACTACGTTGGCGGCAACTCGAAGGTCTATGGCGCGGCTCTGTTCCGCCTTCGCGAGCGCGATTTTGGCGAGGTCGTCCACGCCGGCGGCATCTCGCCCGCGTGGCCGGTCGGATATGATGTGTTTGAGCCTTACTACGCGGAGGCGGAACGGCTGTTCCACGTTCACGGGCTGCGCGGCGAAGATCCGCTGGAGCCTTGGGCGAGCGGGCCATATCCACACGCGCCGGTCAGTCACGAGCCCAAGATCGCCGAGTTGGCGCAAGATCTGAAGGACATTGGGCTCAATCCATTCCACCTGCCGCTCGGCATCCTTCTCGATGAGAAGAACGGCAAGCCCACGCCGACCAGCACCTGCATGCGATGCAGTTTCTTCGATGGTTTTCCGTGCCTACTGAACGGCAAGGCGGACGCGCAAGTGGTCTGTGTCGATCCCATGATTGCAAAGTATCCGAACGTCACGCTGCTGACCGGCGCGTACGTCTCGCGCCTGGGCACCGATCCATCGGGCCGGACGGTGGATACGGTCCGCGTCACGCGCGGGGGTCATGAGGAAGCGTATTCGGCCGACATCGTGGTAGTGGCATGCGGTGCCCTATCGTCGGCACTGCTGCTGCTGCGGTCCCGCAACGACGCGCACCCGAATGGGCTTGCGAACGGATCTGATCAGCTGGGACGCAATTACATGCGTCACAACATGAGCGTGCTGATGGCAATCCTGCCGCACGCCAACGATACGATCTTCCAAAAGACGCTCGCGTTCAGCGACTTCTACTTCGGAGCGGACGACTGGAACCATCCCCTTGGGCTCGTGCAGATGTGCGCCAAGTCCCACGCGGATCAGATCCGAGGGGAGGCCCTGCCCGAATGGCTGGAATGGCTGCCCGAGATGCCCTTCGAGGTGATGGCGCGCCGCTCGATGGACTTCTGGCTCCAAGCCGAGGATCTGCCGCATCCGCAGAATCGGATTTACTACGAAGACGGCAAAGTACATCTGGATCTCGTTGAGACCAATCCGCAGGCACTCACCCACCTCAAGCGCAAATTGACAGAGGTGCTGAGCCGCTCAGGCCGCCAAACGGTTCTGCTCGAACGCTCGTTGTATCTCGGCAAGAACATCCCTCTCGGAGGCACGGCACACCAGGCGGGTACCGCGCGCTTCGGGCCCGATCCGGCCACTTCAGTGCTCGATCTCGACTGCAAGGCACACGAGCTCGACAATCTCTATCTCGCCGATGCGAGCTTCTTTCCCGCGATCGGTGCCGTGAATCCCACGCTCACCATCATCGCCAATGCTCTGCGGGTCGCCGACCGTATCGCAGAGAGGCTCAAATGAGCGCCGCAGCGATCATCGAGCTCATCGTGCGTTACGGACTGGTGATGCTGTTTCTGCCATTCAGCGCACTCGACAAGATCGCCGGCTTCGAGGGCGCGGTGAAGCAGGCCCAGGAAGTCTTCGCGACTCGGCGCCTCGCGGCTGCGGTACTGATAGGCGCAGCGGCCATCGAGATATTTATGTCGCTCGGGGTGGTGACGGGTATTGCCGATCGCCTCTGCGCTCTGGTGATCGCGGGTTATTGCGCGGCAACGGCCGCGCTCTTCAAGCGGTTCTGGGCCCAGGGGGACTTCTGGGCCGCGGGCGACAGTAAGGGTCGCACCCTCCTCTGGGATTTCCTCAAAAATCTATCACTGGGCGCGGGATTCCTTCTGATCCTGGTCGGCACCAACGGATCGGGCTTGCGGCCCTTCCTCGCCCACCCGCTTGCCTCCAGCCACCCCTACTCGACTTCTCAGGAGCCACGATGAGCAACCCCGAGCCCAAGCCCTCGACTCCTTACCGGCACCTCTACGTGGACAAGGACGGCGTCAGCCATCAGCGCGAGTGCCGCCTCACCCGTTACGAGCTTCAGCGCATCGGCGTCGCCGATCCGCAATGGAACGACGAACTCGGCACGCACCCCTCCACGGTCGTCTTCACCGTGTTGCCGGTCGGCTGGGTGGGCGAATGGCACGAGAACCCTGGCCCGCAGTGGATCGTGGTGCTGTCCGGTCGATGGTTCATCGAGAGCATGGACGGCACCCGCATTGAGCAGGGCGCAGGCGAGTTCTCCTTCGGCGAAGATCAGAGCTGCATCGAGACGGACGGCAAGAAGGGGCATCGCTCAGGCACGATCGGCGAAGCCCCGGCAGTGCTGATGACCGTGCGACTGCACGTCGATCCGAGTCGCGAGCCCTGCCACTTCAGCTGAGGCGGCAGTGAACAGCATCGTCATCTGCAACGAGCGTTTCCGGGCGATGGTGCTGCCCAACGCCCCGCTCGAGATACTGGGCGAAGGCTATCCCTGGCTCGAGGGTCCGGTCTGGTTCGCCGATCATGCCTGTCTTTACGTCAGTGACATTCCCAACGACCGCATCCTCCGCTGGAGCGAGGATGGTGGTGTCTCGGTGTTCCGCAAGCCTTCGGGTTTCGCCAACGGTCATGCCCGTGACCGGCAGGGCCGCCTCATCGGTTGCTCTCACCGCGACCGCTGCATCACGCGCACCGAGCTCGACGGCAGCGTGATTGTGCTCGTCAGACACTATCGGGGCAAGCGACTCAACTCGCCCAACGACATTGTCTGCAAGTCCGACGGCACGATCTGGTTCAGCGACCCTCCCTACGGCATCAACACCGATTACGAAGGCGGCAAGCAGCAAGCGGAGCTGCCCCCAACCCTCTACCGGCTCGATCCCGCCACCGGCGATCTGGCGGTCGCGGCCGATGATTTCGAGGGCCCCAACGGCATCGCCTTCTCGCCTGACGAGAGCATCCTCTACGTCGCGGAGAGTGGCAGGCAATTCGACGCCGATCCGCGACAATACATTCGCCGCTTCAATGTGGAGGGTAACAATCGCCTCACGGGTGCTGTCTTATTCCACAAAGTGCTGCCCGGGTTCACCGATGGCTTCCGCGTCGACGAGCAAGGAAACATCTGGTCGAGCGCGGCGGATGGCGTCCACTGCATCAGCCCGGAGGGTGAGCTGCTCGGCAAGGTCATTACGCCCTCGCCGGTCTCCAATCTGGCTTTTGGCGGCCGCAACAGGTCGCGACTGTTCATTTGCGCTTCGCATACGCTGATGGCCATCTATACCAACGTACGCGGGTGCGTTCGGCCTTGAACGCGCGCCTTACCGCAATCACAGCTTTTCGGCTCACGACTACGGAGCCGGAGCGGCTGGCGCGATTCTACGAGTCCATCGGCTTTTCCGTGGGGCAGGAAGTCCCGGTGCCTGCGGCGGAGATGGCGCTTCTCGGACTGGCGGGCGGCGGCATCCGTATCGCCCTCGCTGTAGGCGAGCAGCGGATCGAGCTCGAGGCTTTCGATCGTAAAGGGCATCCGTATCCCGAGAATGCGACCGCCGCGGACCTCTGCTTCCAGCACTTTGCGCTGGTCACCCTTGATGCAGCGGCGGCATGGGAACGTGCCCGCGCGCATGGCGCGACCCCGATCTCCATCGGGGGTCCGGTCACCCTCACGGCGTCCGCAGGCGGCCTCACGGCGGTCAAGCTCCGCGATCAGGAGGGGCACCCGCTCGAGTTCGTGCAGTTTGCGACTACGCCCGAGAACAGCCAAAGAAGCGAATGGCTGTCGGGCATCGATCACTCCGCGATCTCCATCGTCGATGCGGGCGTGAGCCGCCTCTTTTACGAGGAGCTGGGGCTCACGGTCGGCCGGCCGACGCTGAACCAGGGTCCGACACAGGTCGCTCTGGATGGACTAGCTGAGGTCTGTGTCGATGTAGTGCCGATGTCACCGCAGATCGGTACACCGCACCTCGAGTTGCTCCGATACCGAAGTCCAGCCGGTCGAACGGCCGGACGGTTGCAGGCGAACGATGTGGCTGCAACCCGCATCGTCTGGCGATCCAATCGTGACGCACTGCTGCGCGATCCCGACGGTCATCTGCACGTGCTTGCAGACTTTCCAGTTTAGCATCGGTCCACAAAACACTCCGCGACCTCTCAGAGCTCCCCGCGGGCGGCCAACGTGCGGATGCGGTCCGCGGTGCGCATCGCAATGCTCGTGATCGTCAGCGACGGATTGACCCCGCCCGTCGTTGGAAAGATCGAGCCGTCGCAGACCCACAGATTGGGGATGTCCCAGCTGCGGCAATCCGCGTTCACCACGCTCATCGCCGGGTCATCGCCCATGCGCGCCGTGCCGGCCAGGTGGTTGGTGTCGTCCTCCTGCCGGAAGATGTCCGTCGCGCCGACCGCCTCGAGGCTCGTCTGCATCTGGCCGAGCGCGTGCTCGATCAGCGCCTTGTCGTTGTCGCCCCAACCGTAAGTGACGCGGGCGACACGCAGCCCGTAGCGATCTTTTTCATCGGCCAGCGTGACCCGATTGCGCTCATCCGGCAGCATCTCGCCCACCATCTTCAGCCCGACCTGGTGATTGTATTTCTCCATCTCATCGCGCAGTGCGTGGCCCCAGAGGCCCCGAGAGCTCGTCTGTATCGTCACCCATTCGACCGGCAGTGGCCCCTGCGCCATCCAGCAATAACCGCCGGCGAAATCCTTGCGATCGTCGTAATTCCAGTGCTCGGTGATGGCTAGCGAAGGTGGGCCCTTGTTCCAGCGCACCTCTTGCTGCATCAGGCCGAACACGGCCTGGTTGGATTGCGTCATCAGGTTCTTGCCGACGAGACCGGAACTGTTGGCGAGGCCATCCGGGTAGCGGTCGGTGGCCGATGCCAAGAGCAACCGTGGCGTCTCGATCGCATAGCCGGCGACGATGACATTGCGCGCCTTTTGAAAGTGCCAATGTCCCCCGCGGTGATAATGCACGCCCGTCACGCGGCCATCGGGCCCCATCTCGATACGGCCCACCATCGCGAGATCGCGAATTTCCGCTCCCGCCCGCAACGCCCGCGGAATGAAGGTCACCAGCTGACTTTGCTTGGCGTTGGTGGAGCAGCCGAAGCGGCAGAAGCCGCGATAGACGCAGGGCGGCGATCGTCCATGCGGTGCCGACACGGTGGCGAGCGGCGTCGGCGTCCATTTGATGCCCATCGCCTCCGCCCCGCGAGCCAGCAGCTGCGCCGCACCATTCAACTCGTGTGCCCGACAGGGGTAGCGCGGGCGCTTCGGGCCCCACGGATAACTCAGGGGCCCGGAGATGCTGAGTGCCTGCTCGGCCCGGGTGTAGTAATCCCACATCTCGCGCCAATCGAGCGGCCAGTCGGCGCCGTAACCCAAGACGCTGCGAGACTTGAACCATTCCGGCCGGAAACGCAGCGACACCATGGCAAAGTGGACCGTGCTGCCGCCCACCGCCTTGCCGCTGTTCTTGCCGCCCATGGTGATCGGGTTGGCCCCGTCCACCACGCGCTCATCGGTCCAATAGAGCTTTTCCTGCTCCAGCTCGTCGGACGCGAAATCCTCCAGCGGGCGGAAATAGGGACCCGCGTCGAATCCCACGACCGAGAAGCCGCCCTCTGCCAGTCCGGCGAGCAGCGGACCGCCGCCGGCACCGGTCCCAACGACGACGAAATCGACAGCCTCGGCGTCGCTGAATTGGCGCATCGGCACCCAGCCGCCGCGCTTGAAAACATCCGGCGCACGGCCGTTTGTGGCGCGCGGGTGAGCAAAGGGATCAGACGACATGGGAGTTTTTCCGTCGCGCTTGGGTTTCCTCCTTGCCGGGGGCTGCCTCGACCGCTTCCCAAGGGTCACGCCGATCCAATCCCATGCGCACATATCCGCGGGGACTCGCCGGCCCCCCGAAGCCGATCTCGTTCCAAGCGGTTGGATGCGCGTAATACGCATGAGTGATATCGGGAATGACTCGGTGCTCGAAAAACAGCTTGCACGGCATGTCACCCCACGCCGCGCCGGTAAGCTCACCGTGCTGCATGCAGTGCAGCAGCCCATCCTGCTGCTCGGCGGACAGCGTGTGGAACGAGCCACCATGGGCTTCCTGGGATGCCGCCTCCAGGCCGGCCAACCCCTGCCGCCACGCCTCGTCCTGCTGAGGCAGCTTGGCATAACGGTATCCATCCAGCCGCCCATTGGCGATCTTCTGATCGACATAGGCCGGCAGCGGAACGGGCGCACGATCCTTCGGCTGCGGCAGGATCCGATCGCATAGCGCGCCGAGAGTCCGCCACTCGGTCGCGGAGAAAAATCGCGGCTCGCGCGGCACGGCGAGGCGCCGGTCGATCACCTTCCGCGTCACCTCGTTCCAGGACTCGGTCCAGCGCTTGGCGAGCACGTCATAGGAAGGATAGCGATCAGCCATCGGGGTGATCCTGCATCAGGCCGAGTGCTGCGAGGCCGGCCAGGGCGAGCCCCGTGAAGCTCGGTGGCGCCGGGATAGGCGGCCCATTCAGCACGTTCTGCCGCCAATTGCGCCAACCGCCCATGTTGCGCGCGACACCCACGATGTGGAATCCGGTACCGGCGAAGCCGAGCAGCGCCGTGAAGCGCAGCCAAAACCGCGTCAATGACCGCCGCCGATGGGTCCGGGCAAGCGCGGTGTAGCCGATCGAGGCGGCGGTCAGCGGCGGAATCGTCACCGGCAGATACATGAACGGATCGTGGTAGGCGCCGCGGAAATGCAGCAGTCCGGCCTCCCCCACCGTCCCGAGCAGCCCGAGACTGGTCACGGCCGCCACCACGCGCCCCGCCGAGAGGCCGCCGATAGTTGGCGCCTGACCGGGGACCGTATCCCGAACGCGCTCCGCCAGGAAGCCCAGGAGCCCTGACAGGATGAGCGCCGCGGGCGCGCCGAGCGGGGCGGAATAAAACAAGTTCTGCCACGAGAACCCGCCGGCCTTCCGGCTGATGTTGAAGAGGTGGAAACCCGTCCCCGCAAGCCCCGTCAGGGCTGCGGCAGCATAGACGCCGTCGCGCAGCCGACGCGCCGCCGGCTGCTTATCGGCATTGCCGTGCACACTGGCGGCCAACGACAACGTCGCGCTCAGGAGCGGCGCCACCATCGCCTTGTTGTGGAAAGAGCCGCGATAGTGCTCGATGGCGCTGTCCGCCAGCACCGAGCCGGCGATTACGCCGGCCGCTCGATTCATGCGCCGGGCCGCCCGCACCGCGGCGCTGGGATCGAGGGGCGGGGCGCGATCCGGCAGGCGGCTCGCGGCAGCTCGCGTGCCGGTGGCCGGCCGCAGGGTCAGGGCCAGAGCCGCAAGAGCCAGGAGCGCGCCGAGTCCAACGCCCGTTGCCGGCTCGACGCGCATACGTCAGCTCTTACCGCCAGGCAGCACGCTCGCGAGGATTTGCTCCACGCTGCCCTTCAGCACACTTCCCAACTCCGGCTCGCTCGCCATCATGGTCAAGAAGTGCCTGGCGTCCTTGAGGGTGATGTGCGGCGGCAAGGGGGGCACGTTCGGGTCCGTGTAGCATTCCAGGATCACCGGGCGATCCGCCGCGAGCGCCTCATCCCACGCCGAGCCCAACTTCTCTGGGTCATTGACGAAGATGCCCTTCAAGCCCAGGAGCTCTGCGTACTTGTGGTACGGGAAGTCGGGGATGCTTTGCGTCGACTCCGTTTTACCCTCGCCGAGCTGGATGCGCTCCTCCCAGGTCACCTGATTGAGGTCGCGGTTGTTGAGCACCATGACGATCAAGCGCGGGTCGGACCACTCCTTCCAGTACTTGGAGATCGTGATCATCACGTTGAGGCCGTTCATCTGCATCGCGCCATCACCGATGAAGGCAATCACCACGCGATCGGGGAATGCCATCTTCGCCGCCATCGCGTAAGGTGTAGCTGCGCCCAGGGAGGCGAGGCTTCCGGAAAGCGATCCCATCATGCCGCGGCGCATGCGGATATCGCGAGCGTACCAGTTGGCCACCGAGCCGGAGTCGCCCGTCATGATGCAGTTTTCCGGCAGCCGCTTCGATAGCTCCCAGAATACGCGCTGCGGGTTGATAGGATCGGCGGGCATCATCGCCCGCTCCTCGAGCGTCTTCCACCACTTGGCGACGCCCGTCTCGATGCCGCGCCGCCAGTCGCTTGCCGGCTTCTGCTCGAGCAACGGCAGCAAGGCCCGCAAGGTGACGGCGCTGTCACCCACCATGCTGACCTCCATCGGGTAACGGAGGCTCAGCATTGTGCCATCGAGATCGATCTGCACGCCGCGCGCGGCACCCGGCTTGGGCAGAAATTCGCTGTACGGGAAGGCGGAGCCGACCATGAGAAAGGTGTCACAACCCTTCATCAGATCCCAGGACGGCTTGGTCCCGAGCAAACCGAGCGAGCCAGTGACCCAGGGCAGCTCGTCAGGCAAAACGGCCTTGCCGAGCAATGCCTTGGCGACGCCAGCCTGAAGCTTCTCCGCCACGGAGATCACCTCGTCCGTAGCGCGCAGCGCCCCGGCCCCGACCAGCATGGCGACCTTCCGGCCTGCATTGAGCACGGCGGCCGCCCGCTTGAGCACATCTTCGCTCGGCAGTTGCGCCGGGCCGGCGTAGCCAACACCGGTATGAGTCGTACCGTGGACTACGGGCGGATCCTCGTAGGCCAGCTCCTGAAGATCATTGGGAATGATGACGCAGGTGACGGTTCGCCGGGTGGACGCGATACGGACTGCCCGGTCAATGAGGTGGCGCAACTGACTCGGCACACTGGCAGTCGCGACAAAATCCCCGGCGACATCCTTGAACAGCGATTGCAGATCCACTTCCTGCTGATAGTGTGCGCCGATGCAGGTACGCGCCTGTTGTCCCACGATGGCGACGACGGGTACGTGATCCATCTTCGCGTCATATAGGCCCGTGAGCAGGTGGATCGCCCCGGGTCCCGAGGTGGCGTAGCAAAGTCCAACCTGACCGGTGAACTTGGCGTGGCCCGACGCCATGAAGGCCGCCATCTCCTCGTGCCGTACCTGGACATACTGCAGCGTGTCCTTGACCTTCTCCAGCGCCACATCGAGACCGCCTACGCCATCACCGGGGTAGCCATAGACGCGCTTGATGCCCCATTCCTGCACGCGATGCCAGACGAAATCGCTAACGTTCATGCTCATCAAAACTCCTCATCGGCGCGTGAAACTTCCGCGTCGAGCGTGCCGTTGCCAGAGGTGAGCATGTGTCGTGCCGGGGGTTCAGAGCAGCAGGCAAGGTCGGGCGACACCCCTCTCGCCAGGTCGAAGGCGCAGCAGCGCGCCGGCAAGCGGCTCGCGTTGCCGCTGCTCCGGCGTCAGTTTTTCCGCGGCGCTGGTGACATACAGCACATCGAGTGCCTCGCCGGCAAAGGCGCACATCGTCGGCTGGCTCACCGGCAACGCGATGTCTCGGTCCACAGCGCCCGCCGCCGTATACCGCCGCAATCGGCTGGCGCCGTGCAGTGCGCACCAATAGCCACCTTGGCTGTCGACGGCTGCGCCATCCGGCAGGCCAAGCGCCTCCGGAATCTTCGCGAACAGCGCGCGCTCGCCCAGCCGGCCGGTGCTCGGGTCGAACGCGATGGTGAACACCTCTCGTCTGCGGCTATGCGACAGATAGAACCGATGTCCGTCAGGGCTCCATGCCATTCCATTGTGCAGCTCGGCGTCATCCGGCTCGCGGCGCAGGCCTTCGCGCAAGGTGAAGCTATGCAGGGATGATGCCTGCGGATGAGCACAGTCGTCGAGCGGATCGAACATAACACCAACCCACAAGCGACCGGCAGCATCGCATGCTCCCTCGTTGAAGCGGAACAGCGTCGGGTCGTAGGGCGGGGGCGCCAATCGAGTCAGCGACCCGGATGCAAAATCGAGCAGGCAGATCCCGTCTCGCAGCGCAACGACGGCTCCCGGTGGTTCACGGACGAGGCCGAAAGCACCAATATCGCACGGCATAGGCCAGGATCGCTGCCTTCCCGTCGCCGGATCAAAGCGGTAAAGCGCAGGCTTCTTGATATCGATCCAATAAAGCGCGTGCTCGGCAGGCGCCCAGGTGGGCGACTCCCCGATAGTCGCGTCCGCGGCGAGGGCTACCTCAATTTCCATCGGTTGCTTCCTGACAAGGCCTTGCTCAGTTTTTGTGTCCAGAAAGCCAAGCCTCGGCGCTGCTCAGAGTTCCACTGTCGCAGAGAGTCGAGCAGGCTCGAACTCGGCCGGTCGGCAACGGAACTCTCGCCACTGTCGTGGTGGCGACACGCATGCTCTATGTCGAGGACGTTCTGCACGATGTGGAGGCGCGGGATGCACGCAGGCGGTGAAGCTCGAGCGGCAGAAGCTCGATCATGAACCGGCAGACACCGCGCATCACTCCAGCTCGGACAAGCACGAGCTTGACGATCCGTGCGCCGCTCAAGGCTGCCCTGGCATGGCCATGCGCAGGGCGAGGCTCCCCATGATCCATACCGTGCCGCCCACCATGATGATCAACACCAGCGTCGAGAACAGGATCAGCTGCAGATCTTCCCGCTGCCCGCTGAAGCTGATGTGCAGGAAAAATCGAAAGTGGACGATCATCTGCACCAGCGCAAAGGCGCCGATGACGAGGATCAGCGGGAAGCGCGGTATCGCGGCCCAATGCACCAGCCCGAATGGCACCAGGGTCAGCAGGAGCGCGAGAGCAACGCCCCAGACATAGGACAGGAATTCTCCGCGCTCCTGCTGACTTGGCGCGGTTCTATCACCTGGCTGCTTTGCCGGCGACATTACGTAAGCCCCGCCAGATAAACCACCGAAAAGATGGCGATCCAAACGATGTCGAGAAAGTGCCAGAACAACGCGAGCCGCATGATCCCGAGCTTGACCTGCCTGTCAATGCCGTAGCGCGCGATTTGGCCGACCAGGCAGATCAGCCAGATGCAGCCTCCCGTGACGTGCAGGCCATGGAGGGGCACCAAGTCGAAGAACCCGGACAAGAAGCCACTGCGCCCGGGGAAGCCTCCCTTGGCAAACATGGTGATGAAGTCGTGTGATTCGAGGCCGAGGAAAGCGACGCCCAGTACCAATGTTACCGCGAGCCACCCGATCAATCGCGGCTTGCCGTGCTTGTACTTCAACGCAAGGGAAGCCATGCCGAAAGTGAAGCTGCTGGTCAGTAGCAGCAGTGTCTCAATGAGCACGCTCCTAATGTCGTAGAGAGCATGTGGGCCGGGACCGCCGGCGGTGGCGGTCACAGAGGCCACATAGGTCGCGAACACCATTCCGAAAAGGATGGCGTCGCTCATCAGGAACAGCCAAAAGCCGAACATCACGGGTTCGGCGGCATCGTGATCCTCGCCGTGCGCGGCGCCCAGATTCAGCCCGGGGTGTTTGACGGCTTCCTCGCTCATGCCGCGACCTGCCCGTACTCCTGGATAGCCAGTCCCGCATTGGAGGGCTTGCATTCATCCGCGCGTGATATGGCGGTGGCAGCAGCCGCGGCGTCGATCCAGCGCTCCTGATCCTCCCTCACCTTCTGCGCAGGGACGATGCGCGTGGTATCGCGTGCGAAACCACTCAAGATCAGGGCTGCCACGAGGGCAACTGCGCGAAGTGATCAGGTGCCAAAAAGCCCCCGCCGAGGCCAAACGCCTGCTGTGCCCGCATCAGCCCCGCCTCGATCAGGGCTCGCGCCAGCATCACAAAGGCCAGCACCACGTACATGATGCCGATCTTTTTGTGATCGGTGCTGGTCAGCCACTCTGACCACAACACACCCCATTTGCGGTACCTGGTGATCAGTGCGACCGTGACGATGCCCCCGATCACCAGTATGCAGGCCGCCGCGGTGCCAATGACGCCGTTGACAATGTTCTCTTCGGTAGGCTGCAGCATCTGCCAGAAGGGCAGCGAATGCAGGCCTAGCCGCCCCAGCGGATGCGCCAGAATGCCGGCGAGACTCACGGTAATTTCTCCGCCGCGGGTTGAGCGGGTTTCCGCGCGGTGGACACGGCAGCCGCATCTTCATCGCCGACAGCGGCAGGCGCGACCGCGGTTCCGTTTCTGGTCGCCGCGACCACGGCAGCAAACAAACCGGGCGTCACGCCGCGGACGTATACGTTCCCATCGCTCGATGCGGAGGTGCTCACTGCCGCAATCAGTTGCGCGCGAGTCGTGCGTTTCGAGATTGCGTTGAGGGTTGCTGTATCCATGGGCACGCCGCTCGCCCGGATTTTCCGCACCCAGGCTGCGAACTGGCCCGGCGTCATCGCGACCGCGGTGAACTTCTCCTGGGAAAAGCCACTGCCGTTGTACATCGTGTTCTCACCCATGAATCGACCGGGCTTGGCCGCCTCGAGATGCAGTTGGGTGACCATGCCGCCCATGGCGTAAATCTGGCTGCCGAGCGCCGGGTGAGCAGCGACTGCATCACCGTGGCAGAGGTCAGCTGCATCGCCAGCGGCCGCCCGGCGGGAAACGCCAATTCACCGATGCTCGCAACCCCTTGGTCGGGATAGATGAACAGCCACTTCCAGTCGTAGCCGATCACCTGCACGCGCAGTGCCGGCTGGTCGGAAGCCAGCGGCTTGTACGGATCGAGCGCGTGCGTGCTGCCCCAGAGTAGCGCTCCCAGGAGCCCCACGATCACCATCGCACCGGCCCAGCACGCAATATCCAGAGGTCCGTAGAAATTCCACTTGGGCGTGTGGCGCGGCGAGGCGCCATATCGATAACGCCAGGCGAACCAGGGAGTGACCAGGAATACCGGCAGGGCGACAAAGATCGCGAGCAACGCCAGTACTTCAAGAAAATGCAGGCGCTGCATATCCGCCACCGGACCTTGCGGGTCCAGAAAGCTCAGATGGATGTTGCTGCTGCAACTGCTCAGCAGTGGCCACGCCGCGGCTATGACGACGCACTTCGCCCACACTTTCTGTTTCCCTGACACCGAATCAGGCCCTCCCAAGCGGCAACGTTCGGATGGGCGACTCAGCATGACTCCTTGATCCGCGCTTCACATCGCGGCGTGCAACGCATGCCCGATCGCCTTTGAGCACCTCGAACTGTGTTTCCTCATCCGAGCGCCAGAAGCGAATATCGAAGAGCTGTTCGCCGAGTCGCAGGTTCTTCACGGTCAGATCGGGCAGCCAGGGCGGCAGCACCGGATCGAGGTAGAGGGCCTGGTGCGGCGCATCCGGCTGCAGACCGAGGATTGCTTGCACCATGGAGAAGACTGATCCTGCCGCCCATGCCTGAGGTACGTTAGCGCCGAGATACTGGACCGGGAAACTCGCTGCGTCGCGGTGAAGGCCAGCGTAGAGCTCCGGCAACTGGTTCAACGTGAAGAAGCCACCTGCCTGGCAGACATCGTGCGCGACCCTCCCCGCTTCGACGGCAAAACCATAGCGCTTGAACCCTTGCGCGATGAGGCCGTTGTCGTGGGGCCAGACTGCACCGTTCTGATAGGAGTAGGGATTGTAGGAAGGGTGCTTGCTCGAGAGCGTGCGGATACCCCAGCCGCTCCACATGTCAGGCCGCATCAGGCGCGCCACGACGCGCGCGGCTCGCTCCGGCGGCACGATGCCCGACCATAAGCAGTGGCCGGGATTGGATGCGACGCTCAGGACCCTCTTCTTCTCGCCATCCAGCGCGAAGGCGTAGAAGCCCGACTCCTCGTCCCAGAATGCCTCGTTGAACCGCACGAATAAAGCCGCGGCCTTCGCGCGCAGCTGCGCCGCTCGAGCAGCGTTGCCCAAGACCTCGAAGATCTCCGACATGCGCAGCCACGCATCGTAGACATAGCCTTGCAACTCAACGAGCGCCTTCGGACCTTTCACCAGCGTTCCGTCGGGATAGACGAGGGCGTCGCCCGCATCCTTCCAGCTCTGGTTCTCGAGTCCGGCGGACGAGCGCGTGGCGTATTCCTGAAATCCATCCCCATCGCGGTCACCATACCGGTCGATCCAGTCCAGGCACCGCTCGGCAGTCGGCAGGTGGCGCTCGAGCAGGTCACCGTCGCCGGTGCAGGACCAGGCGGTATGCAGCGCGATCAGGTAGAGCGGCGTCGCGTCCGCGGAGCCGTAGTACGGTGTGTGCGGAACCAGCCCGAGCTTGGCGAGCTCACCGAGGCGCAGCTCGTGCATGATCTTGCCCGGTTCCGCGTCGCGATAATCGTCGCGTGCGGTCGCCTGGTACGACCCGAGCACCTCGAGCGTCCCGCGCGCGAAGCCTGAATACACGAGAGCGGTTTGCAGTGACACGATCAGGCTGTCGCGGCCGAACAGCGCTACAAACCACGGCAGCCCCGCGGCAGGCACGAGTTGCATGCGATCGGCGACCTGAACGGGTAAGCGAAGTGCGGCCATATCATCCGTGGCCTGGCGGAACAGGCGCCTGAACGCGTCGTTGCTGCTGTCGACCTCGAGTACTTCGCGCTGCCAGTCCGCGAGCCGCTCGGTGTCATAGGACTCTTGGTCGTCTCGCGCGCATTCGTCGGGCGCCGCAAAGCGCTCTTCGCCATTAGAGAGATCGTAGGCGAGGCAGCTGTGCCAAGTCTCCGCTGGCGCCAATTCGACGTCGAAGGTGATGCGACCGTTTGCGTACACCGCGGGCGAATCGCTGCGATGCGCCGTGACTGCCACCTCGCGCAAGAACTCCCCGTTGCGATAAGTACTCGTGAGACGCTGACCTTGCGCCGACCATTCGGTGACGATGTGCCCGCGCCGCACGAAACGGCCCGACTTCACCTCGAAGAGATCGGCGAAGTCGCTGCGCAGCGCGATCTCGAGGTTGAAGCGCACCCGGACCGCAGCGTAGTTGGTGAGAGCGAGATCCTCATGCACTCCGCCATCGATGCGACGGCTGAGGACGAGGCCGAGCGTGTGCGGTGCGATCGTACCTTGCTCCGTGAGGAGGGCTCGGTTGGTCAGGAATACCCGGGCGACAAGTGATGTAATTGCGCCTCCGTTGAGCAGATCCCACGGCTCGCCATTGGCGTACACCGTCCAGCTGCTGATCACGCGAGTATCGTAGAAGTACAGACCCTTGTTGCTCGGCCAGTTGATCTGGCCGTCGGGCTCGCTCAAGAGCACGGCATGTCCCTGATGGATCGCGAGCTGCGGCGGACCTACCTTGACCTCAAGTGCCACCTCCTACCTCGCGTGTGCCGAGGTGCCTGTGTGTGCAATCCGGTCACCGCATCGCTGCGCTACCACGTGGCTGCCCCGCCAGCGGCGCTCTTGGCGACTCGCAGCGGCTGTCGCGTGAGAGGGAGCTCATGCGCCGCCAAGCAGCCATACGCTGCGAGATAGTCTTCCGCCATTCGACGCGCCGTGAACCTCTGCTTGAAGCGGGCGCGCACCGCGCGACGGTCTAGATGATCGAGACGCCCGACGGCGGCGACGGCGGCCGCCTCATCCTCCACGATGAAGCCGGTCACTCCGTCTTCGATCACTTCGGGGACCGAGCCGCGATTGAATGCGATCACAGGCGTGCCATAGCTCATGGCCTCGATCATCACCAGACCGAAGGGTTCCGGCCACTCGATCGGCATAAGGAGGCACCGCGCGCCGCAAAGAAAGGCCGGCTTCTCGCGTTCGCTGATCTCGCCGATCATCTCGACACCTGGAGAGCCGAGCATCGGCCGTATCGTCGCATCGAAGTAGTATTGGTCGGCTTTGTCCACCTTGGCGGCGATCTTCAGCGGGATGCCGCAGGCACGCGCGATCCGAATCGCGCGGTCCGGTCCCTTCTCCGGCGCGATGCGGCCGAGAAAGGCCAGGTAGCTCGGCGTTACCCGCGGTAGCGACTCCGGCTTAGGGTCGGGCACTCCGTGCGGCACAGTGGCTACGAACCGCGCCTGCGGGAGCGCAAGCCGCTGAGCATTGCTGATTGAGACGATGGGCACGCTGCGGAAGGCGCTGAATATGGGTTGCAGCTCGGGCAAATCGAGTCGCCCGTGCAGCGTCGTCACGAATGGCACCTGCTGCCGGCTGAACATCGAGAATGGCCAGTAGTCCAGGTGGAAATGCAGCACGTCGAAATCCTCGGCATGACGGCGCACCTCCTCCAGCATCAGCATGTGCGGTGCGATCACGTCCCGAATATCGGGATCAAGCCGCAGCGAATGCGGCCATGCCGGGTATAGATGAGCCGAGGTGACCGAGTCGCCGCTTGCGAACAGCGTCACTTGGTGTCCGAGCGCAACCAGCTCCTCGGTTAGGTACGAGACTATCCGCTCGGTACCACCATAAAGCTTGGGCGGAACGGCTTCATGTAAAGGTGCAATCTGCGCAATGCGCATGCGTGTAACAACTCCTGACCGACCTTTCCGTGTTTTATCAGTTTAGCCGTTGCATTGGCAGTCGGATTCATCCGAAAAGTATGTCAGCAGTAGACTCGGCAGTTGTGGAGATCGAGACGCAGCAATACCGCCAAGATCCTCAGATGGAGAGCGAGCAATCTCTGATGAACCGAGGCAGGCACGGGAACTATTCACGTGCCGTCCAATTAGGTTGCATGGCATGTGTCGTCGTCGCCAAATGAAGAGAACGAGGTCGACTTGACTGAGCGTAGCGCAGACACCGTGGTCGTCACCGGAGCTTCAGCCGGTGTCGGGCGCGCGACCGCAATCGCTTTCGCCCAGAAGGGGTTTAACGTCGGCCTCATCGCCCGCGGCCGCGAGGGCCTTGAAGGTGCAGAGCGGGACGTCAAAGCCGCGGGCGGCCGAGCACTGGTTCTGCCGCTCGACGTCGCCGATGCGGAAGCCGTATCGGCAGCCGCAGAACGAGTAATCGCCGAATGGGGCAAGATCGATGTCTGGGTCAACGATGCCATGGCGACGATCTTCTCGCCCGTGCACGAGATCAAGCCGGAGGAGTTTCGCCGGGTGACCGAGGTCACCTATCTCGGGCAAGTCTACGGCACGATGGCCGCTCTCAAGCACATGCGAGCGCGCAACCGCGGCACCATCGTGCAGGTCGGGTCGGCGCTCAGCTATCGTGCCATCCCGCTACAGTCAGCCTATTGCGGGGCGAAGTTCGCGATCCGCGGCTTCACCGACGCACTGCGAAGCGAGCTCGAGCACGAGAGGAGCCGCGTGCGCCTGTCCATGGTGCAGCTGCCGGCTGTCAATACGCCGCAATTCGATTGGGCTCGTAGCCGCATGCATAAGCGGCTCCAGCCGTTGCCCCCGATCTATCAACCAGAGGCCATCGCACGCGAGATCGTGCGCGCGGCTCACAGCGCGCCGCGTGAGCTCTGGATCGGCCGCTCCGCCCTGAAGGCGATCATCGGCACCCTGCTATTGCCGCGCCTGGGAGACCACATTCTCGCGCGCGAAGGCTATGGCGGCCAGTTGACGGCGGAGCCAGCGACCGCTGATCGGCCCGACAACCTGTTTGAGCCAGTTTCTGGTGACCCCGGCGCGCATGGGCGCTTCGACACGCGAGCGTACCACGAAGTGATCGGATTCAATCCCACCTGGCTCCGAGTCGCAGCAGCGCTCTTGCTTGTAGGAGTTGTCGCGGGCGCCGCAGCGATAGGCCGTGCCCGCTAGCGTCGAGGCGCATACCGCAATCCATAGCCGTCGGCCGGGTCTCGACGGCCTGCAGACTACCTGAACAGTCCGATGGCATCGCCGATCCACGACTACGGATTAGTGGGAGACGGAGAAACCTGCGCGTTGATCTCGCGTGGCGGGTCCGTGGATTTCCTCTGTTGGCCACGTTTCGACAGCGATGCCTGCTTTTGCGCGCTGCTTGGAACGGAGGAAAACGGCTGCTGGCGGATCGCCCCTGAAGCACAACCGCACAGGATTCACCGCCGCTACCATGGTGACACTCTGGTCCTCGAGACCACCTTCGATACCGAAGCCGGCGTGGTGCGGTTGCTCGATTTCATGCCCATCCGCGGAGAGCACTCTTCGCTGGTGCGAATCGTAGAAGGCGTGCAGGGTCGGGTGCCGATGCGCCTCGACCTAAGACTTCGCTTCGACTACGGTCTCATGCCGCCCTGGAGTCGGCGCGATGCGGATTGTTTCGTCGCTGACGTCGGACCGGATCTGGTGGCATTCCACGCCCCAACGCCAATCGGTATCAAGGGACCCGACGCTTCGGCGCGTTTCGCGGTTGAAGCCGGGCAGCGCCTTGGGTTCGCCCTCTCCTACGGCAGTTCCTCGCAATCGCCACCGAAGCGGCCCGACGCGGAAGCGTCGCTCGAAGCGACGGTCCGGTTTTGGGAAGGCTGGATTGGCCGCTTCGAGAAGCCCTGCCGCTGGCCTGAAGCGGTAAAACGGTCGCTGATCACCCTCAAAGCTTTAGTTCATCAGAAAACGGGTGGACTCGTTGCCGCCGCCACGCTCGGTCTGCCCGAGGCGCCTGGCGGAAGCATGAATTGGGACTACCGCTATTGCTGGCTGCGCGATGCAACTTTCGCGCTCACGGCGCTGTTGAACGCTGGCTACAAGGAGGAAGCGAAACGGTGGCGCGATTGGATTCTGCGTGCGGTCGCAGGCCGGCCCGATAAATTGCAGGTCGTCTATCGCCTCGACGGCGCCCGCCGGTTGAGCGAGTGGAGCGTGAAATGGCTGCCGGGCTACGAAGGATCAGAGCCGGTGCGGGTAGGCAACGAGGCATCCAACCAGCGACAGCTCGATATATACGGTGAACTGCTGGACTCCATGCATGTCGCTGCTCGCGGCGGCATCGAGCGGGTCGAGCGGGGTATCCAGGTGGAGACCGCGCTCGTCGAACATCTGGAATCGGCTTGGGACCAGCCCTGCTCCGACATCTGGGAGTCGCGCGGCGACCCGCAGCGCTACACCTATTCGCAAGCCATGGCCTGGGTTGGGATCACACAATTTCTCAAGGGCGCGCGCACCCACCAAGCAGCGAGCGACGACATGATCCGCCGTTTGCAAGCCTTGTGCGGTCGCATCCACGAAGAAGTCTGCCGACGCGGCTATGACGAGGGCTGCGATCATTTTGTGGACTACTACGGCAGCAACCGGCTGGACGCCTCGCTGCTCCTTTTGCCAATTGTCAACTTTCTGCCGGTCGACGACCCGCGCATGGCGAGAACCATCGCGGCGATCGAGCGTCAGCTGATGGACGGAGGGCTGGTTCGCCGCACGGCCGCCAAGAACGACGGCCACGATGAGGGCGCGTTCCTGGTCTGCAGCTGCTGGCTCGCTGACTGCATGGTCAAGCAGGGGCGTCACGATGAGGCGCGGACGATGCTCGAGAGAGTGATCGGCGTGTCCAACGATGTGGGTCTTCTCAGCGAGGAGTATCACGTTCCGACGCGGCGCCTGGTCGGCAACATCCCCCAGGCGCTGACGCACCTGGGCGTGGTCAACACCGCGCTCGCACTCTCCGGCCCGGTGCTGCAGCGTGGCGCCTGAGAAGATCGCGAGACGCATGCTTGTCTTTCTTCGGCGATACCATCAATCACTTCATCGCGAGCTGGGGCTACATCGCCGTTTTCAGCATCGTCGCACTCGAGGGGTTCGGGCTCTTTTTCCTGCCTGGCGAGACGACTTTGATTTCGGCAGCGCTCGTGGCAGGTGCAACCGGCAAGCTCAGCATCCTCCTCGTGCTCCTCGCCGCTTTCTGCGGCGCCGTCATTGGGGATAACTTCTCGTTCTGGATGGGGTACCGGTTCGGCTTTCCGCTGCTGCGCCGCTATGGTCACTACATCGGGTTGCGCGAAAGGCGGCTGAAGTTCGTGCAGTACCTGTTCCTGCGCTACGGGCGCCCAATCGTCTTCGTCGGCCGCTTCGTCATTCTGCTGCGAGCATGGGAGGCGTTCATGGCCGGCGCGGATGCCATGCCTTGGCGGCGCTTTGCGCCGATCAACGCAAGCGCCATCCTGATCTGGGCCTCAATCTGGGGGGGTGGCGCCTGGTGGATCGGCGAAGCATCGACGAGCCTGCTGCGGTGGGTCGGTATGGCGATCTTTCTGACCGTCGCTGTGGCTCTCATTGCTGGCGGGCTGTATTTCCACCATCACGAGAATGAGTTCGAGGCGCGGGCAGATGAGGCGCTACCCGGGCCACTGCGGGCCCATCTGCCGTCCGATCTCAGGCTCACCTCAGGCCGAGGGTTCCATTTCGAGCGATGAGCGCAAGCTGTGTCGAGGGTCGCCGCCCCGCCAGATGGACTGTGCATATCCAACGGAGCTGCTGCCGAGAGCTTAGGAGCAGCCACTTAAGGGCATCGACCACCCGAACTGGGTCTGGTCTGAATCTTGTCCTTCCTTGCGGAACACGACAGAGCGTATCTTGAGCATTAGAAACTGTGCGCAAGGACTCTCCCGTGTACGGATGTTCGGGCTCACTGGCGGTTATTCGAGTCCAGCTCGCGACTGTGTTCGAGGGCTCGCACGCGGTTGCGTCCGTCCCGTTTAGCGCGATAAAGGGCCTCGTCCGCACGGCGGATCAGATCCTCAAATCCGTCACGATCTTCCGCGACGGCGATTCCGAGGGATACTGTGATACAGCCCTCGAGCTTCGTCCCATCGGGCTTACGAATTTGGAGACTCTCGACCGCCGCCCGGATCTGTTCGGCGACCGCCTCGGCACCTTTCAACGGGGTACGCAGGAGCAGAATCGCGAACTCTTCGCCGCCCCAACGCCCGACGAGATCACGACGCTTGATGTTTTCGTGCAATATGCGGCCGATGGCCGCCAGCGCTCTGTCGCCGAGCAAGTGCCCATGGGTGTCGTTTATCGCCTTGAAGTGATCGATGTCCGCGATAAGTAGCGCAGCGCCCTCGATACCATCGAGTTCTGCCACCGCACGTTCGACGCCGCGTCGGTTCTTCAACCCGGTGAGCGGGTCGAGTAAGGCTTCGGCGCGCGCCTGCTCCAGCTCACTCGTCAGCCGACGCACTTCGGCAGTTTGCAGCTCGAGCTGCTCGGAAGCGGCTTGCGCATTGCCTTGCATGACCCGGGTCTCCGCAGTCAGCTCCGCCACAACAGCACGTACGCTCTCGAGGGTGAGGGGCTCAGCAAGGCGGAGATTGCTCCGCTCGAGAGTCCTGCCGAACCGCCCGGTCTCTGTCGCAACCGTGGCAGAAGCCTGCGCCACTTCCTCGAGATACGTGCGCAACTTCTCGCACAGGCGCTCGAGAACCTCTCGGTCTGTCGGCAAGATATAACGCGAGTAAAACTCATGCACGTCCTTCTCGCGCAAGGGAAGCTGTTCATTCAATCGCGCCGCGAGGACCTCGCTCAATTCCGGGTTGATCCCCGCGACATGTTCGTACCACAGTGCGTAGCTCACCGGATGCAGTGCAGCTTCCTGAGAAGCCATCAACGGCAAAGCGAGCCGTAGAAACTCCGCACTCTGCGCTTTATTTTGTTGGTATCGCATCGCTCGGCCTTTTGAAATGACCCCCACGGCAATTGTGAAGCAAGTTTGAGCCGAACGCAGCATGCTCCAGTGTCACTATTTTGCGACAAATGTCGAGAAACACCAGGATGTCCGGAGCACCTAGGGCTCCGTTGTATTGCGCCCGGGCGGATGTTGATGTCGTACTCTAAGACGGTCCCTTCCGCAGACTATTCGAGCGCAATTTGGAACGCGCGTTAACCGACCGTAAACCACGAACGCGGTATCCGGCCGGCAAAGAGGCAATGAGGCTAACCCTACTCGCTCACCTTCTTCCGAAGCGCTTCTCGATAGGAACGCTGGCTCTGCTAGAGGAACTCAACAGATGACGCTCGATTGCATCCATCCCCGAGATCTGTCGACTCCGGAAACGTACAGTCAAGTCGTGGTCGCGACGGGTACAAAGATGATATTCGTCTCTGGCCAGGAACCCGAAGACATACACGGTCAACTCGTCGGCCGGGGCGATTTTGCGGTTCAGGCCCAGGTGTTCGCCAATCTTGGCCGGGCGCTTACAGCCGCAGGTGCCCTCCCAAAGCAAGTAGCCAAGATTACGATCTACGTCGTCAATCACAAGCGCGACTATCTACCGATCATCGAAGAGGCTCGGGTAATGCTGTTCGGGGATCACAAGCCGGCCGATGTGCTGGTAGGAATCGCGACGCTATCTAATCCGGACTATTTGATCGAGGTCGATGCAGTCGCGACCCTCGATAATTGATAGGTATCAAGCCGACCATCGCCGAGATCACCGGCAGCTTGGTTCGTCTTCGGGTAATCCGACTTCCTGGAATGACCCGCTCTGGTGGATGCCTTGCCGTCGTCCCGCGTGAAAGGCCACGCGTTGGGAAGCTTGTCTTCGCTATCCGCTCGAAGAACGGAAGTGCCGCCTGAGGCAGTGGGGGGCCACTGGTTCGATCCCAGTACCGCCCAGAAATCAAGAACTTGGGCGACGTCTGGAAGAAGCCGTCGGAGCACGTACGGCAAAAATGCGGAAACGTCCTCCAGCTCAGCAGATCCGCCACCAGGGCACCGCGAGAACGCGTTTCGTCAGCGGAAATGTTTCGGTACCTGTGTATACGAGTAGGGCACCGTCCGTGCCGTCAGCATACTCGTCCAGAAATGATTCGAGTCCCCGGGCGTCCGCCGGACCAACTCGCGTTGCCGTCTTCACCTCAATGGGAATTGCCCGAGACGGGGTCTCGATGACGAAGTCGACTTCCTCGCCAGCGGCAGTTCTCCAGTAGAGCACTTCTGGCTTTCGAGCCTGGATATCACGCCACGCGAGCAAATCCATCAGAACGAGGTTCTCGAGATGCGCACCCCGCAGCTCCGACTCCCCCGTCAAGTGGAGGGCGAGTGCCGTATCGCACCAATACAGCTTTGGAGCCTTGATGAGGCGCTTGGTTCGATTCACCGCGTAAGCGGCCAAGCGTATGGCTTGGAAGCTCGTCTCCATGAGATTCAGGAATCTGTGGGCTTGCGGCTGGCTTATGCCCACGTCGCGCCCGAGCTCGGTCTGATTGAGCAGACCGCCAATTCGCAGGCAGGCAGCCCGCATCAGTCGACGAAAGTCTGCAAGATTTTCGACCGCGCGTAGCGCCTGCAAATCGCGTTCAAGGTAAGTCTGAACATAGCCGGAAAACCAACTTGCACGAGCGTCGTCATCGGACATGTCATGAGCGGGCACTGGAAAGCCGCCTAGCCGTACAGCAGTGCGCCAGTCCTCTTGCGGTCCGGCATGCTCATCGATTACGTCACGCCACTTGGCCCACCGCGCGGATATCAGTTCGCTCCAGAGACCCGCTCGACCTAGTCCGAGCCGCTCGCGCCGAGTGAACGGCCATAGAGTCACGTATATGGCGCGGCCAGCGAGCGTCTCGCCGATCTGCTCCATCATCAGAAGGTTCGCGGAACCCGTGAGGACGAAACGACCTGGACTGCGCTTCGAGTCGCGGTCGACCGCGCGCTTCACCGCTATCAGCAGATCCCGGACTCTTTGCACCTCATCGATGACAAGCGAGGGGGCGCGATCAACCACCGCCTCTGGGTCCGCCTCTGCTTGGACACGCAGGTCAAAATCATCGAGCGTCAGGTAAGGCCGCTCAGCAAGCTGTGGTAGCGAACGCACCAGGGTGGTTTTCCCGGTTTGGCGCGCGCCGAGCACCACGACCACGGGGGAGGTGCGGAGCGCGTGCTGGATAGCAGAGGCAGCGGCCCGGGGTAGAATTTCTGCATTTGATTCCATTTGATTATGATAATCATACATTAAAAGAATGCAATAGCGCCACCCTAATTACTAGCAGTCATGCGGCTCTTGGCACCCCGGCGCCGGGGCTTGTCCTAAATTGGTCCGGACCAATTTGCGATCCATGCGAAAAGGTCCACCCTAAAATCCTGAGGATCTACTGCTCGGATTTAGGACAATTGCGCATTCGGAGTCGCGGCCTGGCGTTTGCTTTGGGGTTCATCGACGGCGGCCGAACGCGCGCTCGCGACGCATGAATAAGAAGGCAATAGTAGTCTTTGGATTTGCGCTGATCGCACTTGGGATCTGGAGCACGAGCCCTCCGAAATCGCTGCCGGCAACTGCAAAGGTGGACCTCATTGTCTTACACAAGGGAGCTCGCCGGCTGGAGCTCTATGAAAACGGTTCATTGCTCGCGGCGTATCGAGTGTCCCTTGGTCGACATCCGACCGGCCCGAAACAACGGCAAGGCGATGGACGAACGCCAGAGGGTGAGTATCGACTCGACTACCGTAACAGCAACAGCGCCTTTTACCGAGCGCTGCATATCTCCTACCCGAGCTCCGCTGACATGGCGGCAGCTCGAGCCCGAGGCATCGATCCTGGCGGTAGGGTGATGATCCACGGTATGAGGAATGGCATGGGTTGGATAGGTCGGCTGCACCTGGCGATAAATTGGACAGACGGCTGCGTGGCGGTAACGGATCGAGAGATGGATCAGATCTGGCGGGCGGTTCCCGATGGCACAAAGATAATCATCGAACCTTGAGATTCCCGAGCTACTGCCCACAGGTACGGCGCTTGTGACCAACGAGGACGCCCTGTATCGATAATTTGCGACCTCAGTTTGAGGCGCTCGTCGGACCGGTGTTTGATGTTTCAAAACTCTGCCTGAAGCGGCGAGGCGGCTTCCTGCCACACGGCAATCGTCGCCTCGTACCAAGTCGCTCGTCCGCCTCAAAGCCGGAACCGCACTTCTGATCTTTATCGCTTGCTGGCTCTGGCTCAAATACAAGTCCGATCACGAAAACGCAGCGCTCTCGATCGCCGCTATCGCTGCAATTTTCCCATGGTTCATCAGATGCGAACGGTGTAAATCAAGTATCTACTACCAAGCCTGCGGCTTCAGGATGCCGCGCTATTCCCTAAGTTTCTTTACACGCCGGCAATGTCCCGGTTGCGGAATGGAACGCGCCTAAACCTTACCCCCTGTTGTCAATGTGCAGAGGCCGGACGGTTACCAATCAATTGTGCAGACGCCGTCTGCACAATGCCGCCCCACCACCAGCTATAGCATCGGCAAGCATCTGCATTTCACGGTGCGTCAGCAGAAAGCGAGGTAAATCGATAGGAAAGGATCCCGAGTCCGGCGGAGCTACCGCATAGCATCCCGAGTGCCCGGAACAGGTACGGCCATGGCCCTAAGAGGCGGATGCAAATCAGACTTCGGTTTGTTTTAATACCTATCTGGTATGTTCACCGCTGTGCGCAAACCCACCCCGCAGCCAAACTAAATTCCCTTCGCGACACGGGCACGGGTCGGCAACGATTACCTCGGGAGTTCTTTCAATGGCCAATGCAAACCAATCTTCGGCAAAAAGTGCGCAAGGATACAAGGCCGATGATCGCAATCAAAGCATCCTTGTTTACGTCAATGGGGAATTTTCTTCCCGAGACTCCGCCTGCGTCTCCATCTTCGATAGTGGCTTTGTATGCGGAGACGGTGTTTGGGAAGGCCTCAGGCTTGTCAATGGCAGATTGATCGAACTCGATGAGCATCTGGAAAGACTCTATTCGGGAGCCAAGTTCATTGGCCTCGATATCGGCTTATCCAAGCAGGAGTTGGAACAAGTAATCTGGCAAACGCTTCACCAGAACAAGATGAACGACGGCGTTCACATCCGCTTGATGATCACAAGGGGAAGAAAAGCCACACCGAATCAAGACCCCAGATTCGTAATCGGCGGCCCGACCATCGTCATCGTTCCGGAGTATAAGGTACGCGATCCGCTGTCGTTCACTCGGGGAATATCGCTGCATACATCGACCTTTCGCTGCAGCACGCCAGACGTATTCGATTTGCAGATCAATTCGCACAGCCGTTTGAATCTGATTCAAGCGCTCGTACAAGCCATTGCAGCGGGCGCGGATGAAGCTCTCATGCTCGATCCAAATGGCTTTGTTGCAAGCTGCAATTCCACCAATTTCTTTGTTGTTCGCCGCGGTGAACTCTGGACTTCGAGCGGCCGCTACAGCTTCAAGGGAATCACCCAGAAGGCCATTATGCGAATTGCGAAAGAAGCTGGGATAGCAGTTTTTGCCGGAGATTTTACCTTGAGCCAGGCCTATTCGGCCGACGAAGCATTTGTTACCGGTACACTGGGAGGCATTACGCCTGTCTCGACCATTGATGGCAGAACCATTGGTCTTGGGGAATCAGGGGCCACAACAAAAGCGCTGCTCGGACTTTATGAGAGGTTTTTGCAGGGAACGTAAGCGGATTTGCCCTGCACTGCGAACACCAAAGCGGATGTTCCCTCTATGAAGCATGGCGAGTGTGAACTGACCAACTGCCGATGAATGAACGTCAGATAGAGCGGATATTAGATCGAATCGGGCCCAGCCCCGTTTTCAGGCTACTCTTGCTAACGGCGTGCCTTGGCTATCTTCTAGATGCGTTCGACAACAGCTTGGTGGGTTATGCGGTCCCCTCACTCGCAAAGGACTTCAAGCTGACGGATGTCACAAAAGGCTACATCCTCTCCGCTGGCCTATGGGGCGGTGTCATAGGACAGTTCGCCTGGGGTCGTTTCGCCGAGATGCGAGGGCGGCTCTACGCGTTTCGCGGAACCGTGCTGATGTTTGCCGGCTTTACTGGCTTAACAGCGCTTGCGTGGTCACCATTGGCTCTGTTCTCGACACGTTTCCTTACAGGTGTAGGTCTCGCAGGTTTCATTCCCATAGATACGGCGATGGTATCGGAGTTCTCCGCAACCAATCGACGTGGCCGTTACACCGGCCTGATTGCCGTTCTCTGGCCGGTAGGAGCGATGCTGGGATTGGCAGTTTCGCTGCTCATTTTGCCGCGAGCAAGCTGGCGATGGTTGTTTGTAGTTGGTGCATTGCCGGCAATTGTCTTATGGAATATGAGAAGAAACATTCCGGAGTCCCCACGCTGGCTGCTAACTCAGAACCGCTCGGCGGAAGCGGTTCAAAGCCTGCGGCAGCTAGGTGCGACCGAGCGGATTTTAGAGGAAGAATTAGACGCCTCACCCGAAATTCCGATCGTCTCGAATAGGCTGCCGTCTGTAATCGATGCGCCGCCGCGCCACCTGATGATGCATGCATTCATTGCGTGGTGCATGTGGTTTGCTAACTTGTATGCCAGCATGAGCCTGATCGTCTGGCTCCCATCGATAGTGAATCAGGTATACCACTACTCTCTAATCAACAGCCTTAAGTACACATTTGTCATAACAGCCTTTGGCTTTTTAGGCCGGCTGATCGGGGTCTATCTTCTCGACAGGACTGGCCGTAAATTCTCGCTTGGCTATGCGTTACTTCTGGCCGGGGTCTGCATGTTCGCGTTAGGCTACACCGCAAATATTCATCTGGCGATGATCTTGGCGGTGTCATTTTATTTCTTCAATGAGCAAGCTGGGATATCGCAGATGGCTTATATCCCAGAGCTATTTCCGACACAAATTCGTGTCAAGGGCACTGCATGGTGCTCAGCATCAGCGCGAATTGTCGCCGCAACGTCTCCCATAATGGTCGGGTATTTACTGTCGGCCGGGCACTATCGCTCCATCGCAATAAGCCTATCGATGACTCTTTTAATTCCATGGATCATTTTCGTGATATGGGCTCCGGAGATGAGAGGAAAGGGATTAGCAGAGGGAATTGCATAGCAAATGTGCAGAGTCCGCTCCGGGCGGAATCTTTCCGCCCGGACGGCCCTACCACCCAGCGGCCAGCGACACTTCGCCGCCACCTCTGCCCAGTCCGGTGCTCACCCGACCACGTATGGATGCGGTACGGCAAAGTACCGACTTCGATTTTCCGTGGACCGTATTCGCATTTCTGCATGTTCGTGCCCGAAATACAGACTTCTCAGCGCGCTCGGGCTCACCTCATAGTGTCTGTTATGACTACACGAGTCGTTTGGTGGCGGCAGCCCAAGCGTTCCTTACCTCAAGGCACCCCTCCACTTGAAACCCCAGCTCGTAACGCGTTACACTGTAACGCGTTACGGGCGAGGAGACTCGAAATGGCACATGCGGCGGAAAGAATGCGGGCAATGCGAGAGCGACGCCGTGCACAGGGCCTGCGCGAGCTGCGCCTGGTAGTGCCTGATTCTCGTTCAAAGGCCGTCTTACGCCGTGTCGCTAAGGAAGTCGCCGCCCTGGATCGAGCTGCCGAGCGGGACGCAATGCGCTGGATCGAAGCCGTTTCGGAGTTTGACGCTCCGTGAAGCGGGGCGACGTGGTTACGGTCGCGGCATCTGGCGACTATGGGAAGCCGCAGCCGGCAGTCATTGTTCAAACCGATGCCCTACCCGCCGAACATACGTCAGTGATCGTTTGCCAAATGACCTCCGACATCGCAGATGCGCCGGATTTCCGTATCACGGTCGAACCCACCGAAAAGAATGGCTTACGGACGCGATCACAAGTCATGGCGGACAAACCCGTAACGATTCGTCGCGAACGCATTGGCCGCAGGATCGGATCGCTTAGTGAAAAGGATGTCGACCAACTAAATGTTGCCCTCGCATTCGTGATGGGATTGGCCGATTGAATGCTACTTGAGGTCCATCGCTGTTATACGACGCGTCGGTCTGTAACGATTGGCCGAGGCGCCTACAACGGCCTCGCGGCCGCCGGCTTACCGATCAGTGTGAGCTGCTTCCTCACGCGCTGACCGTAGTAGCTGGCCGCCCCAAACCGCCCATCGATGACCTTCTCGGCGGCATTCAATATCCTGCTCGCGGATGCTGTATCGCCTTGCGCTGACAGCGCCTGCGCGTTGACGATGTCCCATACCGCGTAGCGCCACGCCTCCGAAGGGCTCAGGGGGTGAGCTTTCTGCAGCAGCAACTTCGACTGGGCGAGCAACGTCGTAGCATGAGAGACATCGCCATTCTCGATCGCGAGCCGCGCCTCGTTGAGCACGACCTGGTCGAGGAGCCCTGCTTGACCGGTGCTCTGCGCGATCGAATCCGCTCGCTCGAGCTCCTGCTGCGCCGCCAGCAGGCGGCCGTTGTCCAGATCGATCATTGCCAGGCTGTTGAGCGGCGCGATCAGATCCTCGTGTCGAGTGCCCTCGAATTTCTCCGTCATGGAGAGCGCTTCCTGCATCAGCGGTTCGGCGTTCGCGATATCGCCCGCCATGAGATCCGAGCGCCCGATGTTGTTGAGCAACGTCGCAATCTCGGGGTGCTCGGCGCCGTACACCTTCTTGTAGATGGGCAACGCCTGCTCGTATTCCTTCACCGCCGCCTGATATTGCCCGGACATGTAAAGCACCGCGCCCAGATTGTTCAGCAACTCCCCAGCAAGGGGACTCTCCATCCCGAGCGCCGTTTCGCGCAACGTGAGCGCCTCGCGCATCGGGACTATTGCGGCGTCGAAATCGCCGCGGTCGAACAGAGTCGTACCAAGCGAATTGAGTGTATCGGCGAGCACCGCCTGATTCTCCCGCGTGGCCGGGCGCGCGCGATCGGCCCTCAGCGCCTCGCGACACAACCTCTCAGCTTCGGCGTAATCGCCTTCGTCCGCCAACAGATCCGCGAGACCGGTGAGCGCGGCCGAACGCAGCGGATTGGAGGCCTTGAGCCGCTGGCGTGCCAGGTCGACGGCTTTCCGCAGGTCGCTTCCGGCCGCCTCGTCGTGACCGTCGTTGTAGAGAGCGGTCCCCGCGGCTAGCAGGGTGCGCACGCGCAAGTCGTCGGGCATCGTGGCGCGAGCTTCGTCGTTCAGGGCCTGCTTCAGGATCGCCTCAGCGGGCGGATAAAGACCCAGCCCCGTGTAGGCTTTGCCGATCGCGGTCTGCAACTCGGCGCTCACGCGAGGCTCATCGGCGAGCTCCGAGTGGATCGAGCTCGCGCCCACATCCAGCATCTGCTTGGCGGTGATCTGGTCGCCGCGACTTCTTTCCGGGTCGGCATCCTGAAACATGTCTTCGAGAAAGGCCATGGTTTGGGATGCGACTGCCGTTTCGATTAAAGCCTCGTTCCTCTGCTCACGCGCAACCCAGGCCAGCACCGTTACGACGACTGCAAAGGTCCCAAGGCCGCGCACCAGACGCATCCGTCGGCTTCGTTCGTGGGCGACGGAGCGCTCGATATAGGCAACCACGCCTGCTTCGGTGTCGAGACGATGGTCTCTGAGCAGGCGTTGGCCATCGGCCAGGTCGATGTCGGCGAGGAGGCCCGCCTCCGGACCCATCCACCTGCCCAGTTTGCGCAGCCAGCGCAACTGGCCGCCCTCTTCCGCGCGCTGGGCGGTACGGCTATCTCCTTGCTCCTGCACGGCAAGCCAACGTGCATAGCGCTCTTCGATCCGACGCCGTATGCGAAGCGCTTCGGCATTGTTCTCAACGAACTCCCTGGCTGTGGGCCAGCTCGAGATCAGCGCCTCATGCGCGACACGGACTGAGGCGCCCGCGCCTTGGTTTGCGTCGGTCACGAGTAAGCGCGCCCCGGGATCGAGAAATGCATCGACGAGCCGGCGCCGCGGGGATCCCGGAGTAAACGTCGACAGAGGAACGCGGCGAGCGACGTTACGCTCGACGTGCTCTTCCTCGGTTCCTTTGGATACGAGCGCGAACAGCACCGAGCCCAGCGCGAGACGGTCTTCTGGCGCGCATCCCTCAAGCACGGCATCGGCCTTCTTCGCGATAGCGCCCTGGAGCCTCCCGAGCTTCTCATAGGTTGCATAGGTGAGCGTGTCGCCTGGTCCATCGGTGATATCGGCGCGGTAGAGTTGATCGAGAACATACGACAGCAGGGGCAGCGCGCCGGGCTCGCGTCCAACTTCCTCCGCGATGACATCGTTGAGCGGCACGTTGGTCGTCGCATGAACCTCGAAGGCGACGTCGGCGGCCTCGGCTGGGCGACGGATCATCTGGCTCAGCTGCGCCGGCCCGGGAGGTAGCAGATCGAGCCGAGCGCTGCCTTCGGACAGGCGTATGAGCTCGGGAGTCTGGTCCGCGCGATGCCAAAAGTCCTTGCGCATTGCGGCAATAACCCACACGATTCCGGAACGCACGAAGCCCGCAAGCAACTCGATGAAGTGCGTTCGCTGCGCCACGGATATTCCGTCGATCGTAAACAATTCCTCGAGCTGATCGACGACGAGCAGCAGCTTCGCGCTCTCATACTCGAGCATACGGCCCGATCCTCTGGCGCCCACCGCAGCCTGCCCCAGCGCCATGCCAATCGGGTACGCAGGCGCGGTCGAAGCCGTGCGCAGGTGCGCCGCCAGGCTCGCGACCGACTGCCCATGCCCCAGAAGCTCTGGCAGTCCCTCCTCTGCACTCGTCCGCACCGTCAGTCGGCGCGCAAGGGCATCGAAGAGATCCTCTCCGTCGCCCGCATCGCTCGGGCGGAAAACCACACGGCTTAGGAACGCGGCGCCCGCCACGCGTCGCGGCAGGAATAGCTTCGGTGCGATGCCCGACTTGACGAGGGAGGATTTGCCGGAACCGCTCGCTCCGAGCACCAGCAGAAAGGGCGCTCCTTGCTCCGCGTTACTCGTCAGTTGCAGCATTCCTTTTGCAAGCCATTCGTCCTGCCCGAAAAATATCGGAGCATGCTCAAATTCGTATGACTCGAGTCCTCGAAAGGGAGCTAGAGTCCATGCCTTCGTTGCGCCTCGTCCCGAGACCGCTCTCAGCACTTCGACACGCCGCTCGATCAGCTTGCGCAGATGCATCTCCAGCGCCGCCGCAAACTGGTCGTCAGTTTGATAGGAGGTATAAGCCCCGGTGAACATGCCCTGGTTCACGAAGTGACGCTGCCAGAAGCTGTTCAAAGCTCTGAGCTGCTGCGACTGCCGCTCGAACAGATCCGGATCGCGGGTATCGAACGGCGCCGGACTGTCGTTGCGATACACCAGCAGATCGGGAGCACCGCGCGTCTTGGACGACTGTAGCGCCTCCTCGAACTCCCACTCGGTGCCCGTCACCGGCATGCGCCCATCGATGCCGCGATATTCGCGCACACTGGTGCGCTCCGGCATGGCCGTACCCAGCCGCGACCAGACGATGAGCACGACCACGTCGAAGGCGCTCGGCGGCTCTATTGAATCCTCGAAATGGCCCGAGGCAAGCATCGCCTCGAATTCCCACAGATAGGGCTCGATGAGAAGATAGCGCGCGTAATCCTGCGCAAGCTTCTCGATGGTCAGCACCGCAAACTCGCGCGCCCGCTTCACATCTCCGGGGGAGGAAACAAAGATGCGAAATCTCGGTTTCACCCGCCGAATGCTATTGCGGCCAGCTTGAGGTGGCAAACCAAGCCGAAGGCCCCGACTGAGTGGCACCTTCCGGCGGCATGGATGCCGCCGCACGGAACCTCGTGTACCGCTGTCGGAATTTTTTACGTGTCGCCACGCGGCCTTCGTGCTGGAATCACCAAGGCCTTCGCAAGCCATTGACTCCTCGCCGAATTCAGGAAAAGCGGCACATTCCTTGCATCGCGCTGGGACGAGAGGCCAACCTGACCGGGCTACTGTCCCGGATTCATCCAACCACGCTCCTGCCGCGGCAGAAGCTCACTTGGAAACGGGGGTATCACAATGAAAGTCCGTACCGCAATCCTCTGCGCGGCGGCTCTGCTTGTCGTCTCGATTGCTCCTCAGACCTACGCAAAGGCCATCCGTGTCGATGCACCTCCCACCCTGGGGACCTGCGCCGCGGTGACTCCGATCGACGCATTCGCGGCAAATTTGAATCCGAACGTCGGAATTTCGATAACCAGCGAATGCAACTCAACGAGCGGCGTTGATCAGGCTCTCGGAACCCCATTCGAGACCGGCGATAACCCTTATGACAACGCCAACCTGTACGACTGGGCCAACTCGGGCTCGATTCTGGCGCAGGTCGCCGACTACACCCTGTCCGGTGGCGATCAATCGGCCAACTCAATTTCGTTGGGCGGCCTGACGGAGATCGAGTTCAACTACATGGATTGCACGGGTGCCGGGCCGGCGGACTTGACCATGGGCGCTGTGCACTACACCGCCTCATGCAGCGCCACGAACGACACGACCCTACTGTTCAACAGCACGGCGCTCGTGGGCTGGCTGGACAATCTCAATGACGTCCACGCCTGCGCCGTGGGGGCGGGAAACTGCCTCTCGGGGTCAGGATGGTCGACAGGAGGCTCGACAGTCCCCGAGCCGGGCTCGCTCGCTCTGTTCGGGCTCGCCGCGCTTCCCCTGTGGTTCGTTCTTCGGCGGCGCATGAAGGCGACACGACAAGCCTGAGACACGGCAGGGGCACTGGTTCGATCCCAGCACCGCCCCAGCGGGAATCAAAGACTAAGTGAGCAAAAAGCCGCCGCCAGACGGAAACCGTGCGGCAAAAGTGCGGCAGAGTGCCCAGCTGGCGTAACGGTCCGACTCGCCTCGCCCGTATGGTCGCATATCTGCCTATTCGCACCAGAAATGCGAGCTTCCCCCGCTCCCCGCTCTGACTCACGGTATTTCCTCACCAGCCCTCTCGCTGCGCAAGTCGTATGGCAGGGTGGTTGAAACCCAAGCGTTCGGATAAGATTCGATGCCGAGTATTCTCGGTTTTCGCGGCCTGCGGTGGCGATCATGGCGACGCCTGATTGGATAAAGAAGGAACTGCGCTCGAACTTTGTGCGGGCCTCTCGTGCCGGGCGCCAGGCTGCAAAGATGGAGCCACGCGTGGCCCGCGCGATCTATCGCGCCAGAGACAACGCACTGCTGGTCGAATTGACCAATGGCGCAGCGATTACCATGCCGGTAAAGCTGATCCCCGGCCTGAAGCGGGCCACTCCCAGTGAAATCCGCGCTGTCGAAGTGCTCGGCCGCGGCGGCGGACTCCACTGGGAAAGTCTGGACCTCGATCTCAGCGTCCCTGCTCTGGTTTCGTCGGTATTTGCCGGACCCGAATGGATGGCTGAGCTGGGCCGAATTGGCGGCGCACGATCATCCGCCGCGAAAGCCGCCGCGGCGCGCAGGAATGGCCGAAAAGGCGGACGCCCACGCAATCGGCCCTCAGCCGGCGCGAGGGCTTCAGGCGTCGGTTAAGTCCTGACGGCGGGATATTGCCGTAGCGGGGTCACAACAGTTCCCGGCCAGTCTTCGAACGCTTCAGCTAAGTCCCCAGCCATCTGCCTCGCCTGAAAGAACCCCCGCAAAATCAGCGCATTATGTTAAAACGTCAATAATGTATAATTCCTAATAAATAGAGCGAATTCGCTATTAATATGTGCTAGGCTATGACGGCATTTGATGTTCATTGGCGCGTTCCGAAGGACCTGCAGGCGCTCCCACCTGCCGATCCGACGACTCTCAAATCAGACACTCTGATGGACGAGTTTCTGGAGGAGATTGAGCGCTTGAGTACACGGCAGGATTACCGGAGGGTGTGGCCGGAAAGGATCGCCGATATTGGTGAGACGTCTTACGGCGGTGCCGAGTACGCACACGTACAAGGCATATTCACCCTTTACACATGGAGTTTGGACAAGTTCGTACTGTGCCTCGAGGAGCGGCTGTCCTTTGGAAACGTGCGGCGGTTTCGCTGGTTAATTTGCGGTCATGGTATCTCGGCGGACGCCGCCATACGCGAGGCGTTGGCACGAGCACGCGATCCATGGTGAAGGAGCGACGATGTCATTCTTTAAGCAGCGTCTTGCAGATCTTTCTCCGGAGCAGAAGGCGGAGTCGGATCAGTATAGACAACTCATTCAGCTTGGTTCCGCAATCCGGGTAGCCCGATCGGAACGTGGCTGGTCGCAGGCGGAATTGGCAGAGCGTTCGGGTGTTGCACAGCCGGATATCTCAAAGGTTGAGAAAGCAACGCTCCCACAAGGCCCGACGGCGATGACATTGTGTCGGCTCGCTGCTGCTCTGGACATGCAAGTAACGCTCAAGGCGGTGTCCTCCCATGCTGCTTCACCGTCGGAATCGGCCGCTGATATTGGTGTGCATCTCTCTGAGATCATGGACTACATGAATAAACTGCGCACAGAAATCGATGCAGTGATTCGCAGCACTGATTACCCCGCGAGCGCATCGACTGTGGGCACCGCTGGGAGGCGCGCAGCTCCGGAAATCTGCAGTGTGATGCAAAGCTCCCGCGTTCAGGAAGACATCGCGAGGCTCGTCCTCTCCGTGCGAGAAGCGGGTCGTTCCGGATGACTTTTAATGCCGCGCAGGCAACCAACTACGGAAATCTTGCCAACGCACTGTGCGCTCTCGCTACCGCGTACATTTCTTCGCGCTCCTTGTACATCTGGTATCGATACCTCAGCCGAGCCTCCAAGCGAGAAGGGCTGAATTCACTGCGGCGATTCTTCAGGAATAGAGTCGCCCAGAATCCACCGTCCGCATTCGCAACATGGGATCTTACTGTGGCGACCGCTGGACTCATACTGGCAAGCCTTGCATCAATTATTCTCTACATCGCAGCCATGTATCTGCCGTCTACGAGCTGACCGCTAAGTCACTCTTGAACGAAGTGCGGTAGCCCTATCCGCGATTCCAATCAATCCGCTGACGAAACCAGATACTGCTCCAGCTTGCCGTCCGGCAACGCGTACGTAACGATCTCGAGCTCCATCCTCGAGAAGATCACGTTGTAGGCGCGCATCTGCATGCCGCCCCGCATGCGCGCCGCGCGTATTGTGAAGGATTGCGGCTCGCCGAGTGTCGCAAGGCTGGCCTGATAGTCGTGCAGAGCAGTGGCGTCGAAGTAGCTGTTGGCGTTGGCGGTGAACAGCCCGCGGTCGATGCTGCCGCGTTGCAGGCCGGCGAAGATCGCCATCGCCTGTGCCAGCGCCTTGTTCGCAGCTGGATCGTGTACCTCGAACAGCGCCTTCGCGATACCCTTGCCGATCACGCCGAAGGTGCCCACCGCGTCCTGATTAGTTAGCACGACCACCGCTATGCGATCGTCGGGAAACACGTAATTTCCCGCCGTGAATCCCTCTACCTCACCATCGTGGGAAATCATACGGTGTCCATCCATGTCGCCGACGAAAACACCGAGCCCATAACCGGAAGCGAGGCGGTCGTTGAGCAGGACATCGGCCTCCATCTCCCGCCACGAGGCAGGCGCCAGCAGCGTGTTATCGATCATCGCGATGTCCCATTTCGCGAGGTCGCCAGCGGTCATAGCCAGCTCACCCGCACCGTACATCCAATTCACGCCTTCCTTTTGCGACGGACGCAAAGCGCCGAGAGCGTAGCGCGAGTAGCCGCGCGCATCGGTGGCAGGCAAGGCGCGTAGGTTGCTATCGTAGGCATCGCGGATGCCAAGCTCTGAAAACACATGTTGCTGCAGGAATTCGAACGGCACCTGGCCGGTCAGCTTCTGCACGATGGCGCCGGCAATCGTATAATTCGTGTTGCTGTATTGCCACTTCGCGCCCGGCACGAAATCCAGCGGTTTCTTGCCCCACGTGTCCATGATGAAGGCCGGTGTAATCGCATGCTTCATCATCGGGAACAGGTAATCCTGCGGCCAGAAGTCCTGGTAGCCGGAAGTGTGGGAAAGCAGTTGTCGAATCGTTATCTGGTCGGCATCGGTAAGCTCGGGGAAATACTTTGCGACCTTGTCGTCGAGGCTGAGCTTGTCCTGCTGCTGCAACATCAGGATCGCCGCGACTGTGAACTCCTTGCTGATCGACCCAACGCTGTAGCGCATCGCGGGCGTCGCCGGGGCTATCGGATCGATTCGCGCATCGCCGTAAGCCTTGACATAGACGCATTTGCCGCCGCGCACCACTGCGATCGAGGCGCTGGGCACACCGGACTTCGCCAAGGCATCGCGCGCGATCCCGTCGATCTTCGCGGCGAAACCGTTGGGCAGTGCGTCCTCGGCGAACACGGTCGTACTCGCGAATGCGAGCAAAAGGCCAAGCAATAACACGCGGAAAGCAGCCGGTACCGCGGGCATGAGAAGATCTTGATACGCGAGCCGCAGCCCGATCGACAGTCCGATGCGACGCTTCATCACAAGTCCCCCAGCGGAAGAGCGCACCATCTTACGATCAGCTGAAAGGTAGTCCACTCCTTTCCGGCACCGCTTTCATCGTCCGCCGTACGCTGCCCTGCGGCGCGTCAGATCTCCGTGCTACCGCCGACCCTCAACCGGCGACTGCGACGAATTCTCTGACATGCCGGCGCGCGCCCAACTTGCGCGCCAGGCGCCGCGCGGTGAAGCCCGCTCCGTAAGCAAAGCGCCCCAGAGGGCCGAAACTGTTGGCTGAAGCCAGCCCCACCCAATAGAGCCCGGCAACCGAGGATTCGAACGCGTCGCTGAGTACCGGAGCGCCACCGGCGGTACGAATCTGGCCGCGCAACTGCGCATCCAAAAAGGGCAAGCGCTCCAGAGCCGGCCGGTAGCCGGTGGCGGCGATGACATGATCCACCGTCAGTTCGGCCTTGCTGCCATCACCTTTGCGCAGTGCCAGCCGTGCTCGCCCGCCCTGCTCGGTCAGACTCTCGATAGTCGCGCCCACATGCATCGGAAACCGGCCAACCACCCGCTCGGTCATGAACCAACCTGGAGCCGGGCCGAGATGATTGCGCACGACCCGCAGCCGAAGGCCCTCTGGCATTTTGTGAAACAGCAAGGGAGCATCGGTCGCCAGGCGGGATCGCCACCCTAACCCAAGCCCGGAGCGTGGGTTCAGTACGCGTTGCAGCAGCGGACGCGGCTCAATCGTAGGGACATGGAAATTAATGGCATCACGCCGGGCAACCAACTCAACTTTGGCGCCAGAATCATGCAGCAGTGCGGCAATATCGATTGCCGACGAGCCAGCGCCCAGGACCGCGTTGTGCCCCTGGGCCACGTACCGGGGACAGTTACCGGCATTGGAACGCTGTATTCCTACAACCACTTCGACTCCATGGCTGCGCTCGAGCAGGCCGTCGCGCGCGCGCAGCCCGATCTGGTGATTCCATGCGACGATCGCGCGGTCGCGCAACTCCACGCGCTACACGGGTCGCGCAGCGAGCATCGCGCGCTCATCCAGCAATCACTCGGCGCCCCAGAATATTACAACACGCTGCGCAGTCGCGTTGGCTGCGCGGACCGCGCGCGCGAACCCGGAGTGCCGGTTGCACCAACGCGTGCCATCGCGTCCGAGGCGGATATTGGCGAATGGTTCGCGGCGAATCCGGGGCGCGTGGCTCTCAAGGTTGACAGTAGCTCGGGCGGACTCGGCGTTCAGATCGTGGACGATCCACAGGAATGCATCGTCGCGTGGCGCCAGATGTCGAAAGTGCCGCCAGCGGGACAGGCGTTGAAGCGTTGGTTGGTGGACAGAGACCCTTTGGCGTTCTGGGCGCCGTTGCGCAAAGGGCGACCGTCCGCTTCGTTGCAGAAGTTCATCCCCGGCCGCGCCGCCAATGCGATGGTCGCGTGCTGGCAAGGCAATGTGCTGGGAACTGTAACCGTCGAGGTGTTGTGCAGCCAGGGTGCAACAGGGGCCAGTACCATCGTGCGGGTGATGAGTCACCCCGAGATCGAGCAGGTGGCCGCGACGCTGGTGCGCGGTCTGCATTTGTCCGGTTTCTGCGGCTTCGATTTCATGCTGCACGAGAGCTCTGGTGCGGCATGGCTGATCGAGGTGAATCCGCGCTGCACTCAACTGGGGCACCTGGTTTTGGGCGACCGCGGCGATCTGGCGGGCGCGTTGTGCGCACACCTCGGTATGCCGCCTTCGGGCCGGACACAGAAGCCACTCCAGAGTGATCAGATCGCATTCTTTCCTCAGGCACTGGCGTGGAATCCCGACAGCCCGCTGCTTGATTCGAGCGACCACGATGTTCCCTGGACCGAGCCGCGGTTGGTTCGTGAATTGTCCCGAGAGTCCTGGCCCGAGCGACGCTGGCTGGCGCGCGCTTATCACCGCCTGAAGCCGCGCCGCGCCGGGACGGCGCGCAGGATCCAGCAGACCGCGATCGATCTCCAGCTTTCGGAAGTTCTCCGGTAGCGCGCACCGGGCGCAAGCGGCCGGGCAATATACGGAACGCCGGCAGAACGCTGTTTCGTTGTGCCTAAATCAGCATTACCGTACCATGCGCCTCCCGGCTAATCGGGCAGAAGCGGGGGTGTCCCATGCGGTTCAATAGCAAGCACCTCGGCACCGAGTGCTTTCGAGGTCACCAGTAAGCGAAGGAAAGGGTTCCCCGTCAGAGACGCACGTCAAGCGCGGAACAAGGATCGTGCGCGGCTACAAAGAACTCAGCGAAAAGCTCGGTCGAAACGACCCCTGTCCGTGCCTATCAGGCCGCAGATTTCAAGAACTGGTCCGGAACCCTCCGCCGATGCGGCGCGCCGCACCCCTCGGGTCACGGAGGACAGGGATTTTCCGTGAAAGTCAGCGTCGCGTTGAAAGAGTGGGCTTGACCGTAGACGTCGATCAACTGAGTGAGGCGGATGGCGTTCGTGTACAGGAGTCCGGATGCCTTCGCGAAGAACTGCACAGTTCCGCTAGGCGTCAGGTCGAACTTCACACTCGCACCATTGATCGTCGTCGGGGCGTTCCAGGTGATGCAGATGTTCTGCGTGGCGAGCCGCGTTCCGACAGGGTACTGGATAGTGGTATACGCATACCGGGGCCGGGCCGGCGCAGGGTTCCATGGCGGAACGGACTGCTGTGGCGGATATGCCGTCGTGCCGCCGCTCAGTGGCTGATTGGACTGGGCGCTACCCTGCAGCACGGGTGACGGTGGAGGCTGCGTGGGGCCAGGCTGCGGCGGAGGGGGCGCCAACACCGGAGTCATGATGGGGCCGTAGTTGGGGCTCGGCGCCCGTGTAGGACTGGGGCCCTGCTGGACCTGCCCCATTCATTTGTCCCCCGCTGATACCAGGTCGGCCGCCTGTTGGATCGCGCCGTTGATCTGCTTGCCGCTCACGTCCCATGTCGGCCGCCGGGTAAGCGGCGCAACCTGCTTGATGGCCTGGGTGGCTTGAAGATAGTCATCGACACACGGCTCGTAGGCGCCCGCTGCGCCGGGATAGCGTGCCTTGACATCGTCCCAATGCTCCGCGCTCGACGGATATCTCGGGTCGAGCCCGACTTGCGGCGCTCCGATTCCATCGGTGGCATCCTTGCGGACGCTGCCGGCAGCCTGGGTCACATCCATTTGGGTGATGACCTGCTGACGTGGCGACTCATATTCAACCGTGCCCTGAAGCGGCGGAGTCGACTGCGCCAGCGGGGTGGACTGCTCCGGGGTACTGGACTGCTCTGGCGGGCTGGACTGGTCCGGGGAACCGACCGTCTGGGCAACGCCTTGCCGCGTCAGGATGCAGAGTATCGTCGCGGCGATCGGCAGTGCTCGCATTGCGCGCCTCCCGGGCTCTTCGCTGGGACGCAAAGATAGGAGCCGCGGTCCCAGCACACAACCCCCCGTTCGTGGGGATCCCTCACTTTTAGTTACAATGCTCCGGCCCAGGAGCATGAACATGAACGTTGATTGCAGGGACAAACCATCAGCTGGCGTCAATTGTCAGATGCTCGTGAACACACCCGATTGTCAAGGCGACGCTCATCGCAGATCCTAATCGAGCTCAGAGGTCGGGAGAGGTGCAACTCATGTCACGAACACTCGCGATGGCACGTTGGGCACTGTGTGCGATGACGATGGCTTTGGCGCCCGTAGCTCTGAAAGCTGCTACGCAGCATCGCATGGCAGACGGCAGCGCGACGCTTTATGCCAGTGGCATCCGTGGCATTCAAACCGCCAGCTCGAGCAAGCTCGACGGCGTCCTCGCGGACCTCTCGCGCCACGCCCTGCTGGCACGATCAACTTCCTCGATCGCCGCCCTGCGTGCGCTGAGTCCCGCCGCGCGATTCCAGGCTGCCGGACCCGCCTCGACACCGATGGTAGCGATCGATGCCGTCACGCGCACCGATCCGCAGGCGCTCGAGTCGGCGTTGATGAGCCTCGGATTGCAGCACGCGGCAGTATTTCGCAATGACGTCGGTGGGTGGTTGCCGGTAAACCAGATTCAAGCGGCCGCAACCCTCTCGCAGATCGTTTCGATGCGCGCCGCGATGTCGCGCACACGCGGTGTGGTGGCAACTCAGGGGGACTACGCACAGGGTAGCAGCGCTCTCCGTAGCGACAACCCCTCGCTTACCGGCGCCGGAATCATGGTTGGCGTGCTCAGCGACAGTTTCGATTGCTATGCAGCGTACGCCGCTTCCGGTGGCGCGGTACCCGCCTCCGGGCCGGAGGGCTACGCATACAACGGCTTCACTGCCGACTATGCCAGCGACGTCTCGACCGGCGCGCTGCCCTCGAGTGTGGACGTGCTCGAGGAAGCGCCCTGTCTTCAATATCAGTACTACGACTCAGACAATCAGCCTCTCGAGCTGCCCTTCACCGATGAAGGGCGCGCCATGCTGCAGATCATCCATGCAGTAGCGCCGGACGCCAAGCTCGCGTTCTATACCAGTGCCGGTAGCGAGGCGGATTTCGCCGACGGCATTGAAGCTTTGCAGAGCGCCGGTGCCCAGGTTATTGCCGACGACGTCGGCTTTTTCGATGAGCCATTCTTCCAGGATGGCCTGATCTCTCAGGCGGTCGATACCGTCGAAGGGGACGGTGCGGCGTATTTCTCAGCCGCCGGCAATGGCCAGGACACTCCTTCCTACCAGAATGTGGCGCCGAGCTTCACGACGCCATCGGCCATCAATCCCAATGAGTCGCTGCTCAACTTCGATACCACCGGAGCGACCCACACGACCGAGCTGCCCGTGACCATCCCTCCCCTCACGCCAGGTGAGTTCGTTGCTCTCGTGGTTGAATGGGATCAACCCTATGTAACCGGCTCACCCGGCAGCCCAGGTGCCAGCAGCCAGATCGATGTCTGTCTCACAGGTTCGAGCGGTAACGATGTACTGATCAACAATGACGGCAGCGTCACCAGTTGCTCGGGCGTGAATGCGATCGGCGCCGACCCCTATCAGGTGATGATCATTGCCAATCCGGCGACTGGAAGCGATAACTCCTCGCAGGAGAGCATCGACATCGAGATCGGTTTGGTCAATGGGACGACAGCTCCCGGGCGCATCATCGTCGCGGTCGAGGACGACGGTCTCGGCAGTACGATCAACGAATTCTCTCCCGAAGGCCCGACGCTCCAGGGACACCCGGGCGCCGCCGGCGCCGCAGCGGTCGGCGCCGCTTTCTACTTCAACACACCGGCCTGCGGTACCACTCCGGCGAGGCTCGAGTCATTCTCATCCTCGGGGGGTGCTCCGATCCTGTTCGACACCTCGGGCAATCGCCTGGCGACCCCGATCTATCGACAGAAGCCCGATTTCGTCGGTCCCGATGGCGCAAACGACACCTTTCTCGGATTCACGCTGGCCTCGGACCCCGCTTTTCCGAATGATGGACTGCTGAACACCTCGATCAGCGAGTGCCAGAATGACCCGAACTATCCAGACTTCTTCGGCACTTCTGCGGCGACTCCGCACGCGGCAGGCATCGCTGCGCTACTTCGCCAGGCGGACAGCGGTGCGACGCCGGAAGACATCTATCAGGCGCTGCGCGACGGCGCGCTGGCAATGGGCAGCCCGAGTCCCAACTACCAATCCGGCTATGGCTTTATCCAGGCTCCGGCCGCGCTAGCCGAACTGCAATCGAGCACCGGCAGTAGCGGCAGTACCAGCGGGGGCGCCAGTGTCAGCGCCAGTAGCACTCCGAGTGGGGGCGGTGGCGGTGCTGTGGATCCATTCATGCTCCTGGGGCTGGCAGCTTGCAGCCTTGGACGCATCGTGCGGCTACGACGCGCCGCCGGACCGAGATAAGGGCCAAGGGTCGCAGCGACAGGCCCCCACTCGACGAGCTCCGGAGGCCATGCCATTGGCCCTTCAGCCTCGCCATAATTTATAATGACGTGCACCCTCTCGGGCCACCCCGATCTTCCTGGAGGCGGACACCTTGGAAAAATCACCGGATTCTACGGTGCTGCTCTTTTCCTACGGAACACTGCAGGATAAGGCGGTCCAGCTGGCCAGCTTCGGGCGGGAGCTAACCGGCAGCTCGGACGCATTGCCAGGATACCGGACATCTCTGCTCGCGATTCGCGATCAGGCGGTAGTCGAGAAGAGCGGCAAGTCACATCACGCGATTGCCGCGCGCAGCAGCAATCTCTCCGATCAAGTGCCTGGGATGGTGTTCAGGATCACATCTGAAGAGCTCATGGCGGCGGACCGATATGAAGTTTCGGACTACACGCGTGTGCAGGTGAGACTGAAGTCGGGCCTGCAGGCCTGGGCATATGTGCGCGCGTAAGTGATCGGCGTGACCGGCGCCTGCGTCCGCTACCGGGACAACTGAATGCAAGCGTCACTCCTGGACACCGTGCGGTCGACCACGAATCGAATCTACGAAACCGTTCGGGCTATTTCGCGCGAGACACCGTTGCTGACCTCTCCCGCGCTGGACGAAGTCGCCGGATGTCAGCTCTTCGTCAAGGCGGAATCGCTGCAGTACACGGGGTCCTTCAAGCTGCGCGGAGCATTTTACCGGTTGAAGCAGCTGCAGCCCGGGCAGCGTCGCAACGGAGTGGTCGCTTTCTCCTCGGGCAACTTCGCCCAAGGTCTGGCGCGAGCCGGCCAGCTGCTCGGCGTGCCCGTGACCATCGTCATGCCTCCGAACGTGCCGCAACTCAAAATTCGCGGCACTCAACGATACGGAGCGCGCGTGGTCGTCGCTGAGGCCGATGGACGACCACGCGAAGTGATTGCAGCGGAGCATGCGGCACACCTGGCCGAGAGCGAGGGACTGACGCTGCTGCACCCTTTCGATGACTCGGACGTAGTGCTCGGGCATTCCAGTCTGGGAACCGAATTGCTGCAGCAGCTCGAGGCGATCGGCGAGGACCAACCGCTGGATACCCTGTTGGTGCCTGCCGGCGGTGGCGGTCTGGCGGCGGGCATAGCGCTCGCGTTGCGTGCGCATGGCTCCACCACGCGACTGATCGCCGTGGAACCCGCGGGATATGACGACCTGGCTCGCTCACTCGCCGCGGGAGAGCGCCACCGCAATGGGCCCCCGTCTCCTACCTTGTGCGACGCACTGCAGGCCAACTCCCCCGGAGCCGTGCCCTTCTCTGTCCTGCTGAGAACTCTCAGCGGCGCTTGGAATGTCACCGATGAAGAGGTGCGCTTCGCCATGCGTGCGGCGGTCGAGTCCCTGAAACTGGTCTTGGAACCGAGCGGCGCAAGTGCGCTGGCGGCTGCTCTGGCGGGAAAACCTCGCGGCCTGAACCTGGGCCAAAGAGTCGGCGTGATCTGTTCCGGGGGAAATATCGCCGCGGAAGACTTCGCGAGTCTCCTATCGGAAGCGCGGCACTAGTCCGATTCATCATCGAGGTCCATAGCTTGTCATCCGTGGAAGAAGCGCTGATCGAGGCCCAGCACAAAGCTGAGGAGCTGTTTGCGGAAGTCGTTACCGGCGGGCTGATCCGCCCCGGGGTGCTCGAGAGCGAGCTCAGCGAGGAGATCCACGTCATTGCCGAGCGAAACTTTGGCGTGCGCAGACACTGGCATCGCCGCATCGTCCGGTCCGGACCGAACACACTCCTGGGCTATTACGCCGAGCCTCCTGATCGACGACTCGGCGAGGACGAAACAGTCTTTCTCGATTTCGGGCCCGTCTTCAACGCCTGGGAAGCCGACTTCGGTCGCACTTACGTCCTCGGCCACGACGCCCGCAAGCACAAACTGGTCTCGGACATGGAAGCGGCATTTCGCAAGGGAAAACAATTATATGTGGACACGCCCGACCTGGCAGCGGGCAGCCTCTACGACTTCGTCAGCAATCTCGCCGCTGAGGGGGGCTGGGAATTCGGCGCGCCCACAGCCGGGCACCTCATAGGTCACTTTCCTCACGAGCGTACCCCGGCGGAGCCGCAGCGCTTCTCGATTCGCCACGGCAATGAGCAGAGGATCCGCGAACCCGATGGCAAGGGCGCTGCGCGTCACTGGATTCTGGAGATCCATTTCGTCGATCGGACCGAGGAGTTCGGTGGCTTCTTCGAAGAGCTGTTGACGATCTGAGTCGGATTTGACCATGAGCGCCAATGCCGAGGTCGGCCGTCGCGGCTTCCGCTGGGCAGCCCTCATCTTCGTCGCCAGCGCCTGGCAGACATGGGCTGCACCGTGGGTCCCGGTATCCGCGGGTGTGGATGCCCGCTCAGTACCCGCGACCCCGACGATCGAGCAACGCGAAAGCGACCAGCAGCTCAATTTCGATTTGATAGTCCATAACCCCGGAAAATCGCCCCTCCGTCTGGCCGTCATTCGGGAGAAGGTATATGACGCCGAAGGCCGCCTCGAGCTCGAGCGCGAAGTGAGCGGAAACGGCTCGCCCCCGGCTCTGACCATCCTTGGCAGCTCGATCGTTCCTCCCCATGGATACGCTGATTTTTTTCAGCCCTTCGATCGCTATCGCAAGAGCGTCGATCTTGCGCGCATTCAATTGGAGCTGGTGTTTCTGAACGAGACCAAACCCATCCCTCCTTTCCTTGCCCAGGGAGATGCGATTGCGGTAGTTGAGATAAGGCCCGCGAATCCCAACCTGGCGCCTTACTGTCTGCCGTTGCACGGCTTATCTTTGGTGCATGACGGGCACGACCTGCTGTCACATCATCGCCGCCGCGATCTCGTGGCGCATGCGGCGGGGAACATCGCGGGCTCGGTCAATGCCAATCTCTATGCTTACGATTTCGTGAAGATCGACGCGGACGGACAGCTTTTCCACCGTGACCTCAATCGAAAGCAAAATTGGCTGAGTTTCGGTTCGCCGGTGTTCTCGCCTGTGAGCGGCATTGCAGTGACTGTGGTTGACGGCGTGCCTGATAACAGATTTCTGAACGGCGTGGCCGTGACGCCATCAGCCGCCGAGGCCATCGATCCGAACGGATTCGGTAATCATATTGTGATACGCGCCGACGACGGCCGGTTCAGTTGGCTTCTCCATCTGGAGGCCGGAACCGTTGCCGTTCACCAGGGACAAAGGGTCAAAGCCGGCGAAATGCTCGGAAGAATAGGATTCTCCGGCGATGCCCTATTCCCACACCTTCACTACACCGTTACTGCCGGAGGCACATACCCCTCTCAGGGCGTTCCGTCCTACTTCAGTGATTTCGTTCGAGTCGGAGACTCGAGGTCGCCGCATGACTCTCGCCAAATCGATACGGGAGACATTTTAAAGTGGCGATCCAGTCCGTCATGCCCCTGAAGACACGGGACCGTTGTTCTAGCAGGTGATATTTGGCTCCCCAAATACATGCCGTCCGTGCCGACATCACCACCCTCGATGTCGACGCAGTCGTAAACGCTGCGAACAGTTCGCTTCTCGGGGGCGGCGGCGTTGACGGAGCGATTCACTACGCCGCCGGCCCGGGCCTTCTGGAAGAGTGCCGCAAGATCGGCGGCTGTCCAACCGGTGAGGCTCGCATTACCAACGCATACAAGCTCAAGGCACGTTGGATCATCCATACGGTCGGTCCAATATGGACCGGCGGCAATCGGGGCGAGCCGCAGCTTCTGGCAGCCTGTTACGAGTCTTCCCTTCGGTTGGCAACCGGGCACAATCTCAGGTCCATTGCGTTCCCGGCCATCAGCACAGGAGCGTACGCATATCCGCTCGGGCTCGCGACGAAGGTCGCTGTCTCCACGGTCAGGGCATTCACCGACCGGAGCAATTGCCTCGAGGAAGTAATCTTCTGCTGCTTCTCCGGCGAAGGTTTTGCCGTGTACCAGCGTACGTTACAGGGTTTGAGGACTTGAGCCGCCGGTCCCGGGACACGGTGGGGCCGCGTGCTAAGCTGGACCGTACCATTGAGACCTGGGACCGACGATGACGACCGACCGATTGACGCCCCTGCTCGCGCAGCGCCCGTGGCTGCTCGCCGATGGCGCGATGGGCAGCAATCTCTTCCTGCGCGGGTTGACGAGTGGCGACGCCCCTGAGCTCTGGAACATCGAGCATCCGCAAAGGATCCGCGAGCTGCAGCGCAGCTTCATCGAGGCCGGCGCCGACATCATCCTAACCAACAGCTTCGGCGGCAACCGACATCGTCTGAAATTACACAAGGCCGAAGGTCGAGTGGCGGAGCTGAACGAGTCCGCGGCGGCGCTCGCACGGGCCGAGGCAGATCGCGCGGGCCGCATCGTGCTCGTGGGCGGCAGCATGGGACCCACCGGTGAGATTCTGGAGCCGCTTGGACCGCTTTCGGCGGCCGATGCGCGCGAGTCTTTCGCGGAGCAGGCTGAGGCCCTCGCCCGCGGCGGTGCCGACATCCTGTGGATAGAGACGATGTCCTCGGCCGAGGAAACCGAAGCGGCTATCGAAGGGGCGCGCCGGACGGCACTTCCGGTTGTGACGACTCTCAGCTTCGACACCAACGGCAGGACGATGATGGGCATCACACCCGCCGAGCTCGCACGCCTTTCACATAAGCACCAGTTGGCGGCCTGCGGCAGCAATTGCGGCGTGGGTGCCGCGGAATTGGTTGCTTCGATCGTCAATCTCGCGGCGGCGGCCGACCCGTCGGCGGTCCTCGTCGCGAAGGCGAACTGTGGCATACCGCAATATGTCAACGGGGCGATCAGATTCAACGGAACACCCGAACTCATGGCCGAGTACGCACGCGCCGCGCTCGATGCCGGGGCGCGCATCATCGGTGGCTGCTGCGGGACCACGCCGGAGCATCTGCGCGCGATGCGCGAAACGCTCGAAACGCACGTTCGCGGGCCACGGCCTTCGATCGAGGCCATTGAGGCGCGGCTCGGGGCCTTATCGGCGGGGGCCACCGCACAGCTGCGCGGCGAGATGGATCGCCAGGCCGGAGCCGCCCCCGGGGCGGCGCAACGCCGGCCGTCCCGCCGGCGGCCCACTCGCGGCGACTCCTGAGAGTCTCTTAGGGGCGCAGGCCCCGGGCGTAGTAAAATTGGGGCATCACGCAGATGCACCGGGATCACCATGGCGTACGACTACCGCAAGTTCTATATCGATGGTCGCTGGACCGACCCCGCCGAGCCGAAGGAATTCACGGTCATTAACCCCGCGACGGAGGCGTCCGGGGGCGTCATTTCCATGGGCTCCGCCAAGGACGTGGACCGGGCCGTCGCGGCCGCACGTCGCGCCTTCGAATCCTTCTCCCAGACCTCGCGGGAAGAGCGGCGCGCCTTGCTGGAGAAAATCCGAACGCATTACCGGAAGCGCTATCAGGACATCGCGGACGCCATGCGCGTGGAGATGGGCGCTCCGACCAGACTCGCCAATGGGTCGCAGGCCGCCATCGGGATCGGGCACATCTCGGCAATGATCGATGTGCTCAAGACATTCGAATTCGAGGAGCGCCGCGGCGCGCACCGCCTGAGCCTCGAGCCGGTCGGCGTGTGCGCCCTCATCACTCCGTGGAACTGGCCCATGAACCAGGTTGCGGCGAAGGTCGTCCCCGCCCTCGCCGCCGGTTGCACCATGGTGTTGAAGCCTTCGGAATTCTCGCCCTTCAGCGCAGCTATCTGGACCGAGGTCATGGACGCCGCAGGCGTTCCGCCGGGGGTATTCAATCTCATCAACGGAACGGGCCTCGAGGTCGGTGCGGCGCTCGCCGCCCACCCCGACGTCGACATGGTGTCCTTCACCGGCTCGACCCGCGCCGGCACCGAAGTCGCGCGGCTCGCGGCCGCGACCGTCAAGCGCGTCCACCAGGAGCTCGGCGGCAAATCGCCCAGCATTCTGTTGGACGACGCCGATTTCGAGAAGGCCGTGAAAGTCACCGTGGCGCACGTGTTCGAGAACTCCGGCCAGTCCTGCAACGCGCCGACGCGACTGCTGGTCCCTGCCGCCCGGATGGCGGAAGTCGAGGCGCTCGCCAAAAAGAGCGCCGAGGCGGTGCTCGTTGGCGACCCCACCTCGGAGAAGACAGAGGTCGGGCCCGTCGTATCGAAGATCCAGTTCGAGCGGGTCCAGAGCTACATTTCCAAGGGCATCAAGGAGGGCGCCAAGCTCATCGCCGGCGGCGAAGGCCGCCCCGCAGGGCTCGAGAAGGGTTACTTCGTCCGACCGACGATCTTCTCCGGTGTCCGCAACGACATGACCATCGCGCGCGAGGAAATCTTCGGGCCCGTCGTGTCGATCCTGCCCTATCGCGACGAGGATGAGGCGCTCCGAATCGCCAACGACACCCCCTACGGCCTGCAGGCCTATGTCTGGTCGCGCGATCTCGCACACGCCAGTCGCATCGGCCGGAAGATCCGCGCCGGCCGGGTGACGCTCAATGGCGCGCCAAGCGACATGGGCATTCCCTTCGGTGGCTTCAAGCAATCGGGCAACGGGCGCGAGTGGGGCGAGTATGGCCTGCGCGACTTTCTCGAGGTCAAGGCCCTGCTGGGCGCCGAGGCGCAGGCGTAAACGCTAGAAAGTGCACGACAGCCGCCATGACGGACCCGACATGGCGGCCCTTGATCGTGGCGTCGAGTGATGCTCAAGTAGAGGGCACAGAACAACGGGGGTGCGCCCAAAACACGTGAATACGCCAGCAGACAGCAGCGGCGCCGGTACGCTCGCCCACAACGACGTTCCGGAGCTCAGCCGCACGCTGCGCCCCCGGCACGTCACGATGATCAGCATCGGCGGCATCATCGGCGCCGGGCTTTTCGTGGGCAGCAGCGTCGCCATCGCCGCAACGGGACCGATGGTGATCGTGACTTACGTGCTCACCGGCTTGATGGTCCTGATCGTCATGCGCTGTCTGGGCGAGATGGCGGTGTCCCGACCCGACATCCGATCGTTCACCGAGTTCTCGCGCGCCGGCTTCGGCAACTGGGCGGGCTTCACCGTAGGTTGGCTGTACTGGTACTTCTGGATCATCGTGATCCCGGTGGAAGCGATCGCCGGGGCGGTGATCCTGCAGGAGTGGTTCCCGGGGATCCCCAAGATCGTGATCGGCACGGTGCTGATGGCGGCGATGACCGCCGTCAATCTGATGTCGACCCGCTCGTATGCGGAATTCGAGTTCTGGTTCGCCTCGATCAAAGTCTCGGCCATCCTCGTCTTCATCGCGGTATGCGCCGCCTTCCTGTTGGGAACGATGGGACCGCATCAGGGTACCTTGCAGATGTGGATGGCCCACGGTGGACTCTTCCCCAAAGGACCTTTCGCCATCGTGACGGCCGTGACGACGGTCTTCTTCTCGATGATGGGCTCCGAGATCGCAACCATCGCGGCCGTCGAATCGCCGGATCCGGCCCGGGCGGTCGCGCGGATGGTGTCGTCGGTCGTCGGTCGAATCCTCCTCTTCTACCTGGGATCGATCGGGCTCATCGTTTGCATCGTGCCGTGGGACAAGGTGCCCTCGGGTGTCTCACCCTTCGTCATCGCGCTCGACTCGATCAGGGTGCCCTATGCGGCCCAGATCATGAAGGCCATCATCCTGACGGCGGTGCTGTCGTGCCTGAACTCCTCGTTCTATGTTGTCTCGCGCGTTCTTTTCGTGCTCGCCGCGAGCGGCGATGCCCCGCGCGCACTGGTGCGGCTCAATTCACGGCGCGTGCCCGCGCGCTCGGTCCTCATCGGCAGCGTCGCCGGCTTCATCGGCATCCTCGCGCATGACCTCGCGCCCTCGGGGGTATTCGCCTTTCTGGTGAATGCATCGGGGGCATTGATCGTCGTGATCTACGGGGTGACCTGCGCCGCCCAGATCAGCTTGCGGCGGGCGCGCACCCGCGCCGGCCTGGGCCCGCCCGAGCTAAGGGTGTGGTTCTATCCCTGGGCCAGTTATGCCGCGATCGCGGCCATGGTGCTGGTGCTCATCGCCATGGCGCTCGACAAGGACCATGTAAAGGAATTCTGGGCGAGCGCGATCTCGATCGCGGTGGCTTTCGCGGCCTACCTCCTCTTCCGGCGTCGCTCGGAACCTGCCCGGGAATGACGACCCGCTAGCCGCCGCTGGCGATGCCACCATCGAGTGTATGCGCCGCCAACGTTCCGATGTGACGGCGACCCTTGATGGCGTACCACCATAGACCCGCGCCAAAGATGATGGCGATGTAGACGAACGCTCCCCAGGTGTTGTACCAGGGCGCGCCGTAGACGGCCTCGCGCGGCCACGCCAGATTGAGCGCCATCGCCACGCCCCACACGACCGCGACGATGTTCACCAACATTCCCCATCTGCCCATGCTGAAGTAGCCGCCGGCCGCAAGATCCGCGGGTGGCCATTGCCCCGCGAGGCGCTTGCGCAGCAACGGCACCGTCACCAGCAGATACGCCAGGTAGATCATGATGACGGCAATCGACGTCAGCACGGTGAAGATCTTGGGCTGTCCGATGTTGAGGACCAGGATCAGCTCGGCGATCACGCCGATCAGGATCGCGGGAACGATCGGCGTCTGCGTCTGAGCATTCACCCGCGCCAGCCGCTCGCCGAACGGCAAGGCATTGTCGCGTGCCATTGCGAAGGTCAGGCGGATTGCCGCCGTATGCACGGCGAGCGAGCACACGGTCACCGCGACGACGATGCAGACCAGGAATATTCTGCCCAGCGGACCCCACATCACCTGCTCGACGATGTATTGCAAGCCGCCGTTGCCGCTGCCGATCTGCGGATCGGCCAGATTGGGAGCCGCCATGACGGCAAACACCAGGATTGCGCCGCCGATGACGAACGAAGCCAGGATGGCCCGCAGAATGGCCCGCGGCGCGGTGCGCCGGGGCTCCAGGGTCTCCTCACCGAGCGAGCTGGCGGTGTCGAAGCCGTACATGACATACCCGGAGGCCAGCGATGCCACCAGGAAGGCGCTCAGGTATCCGCCGCTCTTGCCGGCACCGTAGCCGTGGGTGGAGAAGAAGATTTCAGGACCCCGCTTGATGTTGAGCGCCAGGAAAAGCGCGATCAGGCAGGCGGCAATCAGCTCGATGAAGACGCCCGCGCTGTTGATCATCGCCATCAGCCGCACGCCGAGCGCATTGACGACGGTGGTGAAGGCGATCAGGACCGAGCCCAGGATCACTGCGTTGGTCGCGAAATCGTAGGTGCCGCTGCCGTTGCCGACGATCTGGAAGCCGCTCCACAGCTTCGGCAGGTTGAGTTGCAGCGCCAGCACCACCGCCGACAGGGTCACGATCGAGGCCGTGAGCATCAGCCAGCCCGACGACCAGCCGACCATCCGGCTGCCGAGGATCTTGGACCAGTTATAGACCGACCCGGCGATGGGGTATTTGGCCGCCAGCTCCATGAAGCACAGCGCGACCGCCAGCTGGCCGACCAGCACCATCGGCCAGGACCACAGGTACGCCGGCCCGGCGGTGCCGAAGCCGAAGTAAAAGAGCTGGAAGGTGCCGGTCAGTATCGAGATATAACTGACGCCGGCGGCAAAGCTGCCGAACGACCCGATGCTGCGGGCAAGCGATTCCTTGTAGCCGAAGTGCTCCATGCCGCTATCCGCCCCTGCGCTAGCCTTGTTCGCGACCACGCGGCCTCTCTTGGATGGATGGTGCTCGGTCAATCCTACCCACCGGGCGCGGCCCCGGCCAGCCTCGAACCGTCGTGATGGGTGACTAAGACCGACATGCGGGTCCTTGATTGCCGGCTCAATTGATGCTGTCATCGTGCACGAATGACCGCACCGCTCACGCGCTTCGGGTTCCTCACCCTGCGCCACTTCTCGATGATCGCCTTTACCAACGCGATCGAGCCGCTGCGCATGGCCAACTACCTCGCCGGGGAGACCATCTACCAGTGGTCGGTGTACTCCCTGGACGGACGGCCGGAAGAGGCCAGCAACGGCCTCAGCGTGTCGCCGACCGGCCGCATCGAGGACTCCCCGCCGGTCGACATCCTGTTCGTGTGTGGTGGCATCGATGTGCCGCATGCGGTCGATGAGCGGCTCATCCACCTGCTGCGCCGCCTCGCCCGCGAGCGCTTGACCCTCGGGGCCTTATGCACGGGCGCGTATGCGCTCGCCAGAGCGGGGCTCCTCGACGGCTACCGCTGTGCCATCCATTGGGAGAACCTCTGGGGCCTGCGCGAGACCTTCCCCGGGATCGTCTTCACTCCCGACATTTTCGTGGTCGACCGGGACCGCTGCACCTGCACCGGCGGGATCGCGCCCCTCGATCTGATCCTGCATCTGATCACCCCGCGCATCGGCCGCACACTGGCCGCGGGAATCTCCGAGCAGTTCATCCTGGAGCGCATCCGCGACAGCAAGGACCGCCAGCGCATCCCCATCGCCGCACGGCTCGGCGGCTGCAACCCGTCGATCACCCAGGCCGCCGCCCTCATGGAAGCCAACATCGAGGAGCCGCTGACTCTCGAGGAGCTGGCCCGGATGACGGACGTCTCGCAGCGCCAATTGCAGCGCCTTTTCCACCGCAGCCTGGGCCTCACCCCTGCGCAGTACTACGTCACCCTGCGCCTGCGGCGCGGCCGCGAGTTGCTGCAGCAGACCGCCATGCCGATCACGAGCGTCGCCGTGGCGTGCGGCTTTCGCTCCCCGGCGCATTTCAGTAAATCCTACCGCGCCACCTTCGGCCATCCCCCCAGCCAGGAGCGGCGGCCCCCGGTCGACGCACGGTCCTCCGGGCGCCCGGGACGCGCTCCAGCCGCCTAGGCTAAACGAGCGTTCAACGACTGTCGGTGCGGATGAACCACTCCTGTCATACTAATTAACTATTTGTTTTTAAGGATATTTTCTTTCTCGGCTAATCTTTTCTTGCATCCCGCCAACACTTGGCGGAATATATTGAAAAGGGTAGCGCCTGCCCGTTGAGTGGCTGTTCAATGCCGCACTCCCTGGGGTCTCAAAAGTCATTTCCACCCGAGCGAGCCGTCCGCCCGCCGCTTCGCGTCGGCATCATTCTGGCCGAGCACTTCACCCTCTCGGCATTCGCGGTTTTCATCGATCACCTGCGGCTGGCCGCGGACGAAGGCGACCGCAGCCGCCCGATGCATGTGCAGTGGTCGATCATGTCGTGCCGGCGTGAGCCGGTGCGTGCGAGCTGCGGCGTGACCTTGCAGCCCAACAGCGCCCTGCTTCCTCCCGCCTCGGTCGACTATGTCGTGGTCGTCGGCGGCATCCTCCACGCCGGACCGCAGATCGACGAGGCCACCGCCCGCTATCTACGCGAGGTCGGCGCGACCCGAACCCCGCTCATCGGAATCTGCACCGGCAGTTTCGTTCTTTGCCGCGCCGGGCTCATGCAGGGCCGGCGATCGTGCGTCAACTGGTATCACTATCAGGATTTTCGCGAGGCGTTCCCCGACCATGACGTCGTGGCCGACCGGCTGTTCGTCGCCGACGGTCCGCGCATCACGTGCGCCGGCGGAGCGGGCAGTGCCGCGCTGGCGACACACCTGATAGAGCAGCACGTCGGCCCGGCGCAGGCGCAGAAGGCCACGCAGGTGCTGCTGTTCGACCGGCCGCGCCAGGGGAGCGACGCGCAGCCGCACCCCCCTCTATCGGAAGGCATCAGTGAGCCGCGGGTGCGCCGGGCGCTGTTGCTGATGGAGCAAAATCTGACGCGAACCATCTCGATCGGTGCGATCGCCGAGGAGCTCGGCGTCTCGACCCGGCAGCTCGAGCGGATCTGCCGCGAGAGTGTCGGCGTCGGCCCGGCCTCCCTCTACCGGCGGCTGCGCATGCGCTATGCGAGTTGGCTCATTCAGAACACCGACCGCTCGATGACCGACATCGCCATCGAGACGGGCTTCGCCGATTGCGCGCACTTCTCGCGGCAGTTCAAGGACGCCTACGGGATCTCCCCCTCCACGCACCGCCTGCAGCCCGGTCGCGTTGGCAACACGGACGCCGCACGCTCGCGGGTTTTCGGCTAAGTCTCGCCGGCGTTGATCGGCTTCGGATACGCCCTTGCCGAGCGCGAGACGGCGTCGACTTGCCTGCGCGGCGCGTGAATTCCCCGCTGCCGCAGATACCGCGAACGTAACAACATTACCGTTCTTTCGCGCGGCGGCTACATAACACGATGATGGCGCTTCCGTTCAAGCCCGGATCGAGGTCGTCGGCTCTAATCGGTGGATAATCAGGAGGGTCGGTCATGAATTCGAGTGTTCCCTACGCTGTCGCCGCCATTTTGGCCGCCGCGGCCTGCCGAGCGTTCGCCACGACGCCCGCCGAACCGTCCCCCACCCCGGACGATCAAACCACGACGAACGTCACCCCTCCCCCGGCCACCACCAACGCCGCCGCGGCGGGGAGCGAGAACCAGCTCTCCACGATCATCGTCACCGCGCAGCGCCGCAGCGAGAACATCCAGGACGTGCCGATCTCCATGCAGGCGCTCACCTCGCAGACGATGCAGCAGCTCAACATCCAGACCTTCGACGACTACGTCAAGTATCTGCCCAATGTCACTTCGGCGAACAATGGGCCGGGGCAGAACGAGATCTTCATGCGCGGTGTCAGTGCGGGCTCGCAGGCCAGCCAGGGCAGCGGCTCGACCGGACTCTGGCCGAACGTCGCGGTCTACCTGGACGACCAGTCCGTGCAGCTGCCGAATCGCAACCTCGACGTCTTTGCCGCGGATCTACAGCGCATCGAGGTCCTGGAAGGGCCGCAGGGAACGCTCTTCGGCGCCGGCGCGCAGGCCGGCGTCATCCGCTACATCACCAATAAGCCGCTGCTCGACACCACCTCGGGAAGCGTGCAGGCGGGCTACGGAACGACCGCGCACGGCGATAACAACTCCGACGTGACGGCGGTGCTGAATCTGCCGGTCATCGCCGGCCACATGGCGCTACGGGCGGTCGTCTATGATGCGCGGCGTGGCGGCTACATCGACAACATGCCGGCCACCTTCGCGCGCAAGGACACCGACATCGGCATCCACTATGCGGGCTACGCCGCCGTGAATGGCCAGTGCCCGGACGGACAGCCGAACAACGGCTACTGCGTTCCGCCCGGCAGCCCCACGGTCAGCAACGCGCAGCTCGCAGGCAGGGCCATCAACCCGGTCGAGTACCAGGGAGCGCGGGTCGAAGCGCTCTACAAGTTCAACGACGACTGGGACTTGCTGCTCACGCAGGCGTACCAGGACCTCAACTCGCAAGGGGTCTTCTACCAGCAGCCGTATGCCTCCGACGGCACGTCACTGTCGCCACTCGAGGTGACGCTCTTCAACAGCGCCTACGACAAAGACAGGTTCGAGAACACCGCCTGGACTGTGCACGGCAAGGTGAGCAGCCTGGATTTCGTCTACACCGGCGGCTATCTCGACCGCAACGTGGAGCAGGTCGGCGATTACACCAACTATGCACGCGGCTTTTACGCCGACTACTACCAGTGCTTCGGCCCCTACTCCGCGTCCAATACATTGAAGTCGACCTGCTTCTCGCCGAGCTCCATCTGGCGCTCGGTCGAGCGCAACGTCCACCAGCAACATGAAGTGCGCCTCAGCACTCCGGACAACTGGCGTCTGCGCGCGATCGCCGGCCTGTACTACGAGGACAACGCGCTCTACGACCAAACCGGCTGGCATTACAAGAGCGTCCCTGCGTGCACCGCCAACGGCGATCCGGGGACCCCGGGCAACACCGGATGCGAGTCGGACGTTGGCACCTTTACCGGGACCACGGTGCAGAATCCGGGCCTGCAGGACGACAGCACTTCCTTCTACCAGGATCAGCTGCGCACGACCCGGCAGATCGCCGAGTACTTCTCCACCAGCTACGATCTCGTGCCGCATGCACTGACCCTGACGGCAGGTCTGCGCCATTTCCGCTTCCTCAACTCGGAGGCCGGCAGCGTTCTTTCGACCTTCGGCTGTTTCCAGGCGGGCACGGCGCCCTGCCAGTCCAGCTCCAGCACCAACCTGAATTCGCACGGCCTTTCTGATACCGAAGACGGCGACAAGGTGCGGGCCAACCTGACCTGGCATATCCGCCCGGATCTGATGCTGTACTACACGTTCTCGCAGGGCTTCCGTCCGGGTGGCTTCAACCAGAACGGCGGCGCAGCACATGGCGCCGGCCCAGACGGCACAGCGCAGTACCTGGTTCCCAGGTCGTACACCTCCGACAACCTCACCAACAACGAGGTCGGCTGGAAGACGGAGTTCCTCGACCACCGCCTGCAATGGAACGGCGCGGTCTACTACGACAACTGGACCAACGTCCAGGTCGAATTCTTCAACCCCGGTGTCGTTGGCAACATCTTCTACGACACCAATGGCCAGGACTTCCTCATCAAGGGCATCGAGACCTCGCTCGTGGCCCGTGTGATGACCGGGCTCACGGTGCAGGCAGCGGCGGACTGGAACAAGAGCAGCCAGACCAATTCGCCGGCATTGATCGACAACAATCCCGCCGATACGGCCAACTTCGGCAAGCCGATCACTCAGGTATGCAGCGGCACGGTCTGCAGCTCGGTGGGCAATCCCTTCGGCCCCATTGGCGCTCCCAGCGCCAACTCGCCGCCGATGCAGTTCAGCCTGCGCGCCCGTTACGACTGGCTGATCGATGACTACGTGCCTTACGTCCAGATCGGCATCCGGCACACCGATCATTCGTTCTCGCAGGCGGGCGCGAATCCCGAGATCGGCGCCGGCGGCGCGGTCACCACCTCCCGTGGGCGCTTCGAGAATCCCGCCTACTCCACGCTCGACGCGTCCATCGGTGTCTCCAAAGACAACTGGCACGTCGATCTGCACGGCGATAACCTCACGAATTCCAACGCCAGCACCTTCACCAGCACCGACCAGTTCATCGTCGAGCAGACGCCGCTGCGGCCGCGGGTCATCGAGCTCTCGTTCGGCTACAATTTCGAGTAAGTCGGGCGGGCTCGCGGGCCCGTGCCGGCGCTGGGCGGCGGTACGGGCAGTGACCCATGGTGGAGCGTGAAGTTCAGCGCATACGCGAGCTGCTCAAGCAGCGGCAGCACGCGCCGGCCCTGCGGGCGACCGAGGCACTGCTCGAGACGGTTCCTGAGAATCGCGACGTCCTCTATCTGCGCGCTGTGGCCCAGCGTCTCGGCGGCGATATCCCGGCGGCACTCGCCACACTCGCCGCGCTGGAACGCCTCTACCCACGCTTCAGCGGCCTATACCAGGAGCGCGGGCATTGCCACGTCGCACTCAGGCAGGCATCCGAGGCAATCGACGCCTTTCTGCGCGCAGTCAACATCAACCCGGCGCTCCCGGCCAGCTGGCGCCTGCTCGAGAGCCTTTACCGCATGGGCGGACGGACGCAGGAGGCGGAACAAGCCGCCGGGCACGTAGCGACGCTGGGACAACTGCCGTCGGAGATAGTCACGGCGACGGCATTGTTCTGTGACGGAGAGATCGCAGCCGCCGAGGAGGTCACCCGGGCGTATCTTCGCCTACACGGCGATCACGTCGAGGCAATGCGCCTGCTCGCCCGCATTGGCGTGGAACGCGACGTGCTGGACGACGCGCATTTGCTACTCGAAAAGGTCGTCGAGCTTGCACCGGACTACGATCTGGCGCGTTTCGAGTATGCGCAGGTCCTGGCGAAGCGCCACCTGTTCCTCGAGGCACGCGCTCAAGTCGAGCGGCTGCTCGAGGTGGAGCCCGGCAACCGCAGCTATCGCACCCTCCATGCCCTGACCCTGGTCGGGCTCGGTCAGCACGAGCAGGCCCTGAAGGTCCACCGCGAGCTGCTGGCGGGAGCCGCGCAACCGGCGGAGCTGCACCTGTCCATCGCGCACTCGCTGAAGACGATGGGCGCCACGGAGGCGGCAGTAGCCGAGTACCGGGCCGCCGCGAGCGCTCGTCCCGCATATGGCGAGGCTTACTGGAGCCTGGCGAACCTGAAGACTTATCGCTTCCCGGACACCGAGATCGACCGCATGCTCGCAGAGGAAGCGACTCCCGCGATCTCGACGATGGATCGGCATCACCTCTGCTTCGCGCTCGGCAAGGCGCTCGAGGATCGGGGGAAGTTCGAGCCATCCTTCGAGTTCTACAGCCGCGGCAATGCGCTCAAGCGGGCCACGAGCGGCTACGATCCGGCCACACTCGAGGCGGGCGCCCGGTTGCAGAAGGCCGTCTGCACGCGGGCTCTCTTTACACGACACGCGGGGTCCGGCTCGCCGGCGCCCGACCCCATCTTTATCGTGGGCCTGCCCCGCGCCGGCTCCACGCTGATCGAGCAGATCCTGGCGTCGCACTCCGCTGTCGAGGGAACCCAGGAGCTCGCGGAGATTCCGCGCATGGTCAACGGCCTTCAGGGCCGCGATGCGCCCACAGGCGAGCCAGCCTATCCGGGAATATTGGCGCGTCTGACGGAGGCGGAATACCGCCGGCTCGGAGAGCAATACCTGCGCGAGACGCGCGCCTACCGGGCGGCCGGCCGCCCGCATTTCATAGACAAGATGCCGAACAACTTCCGGCACATCGGCCTCATTCATCTGATCCTCCCCAACGCCAGGATCATCGATGCGCGGCGCGAGCCGCTGGCCTGCTGCTTCAGCAACTTCAAGCAGCTCTTCGCACAGGGACAGGCATTCACCTATGGGCTCGAGGATATCGCACGGTACTACCGCACCTACCTCGAGCTCATGCGCCACTGGGATGACGTGCTTCCCGGACGAGTGCTGCGCGTTCACTACGAAGATGTGGTGGACGACCTGGAAGGAAGCGTCCGGCGCCTACTGGACCATTGCGGCCTCGACCTGGAGACGGCCTGCCTCAATTTTCATCGGACCGAACGCAGCGTCAGGACTCCGAGCTCGGAGCAGGTGCGCCAACCCATCTATCGCGAGGGTCTCGAGCAGTGGCGACATTACGAGCAGTGGCTCGGCCCGCTGCGCGAGGCCCTCGGGAATGCGGTAGCCACCTACCGCTGAGAGGTTTCCCAGTCAGGAGCGACGTAGAACGGCGCGTCTTCCGGCGGTAGCGCAGATTTGCCACGCACGTGGTCCGCCGCCTTCTCCGCCAGCATGAGAGTGGGCGCGTTGAGGTTCCCGGTGGTGATCGAGGGCATGATCGACGAGTCGACGACCCGCAATCCCTCCAATCCGACCACCCTCGCCTGCGGATCGACCACCGTCATCGGATCCTGCGGGCTTCCCATCCTGCACGTGCAGGAGGGGTGATAGGCGCTCTCGACGTGTTGCCGCACGAAGTCATCGATCTGCTCGTCGCTCTGTACGGCCGTGCCCGGCTGAATCTCCCGGCCACGGTAGGGTGCGAACGCCGGCTGCGCGAAGATTTCGCGGGTCAGCCGCACGCAGGCACGCATTTCCTCCATGTCCTCCGGCCGCGACAGGTAGTTGAAGAAGACCTTGGGCTTCTCGCTCGGGTCCGCGCAAGCGAGCCGCACCCAGCCTTTGCTCTGCGAGCGCATGGGTCCGACATGCGCCTGGAAGCCGTGCTCCTGCGCCAGTGAGGAGCCGTCGTAGCTCACCGCCATCGGCAGGAAGTGATATTGAATGTTGGGGTAGCGAACACCGGCGCGGCTGCGGATGAAGCCGCCGGTTTCGAAGTGGTTGCTCGCCCCGAGCCCGTCCTTGGTGAGCAGCCAGCGCATGCCGATGAGCGCCCTGCGAAGGAGGGTCGTCTGCGAATAGAGCGTCACGGGCTGCGTCGCCGCCATCTGGAAATAGAACTCGAGATGGTCCTGCAGGTTCTCGCCGACGCCCGGCAGGTCGTGAATGACCGCAATGCCGTGCCTCGCGAGCTCCTGCGCCGGTCCGACGCCCGAGAGCTTGAGGAGTTTTGGCGATTGAATGGGGCCTGCGCTCACGATCACTTCGCGGCGCGCCCGCGCGATGCGCTCGTCATTACCGCGGCGATAGGCTACCGCCACCGCGCGGCGACCCTCGAAGAGAACGCGAGTAGCGAGTGAGTGAGTGTGCACGGCAAGATTGCCCCGGCGCATCGCCGGCCGCAGATAGGCGTTGGCAGCGCTCGCACGGCGGCCAGCGCCCACGGTCATGTCCATGCGGCCGAAGCCCTCCTGCTGCAGGCCGTTCATGTCCTCGGTGTAGGGATAGCCCGCCTGCCGACCGGCCTCGAGCCAGGCCTTGTTCAGCGGATTGTCGAGCGGGCCGTAGCGGGTATCGACTTTGCCGGCACCGCCGCGATAGGTGTCCCCTCCTCCGTCACGCCGCTCCGTCCGCTTGAAATAAGGCAATACGTCGCGGTAGGCCCAGCCGCTTGCGCCCTCCGACGCCCAGCGCTCGAAATCGAGCGGATTGCCCCTGACATAGACCAGGCCGTTGATGGAGGATGATCCACCCAGTACCTTGCCGCGCGGCGTATGCAGGCTGCGCCCGCCGAGCCCCGGCTCGGGCTCGGTGTGGAAGAACCAGTTGTAGCGCGCCATGTTCATCGGAATCGACAGCGCCGCGGGCATCTGGATGTACAGCGACCGATCCGAGCCGCCGTATTCCAGCAGCAGCACCGAATGCTCGCCGCTCTCGGTCAGCCGATCCGCGAGCACGCAACCCGCGGAGCCCGCCCCGACGATCACATAATCAAAGGCGTCCGGACTCATCGCTAGTAAGGCGCCTCGACGTTGCCCATGGCGACGTAGACACTCTTCAGTTGGGTGTAATGCTCGATCGCCGCCCGGCCGTTCTCGCGGCCGAGGCCCGAGAGCTTCACGCCCCCGAACGGCAGCTCGATCGGCGTAACGTTGTAATGATTGATCCAACAGGTGCCGGCCTGCAGCCGGGCGACGACGCGGTGCGCACGCGTCAGGTCATTGGTGAAGACGCCAGCGGCGAGGCCGAACTCGGTCGCATTGGCGCGGGCAATCACCTCCTCCTCGTCCTCGAATTCCAGCACCGACATCACCGGCCCGAAGATCTCCTCCCGGACGATGGCCATGTCGTCGTGGCATTCATCGAAGACGGTCGGCGCGACGAAGAATCCGTTGGCGAGGTCACCGTGGGTGACGCGATGACCGCCGGAGACCAGGCGCGCGCCCTCGGCCTTGCCGCGGCCGATGTAGCCGAGCACCTTGGTCATATGCTCCTCCGAGATCAGCGCGCCGACCTGCGTCGCCGGATCCAGCGGGTCGCCGATGCGCATGGCGCTCACCCGGGCCGTGAGCCGCTCGAGGAAGGCCGCCTTGACGGCGCGATGGACGAACACGCGCGTGCCGTTCGAGCAGACCTCGCCGGCGGAGTAGAAATTGGCGAGCAGTGCGCCGCCGACGGCATTATCGAGGACCGCGTCATCGAAGATGATGAGGGGCGATTTGCCCCCGAGCTCGAGCGTCACCTGCTTAAGCGATGCGGCCGAATCCGCCATGACCGCTTTGCCCGTCCCGACCTCTCCGGTCAGGGAGACCTTGCGGATCTCGGGGTGTGCGGTAAGCAGGCGGCCGGTGTCCGCCATGCCCTGGACGACCTGAAACACGCCCTGCGGCAGCCCCGCCTCGCTGAAAACCTCGCGCAGCCTCATCGCGGTGAGCGGGGTCAGCTCGGCGGGCTTGAAGATCATGGCATTGCCGCAGGCGAGTGCCGGCGCGGCTTTCCAACAGGCGATCTGCAGCGGATAGTTCCAGGCGCCGATGCCCGCGACGACGCCGAGCGGCTCGCGCCGGGTGTAGCCGAATGCCTGCGGCCCGAGGTCCAGGTGCTCGCCCGCGAGGGTGGCGGCGAGGCCCGCATAATATTCGAGGCAGTCGGCTCCGGAGAGCACATCGACCGCGCTCGTCTCCTGGATCGGCTTGCCGGTGTCTCGCGTCTCGAGCACGGCCAGCTCGACGTTGCGGGCGCGGAGAATGTCGGCGGCACGCCGCAGCACGCGGCCGCGCTCGACGCCGGGAAGACTTGCCCACTGCTTCTGCGCCGCCGACGCCCTGGCGACCGCAGCGGCGATCTCCGCCGGACCGTCGATCGCAATCTGGGCCAACACCTCTCCGGTCGCGGGATTGATCGATTTGAAGGACTTCGCGCCCGAGCTCGCCCGCGCTGCCGTCGAGCCCGCCCGGAGCGGTTTGGCCGGCGCCGGCTCCTCGTCCGCCGCAGCGGATTTCTCCAGCCGGCTGTCGACGAAAGCCGTGAGCAACGCACGCGCACTCTCGCTGTCAGCTTCCTGCCAGCGAGACAGCGCCGCGCGCAGCCAAACTCCATCGATCATGGCGGCAATCATCGCGGCGAGGCTGCGTGCCTCATCGGCCGACAACAACCGCCGCAATGCGTGGCGCAGATTCGACAGCATGCGGCGCTGGTACACCGCCTGCACGCGCTTGAGGCCCTTCACGTGCAGGACCTGACCCCAGAATGCGAGCCACGCCGTGCCGGTGCGCTGATCGAATTCCTCCGGCGCGAGATTGGTATCGATCACCGCCTGCACGCGCCCGCGCGGCGTGTTGGCGCGCCTCAACCGCTCGCGCATGCGCTCGCCGATGCCTCGCGCGAGCGTGCGGAAAGCGGCTTCGAACAAACCGTCCTTGTCGCCGAAGTAGTGCGCAACCAGTCCGGGTGAGACACCGGCCCGCTGCGCGATCTGCGCCAGCGTGCTGCCCACGTATCCGACCTCCGCCAGGCTATCGATCGTGACCTCGATGAGCTGTTGGCGGCGTGCCTCCTCCGGCAGCTCGCGAGCCGCCGTCCCGTCGGCGCCGGTATCGTTCCGGCGAGAGCTTGATTGTCTATTCAATTCGAAGCTCCACGGGCTGCTGTCAGGCGGTACCAAGGGGCCAGGCTTGGCGGTGGATGTGGGCGCATTGGTCCCTATGATTCAGCGACTTGGTCGTGTCGTTGGCCGAGGCGAGTAAACGCTTGAATAAGCGTTCAATACCATAAGATCATGAGATGGCAACGGCGCGCCGTCAAGCCCCGGCGCCGCGCCGGACGGGAGGCAGCGCAGGCATGTCGCATTCGTTCAAGAAGCGGACGCCCACGTGCTCGTAAGCGGCAGCGGTGCCCGGCATGATTTGGAGCCAGCTCACACGGCCTGGTGCCAACGGATCAGACGATGCAGCGCTTCTCCGGCTTCTCGCTTCTCAGGCGAGGCCTGTCCGGGCACCGCGACTGGCAGCCGCAGTGGCGCAAGGCGGAGCCCAAGGCCTCCTACGACGCCATCATCGTCGGCGGCGGTGGGCACGGCCTGGGCGCTGCCTACTATCTCGCCAAGGAACACCAGCTGAGGAATGTGGCGGTCCTCGAGAAGGGCTGGATCGGCGGCGGCAACACCGGCCGCAACACCACCATCATCCGCTCGAATTACCTGCGTGACGAGAGCGCCGCCCTCTACGACCACGCCCTGAAGATGTGGGAAGGACTCTCCCAGGACCTCAACTACAACGTCATGTTCTCGCAGCGCGGCGTCCTGATGCTCGCGCACACCGTGCATGACGTGCAGGTCTTCAAGCGGCACGTCCACGCGAACCGCGCCAATGGCGTCGACAACGAATGGCTGAGCTCCGAAGAGGCACGCGCCGTTTGCCCGTTGTTGCAGATAGACGATATCCGCTATCCGGTCCTCGGCGCAGCTTTCCAGAAGCGCGGCGGGACGGCGCGGCATGACGCGGTCGCTTGGGGCTACGCGCGCGCCGCGGACGCGCTCGGTGTCGACATCATCGAGAATTGCGAGGTCACGGGCATCCGGCGCGACTCGAACGGTGCGGTGCAGGCCGTCGAGACGACCCGTGGCCTCATCCAGGCGCGCAAGATCGGCATCTGCGCTGCGGGCCACTCGAGCGTGATCCTGAATATGGCGGGAGTGCGGCTGCCACTCGAAAGCTATCCGCTGCAGGCGCTGGTCTCCGAGCCCGTCAAGCCCATTTTTCCGTGCGTGGTCATGTCCAACACGATCCACGCCTACATCAGCCAGTCGGACAAAGGCGAACTGGTGATCGGCGCGGGCACGGACGCTTACACCTCGTACACGCAGCGCGGTGGGCTCCACGTCACCAGCCATGCCCTCGAGGCGATCTGCGAGCTCTTCCCGATGTTCCGCCGCATGCGGATGCTGAGGAATTGGGGCGGAATCGTCGATGTCAGCCCGGACCGCTCACCGATGATCGCCAAGACTCCCGTCCCGGGTTTGTATGTCAACTGCGGCTGGGGTACGGGCGGATTCAAGGCGACGCCCGGATCGGCGCACCTCTTCGCCTGGACGATCGCCCATGACAAGCCGCACCCCATCAACGCCCCGTTCACGATCGAGCGCTTCCGCGAAGGTCGCCTCATCGACGAGGCGGCGGCGGCGGCCGTGGCGCATTGAGAGGCTGAGCGCGACATGCTGCTGATCCAGTGTCCTTATTGTGGCGTGCGACCCGAGCTGGAATTCGTCTACGGCGGCCAGGCGCATGTGGCACGGCCGCAGAATCCCGCCGAATGCAGCGACGAGCAGTGGGCTGAATTCATCTACTGGCGGCAGAACAGCAAGGGGGTCCATGCCGAGCGCTGGCGCCACACCCACGGTTGCGGACGGTTCTTCAACGCCCTGCGCGACACCACCAACGATCATTTCCTGGCCACCTATCGGGTCGGCGAGGCGCCGCCGGCGGCAGCGCTCGAGCGGGCAGCGGGGTCGCGGCCGTGAGCGGCGACTTTCGCGCGACCAGCGGCGGCCGCGTCGACCGCAGCCGCCCGCTCCATTTCAAATTCGACGGTCGCGACTACACCGGCTTCGCGGGCGATACGCTCGCCTCGGCGCTGCTTGCCAACGGCGTACATCTGGTCGGACGCTCGTTCAAGTACCACCGACCGCGTGGCATCATCGGTGCCGGGCCGGAGGAGCCGAATGCGCTCGTCACTGTGCGCCGGGACTCCGCCCGCCTGACACCCAACCTGCGTGCCACGCAGGTCGAGCTCTATGACGGTCTGGAGGCAAGCAGTCAGAACCGATGGCCGAGCCTCGGGCTCGACTTCGGCGCGCTCAATGGTCTGCTGGCGCCTTTCATTCCGGCCGGGTTCTACTACAAGACCTTCATGTGGCCGCAGAGCGCCTGGCACCGCCTCTACGAGCCGAAGATCCGTGCCGCGGCAGGTCTCGGGCGTGCTCCCGAGCAGGCCGATCCCGACACCTATTCCCATCGCTTCGCGCACTGCGACGTACTGGTAGTTGGGGCGGGCCCGGCGGGACTCGCGGCTGCGGCGGCTGCGGCGGCAAGCGGCGCGCGTGTCATCCTGTGCGACGAGCAGCCGGAGTTCGGCGGATCGCTGCTCTCCGAGTCCGCTGCTCATTGCGATGTGTTGATCGCGGGCCAGCCGGCCGACCGGTGGCTGGCGGACACGGTACGAACGCTCGCGCTACATCCCCGGGTCACTCTACTGACGCGTACGACGGCGTTCGGCTACTTCCCACACAATCTGCTCGGCCTCAATCAGCGCCTGAGCGATCACCTGGCGCGGCCCGACGCCGGTCAACCCAGGGAGCGGCAATGGCAGGTGCGGGCCAAGGAGGTCGTGCTCGCAACCGGCGCCATCGAGCGCCCGCTCGTCTTCCCGGGTAACGACCGGCCGGGAATCCTGCTGGCCGCGGCAGCCCGGACCTATCTCAATCGGTACGGCGCGCTGTCGGGCTCGCGCGCGGTCCTGGTGACGACATGCGATGCGGCCTACCAGGCCGCTCTCGACCTGCACCGCGCCGGTGTGTCGATCAAGGCCATCGTCGACGTACGCGCCGGCTCCGCCGAGGGTGTGCTACCCGAAGCGGCACGGCGTGCTGGCTTACCCATCGAGACGCAGAGCACCGTGATCGGTACCTCCGGCCGGCTTCGCGTCAGCGCAATCCACGTCCAGCGTTTGGATGCATCCGGCGGTCCGGCAGGGCCCGCGCGCCGCATTGGTTGCGATCTGGTCCTGATGTCGGGCGGGTTGACCCCGAGCGTTCACCTCTTCTCGCAGTCACGCGGCAAGCTGGCCTGGGACGAGAGCCTCGGCGCCTTCCTGCCCGCGCAGGCCGCCGAGCCGGTCCGCTCGGCGGGCGCATGCCGGGGAGTGTTCTCAGTCGCCGCCGCGGTCCAGGACGGCACGCGCGCCGGCCTTGGCGCCGCACAGAGCGCGGGGCTCGCGGTCAGCGCCGCCATCCCGGAAATGCCGCCGCCCGAGAAGTCCGCGGCCTGTCTTCTCGGTGCGCTTCCCGCGCCGCCGGGTGCCCGCGCAGGCAAGGCCTTCGTCGACTGGCAGAACGATGTCACATCGCGGGATCTCGCCCTGGCGGCTCGCGAAGGCTTCCGCTCCATCGAGCACGTCAAACGGTACACCACCACCGGAATGGCGACCGATCAGGGGAAGACATCCAACATCAACGCGCTCGCCATCGTGGCGCGCGAGCTCGGCAAGGCAATGCCGCAGGTCGGGCTCACGACTTTCCGGCCACCCTACACGCCGGTGAGCTTTGGCGCCTTCGCCGGCTTTGCGCGCGGCGAGCTGTTCGATCCGGTACGTACCACGCCGATGCACGACTGGGCCGCTCGCAACGGCGCGGTGTTCGAGAACGTAGGCCTGTGGAAGCGCGCCCGCTACTTTCCCCGGCCCGGGGAAAACATGGATGCCGCAGTGGCGCGAGAATGCCTCGCGGCACGCGGGCACTGCGGCATCTTCGACGGTTCCACGCTCGGCAAGATCGAGGTCGTGGGGAAAGATGCCGCGACTTTCATGAACCGGATGTACGTCAATGCCTGGACGAGCCTCGCCGTAGGTCGCTGTCGCTATGGCGTTCTCCTGCGCGATGACGGCTTCATATATGACGACGGCGTCGTCGCCCGCACCGCTGAAGACCGGTTTCATGTCACGACGACCACGGGCGGCGCGGCTGGCGTGCTCGCGCTGATGGAAGACTACCGGCAGACGGAGTGGCCTGATCTGAACGTGTGGCTTACATCGACCACGGAGCAGTGGGCGGTGATTGCGGTGCAGGGCCCGAACGCCCGGCGTGTGTTGGAGCCGCTGGTGGAAGGCATCGATATCACGGCTGCCGCCATGCCTCACATGAGCGTCGCACGCGGACGGATATGCGGCATCCCCACGCTCCTCATGCGGGTCAGCTTCACCGGTGAGCTCGGATTCGAAGTCAATGTGCCCGCGGATTTCGGCCTGGCCGTCTGGCAGGCGATCTACGAGGCCGGGCAGCAGCACGGAATGACTCCGTACGGCACCGAGGCGATGCACGTACTGAGAGCAGAGAAGGGCTACATCATCATCGGCCAGGACACGGATGGCACGGTGACACCCGACGATGCCGGCCTGTCGTGGGCCATCGGCAAGAGCAAACCGGACTTTATCGGCAAGCGCGCCCTGCAGCGCCCGGCTCTTGCGTCGCCATACCGGAAGCAGCTCGTCGGACTGCTGACACGCCAGCCGCTGCACGTCCTCGAGGAAGGTGCGCAGATCGTGCCGGCGACGCAACGCGACGCGCCGGCGGCCGCGATCGGCCACGTGACCTCCTCTTATTACAGCGCCAGTGTCGGCCGCTCCATCGCGCTGGCGCTGCTGAGCAGCGGTCGCTCACGCGTGGGCGAGACGCTCCACGTTGCTACGCCGGATGGCGATATCCCCGTAGAGGTGGTGTCGCCGGTTTTCTACGACCCGAAGGGGAGCCGCCTCAATGGCTGACCTGTCCACCGCACGGCGGCAACCGGTCGTGACGTCGACCCCCCTGCTGCGACAACTGCCCGCCGCTTCGAGGTTCGTGCTGCGCGGCGTTCCGCAGGCACTGGTTGCCGCGCTGGGCGCCCTGGGGCTGCCCCCCGGCGATTCATCCTGCCGCGCCGTACGCAACGATGTGCGCGCGGCCCTCTGGCTGGGACCCGACGAGCGCCTGTTGCTCGGCCCTGCGGATATGGCCCAGGAAATGAGCGATCTGTTGCAACGCGCTCTGGCGGGGATGCCGCATTCTCTGGTCGAGACCAGTCACGCGCAGGCCGCATTCGAGGTGAGCGGTGCACGCGCCGCCCGGGCTCTCAACACCGGCTGTCCGCTCGACCTCGATGTGGCGTCCTTTCCGGTCGACATGTGCACTCGCACGGTATTCGCCAAGGCGCAGATCGTGCTATGGCGTACCGGCCCCGAGACTTTTCGCGTCGAAGCGGCGCGCTCCTTCGCCCCCTACGTGACGAAAGTCCTGGCTCTGGCCGCGCGCGAGAGCTGACTCACCTGCGATCAGGACTTCGGGCGCTCGTTGTTCGGATCGTAAAGCGCGCGTTGTCCCACACCGGCCACGCGTACCGGATAGTGCTCGCCGAAGTACTCCATCAGCAGCGCACTTCCCTCCTGGGCATACCGTTCGGGAAGATAAGCCAGCGCGATGTTCCTGCCGACTGACGGACCGTACGCGATGCTGGTCGTGGAAGAGCGCCGGCCGAGCTCATCGATCAGCACTTCGCGGGTGGCCGGATCGAGGATGGGCCATTGGCCCACGGGATAACGGGCGACGCCGCCGGCATCGGTGTTGCTTTCCATCGTGAGGGTACACAGGTACGCCGGCTGACGCGCGCGCTCGCGCTGGGCCACGTAGGCCGCCTTGCCGTGAAAGGCATCACCCTTTACCTTGGCTCTCGCCAGGCCTGCCTCGTACAGGTTGTATTCCGTGAGCAGGTCTGCATTCTGCAGGCGCAGGCTCTTCTCCATCCGGCGCGTATTGGCGTACGTCTCGATACCAACGGGTACCACGCCCTGCTCGTACAGCAGATCCCAGAGACTCAGCCCGTAGCACGGTGATAGATACAGCTCCCACCCCTGCTCGCCTACGTAAGAGATGCGAAATGCCCATACCGGCAGGCCGCGTACGCGGATCGATCGTGCCGCCGCGAACGGGAAGCGCTCGGGCGTCAACGCTTCCGGATCGTCCACCACTGCCTGCAGGGTGCGCCGGGCATTGGGGCCCCAGAGGCCGAGGGTAACCAGATCCTCGGTGCGGTCAGTGATCTGCGCCTTGAACCCACGCGACTCGCGGATCGACCGCATCCACATGAGGTCGCGAGGTCCGGTACTGCCACCGCACACGACGCGATATTCGGCGGCGCTCACGCGGATGATCGTCAGATCCGAATGCACTCCGCCCGCCTCGTCGAGGAAGTGCGTATACACGCCCTGCCCCAAGGCCGTACCGCCCCCTACTTTCGCGACCGACAGGTATTCGAGGAACTGCTCGGCATCGGGACCGGAGACATCGTAGATGGCGAAATGCGACAGGTTGACCATGCCGACGCCGTCGCTCATCGCCAGCTGCTCGGCATTGGAGACGGGCCAGAAGTGGCGCGCATCCCATTCGTTGCGCCGCTGCGGCACGCGCTCGGCGTACTTCTCCAACAGATGCTCGTTGGCGCTGTAGCCGTGGGCGCGCTCCCAGCCGGCGGCCTCCATGAAGTGACCGCCGAGCTCCTTCTCGCGCGGCCAGAATGGACCGCGACGCAGGTCGCGGCCGGTGAGATACGGCTCGCGCGGATGCACGGCCGGGTTGTAGACCTTCTTCGCCGTCTCGAAGCAGCGGCCAAAGACGTACGCGGGAGTCTTCTGCACCGGGTAGAAGCGCGCAATGTCCATACTTGCGGTATCCCATTGCGAGCGTCCCGTGGTCATCCAGTCGGCCAGCACCTTGGCGACGCCGGGAGCATCCTTGACCCACACGGCTTCGGCGAACCACAGTCCGCCGACTTCCGGCGACTCGCCGACCAGCGGCGAGCCGTCGGCCGTGATGGACATGAGGCCGTTGAAGGAGCGCTTCGCATCCCAACCCAACTCGCCGAGCAGCGGCACCAGCTCCGTGGCGCGCTCGTAGCCCTGCATCACCTGCTCGATATCCATGTCACGCATGGAGGGTGACAGGCGCGCCTCGCCGGGCTCGGCAATGTCGCGCGGATAGACCAGGCGAGGCTCGGTCTGCTCGTAATAACCCCATTCGAGCTGTCCGCCCTCGGCGGTCTTCGGGTCGCCGGTGTCGCGCATGTAGGAGGAGTTGCCCTGGTCCCGCAGCAGCGGGTAGCCGATCTCCTTGCCGGTGCCGGCGAACTCATTGAAAGGTCCGAAGAAAAGCAGCGGATGCTCGAAAGGCATGAGCGGCAGCGGCGAGCCCATCCGCGTGGCGAGCAGTGGCCCCCAGATGCCCGCGCTCAGGATGACGATGGGCGTTTTGATGTAGCCCTTGCGCGTCTCGACACCGCGTACGCGTCCATCCTGTATGTCGATGGAAAGCGCCGGCGTGTTGGCGAAGGTCTGCAGTCGGCCGCTCGCGACCGCCCGCTCGAGCAGAACTCCCGCGACCCGCTGCGAGCGCGGAACCACCAGCCCGGCGTCGGGATCCCACAGGGCGCCCTGGATCGCGGCCTCTTCCAGCAGGGGAAAGTATTCCTTCGCGCGGGCCGCCGAGATCAGCTCCGCCCGGGTACCGAACGCCTTGGCCGATCCCACTTTGCGCTTCAGCTCCTCCATGCGCTCGCCGTCGCCGACGCGGGCGACCTCGAGACCGCCGACCCGGCTGTAGTGCCCGAGGCCCTCGTAGAACTCGCGGCTGTAGACAGTGGTGAAGACCGACATCCTGTCGTGACTTGTCATGTAGCAGAAATCCGAGGCGTGGGCGGTCGAGCCGATGTCGGTCGGAACGGCCGACTTGTCGATGCCGACGAGGTCTTTCCAGCCGAGCTCGATCAGGTGATGAGCGACCGCGGCGCCAACGATCCCTCCCTGGCCAATGATGACAACGGCCGCTTCCTCCGGAAGCCGTCTCTCGCCCGTGCTCTGCGTGCTCATTTCATGAGTATGGCCCGCCGGCCCCGGCCGCGGCTGATCGAATTGCGTCATCGGCTTGTCGGGATACGTCCACCCGCTCCAGGCCATGCCCGCTGGGCCCCGACTCTCGCCGCCAGAGGAGCGCGACCGACACGAATGCGACCAGGCTCAGCAGGCCGAAATACCACAGCATGGAGTCGTAGCCGGCCGGATGGGCGCGTCCGGCGTGTGCCCGGTCGGCAAGCCAGCCGGCGGCGAGATTGCTCGCCGCCAGGAAGAGGTTCTGCAGCAGATTGATCAGCCCGAAGGCGGTCCCAAGCCGCCGCGGCTCGACGAGCATGGCCGTCGAGGGCCAGATGACCGCTGGCACCACGGAGAAGCTGATCCCCATCAGCGCAGTAGAAATCCACAGGCTCCAGCCCGTGGTGCCGAGGATGAGAAATACAAGCGGCATGAGCAACGTTGCAATCATCATCATGAGCGAGCGCCTTCCCAACCGGTCGGCCAGGAAGCCGAACACCGGCGTCGCGAAGATGGCCGCAAAGAACACCCAGCTGTTGGCGAGACCGGCCTGCTGCAGCGTGAGGCCCTTGGCGTCCTCGAAGTATTCGATGGCGAAAGTGCTGCGGAAGGGAAAGAACACCGCTGCGAACAGCACGTTGAGCGCGAGGATGTACCAGTAGGAAAGATCGAAGCTCACGAGATCGGACCAGGTGATCCGCTCCGCGGCCGACGCCGGCGGCAACCTGCCGCAGGTGCGGGCACGGGCATCGATGACCCGATAGGCCAACGCCGCCACGAAACTCGCGGCCGTGGCTGCTGCCGCGAGCCATAGCGGCAGCTGCCATCCATGTGCGTAGAGCGCGCGCGCCCAGCCGGGCGACGTATCGGCGGCGTAGGAGCCGACGCGCGCGAAACTGAAGAAGAGCGCCATGGCGAGCGCGGTGCCGCCGCCCGAGAACCACTGCGCCAGCCCCGCCAGCAGCGCGATGAACAGCGCCTCCTCGGCGACGCCGAATATCAGCCGCCCCGTCACCATCACGGCATAGGGTGAGCCGACAGCCGTGAGCGCTGCGCCCACCAGACACAGCGCTGCCGTCCAGGTCGCTATGCGGGCAGGTCCGTAGCGATCGATCAACACACCGCCGAGCAGGGCGAGAAAGATGTTGGGCAGGCTGAATACGGCGTTCAGCATCCCGATCTGCGCCTGCGTAAAGCTGCGCTCGGTCCGCAGGAAATCGGCGATCGGCGCGATCGCGTCGTATTCGTAGTAGCTGCCGGCGATCGCGAGGCTGAGCAGCGCCAGCACCCACCAGCGCGTAACCGCCGCTTGCGCCGGCGCCGGCCTGATTCCGGATGCCGCCTCCCCGCTAATGGATGCGGGCTCCCTGGCGCACGAGCTCCTCCTGGACGGCGCGCAGCTCGAGTTGGTCGAAGGATTGCCCGGTGCGCAGCGAGATCGCGGCCGCGACGCCCGCGCCCTGTCCGCTGACGGCGCAGCACATCATGTTGCGTACCGCGGCGTGCGAGACGCGGTCGCCGCCGATCGAGCGGCCCGCGACCAGCAGGTTGCCGACGCCCCGGGGAACCAGGGCCCGATAAGGGACATGGAAATAACGCCCGGTGGTCGGCAGGATGAGCAGTCCGTAGCCGTCGATGAATTCCGGAAAGATGCCGATCGCATCCTCGAAACGGCCCTGCTCGCGCACATCCGCCACGGTGAGGTTGTAGAGCGCGTCGATCTTGCGCGTATCGCGCACGCCGAGCGTCATGCCGAAATTGCGCAGCTTGGCCTGCTCACAGCCGGGCATGAAGCGCTTCAGCGCCTCGATCGCGTGGATCGCCTGGCGGCGGCCCGCGATCTCCGCGGCCGTCAGGTCGTTGGCGTCCGTGCCGTCGGTGTTGGGGAGGAAGATCAGATTGAGGTAGGTGAGATCGCCCTGATCGCTCACGCTCCCCCAGGTTCCGGCGATGGTGCTCAGGTCCGCCGGAATGACGCCGGCCTCGACGGCCCGCTTGAAGGGCTTGCGCAGGAACGGCGAGAACATGTCGTCCTCCTTGCCGGTGGTCTCGATGTTCCACTCGCCGTTGCCGGCCCAGTCGCGATAGGTCTGCGGGTCGGAGCGCACCTGCTCGAGAAAGCGCGCCTTGTTGACGCCGGCCATGGAGAACATGACGGAGGCAGCCATGAGCTGTTCGCGCGGCGCCTTGTGCACGGGTGCCCCGGCGCGCGCCGCGATATCGGCATCACCCGTCGCATCGATCACGCGCCGCGCGAGAAACGCTTCGCGACCCGACTTGCTCTCGGTGATGACGCCACGGATCGAGCCGTCCTCCAGCACGGGGGCAACGCACAACCGATGCAGGAAGGGAGTGATGCCGGCCTCTTTGACGAGGACATCCGCGACGTACTTGAACATCTCCGCATCGAGCGCGTGGCTCAGGGATTGCGGCTCCGGCGTTGCCGCTCCCATGGCCGTGGCCCGCTGCTCGAGCTCGATGCCGATTCCCTCGCAGTCGACCGTCCGCTCGTGCCGGTACCAGGCGAACCCCTCGACACCGACTTGCGTGATGTTGCCGCCGAAACAGCCATATCGCTCGAGCAGGGTCGTGCGGGCGCCGGCGCGGGCAGCGGCAAGCGCGGCGGCAAGGCCTCCAGGTCCGCTGCCGACCACCAGCACGTCGGTTTCGTGCACGACTTCGACCGAGCGCGCGGGCTCAGGAATCGCTTTTTGCATGGCGCATTATCCCTGCCCCATGGGCTCCGCCGCCATCTCCAGGTGCAGGGCCGCGCCCGAGTACGGATGCGCCAGGGCAACGGCCTCGTCGAGCTCGACGCCGAGGCCCGGCTCCGTCGGTGGGATGACGTAGCCCTCTTCCCAACGGATGGGCTTGCGCAGCAGCTGCGCGTGCAGGCCCTGCCAACGCTCGATGCCCTCGAGGATGAGGAAATTCGGACTGCACGTGGCGAGCTGAATGTTGGCCGCGCCGACCACCGGGCCGCAATACAGGTGCGGGGCGATCTGCGCGTGCTGCACCTCGGCGAGCGCCGCGATCTTCTTGGCCTCGAGCACACCGCCCACCCGACCGAGGTTCGGCTGCAGGATGGCCGCGCCCCCGGCTTGCAGCAGGCGCGCGAAGTCGTACTTGGTGGCCAGGCGCTCTCCGGCGGCAATCGGCACGCGCGTCGCGCGGGCAACTCTGCCCATTTCCTCGGGCGCATCCGGTGGCACGGGCTCCTCGAACCAGAGCGGCTCGTATGGCTCGATGCGGGCCGCCAGGCGGATGGCTCCGGCCGCTGTCATCTGGCCGTGGGTGCCGAAGAGAAGATCGGCCTTGGAGCCGACCGCCGCCCGCAACTGCTTCATGAACTGCTCGCAGCGATCGAGCGCGACGAGAGACGGTTGCCGGCCGTCGAAGGCTGAGTAGGGTCCGAGCGGATCGAACTTCAACGCCGTGAATCCCTGGGCAAGATATTCGGCGGCCCGCTCCGCCGCCAGGTCGGGATCCTGATACACGTCCGTGCGGTCCCCAGGTCTGGCATAAATGTAGGTATAGGTGCGCAGCCGCGCATGCACACGGCCGCCGAGGAGCTTGTATACCGGCTGCCCGGCCGCCTTGCCGACGATGTCCCAGCAGGCCATCTCGAGCGCGCTGAGGACGCCCATCAGCGTGAGGTCAGGATGCTGCGAGTAACCGGACGAGTAGACGCGCCGCCAGATCCTTTCGATGTCGTGCGGATCCTCGCCTTGCAGATAGCGGCCGAAGACGTCCTCGATCAGCTGCGCAACGTGATGCGGATCGAACGGAACACCGTACGCCTCGCCGACACCGGCGATACCATCGGCGGTCGTCAGCTTGGCGAATATGAAATACCGCCCGCCGTTGTGTGGCGGCGGATTGCCGACGACGAAGGTGCGGATCTCCTGCAGCTTCATGAGCGCATCCTGAGACCGCCGGAGTCGTAAGCACACGCAGCGAGCCGCTCCACCGGCCGCCGCTCGCCAATGATCTCGATCTCGAAGTCCCGGCTCGCCGCCGCGATCGCCGCCGGGATATAGCCCAGGGCGAGCGAGCGCCCTACCCGATGTCCGTAAGCTCCGGAAGTGACCCAGCCGACCACCCGGCCGTCGTGCCAGATCGGCTCATCGCCGATCGCGTCGGCATCGGCCGCATCCACCGCGAACGCGACCAGGCGCATCTCCCCGCCACTCGCGCGCTCCTTCAGCGCGGCAGCGCGCCCGACGAAATCGCCTTTCTCGAGAGCCACGAACCGCCCGAGACCGGCCTCGTAGGGACCGTAGATAGGACGGAACTCCCGCGCCCAGTTGCCGAACCCCTTCTCGATACGCATGGCGTTGAGCGCGCGCCCGCCAAAATGCTTCAGGCCCTGCCCGGCACCCGCATCGACGAGGAGCTCGTAGAGCGCGCGCTGATAGTCGGGCGACACCCAGATCTCATAGCCGAGCTCGCCGGTGAAGGAGATTCTGCCCACCAGCGCGGGGATCATGCCGATGTCCAGCCGGCGGAAGGTCAGGAACGGGAACGCAGTGTTGGAAAGGTCATCACGCACCAGTCTCTGCAACAGTGACCGCGATGCCGGGCCGGCCACCGACAGACCGACATGCTCCATCGCGCAGGCTCGCACGTGCAGGCCGGATGGCGGCAGGTCGCGCTCGAACCAACGAAGGTAGTACGTCTGCGCCGCCAGAGTCCCGATGAGCAGCACGCGGTCCGCGGCGAGCCGGCACATCGTGAAGTCGCCGATCAGCCTGCCGCGCTCGTTCAGCATCGGAGTCAGCGCGATGCGCCCGACAGCCGGCACGCGATTGGCCATCATCCGCGACAGCCACTCCTCGGCCGCGGGACCGGAGATCTCGATCTTCCCATAGTTGGAAGTCTCGAGGAGGCCGACCCGCTCCTGCACCGTCCGGCACTCCTCGGCCACATGGGCATGCGCGTTGGAGCGATGAAAAGTGACATCCTCCCGGGCGTCCGTTTGGGAAGGCGCAAACCATAGCGGATGCTCGAGCCCGCAGTACTCGCCGAAGACCGCATGCGCGTCGCGCAAGCGGTCATAAATCGGCGTTGTGCGCAAGGGCCGCGCCGCCGGCAGCTCCTCGTTCGGGAAGCGGATTCTGAACCGGCGCGAGTAGTTCTCGCGCACCTTGGCGTTGGTGTAGGGCAGTGTCGCCCAGTCGCCGTAGCGCGCGACATCCATCGCCCAGATATCAGAGCCGGGATCGCCGTTCACCATCCACTGAGAAAGCGCCAGGCCGACGCCGCCGCCCTGGCTGAATCCCGCCATGACCCCGCACGCCACCCAGAAATTGCGCAAGCCCTTGATGGGCCCGACGAGCGGATTGCCGTCGGGAGCGAACGTGAAGGGCCCGTTGACGACCTTGCGTATGCCAACTTCCCCCAGCGCCGGAAAGTGCTCGAAGGCCACCTCGAGGCTCGGTGCGATCCGGTCGAGATCATTGGGCAGCAGACTCTGCGTGAAATCCCAGGGCGTCGCGACCGGCGACCAGGGTACGCCGGCCCGCTCGTACGTACCGAGCAACATCCCGCCGCGCTCCTCGCGCAGATACAGCTCGCCCTCGAAGTCGATGCAGTGCAGCTGCTCGGGCAGGCCCGCGATCTGTGGGACCTGCTCGGTGATGAGATATTGATGCTCCATCGCGAGGATGGGCAGCTCGAGCCCCACCATCCTCCCGACTTCCCGCGCCCAGAGTCCGCCCGCGTTGACGACGTGCTCGGCATGCACATTGCCTTGGTCGGTGATGACATCCCAGGTACCGTCCGATCGTTGCTTCAGATCAACGACCAGGGTGTGGCGCACCACCTCGGCACCACCGATCTGTGCCGATTTGGCATAGGCGTGCGTCACGCCGTAGGGATCGACGTGACCCTCGACGGGGTCGAAGATCGCGCCGACGAAATGCTTCTTGTCGAGCAGCGGGAAGCGGCGCGCCGCCTCGTCGACCGTGAGCATCTCGAGCTCCATGCCAAGATAGCGGCCGCGCGCCTGCGCCATCTTCAGCCAGTCGAGCCGCTCCCGGGTGCCCGCCAGCATCAGGCCGCCGGTGAGGTGCACGCCGCAGGATTGACCGGAAATGCGCTCGATCTCGCGGTAGAGATTGATGGTGTACTGCTGCAGCCGCGCGACGTTGGGATCGCCATTGACGGTGTGCATGCCGCCGGCCGCATGCCAGGTCGAGCCGCAGGTGAGCTCATCCCGCTCGATCAGCATCACGTCCGTCCAGCCGGCCTTCGTCAGGTGATACAACACACTGGCGCCGACGACGCCGCCGCCCACCACCACGACCCGCGCGGCGCTTCTCATGAGCCGCGACGCTCCGCCTTCTCCCAATCGTTGGAAACCGCCAGCTGCACCGGCGGATTCACGGCGGTTGCGCTCGCTCCGAAGCGCTCGATCAGCCAGGAGCGGAACAGCGCTATCGCGGTATCGGCGAGCCCCTCGGGATGTGTCAGCAGGTAGTAGCCGTAGCCGTTGTCGACCGTCATGTCGAAAGGCTTCACCAGACGGCCGGCGCGGATCTCTTCGCCGAAGAGGTTGGTATCGACCAGCGCAATGCCCTGCCCGCTCAATGCGTACTGCCCGGCGAGCAGCGCGGTGTCGAAAACCAGTCCGCGCTCGACATTGACCGGGCCGAGCCCGGCATGGCGCGTGAACTGCGACCAGGCCTCGTGCCGCGGCAGCTCGTCGATGCGCACGTGCACGAGCTCATTCGCCTCGATGAAGGCCGCGAGACCCTTGCCGGCGTGCTGCGCCGCGACCTGGGGATGGCAGAGAATGCTGAGCCGGACCGGCCAGAGAAGATCGGCGACCATATCGGTCACCATGGCCCGCGAGTAGACCACCGCCACGTCGACATCGCCGAGCGGCGGCCCCGCGGCGGCAGGGCTGATGAGGTCGATGTCGACCTCCGTGCTCGCCTGGCGAAAATCCCTGAGAATGGGTACCGCGAGCTGCACCGCGAAACTCGGCGGCATGCGTACCCGAAGTGTGCGCTGGGCGGGAGCGCCCTCATTGCGGATGTCGTCTATCGCGTATTCCAGCCGATCGAACGACTTGGCGACGGCCGGTAGCAGATGTTGGCCTGCCTTGGTGAGCGTCAGGGCGTGCGGGCGCCGTTCGAAGAGCTGCACCCCGATCAGGCGCTCGAGCGAGATGACATGCCGCGATAAGGCGCTCTGGGAGATGAGCAGCGCATGCGCGGCGGCAGTGAAGCTGCCGTGCTTTGCGACCCCCTCGAACGCGCGCAGCGCGTTGAGCGGCAGCCACCGGCGATCGATCGTCTTCTTACCCATCTGTGCCTCCGGGCTCGCACCATACTAGCCGTCCGCGGGCGCGGCGGCGCCCCCCATTTCGATGCCTTTTTTCGATGCCGTTAGCCAAATTCTCGGCTTGGAGGGTGGCGGCCGGTATGAAAGCCTAGTCAAAACCATGAACGCGTTGCCGCAGCAGTCCGCGCCGCCATCCTCGGGGCATCGGATCGCCTCGATCCGCATCACCCATCATCGCCTGCCGCTCGACCCACCGTTCCACGCGAGCTGGGACACGCGGCCGCGGGTGCATTTCGACGCCACCATCGTGCGGGTGACCACCGACACGGGGCTCGAAGGCTACGGCTCCGGCGATCTGATGGTCGGCTTTGCCGGCCATGAGCCGCTCTTCATCGGTCAGGACGCGCTGGCGGTCGAGCGGCACTACCGTGTCCTCTCGCACATCGATTTTCATTACGGCCGCTGCTGGCCGCTCGACCTCGCCCTCTGGGACCTCGCCGGCAAGATCACCGGCCAGCCGTGCTGGCGCCTCCTCGGGGGTCTCTCGAGCCGGGTGCGGGCCTACGCCTCATCGGGCACGCTGCGCGCGCCGGCGGCGCTCGCCGAGCAGGCGCAGCGTTATGTCGCCTCGGGGTTCGGAGCCATGAAGATCCGCTTTCAACGCGGCAACTGGCGGCACGACATCCGTGCGCTCGAGGCCGTGCGCGAGCGCATCGGCGAGCGGCTCGAGCTGATGGTCGATTGCAACCAGGGCTGGCGCATGCCGTGGGATACGCAGGCGCCCTGGAGCCTGAAGGATGCGCTGACGGTGGCGCGGGAGCTCGAGCGCCTCCAAGTGTTCTGGATGGAGGAGCCTCTGCATCGCGGGGATCACGCGGGCATGAAGGCGCTGCGCGAAGCGACCGAGGTGAGGATCGCAGCCGGCGAGATGACGCGCCAGCTGCACGAGCTGCGCGACCTGATCACCACCGGGTCGGTCGACGTCCTACAGCCGGACGCGGCTCTCGTCGGCGGTATCACCGGGCTGAGGCGGATCGCCGCCATGACCCAGGAGCATCAGCTCGTTTTCACGCCACACACCTGGACCAACGGCATGGGGCTCACGGCGAACGCCCATCTGGTCGCCGGACTCGCCGATGCGCCTTTCCTCGAATTCGCCTACGACCCACCCGAGTGGACGCTCGCGAGACGCGACTTCATGATGACGCAGCCGCTCGAGGCGGCCGCCGACGGCTGGCTCGTACTCAGCGACGCTCCCGGCATGGGTTATGCGCTCGATGAGCGAGCGCTGGCGGCCACCGCGATGTAGTCTGAAGCGCCGGATCCGGGCATCCTGCCCGGACCAGCGCGCCTCGGTGGAAAAGCGTGGTTTTTGCCCGAGGGTCCGCCACCTGCGGCGGCGGGGCACTTCCCTGCGCCTGGCAACTTGCTAGTAGACTGGCGGGACAGGGGGCACTCCATGTCACGTTACATCGGCGCCATAGATCAGGGTACGACGAGCTCACGATTCATCGTCTTCGACCAGAAGGGAGAGATCGTCTCCGTCGCGCAGAAAGAGCACCGGCAGATCTATCCGAAGCCGGGTTGGGTCGAGCATGACCCCGTGGAAATCATGCGCAACACCGACGAGGTCATCGGCGCCGCGCTGGCGCGCGCGAATCTCGCCGCCGGCGATCTCGCCGCCATCGGCATCACCAATCAACGCGAAACCACCATCCTCTGGGAGAAGAAGACCGGCCGGCCGTTGTGCAACGCCGTGGTATGGATGGACACGCGCACCGCTTCGCTGGTGGCCAATTATACCCGCGAGGGAGGCCAGGACCGTTTCCGGGCTAGGACCGGTCTGCCGCTCACCACTTATTTCGCGGGCCTGAAGCTGCGCTGGATCCTGGACAATATCGACGGCGCCCGACGGCAGGCGGAGTCCGGTGAGGCGTTGTTCGGCACCGTCGACAGCTGGCTGACATGGAATCTGACCGGCGGCCCCAACGGTGGCGTGCACGTCATGGACGTCACGAACGCAAGCCGGACCCAGCTGATGAATCTCGGCACCTGCGAGTGGGACGCGGACATGCTCTCCGAGTTCCAGATCCCGCGCGCCTGTCTACCCCGCATCGTGTCCTCGTCCGAGGTATACGGACAGATGAAGACGGCATGGCTGCAGGGCGTCACCCTCGCGGGAATGCTCGGCGATCAGCAGGCCGCCCTGGTAGGCCAGACGTGTCTCTCGCCTGGCGAGGCGAAGAACACCTACGGCACCGGCTCCTTCCTGCTGATGAACACCGGAACCCAGCCGGTGCAATCCAAGGCGGGGCTCCTGACCACGCTGGCCTATCGCTTCGGCAAGGAAGCGCCGTGCTATGCGCTCGAAGGCGCGATCGCCATCACCGGCGCGTTGGTGCAATGGCTGCGCGACAATCTGAAGCTGTTCGATGTCGCCGCGCAGATCGAGCCGCTGGCGGGCAGCGTGGAGGACAACGGCGATGTCTATATCGTGCCGGCCTTTTCCGGGCTGTACGCGCCCTACTGGCGCGATGACGCGCGGGGCGTGATCGCCGGCCTCACCCGTTATGCCAACCGGGCGCACATCGCTCGGGCCGCTCTGGAATCGACGGCATACCAGGTCCGCGATGTGGTCGAGGCCATGCAGAGCGACAGCGGCATCGAGCTGTCGAGCCTGAAGGTCGACGGCGGCATGGTTGCGAACACCCTGCTCATGCAGTTCCAGGCCGATATCCTCGATGCTCCCGTGATCCGCCCCAAGGTGACCGAGACGACGGCACTCGGCGCGGCGTATGCGGCCGGTCTCGCGGTGGGCTTCTGGAACAACACCGAGGATCTGCGCGCCAACTGGGCGATCGACCATACCTGGAAACCCAAGATGACTGCGGAGCGGCGCGATCACTACTACAAGTGTTGGAAGAAAGCCGTCACCCGATCCTTCGGTTGGATCGACTGAGACGGGTAACATGAAAATCGGGGTCAAAACCGGCTGGCGCGCCCGCAGCATCTGGAGCGAGCTGCTGGCCGAGTTCTTCGGCACTTTCGTCCTGATTGCCTTTGGCGCCGGTAACGTTGCCCTCGCGGTCGTGGGGCTGACGGGATCCGGGCGCACGCCGGCGATATTCACCGGCGCGGGCGACTGGTTGCTGATCACGTGGGGATGGGCCATTGCGGTCACCATGGCGGTCTACGTGGCGGGTGGCGTCACCGGAGCGCACATCAACCCGGCGGTAACGTTCGCTCTTGCCGTCAAGGGAGATTTTCCGTGGCGAAAAGTGCTGCCTTATTCCGGAGCACAGATCGCCGGTGCGTTCGCCGGTGCAGCGTTGGCATACGCCGACTATTTCCCGGCGATCGATATGTGGAACGCCACCCACAACGTCATCTCGCGCGCGGCCTCCGGGGGCATCACCACTTTCAGTATCTTCGCGACCTTCCCGGCGCATTACTACGGCGCGAGCCTGCTCGGGCCGCTCTTCGATCAGATCGTGGGAACCTTCTTCCTGCTGATCTTCGTGCTGGCCATCATCGATTCGATGAACGTGGGTGTGAAAGCCAACCTGGCGCCGTTCATGGTCGGCATGGCGGTGGCCGCGATCGGCATGTCTTTCGGCACCGGCTCGGGCTATGCCATCAATCCGGCGCGCGATTTCGGCCCCCGGCTCTTCTGCTGGGTGATGGGATGGGGACCCAATGCCTTCCCCGGAGCCTTCGGCTATTGGTGGGTGCCGATCATCGGCCCCCTGATCGGAGCCCCCCTGGGCGCGGCGGCATACAAGTTCTTCATCGCCGACACCCTGGCTAGCCGCGCAGCCGCAGCCCCTGCGGATCGTACAGAGGCTGTAAACGAACAATAGCGGTGCGGAGCTCGCCGAAGATGTCGACCTGGAACCGCTCGCCGTCGCGGGCCAGCGCGGTTGGCACGTAGCCCGCAGCAAGACTCTTGCGTATGCAGTGTGCGTACGAAGCCGAAGTGACGTATCCGACTGCCGCACCGTCCTTGAGTATCGACTCGTAGCCGACCGCCTCGGTGTCCGCATCCGGCAGCTCGAGGATCACGAATCGCCGCTTCGGACCGGCGGCGCGCTCGGCTAGCGCGGCGGCGCGGCCCGTGAAGTCAGGCTTGTCGAAATCGACGTAACGATCGAGGCCGGTCTCGCCGGGCGTGTAGTCGGGCCGAAAGTCCTTGTTGAATGAGCCATAGCCCTTCTCGAGTCTGAGCGAGGATAGAGCCCGGCCGCCGAAATGCGTGACACCCAGATCGCGCCCCGCCTCACGCAGGTCATCGTGGAGCGTTGCAAAGTAATCCGGTGTCGTCCAGACCTCGTAGCCGAGCTCCCCGGTGAATCCGGATCGCATGAGCACCGCCGGCGCGAAACCCACCGGCCTCTCGGCGGCCTGGAAGAGCTTGAACGCTCCGGCGGACAGATCCAACCGGATGAGCTTCTGCAACAACTCGCGCGACTTCGGACCAGCGATCGAGAACCCTGCCAGGAGCGATGCCGCGGAGCGTACGAACACGTCCGCCGGGATGTCGGCCGCCCAGAACCAGCGCAGGTGGAATTCCTCCGCGAAGCCGGATCCGAAGATCAGATAGCGATCATCCGCCAGACAGGCGATCGTCAGGTCGCCCACGATGCGACCCGCGGGGTTGAGCATCGGTGCGAGCCGCAGCCGCCCGGGCTGCGGAATTCGTCCGGCAAAGACCCGGTCGAGCCATCCGCGCGCGCCGCGGCCCGTCACCTCGTACTTTCCATAGTTGGTGGTCTCGTAGAGACCCACTGCGGCCCGCACTGCGCGGCACTCCTCACCAACGTGCGGAAACGCTTCCGAGCGCCGATAGGTCGGCGTCTCAACCGGCTCCACGCCCGCGGGTGCGAACCAGAGCGCGTGCTCCAGCCCGAAATTCGCACCCATCACGGCGCCTGCCGCTTTGAAGCGGTCGTAAAGCGGCGAGCGCCGCACCGGCCGCGCGGCGGGAAGCTCCTCGTTGGGATAGGCCAGACGGAAGCGCCGCGAGTAATTTTCCGGAACCTTGATGGAGGTGTACTGGGGTGTGGCGAAGGCGCCGAATCGCGACACATCCATGGAGAGGATGTCCTGACCGGGGTCGCCTTCGGCCATCCAGCGCGACAGCACCAGCCCGATGCCGCCCCCCTGACTGAAGCCCGCCATGACGGCACAGGCGACCCAGAAATTTCTCAGGCCGCGCACGGGCCCGACCAGTGGATTACCGTCGGGCGCAAAGGTGAACGGCCCGTTGATCGCCTTCTTGATGCCGACCCGTCCAAGCGCTGGAAAATGCTCGAAACCCACCTCGAAGTAAGGCGCCAGGCGCTCGAAGTCCTCGGGCAGGAGTTGCATGGAGAAGTCATCGGGCGTCGTGACCGGCGACCACACCACGCCGTGCGGCTCATAAGTCCCGATCAGCGCTCCCTGCCTCTCCTGGCGCATGTAGATCTCGCCCGCATAGTCGGTCGTGTTGACGATCTCGCGCTCGCGGCCCTGCAGCTCCGGGAGGTCTTCGGTCAGCAGATAGTGATGCTCCATGGCGAGCACCGGAAGCTCCAACCCCACGAGATGCCCAACTTCGCGAGCCCACAACCCGGCGCAGTTGACCACATGCTCGGCGTGAACCGTCCCCTTGTCGGTAATTACATCCCACGTGCCGTCACGACGCGGCGTAAGCGCGGTTACGCGAGTGAACCGCTCCACCGATGCGCCGAGCTGGCGAGCGGCCTTGGTGTACGCATGCGTGGTGCCCGACGGGTCGCAGTGCCCGCCGTCCGCGCGCCAGAGCGCGCCGATGAAGAAGCGCGTGTCGATGAGCGGGTTCAGCCGCTTCGCCTCCTCGAGCGAGATCATCTCGGTCTCCATGCCGAGATAGCGGGCGCGTGAGCAGATGAGCTTCAGGCTGTCGAGCTCGCCGGGAGTCGCCGCCAGCATGAGGCCCCCGTTCGGGTGCAGCCCGCACGACTGGCCTGACAGCGCCTCGATCTCACGGTAGAGATCGATCGTGTATTTCTGCAGCCGCGAGATGTTCGCTTCGCCGTTGAACGTATGCATGCCGCCTGCCGCATGCCACGTCGAGCCCGCCGTGAGCTCGCTCTTCTCGAGGAGGAGAACGTCCTGCCAGCCGATCTTGGCGAGGTGGTAGAGCACGCTGGCACCGACCACCCCACCCCCGATGATCACTGCTCTCGCGGAATTCTTCATCAGGGGATGATAACGTGTACCCATAGGGGTGGAGATTCAGCCGTGGCGCGATTCTTCAAAGCGCTCTGCATCGCAGCGACACTCGTGCTCATTGCCGCCGCGCCGGCGTGGGCCGGCAACCCCGTGGTCGTCTCCTCGAAGCTCTCGAGCGAATCGGCGATGATCGGTGAGATGCTGCGCCTGGTCCTGAGCGCCGCCGGCATCCCGACCGTGGATCGCCTCAAGCTCGGAGCAACTCCAGTGGTACGCCGGGCCCTTCTCGACGGGGAGGTCGACCTCTATGTCGAATACACCGGCAATGGGGGCCTCTTCTTCAATATGCCATCGGACCCCGCGTGGAAGGACTTCAGGAAGGGTTACGACCTCGGCTCGCGGCTCGATTATGCGCGGAACCGAATCGTCTGGCTCACCCCTGCCCCCGCGAGCAATGCCTGGGCCCTGGCGGTGCGGCGCGACGTGGCGAACGCCTATCATCTTCGAACCATGAGCGATTTCGCGCGCTGGGTATCCGGCGGCGGCCAGGTCATGCTGGCCTGCTCGGCCGAGTTCGCCAATGCGGGGACACTGCGTTCGCTCGAGGATACGTATGGGTTCAGACTGCGGTCTGATCAAATGATCGTGTTGGCGGGCGGGGAAACCACTGCCATGATCACCGCCGCCGCGGCGCATACTGATGACACCAACACGGCGATGGTCTATGCCACTGACGGTGGCATCGCGGCCGCGAACCTGATCGTTCTCGAGGACGACCGGCACGATCAGCCGATCTACGCTCCCGTGCCTCTCATCCGGGCGTCAGTGCTGAGCGCAAACCCGAAGATCGCAGCGCTGGTGAAGCCGGTGATGGACAGTCTCGATCGCGACACGCTGCAGCGGCTCAACGAGCGCGTGCAGGTCGACGGCGAATCGGTCCAGTCGGTTGCCAAAAGCTATCTCGTGCAAAAAGGGCTGCTCGAGTGAGCGCCTCCGATCTCCTGCTGCGGGGCCCTGCCTCCGCCCGCGGCAGCTCAGCGCTCCATCGCATCGACCGCCTGGGTGCCCTGTTGATTCTCGTGGGTGCCGCCGGCCTGCTGCTGCCGTTCGTCGACTTCAAGGCAAACCGCATCCTGCCGGGCGATCCGCGTGACCTGGCGCAGGCATTACCGCTCTGGTCGGCCATCGGCTGTCAGTTAACGCTGGCCGCGGTGGCGGCGGTGGCAGTCCTGGTAGCCAAAGCATCGCTACGCCTCGCGGCAGCCATCATCGGCATCGTGGTGGTCGCAGCAGCTCTCGCGGCGGCGGCCAATGCGTTGACACCGCCTCACAACCTGATCGTGCGGGTTGCACCGGGCGCGGGGTTCTGGTTGCTCCTGGTCACGCTCGGCCTTCTGGCGACGGATGCGATCACTCGAATGCGTCCCGGACCCGGCATCCGCGTGCTCCTGCTCGCTGTTTTTCTGGGCGTCGCGTTACTGACGCTGGCACACGGGACCTTCGATAATGTCTCGGTAATGCGTGAATACGCGGTGGACGCCTCGGCTTTCACGCTCGCCGCGCGTCAGCACATCCTGCTCTCACTCGGATCGCTGGCTGCCGCGGTCGTCGTGGCGCTCCCGATCGGGATCTTCTGTCACCGCGTGCCGCGCCTGCGGCCTGGCGTCCTCAGCGCGCTCAACATCATCCAAACGATACCTTCCATCGCGCTCTTCGGCATCCTCATGGCGCCTCTCGGAGCGCTCGCCGCGCACGTTCCGCTTGCCGCCGCCATCGGCATCCGGGGCATTGGCGCCGCGCCGGCGGTGCTGGCACTCTTCCTGTACTCGCTCCTGCCGATCGTCGCCAACACGGTCGCCGGCCTCAGGCGAGTCTCGCCCGCCACGGTCGAAGCGGCGCTCGGCATGGGAATGACGCGCTGGCAGACGCTCACGGGTGTTGAGCTGATCCTGGCACTGCCCGTCATCCTCACGGGCATCCGCATCGTGCTGGTACAGAATATCGGGCTGGTCACGGTCGCGGCCCTCATCGGCGGCGGCGGTTTCGGCACATTCGTCTTCGGGGGAATCGGTCAGGCGGCCACCGACCTGGTGCTGCTCGGGGCGATTCCAACCGTGGTGCTGGCTTTCTCGGCCGCTGTGCTGCTCGATGCGCTGGTCGAGCGTCTGGATCGCGTACCACAATGATAACCATCGAGAGTCTCACCAAGCGTTACGGCACGACGACCGCGGTCGATGCGGTGTCGATGGTGATCGAGCGCAACTCCATCACGGTGATCGTGGGCACGTCGGGGTCGGGTAAATCGACTCTGCTCAGGATGATCAATCGGCTCATCGAGCCGAGCAGCGGTCGTGTTCTCATAGACGACCGCGACACGGAGGGGGAGCCCGGCCATCTGCTGCGGCGGCGGATCGGCTACGTGATCCAAGGGCACGGCCTCTTCCCGCATCGAACCGTCGCGGAGAACGTCGGCACCGTGCCGCGGCTGCTCGGCTGGAAGGAAGATCGCATCCGCACGCGAACGACCGAGCTCCTGCGGGCGCTGCAGCTCGACCCCGCCCAGTACGCGGGAAAATACCCGCACCAGCTCTCGGGCGGACAGCAGCAACGGGTTGGGGTGGCGCGAGCACTGGCGGCTGAGCCGGCGGTGCTGCTGATGGACGAGCCATTCGGAGCGCTAGATCCCATCATCCGCGAGAAGGCTCAGGACGATCTCCTCGACATCCAACGCAAGTTCGGTACGACCGTCGTGCTCGTCACACATGACATCGACGAGGCATTCCGGCTCGGAGATCGCGTTGCGGTCATGAGCGACGGACGGGTCATCCAATACGAACGGCCCGAGGTACTGGTGACACGCCCGGCCGACGCACTCGTTGGTCGCATGACGGGCAGTGCCGAACGCGCGATGCGGTTGCTCTCACTGACCACGGCAGGTGAAGCGGCGCAGCCTTTGGCGGCAGGTGCGGCGGCCGCTACGGACACGCTCGTCGTCCCAACATCAGCCTCGCTTCGCGAGGTACTCTCGGAGCTTCTGTGGCGCGGCGGCGAATGCGCAACGGTCGTGGACGCTGACGGCACGCCGCGCGGACAGCTCACGGTTGCCGCCATTCTGGCGCGCGGGCGGCCGGCTTGATGCGGCGCGTCCCGACGATCCTGCGGTTCGCGGCTCTCGCCCTTCTGCTCGCGTTTCTGCTCGTGCCGCAGCGCTTCGCGCCGCTGTTTGCGCCGCTCACCTCAGGCGGCGCGCCGCCGATCTACGATCAGGGCAATCTCGGGGCGCTGGCGCTGGCACATCTGGCAACAGTGCTCGCCGCTTGCCTGGGAAGCACCGTCGTTGCTGTTGCGCTCGGCATCCTCGTTACGCGTCCCGGAGGCCAGGAGTTCCTGCCGCTGTCACGTGCCGTCGTGAATTTCGGGCAAACGTTTCCTCCAGTCGCCGTCCTGGCCTTGGCGGTGCCGCTGGTCGGCTTCGGCGAGAAGCCGACGCTCATCGCTCTTTTTCTCTACGGACTGCTGCCGATCTTCGAGAACACCGTCGTGGGTCTGCGAACCTGTCCGCCGGCTGTCCTCGAGGCGGCCAGCGGGATGGGCATGAGCACGCGCCAGAAGCTAGTCTCAGTCGAGCTTCCACTAGCTATGCCATTGATTTTAGAGGGCATTCGACTATCAATGGTCATCAATATGGGCACCGCGACCTTGGGGTCTACCGTCGCAGCCAAAGGTCTCGGCGAAGTGATCATCGCCGGACTATTGTCAAATAACACGGCGTTCGTCCTGCAGGGCGGACTCGCCACGGGCCTGATGGCCGTGCTGCTCTACGATGCCGTGGCGGCCCTGGAGCGGCGGGCTTGTCGCACCGCGCGCATCGACTGACGGCGCGAGCGTCGAGCCGCTGTCGCCGCGCGCCATCACCTTGAAAACCCGCGACTTCCGTCAAGAATTTCGCTCCTGAAGCCGGCGCGGCTGGTGTTACAATGGCGCCGTTATAGTCACAGGTTTCGATGTCACCGATTCCAAACGTACGATCCAATACAGTGGCGACCTCGGCTCCCAACCGCGCTCGGCCTGCGGTCGAGCTGCCAACCCTTCTCCTGCTTTTCATCGTGTACGGCGGGTGGCTTGCCGTCACCGCCAGATATTCGCACTGGTCGCTTTGGATCGTCGCCCCGCTGCTGACGCTCCTCATCACACTGCACAGCTCGCTGCAGCACGAGATCGTCCACGGACATCCCACCCGCTGGAAGCGCCTCAACCGGCAGCTCGC
>DASXFY010000104.1:0-31551 GCA_036489335.1 Steroidobacteraceae bacterium
GTATTCACCTCACTCCCTGACCTGAAGAGAAAGCTCATGAGCTACATCCGCAACTACAACAAGGCGCCCAGGACCGTGAAGTGGAAATACTTCGACCCTACACGACGCATTACTTCCACATCAGCCGTTACAGCCCACTAGTCGCATGCTGGCTGCTTGAGCCGTTCGAAAGCAAACGATGTAGCGGGCAACGGCCGTCCTTTGCGCGTTAGCTCATGACCCCAGACAGTTGGTATCACGAAAAGGAGTCGGCATGGCTTTACCGCCAGGTCGCCGGCGCGGAGTCGGACCCGCATAAGCAGCGGCTCTTCACCCAGTTGGCAGGCGCCGCCGAGGAGCAGGCGGCCAAGTGGGAAACCTCCGCCGAGGCTACCCGAGCGAATGCCAAGGGTCGGGTGTTCGTGCCCTCTCCGCGGGCGCGCATCGTGGCCAGACTTCTGCGGCTGCTCGGGCCACGCGCCATGCGCTCCGTGCTCGCCGCGATGAAGCTGCGTGGTCTATCCGTCTACACCGCGCCGATCGCCGGTGGCCACGCAATGCCAACTACCGTGTCGGACGTCGGTGTCCGCCATCGCGGCGGTCTGGGCGGCAATCTCAGAGCCACCGTTTTCGGCGTGAACGACGGCCTGGTATCCAACGCGAGCCTGGTGCTGGGAGTCGCGGGCGCGGCAGCGCCGAGCTCCTTCGTGCTGGTGAGCGGTGTCGCCGGTCTCCTCGCCGGCGCGCTGTCGATGGCGGCGGGAGAATATGTCTCGGTGCGCTCGCAGCGCGAGATGTACGAATATCAGATCGCCCTCGAGCGGGAGGAGATCGCCGAGTATCCCGAGGAAGAGGCGGAGGAGCTGGCGCTGATCTATGCGGCGCGCGGCGTCGCGCTGGCGCAGGCGCGCGAGGTCAGCCAGGCATTGCTCGCCCACCCGGAGCAGGCCCTCGACGTCCTGTCCCGGGAAGAGCTCGGCTTGAACCCGGACGACTTGGGCTCACCCCTGGGAGCGGCCACGGCTTCCTTCCTCTCTTTCGCCGCTGGCGCGGCCGTGCCGCTGCTGCCCTTTCTCATCGGCATGACCAGTCCCCGCGCGCTGGCCAGCACGGCGGGGCTCACCCTGGCAGCGCTCTTTGCGGTGGGGCTTGCGCTAAGCCTTTTCACCGGCAGGCAGGCGCTGCGCGGGGCCCTGCGCATGGTGCTGATCGGCGGCGGTGCCGGGGCCCTGGCCTTCGGGGTGGGCCGGGCGCTCGGCAGTATCATTCATTAGCGACCTGTGGCGGCGGGGGCATCTGCATGTGCCTGCTTGAAATACGTCTTTGCGACCCCAGCTGTTTGCCATGAAACGCATATTCCTGCTCCTCGTCACCAACCTGGCGGTGCTCGCCGTACTGACGATCGTCGCCCACCTGATCGGGCTCGATCAGTGGCTCGCGGCGCGCGGCAGCAGCCTGGGCGCGCTGCTCGTTTTCGCGGCCGTGTTCGGTTTCGGCGGCGCGTTCATCTCCCTGCTCATGTCCAAATGGATGGCCCGGAAGGCCATGGGTGTGAGAATCATCAGCCAGCCGACGACACCATCCGAGCGGTGGCTGGTCGATCTGGTCGCGCGGCTCGCCCGCGCCGCCGGCGTCGGCATGCCGGAAGTCGGCGTTTTCGACTCGCCGCAACCCAATGCGTTCGCCACCGGGTACCGTCGCGATGCGGCGCTGGTGGCGGTCAGTACGGGCCTCTTCGCCACGATGAACGAGCAGGAGATCGAGGCAGTGCTGGGGCATGAGCTGACACACGTCGCCAATGGTGACATGGTCACCCTGACTCTCATCCAGGGAGTGGTCAACACCTTCGTGATCTTCCTGTCGCGAATCATCGGCAATCTGCTCGACCGTACGCTCTTTCGCTCCGAGGACGGACGCGGGCCGGCCTACTTCCTCTCGGTCCTCGTCTCGCAGATCCTGCTCGGCATCCTGGCCAACATGATCGTCATGGCCTTCTCCCGCTGGCGCGAGTTCCGGGCCGACCGCGGCGGCGCACACCTCGCGGGAATTCCCAACATGATCGCAGCGCTGGAGGCGCTGAAGAGGGCGCATGAGCCGCTGCCATCGCAACAGTTCGCAGCCTTCGGCATCACCTCGGGAGCCGCAGCGCGCGGCATTCAGCGCCTCTTCATGAGCCATCCGCCGCTCGATGAGCGTATCGCGGCGCTGCGCGCCCTGCCGGCGGCCTGATACGCCGTGCCAGCTCTCAGCCCCGCGCAAGCATTGAGCGGCCTCGAGCGCATCCTCGGGCCTCAGGGCATCCTGCGGGGCGAGGCGCACGACGCAGCAGCCGATCTCGAGCCCTACCTCAGCGACCACCGACGGCTCTACCGCGGGCGCGCGCTCGCCATTGCTCTGCCACGCACGGTGGCCGCCGTGACGGAGCTTCTCGCCTACTGCAATGAGCACCACATTGGCGTCGTCCCGCAGGGCGGTAACACGAGTTACTGCGGCGGCGCGACGCCAGATGAGTCCGGCCGGCAGATCGTCGTCTCGCTGTCGCGCCTGAGCCGCATCCGGCAGCTCGATCCGCTCAACTATTCGGTCGTTGCCGAGGCGGGCTGCGTGCTCGCCGATCTGCAGCGCGCGGTGGACGAGGCGCAGCGGCTTTTTCCGCTCAGCCTGGGCTCCGAGGGGAGCTGTCAGCTCGGCGGCAACCTCGCCACCAACGCCGGCGGGGTGCACGTGCTGCGCTATGGGATGATGCGTGACCTCGTGTTGGGCCTGGAGGTGGCGCTCGCCGATGGGCGGCTGCTCTCCTCGCTCGGCACGCTGCGCAAGGACAACACCGGATATGACATCAAGTCGCTCTTCCTCGGCGCCGAAGGCACGCTCGGCATCATCACCGCTGCCAGCCTGAAGCTCTTCCCGAAGCTGCGCGCCTTCGCCACGGCCTTCGCCGCCGTGCCCGAGCCGCGCGCCGCCGTGGCGCTGCTCGCCCGCCTGCGCGATGCGAGTGGGGATCGTGTGAGCTCTTTCGAGCTCATCCCGCGGATAGCCGTGGATCTCACGACCCGGCACATTCCCGGCGTTCGCGACCCGCTAGCAGAGTCGTATCCGTGGTACGTGCTATGTGAGCTCACCTCGTCCCGCGCCGTCGATCCGCTCGAGGACCTGCTCGAGCAGAGCCTCGCCGGCGCCCTCGAGGAGAAGCTGGTGTTGGACGCGGCGGTGGCGCGCAATGAGCGCGACCGAAGCGATTTCTGGAGGCTGCGCGAGACGATCCCGGAGGCGCAACGCCGCGACGGCGGCAGCCTCAAGCACGACATCTCCGTTCCCGTTGCCTCGATCCCGGATTTCATCGAGCGCGGCGCGCGCTGGATCGCCGACAACGTGCCCGACGGGCGCCTGGTCTCCTATGGGCATGTCGGGGATGGCAACCTGCACTTCAATCTCAACCAGGCTGCCGGTGTCGACCGCGCCACCTTCCTCGCCCGCGAGGAGCCGGTGAAGCGCGCCATTCATGACCTGGTGCGAGATTTCGGCGGCAGCTTCAGCGCCGAGCACGGTATCGGCCGGCTGAAAGTGGGCGAGCTCGAGCGCTACGCCTCGCCTGTCGAGTTGGATCTGATGCGCGCCGTCAAGCGCACCTTCGATCCCAACGGCATTCTGAACCCGGGAAAGGTGCTGCGGCAGGTCTAATCGGCCTTCTCGCGCCGCAATCTCACCAGCCCCTCCTGCGCGGTGCTCGCCACCAGCCTGCCGTCGCGCGCGTACACGCCCGCGCGTGCAAAGCCCCTCGCGCCGGAAGCGCTCGGGCTCTCCACTGCGTACAGCAGCCAGTCATCGACTCGCAGCGACCGGTGAAACCACATCGCATGGTCGATGCTGGCCATCACGACGGAGTTGCCGAGCAGAGCCGAGCCGTGCGGCAGCGTCGCCGTGTCGAGCAGGAAGTAATCCGAGAGATACGCGAGCAGGCGCCGGTGCAGCCTCTCATCCGGCGGCAGGCGGTCGACGGCGCGAAACCACACCTGGCGCGAGGGCTGGGTGTTGCGCGGCCCGAGATAGTCCATCGGCTGCACCAGCCGGAACTCGAACGGCCGCGGCTGCTCCAGAAAGCGCCGCACCCGCTCCGGCAGCCGTGCGAGCAGCTGCGGCGGCGGCCGGCTCGAGTCCGGCAGCTCCTCGGGCGGCGGCACGGCCGGCATCGCGATCTGGTGCTCCAGTCCCGCCTCCACCACCTGGAAGGACGCCGCCATGTTGAAGATCGGCTCGCCATGTTGGATCGCGACCACGCGGCGATTGGAGAAGCTGTGGCCGTCGAGGCTGCGGTCCACCTGATAGACGATGGGTGCGTTGAAATCGCCCCGGCGCAGGAAATAGGCGTGCAGCGAATGCACGATGCGCTCATCGACCGTGGCCGAAGCCGCCGTGAGCGCCTGGCCGAGCACCTGACCGCCAAACACCTGCGGGCTGCCGATGTCGCGGCTTTCGCCGCGAAAGAGGTTCACCTCCAGCGGCTCGAGCTCGAGCATCTGCAGCAGGTCCGCGAGCTGCGGATTCATGCGGCTTCTCAGTCCGGTACGCCGAGCCGCTGGTGCATGATCGGGCTCGTGGTGGTGTACTGCAGGAACTGGCGCTTCTGCGGAAACAGATGATGCTGGATGGCGAAGGCGGCGAGCGCCGCCTCGTGAAAGCCCGACAGGATGAGCTTTTTCTTCCCCGGATAGGTGTTGATGTCACCCACCGCGAAGACCCCCGGCAGGCTGGTCTGGAACTTCTCCGTGTCCACCTTGAGCGCCTTCTTCTCGAGCTCGAGGCCCCATTCCGCGATCGGCCCGAGCTTCGGATGCAGCCCGAAGAAGACCAGGAGATGATCCGCCTCCAGCGCGTGCACCGTGCCATCGGGCGTCTTGATGTTGGCACCCCCCAGCGTCCCGCCGTCGGTTATGAGGGAATGCGGCAGCGCCTCGAAACAGCGCAAGCGGCCCGCCGCGACCAGTTCTCGCATTTTGGCGACCGAGGCCGGGGCGGCGCGAAATTCCGCGCGTCGGTGCACCAGCGTCACGCTTCTCGCCCGCGGCGCCAGCTCCAGCGTCCAGTCGAGCGCAGAGTCACCGCCGCCGAAAATGACAAGGCGCTTGCCTTCGAGCGCGCTGACATTCTTCACGCGATAGAGTATCCCGCTGCCTTCGAAAGGCTCGGCGCCCTCGATGCCGATGCGTCGCGCCTGGAACGACCCGACTCCGGCGGCAATCACCACCGTGCCTGCGTCGAAGCGGGTACCCGCGGCCGTGGCGATGGAAAACCGTCCGTCGTCGCGGCGGGAGAACTGCACGACCTCCTGCCCCAGGTGGAACTGCGGCTTGAACGGCTGGATCTGCTGCATCAGGCGGTCGACCAGCTCCTGCGCGCCGCAGACCGGCAGCGCCGGGATGTCGTAGATGGGCTTGTCCGGGTAGAGCTCCGTGCATTGCCCGCCCTGGTGCGCCAGCGAGTCGATCACGTGGGCGCCGATGCCGAGCAATCCCAGCTCGAACACCTGGAAAAGGCCACAAGGGCCGGCACCGACGATCACCACTTCCGTCTGGATCGGTTCGCCGGCGGCTGTCGAGGATTCAAGGCTCAATATCAGCCCCTTTCGGATGTGTTCTTACGCGGCGGGCCCCCGCGGCAGGCTGCATTCCAGGACGGTCGGGCTATTATGCGCGGCCCGCGTTGGCGTCCGTGGGGGTATGGAAATACTCGCTTTCCGAGGCCAACTGGTCGATCAGTCGCCGCAGCTCCGCCATCCGTCCCTCGGCAGTGCTGATCGGCATGCAATCCTGGCAACGCGGGTCGCCACACGGCTGGCGCGAGTACAGCCAGTATTGCAGGGCACCCGCGAGCAACCCATCGGCGATATCCCACAGATCGGCATCCCGGTCCTTGTCGGCAAGGCGGTTGCCCAGGTCGACCGCCTTGGTGAAGGCAGAGTCGAATGTGTCAGCAATCTCGGTCATTGGGCCCTGGCCTCCATCGTCCGACTAGTATAAGGCAATCCCCGCGTCCGTTTGCCCGTCGGAATGGTCCAAGCGCGTCATCCTGCGATGTCGGCCACGGACTCCCGACCGCGGGCCGGCGCATGATCGGACGGAGCTCGGGGGCAGCCTTGGCCGAATGTGGCCGGATGGCTCGGGCTTATGTCGCATGCATGAGACACAGCACACGGGCCGGCGTCGTCTGCGGCCGCAATTCGGCATCGGCGCCCGGTTGACACTGGGTTTCGCCGCCGTTGCGGCCGTGGTCGTGGTGGCACACGTGCTCGCGACCCGGACGACCCGCGCGGCGGTGGACGCGGTGCGCAGTATGCGCATCCGGGACGAGCCACTGGCCTATCGGGCCGGCGCGATAGTGGAGAAACTGAGCGCTTACGATCGCACGGTCGGCGATGACCTGCAGTCCGACAGCGGCGACTTCCGCACACTGTCCTCGGCGGGCGATGCCCTGCAGCAGGCGGTCGATCGCTATTTCGACGGGACCGTCGTGTTCACGCCCGCCACCCGGCAGCTGCGCGACGCGCTTGTGGCCCATATCCAGGACGGCCGGCAGGTTGCGTTGGATACGGCGCAGCAGATTGAATGGCGCCAGCAGCGTTGGGAGGCGCTCGACCGCGTGCATCAGCTCGTCGCCACGGCTGGCGGCACAGGAGTCACCATTCATGGCCAGGTGATTGCGAGGCCCTCGCTCTCGGCGCTTGCAACTGCAATCGACGCCGTTCGCTACACCGACGGTTCGCCAGCACTGGTCACCGCGCGCGAACGCAACTTCGAAGCCGTGCTCCGCGCGCGTGGCGCCGAGCTTGTGCGCTCGCCGGGGCGCGACTGGATGGGCGTAGTACTGTCCGACTTCGATCGCGCAGTTCGCCTGCGTCGCGACGCAGAACGTCTCGACTCGCGCGACCTTGGCGCCAGGCGCGCGCTTCTCGAACAAAGCAACGTCCTGACGGCGGACGTGCAAAGCGAGCTGCAAGCGCCCGCGCGCCAGGCACTGTTGGACGCCGCACACCACGCCGCGGTGTCAGCCGAAGCCGCTGAGCAGACGGTAACCGATTCCGGTGTGGCGATCCTGATCGTCATGGTGATCGTCTCGGCGCTGCTGCTGGTCAGCATCAGCCTGCCGGTTCGCCGGCTCACCGCCGCCACGCGCCGCCTGGCGGGCGGCGACCGCAACGTGCGCGCGCCACGCGGCGGCTCGGCGGAGATCGACGAGCTGGCTGAGTCCTTCAACACCATGGCCGACCGCATCGCACAGGCGGAGGCCGACCTGCGTGCCCATCAGGCGGAGCTCGAGCGGCACGTCGCGGAGCGAACCCAGCAGCTGCATCATCTGGCGCACCACGACCCGCTGACGCAACTGCCCAACCGCCGGCAGCTTGCGGGCCGGCTCGCCGGCGCGCTGGCGCGCGCCAGACAGACAGGGCGGCGCGTGGCGCTGCTGTTCGTCGACATGGATAACTTCAAATCGCTGAACGACACCTTGGGTCACAACTTCGGCGATCGCGTGCTGCAGGGGATCGCGGAGCGGCTGCAGGCCGCGGCCGGACCCAACAGCCTGGTCGCACGACTCGGAGGCGACGAGTTCACGCTCCTCATCGAGGAGCTGCGCACCGTCGAGGAGGTCGAGCGCCGCGCCGCCGCTCTGGTCGCGACGCTGCAGCAGCCGCTCACGATCGAAGGCCGGGCACTCGCAACCAGCGCCAGCGTCGGTGCGAGCCTCTTTCCGGATCACGCCGACGACCCGGAGGGCCTGCTGCGCGCCGCCGACGTGGCGTTGTTTCGCGCGAAGGAACTCGGCCGCAATCGCTTTGCACTCTACCGGGCTGCGCTCTATGACGCAGCCGCGCAGCGTTTCCGCCTGGAGCAGGCGCTTCGCCACGCCGTCGAGGCCGGCGAGCTGCTGCTCATGTTCCAACCCGAAGTGGCACTCGGTGACTGTGAGGTCACGGCGCTCGAAGCGCTGCTGCGCTGGCGCAAGCCTGGCGGCCGGATCGCCACGGCCACGGAATTCATCCACATCGCCGAGAAGAGCGGCCTGATCCATGAGCTGACCGGTTGGGTGTTGCGCTCCGCCACCATGACGGCCGCCGCCTGGCGCGCCGCCGGCTGGCACGATGCGCGGGTGGCGATCAACGTCTCGCCGCCGCAGTTTTTCGAGAGCGATTTCGTGAGTCACGTCGCGCGCGATCTCGAGAGCTCGGGACTGCCCGCAAGCGCCCTCGAGCTCGAGCTCACCGAGACGGTGCTGCAGACCGGAAGCGCGACCATCGATGCGCTCAAGCGCCTGCGCGAGCTCGGCATCTCCATCGCCCTGGACGATTTCGGCATCGGCTACTCCTCCCTGACCTCGCTCGAGCGGCTGCCGATCAACCGCGTCAAGCTCGACCGCATGCTGGTGGAAGGGGTCGATTCCAACTCCCGCTCCGCCGCCATCGTGCGCTCGATCGTAACCCTCTGCCACGGCCTCGGCCTGCAGGTGGTCGCCGAGGGCGTGGAGCGGCCGGCGCAGCTCGAATTCCTCGCCCACTGCGGCCCCGTGGCGGTGCAGGGTTACCTTCTCGCTCATCCGGTGGAAGCCGCCGCGGCCGCCGCAGAAGCCAAAGCCGCCGCCGGCCGCGCCCGCGCTTTCCTGGCCGCCAGCCCGGCCCCGCCCCTGGCCCTCTTCGCCGGCCGCAAACGCCCGCAACCCGCCTGATCTTCCTGACGCTGACGGGATTCTCCAACCCGGACCTCAGGACGACGGAGCGCAGTGCCAGATGATTCCGGGCCAGAAGCTGATCGCCAGGACGGCGATCCGCTAGCCTACAGGGAAGTATTCACGGCGTTCAGGCCCGGGATCATTTGGCGCTGCGCTCCGATGGCGTTGATGCCACATACGCATCCCTCGCCCGCACCCCGACGTCCGCATGATCCGTAAAAAACCCATCTATTCCCACTGCCAAAAACTCTCGCAGTTCTCCTTCCAAATCCAGTTCCGCCGGCAGGAACGCGCCCTCGGCCCGAAACGTCCAGGGATGCACCGAAAGCCCCGCCGCATGCGCATCCGCAACCAGTGACGTGGCCCGTCGCAACCTCCCGTCCGCATCCCGCGGAATGATCAGCGACTTGGCCGGCCCGATGCACGTCGCATAGCCGGCAATCTCCGCCAACCCAGCGGGCGTGAGCAGATCCGCATAGGTACGCGAATCGCCGCTTCCGGCCAGGTCATGCGGCGCCCCGGTCGCCTCGATGAGCTGCACCAGCGGCAACTGCGTGAGCCCGCGCAACACCTTGAGATTCCCCGTCTCGAACGACTGCAGAAAGGCGCGGCCGCCCGGCCCCCGATAGCCGTAACGCTCCAGCGTCGCCACCAGGCGCTCCTCAATCGCCAGTCCCAGCGTCGCGAAATAACTCGGATGCTTGGTCTCCGGATACACCCCGACCGGCTCCGGCGCGGGCAGCCCGAGCTCGCGCGCACGCACGCGCCGCCGCTCCTCCACACCGCGCGCCAGCGCCAGGATCTCCTCCAATGTTGGAATCTCCAGCCCGCCGTCGAGCCGCGTGTTGGCCGGCCGCAGCTCCGGGATCCGCTCCCGCGCCCGCAGCGTCTTCAGCTCCGCCAAGAGGAAATCCTCGGTGAACCAACCGGTGAGGCTCACTCCATCGACGACCTTGGTCGTGCGCCGGTCGGCGAACTGCCTGTGATCGGCGACATCGGTCGTGCCGCCGATCTCGTTCTCGTGCCGGGCCACCATGACCCCGTCGCGCGTCATGACGAGGTCGGGCTCGATATAGTCGGCGCCCTGCTCCATGGCGATGAAGTACGAAACCAGAGTATGCTCGGGCGCATATCCGCTCGCACCCCTATGGGCTATGACAATGGGCTGCGGCATTCGGGTATATTCGGGTACGGTAATTGCTGAATTCGCCAAGTGCTGCTCACCGACCAAGACATCTATCTTTTTCGCGAAGGCACGCACGTCCGCGCCTACGAGAAGCTCGGTGCCCATGCGCTGCAGCACGGTCCCGAGCAGGGCACGCATTTCGCCGTCTGGGCGCCGAACGCCGCCACCGTGTCGGTCGTGGGCGATTTCAACGGTTGGAATCCCGCGACACATCCGCTGACAGTCCGCTCAGACTCCTCCGGGATCTGGGAAGCCTTCGTCCCCAGAGTGGGGGTGGGCTCGCTCTACAAGTATCACATAGTCTCGCGACAGGCGGGCTACACGGTCGATAAGGCGGACCCGTTCGCCTTCTACTGCGAGACGCCGCCGCGCACCGCCTCCGTGGTGTGGGACCTGTCGTACGAGTGGGGTGATGAGCAGTGGATGGGCACCCGCGGTCGCTCCAACGCCCACGATGCCCCATGGTCGATCTACGAGCTGCACCTCGGCTCCTGGCGCCGGATTCCAGAGGAGCATGGCCGCTGGCTGACTTATCGGGAGCTCGCGCACGCCGTCGGCGACTATGCGGTGGAGATGGGCTTCACCCACGTCGAGTTGCTCCCCATTCTGGAGCATCCCTTCTACGGATCGTGGGGCTACCAGGTCACGGGTTACTTCGCCCCGACGTCCCGCTACGGCACGCCGCAGGACTTCATGTACTTCGTCGATCACCTGCATCGGCGCGGCATCGGGGTCATCCTCGATTGGGTGCCGTCGCATTTTCCGACCGACGAGCACGGCCTCGCCTACTTCGACGGCACGCATCTCTACGAGCACGCCGACCCGCGCCAGGGCTTCCATCCGGAGTGGAACAGCTCGATCTTCAACTACGGCCGCGCCGAGGTACGCAATTTCCTCGCGAGCAGCGCGCTCTTCTGGCTCGACACCTACCACATCGACGCGCTGCGCGTGGACGCGGTCGCCTCCATGCTCTATCTCGACTATGCCCGGCGCGCCGGCGAATGGATCCCGAACCGCTTCGGCGGCAACGAGAACCTGCCGGCGGTGGAGTTCGTCAAGCAGCTGAATCTCGCCGTCTACCGCGACCATCACGACACGCAGACCATCGCCGAGGAATCAACGGCCTGGCCGATGGTGTCGCGCCCGACGTATCTCGGCGGCCTCGGCTTCGGCCTCAAGTGGAACATGGGGTGGATGCACGACACGCTGAATTACTTTCAGACCAATCCGGTGTTCCGCAAGTTCAGCCAGAACCAGCTCACCTTCAGCATCTGGTACGCCTTCAGCGAGAACTTCGTGCTGCCCCTGTCCCACGACGAGGTCGTGCACGGCAAAGGCTCGCTCCTCGGCAAGATGCCGGGCGATGAGTGGCAGCAGTTCGCCTCGCTGCGCCTCCTCTTTGGCTACATGTGGACGCATCCGGGCAAGAAGCTCCTCTTCATGGGTGGGGAGATCGGGCAGAAGCGCGAATGGCAGCACGAGGCGAGCCTCGAGTGGCACGTGCTGCAATACCCGCTGCACGAGGGGGTGCGCCGCTGGGTGCGCGACCTCAACCAGGTCTACCGGCTGACTCCGGCTCTCTATCAGCGCGATTTCACCCCCGACGGCTTCCAGTGGATCGACTGCAACAACTCCGATGAGAGCGTGATCGTCTACCTGCGCAAGGGGGAGCGTCCGTCGGATGTGGCGCTGGTCGCCTGCAACTTCACGCCTGTGCCGCGCGACAACTACCGGATCGGCGTGCCGCACGGCGGCTGGTGGCGCGAGCGCCTCAACAGCGACGCGGCGGAATATGGTGGCAGCGGCATCGGCAACTTCGGCGGCGTGGAAGCCTCGCCCCTGCCCTCGCATGGGATGACCCATTCACTGGCGCTGCGCCTGCCGCCGCTCGCCGCGCTCGTCCTCACACCCGACTGACATTGCGGGCCGGGAGGATAGATGACCAAGGCTCGCGTCGTCATCGAAGGTTTGTCTCCGCAGGTGGACTGCGGCCGCTTCCCCGCGCGGCGCGTGTTGGGCGACGCCGTGGTCGTGGAGGCGGACGTGTTCGCTGACGGCCACGATTCCGTCGCTGCCTCGGTGTTGTATCGGCACGAAAGCGAGTCGGAGTGGCACGGACTGCCGCTGACTTTCATCGGCAACGATCGCTGGCAGGGGCGCTTCACCGTGCAGGCGGTCGGCCGATATCTCTTCACCGTCGAGGCATGGGTCGACCACCTGGAGAGCTGGCGGCGCGGCCTGGCGAAGAAACACCGGGCCGCCCAGGACATCGAGCTCGACCTGCAACAGGGCGCGGCGCTGGCTCTGGCCCATGCAGGCCGCCTATCCGAGCCCGAAGCGCGCCGGCTGCGGGAGTGGGCCAATGCGCTGGCCGATCCGGTGCGCGGCCGCGAGGAGCGGGCCCTGCTCGCCCAGAGCGAGGCGCTGCGCGAGCTGGCGCGGCGAAGTCCCGATCCGCAGCTCATCGTGCGACACGACCCGCCGCTCGCCATAGACGTCGACCGGGAGCGTGCGCGCTTCTCCACGTGGTATGAGATGTTTCCGCGCTCCGCCGCATCCCGACCCGGCGAGCACGGCACCCTGGCCGACGTGGAGGCGCTGCTGCCCTATGTCGCCTCGATGGGCTTCGATGTCCTTTACCTGCCGCCCGTGCATCCGATCGGCGAGGTCGAGCGCAAAGGCCCCAACAATCGCACCGGCGCCGGGCCGGATGATCCCGGGAGCCCCTGGGGAATCGGCAGCCGCGAAGGCGGCCACAAGACGGTGCACCCGCGCCTGGGCACGCTCGAGGACTTCCGTCGGCTGCTGGCGAGCGCGGGCGCGCTCGGCATCGAAATCGCCCTCGACATCGCCTTCCAGTGCGCCCCCGATCATCCGTACGTGCGCCAGCATCCGCAATGGTTCCTCAAGCGCCCCGATGGATCGGTGCAGTACGCGGAGAACCCGCCGAAGAAGTACCAGGACATCTATCCCTTCTGGTTCGAATGCGACGACTGGCAGGCGCTCTGGGCGGAGCTGAAGAGCGTGTTCGAGTTCTGGATTGCCCAGGGCGTGCGCATCTTCCGGGTCGACAATCCGCATACCAAGCCATTCGCCTTCTGGGAATGGGTGATCGGCGAGATCCGCCGCGCGCACCCGCAGATCATCTTCCTCGCCGAGGCGTTCACCCGCCCGAAGGTGATGTACTGGCTCGCCAAAGCGGGGTTTAGCCAGTCCTACAACTACTTCCCGTGGCGCAACAGCAAGCGCGAGATCATCGAATATTTCACCGAGCTCACCTCCCCGCCGGTGTGCGAGTTTTTCCGCCCGAGCCTCTGGCCCAACACACCGGACATCCTCACCGAATATCTGCAATTCGGCGGCCGGCCGGCGTTCGTGACACGGCTCATCCTCGCCGCGACGCTGGGGGCCAGCTATGGCATCTATGGGCCGGCGTTCGAGCTCATGGACAATCGCCCGCGCGAGAGCGGCTCGGAAGAATACCTGGACTCGGAGAAGTATCAGGTACGCGCCTGGAACCGTGACGAGCCCGCGAGCCTCAGGGACCTCATCACGCGCGTCAACCGCATCCGCCGTGAGAATCCGGCGCTGCAAAGCGATGCGACGCTCATGTTCCACCCGCTCGACAACGAGGCGCTGATCGCGTACAGCAAGAGCAGCGGCGACGATTCCATACTGGCGGTGGTGAACGTCGATCCGCATCACTCCCAGACCGGTTGGGTGGAGCTCGACCTCGCCGCCCTGGGTTTGCCCGCGAATGCGCCCTATCAGATGGACGACCTTCTCTCCGGAGCGCGCTTCCTCTGGCGCGGCGCCCGCAACTATGTTGCTCTCGATCCGTGGGCAACCGCGGCGCATCTCTTCAGGATCCGCCGCAAGGTGCGCACCGAGCGCGACTTCGATTACTTTCTCTGACCTCGGGCAGGTAAATGAACGCACTGGTCGAGCCACCGCCGTTCACCGGCGATCCCCTCTGGTACAAGGACGCGGTCATCTACGAGGTGCATGTCCGCGCATTCTTCGACAGCAACGATGACGGTATCGGTGATTTTGGCGGCCTCACTCGCAAGCTCGATTACATCGAGGAGCTTGGCGTCAACACCATCTGGCTGCTGCCCTTCTATCCGTCACCAGGGCGCGACGACGGCTACGACATCGCCGACTATCACAACATCCATCCGCACTACGGCACGCGACGGGAGTTCCGCACCTTCGTGCGCGAAGCGCACCGCAGGGGGCTGCGCGTCATCACGGAGCTGGTGATCAACCATACCTCGGACGCGCATCCGTGGTTTCAAGCCGCGCGGCGCGCGCCCGCCGATTCAGCCAAACGCGATTTCTACGTCTGGAGCGACACTCCGGACCGCTATGCCGGCACGCGCATCATCTTCCGCGACACCGAAAGCTCCAACTGGAGCTGGGACCCGCTCGCCAAGGCGTACTACTGGCACCGGTTCTTTGGCCACCAGCCCGACCTGAACTTCGACAACCCGCACGTGGTGCGCGCGGTGACCCGCATCATGGAATTCTGGCTGGCGCACGGCGTCGATGGCTTCCGCCTGGACGCCATCCCCTACCTCGTCGAGCGGGAGGGAACCAACAACGAGAACCTGCGCGAGACTCACGAGATCATCAAGCGCATCCGCAAGGTGATCTCCACCCGGCACCCCGAGGGAATGCTGCTCGCCGAGGCCAACCAGTGGCCCGAGGACGTGCGCGATTACTTCGGCGACGGTGACGAGTGCCACATGGCCTATCACTTCCCGCTCATGCCGCGCATGTATATGGCCATCGCGCAGGAGGACCGGCATCCGATCGTCGAGATCATGGATCAGACTCCCGACATTCCCGACTCCTGCCAGTGGGCGGTCTTCCTGCGCAACCACGATGAGCTGACGCTCGAGATGGTGACCAGCCGCGAGCGCGACTACATGTACCAGGCTTACGCGGCCGATACCCGCGCGCGGCTGAATCTCGGCATCCGCCGCCGCCTGGCGCCGCTGATGGAGAACGATCCCGAGCGCATCAAGCTCATGAACAGCCTGCTGCTCTCCATGCCCGGCTCGCCGATCATCTACTACGGCGACGAGATCGGCATGGGAGACAACTTCTATCTCGGCGACCGCAACGGCGTGCGCACCCCGATGCAGTGGAGCCCCGACCGCAACGCCGGCTTCTCGCGCGCCGACCCGCAACAGCTCTATCTGCCGCCGATCATGGACCCGATCTACGGCTACGAGGCCGTCAACGTCGAAGCGCAGACCCGCGATCGCTCGTCGCTCCTCAACTGGATGCGGCGCATGCTGTCGGTGCGCAAGACCTCGCAGGCCTTCGGTCGCGGCACCCTGCGCTTCATCCGACCCGGCAACCGCAAGGTGCTCGTGTACCTGCGGCAGTACGCCGAGGACACGATCCTCTGCGTCGTCAATCTCTCCCGCTCGGCGCAGCCGGTGGAGATCGACCTCTCCGAGCACAAGGGAGCCATTCCCATCGAGCTCCTCGGCCGCACGCCCTTCCCGCCGGTGGGGGAGCTACCATATCTGCTGACGCTGCCGGCCTACGGCTTTTACTGGTTTCGCCTGAGCCGGGAGGCGGCACCGCCATCCTGGCACGATGAGCGCCTGCCGCGCGAGGACCTGCCGGTGTTGGTGCTGGTGGAGGGCTGGAACAGCTTCTTCCCGGAAAAGGTCGCCGCCTGGCGCGCCGGACTCGCGCGGCGGCTGCGCACGCAGTTGGAAGAGCGCATCGTGCCGCAGTTCATTGCCGCGCAGCGCTGGTTCGCCGGCAAGGGCATGCTCATCGGCAGCGCGCGGCTCCTCGATCACACCGACCGTCAGGACCCTCTGCCCCGCTGGTTCGCGGGCATTTTCGCCGTGGAAAGCCAGGGCACGAGCGAGCGTTACTTCGTGCCGCTCGCGATTGCATTCGAGGACACCGAGGAGGCGCGCTGGCGCCGGCTCCAGCCCGCCGCGCTCGCGCGCGTACGCCAACAGGCGACCGTTGGTGTGCTTGCCGACGCCTGCGCAGACGAGGGGTTTGGCCGCGCAATCATCGATGCGATCGGAGCCTCGGCGGAGCTGCCCACGCAGAACGGTCGCGTGCGCTTCATACCCACCGCGCTCTTCGCGGAACTGCGCGGCGATCCGACCGCAGAGCTGTCGGTCAGTCCGACGGGCGCGCAAAGCAGCAACACCACGCTGCGGGTGGGTGACGGCCTATTCCTCAAAGTCTACCGCAAGCTGCAGCCCGGCCTGAATCCGGAGCTCGAGATCGGCCGCTATCTCACTGAGGTTGCCCGCTTCCCCAACATCGTGCCGGTCGCCGGCGCGGCGGAGTACACCGATCAGGAGTCCCTCTGCTACACGATGGCGCTGCTGCAGGCGTTCGTCACCAACCAGGGGGACGGCTGGAGCTACACCCTCGATTACCTGACGCGCTTCCTGGAAGACCGCCGCAGTGGCGTTCCCATGCTGGATGACGCGCATGGACTGTATCTCTCGTTGGTGAAGACACTCGCCATCCGCACCGCGGAATTGCATCGCGCCCTGGCCGGCGCGACCGACGATCCGGCCTTCGCACCGGAGCCGATTACCGCCGAGGACGTGGCGGCATGGGGTGCTGCTACGCGGGCAGCCGCGGAGGCCACGCTCACACTGCTGTCGGCCCGGTTGCCGGAGCTGCCGGCAGCTGTTGCTGCAGACGCGCAGGCCCTGCTGGCGCGGCGAGATACCCTGATGGAGCGCATCGCAGGCAGCGCGGCGATCTCACCTCAGGGTCTCAAAACCCGACGCCATGGCGACTATCACCTCGCTCAGGTGCTGCTGAAGCGCAACGACTTCATCATTGTCGACTTCGAGGGTGAGCCCGGACGCACGCTCGAGGAGCGCCGCCGCAAGCACTCCCCGCTGACCGACGTTGCCGGCATGCTGCGCTCCTTCGCCTATGCGCGCCATGCCGCGCTCGAGCGGTGTGCCGTGCAAGGAGGCGATGACTGCAGCCGCTGGGAGCCGCAGCTCCAGACCTGGGAGCAGGAGGCGCGCCGGACGTTCGTTGCTTCCTACGATCAGATTGCAAGCGCCGCCGGCCTCTACGAGTCGCTGCAGCGGGCCGGGCCCCTGCTCACCCTGTTCGAAATTGACAAGGCTCTCTACGAAGTGCGCTACGAGCTCGGGAACCGCCCGGAGTGGACCCGCATTCCCCTCCAGAGCCTGCTCGGGCTGACCGGGTGAGCGCCTACGGGAGATATCTTGGACCAGACAGCGAGCCGCCGACGGACAGCCGCGAACCCGCAGCCAAATCCCGGGCCGAATCGAGGACAAGGGCAAGGAATCGGCGTCGTCTGGCCCGGGCAGCCCTATCCCCGCGGCGCCACCTGGGATGGCGAGGGTGTCAATTTCGCGCTCTTTTCCGCCAACGCCGACAAAGTCGAGCTGTGTCTCTTCGACGCCTCTGGCAGGCACGAGGTGCAGCGGATCACCCTGCGCGAGCGGACCGATGAGATCTGGCACTGCTATTTGCCCGAAGCCCGCCCGGGCCTCCTCTATGGCTACCGCGTCCACGGCCCCTACCGTCCGGAGCAGGGACAGCGCTTCAATCCCAACAAGCTGCTGATCGAGCCCTACGCCAAGCGGCTCGAAGGCGCGCTCCAATGGAGCGACGCGCATTTCGGCTATCGCCTGCGGCATCCCAAGGCCGACCTCTCCTTCGACAAGCGCGACAGCGCCGCAGGCACCCCGAAGAGCCGGGTCATCGACTCGGCCTTCACCTGGGGCGACGACCGGCCGCCGCGCGTTCCCTGGCACGATACGGTGATCTACGAGGCGCACGTGCGCGGCGCGACCATGCGTCACCCGGAAGTGCCGCCGCCGCTACGCGGCACTTACGCCGGACTCGCGACGGCGCCGATGATCGAGCACTTCCTGCGACTGGGCATCACCACTCTCGAGCTGATGCCCGTACATGCCTTCGTCGACGATCGTACGCTGCTCGACAAAGGGCTGCGCAATTACTGGGGTTACAACACCATCGGCTTCTTCGCGCCGGAGCGGCGCTATTCGGCCACCGGAAACGTCAGCGAATTCAAGACGATGGTGAAGACGCTGCACTCGGCCGGCATCGAGGTAATCCTCGATGTCGTCTACAACCATACGGCCGAAGGCAACGAGCTCGGGCCAACGCTCTCGATGCGCGGCATCGACAATGGCGCCTACTATCGCCTGAGCCCGGAGAGCCCGCGTTACTACATGGATTTCACCGGGACGGGCAACACCCTCAACCTGCAGCATCCACGGGTGCTGCAGCTCATCATGGATAGCCTGCGCTACTGGGTACAGGAGATGCACGTCGACGGCTTCCGGTTCGACCTCGCTTCGGCGCTCGCGCGCGAGCTCTACGATGTCGACCGGCTGGGCTCTTTCTTCGACACCATCGGTCAGGACCCGGTGCTCTCGCAGGTGAAGCTCATCGCCGAACCCTGGGACATCGGCAGCGGCGGCTACCAGGTCGGCAACTTCCCTCCCGGCTGGAACGAATGGAACGACAAATACCGCGACAGCATGCGCGCCTACTGGAAGGGCGACGGCGGCCTCATCGGCGAGATTGCGCGCCGCTTCACCGGCTCCTCCGATCTCTATGAGGCGAGCGGCCGCAAGCCGCACGCCAGCATCAACTTCATCACCGCTCACGACGGCTTCACGCTCGCGGACCTGGTGAGCTACAACGAGAAGCACAACCAGGCGAACGCCGAGGACAGCCGCGACGGCGCCAACGAGAACCGTTCCTGGAATTGTGGCCTCGAGGGGCCCACGCAGGATGAGCCGGTTCGCACGTTGCGGATACAGCAGAAGCGCAACCTGATGGCGACGCTCCTCCTCTCCCAGGGCGTGCCCATGGTGCTGGGCGGCGATGAGCTCGGCCATACCCAGCTCGGCAACAACAACGCCTACTGTCAGGACAACGAGCTCTCCTGGCTCGACTGGGAGCTCGATGCCGACCGGCAGGCGTTCCTCGAATTCACCTGTGGACTGATCGCCATGCGCCGTCGCCACCCGGTGTTCAGCCGCCGGCGCTTCCTGCAGGGTGATACGGTCACCGCGGACGGTCTGCGGGAGATCATCTGGCTCAACCCCGAAGGGCGCGAGATGAGCGAGGCGGAGTGGGGCGTGCCGTTCGCGCGCTGCCTCGGGCTCTATCTTGCCGGAGCCGCCATCGAGCGACGCGACCGGCGCGGCCGGCTGGTGACGGACAACAACTTCGTGCTGCTGTGCAACGCCCATCACGAGTCGATTCCGTTCCAGCTGCCGGCGGCGCTGGCGGAGAAAGTCTGGTGGACGGAGTTCGATACCGCCGCCGGCTCGCCATTCTCGCAGCAGCGTATCGAGCAGGGCGTTCCTTACCCGCTGCAGGGACGCTCGCTCGCGCTCGTGCGTGAGACCGCGTACAGATGAGGCAGCGGCGACACGAGATGCCCTTCGGGGCGCAGGCGCTGCCCGGCGGGCGGGTTCGCTTCCGCCTGTGGGCGCCCGCGGCCAGGAGCGTCGCGCTCGTGTTGGAATCGACCTCGGGAGCGGAACGCAGGCTGCCGCTCGAGACGGGCAACGACGGCTGGATCGACTTCACCACCGGCGAAGCGCATGCCGGCAGCCGCTATCGCTTTTTGATCGACGGCGAGACCCGGGTGCCCGATCCGGCGTCGCGGCGCAACCCGCAGGGAGTCCATGGCCCGAGTGAGGTGGTCGACCCCGAGGCCTTCGAGTGGACGGACGAGGACTGGCGGCCACCGCCGTGGCGGGAAGCTGTGATCTACGAACTGCACGTCGGCACCTTCACACCGGAAGGCACGTTCGCGGGCATTGCGCGCCGGCTGGAGCATCTGCGGCGGCTCGGCGTAACGGCGATCGAGCTGATGCCCATCGCAGAATTTCCCGGCTCGCGAGGCTGGGGATACGACGGGGTGCTGCCGTACGCGCCGGCATCCACGTACGGCTCACCGGAGGACCTCAAGTCATTGGTATGCGCGGCGCATGCGCACGGCATCGCCGTGATGTTGGATGTCGTCTACAACCATTTTGGCCCGGAAGGCAACTTCCTCCATCTCTATGCGTCGCAGTTCTTCACCGACCGGCACTCGACGCCGTGGGGAGCGGCGATCGACTTCGAGGGGCCGCAGGGCCGCGCAGTGCGCGACTTTTTCGTCCACAACGCGCTCTATTGGCTGGAGGAATATCACCTCGACGGCCTGAGATTCGATGCTGTGCACGCCATCCATGACACCGGCGAGCCGCACGTACTCACCGAGATCGCGCGCGCCGCGCGCGCCGGACCGGGACGCGAGCGGCCGGTGTATCTCGTGCTGGAGAACCTCGCCAACGAGGCCCGACGGCTCGGCCCCGCCGGCGCCCCGGCCACCTTCGATGCGCAGTGGAATGACGATACTCACCACTGCCTGCACGTCCTCCTGACCGGTGAATCCGACGGCTACTACCAGGACTACCGCGAGCGCCCGCATGCGCTCCTCTGCCGCGCGCTCGCGCAGGGATTCGCCTATCAGGGGGAGAGCTCCCACCACCTCGGCTGCCCGCGCGGAGAGCCCAGCGCGAACCTGCCCCCCTCGGCGTTCGTCAACTTCCTGCAGAACCACGATCAGGTGGGCAATCGCGCCCGCGGCGAGCGGTTATCGCAGCTCGCGCGCGCCGAAGCCGTGCGCGCCGCGGCAGCGGTACTGCTGCTGGCTCCATCCCCACCTATGCTCTTCATGGGCGAGGAGTGGTCCGCACCCGAGCCGTTCCCCTATTTCTGCGACTTCGAGCCCGAGCTCGCCGACAAGGTGCGCCAGGGGCGCTTACACGAGTTCGCAAACTTCCAGGGATCACTCCCCGACCCCTGCGATGCGGCGACCTATGCATCGGCTCATCTGCAGTGGGAGCGCCTGGCCGAGCCGGCGCATGCCCGGATGTTCGATCACTACCGCCGCCTCCTCGCCATCCGCCGCCGCGACATCGCGCCGCTGCTGCCGCGAATTCTCAGCGGCGCCTGTGTCGCCTTCGACCCGGGCGGCGCTTTCGCGGTGGACTGGAGGCTACGCGACGACGGCGTGCTGCACCTCCTCGCCAACCTCAAGGACACGTCGGCGCCAGTCGTCGGCCGACCCGCAGGCCGCATGATCTTCGCCACCCACCCGGGCATCCGGGCCGCTCTGGCGCGCAATGAGCTGGCGCCGTGGAGCGTCACGTGGCTCCTCGAGCGCAGTCGTGCCGCACGATAACCAGGAAAGTGCCGGCCAGCCGGCCGCCGCGCGCATTCCGCGCGCCACCTACCGCGTGCAGCTCAATGCCGGCTTCACCTTCAAGGACCTGACGGCGATCGTCCCCTATCTCGCCGGGTTGGGCGTGAGTCATGTCTATTGCTCACCTTATTTTCGCGCGCGTGCGGGCAGCGCTCACGGGTACGACGTGGTCGATCACAACTCCTTCAATCCGGAGATCGGCAGCCGCGAGGACTTCGACCGATTCGTGGCGGAGCTACGCGCGCACGGCATGGGTCACATCCTGGATATCGTCCCGAACCATGTTGGTGTCATGGGGTCCGACAACGCGTGGTGGATGGATGTGCTCGAAAACGGGCAGGCCTCGATCTACGCGGATTATTTCGACATCGACTGGAATCCCGTGAACGCGGCCCTGGCCGACAAAGTGCTGGTGCCGGTGCTCGCCGACCCCTACGGAATCGTGCTCGAGCGCGGCGATCTGAAGCTGCAATTCGAGCGCGAGCTCGGCTCCTTTGCGATCCACTATCACGAACATCGCATGCCGTTGGATCCGCGCACCTACCCGCGAGTCCTCGATGCCGTGCTGGCGATCGAGCGCAACAGCGAGCTCGAGGAGCTGCGGCGGCTCTTCGGCGCACTGCCCGACCGGCGGGGAGCCACTCCGGAGCGGATCGCCGAGCGCAACCGCGACAAGGAGGCGCACAAGAAGGCATTGGCGGGACTCGCCGCGGCGAACGCCGGGATCTGCGCGGCACTCGAGCGGGCGCTCGCCAATCTGGCCGGCGACCCGGGCGAGCCTGCGAGCTTCGATCCGTTGCATGAGCTGCTCGAAGCGCAGGCCTTCCGCCTGGCCTATTGGCGAGTTGCATCCGATGACATCAATTACCGCCGCTTCTTCGATATCAACGACCTGGCGGCGCTGCGCGTGGAGAACGAAGCCGTGTTCGAGGCGACGCACCGCCTCGTCCTCGAGCTCATCGGCTCGGGCGCGCTCGATGGGCTGCGGATCGACCACGCCGACGGCCTGTACGATCCGCTAGGCTATTTCCGGCGGCTGACCGGGAGAGTCGCACAGGCGACGGCGACAACCGGCGCCAGCCGGCGCGTATATCTGGTGGCGGAGAAGATCACCGCATCCTTCGAGCGCCTGCCCGCGGACTGGCCACTGCACGGCGAGACCGGCTATCACTTCGCCAACGTCGTGAACCGGTTGCTGGTCGACACCGGCAGCAAGACCCGCATGGGACGGACCTACCGATCCTTCATCGGTGAGCCGCGCCAATGGCCGGACGTGGCGTACGACTGTCAGCATCGGGTGCTGCGAAAGTCGCTCGCCTCCGAGCTCAGCACAGCCGCCAACATACTGGCGCGCATAGCAGGCAGCGATAGAAACACGCGCGACTTCACGCTAGCCAGCCTGTGGCGGGCGCTGGCAGAGGTGATTGCGTGCTTTCCGGTCTACCGGACGTACGTGACGGACAGCGTCTCCGATACCGATCGGCGCTACATCGACTGGGCCATTGCGGCGGCGCGCCGCCGCGGCTCCGCGGTGGAGCTGCCAGTGCTGGATTTCGTGCGCAGCGCGCTGCTGCTCGAGCTCACTGCGCAGAGCGAGAGCGCACGCGCGCGCATGCGCCGCTTCGCGATGAAGTTCCAGCAGATCACGGCGCCCACCACGGCCAAGGGGATCGAGGATACGGCACTCTACCGCTTCAATCGCCTGGTCTCCCTCAACGAAGTGGGCGGCGAGCCCGATGTCTTCGGCTCCAGCAGCAGCGCCTTCCATACCGACGCACAATATCGGGCCAGGCACTGGCCGCACGAGATGCTCGCGACCTCGACACACGATACGAAGCGCTCGGAGGACGTGCGCGCGCGCATCAGCGTGTTGTCCGAGGTCCCCGCACTGTGGCGCCAGGCCGTGAATCGCTGGCGCCGCATGAATCGGACGCGGCGGCGGGAGGTCGGCGGCATGCCGGCGCCATCGGCCGATGACGAGTATCTCCTTTACCAGACCCTGATCGGCACCTGGCCGCTCGCGGACCTGGACGAGCCCGGGCTCGATGCCTACCGGCAACGCATCGAGGCTTACATGCTCAAGGCCGCGCGAGAGGCGAAGGCGCGTACGAGCTGGGCCGCCGCCAACACGGAGTACGAGGAGGCGCTGACCCAGTTCATCCGCGCGACCCTCGAGCACCGCGAAGGAAACGTCTTCCTGACCGATTTCTGTGCCTTCAATGGCCGCATCGTCCGCTTCGGCCTGCTGAACGGTCTGTCGCAGACGCTCCTCAAGCTCACCGCCCCGGGGGTTCCGGACATCTACCAGGGGAACGAGACCTGGCAATTCTCACTGGTCGATCCGGACAACCGCGGGGCCGTCGATTACTCGGTACCGTGGCGGTTGCTCACCGGGCTGTCCGAGCCCACCGCAAGCACGGGACTCGCGCGCAAGCTCGCCGGCGATATCGTCGATCCGCGCTGCAAGCTCTTTCTCCATGTCAGGACACTGCAGCTGCGGCGGCACGACCCGGATCTTTTCGAGCGTGGCGAGTATCTGGTGCTCAAGGTGACAGGAGCACGCGCGTCACATCTGTGCGCATTCGGGCGCCGGCTGGAGGGAAGGCTCGCGGTGGTGTTGGCTCCACGTCTGTATCTCAAGCTCATGGGCGTCAAGAGCGTGGCCGACGGCGGCTCCCAGGGACTCCCCCTTGGAGCGGAGGTATGGGCCGATACCGCGGTGCAGTTGCCATCCGGCCTCAATGGGCCCTTGCGCGGCGTCCTGGACGGGGCGGAAGTACCTCCGACGGCCAGCGAAGGGCCGCCGACGATCCTGGCCGCGGTGGCCCTGCAATCGTTCCCCGTGGCGCTGCTGACGGGCAAAGGCTGAGGCTCGAGGTGCACCGGAAGGGGGTCAACCCCAGGGCGCGGCGCGCGTTTTATCATTCCTGCGGGGCTGATGGAGCCGATCTCATGCCATGCTCTAGATCCTGTTTTCGGGGCGCCTGGCTGCTCATCGCCACGGCACTGCTCGCCGCCTGCTCGGCTATTCCGCTAAAGCAGCGCGAGGCGGCTGAGCGCAGCCGCTTCGAAGCCTACGCCGGCAAGCCGGTCGATCATTTCACCTGGCTCGCCCAATACGAGGGCTGGGAGCCAATCTCCCCCGACCAGCTCGTGGTATGGACGGACATCAACCGGGCCTATCTCATCACAGTGTTCCGCCCCTGCACCGACCTGATGTTCGCTCAGCGGATCGCCCTCACGCCCTTCGCAAACACCGTCTATGCGCACTTCGACTCCGTGCATGTCGAGGGTTGGAGGTGCATAATCAACACCATCCAGCCGGTCGATTACGTGCGCATGGAGCACGACGAGCGGGCGCAGCGCGAGGCGCGGAAGAAGGGCCAGGCGGCGCCGCCAAAGGGTGAGTAGCTCACGGGCCGAGGAGGCGAATATATGTTGCACTCGCGATCACTTGTCCGATACACCTGGCTGCCCGTCGTGGCGACGCTCCTCGCCTCGTGCGCCAGTGCTCCAATCGCCCGGCAGGACTCGGCGGAGCGAGCCACCTACATGGCTCACGCCGGCAAACCCGTCCCCCGGTTCACATGGATCACCAGCTACCGGCGCGCGACCGCGATCTCCTCCGATCAGGTCGTGGTATGGACGAACATCGATCGCGCCTATCTGGTCACGGCCTTGCATCCCTGCGCCAATCTCTGGTTCGCGGGCAACATCGGCTTCACCCAGAGCGGCGACAGCGTATACGCCCATCTCAACCTGGTGAAAGCCGACGGCTGGACGTGCGGGATCAAGAGCATCCAGCCGGTCGATTATCGGGGCGTGGAGCAGGACCTGAGCCGCCAGCAGGCCAACGCTTCCGCTCACTCCGGTGCCGGCTGAGCGTCTACCGGTAGCCGCGCGCCTGCAGGGTGAAGAGGCGCGCGTAGGCGCCATCGAGGCGCATCAGCTCCTCGTGGGTGCCACGCTCTCTGATCCGGCCGGCCTCGAGCACCACGATCTGATCGGCCATGCGCACCGTGGAGAAGCGGTGCGAGATGAGGATCGTGATGCGCTCGCGCGCCAGCTGGCGGAAATGCTCGAAGACCTCGGCCTCCGCCTGCGCATCGATCGCCGATGTGGGCTCATCCAACACCAACACATCGGCGCGCGTGCGCATGAAGGCACGTGACAGCGCCACCTTCTGCCACTGGCCGCCGGATAGCTCGCGGCCGTCCTGGAACCACTTGCCGAGCTGCGTCTGATAGCCCTTGGGCAACGTCTCGATGAAGTCGCTCGCCCTGCCCTTGGCCGCCGCCTCGCGCCAGCGCGCCTCGTCCTCGAAGTAGCGCTCATCTCCCGCCCCCACGTTCTCACCGACCCGCATCTGGTAACGGGTGAAATCCTGGAAGATCACGCCGATCCGCTCCCGCAGCGCGCCCTCCTCGAAGCTCGCGAGATCCTCGCCGTCGAGCAGGATCCGGCCGCTCGTCGGCGCGTAGAGCCGTGTCAGCAGCTTGATGAGCGTCGTCTTGCCGGAGCCGTTCTCGCCCACCAGCGCGAGGCTCGTGCCGGGCTTCAGATGCAGCGTGACATCCTCGAGTGCCGGGGTCTGCTCGCCCGGGTAGGCGAAGCTGACGTTCTCGAACCGGACTCCATCCTCTGGATGCGGGCCGCGCACCACGCTGCCACTGGGTGGCGGCACCTCGGTCTCCAGGTACTCATATAACGTGGAGAGATAAAGGTTGTCCTCGTACATGCCGCTGACGGCGGACAAGATCGCGGCCACGGCCGACTGGCCCTGCCGGAAGAAGGATAGGTACATCGTCATTTGGCCCAGGGTGATGAGGCGTCTGACGGTGCTTACCGCAATCCAGGCGTACGCCGCATACGATGTCAGGGTCGCGATTAGGCCGAGGCCGAATCCCCAGGCGTCGCGGCGCAAGGTCAGCGCGCGGTCTTCCTCGTAAAGCGTATCGAAGATGTCCCGGTACCTCTGCAGCAGTCGCGGCCCCAGTCCGTAGAGTTTCACCTCTTTGGCGTGATCTTCGCGCGCCAGCACCGTTTCGAGGTAGGTCTGCATGCGCGTCTCGGGCGAGCGCCAGCGGAAGAGGCGGAACGCGTCTCCCGAGAACTTCGTCTCGGCGATGAACGCGGGCAGGCCCGCGAGCAGCAGTACCGCGACGGCCCAGGGCGAGAAGCGCGCGAGCCCGACCGCGTAGGTGATGAGCGTGATGCCGTTCTGCGCCAGCCCGAAAGTGCGCGTGACGAGGCTCAACGGCCGGCTGGAGGCCTCCCGCCGGGCACGTGTCAGCTTGTCGTAGAACTCGGAGTCCTCGAAGTGGCGCAGCTCGAGGGTGAGGGCCTTCTCGAGGATCAACTCATTGATGCGCTGTCCGAGCTGCACGCGCAGGAGCGACTGGCAGAGCGAGATGCCGCGCTGCGCGCCGGCGATGCCGGCGCCGAGGACTCCTTCGATGATGACGAGAGTGACTACGCGGCTGGTATCGGCCCCTCCGGCCCGGATGGCCGACACGACCGCATCGACTATGAGGGCGCCGACGTAGAACACCGATGCAGGAAGCAGGCCGGCGATGATGGTGACGACCGCAAGCGCTATGGTCAGCGGACGATTGGTCCGCCAGACGAGCTCGATGGCGCGACGGCTGTAGCGGAAGACGCCGAAGAACCCGCGGAGTGTGAGCTTTTCGGTGGCGTCCGCAGAGGGCGTGCGGAGGCGTCCGGAACGGGTAACTGACATTCAGCAGCCAGTTTGGGGGCGATTCCTTGCGAAACCAATAGCCGCGAGCGATCTCCGAGCGCACCGCAAAATGCCCCCTGGCCTGAACGCCGCAAGTACGTCCATGTAGGCTCGCGGATCGCCGTCCTGGCGATCAGCGTCTGGCCAGGGGGCATTTTGTGCTGCGCTCTCCGTTGTGTTCAGTCGTGCTCGAGGACATTGCGCTTTTCGGCTATGGCGCGCTCGGCCATCAGGAAGGCTGCGGCGTTCCAGGATTGGCCGCGCATGCCGCGGGGGGTGCCTTTCGTGCCGTGCAGCCATTCGGTGAAGCCCCAATTGCGCAGCGCGCAGGCACGTGCCAGACGCTCGAGCTCGAGCCGCGCCTGAGGCAGCTGTCCGGCCGCGGCGAGCGCGACTACCCAGAAACCGCCGACCATCGGCCAGATGCCGCCGTTGTGGTACTGCCAGACTTCGTTCTGCCGGTGGCGCGCCATGTAGGGGCGCCAGAGGGCGCTGCGACGTCTGATGGGCCGTGTGACCACGCGCACGGGATACAGGCGACTCACCTTTGCTCGCTGCAGAGCGTCGAGCGTGCGGCGGCTCGCCCGAGGGCTGGCGAGACCACAGAGCACTGCGAGGAGGTTGCCGAAGACATCGCCCTCCTCACCGAAGAAAGAGAAGTTGACGAAGCTCAGATACAAGTCGCGGTTGCGGGAGCGACGCAACACATATTCGTTCAGCAGGCGAGCGCGACGGTAGCGCACGAGCCCGGCGGAGAAGGGATGGAAGAGGCCGTTGAAGTTGTCGCGGGTGTCGTCGGCGCGATCCAACCCGTAGCGGCGCTTGACGGCGTACCAGAGCGCGTTGCTGTAGAGCACGAACCCCGAGCGCGGCATGATATCGGCCCAGTCGCTGGCCTCGTTCTGCTGCAGCAGGAAGAAGCGCTGATGCTCCTGGGCGAGAAGCCACTGCAGCGCCAGCTCGACCCGCCGCGAGCGGCTTCGGCGCACGGACGAGGTGCGCCGCTCGAGGAAGTCGAGCGCCAGAAGCCACCACAGGGTCGAGTCGATGCAGCCGAGATACCAGAAATCGGCCTCGCTCCCGCCACGCTCGACGAATTTCGGGATCTGGCCGTTGGGCGCCTGATGCGCGCCCAGGGTCTCCAGGCCTATCCTGGCCGAGCTCTCCAGCAAGGGATCCCCGGAGAGCGCCATGCCGAGGGCGCAAATAGCCGCATCGCGGCCGAAAATGGCGGTATACCCCCTGCTTCTGGCGCGATCTCCGGGACTCGCCGCCAGGATGCCGTCCGCGCTCAGATTGCGGCGCAGAAGGTCGATGGCCTTGGTATGGCAGGCGGCGATGAGCGCCTGACCCGCGAGATCCGTCAGCTCGGGCATGGGGCGGCCATCATACCGTCCGGGGCGGCGTGCTGATATAATTGATAGTCTTTGTATAGCGTGGGCCGCACCGGTCCCGCGCCCTCTCCATCAATGCCCATGAACCGCCCGATCCGCAATATAGCCATCATCGCGCACGTCGATCACGGCAAGACGACTCTGGTCGATTGCCTGCTCCGGCAGTCCGGCACCTTCGCCGCTCACGAGAAGCTGACGGAGCGCGTCATGGACTCCAACGATATCGAGCGCGAGCGCGGTATCACCATCCTCGCCAAGAATTGCGCCATCGAGTATGGCGGCACGCGCATCAACATCGTCGATACGCCCGGGCACGCTGACTTCGGCGGCGAGGTGGAGCGCGTGCTCTCAATGGTGGACGGCGTGCTGCTGCTCGTGGATGCGGTCGAGGGCCCGATGCCGCAGACGCGCTTCGTCACCCGCAAGGCACTCGCGCTGGGCCTCAAGGCCATCGTGGTGGTCAACAAGATCGACCGCCCCGGCGCGCGGCCCGGCTGGGTGGTCGATCAGACGTTCGAGCTCTTCGACAAGCTGGGCGCCAGCGACGAGCAGCTCGATTTTCCGGTGATCTACGCCTCGGCCCTGCAAGGCTGGGCCGGCACCGATCATCTGGAGCGCCGCCCCGACATGTCGGCGCTTTTCGAGGCGATCCTCAAGCACGTTCCGCCACCGGCCGCCGATTCCGAGCTGCCGCTGCAGCTGCAGATCTCCACGCTGGATTACAACAGCTACGTCGGCCGCATCGGCATCGGGCGGATTCGCCGCGGCTCTGTGCGGCCCGGCCAGACCGTCGTGCTCCGCCACGGGGAAGAGGATCGTGGCCCGGCAAAGATCGGCCAGGTACTGACCTTCAGGGGGCTGGAGCGCCGCCCCGTTGAGGAGGCTACCGCGGGCGATATCGTGGCGATCACCGGCATCGACGAAGTGAACATCGGTGTCACGGTCTGCGACCCTCAGTCGCCCGAAGGCCTGCCGCCCATCAGCGTCGATGAACCGACGCTGCAGATGAATTTCCAGGTGAATACCTCGCCCCTCGCCGGCAAGGAAGGGAAGTTCGTGACCAGCCGGCAGATCCGCGAGCGCCTCTATCGCGAGCTGCAGAGCAACGTCGCGCTGCGCGTCGAGGACACTGAGGAGCCGGACGTGTTCCAGGTATCCGGCCGAGGGGAGCTGCATCTCACCATCCTCATCGAGAACATGCGTCGCGAAGGCTATGAGCTTGCGGTCTCGCGCCCCCAGGTCCTGACACACATCGTCGACGGCGAGGTGCACGAGCCTTACGAGGCCCTCACCGTCGATGTCGAGGACACCAACCAGGGCGCAGTGATGGAAGCGCTCGGTACCCGCCGCGCGGAACTGACAGACATGGCTGTCGATGGCAATGGGCGCGTGCGCCTCGATTACCGCGTCCCCGCGCGCGGCTTGATCGGCTTCCAGGGTGAGTTCATGACGCTCACCCGCGGCACCGGCCTCATGAGCCATATTTTCGATGGCTTCGCGCCCGTGAAGGGCGATATCCCTGACCGTCACAACGGCGTCCTGGTGAGCAATGAGCAGGGTGAAGCCGTGGCCTACGCGCTCTTCAATCTCCAGGAGCGGGGGCGCATGTTCGTGAGTCCCGGCGAGAAGCTCTACGAGGGCATGATCATCGGTATCCACACCCGCGACAACGACCTCGTGGTGAACCCCATCAAGACCAAGAAGCTCACCAACATCCGCGCCGCGGGCAAGGACGATGCGATCCTGCTGACACCGCCGATCCAGCTGACGCTGGAATATGCCGTCGAGTTCATCGCCGAGGATGAGCTCGTGGAAGTCACTCCCGCCTCCATCCGTATCCGCAAGCGCTTCCTCAAGGAGCAGGACCGCAAGCGCGCGGAACGGCAGGACGCGGTGCTGACAGCCTGAGGCGTCTAGACGGGCCTGGCCCCGGTGATGCCGATGAATTGCAGGAACTCGGCCCGGGTGCGCGCGTCCTCGCGGAACGTGCCCGTCATGCGGCTGGTGATCAGCGACACCCCGCGCTTGTGAACCCCCCGGGTGGTCATGCATTGGTGCACCGCATCCACCACTACCCCCACTCCGCGCGGGTGCAGCACTTCATCGATGCATCCGGCGATCTGGGCGGTCAGCTTCTCCTGCACCTGGAAGCGCTTCGCGTAGCCATCCACCACGCGCGCGAGCTTGCTGATGCCGACGACCTTATCGGTCGGCAGATAGCCGACATGCACCCGTCCGATGATCGGCGCCATGTGGTGCTCGCAGTGGGATTCGAAGGCGATGTCCCGCAGCACGATCATTTCGTCGTAGCCCCCGACCTCCTCGAAAGTCCGCCGCAGGTAGTCGGCGGGGTCGGAGCCATAGCCGGCGAACCACTCGCGGTAGGCCGACACGACCCGGGACGGCGTGTCGCGCAGGCCTTCTCGCGCGGGGTCATCCCCCGCCCAGCGAAGCAGGATCCGCACCGCCTCCTCGGCGGCCTCACGTGTCACGGGAGCCGTACGCTTGCGGGTCATGGGTGAGTCAGTCGAGCAGCCGCTCCATGCGGCCGACGATGGTCGACGGCGCGACGCCGAGCGCCTTGCAGAGCTTCATGAGCGTCGTGAGCGTGGGCTGACGGATGCCGCGCTCCATCTGGCTGACGAAGGACCTGTCGACATCGGCGCTCAGCGCGAGGTCCTCCTGGGAAATGCCTCGCGTCTCGCGCTGCTCGCGCAGCACTCGGCCGAAGGCGGTTGCGATATGATCGGACTGCATGTAGACGATGATTCGCGAGCGCCATGGAGGCCCTCCGGGCGCCGCGTCTTCCAGACGCGAATGCATACTGGAAAGATGATTCTTTTGCTTGAGGCTCGAGGTCCACGGGATATATCCTACGAACACCATGTCAACCGCCGCCGATGACACCAACCTTGCGCTCTTTTGCGACTTCGAGAACATCGCTCTCGGCGTGCGCGATGCGCGCTATGCACAATTCGACATCACCCGCGTGCTGGAGCGGCTGCTGCTCAAGGGCTCGATCGTCGTCAAGAAAGCCTACTGCGATTGGGAACGCTACAAGGATCTTCGCGCCGGCATGCATCACGCCGGCTTCGAGCTGATCGAGATTCCCCACGTCAAGCAGTCAGGCAAGAACTCCGCCGACATCCGCATGGTGGTCGATGCGCTCGACCTCTGTTACACCAAGCCGCACGTCGATACCTTCGTCATCATCAGCGGCGACTCGGATTTCTCGCCGCTCGTCAGCAAG
>DASXFY010000108.1:0-28376 GCA_036489335.1 Steroidobacteraceae bacterium
CCAGTTCCTGCACTCTGCTCTGTCGAAGTGTCCACTTGTCCTCCACGTGGGCACTTACGATCGTGCCCATTTATCTGCAAGTGGGCACATCCTCCCTGACCCGGGCGCCGCTGCCAATGCGGCCTTCGCTACACGGTTACCGACGAATGCTATCGAGCACGATTACAGCGCATCGGGTGCGATGCCGAGACCACGTCAGCTTCCTCACGTCCGCGCACGCCTACGAGAAATACTTGGAGTACTGGAACTCAAAACTTCCTTGGGAGACCATTGCTGAGATCGCCCCTTGCAGCCGTGATCATTCCGGCATCAGCAGTGGACAGCCCTGGACACCAGTGTGGGTACGTGGACGCGGCAGCTATCTCGGTCGCCATTACGTCACGAATGAAAGCTGCGGCACTCCGTTTCGACGGATGCGCCTGCTGCCGCGAGAACCGCGGCCGCGACCTGCGCGAGCTGGAGAGTTCCCTGCCCGTATCGGCATAACTGTACGAGCTCGCTCCGACCAGTTAAAACGGTCGCTGCGAAACCAAGTTTGTTGCCACCCGGACCACCTACCGCAGCATGCTCGTTAACTCGTTGCGATTGAATTCCTCGTCAAGGTTCGAGGGCGCAACCAGTTTTGCCATTGCCTCGACATTGGGCGCCAGAGCTTCCATCCGATACTTGATCTGGTCGTGCACGTAGTCACGAAACTCCCGCGTCATTGACTTGGCCATATCCTTTACCTCATCGGGCAGGCTGTCGATGGGATCATCCATCACGCGCAAGCTCTCTTCCACGCGGCTCAGTTGCTCGGGGAGCGTTCTACGATAATTGTTGAGGCTCTCGAGGGCGTTGCGGTCCCTGATCTTCGCCACCTCGTTCCTGTAGAAATCAGCTTGTGCGAGCGTTTCGACGGTCTTGTCATCCACCGTGGCGAGAAACGCGCCCTGGAACTTGTAGCGAAACTGCTCGTCCAGGCTCTTCGTGATCGTCCAGGTGTTGTCGAGGTACTGATTGACGTCGTTGAAGAAATTCGCCCCATCTCCTGCCTGGCGCCCGGGCAAACGCGACACCCAGCCGCTGAGCTGATCCTTGGCCTGTCTGAGCAACCCCTCGGCCTTGTCGACGTTGTTGTCCCGCAGGTAGCCATCCACCTGCTGGCGGGTATCATTGAACTTCGAAAGGACGTGCCCCTTCTGCGCGCTCATGAGAGTCCGATAACTATCCGCCAGCGCGCGAAACCGGCGGGCGTATTCGCCCAAGGCCTCGACTTTGAGCGTCATGTCCCGCAGCACGAGCTCCATGGGGCCCTGTGCGTCCCCCGGAAACCCAGTGGGTTTGATTTTGTCCAGCAGATATTTCTTCAGCGCCGCGATAACCAGGTCGGATGCCACTCCGAAGAGGTCCTTGATACCCTGCTTGAAGTAGTCGGCCTCGCGCTTGATGGCGTCGATGGCGCGGGCGCAGTAGTCCTCCACGGCGCGCGTGGCGGTGTCCATCTCCGCGACGATTCGTTGGATCATCTCGTCCAGCTCATGCAGGGCGCGCATCTCATCGCTCTGAATACCCTGGTTCTCAGACAGCAGGAAGGTCCAGAGGTCCTGCAGGCCGCCAATCAACCTGTTGAGTCCGTCCTGGTGCTGCAAAAGCTCATCCATCAGCTGCGGCGTCGTCACTGCCAGGAGTGTGTCGGTGAACTCCTTTTCCGACCCCTGAGCGGTGCCCCAGTAAAGCTGATGCGCCGCAGGCAGAACCAGATCGCGCGCCGCGTTGGCGAACAGCTGGTCGCGATCCGACGCGAAGCGCGCGATGCGTGTTTGCCATTTTTGCTGGGTACCGGGATTCGTGGCCGCGGCCTTGGCCATGAAATCGACCAGATCATCAAGCGCGCACTGGCGCATGGCAGCGTACCTGTCGATCAGCTCGACGAAGGCGGCATTGACGCGCTCATTTGCCGCGGCCGGCAGCTGCGCCAGCAGGTCGCGCAGCTCGTCAATGCGAGATCCATAGGTGGTCATCCGACCTCCTTACCCCTCGACTGCCTCGGCGCTGTCCACGACGATCGACAGAGCGCCGGGATTGGCGGGCACACGTGCAGTACCGCGAATGCGAAGCTTTTGCGTGGGCGTGAAGCGGCTGACGAGCTTGCTGACATTCGTATCCATGCGCACGATCAGCGCCAGGCGTGTGCGCGTGGCTTCGCCCGGCGTAGCGACGGAGTAGGCGTCGTAGTCGTCCTTGGTCATTCCGGCGGGAAACCACGAGGGGTTGGTGGAGGAGTTCCGCACCTCTGTGACCTGCAACTCCACGGGTTGATGGTCGAGAGCGGCATGATCCGCGTCTATGACCTGCGCCGTGACGATCGCGTATGTGATCTGCGCAGTTGGGCGCGGAGCCGCGAAGGCGACGGTGAGCTTGAGCCGGTGCGCGCCGGGCGTGGTTTCGGAGCCACCTTGGGCAAGGGTCAGCGCTTTCCGCCAGTCGTACCTGGGACAGAAGAGCGGTGCCGCTGCGGCCGGCTTGGCCCCCTCGGTCTTGGCCATCTGAACCTTCATGCTGCTCAGGCTGGCGAGTAGATCGGTGATTGAGCCGCTATGCGCCGTCGCCGCGCTGGTGACAGTCGTGGCCGGGGGCGGCGTCGGGTCGGCAACCACGGTTGGGACCGCCGCTACCGTGGTTCCTATGCGCGGGGCTATGGTGCCCCACTCCTGTCGGGTAATTCGCGAAGGCAGCGAAGTCAGGCGCGCCAGCGCGGCGTCGGCAAACGCGGTATCCACCGGCAAGGGCGGCAATTCCAGGGAATTGTCCCGAAAGGAGGCGAATTCCGCGTCGGCCACGGCGCGCCGCTGCCAATTGGAGCCGTCCGCCCAGAGGTAGCCGGCGTCGGTGAGATGATTGAACAGATTGGCGGCGAAAACGTTATTGTCGAGCGTCAGATTCTGCTGCGCGATGGTCAGGCGCGCGCCGAAGTTGTCGGCAAATGCAAGAATGTTGGACTGCAGATTGACGACGGCGCGGCCCTTGAGCTGCAGCAGGGTTCCGCCGGAGCTGGATTTCCCCGTCCCGGCGCGTTGCGTCGGGTCGCTGGCGAACAATAGAGTGTTGTTCCGGACCGTCCATGGACCCGCTCCTTCCGCCCGCACCGTCAGGGCATCGCCGCATGTGTTGACCAGCACATTGTTCTCGAACACGCCGGATGGACAACTGATGTTGACGGCGCTGCTCGAGCCGTTGACGAATACGCAATTGCGCACCGCGATGGCGCGGCCGCCACCCAGGTCGAGCAGTGGCGCGAGCGGCGAGGTACCGCCGTCCAGGGACCCGTCCTTGCCGTAGGTATTCCAGCTTGCGCCATCGAATATGAATCCGTCCACCAGCAAGCCGTCGCTGTTCTCCTCGGAGCCAAGGATGGTGCCTGACGGCCTTCCCTTGGCTTTCTCGTCCTCACCGAGGAGGAAGCACGTGGGATGGGTCCAAGGATCGCGCTCGCTGAATTCCGCGTCGTAGCCGCCCAGGAGGGTCAGGTAGCGGACCGTGATGCGCCACTGACCGGAATGTAATTTGCCGAAATAATCGCCGAGCGCGACATGTATGACATCGCCGCCTTCCGCCTTATCCAGGGCCTGAAACGGGTCGCGAAACGGCTTCTCGCGGCTGCCGTCGCCACCGCTGGCACCGGCCCTGACGAACCAATCGCGCCCTGCCGGGTGGTTGGAGGGAGCGGAGGCCGCCAACGGCGCGGGCAGCACGACTTCCACAACCAGGGTCACCTTTTGCCGGGCCGAAGCGTCCACATCGGTTCGATACACGCCGCGAAGCGAGTAGCAGCTCTCGACCTCCACGCCGCGGTTGTACTTGACCGCATTTTGGTACTGCCGCGCCGGCAGGGTGTAGCGCGGGATCAGGACCCGGATCGACACGTCGTCCGAACCAGGTTGATAGACCTGGATTCCCATGTGAGTTTCCGAATTAGCATCCGCGAGCAGGCACACGTTCTGCTCGAAGCCAAGCCCGGCGCGCAATTCCACCCGGGTGTTGGCCAGTGAGGCATCAGGCGCTGTAATCTGGCCCCACTGGATGGTGGGATAAGCAGGCGCCGGCGTTGCCGGCGGCACCGGGATCTGCGCCGTCAGCTCGATGGCGTGATGGCCCTGTTTCGCGGTGAACGCGAGCGTCAGCACATCGGATACCGCAAGCCGCGGCGCGAGCTCACCCTTGGCGTTCTCCGGCTTCCGCAAATCGTCGGGCGAAAGCGCGGGCAAGCCGGCGGCGGTGCGCAGCGCGTTCGCCGCGTCGTACGGCGGCCTGCTGTAGTTGGCCAGCAGCTGCCGGCTGTAGGCATCAAACCAAGGGGGCGGAAGGCCTACCATGCCCGGATCCTGGATGCGATTGTCGGCACATGACTTCATGCCAACGTCCTCCAGCTCATCGAAGTTCTTTTCCGTGATTTCACCGGAGCTCCCCAGGGCATGACATCGCGCCAGGGCGCGCGGGGTCAGAAAGAAAAGATTGCGCTCAATCAGAACCTGGGCGGGCTCACCGAGCACAGATATCGCGGCATTCCCGCATGACAGGAACAGATTATCCTGCACGATGGCCGGGCAATTGACGCGAATGCCGGTGGCGGAATCGGCCCCGCCGCCCGCTGGATCCGCCACGTCGTGCATGAAACAGAAGCTGTTGTTCTTCGCGGTTATGGGCTGATCGATCGGTCTGGGCGAGCTGCGCAGCTCCAGCATGGCGAGTCCGATCAGGTTGATGATCAGATTGTTCTCGAAACGCGACCCCGCTCCGGAAAGCTGCACGCCGCCATTGGCCGCGTTCACAAAGATGCAATTGCGAATGGTGACATTGGCGGCGTTGAAGGACAGTATCGGGCCGGCCATGGTCGGATACGAGCTGATCCCGCCCTCGGGCCCATCGCCGTACAGGTTGGCGCCGGCGCCGTCGAAATAAAGTCCATCGAGGCAGAGTCCCGCGTGATCCTCACGCCAGGAAATCATGTTGTTCTCGCGCGGCGCTTCGTATCCTCGCCAGAACGCCAGTACCGAGGGGGTCTTCCACGGGGCCCGGCTGCTGAAGTCGCGGCTGTAGCCGCCGCGGATCTCGAGGTTGGGGCAGTCGATGGTCCAGGAGGAGCGATCGTAGCGCCCGTAATAGGTGCCGGCCGCAATGTGTACCACGTCGCCGGGGCTGGCGCAGCGGATGGCCAGCCAGAGATCGTGGAAGGGGCTTTCGCGCGACCCATCGCCCGACGGACCGCCATCCGCGGCCACGAACCAGTCGATCGCCATGGCGGGTTACTCTTTCATCTCGTCTTCGGCATCCCTGGTGTTCGAAACGAACAGCTGCAAGGAGGCCGCAATGATGGTCCGCAGCTCGTCGTAGGTCTCGCGGACGGCCTGCTTGTAAGGCCCATCGGCAAGGCCGTCGATAGTCTCCTCCTCGGAAGCAAATGCCTCGTCGAGGGACTTGAAATCCTCCTGCATCTCGGACTTGAAATCTTCCAATTTTGCGGGATCGTCGGTCAACGCCGCGAACGCCCGGATGTTTTCCTCGATGAAGGCGGGCAGCAGATCGTCAAATACCTGCTTGGATTGCTCCTTTGAGCGTTCACAGACGTCGGCCAGACTCTTGCAGCACGTGTCGGCGAAACCAGCCCAATCGGCCGCATTGTAGTCTCCCGAGCGACCGGCATCCTGCAGGCCTTTGGCAGACTCGGCGCCCCTGGCGTTCACCGCCTCGATCCATTCTCCGCTCAGCTGTTCCTTGGCGCCTCCCAGCAGTTGAATATTGTCGAGTATCTGCTGCTTGATGGCCCGCTTTTGCTTGGCGGCGTCGAGGTTTTCCTTGAGACGGTCGCGGATGTAATCAGACCACTGCCTAACATAGGCCTTGGCGCTGGGGTCCTTGAGCCAGTGGCTGAACACCTGCGCGACGTTGGCCGTCTTGAGCAGCAGAAAATCCTTCAGCGACTTTTGCAGGCCGCCGAAGTTTTGTTCGACCAGCGCCTCGACCACTTTGTCGCTGTCGCGAACGGTCCGCAGGTCTTGCTCGCATTTTTTGATCAATTCGCAGTCGGTATCCAAGATCCTGCGCATGACCCTGGCCGCGAGGGCCACCTCGGCTTTCGCATTCTCGTCCCAGATTTTCAACTCGCCGCGGTAGAACGCGTCCAGGCCGATACCGGCGAGCCCCTCTCCGTCAGAGGGCGGCACAGCGTCGTTCAGGCCACCGAGCAACTCCTTGCCGCGGCCGCACATGTCCTTCCAGTCCCCATCCAGGCTGGAGACATCTTCCTTTTCGAGAAGCGAAGCCAGCTTCCCGAACAGCTCGTCGCGTGCTTCGCCGTACTTTTGCAGCAGCTCCCAGCTCTTCTCCAGGTCGTCTTTTGTCATGCCGACTTCGCCGGCCGTCTTCGCGGCCAACTTCATCGCATCGGAGATGTCCTGCATCGGCATCGCCGTTCCCCTACGGGCTAAGGGGGCAGCAGGCGGTCACGGTGCGCAAAGCAGAATCTGACGAACACCGGCTCTTGAACCGCCATGTGGATCGGGAAGGGCAGAGCGAGGTAGACGACTTTGAACAACACCTCCATTTTCGCATCGTCATTCGCGCCTGCGATCGCCGCCGGCCCGACCTTTTCCTGAAACAGTTGCTGGATGCGGGGCCAGTGCTCATCCATGACGTGCTCGGCCTGTTGCTGCAGCTTTTCTTGCCCGGAATCGCGGGCCGCCTGGAACTTACCCTTCCAATCCATGAGGGTGCTCCTTAGGGGGTTGGGGCGTTGATTGTGCCGCACTCTCCCGGCGAATGCACCGGCGATTTGGGGCGAGGCAAAGTCAGCAATCAATCTAGGACTAGAGCTTATCTATTAGGTTTGTGCGAGCGCTGCTGTCCTACGGCATCGCTGAACGGAATACCAGCACGGATATGTCAGGCCCAAGTTACCCGGTAATGCTCTTCGCACTGGACGCCGGGTCCGCCGGAGAATCCCGAACCAGCGGACGACCATGCTCGATCGAACCTCCGGGGCGCCGTGGCGCCCGGTCTCCAAAAGAGAGCCGGGTCGCGCGTCTACGGTACCGCCGGCTATCCCGCCGAGTGCCCGGAGTACGTGCGTCCGATCGCGACGGAGCGCGGTGGGGAGCGCCCTGGCGAGCCCGGTGGGCTCCCGTCCAGTTCGAGGGGATTCCCGATGAGACGCAGGGCGATACGTACGGCGCCGATTCTCTTCAAGCTCTGCAACTTGCCGCTGACGTCGAGCCTGCCTTGAGACGTCTCAGCAAGCGCTACGACTTCCATTTTTTCCAACGGGCGAGGGCTATTCGATGAGTAAAGCTCCGCCGCTGAGCGGACGCTCACAACGGGTGGTCAGGGTCGCGTTGTGTCAGTCCGGCTTCTCGCAGCCAGCGCGTTGCGCGTCCTGGTAGACGTGCGCGATCCGGTACTCCGTAGCCCCTTCATAGGGTGATCCCCGGCCCGCTTGGCGGAGCGCGTCGATATATTGCTGGCAATCAGGGCGTTGCTGCAGATTGGGACTGTGATGCTGTGGTTGGGTATCGTGACGATGGATCTGCCTCAAAGGCGCCAGTGCCGAACGTCTCTCAAGGGACGGATACCCCGGTCGATTCCGCCGGCTAGCCACACGGTGCGCGCCTCATTCAATGACAGCACCACGTCCCGCGCCTTGCTCTTTGGCAGATTTCTCACGATGTTGCTGGCGGGGTTGTCGGCGCGCTCAGCTTGGCCTCATTCATCGCCCAGGAGTACATGTGGCGGAGCACTCCCATGGCGGTGCGAGCCGCCTCCACTCCGCCGATCGGACCGCCACGTTCACCCGCCGGGCGCTTGCGCCGGATTCGCGCCGCATCCATTACCGCGCGCACCTGCTCTCGGTTGAGCCGCTCGGCGAGCTGACGCCCAATGCGGGGATTGATGTGCCGGGCAAAAGCCAACTCATACTTGCGGGCCGAGTCGAGCTCCCGGGAGTAGACGTACTGCTGCAGATCCTTCGACAGCTCCTCGACCGTGAGGCCACCAGCCGCGCGAGCCACGCTCGCGGTCTCAAGGGGGCTGACGCCCCGTTCCGCCTGCTCGAGCAATGTGGCCGCCTTCGCACGCGCCTCGGCGATCGAGACCGCCGGATAGCGGCCAAGGTTCATGCGGTGCTTGCCGCCCAGGAGCAACTTGCCGCTCGCCTTCGTCCCGCCCTCCCCTACCATCCGGATGAGCAGCGACAGCTCGCGGTTCCTTTGGTGCCGACGCGCACGGACAACCCCGGGATGGCGCCATCGGGGAGCGTCAGAAGCCGGCTTGGGGGCGAGCGCAGGTAAGTCTTCAGGACCGGATCAGTCAGGCGCTTCATCGTTACGACCAAAAAGTGGAACCAATGCCGAAAAAGGCCAAATTGGCTCCAGTTTTCGTTCCATTTTGGCAGGGATGCCCTTGGACGCCGACATTCTCGTCCAGACGGGATTCCACGTTAAATCAGTAGCTTGTATACGCCTATGGACTGTCGTAGAAACGGCTAGACAGGGTCTAAGACTTTTCGAGACATCGGTGTCGCTGGTTCAAATCCTGTCACCCCGACCATTGATTTCGTTCTGCTCGCAATTCCAGCGCCGATCCGAGTGGCGGGTTCGGGGCGGATTTCCGGTTCTTTGAGAGTAGCAGGCCATCCGCGAAGGACCTATCGGCGCCGCAGGGCATCCGACGAGAGCCGCCCTCTCCGATAGCTTCAACCGCGGTGAGTAATTCAGGGTTTCCTTAGTTAGCAGGAGGCTTCAAGCAATGGAACAGGGCGATCAAAAAACCGACAAGAGCGGCGAGCGATCAGTTTCCGCTAACCCTTCGATCTCGCTGCCGAAGGGCGGCGGCGCGATCCGCGGGATCGGCGAGAAATTTGCGGCCAATCCGGTCACTGGAACCGGCACTCTCACGGTGCCGGTCTACGCAAGCCCGGGTCGGTCTGGGTTCGGTCCGCGGCTCGCGCTGAGCTACGATTCCGGAGAGCCCAATACCACTTTCGGGTTTGGCTGGAGCCTGTCACTACCGTCCATCACTCGTAAGACCGACAAAGGCCTGCCGCAGTATCGGGACGCGGAGGAATCGGACACCTTCATCCTATCTGGCGCTGAAGACCTCGTGCCGGCGCTCCTCTGTAATTCAGGAACCTGGATACGCGATGCCGTGCAGTCGCGCGCGGTGTACGGTCAGAAGTACGCGATTCACCGCTATCGGCCACGCGTTGAAGGACTCTTCGCCCGCATCGAACGTTGGCTGAACATCACCGATCCAAGCGATACCTTCTGGCGCTCGATATCTAGGGACAACATCACGACCTGGTACGGTAAGACGGCCGAAAGCCGGATTGCCGACTCCGACGACAGCAGCCGTGTCTTCAGCTGGCTGATATGCGAAACCTATGACGACAAGGGCAATCTGATCGTCTACCGCTACAAACCTGAGGATTCGGTTGGCGTCGATCTCTCCCAAGTGCACGAACGTAACCGCACTGATATTTCGCGCTCGCCGCAGCGATACATCAAGAGTGTGTTCTACGGCAATCGTACGCCGTACTTCCCCGATCTGACCGCCGCCAGGTCTGCTGCGCAGCCGACCGACTGGTGCTTCCAACTGGTCTTCGACTACGGGGAGCACGACCTGTCAGTCCCCCTGCCGCAGGATACGGCTGCCCCGTGGACGTGCCGGCTCGATCTGTTCTCGAGCTATCGGTCGTGCTTCGAGGTCCGCACCTATCGCCTGTGTCGGCGCGTGCTGATGTTTCATCACTTCGCCGACCAATCGGATGTCGGGCTGAACTGCCTCGTGCGATCCACCGATCTGCTGCATGCCACAGCACCGCCGCCGGATCCCAGCCAGCCCTTCTATTCTTACCTGCTGTCGGCGACGCAGACCGGATACGTTCGCCAGGGCGCCGGCTATCTCTCCAGTTCGTTGCCGCCGCTGGAGTTCGAGTACACGGCAGCGGTGATCGATGAGCGCGTGCGCGATGTCGACGCCGACAGTTTGCGAAACCTGCCGGAGGGATTGGCGAGCGCTCAGTATCGCTGGGTCGATCTAAACGGCGAGGGCGTCTCCGGCGTCCTGACCGAGCAGGACGGGAGCTGGTATTACAAACCCAATCTGAGTCCAGCGAATCTTCAAATGGCAGCCGGGGAGACGATCACGCTGCCCCGATTGGGGCCGATGAAGCGTGTCGCGCGGCAGCCCTCGCCGGCCACGCTGGCCAGTTCAGGCGTGCAGCTGATGGATCTATCCGGTGACGGCAGGCTGGATGTCGTGGCCTTCGAGGGCGCGTGCCCTGGCTATTTCGAGCGCACGGACGAGGGGAACTGGGAACCCTTCCGGGTGTTTCGCTCGCTGCCGGTCGTGGAATGGCGTAGCCCGAATCTCAAGTTCGTGGACCTGACCGGTGATGGCTTTCCCGATCTTTTGATCGGCGAGGACGCCGCGTTCTGGTGGTATCCCTCGCTGTCGGTGGAAGGCTTCGGGCCGGCACAGCGCGTGGCGCAAGCGCTGGATGAAGAGAAGGGTCCGAAGCTGGTGTTTGCCGACAACACCGAATCGATCTTCCTGGCAGATCTGTCAGGCGACGGTCTGACCGATCTGGTGCGTATCCGCAATGGTGACGTCTGCTATTGGCCGAACCTTGGCTATGGTCGTTTTGGCGCCAAGATCACCATGGACAATTCGCCGCGCTTCGATCGAGCGGACCTGTTCGACGGCCGGCGGATCCGCCTGGCCGACATCGACGGCTCCGGCACCGCAGACATGGTCTATTTTGCCGGCAACGCCATTCATCTGTACTTCAACCAGTCGGGCAATCGTTGGGGCGGAGAGCGCAATCTGGCGCACTATCCCGCGGTCGAAAGCCTGTCCTCGGCCGTGGCGATCGACTTGCTCGGCAACGGCACGGCGTGCCTAGTGTGGTCTTCGCCGCTGCCGGGCAGTGCGCAACGTCCGATGCGATACATCGATCTGATGGGCGGACAGAAGCCGCATCTGCTGGTACGGTCCCGCAACAACTTAGGCGCCGAAACCGTCGTTCAATACGCGCCGTCGACCCGATTCTATGTTGCCGACAAGCTGGCCGGTACGCCCTGGCTGACGCGGCTGCCTTTTCCGGTGCACGTGGTCGAGCGCGTCGAAACCTACGACTATATTTCCCGCAACCGCTTTGTCATGCGCTACGCCTATCACCACGGCTACTACGATGGGGTGGAGCGCGAATTCCGCGGCTTTGGCCGGGTCGACCAATGGGACACGCAGGAGATCGGCACTTTCAGCCCGGACGGCAGCTTTCCTGCCGCCGCCAACGAGGATCCCTCGTCGTCGGTGCCGCCCGTGTGGACGAAGACCTGGTTTCACACAGGTGCCTATTTCGGCGAGCTCATCGTATCGAGGCACTTCGAACGCGAGTATTACCGTGAAGGCGATGCGAGCGAGGGCCTCGTCGGACTGACCCCCGCTCAGATGCAAGCCATGTCGCTCGATGACACCCTCCTGCCCAGTGCGGCGTTGCTGCCGGACGGCAGCCGGGTTCCTACGTCACTGTCCCCGGAGGAACTGCGCGAAGCTTGTCGTGCGCTGCGCGGCTCGATCCTGCGCCAGGAAGTCTACAGCTTGGACGGCTCCGATCGTTCCGATCGGCCCTACAGCGCCTCCGAGCGCAACTACACGCTGGAAGTCCTGCAGCCGCGCGGTCCGAACCGTTACGGCGCTTTTGTGGCGCATGCTCGCGAGAGTATCGAATTCCAATACGAGCGCGCGCTCTTCAAAGTGAAGGGCAATACACTCGCCGATCCGACTGCGCCATCGACGGGCATCATCAGTGCAGCCGATCCGCGCGTGACCCATGCAATCACGCTGGCGGTAGATCCCTACGGCAACGTGCTGCAGTCGGCGAGTATCGGCTACGGCCGCCGCTTCCTGGACCCGACACTGACGCCCACAGACCAGGGGCGGCAACTCGGCCTCCTGGCCACCTGCACTGCGAGCACCTATACCAACCTGATTCTCGTCGACGACAGCTACCGCACGCCACTGCCGGCCGAATCGAGCACCTATGAACTGATCCGGCTGCAACCCGACGCGAGCCAGCCCGGCCTGACCAACCTGTTTCGTTTCGACGAACTGCAGGCCAAGATCGCCCAAGCGAGCGACGGTGCCCACGACATCCCCTTTGAAACGCTCGTTCCGACCGGCCTTGCGGTGGGCCAGTTCTATCGCCGCCTCCTCGAGCGCACGCGCGCCTATTACCGCCCCGATGATCTGGGCTCCACGGCAGGCGACCCCAAGGCCCTGCTCGCGTTACAGACGGTCGAGTCATTGGCATTGCCGGGCGTCGGCTACCAACTCGCCTTCACACCAGGGCTAATCACCCAGATTTATCAGCGCGATGGCAGCTCCCTGTTGCCGACGCCCGCGAGTGTGCTCGGCTCGGTTGGCCCGGACGGCGGCGGTTACGTCGATGTCGATGGCGACGGCCTCTGGTGGATGCCCTCCGGCCGAACCTACTATCAGACGGCGGCGGCTACCGCGACGCTGGAGAAGACCGAAGCCCAGGAGCATTTTTACCTGCCGCGTCGCTTCGAGGACGCGTTCGGGAACGCCGTCGTGGCCGATTACGATCCGCCGAACGATCTGCTGCTCACGCGCACCAGCGATGCACTCAACAATACGGTCAGCGTCGTCAACGACTATCGTGTTCTGGCGCCGTCCGTGCTGACCGATCCCAACGGCAACCGCAGCGCCGTCGCCTTCGACGCGCTCGGTCTGGTGGCCGGCACGGCGGTCATGGGAAAGAGCAGCGAAAACCTGGGCGATTCACTCGGCGGATTCAGTGCTGACCTGGCCCAGAGCCAGATCGATGCCTTCTATGCGGCCGATGATCCACACACGCTTGCCGCCGCACTGCTTGGCACCGCGACCACGCGCATCGTCTACGACCCGACGCGGTTCCAGACCTCACGCGCAGCGGCTCCCACTGATCCTTCACAATGGCAACCGGTGTTCGCCGCGACGCTGGCGCGCGAGACCCACGTCAGCGATCTTGCCCTCGGGCAGACCAGCAAGATCCAGATCAGCTTCGGCTATTCCGATGGCTACGGCCGCGAGATCCAGAAAAAAATTCAGGCCGAACCGGGCGCCGTGGTCGACAAAGGTCCGGTGATCAATCCGCGCTGGGTCGGCAGCGGCTGGACCATCTTCAACAACAAAGGAAAACCGGTGCGCCAGTACGAGCCGTTCTTCTCGCAACTGCCAACGAAAGGACACCAGTTCGAGTACGGGATGCAGGTGGGCGTGAGTCCGATACTCTTATATGACCCGGTCGAGCGTGTGGTTGCGACCCTGCATCCCAATCACACGTATGAGAAGGTGGTATTCGACCCGTGGGGCCGGCAATCCTGGGATGCCAACGACACGGTGCTGCAAGTCGACCCGACGGTCGATCCCGATGTGGGCGATTTCTTCAAGTTACTGCCTGCGGCCGATTGTCTACCAACCTGGTACACCCAGCGCGCGGCAGGTGGTCTCGGCGCCCAGGAGCAGACGGCTGCGAGCAAGGCCGCCGCACACGCAAATACTCCCGTCACTGCGCGGTTTGATACGCTGGGGCGGGTTTTCCTGACGGTCGCAGACAACGGCAGCGACGGCAAATTTCCGTCGCGGGTCGATCTCGACATTCAGGGCAATCAGCGCGCGATGCGCGATGCGATCGTTCAGGCCGGGGACGCGCAGGGACGTGTGGTCATGCGCTACGACTACGACATGCGGCAGCAGCACCTGCATCAGGCCAGCATGGAGGCTGGGGAGCGATGGCTGCTGAGTGATGCCTTGGGCAATTCTATCCGCGCGTGGGACTGCCGCGCGCACAATTTCCGCACCGAATACGACACGCTCCGGCGGCCGACGGGGCTGTTCATTCGAGGGTCCGATGCGGTCAACTCCGACCCGCGCACCCTCGCAGCCGAAGTCCTCTATCAGAAAGCGACTTATGGCGAGGGTCAGCCTGCGGCGCTCAACCTGCGCACTCGCATCTTCCAGCACTCTGACACCGCAGGCATCGTGACGAACACGGGGACCAATCCCGTGACGAGTCAAGCGGAGAGTTACGATTTCAAGGGTAATCTGTTGCGCAGCACCCGCGGCATCTTCGCCGACTATAAGGCGCTGCCGGACCTGGGGGCACCGCCTGCAACGCCCGATGTCTTCACCGGTAGCACGCAATACGACGCGCTGAACCGGCCCACCGCAATCACGATGCCCGACGACAGCGTCGTTCATCCGTCTTACAACGAAGCGAACCTGCTCGAAACCGTGAGCGTCAACCTGCGCGGCGCTGCGACTATGACGCTCTTCGTTACCAACATCGACTACGACGCCAAAGGGCAGCGGGTTCTCATTGCATACGGCAACAACGCGTCGACGGCTTACACCTACGATCCCCTCACCTTCCGGCTGTCGCACCTAACGACCAGCAGAGCGGGCTTCCCTACGGACCAACAGAGTGTACAGGATCTGGCTTATACCTACGACCCGGTCGGCAACGTCATTCACATACAGGATGATGCGGACATTCAGAACACCGTCTACTTCCGTAACCAGCGGGTCGAGCCCAGTGCCGACTATACCTACGACGCTATCTACCGGCTGATCCAGGCCAGCGGCCGAGAGCAACTAGGCCTCAGCGCCGGCAACCCTTCGAGCCCGCTTTCAACGTCGTATAACGATGTTCCACGTGTTGGACTGATCAGTCCAGGAGATGGCAAAGCCATGGGGACATACAGCGAGCAGTACCAATACGACGCCGTGGGCAATTTCCTCAACCTGGTACACAGAGGCGCGAATCCCGCCAATCCGGGCTGGACGCGCAGCTACACCTATAACGAGGCGAGCCTGCTGGAGACGCCCAAGCAAAGCAACCGTCTGAGCAGCGCCACAGTAAGCGGTAGTCAGTCTTTGACCGAGCCGTACGGTTACGACCTGCACGGCAATATGACCCATATGCCGCAGCTGCACATGATGCAGTGGGACTTCCACGACCAGCTGCAGCTGACGCAGCGGCAGGCCGTGAACCCAAGCGATGAGGACGGCACGCTGCACCAGGGCGAACGCACCTACTACGTGTACGACGCCTCCGGGCAACGGATCCGTAAAACCACCGAATCATCGGCGGGATTGAAAACCAAAGAGCGACTTTATCTCTCAGGATTCGAGCTCTATCGCGAATACGATGCCACGGGCAATATCAAGCTGGCGCGCGAGACTTTGCACCTGATGGATGATCGCAAGCGCATTGCACTGGTCGAGACCAAGACGGCGGATGCGAGCGCTGCGGCCAGTTCATTGCCCAGTACCGCGACTCGCTACCAATTCGACAACCATCTTGGCACGGCGTGTCTGGAGCTGGACGAAACAGGCGCGGTGATTTCCTATGAGGAATATTACCCATTCGGGAGCACTTCCCATCAGGCGGGCCGCAGCGCCGCGGAGGTGGGCCTGAAACGTTACCGATACACAGGTAAGGAGCGGGACGAGGAGACCGGGCTCAGCTATCACGGCGCGCGGTATTACGCGAACTGGTTGGGAAGGTGGACAAGTTGCGATCCTATTGGATTGAAGGCTGGACCAAATGTATACCAATACGTTCGCAACAATCCGGTCAAATTAGTAGATCCAACTGGAACCCAAGACTGCACCGCCTCTAAATACGTATGCGACCCTGGAAGCCACCACAACTCTGACAAAGTCAGCCAGGGCCGCATGCTGCTCAATGGCCTCAAGAGCTCGATCGACGCGAACAATCCTCTGGCGCAAGCGACAGCAGGCGCCATAGCAGGGCAGATCTTTGAGCGTTTCTCCGGACCAAATGGTTCCCATTACTACGCAGCCTCGGCAGCTAAAGAGAAGGCGCTTGGTACGAGACTTGGACTCACAACCGAGGAGGCTGCAGATTTAGCCACATTAGTAAGGCCTTTTGCACCGAGCGATAGTCGGCTGCAAATGGATTATGCAGGTCGCCAAGGGACACGAGGAAATCTTGCAGAGGCAGAGGCGGCGGAAAAATTGGCGATAGTTACGGAACCCGGCAGCGGTTTTGGCGGAATCTTTGCCGGAATAATAGGGATCGCTGGCGGAACGGCGGCAGATATGCGAGCCGCGGCTCAGGCTGGTTCACTGCTAGAGGCGGTTGGCATGGCTGGCAAAGGCTCGGCCAATCCAGCTATCGTTGAACAGACCGTCCCCTCGGTTCCAAAGGCAACAAATACCGAGCCAACTGCCGGATCGTATCGGGAGGTGCGGGGGCATCATGTTCACCAATCCGCCAGCTTCGCGCCGACTGGCCCTTCTTCGACAGGAAATACAAACCATCAGGACGCGATAGCGATTCGTCAAGGCGTACCGAGCTTTACTGGTGGCCAACATGAGATCACAACGGCAGCACAAAGAAATGTGAACAGGGCATATCAAGGACAGACATACAGGGCGAACGTGGGCAATTTGAGTATTGAGGCGTCTGGATCGGGCACCTTGACCGCCGCGCCCTCCCTTCATTTTGAGGATTCGAAGGCCTTTTATGCATTGCGTGCGTCAGGAGTGCCGGCGGACGTTGCTCTAAAGCTTGTACTGCTTTCGCGTGCGCAGATCGTCTCCTCTGGCGCATCGCCGGTCAGAGTGCCCAGTAGATAGACGGTCGGACATTCGCGATAAATGTTTGGCCCTTTTCTAGTCGAAGCCGCTCTTTTTGCCGCAGCCAGCCAACCTTAGGGAGCTCAGCATGCACATCGGACTCAAGCAGGGCGTCACCGGCGCCGACGTCGAACGCCTGCATCGTATCCTCCAGGCTGCGGCTCTCGAAGTCGACGCGGGAGAAGTCGGACAGCAAGTATTCGGCCCGTCGACGGAGGCCGCGCTGCGCACTCTTCAGACGCGGCACGGCATACGCGCTCGGGGCGAAGTCGACGAGGACACCCTGAAGATCCTTCGGGCGCTGGAGCGGCAGATCACCATCAACGTCTATGAGAGCGGCGCGCCGGCGTCGGCTCCCGTTGCAGACGAGCTGCAGGGCAGTGTCAGCGGCAAGCTCGTCGATGAAGACGGCGCCGGGATTGCCGGCACCGCGGTGGCTTTATACGTCCAAGGTCTGCGCTCGCGCTCCGAATTGGGAACGGCGCAAACCGGTAGTTCAGGCGCATACCGTATCAGCTACCGGCGTCCGACTTCGCTGAACCTCTTGGTTCAGGCGAATGGCGCAGACGGGGCATTGATCGCGCAGTCGGCGGTCGTTTTTTCCGCCGCTGCCGAGGTCGAGATCGACCTGACGACGGCAAAGGACGGAGTGGTACGTGGGCCGTCGGCATTCACCAATTTGACCGCTGCCGTCAGCTCGCAATTGGGCGCCACGCCCCTTCAGGATCTCAAGGAGAATAAAGACAATCACGAGCTGGAGTTCGTTGCCAACGCTATCGGCGCGGCGCTTTCCGACGTGGCTCAGCTTTACATTGCTCGTTGTCTCTCGATCTCCAGCGGCCTGAAAGATGCGACCCTGTATGGCATCTTCAGCCAGGGCATACCGGGCTCGCTCGCATCGACGCTGAGCGATCTGCCGGATACCGGCATCGATGCCGCCTTCACTGCGCAAGTGCTCAGCGACGTTCTGGCGCATTCGCGATCAGCGTTGTCGAGTGCACTCGCCGCGGCCCTCGCCGCCAACGTGCTGCCGGCGTCGTATGCCGCGCAGCAGGATGCAGAGTTGTCGCATCTGGATGCGCTGCGCGTGCAAAGTGTCGGAGCCGCCGCCTACCTGGGCAGCGGCGCCTCACTCAATGACCTGCTGGCCGCTGGCAACGTGGACCAGTCGACGCGTAGCGCCTTCACTCGGGCCTATGCGGCTTCCGGCGCCCGGCTCGACGCCACCTGGGCGGCGCTGCAAGCGGACAAAAATGTCACACCAGCACAACTGGCGACGCTCGGCACGACTCTGAGCGCCGGTGAACTGCTCGCCGGCAATCTGCCGCTGGTAAAGGACACGCTGCAGCGCCTGTTACAGGGCACGCTGACGAGCGTGCAGAATCTGGCGCTGCTCGACGCGACCGACTGGGCCGCCAGAATTCAGCAGGTCGATCCGCAGGCAACCAGTATCGCGTCGTCATCGGCCAACGATACCCCCCAACGCATTGCGACCTTCTCAAAGGCGCTGGCCGACGGTATCGCCGTGCGCTATCCGACCACGGCCTTCCTCGGCGGCCTGCAGAAGGCGCAGAGCTCATCGTTCAAGGCCCGAAGTGAACTGATTCAGGTCCTGACAGCCCATCCCGACATCGATCTGAGCGCAGCGGTGCTCGACCAATACGTGGCCACGAACCAGCTCAAGCTGTCGGCAACCGCACTGTCGGATCTGAAGACTGTTCAGCGCCTGCAGCGACTGTCGCCGGGCTACGCAAGCGTGGAAGCGCTGAATGCTGCCGGCTACCAATCGGCGCAGGCGATCTATGTCCGCGGTCGGGCACCGTTCGTGGCACAGATGTCGCCGCTGCTGGGAGGCGCGCCGGTGGCGGATGCAGTCTGGGCGCAGGCTCAGTCCGGCTATGCCAGCGCTTTGGCCGCCTATGCTCGTTTCAACCTCGCGCTCAATGGCACCACCGTTGCGCTGATGGCCTCACCGACGCCGCCTGCCGCCGCGCTCGCCAATCTGCCGGACTTGCAGGTGCTGTTTGGCTCGCTCGATTTCTGCGAATGCAGCGATTGCCGTTCGATACTGAGCCCCGCAGCCTACCTGGTGGACCTATTGCAGTTTCTCAAACAACGGGCGGCCACGGGAGGATTTTCCAGTGCGCGCGGGGCGTTGCTGTCACGCCGGCCCGATTTGCAATACATCGCGTTGGGCTGCCAGAACACGAACGTTACGTTGCCTTACATCGACGTCGTCAATGAGCTGCTCGAGGCGGTGATCGTACCGCCGACGACCCCGGTGACGTTGATTGAAACGACCGGCACGTCGGCCGAACGGCGCGCGCTGCCGCAATCCGTGTCGCAAGCGGCGTATGGGAAGACCGCAGGGGCGGTGTTTCCGTTGCCGTTGCCCTTCGACTTGCCATTCGCGCAGACCTCGGCGTTCTTGCAGGGGTTGGGCACCTCGCTCGCAGAGGTGATGCTTCTGTGCGGCACCGGCACTGCGGCGGCGCGTGCCGCGGCTCGGCTCGAACTGAATCCCGCGCTGCAAAGTGTCATCAATGGCAGCGATACGCATCAGGTCTGGGAGCGTTGGGGGTTCACCTCGGCCAATCCGACGAGCGTCGTCGATCCGAAGACGCGACAGGCCATGTTGGTCCCGGGCACGACAACGGTCCTCGTACCGAGCGACTGGATCGATGCGCTGTCGCACGTGCCGGTGCTGCTTGGTCGGGCGCAGCTCACGTTCGCACAGCTTTGCCAGTTGCTCGAAGTGGTCTGGGTCACTGCCGACGCCGTCACCCTAAAGCTCGGCGCCGCGGCTCCCTCGCCCAGCAGTGTGCCGGTGGTCAGCTGCGACACGGAGCTGATGAGTTTGACGGGGCTTGACGCCAACGGATTCGATCGGGTCAGTCGTTTTCTACGCCTGTTGGATGTCACGGGTCTGCAGATGTGGGAGCTGGACTGGGCGCTCACTGCGGCCGGGAGCACGCTGGATGACACCTTCCTGGTCTTCCTGGGCGGCGCACTCGCATTGCGAGACCAGCTCAGTCTGCCGCTGCAGGAGCTTCTGGCTTTCTGGGGGCCGCTGCCGACGCGCGATGTGACCAGCCACCTGGGCGACAGCGATGTCGTCGTGCCCTCGACCTACAGCAGTGTATTTCGCAGCCCAACGCTACTGGCCTCATGGCCTGGCGTGTTCGTCGACGCCGGCTCCCTGTCGGGTGGAACGATCATCGTCCCGACCACCCCGCCGCCAACGCCGGCACAGCTGGCGAATCAGAACGCCGTCAAAGCGGCGCTGGGCCTGGGCGCCGATGACATCGCGGCGATCCTGACCGCTACCGCAGCCGCCAATGCCTTGTCGCTCGATACGCTGCTCGCGTTGTTCCGACACGCCCGGATGGCGTCGTCGCTGTCGCTGAGCGTGCCGGACCTGTTGCTCTGGATCGTACTCACCGACATTAAGCCCTTTGGCGGCAGTCCCGCGGATACCACCGAGTTTCTGCGGCGAATGGCGCTGCTGCAGGCGACCGGGATCCCGCTGCATGATTTGGATTATCTGTTGCGCAACGCGTCGGTGAGCCAGACTGCCCTGGCTTTCACGTCAGTGCAAATGACCACGTTGCTGCAGACCCTGCGCGACGCGTTGGCCAAGCTCACGCCGGCGGCCCAGGCCGACGCGCCGACCGTAGCGACGATCGTCGTTGGCGCCCTGAGTACCGCGATCGGCGTGAGCGCGACCATTGTCACGCCCGTGCTCGCCCGCACGGGAGTACTCCCCCTGGCTCCGAGCGTCGTCGCTCAGTTGCTCGCTCAGACCTCTGGTGTGGATCCGAGTCTCTTTCCGCAGCTGGTCGCGGCATTCACGCGCGTGGCCAAGGCGGCGGCCCTGTTCAATGCTTTGCGGCCGACCGAAATCGAGTTCGCTTTTCTGGTACAGAACGCCTCCGTCTTCAACTGGCTGGATCCGAGCGCGCTGCCGCTGACGGCGCCGGCCTCCAGTCCTTACCAATTGTTCGAGCGCCTGCTCTACGCCCTGCAATTGAACCATCGGCAGAGCGCCCGCTCACCGAAGCTGTTCGATGTGTTGGGCGGATGGAGCGTCGCGTTGCCCGCGGACGTAGCCGGCGCCATCACCGGCAATAGTGGCGCGCTCGCGCTGGCACTCAATGCCAGCGTGGCGGACTTGAGTACCCTGGTCACATCACTGGGCGCGACCACGCCTGTCCTGACGTCCGCCACTCAGGCGGGCTCGCTCGCCGATATGGTCACCCTGATGGGCGCCACCACCGCGCTCGATGCCCTCACGCAGTATCGAATCGGCGCCGGCACCCTGGTGCAACTGGCGTCGGCCCCGCCCACGGCCGATTCCGCCGCTGCGGCCATGGCCGTGTATCAGGCTCGGTACACCTCCGGGGCCTGGTTCGCCGCGGTACAGCCGATCGAGGACACGCTGCGGCAAATGCGTCGCGATGCCCTGGTGGCGTATGTCATCGGGCAGGGCACCGCGAACACCGTGTCACCACCGTTGCTCAGCAGCGACGACATCTTTGACTACTACCTCATAGACCCCGAGATGTGCGCCTGCGGCATGACGACGCGTCTGCTGGAGGCATCGCTAGCAGTGCAGCAATTCGTGCAGCAGTGTTTTCTCGGACTGGTACCGACGGTCAGCGTCGACGCGGCAACGGACTCCGGGTGGGACCAGTGGTCGTGGATGTCTCAGTTCAGGCTCTGGCAAGCCAACCGCGAGGTATTTCTCTACCCTGAGAATTACCTGCTGCCCGAATTGCGTACCGACAAGTCACCGTTCTTCGTCGATCTGGAGAATGATCTCAAGCAAAGCAATTGCGACGCCGATGCCGTAACCGCAGCGTTCGAGAACTACCTGCGCAAGCTCGTGGCGGTGCGCAATCTGGTCGTCGCCGCTCACTATAACGAGATTCGCGCCGACGGCTCGCAGGTGGTGCACGTGTTTGCTCGTACGCGTGGCACGCCGCCGCAGTGGTATTACCGCACACGTACGCAGCGATCCATCGGCGCGGGCATCTGGAGCGCGTGGCAAGCCTTGAATCTGGACATCGCGTCAGAACAGGCGATGCCGGTCGTATGGGACCAACGACTGCACCTCGTATGGCCCATCTTCAAACAGATCTCGGAAAAAGCGGCGGAACAGAACGTTCCCGCCTCAGGAGGCGGCGCCCCGAGCCAGCCACCCAGAAAGATCTGGACCATCGAGTTCGCCAGGAGCGAGCTGAGCGCGGGCCAATGGCAGGCAAAGAGTATCTATGACGAGAAGCTCTACTTCGATCTGGAAGGGCCGACAGCCGCCTTCACCTTTCACGCGTTTGCGGATGCCACGTTCAGCTTGCAGCTGCAGGTCTATTACAACGCACGGGATGTTTACCAGCCGGTCGGGCCGCTGCTTTTCCTGCCTAAACCTTCGAGCTTCAATGAATTGGTCGGTACAGGAACATTGTCCATGCCGGACTCGCCAATCCTCGTCAGCGAGGTGACGCCTCCTTGTCCCGACATCTCACTGATCGACCTGTCTCAGGAACCGAGCTTTGCTCGAATCACAGCGCTGAATAAAAAAATAACCATTTCCCTGCCGTGTCCCACAGGCTACCAGTATTCGGCGCAGGACCTCTTGTCGTCCGCTGGCGCCGAGTTTACCTTTACGGGGCTGCCTCCTGCTCCAGTTCCCCTGTATGTACTTGCAAGGGGCGGCAGTCCCTACCCTGCGGTCACAGCCAGCGGCAAGCCACCGACGGTCAGTGTCGAACTGCTGGCGCAGATTCTCAGCCCCCGCATCGTGGTACCACAGCAGGAGCCGGCATTCGACTCGGCCGATCCCTTCTTCGTTGCCGATCTTTCTCGCACCTACTTCGTGCGTCCGTACAGCCACCTCGCCCGCTTGCGTGCCACTGATACCAGTACATCGCTGCTGGGCCGCATCGCGGAAATAGCCCCGTATCAATGGGAGACCAATTACACATTCGAGACGTTTCATCACCCGTTCGCGCGCACCTTCCTGCGGGAGCTGGAAATCGGCGGTCCCGACCAGCTGATGCAGCGCGAGCTCCAGATTGCTCCGCTCGATGTGCGTGGCCAGGGCGACTACGTATTCGCCGCTCTCTACCTGCCGCAACCGCCGGTGAACCAGCCCTATCCGGTGGAGGACGTCGATTTCAGCGTGAGCGGCGCCAATTCGCTCTACAACTGGGAGTTGTTCTATCACGCGCCGATGTTCGTCGCCTCGCAACTGATGCGCAACCAGCAATATCAGGACGCGATGCAGTGGCTAGAATATGTCTTCGATCCGACCGACCCGAGTTCGACCCCTGTGCCCGGGCACTTCTGGCGCACGCGACCGTTCTACGAGTTGAATCTCACCTCAGGAGGCGTTAACGAGTGGCTCGCGCAGCAGATCGAGTCCATTCTGACCACGCTCGCGGCCGATGCCCAGGAAGGCGTTTCGGATCCGGATACGGCAGCAGCCATTGCCGACTGGGTGGCGAATCCGTTTGATCCCCATCGTGTTGCCAGGTTGCGCATCACCGCCTATGCCAAGGCGACGGTGATGAAGTTTCTCGACAACCTGATCGCCTGGGGCGACTCCCTATATGCGCAATACACCATGGAGATGGTCGCGCAGGCCGAGCAGCTCTATGTGTTCGCAGACCTCATCCTCGGGCCGCAACCCGATCAGGTCCGGCTGCCCGACAAGGACCTGGCAACCAGCCCCGATGCGACCAGCTACGCCGCCATCGAAGCAGGCCTGGATGCGTTTTCCAACGAACTGGTCGCGATTGAGAATGTGATTGCGGCTCCGACGAGCAGCGTCGTAGCCTCGAGCGCGGGCAATCCAGCTGCCTCGTTGCCACAGCTCTGGACGCTGTTCTTCTGCATTCCGCCGAACGATCAGCTGCTGGCCTACTGGAGCACGATTGCCGACCGGCTCTACAAGATACGGCACTGCCTGAACCTGCAGGGCGTCGCACAACCTCTGCCGCTATATGCGCCGCCGATCAATCCGCTGCAATTGATCGAACAGGCAGCCGGGGGTGGTGCCGGGGGTATCGGTACACTGGCGTTCACGCCGATCTACCGCTTTGCGGTCTATCTGGAGCGGGCGCTGGAGTTGACCAATGACGTGCGTGCCTACGGCTCACTCGTCTTGGCAGCGCTCGAGAAGAAGGATGCCGAGGCGCTGGGGGTGTTGAAGGCGAGTCAGGACGTGGACATCCAGACCCGTCTGCTGGATATCAAAACCAAGTCGGCCACCGAAGCCCAGGATCAGATCACGGCGCTGCAGAATCAGAAAGCCGTGGTGCAGATTCGGTTCGACTTCTACAAGAACATTGCGTTCATGAACGACTGGGAGACCGCGGCCATCGTGTTGCAGGGTACGGCTGCGATTGCCAATGGGTTGGCCCTGGTTTCCGACCTGCTCTCGGGGACGGCAGCGCTGATTCCGACCGTGACGTTCGGTGCCTCGGGCTTCGGGGGTAGCCCGACGGTGACGGCGAGCATCGGTGGGCAAGCCGCCGCTCAATCCAGCTCCTCGTTTGCCAGCGCGTCGCGCGGGCTCGCGAGTCTGCTCTCGGAGGCCGGGGGCCTGAGTGCGACCATGGGTGGGTATAACCGCCGCCAGGACGAATGGACATTGCAACTGAATCTGGCGACAGCGGAGCTGACCCAGGTCGACAGCCAGATCGCGGCGGCCACCGATCGGCTGGCGGTTGCCAATGCAGAAGTCGACCTGCAGAGCAGGCAGATCGACAACGCCCAGGCAGTCAGCGATTTCCTGACGTCCAAATATACCAGCGGGCAACTGTACGACTGGATGTTGTCGCAGCTCACGACCGTCCACACCCAGGCCTACCAGATGGCATTCAGCCTGGCGCAGCAGGCCCAGGCCGCCTACCAGTACGAGCTGGGTAGTCAGGACAGCTTCGTTCAGTTCGGCTACTGGAACAGCCAGTACAAGGGCCTGACGGCTGGCGAGAGCCTGCTGTTCGATCTGCGGCGCATGCAGGCGCAGTACCTGGCGGCAAACACCCGCGAGTTCGAGCTGGTAAAGCACGTATCTCTGGCGCTGACTCAGCCGATGGCGCTGGTTCAGCTGCTGCAGACCGGAACCTGCAACATTGCGCTCGACGAGGCGCTGTTCGACCTCGACCATCCTGGCCACTATTTTCGTCGCCTTCGCTCGGTCGCCCTCACGATTCCCTGCGTGACCGGACCTTATGCCGGAGTGAACGCCACTCTGGCGCTCAACACTGCCACGGTGCGTGTGCAACCCCCGATAGCGACCTACACGCCGGCTTCCGCCATGGCACCGCCGGCGACAGCCGCATTCGTCACCTCACCTGCGGCAGCCGCCGCCAGCATTAGCACCAGCCACGGCCAGAATGACGCTGGGCTCTTTGACGTCAACTTACGCGACGAGCGCTGGCTGCCATTCGAAGGGCAGGGTGCGATCAGTACCTGGACCTTGGTGCTTGATCCACGCGACAACAGCTTCGACCTGTCGACCATCATTGACGTGGTGCTTCAGTTACGGTATACGGCACGCTCGGCCGGTGGCGACCCGCAGGCAGTGCGCCAGGCCCTCAAGAAGCTTTTGGCGGCGGACGCGCGGCAGATCATGCTGAGCGTGCGCAGCAGCTTTAGCGATGCGTATTACGCGTTCTTCAATCCGGCCGACACCACGGCTACGCAGCAGACGCTGGTTTTGCCGCTCCTGCCCAATGTGTTGCCGTTCTCCAATCTGGGTACAACAGAAATTACTGACATCGCGGTCTACTTTGTCTTCGATACGGCACCCGCGGCGAGTACGGTGATGTCGGCCAGTTTCGGCCCGACTGGAGGCTCGGCTGGTCCGTTGTCCATTGTTCCGGTTCCAGGCAGTACCGGAGGCGGAACACCCATCGCCGCGATGGGCGCCGATGTTGGACTGACGGCCCCTTCTTCGCCCGACTCGTTCAGCCTCACCGTTCCCGAGTCCAGCGTTCCGGCGGCCCTAGGGGTGACCACTAACGGCCATCTGCGACTCGACGCTACCAAATTTCAGGACATCGTGCTCGTCGTCTCGTACAAAGTGGTGTGACGATCGCCACAGCCGACCTGTCGCGTCCGGTGATACCGATACAACCTCATCGACGGCAATCATCGAGTGGCAAAGGCGCGGCGCGAAGGCGTGCCGAGCATTCTCGCCTACCGAATACGCTGCCCCGAACACGTGGCCTTCCTAACTTCTGCTCGTGCCTACGAAAAATACGTCGAATACTGGAATTCCAAAGTGGACGACATCCTAGGGCCTCGTCCCAGACGACGGCGGATGCCGAGCATGCAGCCGGGGATTGAAAGCGGCCCGTCCGACCGACAGGCAAGGGCGCCCTCACCGCGGCGGTGCATGTCAAGGTAGTTGTCGCCCGTCTCATGCAGCAGACCGAGTTTGATGAAGGCCTTCGGTGGCCGCTGTGATTACCGCATCGCGCTCGGGATTGAGCGTGACGACGGCGATCGGATTCCAGTTTCGGGTGTGCCGTGCCCAGCGCCGTGGGTTACGTGCCCTGGCGTACAGGTAGAGCGCGTGGCGGGCCAGCAGGACGGCCCCCCGGTCCTCGCCGGCGTGTCGCTGCGCCGGGCTGACGTAGCGGATGCCGCTGTGGCGGTGATCGTGGTTGTACCAGCGCACGAACGAGCTCGCCCAGGCGCGTGCGTGATCGATGTCGGCGAAGCCCTTCATGGGGAACTGCGGGCGGTACTTGGCCGTGCGGAACAGCGCTTCCACGAATGCGTTGTCGTCGCTCACGCGCGGCCGGGAGTACGAGGCTTTCAGCCCCAACCAATGCATCATCGCCAGCACCGTGGTCGCCTTGAGCGTCGAGCCGTTATCGCCGTGCAGCACGGGCTTGTGATCGAGCTGGTGCAGGCCTTCAGCGAGTGCGGTACGGCGCAGCAGGTCCACCGCGTAATCGGAGCTGTCGCTCTCGTGGACCTCGAAGCCGACGATCTTGCGGCTGAACAGATCGAGGATCAGGTACAGATGGAACCACCGTCCGACTACCGTGGCCGGAAGGTACGACATGTCCCAGCACCACACCTGACGCGGAGCGGTGGCAACATGGGTGCTTGGCGGGCGCACCCGCTGGGGTGCTTTGGCACGCCCGCGATGGCGAGTCTGCCCGTGAGCCCGCAGCACGCGGCTGAAGCTCGATTCGCGGGCCACATAGACCCCTTCGTCGGCCAACATCGGCACGATGCGCGCCGGTGGGAGTTCCGCGAAGCGCGGCTCGTTGGCGATCTGCAGGATCTGCTCGCGTTCCTGCGGGCTCAACGCGTGCTCAGGTACCGGGCGGACTGCTTCTGGCCGTCCGTCTCCGCGCTCGAGGCCCGCGCCACGCTCCCAGCGCTGCAGGGTGCGCACGTTGATACCCGCTTCAGCGCATGCGCACCTCAGCCGAGCGCCGTCGCGGTGAGCTTCCTCCACCGCGCGAGCAATCCGTTGGCGATCTTCCAGGGAAATCATTCGTCCCCGCCCGGTGGGAAGATCGCCTCGAGTTTTTTTGACAGCACAAGGAGCGCCGTGGTCTCCGCCAGCGCCTTCTCCTTGCGCCTCAGATCCTTCTCCAGCTCCCTGATCCGCCGTCGGTCCTGCCGCGTCTCCTGCGCTGTGGCCCGGGCTTCCTCGGGCCGCGACAGCGCCGCCATCGCACTCTCGCGCCACTCCTGCAGGTTCAGGGGAAAGATCCCCTGTTCGCGGCACCAGGCGTTGCGTTGCGCCTCGTCCATCGCCGCCGTGGCAATCACCGCCTGCAATCGCGCCGCCGCTGTCCAGGCTCGCTCGCGAGCGGGCCTGGACAGCGCTTCCGCCCGCCACCGCTCCAACGTTGCCACGGACACCCCAAGTTCCAGGGAAACTGCAGAGATCTCCGCGCTCTCAGGCGGCAGCAGGCGAGCCACTGCTCGTTCTTTGAATTCGTTGCTGTATCGAGCCATTGTCGTTCCTCAATGCCCCGCAGATTACCGAGGTATCGAGGCGACAACTACTGTGACATGGGGGGGCGGTGAAGCCGCTGTATTCCTGCACCCTGGTTCGGAACCTGAAGCGAATATCGGGTCCAGGCTCATGCCCCCTCTTTCAAGTACGCGCTCCCCTCCGTCAAGTACGCCGCGGTTTGTGCGTGGATGCTCTCGGACGAAAGCAAGAAACCGCGCCAAGACTACCCCACACTCGCTATCACGCTCGTCATCGTGGGCGTCATAATGGCCGTAGTTTTCAAGTGACGAATGCGGGGTTTAGCCGACGAAGTGCTTCGTCGCGGCAAGTGCGAGGCTCGCATCGAGCTCGCCAATGTCTCGGAAGGTCCCTCGACTCAGGGCCACCGGCAAAGGTGACGGCTCCGAATCCTGACCGCCATCCAAACGCAAGCACTTAGCACAATCGGCGCTGAGAAAATCCGGCATAATCGGCTGCGGAAAGCTATGGCCGCATGGATGCGGTTGTACGGTCCTCGTAACGCTGAGTGATTTGTCATGAGCATGTCATTGCGCGATCAGTTACTGCAGGCGGGCTTGGTCAATGAAAGGCAGGCCAAGGAAACCGAACGGCAACTGCGGCAACAACAACGGGAGCGACAGCAACTCCCGAAGGAAAAGCGCGCGACGGCGTCCGA
>DASXFY010000111.1:0-3870 GCA_036489335.1 Steroidobacteraceae bacterium
TACTGCATAGCGCACGAGCGATTGCCGTCAATGTTCAGATCATGCGGGCCTTTGTCAGGATGCGCGAACTTCTCGTTTCGAACAAGGCACTTGCGGAGAAGCTCGATCAGCTCGAGCGGAAGCTCCAGGCACACGACAAAACCATCATTGATATCCTGAGAGCGATACGCGAACTCATGAGGCAACCCCAGCCGACGCGTCGCCCCATCGGTTTCACTGCAAATCTGAATGACGATTCGTAGTCAAGAACTGTCCGAGAAGTTCAATGCCGCCGACATTCGCCTACGCGATGATTCTGTTTGCGTATATCTGCGCCGCTGGAGCCCTGCTCGTGCTAGCCGCACTACTTGCGATTCCCGGTTGTTGGCGGGGCCGCAGAACCGCCCGATTTTGGTGACAGTGGCGGATTGGCGTAAGCGAGCCGGGCATTGGCGCCAGCGGTGAAGCGGTAGTGCCGGATTGGCGAGGGTTCAGAACGGCTGGTCGTCGGTCGCAGTGTTTGCCGGCCCTGGTGGACAGGAGAGTTCGAGCTGGTGGGCACGATTGATCAGCAGTCCACCGTAGTGGCGCTCGAGGGCCTCGACGAGCCGATTGAGGAAGTCGATGAGTTCGGCGGCATCACGGGCGCAGAGCTCCAGCGGCAGGCAGACGATCGGCAGGTCATTGGGCTGCATGGCTATCGGCTCGCGGCGCGCGACTTCTTGCCGGCGGAGCGCGCGGCGGCGCGGTTTGCGGCGCGTTCCTTGGCTTCCTTGAGCCGATAGCTGTCTCCATCGATCGAGAGGATCTCGGAGCGATGGACCAGCCGGTCGATGAGGGCGACCACGCAGGTGGCGTTGGGGAAGACCTGGTTCCATTCGCTAAAGGTTCTGTTTGTTGTCAGTACGAGCGGGCGGCGCAGCTGATAGCGGCGCGTGATGACCTCGAAGAGCAGATCGGCGTAGCGGGTGTCATAGGCGAGGTAGCCGACCTCGTCGATGCAGACCAGACTCGGGGTGGTATAGCGGCGCAGGCGGCGGGAGAGCTGGGAGGAGCTGTCCTGGGCGGCCAGATCGTGGAGCATGTCGGAGGCGGCGGTGAAGCGTGCGGTATATCCGCGCAGCACTGCCTGGTGTAGCAGGTTCTTGGCGATCATTGATTTGCCGAGCCCGTTGGGACCGACGATCACGATATTGGCGGATTGTTCGATGAAGCCGAAGGTGAACAGATCCTCGAGCAGCGAGCGGTCGAGCTCGCGCGGCCAGTGGTAGTCGAAGTCGGCCATGGGCTTGAAGGTGCCCAGGCGCGCGTTGTCGAGGCGGCGCTTGAGGCTGCGGGAGAGCCGCTCGCTCTCCTCGATCTGCAGCACGCGCTCGAGCCAGGGTTCGGTGGCGAGCTCCTCGGCGTGGGTGAGCAGCCCGTAGAGGCCGAGCCGTCGCAGGCGCTGCTTGAGCTGCTCAAGCGGCAGGGTTGCTGCCGCCGCCGTCGCCGTTGTTGTCGTCGGGCTTGGCGGCGCGGGCGCGGTCGCGGTCAGGGGCAGCATCTGAGCATTCATGTGAGCTCTCCCGGACGAGCTTTTCGTACTCGGCAAGGTTGTGGGGGCGCACGGCGAGCTCGCGCACGCGAGGATCGTCGGGCAGGGTCACGGGGATCGGCACGCATGCCCCGCGCTGGGCGCGCTGCAGGTCGATGAAGTGGCGCACAGCGCTCAGGTGCACGGCATCTTCGGCGAGCGCGGCGGCGATGGCCGCCTGCAGGGCCGTGGCGCCGTGCGTGTCGAGCAGCTCGATGAGCCCGCGGGTGAGCGAGCCCAGGTTCACGCCGCGCAAGGCGGCGAGTTGGAAGAAGCGCGCGGCGCTGGGGGCCGCGTAGTGCAGCCGATCGGTGGCCCGATGGGCGCGTCCGGCGCGCTTGTGCGCTTCCAGCGCTTTGATATGGGCAGGCTCCTCGATCTGCGCACCGCGCTCGAAGCTCCTGGGGTGAGTGGCGATGACGGTGCAGCCATCGAGGATGCGTACGCTCTGGACCGTGGCCAGCAGCTCGAGGGTGCGGCGCACATGAGTGTGGGGGACGGAGTAGTCATTCAGATCAAAGCGCACGTACGGGGTCTTGTGGGTACGCACGATCACGCGCTCGGTGGCCAGGAAGGGCTCATCGGGCAAGGCCAGCAGGTGCGGCCGCTCGGCCTGGAAGCATTCACGCACCGTGCGGCTGCGATCCTCCGGGCAGGGCCGATCGGCGGCTTCGCCTGCGCACCAGGCGAGCGCCTGGGCGTTCAGATCATCCAGATCGGTGAAGCGCCGGGCGGCGAAGAAGTTGTCGCGCGCGAAGCGGATCGCCCGCTCGACCCGCCCTTTCTCGTTCCCGCGCGCCACGGCCACCGGACGCGGTGCGAACCGATACCAGGCCGACAGTTCCAGCAGAGTTGGATGGAAGCGGATCGCATCCGGTGCACGCTCCAGGTGCCTGCGCTCGAGCACCGCCGAGCGCAGGTTGTCATACAGCAGGGTACGAGGAACGGAGCCGAAGAAATTGAAGGCGCTGACATGGCCGTCGAGGAAGGCGCTCATCGCGGCCCCGAGGTAGAAGCGCAGGAACAGATAGCGTGAGTACGACAGCACCATCACGAAGGCCATCAACGGCCGCAAGGCGCGGCCTACGGCGAGCTTGCCGAAGTGCGCCCAGTCGGTCTGGCCCTGATCACCCGGCAAGGTGCGCAGGCGCAGATACGCTTCCGCAGCCGGACGCGGTCGGTAGCGCGCGACGATGGCGCGGAAGTGATCGGGGCGGCCCGCATAGCCGCGCTCGCGCACCATCTGGTACAGACGCGAGGCGCGCAGCGTCGGGTAGCGCGCCAGGGTATCCTGGATGAACGGCACGAACGGGTCTGCCATCGAGCCCCGCGTGGACTGTTCGGCGGCGGGGATACCCGCCTGCGTGAGCACGCGGCGCACGGTATCGTGGTGCACGCGCAGCTGTCGGGCGAGCGTGCCGATCGGCCAGTGCTCGGCGTGACGCAGCCGCAGGATCTCGGCCTCGAGCTCGCGCGAGATCATCGTCACAGCCGCCCTCGCCGGCGATCACGGGCTCTATCCACTCCATCGCCAGGGGTGAAGGCGGGCAAAGGGCGGCAGTGCCCGGCCGCAGAAAGCACAGCGGGTCTGCAGCAGGCGTCGGGGGCGAGGCAGAGGCGCTTTGCAGTCGACATCGATCGGCTCACTCGCGATGGCCGGGTGTACCGATACGCTGCACTTGCTCATCACGAGGGGGAAGCCGTGATGCGTCACATCGCACCTGCGCCGCTCGCGGTAGCGCCGCTGTCGTTCAGCGTGTCGACGGGCTCCGCGCAGGGTGCGCTGGTAGCGAGCACCGGCGCGGCGTACACACTCCCGGCGAGCCAACTCGGCGCACTCCCCGGGGCAGTAGACGTTCCCGCAATCACATTGCGCGCAGATGCATACCTGCATCCCGCAGCGGCGGCAGTGATAGAGCCGGTAAGTCTCCGGCTTCTCGAGCAGCCCCAAGGCCCCTCCCCGACGGCACTGGACAGCGCCGGGGGACCCGAGGCATAAAGGCTGCGCAAAGCCCTCCCAAAGGCGCTGAGCATCGAGGGCCCGGGGGGTTCGAGGCCAATCAAACGACCCCGGGCCTTCGTCTTATCTGCTATCTCCCCCGAGCATAACGGACCCGGACAGGACCGTGCCGGCGGCACGCATCAGTCCCGTGCCCGTGCCCGTGCCAGCATCGAGAACCCACGGTTGCGATCTTCTGCCCGGCCTTGCCGGCCGGTCAGACTGCGTGACGGCTTCGCCGTCGCGCTGAAGTAAGGAGCGAAAGAAGGCGAGAAACCCGGAACCGGCGGTCAGATCAAAACCGCAGCCTATCCCCAGA
>DASXFY010000020.1:0-1580 GCA_036489335.1 Steroidobacteraceae bacterium
CCACCCTGATTGCTGCATACGACGATCCCCGTGGAGTTACCGCGGCCTTCAACCGCAATGTGCTGGCGCGCATCAATCGCGAGCTTGGCGCCGACTTCGATCTGATGAAGTTCCGCCATAAAGTGCGGTGGAATGGAGAGCACTCCCGCATCGAGATGCACCTCGAAAGCCTGATGGCCCACGAGGTTTCCATCCCCTCCCTGGATCTCTCGCTCGACTTCCGGCGCGGTGAAACCATCCACACGGAGAGCAGCTACAAGTTCACTATCGACGGCGCGCATCACCTGCTCGCGCAGACCGGATTCACCGTAGTTGAGGACTGGACCGATCCACAGCGCTGGTTCGGCGTCTTCCTCGCCCGCGTCCACTGACGCATCACTCAACCATCAGCCGAGTGCCCCATTCTGGCAAAGCCAGTTTGGGGTAGCTTCCGGCCTGCGGGCGCGAAGCGCCCACCGCTTCGCCCACCGCTTCAATGTCCGGGCATTCCACGCGTCGGCGTCGCAGGCTGTGTCATCCTGAGCGAGGCCGAAGGACCCGTAGTCTGCCGGCACAAACCACGACACCCAAAAAGCGAGCGGCCAAAGGAAGCGAGCCTCTCGGAATACGCCGCAGGCGTCTCCGCCCGTGCGGCAAGCACCGTACACTCGATGGCGAGAACCTCCGCCATGCACATCCGCCTCGCGACTGAATCCGATGTTCCCGCCATCCTCACCCTGATCCACGCGCTCGCGGCCTACGAACGCGAGCCCGACGCCGTGCAGCTTGGCGAATCCGAACTGCGCCGCGATGGCTTCGGGCCGCGACCGCTCTTCGAGTGCCTCATCGCCGATGACGACGGGGAAGCCGCTGGCTTTGCGCTTTACTTCCCCATCTACTCCACCTGGCGCGGTCCCAGCCTGCATCTGGAAGATCTGTTTGTCCAGCCGGCGCATCGCGGCCGCGGCATCGGCAAGGCGCTGCTGGAACGCGTGGCCGCCATCGCGGTCGAGCGCGGCTGCACGAGGCTGCAATGGGACGTCCTCGATTGGAACACGCCGGCGATCGACTTCTATCGCAGCACCGGGGCTGTGATGCTGGAGAGCTGGCGCATCATGCGGGTCACGGGCGCAGCGCTCGCGCGTCTCGCCAAGTCGCACACCGAAGCCACGTAAGCGATTACACTGCTCAGGTCCGTATTCGAAGGAGAAACACCGTGTCTCTGCGACCAGCCTCCGCATTCCTCCTCGCCGCCGCATGCTTTGCCATACCCTCCGCCCGTGCTCAGTCCATCGAATACCGGCCCGATGCGAAGCTCTGGATCATCCAGGCAGGCGACTTCACCTATGCCATGGGGGTCGACGAGCGCAACTGGCTGCAGTCGCTTTATTGGGGTCCGCGTATCGACCGCGCGGAAGACCTCCCCGCCGCGCATAGCCTGCCGGAGGTCGTATCGTTCGATCTCCCGACCACGACCACGCCGCAGGAGTACGCGGCCTGGGGTGCAGGCCTCTACACCGAGCCCGATCTCAAGGCCACCTTCGCCAGCGGCAACCGCGATGTCGTCCTTCAATACGTCGATCAGCACCAGACGCACGACG
>DASXFY010000031.1:0-23850 GCA_036489335.1 Steroidobacteraceae bacterium
CAGCGGCACTTCGGCCGCGATGGCCTTGCCGGAAGGCGTCTCGTCCATGCCGAGAATCTGCCCGCGCCGGCGGTTGAGGTCGCCGATCACATCGCCCGAGTATTCCTCCGGCGTGACGACCTCGACTTTCATGATCGGCTCCAGCAGCACGGGTTTCGCGCGCCTGAAGCCTTCTTTGAATCCCATCGAGCCGGCGATCTTGAACGCCATTTCGCTCGAGTCGACGTCGTGGTACGAGCCGTCGATCAGGGTGATCTTGACGTCGACGACAGGGTAGCCGGCGATGACGCCGGTCTGACACGCCTCCTGGATACCCTTGTCGACGGCGGGAATGTATTCCCGCGGAATGGTGCCGCCGACGATGCCGTTGACGAATATGTAGCCCTTGCCTGCCTCGTTGGGCTCGAGCTTCAGCCACACGTGGCCGTACTGGCCGCGGCCGCCCGACTGACGGACGAACTTGCCTTCCGACTCGACCTTGGCGCGGATGGTTTCGCGATACGCGACCTGCGGCTTGCCGACATTCGCCTCCACCTTGAACTCGCGCTTCATGCGGTCGACGATGATCTCGAGGTGCAGTTCGCCCATGCCGGAGATGATGGTCTGCCCCGACTCCTGGTCGGTATGGACGCGGAACGACGGATCCTCCCTCGCCAGGCGCTGCAGGGCAACGCCCATCTTCTCCTGGTCGGCCTTGGTTCTCGGCTCCACCGCGACGGAAATCACCGGATCGGGGAACTCCATCTTCTCCAGAGTGATGACCTTCTCCAGATCGCAGAGCGTATCGCCGGTGATGACGTCCTTGAGACCGACAGCGGCCGCGATGTCGCCGGCGCGCACTTCCTTGATGTCGTTGCGCTCGGCGGCGTGCATCTGCAGCAACCGTCCGATGCGCTCCTTCCTGGATTTGGTCGGAACGTACACCGTATCGCCGGAATTGAGCACGCCGGAGTAGACGCGGAAGAAGGTCAGGTTGCCGACGAACGGGTCGTTGAGCAGCTTGAAGGCGAGGGCCGAGAACGGCTCGTCGTCGCTTGCCTTGCGCGTGGCAGGCTGGTCATCGTCACCGATGCCCTTGACGTCCGGCATCTCGATCGGCGATGGCATGAAGTCGATGATGGCATCGAGCAGCGCCTGCACTCCCTTGTTCTTGAATGCCGAGCCGCACAGGCACAGCACGACCTCGTTGCGGATCGAGCGCTCGCGCAGCCCGGCGCGGATCTCCGCATCGCTCAGCGGCTGGCCCTCGAGATACTTGTTCATCAGGCCGTCATTGGCCTCGGCCGCAGCCTCGATCATGTTCGAGCGGTGCTCCTCGGCCTGGGCCTCGAGGCTCTTCGGGACCTCGCCGTACTCGAAGCGCATGCCCTGGGTCTCCATGTCCCAGTAGATGGCCTTCATGCGAATGAGATCGACCACGCCCTCGAAGCTCTCCTCGGCGCCGATCGGGATCTGGATCGCCACCGGGTTGGCGCGCAGGCGGCTGCGGATCATGTCGACGACGCGCAGGAAGTTGGCGCCGGCGCGATCCATCTTGTTGACGAAGGCGAGGCGCGGCACGTGGTACTTGTTCATCTGGCGCCAGACCGTCTCGGACTGCGGCTGTACGCCGGCCACCGAGTCGAACAGCGCCACGGCCGAATCGAGCACGCGCAGCGACCGCTCCACCTCGATCGTGAAGTCGACGTGGCCCGGCGTGTCGATGATGTTGATGCGGTGCTCGGGGAAGGTGTTCTCCATTCCCTTCCAGAAGCAGGTCGTGGCCGCGGCGGTGATGGTAATGCCGCGCTCCTGTTCCTGCTCCATGTAGTCCATGACGGCCGCGCCGTCGTGAACCTCGCCAATCTTGTGCGACACGCCCGTATAGAAGAGGATGCGCTCGGTCGTCGTCGTCTTCCCCGCGTCGATGTGCGCGGAGATGCCGATGTTCCGATAGCGCTCAATGGGCGTCGCGCGTGCCACGGTGAACTGTCCTCTTGCAGGCCTTCAGGCCGTCGGCTACTACCAGCGGTAGTGCGCGAAGGCCTTGTTGGCCTCCGCCATGCGATGGGTGTCCTCGCGCTTCCTGACAGCGGCGCCGCGACTCTCGGCGGCATCCATCAACTCGTGGGCAAGACGAAATGCCATCGACTTCTCGCTGCGATCACGAGCAGCCTCGATGACCCAGCGCATGGCCAATGTCTGGCGGCGCGTGGCCCGAACTTCGACCGGCACCTGATAGGTGGCACCGCCGACGCGGCGCGACTTGACCTCGACGACCGGCTTCACGTTGTCGAGCGCGGTCGAGAGTATTTCGATCGCCTCCGAACCCTTCTTGCCGGTCTTCTCCGCGATGCGGTCGAGCGCGCCGTAAATGATGCGCTCCGCGGCTGACTTCTTGCCGTCCTTCATGACGACGTTCATGAACTTGGCCAACATATCGCTGTTGAATTTCGGGTCCGGCAGGATGGTGCGGACCGGCGCCTGGGCTCGACGGGACATGGTTGCGGCCTCTTACTTCTTGGGGCGCTTCGCGCCGTACTTGGAGCGACTCTGCTTGCGCTCACCGACGCCAGCGCAGTCGAGTGTTCCACGAACCGTGTGGTAGCGGACGCCGGGGAGATCCTTCACGCGGCCGCCGCGGATGAGCACCACGGAGTGCTCCTGCAGGTTGTGTCCTTCACCACCGATGTAGCTTGTGACTTCATATCCATTAGTCAGCCGAACACGGCAGACCTTGCGCAGGGCTGAGTTGGGTTTCTTGGGCGTCGTGGTATACACGCGCGTGCAGACGCCTCGCTTCTGAGGCGACGCCCCAAGAGCGGGCACCTTCGTCTTCTCTGCCTTCGTCCGGCGAGGTTGCCGGATGAGCTGACCCGTGGTCGCCATCTCTGTCTCCAAGATCCTGCGTTCGAGCGCACTGGGCGCCCTGAGCTGTCAGTAGCGCTCTTGCGGTGAGCGGCTGAAGAAAGACCGGGCCGCTTGGCTGTCGCTCGGCGGCCCGGTGTATATCGCTGTTTTCAGGGTGCCGGCCGTGAAACGGGGCCAGACCGAGAAAGGCCGGCGATTCTAGGTAGGGGGGCGGGGAGTGTCAACCGTGCCGGGGCGCCACGCGAATGACCGCCGAGATTGCGCGCCAGCGGATTCCCTGCAAGGATGCTCGTCCCCTCGACCAAGGGCCAGAACTGCGGCAAGGGAGCCGCGTCGTCCTCGATGTCCAGAGCTCTCGCTCCCAGCCCAGGTGAAGCCCTCTGCCCGGCCAGGCTAACGGCTTGGGTTCTGTTGCTCGGCGCCTGGCTCGTCCTGCCTTCCCCGGCCCTCGCCACGATCGGCAATACCCTGCTCGAGGTCCGGGTGCTCCAGAGCGGCAGCCCTCCCCCGTCGGCTGCCGAGGTGGCGAGCGGCGCGCTCGACCAGCAGTTTGGAGCCACCGCCTCGAAGACGCTGCGACAGACCCCGGGCACCCGCTGGATCCGGCTGCAATCGGAGCGGAGCATTGCGGCGGCGGAGATTCCGGTGCTCATCGTCGGCTCCGGCCGCGACCTTCAGATCGAGCTCTACCAGCAGGGGGCGACCGGCCCACCCGCTCCACTTGTTCGGGCGGCGCTGCTGCCTGGATTCGGCGGCGCTCGCGAAGCTGTCTTTCTGATCCGGGGTGAGCTGCGGGCGGGCCAGGTCTTCTATGCGCGCGCCCAGGCGCAGATACTGGCGACTCCGCGAACGTATTTCAAAGACGCCACGCTGGCCGAGGCACTGACGCGCGCGGCGCGACACAATCTGATGATCTCCCTGGCCTTCGGAGCCCTGGCCGCCCTGGCGCTCGCGACTGCGGCGATGTGGCTGGTGCTGGCGGATCGGCTCTTCATCCTTTACGCGGCCATGACCGGCCTGCAGGCGCTCTATCTGGCGTACTTCTCCGGGCAGGGGTTTCGCTGGCCCGGGCTCGACGCCGCGAGCGCGCTCGCACCCTACGCCTGGAACGTTCCTGTCGCGCTGAGCGGTGCGATGGCGAGCCTCTTTGCCCGTGAAATCGCTGATCTGCGCCATACCTCGCCGCGGATCTATCGGTCCTTCGGCTGGCTCGCAGCGGCGTTCGGCGTCCTCGCCATCGCAAACGTCGGCCGGCTGGTGGGTTTGGGGCCGGTGGTGGTCGATATCGGCAATCTGATGTTTCTCGGTGCCGGCTTCTTCGTACTCGTGGTCGCCTATATCGCCTGGCGACGCGGCAACCGCGCCGCCGGCTGGTTCCTGCTGGCATGGGTGATGCTCGAGACGTTTGCCATCCTGACCTCGGGCCGACTGCTGGTAACCCAGGCGGCAAGCGACGATGCGCTCTTCTATTACGGCCTGCCGGGATCGATGGTGGTCTCCGCGGTTCTCACCTCGCTCGGCGTAGCGGATCGTTTGCGTCAGCAGCGTCACGCCCTCTCTGAGGCCGAGCGTCGGGCGAAGACGGACTCTCTCACAGGCGTACTGAACCGCCGCTCGGTGCTGGAGCAGCTCGATGCGACCTGTCGCAACGCGCGCGCGAGCAATCTACCCGTCGCCGTGCTGTTCCTCGATCTCGACTTCTTCAAAGCCATCAACGATTCGTATGGACATGCGGCTGGCGATGCCTGCCTGGCGGCCGTCATCGGTCCGATCCAGGCGGAGCTGCGCCAGTCGGACATCATCGGCCGCTATGGCGGCGAGGAATTCATCGTGGTGCTGAGCGGCGCCGATGCGTCCGCGGCGGAACCGATCGCGGAGCGCATTCGCCTGCGGGTGTCGGAGGTCGACATCGCGGGAAACGGCGCTCCAATCCGCCTGACCTGCAGCATTGGAGTAGCGAGCAGCGACCCGCTGGGTGTCTGGGGAGAGGCGCTGGTCGCAAAGGCCGACGCAGCCGTTTACGCGGCAAAACGCCTCGGCCGCAATCGCGTGCAGGTGGCGCTACCCCTCGCGGCGTAGCACTACGGCACAACATTGTTGTAGGCTTCCGGGGGGTCGCACCGAAACACGCCGTACGTCACGGCGGCGGGGCGAGGATCATGCTCTGCTACCTTTAAAGCCTGCGTCGGGCGGAGAAAAGACAAAAATGGGGTCCGGTTTCCTAGCGAAGATAGCCACGGAGCTCGGCAAACGCTCACGGCTGCCGTCCGTTGCGCGGGCTTGCCTGCTTCTCTGCGCCTCCACCGCCTGCGCCGCGGCGCCCATCCATCTGGCCTCCATCTCCCGTTACCACCATCACCACCGCCATCACCGTAGCGCGGCTCAGCAGCCGAATCTGCGGTCGACCGAGGCCCTGGTGTTGGACGTCACCGATCACAAGGTACTGTATTCGCGCAAGGCCGCTGTGCCGGTGCCCATCGCCTCGATCAGCAAGCTGATGACCTCACTGGTGGTCGCGGAGGCCAACCAGCCGCTGGATGACTTATTGCAGGTGACCCCCGCCGATCGGGCGATCGGCCGGGGCGCCTCCTCCCGCCTCGCCGTCGGCACCAGGCTCACCCGGGCGCAGCTCTTTCACCTGGCCCTGATGGCTTCGGAGAACCGCGCGGCGCACGCTCTGTGCCGCAGCTATCCGGGCGGCCTCCCGGCCTGCATCAGCGCCATGAACGCCAAGGCCCGCGCGCTCGGTATGACGCACACTCACTTCGTCGAGCCGACCGGCCTCTCGAGCCAGAACACCTCGACGCCCGATGACCTCGCGAAGCTCGTCATGGCTGCGGCCGACAGCCCGGTCATCCGCCGCTACTCCACCAGCCGCGGCTACACCATCCGCTCCGGCCGGCGCATGGTCGCCTACCGCAACACCGATATGCTGGTGGATCGGCGCTCCTGGCACATCGTGGTGCAGAAGACCGGCTTCACCAATGCAGCAGGCCATTGCCTGGTGATGCAGGCGGTCATCGACCACCGCACCGTGGTCATGGTGCTGCTCAATTCCTGGGGAAAGTACACCCGCGTGGCCGACGCCCGCCGGGTCCGCCAATGGACGGAGGCGCAGCTCACCCGCCATGTCGTTCGGCAGGTAGCCAGCCGCACCTAGGCCCGCCGCATGCGGCAATATCGTCGCATGCGCACTCACGAGCAGACCGTTCAGAGCCAATTCGATCCGCGCGCCCAGGCGTACCTGAGCAGCGCGGTGCACTCCATGGGACCCGACCTGGAGCGGGCGAAGGTGTTGGTTACGCAGGTCGCACCGCAAGCGGCACAGGCGCTCGACATCGGCTGCGGAGCCGGACATCTCAGCTTCGCGCTTGCGCCGCACGTCGCCCGCATGATCGCGCTCGATCCTTCGCAGCACATGCTGGCCGCGGTATCCGAGGCGGCTGCGGCCAGGAAACTTGGCCAGATCGAGGTCCGGCAGGCAAACGCGGAATCGCTGCCCTTTGATGACCACAGCTTCGACTTCGTCTGCACTCGCTACAGCGCGCATCACTGGACGCGGCTGGAGAAGGCCGCGCTGGAGGTTGCGCGCGTGCTGGCACCCGGCGGTCATGCGCTCATCATCGATACGCTCGGTCAGAGGGACCCACTCGTCGACACCTTCATACAGAGCATCGAGCTGCTGCGCGATCCCTCGCACGTGCGCAACCGCTCGGTGGCGGAGTGGCGCGCCCTGCTGCATGCGGCCGGCATGATGGAGCTGGAGCATGCCGAATGGCCGATTCGGCTCGAGTTTGCCTCCTGGATAGCGCGCATGCGCACACCTGCGGATCGGGCCGCGGTCATCCGCTCGATGCAGGACGGTGCGCCGCAGGAAGTCCGCCAGGCATTGCATATCGAAGCGGATGGCTCTTTCACGATCCAAACCGGGCTCTTCTGGCTGCGCAAGCCCGCCTGAGAGGGTGAGGGTTGCCCGGCGGCTGCACCCTGGAGCACCCGCCCGCTCGTATAGGCTATATATGGAAGCCGATCCCATGCGCCTGCCGACGGCCGCCCGAAACATGTCCGACTCGACCGCGCCCGGGACCCTGGAGACGGCAGGACCCGCCGCGCTCGAGAGCGCGCTGGCCCGCGCACAGCAGGGCGAGCTGGCCGCATTCCGGGAGCTGATCCGCGCGCACCAGGACTCGGTCTACACGCTCGCCCTGCGCATGCTCAAAGTGCCCGAGGACGCCGAGGAGCTTGCGCAGGATGTCTTCGTATCGGCGCACCGCCATCTGGACAGGATCGCCTCGACGGCCCATCTTTTCTTCTGGCTGCGCCGGACCGTCTGCCATCGGGCGATCGACCGGCTCCGACGCCGACCGGCCCATGTCCCCGTGCCCCTGGATAGCGTGGCGGAACTGCCACTGCCGGATGCGAGCCACGATCCGCTGCTCGAGCGGCGCCTGCGGGACCTGATCTCGGGGCTGCCACCCATGGCGCGCGCCGTGATCCTGCTGCGCTACCAGGAGGATCTCGACCCTTCCGAGATCGCGCAGACTCTCGACATGCCGCTCAACACGGTGAAGAGTCATTTGAAGCGGTCTCTGGCCTCGTTACGTGCCGGCTGCGGCGAGCTGCGGCCGATTTCCGCGGGAAGCCAGTCATGAGCGACGAATTCGAGAAAGCCCTGCAGCGCGCCTTGCGGCATCAGAGCCCGGGCGAAGACTTTTCCAACCGGGTCATCACTCAGCTCGATTCGGCCGCGGCGCCGACGCCGGCGAGGCAGCGCGTGTTGCGCTCCCGCTGGCTACCGGCCGCGCTGGCGGCCTGCATCATCGCAGCCATTGGTCTCGTGCAGCTGCGGCAGCGCGCGCTGGATGCCGAGCGCGCAACGCAGGCCCGGACACAGCTCATGCAGGCGCTCAGCATCGCGAGCGACAACATCAACATCGTGCGCACCGCCGTCGCGCGCGCGGAAAACCCCAACTCCTGACCCGCCGGCAATGGACTCGACCACCGAAACTGCTTTCTGGAGACTGCCATGCGACTTCGCTCCATCGCTCTGATCTGCGCGCTCCTGGCGCTGCCCACCCTCGCCTGCGCGGCGGAGCCGGGCCGCCTGCAGCTGCCCGATTTCTCGGCTCTGTCGAAGAAAGCGGCGCAATCGGTCGACATCTCGCTCGACCCGTCACTGCTCAATCTGGCGAAAAGTGTCGGCATCAGCGACGACAGCGGCAACGGCGCCGCGGTCAATGGCGTGATCCAGGGCATCAGGGGCATCTACGTGCGCAGCTACTCCTTCGACAATCCGGGGGAATATTCCAAGGCCGACGTCAAAGCGGTAGAAGCGCAGCTGCTCGCTCCCGGCTGGCAGCCGATAGTCTCGACGCACGACCTGAAGCAGGGAAACAACGTCGATATCTACATTCTGCGCAACGGCAATCGCACTGATGGCGTCGCAATCATTGCCGCGGCCCCCCGGCAGTTGACCATCGTCAACATCGTGGGCTCGATCGACCTCGCCAAGCTGGCGCAGCTGCAGGGACAGTTCGGGGTGCCGAGGATTGGCCTCTCGCTGCACGGTACCCCGGATAGCAGCGCCGCAACTGCGAGCCACTAGCCGGGGCACATTTGCGCCCGGTCGAGCTACACTGACGGTACCGCACGTCGCGGCAATCCGCCGGAGAGCACCGATGCCTGCGCAACCAACCGTCAGCGCCCCACGGCAAGGGCGCCGAATGACGTGGTCGATTGTCTGCATGCTGCCGTTTTGCGGCCTGTCCGCCGGCGCCTTCGCGCAGAGCGTTCCGCCCGGTTTGCGCGCCTGCATGACTGAAGCGGATTCCCTCCGGCGGCTGGTGTGCTACGACAAGGAGATGGCGCGTCTCACCTCGCCCCCGCCGCCGCCAGCAGCCATGCCGCCGCCTCCACCTCCAGCACCGACACCCGCCTCGCCGCCGCCAGCAGCCACGGCGGCGCCGGCGCCGCCAGCCACCGCAGCGAGCACCTCGCCCCCAACGCCCCATCACTCCCGCTGGAAGATCTTCACGGGCGGAAGCGACTCGCGCGTGACCGCCCATGTGGCCAGCCTGGACCGGTCGTCAAATGCCATGGTGCTGCATCTCGACAACGGTCAGGCCTGGCAGCAGATCGGACGCGTCTCCGGTGACCTCACTCTGCGCGAGGGAGACAGCGTCACCATCGAGGAGCACCTCGGGTCCTACTGGCTGTCTTCCCGTTACGTCTCTGACATGAAGGTGCGCCTGGCGCCGGCCGCGGCAAACTAAAGGAAGTGCGCTCCGGTGATGCCGCCGTAGACACCCAGGCCTGCCGTCACGACTGACACGATGACGACCAGCCAGGCGTACGGGCCGCGCGGGCGATGCTCGGCGGGCAATGACTTGAATGCCAGCAGCACCAGGAAGCCGAGCACGAGCGGCAGCATCAGCGCGTTCATGACCTCGACACCGATGTTGAGTGCGACGAGGTCGGGCACGAGGTCGACGACGATTGCGCCGCCGATCACCGCGACCGCATAGATGCCATAGAACCAGGGCGCATCGAGCGGGCGATGTTCGAGCGAGTGACGGTACCCCGTGACCTCGCCGAAGCCCCAGGCGGAAGCGAGCGACACCACGATCGCCGCCACCAGGCCCGCGCCGATCGTGCCCAATCCGAAGACCACACGGCCGACGTTCGGCCCCAGGGCCGGGACCAGCATCTTGGTGATGTCACCGATGGTGTTGAGGCTTGCGTGCGCGGCATCCGTGTGCAGCTTGCCGATCGTTGCCGCCGCCGCGATGAGCACCGCTGCCATCACACCTTGCGCGATGACGGCCCCGAAAGCGGTGTCCCACTGCGCGTGCCGGTAGTGGCAGGGCTGCAGCTTCTTGTCCGCGATCGCGGACTGTTGGTAGAAGATCATCCACGGCATGATCACGGCCCCGATGTTGGCCGCGACCAGATAGAGGTAGGCGCTGTTCCTGAGCGGCATGTGAGCGAGGCCGCTCGTCAGCTCCGCGCCCTGCGGGTGGGAGCGCCACGCCACGACGAAGAACGCGAGCTCGAACAGGCCGAGAGCGATGGCAACCCGCTCGACGCGCCGGTAACTGCCGGTCAGCACGACCGCAAGCAGGAACGCCGTGACAATCGCGAGGCTCACGGCGCGCGGCACTCCAAAGAGCTCGCCGACGCCCGCAACTCCGGAAAACTCGGTAATCAGCGCGCCGATGGTCGCCAATCCGAGCCCGCTCACGGATAGCCAGGCCCAGCCGGAGCCGAAGGTACTGCGGATGAGCTCTCCATGCCCTTTGCCGGTGAAGATGCCGAGCCGGACGGTCAGCTCCTGCACGATATAGAGCACCGGCATGAGGAGGAGCTGCAGCAGGAGGAGCCGATAGCCCCATTGGACGCCGCTTTGCCCCGCCGTGATGATGCTGCCGACATCGGTATCGGCGAGCATGACCACGATTCCCGGTCCCATGACGGCCAGGAAGGTCTTCATCCCGTAGGCTGAGATCCGGGACTGCCGCGGAACCTCCGCTGCCTGCTGGTCCAAGGTGGCTTTCCTTCCGCGCCGGCGCTCAGCCTGAGGCGCCGCAGATAAGAGTGATTCGCATTTGCGGCTGAGACTAGCAGCCGGCGAAATCCAAGGCAAGGACCGGCGCCCTATCCGGCCGTCCGCTGGCGCCAGCGGTCGAAAAAGCGCAGGGTCGCCCGTCTACCTGGGGAGGAGGATCCGGCCATGTCGAAACTCAGTGTGCGCAGCTTTGCCATCTCGCTCGACGGCTACGGCGCCGGGCCCGACCAGAGCCTGAGCAACCCCTTGGGGCGCGGCGGCCACGCACTGCACGAATGGATGTTCGCGACGCTCACATGGCGCCGGATGGTTGGCCAGGAGGGCGGCGAGACCGGTGCCGACGATGACTTCGCGGCCCGGGGATTCGAGAACGTCGGCGCCTGGATCCTCGGACGGAACATGTTCGGCCCCGTCCGCGGCGCGTGGCCCGATGAGAGCTGGCGCGGCTGGTGGGGGGAGACGCCGCCCTACCACACCCCGGTCTTCGTACTCACGCATCACGGGCGCAAGCCGCTCGAGATGGCAGGCGGCACGACCTTCCATTTCGTCACCGACGGCATCGAATCCGCGTTGCGCCAGGCAAAGGCCGCCGCCCAGGGCCGCGATATACGGGTGGGCGGCGGTGCGCAGACGATCCGACAGTACCTGACCGCAGGCCTGATCGACGACCTGCATCTGGTCATCTCGCCCGTCCTGCTGGGCAGCGGCGAGCCGCTCTTCGCCGGGATCGATCTGCCGCGTCTCGGCTATCGCTGCACCCGCCACGTCCCCGGCATCAGGGCCACTCACGTGACCCTGGCCAGGGAGTGAAGCAGGGAGTGAGCTCTACTTGGGCTTGCGGAACTCGTAGATGAATTGATCGGTACGGCCGCGGATCGAGGGATCGAACACGGCCTTCTTGTGCGAGTCGCGGCGATTGTGCAGCACGTCGCTCTCGCCAACGAACTCGAAGCCGGCGGAGGTGACTTCCTTCTTCACCGCCTCGGGGTCGACGCGGTGCAGCGTGTTGGTATCGCTGAAGCCGGAGCCGGCGGGCGCCACGTGATCCAGGACGATGAAGACTCCGCCCGGCTTCAGCGCACCGTAGATGGCCTTGTCGAAAGCGGCGACATCGAGCCCCGGGATGTTGTGCAGGTCGTGGTAATTCTGCGAGGTCCAGACGAGGTCCACCGGCTCGCGCACCGGCAGCCTGCCCACCGGCCAGATCGAAATCGAGATGTTACCGTACTGCGGATCCTGCGCGATCGCCGAGACGGCGATGGGCTTGTCACCCTTGGGCGGCGGCACGAACTCGTACACGTGTCCCTTGGGACCCACGACCTTGCTGAAGAGGCGGGTGAAGTAGCCGCCACCCGGGAAAAGCTCGGCGACGCTCATTCCTGGCTGCACGCCGGCGAACGCCAGGCAGGCGGCGGGCTTGCGGTACTTGTCGCGCGCGCGGTCGGCAGCGGGCCGGCCCGGGTCGGCAACGGCGGCGCTGATCGCCTTCGGGACCTGCATCGCCATCGCCGCCTGCGCCGGCGAGGCGCCCGGCACCAGCGAGACCAACAGGAGTCCAGAGGCAGCTAACAGGATCAAGTGCTTCATCTTATATCTCCCGGACGGAATCGTTTGAGTTCGGATTCTATCGGATCGTGGTAAGTCAGACTTTCTTTGCGCGTCAGTGAATCTGGGGCGCAGCGGCGACGGTGATCGGCTTTCCCGGCGCGAGCGTCGGCGCGCCCGCCGCATTGGCAGCCTGGTCGTACGCCGCGACATCACCCGCGAGCAGAGCGTTGTAAGCGGCCAGCTCGTCATTCAGCCGTCCGGTCAACTCCGACTCGATGGCGAGCAACGGCCCGGTCGGCGCCTGCACGCCGAGACCGGCGAGCGAGGAGGCATTCGCCTCCAGCGCATCGTGCAGATCCGTCAGCTGGTGCAGGCTGTCCTCGCCGACTTTGTGCTGCACTTTCGGGTTGTAGACGGAGTCCTTGAGCTTGCCGAGCTCTTTACCGAGCGCCTCACCGCGCGCGAGCAGCGGCGCCTGCGACTTCGCGAGCGCCCGGTCCGCGGGATCAATGCCGTTGGCCTCCGTGTCGACGCTCTTGTGGTAGGCATCGAGCTGCGCCTGCATGGCGCTGATGCGATCGAGCATGCGGTTGATCGCATCCAGCTGCGAGCGGGCCTTCAGGGCGAGCTGCAGCGAGCGTCTTTGCGCCGCGGGCGCAGCCGGCTGATTGGGGTCCGCAATCACCCGCGCAGTGGCCGTCTCAGTGTGACCGTTCACGGTTACGCTGACCGAGTACGTTCCGGGGAGCACCTCGGGACCGGTGAACCCCTCGAACGAGGGCGCCTTGCCCTCGAGAGGCGCGGTCTCGAAGTCGATGGCCGCGGGCTTGTCGTAGCGCATGTCCCAGATGTAGCGATTGACCCCATACTGCGACTCGCCGTAGCGCGTCGCGATGAGCTCACCGCTCGCGTCGCGGATCTCGATCTTCACCGGCGTCTGCTCCTGGGACTTCTGCTCCTTGCTGGCCTCGAGCTTCTTCGCCAGGCTGTAATCGATCACGACGCCATCGGGCGCATTCGGCGTGACGAACGCTGGCTCCGCGCCCTCGCCGCGGTTCCAGCGTTGGAACTCGACTCCGGTACCAGGCGTGAAGAGCTTGACCTGCTTCGGCACGGCGTTCGGATCGAGCTGCGCGATCGCGGCGAAATGGTCCAGCAGCCAGAGGCCGCGGCCGTGGGTCGCAAGCACGAGATCGCCGCGCACGAACTTCAGGTCGAAGACCGGCTCGGTCGGCAGGTTCGACTTCAGCTGCTGCCAGCGCCCGCCGCCATCGCGCGAGATCCAAAGTCCCCGCATGGTGCCCGCAGCCAGCACATGGCTGTCATCGGGGTCGGCGCGCACGACCATCACCGAGCCGTCGGCGGGCAAGCCCGCGCCGATCGCACGCCAGTGCTGCCCGTAGTCGGTCGTGGCGTAGGCATAGGGTTTGTTGTCGCCCAGCTCATGGGCATCGAATGCGACGTACACCGCGCCCGGATCGGTCGGGGAGATGTCGATCTGATAGACACGCGCCCAGGCCGGCCCATGCGGCGGCGTCACTTTGCTCCAGCTGCCGCCACCATCGCGCGTTACCGACACCAGTCCGTCATCGCTGCCGACCCAGATCACCCGCGGGTCGCTGCGCGCCACCTGGATCGAGAGCAGCGTGTCGTAGGTCTCGGCGCCCGAGATATCGTAATGAATGGGGCCGCCGGGCAGCTGTTGCTTGGACTTGTCGTTGCGCGTCAGGTCGGGGCTGATGGTCTTCCAGTTGAGCCCGCCGTCGCGGGACTGGAGCAACACGCTACCACCGATATACACCGTGTTCGCATCCCGCGGATCGACCGCGATCGGCGGGGTCCAGTTGAAGCGGATCTTCTGCGCAGAGGTTGCGAGATCATCGACGTATCCCGGGCCGTGCAGGTACGGCATGATGAAGAGCGACTGCTTGGTCTTGCGGTCGAACCGCGTTATCGCGCCGTCCTCCGCATCTGCGTAGATGATGTTCGAGTCCGACGGCGCCGGCACGGTGTATTCGCCATCACCGCCTACTACCGTATACCAGTCCTGCGCGGAAACGACCCCGTCAGCGAGTGTCGAGGACGGCCCGCACCAGCCGCTGTTGTCCTGCAGGCCGGTGCACAAGTTGTATGGAGTGTCGTTATCGGCGGCAACCATGTAGGTCTGCTCGATCGGCAGCCCATCGAGGAAGCGCCAGCTCTTGCCGCCGTCCTGGGAGAGATAGGCACCGCCGTCGTTACCCTGGATCATGCGCTTCGGGTTTACGGGATCGATCCACATGGCGTGATGATCGACATGCACCGGCTCGTCGATCACATGCGCCGTCTTGCCGCCATCGTCCGACTCAGCGAGCTGGAAGCCGAGGAAATAGACGCGATCGGCTTCGTCGGGCGCGACCTCGAGCGTCGTGAAATAGAACCCACGGACGTTGTAGGCGTGATTGTCCGAAACCTGTTCCCAGTGGTTTCCGAGGTCGTCGGTGGCGAAGAGCGTTCCCTTGCCGATCGCCGCCTCGAGCAACGCGTAGACACGATTCGGATCGCTTGGCGCTATGGCGAGTCCGATGCGACCGATGGTGCCCTTGGGCAAGCCCTCGCGCAGCCGCTTCCAGGTCTCCCCGCCGTCGGTCGAGCGCCAGACGCCCGAGCCGGGACCGCCGTCATGAAGCGTCCACGGCCGCCGATCGGCCTGCCAGGTCGCGGCGAACAGCACCTGACCGTTGTCGGGCTGCATCGCAACGTCGATCGCGCCGGTGTGATCGTCGACATACAGCGATTTGCGCCAGCTCTTGCCGCCGTCGGTCGTCACGTAGACGCCGCGGTCCGGGCTCGGACCCCATTCCTGGCCAAGCGCCGCGACAACTACGTGATTCGGATCGTGCGGATCGATGACGATGCGGCCGATCTGGCCGACCGTCTTCAGGCCCATTGCCCGCCAGGTTTTGCCACCGTCCGTCGACAAGTACACCCCGGCGCCCGGGATCACATCGTTGCGGATGTTTGCCTCGCCCGTACCCACCCACACCAGGTTGGAATTCGAGGCTGCGACCGCGATCGCGCCGATCGAGCTGGTCGCCGCATGGTTGAAGATCGGCTGCCAGTTCAAGCCACCGTCGGTGGTCTCGAACACGCCGCCGGCGGCGCCGCCGACATAGTAGACCTGCGGATTGCCGGGGATGCCGGCAACGGCGGACACGCGCCCGCCGGCGATCGCCGGTCCGAGATTGCGGAACTTCAGCTGCGCGAATACATCCTTGGGCTGCTCCGTCGTCGGCTTGGTCGCGGCCGGGCGAGCCCACGCGATCGGCGCAACACAACTCACTGCAAGCAGCACGGCGAGCGCTCGCGTCAGAAAGGAATGTCGCGTCATCATCGGCTCCCAGTCACGTCAGGGCATGGAGTGCGGACGGTACTTATGCACAGCGCCGCACGCAACCCGTCCTGCCCTTTTCCCGACGGCAATCAACGACTCACCGCACCCTGGTGACCGCTGGTCGCAAGTCCGCAAGGTAGCGGGTAAGCTCGGGGGGCATCTTCTCCGAACGAGGGATTATGTCACTGATCCGTGGACTTGTTGACCGGGTGCTTCTCGTGTTCGCGGTGGTGGCCGGCGGACTCGTCCCAGGCTTCATCTCGCAATACCGGCAGCGCCTGGGCGGCATGCTCGATCAGGCGAGGCTGGACCTGGGGCCCTGGCAGCGGATCGCGGACCAGTATTTCCATGGCAATCTGGGCCAGCTCATCCAGTACCACCTGGCGAGCAAGGATCCGACCTTCCATGCCGAGGGCGCCGCGATCGGCTCGCTCGTGGCTTCGGTGCAACACTTGCAGATCGAGGTCGCGGCGCTACATGGGAATGTGTTCCAGCAGGCCACGTATCTCGCCCTGCACGGCGATCGGGCGATCGCGCACGCGACACTGGGCGATTGGGTGCCGACTTTCGGGCTGTCGATCGCCGGAATATCGTTCGCGCTGCTGTTCGCGCTCTGCCTCTGGCTCCTATTTCAAATTGTCTGGTCCGTCAGCGCGGTCGGTGGCCGGGGCCTTGCCCGGCGTCTGACGCGGGGCTACCCTCCTTCCACCGCTGCAGGGGCCCCGTCCCTGGCGCGGAAAACGCGAAGAATGTAAGGAATATCTCATGACCGCGCGGCAGGTATGTCTGTTCATCCTGTTGGGAAGCGTCGCCAGCTGTACGGAGAACGTGACCTCGATTTCTCCGACCTCGGTCGTTGCGGCCGGCCCGGCATTCAAACTGACGGTGCTCGGGTCGGGGTTCGCTTCGGGAGACACAGTGCAGTGGAACGGCGCCAACCGCGCGACCACCTACGTCTCGACAACGGAGCTCATCGTCCAGATCAATGAGGCCGACATCGCTGCGGCGGGCAGCGCATCCATCACCGTGACCAACCCGTCAGCAGCCACCTTCGGCACATCAGGTACATCAGGTACATCAGGCACATCGGGCACTTCATCGAGTGCCGCGACGGTCAGCATCGTGGCGCCGTCGGGCGATGCGACGGCCTACCAGATCGATCCGGCGCACGACGGCGCGATCGACTTCAGTTCCAGCACCGTGACCTTTCCGCCGCCATCGTCCTGGCACGTAAATATCGGACCGGGCGCGCCTTCCAACGTGGTGATCGCCGACAGCCTGATATTTCTGACGACCGGGACGTCGGGTGGGTCTCGGCTGCTGGCGCTCAGCCAGTCCAACGGGGCAACGGCCTGGGGTCCGGTGGCGATTCCCGGCACCCCGGGCGGAGCCGCGGGGGTGGCCTACGACAGTGAGCAGGTATTCGTCACGCAGCAGGATGCCGACGGCTCCGGGAGTACCCTCTACGCCTACAACGCAGGTACCGGCGCGTTGATCTGGAGCGCGGAGCTGGGCGCAGCCTCGCCGGGAGCTCCGACCGTGGCAGACGGTTACGTGTATGTCATCGTCGGCGGGAGCGCGACGCTGTATGCGCTGAATGAGAGCACGGGTGCCCTTGCATGGGACCAGTCACTGACCAGCGCCAGCGGAACGCCCGCGGTGACGGCGGACGGGGTATATGTCGCAGCCACGACTTCCGGTTGCTTCACGATCGACTTCCGGCCGGCAACAGGGGAGGTCATCTGGGACACCTCCAGCGGCACGCTCTACTGTCCGCAGGGGGCAACGCCGTCGGTGGCCAATGGACTGGTTTATTCCTCGAATACCTCGGCGCTCGCCATTTTCGACGCGGAGACCGGAGACAACAGCGCCGGCACACTCACCTATGCGCTGCCGGCGGCCTTCAGCGGCAGCACGGGGTGGTTTCTGCAGAGCCCGAACCTGGAAGCCATCAATCTGACTGCCGAGGCTAACAGCGATACGGTGCAGTGGAGCTTCAGCGGCGACAAGGAGCTCAGTACCGCCCCGATCGCCGTCAGCGATGAGACCAGCAATCAGTATGTGATCGTCGGCTCCTCGAACGGAAACCTCTACGCCGTCAACGCAACGTCTGGCAGCACTGAGTGGACGCAATCACTCACGAACAACATAGTGCAGCTGGCTGTGGGGGATTCCATGCTCGTGGCAGTCACTGAGACTGGGAATAACACCAGTGGGACGCTGACGGGTTATACGATCGCGTCCGGGCAGTGAGCGGTTTCCGATCAGCGAATTCCGTTATACGTCGTTTTCGAGGAGTACCCCGGCGAATACGTCCCGATCGACGTTCCCTCCGGATTGTATGACAGCGATCCGGCGACCCTGTAACTTCGATTTCTCCTGCGTCGCGGCCGCAAGCGCAACGGCGCCCGCACCTTCGGCTACATTGTGTGTCGCAGTGAACAGCGCCCTCATGGCCGAGCGGATTTCGGCTTCAGTCACTGTGAGGATGCGTGCAACGCCGCGCAAAATAAATTCGAGAGCCTGTCGATCGGGCGCCCGAAGGGCTACTCCATCCGCAATCGTAGCCGACACGGCGTGCGCAACGGCGCGCCCTTCCTGAAAGGATCTGGCATAGGTGGGCGCGGCATCTGCAACCACACCCACGATTTCCGTCTTCAACTGCAGCGCATCGCGGGCTGCCATCGCGCCGCAAATGCCCGATCCCCAGCCAACGGGAACGTACAGCGTGTGAATGTCCGGAACAGCATGAAAGAGCTCCAACGAGTAGCTGGCGACGCCGCGCACCAACGTTTCATCGAATGACGGCACCATGTGCAGCGCCTTCGCCGCGGCAAGGCTCTGAGCATGCTCGAACGCGTCCATGAAATCAGAGCCGTGCTCGACGATCTCCGCGCCCAGCGCCCGCATGGCAGCGTTCTTCTCTACGCTGTTACCGTGAGGCACCACGAGCAGCGTCTTCAAGCCGTGGCGCCTGGCAGCGTACGCGATGCTCTGACCGTGGTTGCCACGGGTTGCGGCTACCACGCCGGTCAAGCCCGGCTGCCGCCGGCAAAGCTCGTCGAAATAGACGATCCCGCCGCGCATTTTGAAGGCCCCCAGCTGCGTGTGGTTCTCATGTTTCACCCACACCTCGGCGCCAAGGCGCTGGCAGAGGTGCGGCCAGCAGATTTGCGGGGTGGGGGCCATGACGGCGTGCACCAGGTCGGCCGCCTGTTCGAGGCGATCGAGTGTTGGCAGCTTCACGGGTTACCGGACGGGGTCACCGAGGATTTTGTCTTTTCGCGAATGGCGCGCAGCTCTTTCGCGGCCAGCAGGTCTTTTTCGCGACCCAGCGCCTCCTTGGCGGTGATCAGGTCATCGACCGAGATGACGCGGCAGCGCCGACCGAAGAGATCGATTTCCACGGACCCGGCGCGGACCCGGGCAAAATCTCCGACACCGAGAATGGAGCTGAGGATATCGACCGTGCCGATCTCAGTTTCCAAATAGAGGTTTCGAACCGGAACACCCGATTCCGGATTGGCCAGAAAGGACAGCTTTTGCGGAGTCAGACGGTGCGTTGGGTTGAGATCACGCAGGGCGCCACGTAACTTTTCGACATCCTCGTGGCTCAGGACGGCACATACGTCCAGATCCCGAGTGACCAGCGTCGAGCCGTGTATCAGCGCAGCGAAACCGCCCACGACGACGAAGTCGATGTCAGCGTCGGCGAGCCGCTGCAGCAGCTGACTGAGAATCACCACGAAGTTTCCGTCCCGCTTGCTCGAGCTCGAGTGCGAGTGCCAGTGCGTGATCGTGAAGGAGGATCCGCTTTTCGTAGGAATAAGAGAGATTGGCGTCGACCAGGGAGAGATCGAAGCCTGCTCGTTCAGCCTCTTCGATGGCGCTCGGGCGAGTAGACACAAGCAGGACCATACCGCCGCGGCGACGGGTCCGCAATGGGCACGCTGGGCACGCTCGCGGGCCGGGGACGCATAAAAAGGCCGTTGGGAGCTTGCGCTCCCACCGGCCCGTTCAGTGTTGCTGAACTACTGGGCCTTCTCAGCTCGCCGTGCTTTCCGACTCCTCGCTGGCTCCGCCGCTGCTGCTCGACTCCTCGCCTTCCGGCATGCCGCCGCCGACATCCATGAAGCTGCGGCGCTCGGTTCCGTCGGTGGTCTTGCGGCGCGAGGCATGGGCCGCGAAGCCCGTGCCCGCCGGAATGAGCCGGCCGACGATGACATTCTCCTTGAGGCCGCGCAGATCATCCTTGAGGCCGCGTACCGCCGCTTCCGTGAGGACGCGGGTGGTCTCCTGGAAGGACGCCGCGGAGATGAACGACTCCGTCGCGAGGGACGCCTTGGTGATGCCGAGCAGCACCGGCTGCAGAGCGGCGAGCTGCTTGCCGTCCTGCTGCGCGCGATCGTTGATATCGAGCGCACGCGCCCGATCCAGCTGCTCCCCACGCAGGAGGGTCGTCTCGCCCGCGGCCTGCACTTCGGTCTTGCGCAGCATCTGGCGGATGATCACCTCGATGTGCTTGTCGTTGATCTTCACGCCCTGCAGGCGGTAGACGTCCTGGATCTCGCGCACGAGGTAGTTGGCCAGCGCCTCGACGCCCTGCAGACGCAGGATGTCGTGCGGGTTCGGCTCGCCGTCGGCGATCACCTCGCCGCTCTCGACCGTCTCGCCTTCGAAGACGTTGAGCTGGCGCCACTTCGGGATCAGCTCCTCGTACTTCTCGCCGTCGTCGACGGTGATGATGAGGCGCCGCTTGCCCTTGGTCTCCTTGCCGAAGCTGACGGTGCCCGACTTCTCCGCGAGGATGGCCGGTTCCTTGGGCTTGCGGGCCTCGAAGAGGTCCGCCACGCGCGGCAGACCGCCGGTGATGTCGCGGGTCTTCGACGACTCCTGCGGGATGCGGGCGATGACATCGCCCACCGACACCCGTGCCCCATCCTCCAGCGCGACGAGCGCGCCCGAGGGGAGCGAGTACACCGCCGGGATCTCGGTGTTGGCGAAGGTCATTTCCTTGCCCTTGTTGTTGACCAGCTTGATGGTCGCGCGCACGTCCTTGCCGCCGCGCTGCTTGGTGTCGAGCACCACGGTGCTGGAAAGCCCCGTGACCTCGTCCACCTGCGTCGTGACGGTGAGGCCGTCGATGAAGTCCTGGAACTTCACCAGACCAGCCACTTCCGTGATCACCGGGTGGGTGTGCGGATCCCAGGTCGCGACGACCTGACCGGCCGCCACCTGGTCGTTTTCCTTGACGCTGATCATCGCGCCGTACGGAATCTTGTAGCGCTCGCGCTCGCGGCCGAAGTCATCCACCACCCCAATCTCGCCGGAGCGCGACACGGCCACCAGGTGACCCTTGTCGTGTTGCACGGTCTTGATGTGATGGAAGCGGATGAGGCCCTTGTTGCGCACCTCCACGCTGCTCGCCGCCGCGGCCCGCGAGGCCGCGCCGCCGATGTGGAAGGTCCGCATCGTGAGCTGCGTTCCCGGCTCGCCGATCGACTGCGCCGCGATGACACCCACCGCCTCACCGATGCTGATGATGCGTCCACGGGCGAGATCGCGCCCGTAGCACTGCGCGCAGACGCCGTAGCGCGTCTTGCAGGTGATGGGGGAGCGGACCTTGATCTGGTCCACGCCATCGTGCTCCAGACGCCGTACCAGCTTCTCGTCCAGCAGGGTGTCCTTCGGAATCAGCACTTCCTCGGGGTTGCCCGGCTTCATGATGTCGTCGGCCAGCACGCGGCCGAGCACTCGCTCGCCGAGCGCTTCCACGACATCGCCGCCCTCGACGAGCGGGGCCATGTTGAGGCCGTTGGCGGTTCCGCAGTCCGGCTCCGTCACGACGAGGTCCTGCGCAACGTCCACGAGTCGGCGCGTCAGATAGCCGGAGTTGGCCGTCTTCAGCGCCGTATCGGCGAGACCTTTGCGGGCGCCGTGCGTGGAGATGAAGTACTGCAGAACGTTCAACCCTTCACGGAAGTTCGCCGTGATGGGCGTCTCGATGATCGAGCCGTCAGGCTTCGCCATCAGGCCGCGCATGCCGGCGAGCTGACGGATCTGCGCGGCGGAGCCGCGCGCGCCGGAATCGGCCATCATGAAAATCGAATTGAACGACTTCTGCCGCACCTGCTGGCCGCGGGAGTCCTGCGCCTCCTCGGTGCCCAGCTTCTCCATCATGGCCTTCGCCACCTGATCGTTGGCGCGTGACCAGATATCGACCACTTTGTTGTAGCGCTCGCCATTGGTGACGAGACCGGACGAGTACTGGTCCTGGATCTCCTTCACCTCGCGGTCGGCCGAGGCGACGATCTTCGTCTTCTGCTCCGGAATGACGATGTCGTCGATGCCGAACGAGACCCCTGCGCGCGTGGCGTAGTGGAAGCCCGTGTACATGAGCTGGTCCGCGAAGATCACGGTCTCCTTGAGGCCCAACGCGCGATAACACGCGTTGATGGTCCCGGAGATCGATTTCTTGGTCATGTCCTGGTTGATGATGTCGAAGGACAGTCCCCGCGGCAGGATCTCGGACAGCAGCGAGCGGCCGACCGTCGTCTCGACGATGCGCCGCCTCTCCTCGAACTCGCCGCCCGGAACCCGCAGCGTCTCTTTGAGGCGCACGCGCACTTTGGCCTGCAGATCCACCGACCGGCTCTCGTAGGCGCGATGCACCTCGTGAACGTCGGAGAAGGACATGCCCTCGCCACGGGCGCCGATGCGCTCGCGGGTCATGTAGTAGAGGCCGAGGACGACGTCCTGCGACGGCACGATGATCGGATCACCGTTGGCGGGCGAAAGGATGTTGTTGGACGACATCATCAGCGCCCGCGCCTCGAGCTGAGCCTCGAGGGACAGCGGCACGTGCACGGCCATCTGGTCGCCGTCGAAGTCCGCGTTGAAGGCGGTGCAGACCAGCGGATGCAGCTGGATCGCCTTGCCCTCGACGAGCTGCGGCTCGAATGCCTGGATGCCGAGGCGATGCAGTGTCGGTGCGCGGTTGAGCAGGACGGGATGCTCGCGGATCACTTCCTCGAGGATGTCCCACACTTCCGGTCCTTCACGCTCCACCAGGCGCTTGGCCGCCTTGATGGTCGAAGCCTCGCCACGCAGCTGCAGCTTCTGGAAGATGAATGGCTTGAAGAGCTCGAGCGCCATCTTCTTCGGCAGACCGCACTGATGCAGGCGCAGCTGCGGGCCGACCACGATGACCGAGCGGCCCGAGTAGTCGACACGCTTGCCGAGCAGGTTCTGACGGAACCGGCCCTGCTTGCCCTTGATCATGTCGGCGAGCGACTTCAGCGGCCGCTTGTTGGTGCCGGTGATCGCCCGGCCACGGCGGCCGTTGTCGAGCAGTGCATCCACCGCCTCCTGCAGCATGCGCTTCTCGTTGCGCACGATGATGTCGGGCGCGTTGAGCTCAAGCAGCCGACGCAGGCGGTTGTTACGGTTGATGACGCGGCGATAGAGGTCGTTCAGGTCCGACGTCGCGAAGCGGCCGCCATCGAGCGGCACGAGCGGACGCAGGTCGGGCGGCAGCACCGGCAGGACGGTCATGACCATCCACTCCGGCTTATTGCCCGACTCGATGAAAGACTCGATCAGCTTCAGGCGCTTGGAGAGGCGCTTGAGCTTGGTCTCCGAGGAGGTGCCGGCCATCTCCTCGCGCACCTTGCCGATCTCGGCCTGCAGGTCGATGGTGCGCAGCAGCTCATAGACGGCCTCGGCGCCCATGCGGGCGTCGAACTCATCACCGTGCTCCTCGATCGCCTCGAGATACAGCTCGTCGGTGAGGAGCTGACCGCGCTGCAGCGGCGTCATGCCTGGGTCGATGACCACGAACGCCTCGAAATAGAGCACCCGCTCGATCTCGCGCAGCGTCATGTCGAGCATCAGACCGATGCGCGAGGGCAGCGACTTCAGGAACCAGATGTGGGCCGTCGGGCTCGCGAGCTCGATGTGGCCCATGCGCTCGCGGCGCACCTTGGACTGGGTGACCTCGACGCCGCATTTCTCGCAGACGACGCCGCGGTGCTTCAGTCGCTTGTACTTGCCGCAAAGGCACTCGTAGTCCTTCACGGGGCCGAAGATCTTGGCGCAGAAGAGTCCGTCGCGCTCCGGTTTGAACGTCCGGTAGTTGATGGTCTCGGGCTTCTTCACCTCGCCATACGACCAAGCGCGGATCATCTCCGGAGAGGCCAGCCCGATCTTGATCGAGTCGAACTGCTCGACCGGTGCGTGCTGCTTAAAAAGCTTCAGTAGATCTTTCATCGATTCCCCTTGGCCGTGAAGCCAATCAGGACAATAACCGTCATCAATCCGGCGTCAGCCATCAATCCTGCTCGAGCTCCATGTTGATGCCGAGCGATCTGATCTCCTTGACGAGCACGTTGAAGGACTCCGGCATGCCGGCGTCCATCTGGTGATTGCCGTCCACGATGTTCTTGTACATCTTGGTACGACCGTTCACGTCGTCGGACTTGACCGTCAGCATCTCCTGCAGCGTGTAGGAAGCGCC
>DASXFY010000081.1:0-18770 GCA_036489335.1 Steroidobacteraceae bacterium
TCCGACCTGAGGCTGATCGTGACGTCAGCGACCATCGATCCGGGCAGGCTGTCCGCGTTCTTCGCCGGAGCGCCCGTCATCGAGGTGTCGGGCCGCAGCTATCCCGTGGAGGTTCGCTACCGGCCGCTGGTGGCTGAAGACGAGGATGCCGCTGAGCTCTCGTTGCCCGAAGGCATCGTCGAGGTCGTTCGTGAGCTCGACTCCCGCAGTGCCGGCGCGCGCGCCGATATCCTCGTCTTCCTCCCCGGCGAGAAGCACATCCGGGAAGCGGCGGAGGCCCTCTCGAAGGCGCGCCTGCCCGACGTCGAGGTGTTACCCCTCTACGCGCGGCTTTCGGCCGCCGATCAGGGACGTATTTTCCAGAGGCATGCGCAGCGTCGACTGATCCTCGCCACCAACGTCGCAGAGACTTCGCTGACTGTCCCCGGAATCCGCTACGTCATCGACTCCGGCCTGGCGCGCATCAGCCGTTACAGCCCGCGCGGCAAGGTGCAGCGTCTGCACGTCGAGCGCATTTCGCGCGCCAGCGCTGACCAGCGCAAGGGCCGCTGCGGCCGTGAGGCGGAGGGGATCTGCGTCCGCCTCTACTCGGAGGAGGATTTCGCCGCGCGCGAAGCGTTCACGCCGCCGGAGATCTTGCGCACCAACCTGGCCAGTGTGATTCTGCGCATGGCGACACTCGGCCTCGGCGACCCCGAGAGCTTCCCCTTCCTCGATCCCCCCGATACGCGGCTCATCAACGACGGCGTGCGGCTGCTGGAAGAATTGCAGGCGATGAGCGGCGAGCGCAGCGTAACGCTGCTCGGCCGGCAGACTGCCGCCCTGCCGGTCGATCCCCGCCTGGGCCGCATGCTGCTCGCTGCATCGCGGCAGCGGTGTCTCGCGGAGATGTTGGTCATTGCGGCGTTCCTGGAGACTCAGGACCCGCGCGAACGGCCAGCCGAGGTGGCGCAGCAGGCGGACGCGAAGCACGTGCTGTTCGCGGATGCCCGATCCGATTTCGTCACGGTACTGAATCTCTGGCGCGCCTTCGGTGAGCAGGCGGCGGCGCTCTCCGGCAGCCAGCTGCGCAAGTGGTGTCGTGAGCATTTTCTCTCGTTCCTGCGCATGCGTGAATGGCAGGATCTGCACACTCAGCTCAGCCGCAGCATCCATGAGCTCCGTCTCAGGCCCAATCACGTTCCCGCGAGCCACGCGGAGCTTCATCAGGCGATCCTGACGGGATTCCTGGGCTCGGTGGGCGTGCTCAACCAGAAGCGCGAATACGACGGGCCGCGCGGCATGCGCTTCGTCATCGCGCCCGGTACCCCGGTCGCCGCCAAGCCGCCCAGATGGATCGTCGCCGGCAGCCTCGTCGAAACGACGCGCCTCTATGCCAGGATGGTCGCTGCCGTGAACCCCGCCTGGATCGAGCGCGCGGGCGCGCATCTCGTCAAGCGCAGCTACAGCGAGCCGCACTGGGTTGCGGCCCGCGGGTTCGTTGCGGCTCTCGAGTCGGTTGCGCTCTTCGGATTGCCGCTCGCTACCGGACGGCGTGTCAACTATGGTCCGGTTGCGCCTCGGGAGGCGCGAGAGATGTTCATCCGCGAGGCGCTGCTCGCTTCCGCGGGCGGGGTGGGCGCAGCAACGGTCGGCGGGGACTTCCTACAGGCCAACCGGAGGCTGCGTGCGGAGATCGAGCTCCTGGAGGCGAAGATCCGCCGCCGCGACATCCTCGTCGGTGAGGAGAGTGAGGTCGGCTTCTATGCGCAACGCATCCCGGAGCGGGTCAGCTCCGTCGCCGACTTCGAGCAGTGGCGGGCTCCGGCCGAGCACCGCGATCCGCGACTGTTGTGGATGGCGCGCGCGGATCTGATGCAACGGGATGCCGGCGAGGTCGACGAAGCTCGCTTTCCGGATGCCCTCGAGGTCGGCGGCCACACGCTGCCGCTGCGGTACAGGTTCGAGCCGGCAGAAGCGGACGATGGTGTCACGCTGCTGGTCCCGGATCTTCTGCTCGATGCGCTCGAGGCGGATCGGCTGGCATGGCTCATTCCGGGCTGGCGGCTCGAGAAGATCATCGCCGTGCTGCGCGAGTTGCCGAAAGCGCAACGCAAGCTTCTGGTACCGGTTCCGGAGCATGCCCGTCTGGCTCTCCAGGAGTTGACTGGCTCACCCGGGTTCTATATCGGCCTCTCGGCGTGGGTATCCGATCGGATCGGAGCTCGCGTAGCGCCGGCGGAGCTGGCCGCTCTACCGCTGCCCGATTGGCTGCGGATCAACATCCGGGTCGTCGATGCGCAGGATCGGGTGTTGGCCGAGGGCCGGGATCTCGCCGCGCTAAAGCGCAAAGTGCTGGAACCGGTGCTCAACGTTCGCAAGGCGGCGCCGGAGAGCGCGGCGCTGCACCGCCAGTGGGACTTCGGCGAGCTGCCTGTCAGCCGCCAGATCGAGCGCAATGGGCTGCTGCTGACGGTCTACCCGGCGATCGAGGACCGGCGCAGCGCCGTCGCGCTGGTGGAGGCCCGCGGGCCAGCTATGGCCGAAGAAGTGTCGCGGCGCGGCGTTGCACGTCTCGCGCTGCTGGCGTTGCCGCAACAGGCGCACTACTGGCGGAAGCGGGTCGCGGAAGACCGCGAGCTCGTGCTGCAGAGCCGTGGGCTCGAGCTCGCACAGCCGCTGGCCGATGCCGTGAACGGTCGGGTTTTTCTCGACTGCTTCGCGGCGCCCGAGGTTCCGCTGCCGCGCAACCCCGAGACATTCAGTCAGCGGCTGGATGAGGGGAGAGGCCGGTTGGAGGAGGTCGGCGCCCGATTGGTCGAGATCGTCAGAAACGTACTCAAGGAATGGCATGCCGTACGGGCCGCACTAGGGGCGACTGTGAATCCGGCATCGGCCGCGGCCTTGGCCGATGTCAACAGTCAGCTCGAGGCGTTGCTGCCGCCTGACTTCATCGAGCTGACATCGTATCCGTGGCTGAGCCATGTGCCGCGTTATCTGAAGGCCATCGCGCGCCGACTCGCGAGACTGCCGGCGGAAGCCAGACGTGACGAGGAACTAGCCTCGCGCGTCCGCCCGTTCGTTGCGGCCGCAAAAGCTCTGCGGGCTGCAGAATTGCTCACGGGCGTGCGGCCCGAACTGGCGCAACTGCGCTGGATGATCGAGGAGTTCCGAGTGTCGCTTTACGCGCAAGATCTCAGGGCCATCATGCGGGTTTCGGAGCGGCGGCTGGCCGAGCAGCTCGAGCGAGCGAAGGCTGAGGCGCGAAACTAAAGGCATGCGTCGGGCTGGCGGATCGGCCAGTGGCGTGCCGGGCGCATACCCTGAAGTGGCGTTAAAGCTCGCTGATTCAGCTAGTTACCCCGGTGAGCGATCGGCCGGAGGATCGGCCGGAAGGGTGTTAGCGAGAGCTCTGGCACGATCGGCCAAAAGATCGGCCAAATTCGTGCAATCAGGCGTATAATTCAATTGGTTTCAATAAGTTATGAAATAACAAGATCGGCCACAATGACGCAGATCGAATCCGTTCAGCGCATTGAACCCACTCGCCTGGAAGAACCGGGTGAGGTCATTGGGGACATCGTCGCGGAATTGTCGGCCGCTACCGCAACGCTCGGTAACAGACTCCATTCGCGTACCGCGGCCAATCTCGCCGACCTCGTGCGCATCATGAACGCCTATTACAGCAATCTCATCGAGGGTCATAACACCCGCCCGAGAGATATCGAGCGCGCGCTGGCCGGCAAGCTCGATGAAGATGCCGCCCGCCGCAATCTACAGCTCGAGGCTGCTGCCCACGTGCGCGTCCAGGCCGAGATCGACCGCATGGCGTCCGAAGGACGATTGCCGGAGCCGGCGTCGGTCGATTTCATACAATGGCTGCACCGGGAGTTCTATCGCGACGCGCCTGAGGAGATGCTTCGCATCCATGGCGCCGGTCGTGACCTGATAATGGTACCGGGCGCGTGGCGCTCACTCCCAGATCATGACGTTGCTGTCGGGCGCCATGCCCCGCCCTCCAGCGAGCGCGTTTCTGACTTCATGAACTATTTCGCTGAACGGTATGCATTTTCGCGTCTCGGTAAATCAGGCCGCATCATTGCCATGGCCGCTGCGCATCACCGCCTGAACTACATACATCCATTCCCCGACGGCAATGGCCGCGTGAGTCGCTTGATGAGCCACGCTATGGGGCATGCCGCCGATATCGGTGCCCATGGCCTCTGGTCAATCTCGCGTGGCCTTGCGCGAGGGCTGGAAAGCCGCGGCGAATACAAAAGCATGATGGATCGTGCCGACACTCCTCGACAAGGCGATCTCGATGGACGCGGCAATCTCTCTCAGCGTGCCCTAGCCGAGTTCGTCGTGTGGTTTCTGAAAGTTGCGCTGGATCAGGTGCGATTCATGAAGAGTCTCTTCGAGCTTGATACGCTTGCGCCACGGCTTCGCCGCCATGTCGAGCGCAGCGATGAGTTCAGGCCCGAAGCTGCGCGTCTGCTGGAAGAGGCACTGCTCCGCGGTGAATTCGAGCGCGGCGAGATCGCGCGCATAACGGGTTTGCCGGAGCGCACTGCACGTCGAGTCCTCAACGATCTGACTTCGGCCGGATTGCTTGCCTCGGATACGCCCAAAAGCGCCGTGACGCTCCGCTTCCCGGTTGCCACGCTGGACTCGCTGTTTCCACGACTCTATCCGGAGTCATAGTGTTCGACCCCGATACTCTCGTGACTTGAGCTGAGGTATCCTCGCGCTCATGAACAAGGTACGGGCGAGTGCAGCCGAGGCGCTGCAGGGGGTCGCCGACGGCGCGAGCATCGCCGCGGGCGGGTTCGGACTGTGCGGCATCCCGGAACTGTGCATCCAGGCGCTTCGCGAGATGGGCGTGCGCAACCTGACGATCGCATCGAACAACTGCGGCGTCGATGACTTCGGCCTGGGCCTCCTGCTGGCCAACCGGCAGATCCGCAAGATGATCTCGAGTTATGTCGGCGAGAACAAGCTGTTCGAGCGGCAACTCATGGCGGGGGAGATCGAGGTGGAGCTGGTTCCGCAGGGGACGCTGGCGGAGCGGCTGCGCGCCGGAGGGGCCGGCATCCCCGGCTTCTATACCCCCACGGGAGTCGGCACGGTCGTCGCCGAAAAGAAAGAGGTGCGTGAGTTCGATGGCCGTGCATATGTGCTGGAGCGCGGGATCCGCACCGATTGGGCCATCGTCAAGGCGTGGCGCGGCGACCGCCTGGGGAACCTGCAGTACCGTCTCGCCGCGCGCAACTTCAATCCGCTGTGCGCGATGTCGGGGCGCATCACCGTCGCGGAGGTCGAGGAACTCGTCGAAGTGGGCGCAATGGCGCCGGCTCACATCGATACCCCGGGAATCTACGTGCAGCACGTCATCGTCGGCCGACACGAGAAGCGCATCGAGCGCCGCACGACGCGACCCAATATCGTTGGCTGATGGGAGAGCGACTGACATGCTGACGCGAGAGCAAGTGGCGATGCGCGCGGCTCAGGAGCTGCGAGACGGTCAGTACGTAAACCTCGGCATCGGTATCCCGACGCTCGTGGCAAATTACATCCCGCCAGGGGTGGAGGTGGTGCTGCAGAGCGAGAACGGATTGCTGGGCGTCGGCCCGTTCCCGTACGAGACGGAGGAGGATGCCGATCTGATCAACGCGGGCAAGCAGACGGTCACCCTGCTGCCTGGCGCGGCGATCTTCGACAGCGCCGCAAGCTTCGCGATGATCCGCGGCGGCCACATCGACCTCGCGATCCTCGGCGCCATGGAGGTGAGCGAGGCGGGCGACATCGCCAACTGGATGATTCCCGGCAAGATGGTGAAAGGCATGGGAGGGGCGATGGATCTGGTTTCCGGGGCGAAACGCATCGTGGTCGTGATGGAGCACTGTGCCAAGGGCGGCGAATCCAAGATCAAGCCCCGCTGCACACTGCCGATCACCGGCCTGCGGGTCGTGAATCGCATCATCACCGAGCTGGCCGTCATCGATGTGACTGCGGCGGGACTGGAGCTGATCGAGCGCGCACCGGGCGTCGAGGTGGATGAGATCGTGAGTCGTACGGAGGCGCCTTTGAAAGTACGTGCGGGAGTGAAGGACATCACGGTGTGAGCAACGGGCTGTCATTCCCGTCGGGCATGACCTCCACTCCGCAAGGTCAGTACGGCGTCGATGCGCCCTATGTTTTGTACGCACTGGGCGGCGGTGCCATCGCAGCTGCCCTGGTTGTGACGATTGCCCTGGTGGCGTTCAAGTCGCCACTGCCGGACATGGCGATCATGGCATTCCTGCTCGCGCTCTCGGCTGCGAGTTACCTGTGGACCACTCGGCGCGGCAAGTTCGCAGTCTGGGCCGAGCTGCTGGACGCCCTTGCGATGCGCGGCGACGAGCGGCTTCTCGATGTCGGCTGCGGTCGCGGAGTGGTGTTGCTGCTGGCGGCGAAACGCTTGCCGCAGGGCCGTGCTGTCGGGGTCGATCTCTGGTCCGCCAAGGACCAATCGGGAAACGGCGAGCGCGCGGCCCTGCGAAATGCGATGCTCGAGGGCGTGCAGGAGCGCATCGAGCTGCAAACAGCCGACATGAGGAAGCTGCCGTTCCCGGACCGCAGCTTCGATGTCATTACCAGCAGTCTCGCCATACACAACATCGGCAGCGCCGCGGGCCGCGAGCAGGCGCTGGCGGAGATACTGCGGGTGCTCAAGCCCGGCGGCACCGCCCTGATTGCGGATATCGGCCATACGGCGGCCTACAAACGCTATTTTGCTGCTCAACCGGACACGACCGTCGAGCGTCGTGGGCTCGGCTGGCGCTTCTGGTATGGCGGTCCGCACGTGTCGACCGCCCTGTTGACCGTGCGGCGATCGGGTGCCGCGGTCTAACCCAGGTGCGCGCGGGCGAGGTACTCCTCGCTCTGCATCTCCGTGAGCCGGCTCGCCGTGCGCTGGAATTCGAGGCGCAGGCGCTCGCCGCGATAAAGCTGCGCCGGCGGCGCGGCGGCGGAGACCACGAGCTTGACGCAGCGGTCATAGAGCTCGTCGATCAGGGCTATGAAACGGCGCGCTTCGTCCTCGTGCAGCGGGTCCATCACGGGCACGTCGGAGACCACGACCGACTGATAGTTGCGCGCGATCTCGATGTAGTCGTCCTGACTGCGCGGGCCGGCGCAGAGCGCCGCGAACTCGAACCACACCGCGCATTCACTCTGGCTCACGACCGGAATCGGCCGGCCTTCGATCGCCACCGATCCATCCGAGGCATGGCCGTGATCCGAAAGCTCCGCGAACAGCGCTCGCAGCCTGGCGCCGGTGTTGGGGTCGCCCGAGCGCAGATAGGTGCCGGCCTGTGTGAGCTGCCGCAGGCGGTAGTCGCGATCGCCTCCGGCCGCGACCACCTCCACGTGCTGCTCGATGAGCTCGATCGTCGGCAGGAAGCGCTGACGCTGCAGGCCATCGCGGTAGAGCTCGCCGGGCGGCACGTTGGAAGTTGCCACGAGCGTCACGCCGCGGCGGAAGAGGCCGCCGAAGAGTCCTCCGAGGATCATCGCATCGGCGATGTCGGTCACGAAGAGCTCATCGAAGCAGAGCACCCGGGCCTCGGACGCCAAGCGCTCGGCCACCGTCTCGAGCGGTGCCTCCACGTCCTGCAGAGTCTTGAGCTCCGCGTGGACGTCGTGCATGAAACGATGGAAGTGGCGTCGGCGGCGCTCCGGGAACGGCAGGCTGTGGAAAAAGAGGTCCATCAGCCAGGTCTTGCCGCGGCCGACCGGTCCCCAAAGGTAGAGGCCCCGCTCGGCTGTCGGAGCGCCCCGGGAGCGAATGGCATGCAGTAGCCGTCCGCCGAGCGAGGTGCGTACGCGATGGGCCGCGATCAGCCGGGAGCGCAGGGCTTCCAGCCGGCTGACGATGGCAAGTTGGGCCGGATCGGCGCGAAAGCCACGCTCGGCAATCTGACGCTCGTAGATCTCGCGCAGTGTCCCGGCACCTGCCTGGCTCATTCCCGGTCAGTCCGCCAGGTCGGGAAGGTTGCGGAAGTGCTCCAGCGCCTGCGGATTGGCGAGAGCGTCGATGTTCCTGACCGGCTGCCCGTGGATGACGTTGCGCACGGCGAGCTCGCTGACCTTGCCGGAAAACGTGCGCGGAATATCGGGGACCGAGACGATCCTGGCCGGCACGTGCCGCGGGCTCGTATGAGCGCGGATCGCCTCGCGGATCCTGTTCTTCAGTGGCTTGCCCAGCTCGACACCCGGCTGCAGACGCACGAACAGGACGACGCGTACGTCATTGCGCCAGTCCTGGCCGACCGCGACCGACTCGACTACCTCCTCCAGGCTTGCGATGGCCGAATAGATCTCCGCGGTGCCGATCCGCACGCCTCCAGGATTCAACACGGCGTCGGAGCGTCCGTAGATGACGACGCCGCCGTGCTGCGTGAGCGCCGCATAGTCGCCATGCTGCCAGGTTCCCGGGAAGCGTTCGAAGTAAGCCGCGCGGTAGCGGATACCGTCCGGATCATTCCAGAAGCCGACGGGCATCGAAGGGAAGGGCGCCGTGCAGACCAGCTCGCCGCGCTCGCCGCGCACCGGCTTGCCGCCGTCGTCGAAGATATCGACGGCCATGCCGAGACCACGGCACTGAATCTCGCCGCGATACACGGGCAGTGTCGGACAGCCGAGGACGAAGCAGGAGACGATGTCGGTTCCGCCGGAGATGGAGGCGAGGTGCAGATCGGGCTTGATGTCGCGGTAGACGAAATCGTAGCTCTCGGCGAGTAGCGGCGAGCCCGTCGAGAGCATCGTCCGCAGCGCCGCCAGGTCGACGTTGGCGGCGGGTTTGTAGCCGTTCTTCTCCAGCGCGGCGAGATATTTGGCGCTGGTGCCGAACACCGTCAGGCGCTCCTGTTGCGCCAGTCTCCAAAGTACGCCGGGGTCCGGATGGAACGGGCTGCCGTCGTAGAGGACGAGTGTCGCCCCGGTGGCGAGCGCGCTCATCAGCCAGTTCCACATCATCCAGCCGCAGGTCGTGAAGTAGAAGATGCGGTCGCCGCGCTTCAGGTCCGTGTGCAGGAGGTGCTCCTTCTGGTGCTGCAACAGGGTTCCGCCCGCCCCGTGCACGATGCCCTTGGGCACGCCCGTGGTTCCGGAGGAGTACAGGATGTAGAGCGGATGGTTGAACGGAAAGGAAGCGAAGTGAAGTGGCTCGCTACTCTCGCCGAACGCCTCCCAACGGGTGGCGCGCGCGGCGGCTGCACCAAGACGTCCGAGCTGCGGATCCGCGTCCACATACGGGATGAGGACGACACGCTGAATGCTCGGTAGCTGCGCGGCGACTTCCGCCATCGAAGTCAGCGAGTCGAGTGTCTTGCCGGCGTAAAAGTAGCCATCCGCCGTGAAAAGCACTTTTGGTGCGATCTGTCCGAAGCGGTCGAGGACGCCCTGCACGCCGAAATCCGGTGAGCAGGACGACCAGATCGCGCCCAGGCTGGCGGTCGCCAGCATGGCGATGGCGGTCTCCGGCAGGTTGGGCAGGAAGCCCGCGACCCGGTCGCCCTCGCCGACACCGGCCGCCCGGAGTCCCGCGGCGACGCGCGCGACCCCCTGCCGCAGCTCGCGATGGCAGATCTGCCGACGGCTGCCGCGCTCGTTGACGAATACGATGGCGGCGTGATCGTCCTGATAGCGCAGCAGGTTCGCCGCGAAGTTAAGCCGGGCGTTGGGAAAGAAGCGCGCCCCGGGCATGCGCTCGCGATCCTGCAGCACCGGCCCGTGGCCCCAGTCGGCGCGGACGTCGGCAAACCTGGCAAGCTCGGTCCAGAAGTCTTCCGGATGGGACACGGACCAGGCGTATACCTGCTCGTAGCCGTCGAGCTTCATGCCCTTGCGGGCATTCAGGCAGGCAGTGAACCGCGTCAGGTTGGAGTCGGCGATACGTGCCGCCGAGGGGCGCCAGACCTCGCTCATGGTTCCATTATAGCGATTGGTAGTTGGGCCCCGAGCCGCCTTCAGGGGGTGTCCAGTTGATGATCTCGTAGGGATCCTTGATGTCGCACGCCTTGCAGTGCACGCAGTTGGCTGCGTTGATCTGCAGGCGCTTGCCGCCCGCGCCGTCATCGACCATCTCGTACACGTTCGCCGGACAGAAGCGCTGACAGGGGTTGCCGAACTCCCGCGCGCACTGTTCGATGCAGATGCTGGTATCGAGCACTTTCAAGTGCGCCGGCTGGCTCTCATCGTGGCTGGTCGAAGCGAAGAACACCGAGGCGAGGCGGTCCCGGGGTGGCAGTGTTCGCTCCACCCAGCCGCGTTCGGGACTCTCGTATCGGCTCAGGTCCTTGAGTCGCGCATAGTCGGGGGTGCGGTTGGCCAGCGTCCACGGCGTGCGGCCGCCCGATAGAGACTCCAGGGCGGCGTTGGCGACGCCGAACCAGAGTCCGCGCTTGAAGCCGGGTTTGAAGTTGCGCACGGCGCGCAGCTCGCGGCCCCCGGGCGAAGCGCGCCAGCGGGCATCGAAACCCGCGGGGGCGCCGGTTTCCGCCAGGTGCTCCGCAGCCAGCATCCCGGAGCGGATGGCCTGGTGCACACCTTTGATCTTCGGCACGTTGACGCCGCCGCCGGAATCGCCGATCAGCATGGCGCCCGGCATTTCCAGGCGCGGGATCGACTGCCAGCCGCCCGCGGCGATGGTGCGGGCACCGGCTGCGAGGATCTCCCCGCCCTCGAGCAGTGGCTTCACCTGCGGGTGATTCTTGAACTGTTGGAATGCCTCGAAGGGCGACAGCCGCGGATCCTCGTAATCGAGCCCGACCACGAAGCCGACGTAGACCCGGTTCTTGTCGAGGTGATAGATGAAGCTGCCGCCGTAGGTGCGCGGATCGAGCGGCCAGCCGAGCGTGTGCTGGATGTGGCCGGGCCGCACCCGGCCCTCCGGCAGCTGCCACAGCTCCTTCATGCCGAGGCCGTACGACTGCGGGCTGGAGCGCGCATCCAGCCCGAAGCGGCGGATGAGCTGCTTGGCGAGGCTGCCGCGAGCGCCCTCCGCAACCACCGTGATACGGGCACGCACTTCGGCGCCAGGCGTGTAATTGGGGCCGGGCCTGCCGTCCTTCTCGAGCCCCATGTCGCCCAGCTGCACGCCCGCGATGGTGCCCTCAGAGGTGAGGAGCGGCAGCGCCGCCGCGAACCCGGGGAAGACATCCACCCCGACGGACTCCGCCTTCCGGGCCAGCCACGGCGTCAACAGCCCGAGCGAGATGATGAAGTTGCCGCGGTTGTGCAGCTGCGGCGGCAGAGGCAGCCGCATGCTGCCTTTGCGGGTGAGCAGCCGGAACTCATCGGAGACGGCCGGTACGCATATCTCGGGAGGTGACTGGCGCCACTCCGGTGCCAGCGCATCGAGCGGGCCCGGCTCGATCACCGCTCCCGAGAGCGCATGCGCGCCCACGGCGGCCGCCTTTTCCAACAGGCAGACATTCAGCTCGGGCTTGAGCTGCTTCAAGCGGATGGCGCAGGAAAGCCCGGCCGGGCCGCCGCCGACAATGACGACGTCGTATTCCATGACGTCCCGCTGGACACTGCTCGGCTGTTCGCCGGATGAGCTCATCATTGGGACTGCATGCGGACCGCGCCGTCCAGGCGGATGGTCTCGCCGTTCAACATCGGGATCTCGAAAGCCGCGGCCACCAGGCGGGCGAATTCTTCCGGTTTGCCGAGGCGCTTGGGGAAGGGGATCTGCGCGGCGAGAGAAGCCTGCAGTTCGGCGCTCATGGTATCCACCATGGGCGTGTGGAAGATGCCCGGGGCGATGGAAATGCAGCGGATGCCGAATCTCGCCAGCTCTCTTGCGATGGGCAGAGTCATGCCGGCGAGCCCGGCCTTGGTCGCGGAGTACGCCGCCTGGCCGATCTGGCCCTCGAATGCGGCAACAGAGGAGGTATGCACCAGAAGGCCGCGCTCGCCGTCCTCGCTCGGCGAGTTGTGTTGCATCAGCGCAGCTGCGGCCTTATCGCAAAAGAAGGTGCCGATCAGGTTGATGTGCACCACCTTGGTGAAGAAGTCTCCCGCCATCGGCCCGTTCTTGCCGAGCACCCGGCCGGCACCTATCACACCGGCGCAGTTGACGAGCAGATTGATGCCACCCATGCGTGCCTGCGCGGTCTCCATCGCGGAGGTGACTTCCGCTTCGGAAGTGACGTCACAGCGGACGAATGCGGCGTTGGGCCCGAGATCCGTCGCCGCGGCCCGTCCGGGTCCGTCCTGGACGTCGAGGATGACGGCCTTGGCCCCTAGCGAGACGAGATGGCGCGCAACCGAGTGGCCGAGGCCCGAGGCGCCGCCGGTGACGACGGCCCGGGCGTCTTGAATCTTCATGAGCTCCCCCTGCGAACGGTCTAAGTCTAGCCGATCAGCTCGATCGCAACCGCGACTGCCTCGCCGCCGCCGATGCACAGGGACGCGATTCCCCGCCGGCCGCCCCGGCGGCGCAACGCATGCAGCAGGGTCGTGAGAATGCGCGCGCCGGTGGCGCCGATGGGATGGCCGAGGGCGCACGCGCCGCCATTGACGTTGACACGTGCGTGATCGATGTCGATCTCGCGCATTGCCGCCATCGCGACCGTGGCGAACGCCTCGTTGATCTCGTAGAGATCGGCATCGTGTGGCTTCCATCCGAGGCTGCCGAGGACCTTGCGGATGGCGCCCACGGGAGCTGTCGTGAACCACTCCGGCTCCTGGGCATGGCTCGCCTGGGCGAGAATGCGCGCCACCGGCTCGAGCCCCCGTGCCGCCGCGGCTTCGGCACTTGCGAGCACGAGTGCTGCCGCACCGTCCGAGATCGAGGAGGAGCTGGCGGCCGTCACCGTGCCGTCCTTGCCGAATGCGGGCTTGAGGGTGGGGATGCGGCCGACGTCGCAGGTGCCCGGGGTCTCGTCACGCGCGATGACGGTCTCACCTTTCCTGCCCTTTATGGTGATCGGGGTGACTTCGCCGTCGAATTCCCCCGCCGCCAACGCATGCATTGCGCGGCGCACCGACTCCGCCGCGAACGCGTCCTGTTCCTCCCGGGTGAAGCCGTACTTGCTCGCCGTGGCGTCGGCGAAGCAGCCCATGAGCTTGCCGTCGAAGGGGCTCTGCAGGCCGTCGTAGAACATGTGATCGAGCACTTCGCCGTGGCCCATGCGGTAGCCGCTGCGGGCCTTGGGCAGGAGATAGGGTGCGTTGGTCATCGACTCGAGACCGCCGGCGAGGACGATCTGCGCATTGCCGGCGCGGATTTGATCGGCGGCCATCATCACGGCCTTGAGCCCGGAGCCACACATCTTGTTGATGGTGGTCGCGGGGACGGCGAGCGGAATGCCGGCGCCGATCGCCGCCTGGCGTGCGGGTGCCTGGCCGAGCCCGGCCGGCAGCACGCAGCCGAGAATGACCTCCTGCAAGTCGGCGGCGGCGACGCCGGCGGCCTGGAGTGCGGCCCTGGCTGCGGCGGCGCCGAGCTGCGGCGCGGTCAGCGGCGCGAGGGCGCCCTGGAACGCGCCGATCGGCGTGCGCCGGGCCGAGAGGATGACGATTTCGGTTTGCGACATGTTGGATCCTCGTGGGGAATCTCGGGGCGGGGCTGCAGGCCGCTCTCGAACACCGTGATGAAGGCGTCGGCGATCTGCGAGCCGGTCATGCCCTGGCTCTCCCGGTACCAGTGGGCGATCCAGTTGAGGGCGCCGGCGAGGGCGAAGGCGGTCATCTTCGGATCGCACGGGTGGATCGAGCCGTCATGGATGCCTTCGCGCAGCAGCCGGCGGATGCCCTGATCGATCTCGGACTTCATTGCCTTGATGTGCCCGCTCATGTCGGGCGAGAGGTCCTGGTCTTCCGCCCGCACCATGCACCAGCCGAACTCCGAGGCGACGGACGCGGCGTAATGGCGCAGCACCGCCTTCAGCCGCTCCCGTGCCGGTGCCTCGAGCGAGCGTGCCTCGCGGAAGGCGGCGCGGATCCCCTCGATGCCGGCGACGAAGCACTCGAAGAGCAACTGCTCCTTGTTGCTGACATAGTAGTAGACGGTGGGCTTGGTCACCTCGAGCGCCGCGGCGATGTCATCGAGCGAGGTGTTGTGGTAGCCCTTGCGGTTGAAGGCGCGGGCGGCGGCACGGATCACCGCCTCGCGCTTGATCTCGCGGTCGCGCAGCCGCTCGCGGCTGGCCCGCCACGGGGACTCCGTGAAAGCATCGCGCGCCGCCAGCGATGGCGCCTGGGGCGAGCCGGTTTTGGGACGGTTGCTCGGCATTTCACTCACGCGGATGGTGCGTCGTGCAGTATAGCGAACCGGCGCCGCTCGTTGACCGCGGGGCCGGCTCTGGACCATACTCACCAGTAGCCATTCTACCGGCGCGTAAAGGTAAAGTATGCCCTCCGCCGCGAGCTTGCAAGCGAGCACCCCCCATGGCACCCAAATCCAGTAGCGGCGCCCAGGCCGCGATTCCCCCCCAGACCGAGCCCGGGCGGATGGCGCCGCCGCTGCGATTCGTCTCCGCGGCGTCGCTCTTCGACGGTCACGACGCGGCGATCAACATGATCCGGCGGCTGCTACAGGCCCACGGCGCCGAGGTCGTGCACCTTGGCCACAATCGCAGCGTCACGGAGATCGTCAGGGCCGCGATCCAGGAAGACGCGGACGCGATCGCCGCAAGCTCGTATCAGGGCGGTCACAACGAATACTTCGTCTACATGGTGGACATGCTGCGGGAGCGTGGCTGCGAGCACATTCGCGTGATCGTGGGCGGCGGCGGAACGATCGCGCCGCCCGAGATCGAAGCTTTGCAGCAGCATGGCGTCGAGCGCATCTATACGCCCGAGGACGGCCGAAAGCTCGGCCTGGACGGTATGGTGGACGACGTATTCGCCCGTGTACGCGCCGCCGTGAAACCTGTCTACGAGCCACGGCCCTTCAATCCGCGGGACCATGCCCAAGTCGCCCGCGCAATCACGCTGCTGGAGAACGCCGAGCCCGGAAGTGGCGATGCGGAGCAGCTGCGCCGCATCCTGGCCCGCTCGCGCACTCGTGTTCCCGTCATCGGCATCACCGGCAGCGGCGGCGCCGGTAAATCGAGCCTCACCGATGAGCTGCTGGCGCGGCTGAGCAGGCATTTTCCCGACCGGCAGATTGCCGTGGTGGCCATGGACCCGACCCGCCGCAGAAGCGGCGGCGCCCTGCTCGGCGACCGCATCCGCATGAACAGCCTCGCCGGGGACGGCATCTTCATGCGCTCGCTGGCCACCCGCCGGCAGCATCTTGCGACTTCCGCCGTGCTGAAGGATGTGATCCAACTCTATCAGGCCGCCGGCTTCGATCTCGTGATCGTCGAGACTGCCGGCACGGGCCAGGCGGATAGCGAGGTCGTGGATCTCGTCGATCTGTCGCTCTATGTGATGACGGGCGAGTACGGCGCGGCCAGCCAGCTCGAGAAGATCGACATGCTGGACTATGCCGATATGATCGTGCTCAACAAAAGCGACAAGCGCGGCGCACACGACAGCTTGCGAGACGTGCGCAAGCAGTGGCGGCGCAATCATCCGGCGCAGGCGCGGCTTCCCGATGATGACCTGCCCGTTTTCCCGACTATCGCCAGCCGCTTCAACGACCCGGGCGTCAACCGCCTCTTTGCCACGCTCGGCGCCAGTATTGCCGGCAAAGGAATCGGCGCCGCGGCCTGGCAGGTCTCGGACCCCGGTCCGGTGGAGCTGACGGCGCGTGAGCCGCTGATCCCTGGCGCGCGAGTGCGTTATCTGGCGGAGATCGCGCAGGGCGGCCGTGGCGCGCGCGAGGCGGCGGAGGCCCAGGCAACCGCAGCCTCACGCGCGTTCGGCCTCCATCAGGCGTTGCAGGCGCTCGAGGACGCCGCGCTTCCCGCACCCCTGGAGCATTGCAACGATGCCGTGTTGGCGGATCCCGCGGCCGATGCGACGCGGCGAGGGCTGCGCGCCGCGTACAACCGGGCGCTCGACGAAGTTGGCGCGGAAGCAGTCAAGGACCTGAAGGCCTGGCCGGCGCGGGTGCGCGCCGCCACGGCGGAGACGTATTCCTACAAGGTTCGCGAGCGCGAGGTCAAGGGAGAGAACTACACCGAGACGCTGTCGCACCGGCGTATCCCCAAGATCGCCGTGCCGCGCTTCGCCGACTGGGGGGAACAGCTGCGCTTCATTCGCACGGAGAACCTGCCCGGCTCCTATCCTTACACGGGCGGTGTGTATCCCTATCGCCGCGAGGAGGAGGATCCCACACGGATGTTCGCCGGCGAGGGTGCACCGGAGCGCACCAACAGACGCTTCCACTATCTCGCGCTGGGCGGTAACGCGGTGCGCCTCTCCACCGCATTCGATTCGACGACGCTCTACGGCGAGGATCCCGACACGCGGCCTGACATCTACGGGCGGACGGGCAATTCCGGTGTCTCGGTGGCGACGCTCGACGACATGAAGAAGCTCTATTCGGGCTTCGACCTGACCCTGCCTTCGACTTCCGTTTCCATGACCATCAACGGTCCGGCGCCCATGATCCTCGCAATGTTCATGAACACCGCGGTCGATCAGCGGGTGGAGCGCTACCTCAAGGGCGAGGGACGCTGGGGCGAAGCACAGCAACGCATCGTCGAGCTCCACCGGCAGGCGGCCGAGCCCGGCATCGCGCCGCCGGCGTACAAAGGCGCGCGACCGGCGGGACATGACGGCTCCGGCTTGGCGCTCCTCGGCGTCACCGGCGATCAGCTCCTGGAGCCTGAGGTCTACGAGCGCATCAAGGCCGAGACGCTGCAGGCGGTGCGCGGCACGGTGCAGGCGGACATCCTGAAGGAGGATCAGGCGCAGAACACCTGCATCTTCTCGACTGAATTCGCACTGCGAATGATGGGCGACGTGCAGCAGTACTTCATCGACCAGCGGGTGCGCAATTTCTACTCGGTGTCGGTATCCGGCTATCACATCGCCGAAGCCGGGGCCAATCCGATTTCCCAGCTCGCCTTCACGCTCGCCAATGGCTTCACCATCGTCGAGTACTACCTCGCCCGCGGGATGGCCATCGATGACTTCGCACCCAACCTGTCGTTTTTCTTCTCGAACGGCATGGATCCCGAGTATGCCGTCATCGGCCGGGTTGCGCGCCGCATCTGGGCGCGCGCCATGCGCGACCTCTATCGCGGCGGGCCCCGCAGCCAGATGCTGAAATATCACGTGCAGACCTCCGGGCGGAGCCTGCATGCGCGCGAGATCTCGTTCAACGACATCCGCACGACCCTGCAGGCGCTCTACGCGCTGTTCGACAACTGCAACAGCCTGCATACCAACGCCTACGACGAAGCGCTGACGACCCCCACCGAGGAGAGCGTGCGGCGCGCCGTCGCGATCCAGCTCGTCATCAACCGCGAGCTCGGACTCAACAAGACGCAAAATCCCTGGCAGGGCTCGTTCGCCATCGAGTATCTGACGGATCTGGTCGAGGAGGCCGTGTATCGGGAGTTCGAGGCGATCTCCGAGCGCGGCGGCGTGCTCGGGGCCATGGAGACCATGTATCAGCGTGGCAAGATTCAGGAGGAGTCGCTCTACTACGAGACGAAGAAGCACGACGGCAGCCTGCCCATCGTCGGAGTCAACACTTTCCTCTCCAAGTCGGATGGCGCCGCGGAGCACGCGGGCGCGGCACTCATCCGCTCCACGGAAGAGGAGAAGCAGGATCAGGTGGCGGCCGTGCGCGCCTTTCAGGCGCGCAACGCCGCGCGCTCTGCGGCCGCTGTCGCGCGCCTGAAGCAGGTCGCATGCGCCGGCGGCAATGTGTTCGCGGAGCTCATGGAGTCCGTCAAGGCCTGCTCGCTGGGGCAGATCTCGCAGGCTCTGTATGAGGTGGGCGGGCGGTATCGCCGGAACATGTGAGGTCCGGCTCTCCGAGCGCGAGCAGGATCGCCTGGCGAGCACGGTCTCTCAGCGCCGCCGATGAAGCCTCTCCCGGCTGCGGCTGTGCACCGATTGGCGGCAGAATCTCGATCTCGATCCGTCCGGGGCGCGGCAGCGCGCCGGTCGGCGACAACGCCGCGCGCGTGCCGCGCACGACAGCCGGGATCACGGGACAGCCGGCGCGCGCGGCGGTGACGAAGGCCCCGGTATGGAATTTCAGCAGCCCCGGGGTGCGGGTGAAGGTACCCTCGGGAAAGAACACCAGCGAGTGACCGCTGGCGGCCTTGCGCAGCACCCGCCGGGCATCCGCCGCGCCGCGGTTGCGTTCGAACCGCTCCACGAACTCCGAGCCGATGCGCCGCAGGAAGAGTCCCGCGAGCGGCACGGCCGACATCTCCCGCTTGATGACGAAGCTGAAGCGCGCGGGCAGGGCGGCGGTGAACACCAGCCCATCGAGATAGCTGGCGTGATTGGAAACCACGATGCACTGTCCGGATGCGAGCCGCTCCAGTCCGCGCACCGTGAGCGGCATGCCCGCGACCCACAAAAAAGCTCGCGCCACCGCTCGCGCCGCCGACCGGCGCCGCCGCACGCCCGGCAGAATCAACGTGGCGACGAGCGCGGTGACCCCGAGAATGAAAAACGTGATCACCGCGTACAGCGCGTACGTGATGCGCACTGGTCTGCAGGCGAGCGCCCGCAAATGTGATCCGGTTCTCTTTATGTTAATGCTCGGACTCAGATGTGAAGATCATCACGTCGGTGACTCGGCCGCGCTCACCATACTGCGGTCGCTACCTTGACCGCGACCTGCTCGCCGAGACGGGAATTGTCGAACCATTCTGCCGCAA
>DASXFY010000094.1:0-9332 GCA_036489335.1 Steroidobacteraceae bacterium
TCATCGCTGAGGTTGACTCGTACATTCGCTGGTACAACCAAGACCGGATCAAAATGTCACTGGGCTCACGCAGTCCCATGGAGTACCGCGCGAACCTCGGATATGCAACTTAAACCAGTCCAAGGTTCTGTCCGCACCCCCGGTTCTGGGGGTCGTATTGCCTCACGTAATTTTGTTACCGGATGCCTCACGAGGCATGTTACTGACGCCGTTCTGGCCCCGTCTCCGGATCTCGCTTTCGGGTAATACGCCATGCAGTCTGCCGCCGAAGGTGGCAGAAGGCCGATGCCCACAGGACGGCGCGCTGATCACCATTTCTCTGCGCTGACATCCTGCGTCATTTCCTTGCCGTCGCAGATTAGCCGCTTCACGGCTTCGCGACGCCACACCCGGAGGCGTCGCTGCATCGTAGAGTGTTGCCGAAGGGTGTAACGCTCCGGATAGCGTGCCCGGAACTCGAGGAGAAGTTCCAGGGCTGTTTGATCCGGCCGTGTCTCCAGGCATTCGAGCATCTCTGACCAGTGCGCTTTGAAAGGATCAGGGCGGATGCCACGAGGCTTGTGATTAAGGTTACGCCATTTGATGTGATCAATGACTACACCGCGAGCACGGGCATCCCGGCGCCATATTGTGACTCGCTTGGTCAGCGTTTTCCGTTGGTAGGGATTAAAGCGACCTGGGAACTGTGCGCAAAGCTCCTCAAAGAGCTGCGAGGAATTGATGTTCGGACACCCCTCCAGGCGACGACACACGATCGGCCACGCCGCCTTGAGCGCACGGAAGCTGCCTTTGCCGGCCCCACGGAGAAGGTCGGACGCACCTCGCCTCCCCGCCATGCGCTCGAGAGGCTGGCCACAAACGATGCAAGATCGGGCGGTTCGAGCGTAGAACTGGGCGGTATCTCGCCATCGGCGAGTGCGGTCAGGTGTGCCTGCACGGCCCGCATCTCCTCCAGAAGCTTCAAGGGGTCGAGGGCGCCGGCGACCTCGCGCAGCTTGGCTTTCGCTGCCTCTGGGATACTCTCCGCTTGCAGCAGTCGCTCGCAGGGCGTCTGCGGCGGGTAGTAGCGCCTGGAGACCTGAGCGCCCTCGCGATGTTTTTCAGCCAGTTTGAACGAGGGCTGGAAGAAGTTCACGAACAGCCGCGAGGCGCCATACAGGCGCGTGATCGCCTTCGCGGCCGCGATGCCCTCAAAGCGCCGGTATCCAAGAAGCTTGCGAACGACAGCCCCGTTCTTCTGCTCGATCCAAGCTTGGTCGTTTTTGCGATAGGGGCGCGAGCGAGTGAGTTCGATCCCATGACTCAGGCAGTAGGCGATCACTTTATCGTTCACAAATTCGCTGCCGTTGTCGACATCCAGCGCGCGAAGGGCAAAGGGCAAGCCGAGGCGGATACGCTCGAGCGTCTCAACCACCAGAGTGCTGTCGCGCACCACCAGGGGTGCAGCTTCCGTCCACCCGCTTGCAATGTCGGTGAGGACCAGGCTGCTGATGTAACTGCCGCGGTTGGCTTCCCCGCAATGCGCGACGGTGTCCATTTCCATGCTGCCGGGAAGGGGCTCGTTCCAATCGGCAAAGGTTCGTAGCGGCACACGCCGGCGCAGCTCAGGCACCATGCGGCGAGCCTTTTTTGAGCGGGTCGCGTTCCTTGGCGCTCGCAGCAATCTGTCAATCGTCGCCGCGCTCATTGCGAGGAGCTTGGAGCGGATCGTTGCATCGAGCCTCAGATGTCCGTGGCGCTCCAAGGCGGGCAGCAAAATTGGTATGAGGGCCTTGAGCCGCTTGCTACAGACTCGATCTGAACCCTCCCAAAGCACGATCAATGATGCACGGACCGCCCCGTCGTAGAGCGAGGGCCGACTGCGCGTCTGCGGCCGCTTTGCGGTTGGCTCACCGTTCAGCACTCGGATCGCCGACTTCTCGTGATAGCCCGTCGTCGCGATGAACTCATCCAGGATCTTGTGCTTTTCTTTGCCTGTCGCCGACCGATACCGGTGGCCGAATGGCGTTGGCGAGCTCGGCTCGTGCCGCGTGAGTCAACTTGGTATGCATACCGCCTCCCCCGTGGTGAGGCCGCCATCCTCACACGCTGGGCCGACGGTAACATCTCAGGTGAGGCAACGAGCCAGTCCGGTAACATTTTTCCTGAGGCAATGCGGACATTCCCGGGGTGCGGGATACAGCGTTCGCAGCCCGATGGCGCGTAGGTCCCGATCCGGGCGCTACGTGTCGGCTCGCTTGTCTTGCGCGCGCTACGGAGGACGTCCTCTACGAACTGCTCGTTGTTTAGCTCATTGTCGGGGCCATCGGCGGCGGGATTAGCTCGGAAGTCCTCAGCAACCACGGGCAGCCGTCGAGCTGATGCCGAGAACGCAGTGCGAGATCGCGGCCGACTGGCGGCCGAGGAAGACCGCTCGATTACCGCTCGAGTTTGTGCCCCCGATGCGCCCCAGGTGGAAAATCCCTGCGCTGGAGCGCGACCAGATCTGCACTAAGTGGCTGTATTGATTGGTCGGGGTGAGGGGATTTACGTTGTTCCTGCCACCTTCGTACGACTCCGCGTTCGGTAGTCCCCGACCGCGCAGAGCACGCAGGCTATGTGCGGTCGTGCAGGGCGGCACTCACAGGCGCGCGCCGCGCAAGGCTCACCGGTAGTTGGTCGCTGCGCCGGACCTCGCTGTCGCTTCAATCGCCGTTACCGCATTCGCGAGGCCATCTTCTTCCGCCATCGCTCGACCCAATGCTTGTGCGCGCTCGCGAACGCTGGCTTCTCCTGCGAACTCGATCATGGCGCCCAGCTTCTTCGCGTCAATCTTGGGTGCAGGAACATACTTCGGCGCGACGCCCGCGGACGCCAGCCTGCCGGCCCAGAAGAACTGGTCTACTCCGAAGGGCACGGGGATGGACGGCACTCCGGCGCGCGCGGCGGAGTGAGTCGTTCCGGCCCCGGCATGGTGGATGATCACGGAAGTGAGCGGGAACAGCCAGCTATGCGGGGTATCGCCCAGAAGAAAGAAGTTCTTGGGCAGCATGTCCGCGGTGATCTTGCTCCAGCCGGCTGAAAAGATCGTCCGCCGACGTCCGATCGCCGCTGCGATCGCGTTCAGCCCCTTCTGCCGGATGAAGCTGGATACCGCGCCAAAGCCCACGTAGAGGGGAGGCGGCCCGCCGGAGAGGAAATCCAGCAACTCGGGCGGCGGCTGCCAATCGTCAGGCTGTAATGCCCAGTGTCCACATATTCGGTGCGACGTCGGCCAGTCGCGTGGTGGTGAAACCAGATAACGGGAAAAGCCGTAGAGAATTGGAATTTCGGGCTTTGGTCCCCGGGCGGGCGCATTTCCAAAGAGCGCAGCGCGGGCTGCGCGATTCGCCTTTCCGTAAAAGCGCCGCATCATGGCTTGCGGAGAAACTCGATAGCTCAGTAGGTTGAGCCAACCTGGAAGCTTCATTGGAGGCAGAGTCGGAGAAGCAAATTCGCGCGTAGGGGTCGTGGGTTGCAGCCACAGTGCAATTGCCGGCTTGTCCAACTCTTCCGCCACAGTTCTGGCGGCGAGCGAGGCGAGGCCCGCAAAAAGAATCGCGTCTGCGCCACGCGCATCCTCCGCCACTGCTTTCATCCATGCCGCGGCGTTATGGTTGACCACCCGGAGGCCAGCCTTTGTCGCCGCCAGCACATCGGCCGTTCGCAGCTCCCGCATCGGATTGCCGAGGGGGAGAGTCCCTTTGATGTCGCCACCGAGTGGCTCGACCGGGACTCCGTGAGTGTGCGCGTTGTGAATTGATGACTGTTCCGCGAGCAATCGCACCCGGTGCCCTGAAGCGATCAGGCCGCGGCAGAGCGCGACGAACGGTCGCGTGTCGCCCTCGCTCCCATAAGTCGCGACAGTAAAACGCATCGTGAGTTTCCACCTGCTGAGGAGCGTATTTAACCATTTAAACCTGATAGTCGACCCGCCGGAGTGGACATGCCCCATTTGACGGCCCGTCGCTGCTCTGGGGGAGTGGCAACCAGATTCACGGATTCACGGGAGTTATGCAGTGCGAGTATTCTGCTGTCCCTGCCCCACGTGATTTCCAAGTAAATTCAAGTGGTTGCCCCAATGCGGACCCATGTTCATTCGTGGCGGTGAAAACGACTTGTTAATCGACAGCGAGCGTCCTAGACTTATCCTCGTGCACAAAAGCCGGCTTGGTGCACGCCCGCCTCGCAAGAGGTCCGCCCCGGTGGCAGGTAAGAGGATCCGGACTGACGAAACCCCGCTCTTGGCGGGGTTTCGCATTTCTGGGCCCGGACGAATACCGCATCATCGCGGCGGTCGGGGAGTCGTGCCGCGGAGCGCATGGCCGAGGAGGGCGTGGAAGTGGATTCGGCCCTTCCCGGGCGCTGGCTTGCCGGGCTCGAGCACGTAGGCGGACTGCACCATCAGGTGAACCGCGTTGGGGCCAGGCGGCGCAGATCAAAAAACGCCGCGTAACGCGTACCGTCCGTCATTTCGACGGTCACGTAGTTTACCGGGCCGTTGAATCCTCGTGCGAATTCGCATCGGCGCCTTTCGAGCGTGCGGATGATGCCCGGCAATTCGAGAGATCGCTTGTATCGCGTCGGGCAGAATGTCCTCACCTCGCGGTTGTCTCGATAGAGCTCGTGGTCTCCATCGCACAGCTCGACCGCGCGCGTGAACGTATGCAGGCCGAACGAGACGTGCAGCCCGACCGAGCGGGCGGGATGCCGGTCAGTGGCGGGGAGCTTGATAACCTGGATGAATGGATGCAGGTGCGTAAGCGGATACCTCACCGCCAGCCTCGGCGTGTGGTCCTTCCAGTAAATCAACCCCGAATTCCAGTTGCTGCCCACGGATCCGCGCCTCCCTTCGCTCCAACTACTTTTGAGCCGATATTGGCGCGAGCAGCGCGCGGCGCATGCCCATGAAAGTGGTGGGTCGCTTGTAGCGCTCAAGCGATTTGCGCTGTTCCTGCAGTTCCAGACGAAAGCCCCTCGGGGTATCGTCTGCTTTCGCAGCGCCGCGCCCGGCGTGGATACAATCCAACGAGAGCCCATCGAGATGGCTGTCCGCAAGACTCACCGAACCGCGCCACGGCATCGACGTGTCGTCCGTAACCGTCGCCGCGCTCACTCCCGGTCCTTGCCGAAGGGCAAGGACGGCATGCGTTTTGAGAAGAAGTCTCAGGGACGCACAAAAAGCCTTCCTGACTTGCACGCAATTCTCGGTCGATTCAGTGATGCACTTTCGATGGTCGTTGTCGCTTACCGGGCGTTCGATGAGCGGGCGTCGGATATCGAAGCGGAAGTCGTGTTGGCGCAGGGGATCACGGCGCTCAACGCAGTCTACACTGAAATCGACATGGCCAATATCCAGCTCTACAGATCGAGTCTGGCGAAGCGCCGTTCTTCCTGACGTCGGTACTGGGCGTTCTGATTGCATAGTGACCGCAGCGTCGTTTGTTACGTCCAGGGCGCGCGGTGTATTACACGGCCGCCGTCAGGCGCGTGATCACGTGATGATGCCCGATCAGGGGCTCGTGTCTTGGCGACATGGGTTGGAATTCGCCACTCCATACTGCGCCAGGGAGCGCCGCAGCAGTCCACTGAATTCTCCCTGCAACATATTTCCGCAACAGCGAGGCCGTCACTGCACGCCGCAGTGACGGCCGGCGACGACTGCGGCAACAATGCGGGTTGGCGCAGTATCCTAAAGACTGGAACTTGCGTGATGATGACCTGTCATACTGGTGTTGCAGTAGGAATGCCGGTGCATCGACATCGGATTCCCTGGCGCAGGGCATCAGCGCCAGTCGTGTGAAGTCTTTGCTTCGCCGACGCCGTACCCAATCGGCTGCCCAGAGCGCAGGTTCCTGAAAGCGCTCGTCCCCGCTTGGGGAGGAACCGACCCGGACGCGCTCAGGTTCCCGCGCGCGCGTCGCCCCGCCCTGGGGGTGGAACCCTACTGATTCCTCGGCAGAGTCCTCTCTGCCTCAGCATATCCTCACGCCGCCCAGTGCAGGCCGCAGCGTTTCGCTGCGGCCTGACTCCCGTTTCCTGTTTGCACCCCTCTCCACCCACTCTGAAAGGAGGTATTCATCCCAGCTCTCGGCTCTTGTCGTCCCTCGATTCGATCCGCCGCGCGAACTCCCCACAGGGAGCACGGCGGACGCCTCATATGAGGCAACAGGTGATCTGAGCACCTGGCCCTTGTCCCTTCGGGGAATCTCGCTTTTCGAGTTGGCAATAACACTGACCGGGTTCCGCTCAGAGCTGAAAAGACGATAGGAGCTTTCGATGGATGATTTGGCGTACACGTTGCGGGTGCTCTGCCAGCGCAACCGCGACGGCAGCCATGCCACACAGGCAGACCGGCTGCGAACGCTTACCCTGGCAAGCCGTCAGTTGCGCGATGCGGGCTTCAGGCAGATGCGTGCCGGCTCGCTCAAGGGGAAGCACGTCCAAATGCTCCTTCGGCGCTGGCAGGACGAGGGGTTGTCCGCCGGGACGCTCAAGAATCGCGTGGCGCATCTGCGCTGGTGGGCGGAGAAGGTGGGCAAGGCCGGGCTGATCCCGGCCGACAACGCCCGCCTTGCCATCCCGGACCGGCGATTCGTCACCAACGAGGATAAGGCTCGCGAACTCGGGGACAGCCTCGCGCGCATAGGCGACCCATACGTCCGCGTGAGCCTCGTGCTGCAGCAAGCGTTCGGCCTCCGGCGCGAGGAAGCCATCAAATTACAGCCGAGCTACGCCGACCAAGGCGACTGCCTCGTGCTCAAAGGCTCGTGGACGAAGGGTGGGCGTCCCCGAACAGTGCCGATCACTACGCCCGAGCAGCGCGCGGCGCTCGACCAGGCGCACCAGATCGGCGGGGCCGGCTCACTCATTCCGGCTCACAAGACCTACATCCAGCAGCGGCATACGTATGACGGCCAGTGCAAGGCGGCCGGCCTCAGTCACATGCACGGGCTGCGGCACCGCTACGCGCAAGCCCGATACGAGGCGCTGACGGGCTGGAAAGCGCCCGCCGCCGGCGGTCCGGTTGCGCGGGCGCTCACGACCGCGCAACGCCTGCAGGATTCCCTCGCTCGCCAAACTATCAGCCGCGAACTGGGCCACGAGCGACCGGAAATCACGGCGGTCTATCTCAGGCGGTAAGACAGCGGGCAAGTGAGCTATCCGCCGCATCTGCTCGATGAGCTCGCCCGCGTGTTCGCGCGTGCTGCCCTCGATCGGCTCTTCGAAGAGTCGGCGGCGCGGGAGCCGCGCCAAGAACCCGCAGAGAGTGACTCGGGAGGGGAGGCGGTACCTTCAGCCGGGGATCACTTGGCGAGTGGTGACGGAGAGGCTAATATTAGCCAAGTGGGATCGGACGCAAAGAACGGAGATGCCGTCAAAGCCCGTCAACGTGAAGCAGGTGCTGATTTACCTGACTCATGCGCAGCACGCTGCCCTCCTGAAAATCAAAGACAAGACGGGCATTCCGGTGAGTGAGTCGACTCGCCGGGCGATTGACCGCTACCTGAAGCAGACGGAGGCGAGAAGATGAAGGCCGCTCTCTACGCGCGTTTCAGCTCTGACCTGCAGCGTGCCACGAGCATCGAGGACCAGTTTCGCAACTGCCGCAAGCGCGCGGAGCTGGAAGGGTGGACCGTCGTGGCCACCTATGCCGATGCCGCAATGAGCGGCACGGATGCGAACCGGCCGCAGTACCGGGCCATGCTGGAAGCGGCTGCCCGGCGGGACTTCGATGTCCTCATCGTTGATGACCTGTCGCGCCTGACCCGCGATGCCGTGGAGTGCGAGCGTACGATCCGCCGCCTGGAATTCATCGGATTGCGGATCATCGCCACGAGCGATGGTTACGACTCCACGAGCAAGGCCCGGAAAGTTCATCGCGGCTTCAAAGGGCTGATGAACGAAATCTTTCTCGACGACTTGCGAGAGCGTGTGCATCGGGGCTTGACCGGACAGGCCCAGAAGCACTTCTGGTGCGGGGGCAGGCCGTACGGCTTCCGATTGAAGCCAGTACTCGATCCTTCGAGGCTCGATGTTTATGGTCAGCCTACCCGCATCGGTACGGTGCTCGAAATCGACAGCGAGCAGGCAGCCATCGTGCGAGAGATATTCACGCGGTTCGTCGACAGCGCGAGCTGTTTAGCGATCTCGCGTGAGCTGAACGCTCGTGGCGTTCCGAGTCCTGGTTCGACGTGGAGACGTAAGACACGTCGGTGCACTGGCTGGATGGCCTCAGCGATTCGCGTCATTCTGAAGAATCCGCTTTACTGCGGCAGGATGCGCTGGAACGTCTCGCAGTTCGTTCGCGATCCCGACAGCGGCAAATACAAGCGCCGGCGGCGTCCGCAGGCGGATTGGGTCGAGAATCGGGAAGAATCCCTGCGGATCATTCCAGACGAGGTGTTCGAGAGGGCTCAGGCCCGCACGCGGGCCTCCGCTGACAGCGACAAACGACTGAAGAGCGGCGGCAAAACGAGGTATCTGCTGAGCGGTTTGCTCGTATGCAAGGTCTGTAAGGCGCACTACGTCATCGCGGACGCACGCAGTTACGCCTGCAGCGGTCACTGGAGGGGTGGCGCATGCGCGAACGACATTCGGGTGCGCCGTGATGCGATTGAGCGCGTCATTCTCGGCGGAATCTATCGCGACCTGCTGGAACCCGAGCGGGTGGCGCGAATGGGGAACGAGATGCGTGCCGCATATGCCGAGCGGATCCGAGTAGTCGCGGCTCGCGCGGCGGATCTGCCTCGTGAGTTCGAGGAGCTTGACGCCCGCATCATGCGATTGCGGGAGCGCCTGAAAGCCGGCGACCCGGACCTCACACCCGATGAACTGCAGGCGGCCATCGACCGGGCGGAAGCCAAGCGCCGACAGGTATTCGACGTCCAGCCCACAAAGCGCGATAACGCGCGCCTACTGGCGATGTTGCCGCGAACCGCAGAGCGCTCAATCGCGAGCAGATAGACCAGGGTCTTGGGGGCGATCCTGCGGCATCCGCCAAAGCGCGGCTGATCCTGCGCGAGATGCTCGGCGAAATCATGCTCTCGCCTGGGGAGGGCGGATCACTGTGGGCGGAGTATGCGATGCAGCCTGCAGCCCTGCTGATGGGCGCCGGCGCAGGAACAAGTGGTCGGGGTGACAGGATTTGAACCTGCGACACCTACGTCCCGAGAACTGGGCCTAGTAGGTGCGGCCTAGGTGGCGTTTAGACTACGTTGGCGTGGCCGCCACGATGCTATCCTTTGTCCGGGGAGCCCACAACGAAGTCATTGCAGGAGGACGGCCATGTGCTATGAGGAACGACTCTTCTT
>DASXFY010000109.1:0-4474 GCA_036489335.1 Steroidobacteraceae bacterium
TGAGCACGGCCATCCTATTTGATGGGCCGGAACGGATTTCTGATCACGTTTGTTGGGGGACGGCTCCCGAGGTCCATCACGGATCGTGACCACGCTGAAGGTCTTCTCCGCTCCTGATCTCTACATCTCTACATCGTCTTCGGTTCGCGCGGCCGCGAAGCGGTGGCGCCGACTGCCCGGCCCTGGGCCGGGCAGGAGCTCTGGTGGCCGCCGAGGGCGATCCTGCTGATGGGGTGAGGGAGATCCCCTTCGGGGGCCTTGATCGCTCAGACCCCCTCGGGGGAGTCTCCGGTTACCAAGCCAGGAGACCCCCCAGAGTGTGCCACGCCTTATTGCACGATCTCGCCTTTTTCCGCTTTCTCTCGCGCATCGATGCCGAGCTCGCCGCCGAGACGCGGCAGGCGCGCTGTCTGGACTGCAAAGGTCCCCTTCATGTAGCGGATTTTCCCCGAAAGCCGCGCGGCTGTCCGGCCGCGGTGCGGGAGGAGTATTCCCGGCGGCTGAGCTTCACGTGCGGGTGGTGTGATGCCCGCTCGACGCCGGCGTCGGTGCGGTTTCTGGGCCGGCGGGTGTATGTGGCGGTGATGCTGATGCTGGTCTCCCCGCCGACCAGCTCCGTGTCGCGCACGGTAGGGAACCTGCTCGAGGTTCCGGCGCGCACCGTGGGGCGATGGCGCACGTGGTGGGAGAGGGATTTCCAGCGCACACGGTTCTGGCAGTCGGTCCGTGAGCGCTTCGTGCCGTCGCTGCCTGGTGGAGAACTGCCGCATGGTTTGCTCGCGCGGTTCCAGGCCGAGCGGTCCGTGGACCGGATCGCGCAGATGTTGCGCTTCATCTCCCCGTTGAGCACCGCCTCCGTGAGCAAGTAATCCGAGGGCCGCGCTCGAACGCTCTCCCTCCCGCAGAGGATGCCGGTGGCGCGAGCCAGAGCGGGTGCATAGGCTGCCCGCCGTCGCGATATCGCGATGTTGGGAGGCGATAATGAGTTCCGACGACGATCTGCCCGAGCGGGATCGGTGGGCAAGGCTGCGTTTTGCGATCATCGGGCCCTTGTTGGCCGCGCCTCCTGCGCCCGGGGATTTGCAGGCGGCGCTGAGCGCGTTGGCGGAGCGGACTTGGCGCCATCCGCTGACCGGTCTTCAGGTGCGCTTTGGCGCCTCCACGATCGAGCGTTGGTATTACGCTGCTCGCAATGCTGCCGATCCGCTGTCGGTGCTGCGTAATCAGGTCCGTCGCGACATCGGTTGCTTCCCGAGCTTCTCTGCCCTGGCGGCCGAGGCTTTGCGTGCGCAGTACGCTGAGCACCCGTCGTGGAACGCCCAACTCCTGCACGACAACCTGCGCGTCGTCCTCGCCGCCGCCGATCCTCCCGTACCTTGCCCCTCCTACGCGAGCGTGCGGCGGTATCTAAAGGCCCAGGGCCTCATCCGCAAGCGTCCGAAGCGCCGTGACGAGGAGACTCCTGACAGGGATGCTGGACTGGTCGAGCGCGAGGTTCGAAGCTACGAGGTCGAGTACTGCCTGCAGCTCGTGCACCTGGACTTCCACCACGGCTCGCGCAAAGTCCTCACCCGCGCCGCAGAGTGGATCAAGCCGCTGCTCGTTGCCTTCATCGATGATCGCTCGCGATATCTTGCGCACGCCCAGTGGTACAAGAGTGAAGGGACCGAGCAGCTCGTGCACGGGTTCTGTCAGGCGCTGCAGAAGGTGGGCTTGCCTCGCTCGCTGATGAACGATCGCGGCTCGCCGATGATGTCCGGGGAGTTCACCGCGGGGCTCACCGCGTTAGGTATTTTGCACGTTCCAACACTTCCCCGGTCTCCCCATGTCAACGGGAAGCAAGAGAACTGGTGGTCCCGAGTTGAGTCGCGCCTATTGGCGATGCTCGAGGGCGAGCCACACCTCACGCTCGATCAGTTGAACCTTGCCACCCAGGCGTGGATTACCCAGGAATACCATCGCACCGTGCACCGCGAGATCGGCGCCACGCCGCTCGAGCGCTATCTCGCAGGCCCCAACGTCGGCCGTGAGTGTCCGGGGAGCGCGGCGCTGCGGGCGGCCTTCCGTATCGAGGTCAAGCGCCGCCAGCGCCGCTCCGATGGCACGGTGAGTCTCCAAGGTCAGCGCTTTGAGATCCCCTCCCGATACCGGCACCTGAGCGATGTGCGTCTGCGCTATGCCCGCTGGGACTTGAGCCGAGTGGACCTCATCGAGGCGCGCTCCGGCGCCGTGCTCTGCCCAGTGCGCCCGATCGACAAGGCCGCCAATGCCGAGCGCTTCCGCCGGGTGCTCGAACCCGCGAGCAACGAGCCGACACCACAAACCGCCTCCGGCATCGCGCCGCTCCTAAAGCAAATGATCGCCGAGTACGCCGCTACGGGCCTGCCGCCGGCGTATCTAGCCGACTCCGACCCGAAGGATGATCCCACATGAACCAGAAGCTGCTGGCCCTCTACGGCCTCAAGTTCGACCCGTTCTCACCTGAGGTACCTACCGAAGCTCTCTACCGATCACCGAAGATCGAGAACTTCTGCTGGCGCATCGAGCAGGCTCACCTGCGCGAGGGCGGCTTCGCCCTCATCCACGGTGATCCCGGCTCCGGAAAGAGTGTCGTCCTGCGCGTGCTCGCCGAGCGCCTCGCCCGCCTGGCAGACCTCTCCGTCGGCGTCGTCCACCATCCCCAGAGTAACCTCTCCGACTTCTATCGCGAGCTTGGCGACATCTTTGGGGTCTCCATCCGCGTCAGCAATCGCTGGGGCGGCTTCAAGGCGCTGCGCACCCGCTGGCTCGATCACTTGGGCTCGACCACCCGTCGCTCCGTGTTGCTTTGCGACGAGGCACAGGAGATGAGCCCGCTGGTCCTGAACGAGTTGCGCCTGCTCGCAAGCGCTCGCTTTGACTCTCAGTCGCTCCTTTGCATCGTGCTCGCCGGCGATGCCCGGCTGCTGGAGAAACTGCGCCGCGAGGAGCTGATCCCGCTCGGCTCGCGCATCCGCACGCGTCTGGCCGCCGAGGTCGCCTCCCGCGAGGAACTCATCGCCTGCCTCGAGCACCTGCTCGCCGCCGCTGGTAACGCCAGCCTCATGACACGGGAGCTGCGTCAAACCCTCGTCGATCACGCTGCCGGCAACTTCCGCATCCTCGTCAGCATGTCCGCCGAGCTGCTCATGACCGCCGCGCAGCGCGAGATCGCCACCCTCGACGAAAAACTCTACCTGCAGGTCTTCGGCAGACCTGAAACGCAGACCTCACGTCGCACCGCAGCGCGATAATCCTCAAATGATGCGCCGACCATGCCCGACGACACTGAGCCCACCTTCGATGTCACCGATCGGCCCTGTCGGATCCTGGACCTGCCCGACCTCTCGGATGAAGCCGCCTTGCAGCTCGCCGAGTTCCTCCAAACTCTCGCCGAGCAACCTCGAGACCCGTTACTCGGCGCACATCCTGCGCGCACACCGCGCGCGCGAATCCGAGCACGACAGGCTCTACCGCGAGCAGCGCCTCCTTGAGGCGCAGCACTCACTTCCCTTCGACGACGACCCGTTCTGACCCAGCCACCGGCCCCCGCGCCGCCGTCACGATCACTCACGCCGCGTGTCCATCACAGATCGTGAAAACTCGTCCATCAAATACCGTGACCGCTCTCACGCTGCGCAACGGCGCCCCTTCAAGGACTGGAACCTGCCCGCGTCAATGACGCGCCTTCGCGAGCGCCTCGCCCGCCATCCCGACGGAGACCGCCAGTTCATCGACATCCTGCTGATGGTCGCCCCCTATGGGCTGGAAGCGGTGAGTGCCGCTTGTGCTGAGGCATTGGAGGAGCAGGTCGTCACCAGCGCTCACGTAGTCAACGTCCTGCACCGGCGCGCTCAGCCGCCTGTGGCGCCGATCCTTCAGGTCCCCGAGGCGCTGAAGCTCACTGTGGAGCCGGCTGCCAACTGCGCGCGCTATGACCGCTTGCTGCAACCACACCCGATCCGACCCGTACCCCTCAACGACACGCAAGAGAATGCTCATGCAGACCCAACTGACCGATCAGCTGAAAACGCTGCGCCTGCGCGGCATGGCGAGCGCCCTGGAGGAGAGCTTGACCCAGCTCAGCCAGAGGAAGCTCGCTCCAACCACCTGGCTCTCCCAGCTGTTGCAGGCGGAGATCGCTGATCGCCAGGCGCGCTCCTACGAATACCAGTTGCGCATGGCGCACTTCCCCATGCCGCGCGACCTCGACTCCTTCGACTTCCGCGAGTCGGTGATCAATGAGACTCAGATACGGCAGCTGCACACCGGGGAATACCTCACCAGCGCACGCAATATCGTCTTTGTCGGCGGAACCGACTACGTGACATGATGCACACCTTCGTACGTCACTGAAGTTTAAGTGAAAGTTGGCCTGCGCTTTCTGTGCGCGGACTGACTGGGTCGCTTCGAGCAAGCAATTTCTCAACATCCAAACGTTTGATAATCCAAGGCG
>DASXFY010000007.1:0-50713 GCA_036489335.1 Steroidobacteraceae bacterium
CTGCTATGACCGCCACTTCCCGGAGGGCTGGCGCGCGCTGGCGCTGAACGGCGCCGAATACATCGTCAACCCATCGGCGACGGTCGCGGGGCTGTCGGAGTATCTGTGGAAACTGGAGCAGCCGGCCTCGGCGGCCGCGAACGGCTGCTGGATCGGAGCCATCAACCGTGTCGGCCGGGAGCAGCCGTGGGACATCGGCGAGTTCTATGGCCAGAGTTATTTCGTCAACCCGCGCGGGCAGATCGAGGCGATTGCGAGCCGTGACCAGGACGAGCTGCTGATCCATGACATGGACATGGGCATGGTGCACGAGGTCCGCGATCGCTGGCAATTCTTCCGCGACCGCCGCCCTGAGTTGTACGGCAAGCTGACCGCGGACGAGTAGGCCAGGACCAGAGCGCATGGCAACCGATCCGAAGGCTCTCCTCGCCCTCGCCCGGGACTGTCTCGATCGGGCTTACGCGCCTTATTCCAAATTTCGCGTCGCGGCGGCCGTCATCGACGACCAGGGGCGTGTGTTCACGGGTGTCAACGTCGAAAACATCTCCTACGGACTGAGCATGTGCGCCGAGCGCGTCGCGATCTTTGCCGCGGTCGCCGCGGGCGCGCGCCGGATCACCGCGGTGGCGGTCGCTGCCGCCGGCGCGGACCTGTTGTCGCCCTGCGGCGCGTGCCGCCAGGTTCTGGCGGAATTCGCCGCGGCCGAGGTCGTCGTCCACTGCGATGCGTCTGGCGAGCCGCAGCGATGGACCGTGGGGGAGTTATTGCCACACGGGTTTGCCGCATTGCGTCTCGGCACGGGCTGAGGCGCGCGGTAAGCGGAGGGGGGCGGAAATGACGCAGACTCGCGGTCAGACGGGGCACGAGGCGGTGGAGCTGGAGACGCACGGCTTTGAGACGCTGGGCGTGGCGCCGGTACCGGACTCGGAGCGAAACATGCGGCCGGGCTCCCTTTTCGTCATCTGGGGGCTCGCGTCGGCGTCCGCGACCACACCCGTGATCGGACTGGTGTTGAAAGGCACCGGGCTGTGGAATTTCACCTGGCTCAACGTGATCGCTCTGCTCGTGGGCCTGGTGCCATCGATGCTCTTCTCCCATATGGGCCGGCAGGTACCCATCATTTCCATGGTGATGGCCCGCCGCACCTATGGCGTGGCCGGAGCAACGGTGCTCGCGGTGTTGTATACCATCGTCGGCGCCGGGTGGTTCGGACTCAACACGGACGTCGGCGGTCAGATCCTGGGAACGATTTTTCCCGGCTATGGCGCGACGTGGTACGTGCTGCTGGGCATCGTTCAGATAGCGCTGGTGTTTTTCGGCATGGAGGTCCTGGAGAAGTTCTACAACTATACCGCGCTGGTTTTTCTTCTGTGTTATGCCGTCCTGTCGTACTTTCTCTTCAGCCGCTATCCGTTCGCCCTGCCGCGGCAGCAGGGACCGGTCGCCTGGGGTAAGGACGTCGATCTCATCCTCAGCTTCAGCCTGTTGGCGTGGGCCTATATTTTCCCGACGGTCAGCCGCTTCTGCCCGGCGCCGCATGCGGGCGAGAGGTCTCGCGACCGTGCGCTCTATCTATTGAATCCGAGCATCGGAGTCATGGCGGCCGTGCTGCTCATGGGGGCGCTGGGCCTGATCACGCTGCAGATGACCGGCGATTGGAACGTCGCCATGCTCGGCAAGAGCCTGCCCGTATGGGGAGAGATATCCGCCATCGGCGTGATCCTCGCCATCGCGCATTGCAACGCGATGAACCTATATCCCGCCGCCACCAGCCTGCTGGCGGTCATCAATGTCGCGGATCGAAATCCGCATCGCATGCTGCAGCCGGCGGTGGTGCTCATATTGGGCGTTTTCGCCACCATGCTGGCGATTGTCGGCATCCTCGGCGTCATCGAAGGATTTCTGACGCTGCTGGGCTCGCTCCTCTTTCCGTTTACCTTCATCCTGGTGGTGGACTGGTTCCACGGGCGCTATTACGCGGATTCGGTCGCAGGGTTCTATCGGAGAGCCACCTGTCTGCGGGAATGGTTCTCGTGGCCCGCCCCGTGGGCGCTGACGATGATGATCGTCGGAGTGGCTCTCGGTCAGTCGGAGACCCTGCTGCCGAAATCCATGGTCCATTTCATACCCTGGCAGGTGTGCTCCGCGCTCATCGTGACGATCATCTACTACTCGGGCCTGCGGATCATTGCCAGTCGGGGACCTGGAAGCGTGGCGGGCAGTTATCCTGCGCGATCGGCGCGTTCATGAAGGAGTCGCCGCGCGGGAAGCGCGGCAACGCGTCCCGGTACAGCGTGATCCACAGTTGGGTGAGGACCACCTGTCCACGCTGATTGCGCTCGCAGCGCAGCTGCAGTGCCGAGTGCTGATTCGTGCTGAAGGCGCGCATGAAGGCCTGGATCACCTCTGCACGCCTGACTTCGTGTCCTCTGGCCGTTGCGGTCAGGTAGCGGCCGAAGGGGCTGCCGGTTACCGCGCTGCGCATACGCAACTCGGTCTGGAAGAAATTCTGCGGGTCGAATCCGAAGCACTGCACGTGCTTGTCGTACTCGTGCGTCAGCAGACTGTCCTTGAGGTGCGGCATGACGGCATTCAGGCGCGTCAGCGTTGCCGGCGGCAGCGGTGGTGCGCTGTCGCTAGGACTGTGGCCATGACGATAGTAGTCGCAGCCGCGGCTCCACCATTTTGGCGCGCTGATGCCACGGCGGATCAGCGATTGCGGCCGCGATGCCCAGAGCCCGTGTAAGCCGATGAGCACGGTGTGGGGTTGATCGGGCAGGCAGCCGCCATCGGCGCCGCAGAATCCCGGCTGCCAGGTCAGGGCGAACGTGTAATGCATGAAATCACCGTGCAGCCTGGCTTGCAGCGGGGCTGCCCGCGCGCCGAGGGCCGCAAGCAGCCCGAGCATGAGTCCTAATAATTGGGTGCGACGGGGTGGCGGGGTGATGCCGTGCATGAACGAGCCTGCTCAGCCCTTGGGCAGAACGATCGGCCGCTCGCGCAGCAGCAACACCCAGTCCCCGTTCTCCATCAGCGCTTCGCGACCGAGCTCGCGCAGCAGCGCGATGAGCGCGTGGTGCCTGTCGTGCAGCTCGGGATGGCCATCCAGGCGTTCCGCGAAGCGCTTGGCGCGTGTGAAGATGCCGGCAAAGCGGGCGTACTGATTGACCTGAGTCCGCAGGCCGAGACGCTCGGCGTAGGTTTCCCAGAGCGCGGCTGCGATGGGGGCGAACCCCATGAGCACGACGATCCAGCGGTGCCAGGTCGGCAGAGCCTCGAGCTGGCTCCAGAACACCACCAGGAGGGAGGTGGCGATGAGGCCGGCACCGAGAAAGAATCGCGAGCGGCGCTCGAGGCGGTGCAGCCGGTGGCGCTGCGAGTGTGCGCGGTCGGCGTAATAGTCGGCCTGGCCACCGACCCAGTGCTCGATCGCAAGCTCCGGGTGCGCCGTGTCAGGGGGCGGTAGTGCCGCCGCGGCACGCAGCGCCTCACGGATCCACCGCAGCTCATCGGCCTGCTTGCGCAGGTAAGAGGACGAGGCGCTGTCGTGCAGCCCGGCGAGCCGCCAGTAGAACTGCACACGCAGCCCTTCGGCGAGCGCTCGATAGTCGAGATACCGGCCCTGCACGTCGCGCCGGCTCTGCCACAGCAGGATGACCGTCAGCGAGGCGAACGCGGTCAGATAGGCCGCGGGCAACCAGCGCGAGTGCACGATCTCCGCATAGAGCTCGAAGATGAGGGCGAGCGTCGCTGCGCAGGCCAGGGTGAGCCGCAGCATCAGGCGGGTCGTCCGTTGGTAATGACGCGCCAACAGGTCGGCGGCCGCGAACGCGTAGGCCAGACTGCGGCCGCCGGGGGAGCGGGATTCGATGTCGGGTAGCAGCGCGCGGGCGGCTTCCGGCAGGCTCGCGGCGATCGAGCGGCGCAGGGGCTCGCTGTTGAATCGCTCGATGCGGCTGCACAGCGTGTGGAACATCGCCTTGCCGCCCTCCTGCGGAAACATCCATTCAGGCATGTTCACGGCGCGTGCCGCCGGCTCGCCGGCGCGTACTGCATGAATGTGGTAGACGGGGCCGCCATCCTCGGCATCGAGCGGCCGCAGGCCGGCTTCGGGTATGCCCGCGGGTCCTTCGAGCTTCATGCGCACGACCGCGGCGGTACCCGCGTTGGAGTCGGCGGGCCGACCGTCCCAGAGCGCGAGCAAGAGATGAGTCTGTTGGGCGATGAGCATGCCAACGGCGCGGTAGCGCTTCTCCCGCTCATGCTGCGGCGTCGGCAGCCCGGAGTCGGAGTCATCGTCCTGCGGCAACACAAACACCTGATGCGGCGGCACGCGACTGAGGATGGTATGGAACTGCGCGGCGGTCGCGGGGAAGTCGTGCTCGTAGTCCGCCGGCGCGAGCGGTAGCGGTACGAGCAACTCATGACCGCCCTCGATCGCCACTTCGGCGACCAGACGGTCCGCACCTTCGGCGAGCGCGGTGACGATCCGCAACGGTGTCGACGGATAACGCTTGCGCAGATGCGTGAAGAGCTCGCAAACGTACTCGCGATACTTGGGCTCATCGGCGGGGCGCAGGTGCCGGTGTCCCGTTACGCCGATGACAATCGGCAGCCGGCCGTCCGCTGCGGTCATCACTGGCGGGCTTGAAGAAAGCGCTGCTGGTCTTCGGAGTCGAGCTCCGCAGCGAGCCGGCGCTCGAGGTCGGCGCAATCGGCGGCGCCGACGGCCATGCGATCGATCAGGAGAGCGGCGATCGGCCCGAGGATGCGGGTGAGCCGCGTCTCGAGCTCGCGCCGCTGCTCGGCGGGAATACGAAGGCCATGGATGAGGCGCGGCGGCGCGGATGCGGCAGCAGCCTGCGGCCGGACCGGGTGCGCGGGGATCGGGGTCAGCCACTGACGCAGGCAGGCGCAGAGCCGCTGGTACTGCGGCTCGCGCGGCGCCGGGAACCCGTCGAGCCAGTGCTGTGCGCTCAGGAAATACTCCAGGCTCCGGGAAGGCACGACGTCCTCGATTCGAAACGGCAGGATGCGCAGGTTCTTGTGCACGGCGCGCTCGACCTCCCGCAGCACCTGCGGTGAGGTGTTGCTGCTGGCGGAAAACACGAGAACCATCACCTGCGCCGCGGAAATCGCATCGATGATCTCCGCGGCCCATTCGGCGGCGGGCGCGACGTCCCGCGGGGCGATCCAGACGGTGAAGCCGGCTGCCTCCAGGTGCTCTGTCAGCTCGTTGGCGCAGGCGCGGTCCGGCTGCGAGTAGCTGACGAAGATGTCACGCGCCATGGCTCGAGCCCCCGATCAGCTTCATCGCCTTGTCCAGGCTCTTGCGCATGCGCTCGAAAGCTTCCCCAAGTGCCCCGATCTCATCATTCCCGCCGCTGAAGGTCACCCCCGATGCCTGACCGAGGCTCACCGCGTTGGCGTACCGGGTCATCCGCTCGAGGGGGCGTATCACCAGCCAGTATACCGTGGCATCGACGATCGCCAGCAGTGCGACCAACACCGCAACCAGGAGCGTCGTGAGGCCGGAGAAGATCTGTCGGGCGCCCGTCGCGGCCTCCGCGACGGGAACCGAGACGATTTGCGCGCCGATGACCTCGTTGGCCTGCCAGCCGAAGCCGTTGTCATGGCCATAGCGCGCGATGAGCGTCGCGGGGGCGGCGGTTGCGAGGCCGTGGCATGCGAGGCATTGCGGCCGGGCGTGGATGGGCCGGGCCAGATAGAGCGAGCGGCCCATGGGGGTGGCACGCTCGCCTGCGACCTGAGCGGAGCTCGGGTGGTTGCGAAACTGCTGGATGATGTCCGCCTCCCAATCGGTGGCGCGGTCACGCGGATTGGTGGGGTTCAGCGTCGACTCCTTATAGGTGAAGTCCGGGTGCAGCTTGCGCAGATCGTTGAAGGTCTGCGTGGCCGCGTAGAACGGGATGACCTGCGGCGGAAACGAATCCTGCATGTGGGCCTGCAGCAGGGGGTCGATCTCATCGGCCGTGTAGGCGCGGCTCGCGAGCGCGCTGTCGAGCATGAGCCCAGCCGTACTCAGCGCCTCGCGCCGCGCGTCCGCCTGCTGTAGCGAAGCACAAAACTCATAGGCAACGAGGCCCGCCAGCGCAAAGGCGATGACGAACACCACATTTAGCCGAATCAGCAGGTTCATGCGTCGCCTCGGCCTTCGCGGGGACCACCGCCCGGCCATGTAAAAATTGGAGCGACGAACCGGAGCTTAGCACGTCCGGGAGCCAGGTCTACCGAGGTGGGTTGCCTGGCAGGGTGCCAGTGTGGCCAGTGTAGCCAGTGTGGCAGTGCTCCCTCACTGCATCGCGCCACATCGAGCGGTACTCCGCGAGCTGGAGTGCAACGGCCGCGCCCGCCGCCGAGGCATATTCCCGAGCGGCGGGAGCAGCGCCGCAAAGGAGGGCCGCGGCAGCCACCGCGGCGCTGCCGCGACTCACGAGGATCCTGCGGCCGGGCCGCAGAGCCGCGAGCACATCGAGATAGGCGCCGTTTTGCGCGAGTGGACCCTCGACGAAGACATCGCCATCGAATTCGATCAGGTCGAGAACGTAGTCGCTCATCAGCGCGACATAAAGAGTGGCCAGTGCCGCGAGCCGCGGCGGCCCGAGGCGCTGGGCCACGATGAGCCGCCCCGTGGTGCTGGCGAACGGGCCGCCGGCCCGGGAAAAGGATGGCAGCGCCAGCGCGCGGGTGCCGATCACGGCCTCCAGATCGGCGTGCGACGGCTGCGCCTGCAGGCCGGAGGGACCCGCAATCAACTCATACTCGCGGCCGCCCATGAAGCGGGCGGTCACGACGGGACTGCCTGTCGCATCGACATTGACGAGCATGTCCAGGTGCTCGCGCACCCGCTGCGGACTTGCCCCGCGGGCCATGACAACAGTCCACGTGCCGCTCGATACGACGGCGAGAGCCCCCGTATGATGTTCGGCGAGATGCGCGAGCAAAGAGGTATTCGAGTCGTGCAGGCCCGTCAGGACCCGACAATCGCTGTTGAGTCCGGTCAGCCGTGCCAGTTCCGCCGACACCGGTCCGAGGATATCGCGGGCCGCGCACAGCGGCGGCAGCAGTGAAGTCCAGCCGCGAGAGACGGCCAGGTCCGTCGGGTGACCCGTGAGCGGGCGCCAGAGATCGCTGTGGCAGCCCAGAGAAGTCAGCTCGCTGGCGGCGACGCCGCTCAACCGCCATGCCCAGAACTGAGGATAGAGCAGCAGTTGGCGCGCCCGCGCCAGAATTTCAGGCGCGCGGCTCTCAAGGTAGAAGAGCTGTCGTCCGAGGTTGAGCCCCAACGGCAGGAAGGGTGAGTAGCTGAGCCCGAAGGGGTCGCGCAAGGGCCGGTACGACTCCGCCACCGAGTCGAAGCGGGAGTCCTCATAGTCCGGCGCGAGGAGCACGCTGCCATCCTCATCGATCAACGCGGCGGCCGCGCCGTGCGCGATCGGGACGAGCGTGCCAATGCGCTGCCGATCCGGATGGCTGCGCAGGGTGCCGAGCAACCATTCCTCGATGCCCCGAATATCCAACTGGCGGATGACCGTGGAGTCGTTGCGGCCGCTGTGCTCGCGGTGACTCCTGCTGACAATGCCGCCTCCCGGCTCCGCGATGAAAAGACGCGACTGCGTCTTGCCAATATCGACGATGCCCAGCAGGTCGCTCTTCACGGTTTACATCGGAGGTGTTGCGAGCGTATTCGCCGTGGCAGATAGCCGCGACTGGCAGGTCGGTTCCCTGCCGTGGTCAGCATGGTACTAGCGCGGTGCGGTCGAGGTGTTGGTTGCAGTAGCGGTGTGGCTGGTGGCTTTGCCGGCGGCGCGCTCCGCACTCGGTTTCGGCGTTGCGCCGGACCGGCCCGCGGTCGCGGGGTTGTATCCGAGCGCCGTGCTGATGCGCTCGGCGATATCGCGCACCTGGAATGACAAGCCGCGCATGCGCAGGTCGTCCATGTACTGGGCCGCGCTCGAAACACTGATCGCCGCCGCGATCCGGCCATTGACGCCGCGGATGGGGGCGGCGACACACCGGATGCGGTCCTCGTTTTCCTCCAGATCGAAGGCGTATCCGAGGGAGGAGTATTCGCGCATGCGGGCGAGCCAGGATTCCAGCGGTACGTCGTAGCCGGCTCCCAGGCGCGCTTCGTAATCGTAAAACTCGCGCCACTGCTTCTCGTCGGCGTCGAGTATCAGCGCCTTGCCGAGGCCGGTCGAGCGCAGCGGTTGGCGCTCGCCGATCCGCGAGCTCACCTCCACCCGGCGGCTCCCCTGGATCTTGTCCAGATAGAGCGCCCGCGAGCCATCGAGCACGCCGAAATGCACGGCATCCCCGGTACTGGTGGACAACTCCTCGAGATAGGGACGCGCGACGCGCGTCAGATCCATCTTGCCGGCGGTCAGGTGGCCGAGCTCCAGGAGCTTCGCTCCGAGTCCGTAGCCCCGACCGCGGGTGAAATCAAGATAGCGGCGCTCGACCAGGGTCGAGGCCAGCCGGTGAGTGGTGCTGCGCGTGAGGCCGAGCGAGCCGGCCAGATCGTCCAGGGAGGTGACGCCGCCCGCGACCGCGTCGATGACCTCGAGTCCCCGCACCAGTGTCTGCGTCCCCGCCATGGCGGACTTCGTCACCGTCTGTCCGTCCGCGGGATCTTTCCTGGATGCAGTGCCTTTCTTAGGTCGTTTTGTCATAGATCTTCCATCCGCCTGCCTGCTTTCAGCCGTGCGCCCCCCGCCGCAAATTATAGAGCACCCTCGCTGCGAAGCGGCGGCATCCGTCCTCTCTCATATTGTTCAATATAGAATCAATATTTAAGATACACCGCCCATCGGCTCCCGGACCCGCATTTTCCCCGGCTCAGCGCCGCCAGGCGCAGCGAATCGAGCCTCACACCCAAGGTTTGCGCACCGCGCCCGGAGCGGTCGCCAAAAAAATTATACACGGCGTCCAATCTCTAATATCATTATACAAGAGTCAGTTCCAATATGTGGGTGGGGGCTTCGCATGAGCACTGCAGGGAGATTTGCTGGTCAGTTCGCGGTCGTTACCGGGGCTGCATCCGGAATCGGACTCGCCGTGGCCCGCAGACTGACCGCTGAGGGGGCGAAGGTGAGTGCCTGGGACATTTCACAGCTCGCGCTCGATGCGGTGGCGCCGGAGTTCGCGCACCGGGTGGTCATGGACCAGGCGAGCGAGCAGTCGGTCGCGATGGCCACCGAAGCCACGCTGCGCGAGTTCGGCGCGGTCGACGTGCTGGTGGTGAGCGCGGGAATAACGGGACCGAACGTGCCGCTCGCCGAGTATCCTGTGGATGAGTGGCGCCGCGTGATGGACGTCAACGTGAACGGCACGTTCCTGGTCAATCGCGCCATCGTTCCGACGATGGTGGCGCGCGGTTACGGGCGCATCGTGAACGTCGCCTCCGTGGCCGGTAAGGAAGGCAACCCCAATGCATCGGCCTATTCGAGCTCCAAGGCGGCGGTCATCTGCATGACCAAATCCCTCGCCAAGGAGCTGGTGCGCACCGGCGTGTGCGCCAATTCGATCGCGCCCGCCGCCGTGCAGACCCCGATCTTCGATCAGATGCTGCAGTCCCACATCGATTTCATGCTGTCCCGGATTCCGCTCGGCCGCTTCGGCAGGGTCGAGGAGGTCGCCGCCATGATCGTGTGGATGGCAAGCCGCGAGTGCTCGTTCACCACCGGCGCCGCGTTTGATTGCTCGGGTGGCCGCCTCACCTACTAGCGGACGATCCGTGTTCCCGAAAGCCTCCACACGGGCCATTCCTTACGCTGTCTGTGCGCTGCTTGCCTGCGCCCTTGCGGTCGCTCACGGAGCGGAGGTGGCGGGAGCGCCGCAGCCACAGCGCTTCGGCGCGACCTGCGCGCTCTGTCACGGGGGCGATGCCGAGGGCACCGACCGCGCGCCCTCGCTGGTCGGCAACAAAGTGCTGCGCGGACTCGGCGTCGATGACATCGCGGCGATCATCGCGCAGGGTCGTGGCGGCATGCCGCCCTTCGCTTCGCTGCCACCAGCTGAGATACAGCAGCTGGCGGCCTACGTGCGGTCGCTCAATGCGGATGCTTTCGATATGCAGCCGGCGGGTGATGTCGCGAACGGCAGGCGCATCTTCTTCGGCGGCGGTCATTGCGCGGACTGCCACAGCCTCGAAGGGCGAGGGGGGACCAACGGTCCGGATCTCTCCGGCATTGCCGGCATGATGACGCTCGGCCAGCTCGGCGATGCGATCCGACACCCGCATTTCTGGACCGCCCCGGGGTGGGGCGTCGTGACCGTCACCCTGAATGACGACAAATCGTTGCGCGGCTTCGCCCGCAATCAAACCCAGCACAGCCTCGATCTGCAGACCTTCGACGGGCGCCTGCTGCCGCTCAGCGACACACAATATCGGGCGATCACTGCCGACAAGCAGTCCCTGATGCCGCCGTATCAAGGCTCCGCGGTGGAGTTTCGCGACCTCATCGCGTTTCTCAGCCGGCAGAACGGCGTCCCGATCGGTGAGAATCGAGCCGCTCAGGGTCGCGTCAGTGCCGCGGCCGTTGCCGCGGTAGTCGACCCGAAGCCTGGCGATTGGCCTACGTACTCAGGGAACGTAGACGGCAACCGGTTCAGTTCACTGTCACAGATCAACGCCGGTAACGTCTCGGCGCTGCGCCCGGCGTGGGTGCGTCCGCTGCCGTATGAGCCTCTGGAGACGACGCCGTTGGTGATGGGCGGCATCATGTACGTCACCGGCCCGAATCAGATTTACGCTCTCGACGGGCGTACGGGCAGCCAGATCTGGGGCTATTCCCGTCCGCGCAGCGACGCCACGACCATCTCGAGCGATGCGGCCAAGGGAGCGCAACGCGGCGTGGCGGTGCTCGGGGATCGACTTTTTTTCATCACCGACAACGCGCATCTCATCTGCCTGCAGAGAGTCACCGGGGCGCTGTTGTGGGACGTCGCGATGCCCGACCCCGGCGAGCACGGCCGATACGGCGGTACTTCGGCGCCGCTGATCGCCGGGAGCCTCGTGATCGCGGGTGTTTCGGGAGGCGATGAGGGCATACGCGGATTCGTTGCCGCATACGAGCCGGTGAGCGGGCGGCGGGTATGGCGGTTCTGGACCGTACCGAAGCCCGCAGATCCAACCTATGACAGCTGGCATGGCGATCCGCAACCTCAAGGGGGCGCCACCTGGACGACCGGCAGTTACGATTCGCGCAGCGGACTGTTGTATGTCGCCGTGGGCAATCCGTACCCCGATACGGACGGCGACCGTCGCCTCGGGGACGACCTCTATACCGAGAGCGATCTTGCCCTCGATGCCAGGACGGGCAAGCTCCGCTGGTATTTTCAATTCACGCCGCACGATCTGCACGACTGGGACGCCGAGCAGCCGCTTGCGCTGGTCGACGCCAAACTCCATGGCCGCGCGCAGCAACTTTTGCTGCACGCCAATCGGAACGGATTCTTCTACGTGCTCGATCGGACCAACGGCAAGCTGTTGCAGGCCACTCGCTTCGTCGACGAGCTGACCTGGGCGAAGGGGATCGCGGCGGACGGTCGCCCGATTCTGCTGCCTGCCAACGAGACCACCCTCGGCGGCGTGAAGACCTGTCCGGCGGTTCGCGGCGCCGCCAACTGGTACTCGACCTCGTACGATGCCGCCACGGGGCTCTACTACGTGATGAGCGTCGAAGACTGCTCAATCTATCGCAAGGCCGAGGACGGCGGCTACACCTGGATCACCGATCCCCTGCATCCGTCGAAGAAAGTATTGCGGGCCATCCGGGTGGATGGCGGCGGCATCGCCTGGCAGGTACCGCTGCTTGGAGCGCCGGACCTCAACTATTCCGGCGCGATGGCCACTGCGGGCGGCGTGGTCTTCTTCGGGGAGACCAGCGGCGGCATCGCCGCCGTCGCCGCGCGCGACGGCAGATACCTGTGGCATTTCGAGGCCAACCAGCCCATCAAGGGCTCGCCCATGACGTACGCGATCGACGGGCGACAGTACGTCGCGATCGCAGCGGGCTCGAACATCCTCGCGTTCACGCTCGCCGGCGGACAGTCATGATTTTGCCTTTGAGAGAGAATCGTACAATGTGCAACCGTGAGTCGGCTTGCGGGGAGAGACCAGCGTGACCAATCGGCGTGATTTCCTGGTAGGTGCGGGAGCCGTCGCCGGCACGATGGCGTTCCGTGTCGGTGCGGCGAATGCGCGCAAGCTGGCGCGATCCGCCACCGGCAAGATTCTGGCCGGAGTCTTTCCCATCGCCTGGACGCCGTGCAGGCCCGACGGCAAGCTCGATCCGCCGGCGATGGCCGCGCAGCGCAGTTTCCTCAACCGGGGCAAGGTCGCCGGCGTCGCATGGCCGCAGAACGCGAGCGGCTGGCAGACCTTGTCATCGCAGGAATGGCATGAGGGCGCCGATGCGCTTCTCTCGGTGAAGGGTGGTGGCGCGGTGGTGCTCGGCGTGCAGACCGTAGGCTTCGACCTCAAGAAATCAACCGAGTACGCACGCTACGCCGCCTCCAAAGGCGCGGACGCAATCATCTCGTTGACGCCGACAGCCGCATCCGATGCTGATGTCATCTCCTATTTCAAGACCCTCGCATCCGCATCCCATCTGCCACTGCTGGTGCAGGCGGTGGGTGATGTGAGTGTCGATACCCTCGTCCGGTTGTCCGAGGCAGTACCGACAGTGGTGGCCGTCAAGGATGAGGCGGGAGATCCGCTGCAGCGAGAACCGATGCTGCAGGCGGGAACCGACGGCCGGCTCGAGAACTTCTCCGGCAACGGCGGGTACACGTTGTTCGCAGAGCTGGAGGAGGGCTTCGTCGGGACGTGTCCATTCGTTGGCATGGCGGACGTCCTGCAGCGCTGCTGCAACCTCTATCACGCCGGCCGCAAGGGAGAGGCGTACGACGTGTTCGGACGCTTCCTTGCATTCAACTCCATCCCGCGGTCGAATGACTACGTGCTGGTGGCCCGCGGCGTCTTCCCGGAGGAAGACATCATGCGCACGAATCCGCCAAAGCCGGGCGCCGCGAAGCATCCGCCGGCGGGTCCGATCACCGCGAGGCAGAAGGCGGAAATCCGCCGCGCGCTCAATGACTACATGAAACCGTACCTGGTCGCCTGAAGACGGCCTGGCACTTTTCCCCGGAAGGCTCGCTCATGAAACTGAAACCGACTTCACTGATTGCGCCACTCCCTCTCGCGCTGCTGTGCGTCACGGCGCTGCTGTGCACACCGCAGAGTGCGCAGGCCGCACCAGCCGCCGCCGCGCCGCACAAGCATGAAAACCTGGCTGGCGGCTTCCGGCCACGGTACCGGCACCTGCTCTATGTCGTGATGCCCGGCTCGCTCGAGCGCCCGGGCTGGCTGAACGGCGTCGGCGTGATCGTGCTCGACCCTGACAATGGCTACATCTTCGTGAAGCGGATACCCACCTGGACGTATGCCGCCAGCATGAGTCCGGAGCAGGTGTCCGGCATCGCCGCCAGCCCGGTCACCAATCTCATGTACGTCGCCGCCCGCGGACGCCTCGGCGCCATCGATCTCGCGACCGACAGAATGGTCTGGTCGGTGACACTGGATGGCCAATGCTGCGAGCGGCCGCAGGTGACTCCTGACGGCAAGATCGTGGTGGTGGGCGGTGATCTGAAGGATTACTGGTATGAGGTCGATGGCCGGACCGGCAGGCTCATCGGCATCCTGCACGCGCCCGAGAGTCAGAATTCGCACAACCTGAATCTGAGCGCGGACGGCCGGACGGCGTTCATGTCGCCGAACAACAAGGTGATGACCGTCTCCGACGTCAGGACGCGCAGGATCATCAGGACCATCCGGTTCCCCGACAACATCCGGGTATTCGTCCTCAACAAGGACTCCACCCGGATTTACGCCAACAACAACAATTTTCTCGGCTATCGGGTCGCCGACGTCAAGACCGGTAAAATCATCCAGTCGGTCGAGGTCACGAGCGTGCCGTGGCGTGCGAAGTGGTTCGCGAACCCACGCCCCCGCGTGCCGCACGGCTGTCCCAGCCACGGGATCGCGATCACGCCGGACGGCAAGGAAATCTGGCTTGCGGATGGCATCTTCAACAAGATTCACATCTTCTCGAACACCGATCATCCGCGGGAAATCGCTACCATCAATTCGACCGGTAAGGGTCCCTTCTGGATGACGTTCGGCCTCGATGCGAAGTATGCGTTCGCTTCGTCCGGGGACATCATCGACATCAAGACTCACAAGATCGTCGGGCAGATGCGTGACGAGTACGGCCATCCGATGTACAGCGAGAAGCTGCTCGACATGACCTTCATCGACGGCCACCTGCAGCGGGTGTCGAACCAGTTCGCCAATCAGTTCGGAGACTATGACACGGCCTTCCAGGACGGCGTCGGTCCGCACGTCACGCCGATGCCGGGCGCGGCGCCCGTCACCCTGGGTCCGGCTCAGCCCGGCCGGTGAGTCTGCGCCGGCGCGGCATGGGTCATCGCGTGCCGGGATTGCGGTTTGGCGCAGCTGCCGCCTTCGGCGTTGCGTGGCTGCTCGCGGGTGGCTTCCCCCTCTTCGCGAGAGACACGGGCGCTGAAGGCGGCCGCTCACTGGCGCAGGAGCGCGCGTCGCTGCAGATGGTCTGCAGCCGTTGTCACAGTCTCGAACTGCTGCAGGACACCCCCCGCAGTTACGACGAGTGGCATGACACCGTGCAGGGAATGGTCGACCGCGGCGCCACGGGAACAAACCAGCAGTTCGAAGACATCATGGATTACCTGCACCGCACGCTGACCACCATCGGCGTCAACAATGCCGATGCGAATGAGCTCGAGATCGTGCTCGGCGTGTCCGACCGGGTGGCGCAGGCGATCATCAGGCGGCGGGCGCAACGGAAGTTCACCAGCGTGGCCGATCTCGAGTCCGTGCCGGGAACGGATGCGGCGGCGCTGCGGCGCCGGGCCCGGCTCATCTTCTTCGACTGAGTCCGGCCATGGACGCGAAGCCGATCGGCATGGCGCGCTGGGTGGTGGTGGTCGCGACCTTCGTGATCGCCGCCATCTCCTATCTCGATCGCACCAACATCGCGATGGCCGCCACGTCCATCCAGCGCGAGTTTCACATCGGCGACGTGCAGCTCGGAGGTGTGTTCAGCGCATTCATCTTCGGCTACGCGCTGACCCAGCCGCTCGCCGGGCGCATTGCCGACCGCATCGGGGCCGCGCGCGCGATCGCCATCGCGATCGTCTGGTGGAGCGTCTTCACGGCACTCCTGCCGGCCATCCCCGCGGGCGCGGCCGGCGCTGTCGGGCTGCTGGTGGCGGTGCGGCTGTTGCTCGGCATCGGTGAGGCGATCATCTTTCCGGCGAGCAACCGCCTGGTCGCCAACTGGATTCCGTCGCGGGAGCGCGGCCTGGCGAACGGCATCATCTTCGCCGGAGTGGGCCTCGGCGGTAGCGTCGCGCCGCTTCTCATGACCTACCTCATGATCAGGGAGAGTTGGCGCGCCGCGTTCTGGGTGTGCGCCCTCATAGGTCTCGTGGCCGGCCTGGTATGGGTGCTTTTGGTGCGTAACAGCCCGGCCGAGCAGCAGCGAATGAGCGCCGCCGAGCGCGCCTACATCGAGGCGGGCCTGCCTCGAGATGCGGGCTCGAGTGCGCAAGCGGCGCGCTGGCTGGACGTGATCCTCGATCGCCAGGTCGCGGCGCTGACGCTGAGCTATTTCTGCTACGGCTACGTCGCCTATATCTTCTTCACCTGGTTCTTCAAATATCTGTCGGACGTCCGCGGCCTCAATCTCAAAGCGAGCGCGCTCTACACGACCTTGCCGTTCGTGGCCATGACCGCGGCATCGATGCTCGGCGGCTGGATTTCCGACCGGCTGCTGCCGTTGCTCGGGAAGCGTGTCGCTCGCTGCGGTGTCGCAGGGCTCAGCCTGCTGCTGGCAAGCGCATTCGTCTGGGCAGGTACGACCGTCACCGACGTTCGCCTGGCTGCGCTCGTGCTCGCGAGCGGTGCGGGCGCCCTGTATCTGGCGCAGAGCGCGTTCTGGGCGCTGAGCGCCGATTTCGGCGGCAACTCCGCCGGCCTCGTCTCCGGCATCATGAACATGGGCTGTCAGCTCGGGGGCGTGTGCACCGCCGCATTGACACCCGTCATTGCGCAATCTTTCGGTTGGACCGCCTCATTCACGGCCGCGGCCGGCGTCTGTCTCGTCGGCGCCGTGGCGTGGATATTCGTCGACCCGTTCCACCAGGTCGTCGCGCGCCGCCGCTGAGCGACCGCGGGCGCTCAGGGCCGATAGTGAGCCCGGTAGTACACGGGTGCCTCACCGGGTATCAGGCTGTGCAGCACATAGATGCTGTGTGAGGCCGCGATGTATACCGTGCGGTGATCGGCGCCGGCGAAAGCGATGTTGGCCGCGATCTCCGGCAGTTTGATCTGTCCGAGTACGACACCGGTGGGAGTGATGATGCGGATGCCGCCCGGACCTGTGGTCCAGATGTTGCCGCGGGAGTCGATCTTGAGTCCGTCCGGAGCCTCCTCGACGTGCGGCGCGGGATATCTGATCAGATAGCGGGGATGCGACAGCGTGTCGTCGGCGGCGACATCCCACTCCCTGACGTACATGTCCGGCTCGTAATTCGAGACGTAGAGAACCTTGCCGTCCGGGGAGAATCCGATGCCGTTCGGCGTGAAGAGGTCGGTGATCGCCGGCGTCAGCCAGCCCTTCCTGAAGCTGAAGACGCCGTTGTAGGTCAGCTCCTTGTCGGGACTCGTGTTCTGGCCGATGAGCCCGAACGGCGGATCGGTGAACCAGAGCGTGCCGTCGGGAGCATAGACGATGTCATTCGGGCTGTTGAAGCGCTTGCCGTGATACGCGGTCACGAGCGGGGTCAGCTTCAGGGTGACAGGATCCAGGTCCTGGATGCTGCGGCTGCCCTGCTGCTCGAGCAGGATGGTCCCGTCCGGGGCGATCTCCATGGCTTCCGGACCCTGATTGTTCGGAAACGGTGCGAATATCCCGCCGGCATTCTTCATCACCAGCGTCACCTTGCCGGCCGCGGTCATGGTGTAGAGATTGCCGGAGCGACAGTCCGAGAACCAGAGCTTGTCGAGATACCACATGGGTCCTTCGGTGAAGTCGAAACCGGTCGCGACCCGCCGGATCACGACGTGCTTCGCCAGAACGGCGTCCAGCCCCGGGTTCAGGCGCTCGACATGCGTATTGGCCGGCGTGAGCGGCGGTGCCTGGTGAGAGTGATTGACCGCGCCGGCGGGGAGGCCCGCCAGCAGAAGACAGCCGAGGCCGAGCGCGATGGCAGTGACGGATTGATGCCGGCTCACATCGAAACTCCTAAATGCGGGACGACTTCCCAAATATAGAGACAATGGCTAATATTAGATGCAGACCGGTTGCGTATCAACTGGAGGCGGGATTCGGCGTCTGACCACGAGCGTCGACGGAAGAATCCCGCAATCTGGGATGTTGCGTCTTTGCGGGGGGAGTGAGGGCATGAGTGTGGCGGGCCCGGACAGGATCGAGGCCGATTATCTAATCGAAACGGCGTGCGAGCCCATGGAAGCGGCCGAGGCCATGGCAGGCGAGCAATCGAGCGGTACCTTCGTCGCGGTGCCGGGCGAAACTCCCGAGCTCAAAGCGCGGTCCGCCGCCAGAGTGATCCGGCTCGATGTCCTGGGCGAGGTGGCCGCGCCGTCACTGCCCGGTGCGAAACGCCCCCGGGGCGGCTCCGGCATCATCAGGCGCGCGGCCGTGACACTCTCCTGGCCGCTCGACAATATCGGCTGCTCGTTGCCGAACCTGTTGGCGACGGTGGCGGGCAATCTCTTCGAGCTGCAGCAGTTCTCAGGTTTGCGCCTGCAGGATCTGCGTCTGCCGCGCGCGTTCGCCGATGCCTACCCCGGTCCCAGGTTCGGCGTCGCGGGCACGCGGCGACTGACGGGAGTCCAGGAGGGTCCGATCATCGGAACGATCGTCAAGCCGAGCATCGGAATGACCGCGGAGGAGACGGCGAAGCTGGTCACCGTGTTGTGCGAGGCCGGCATCGATTTCATCAAGGACGATGAGCTGCAATCCGACGGCGCGGTCTGTCCTTTCGAGAGCCGCGCACGCGCGGTGATGGCTGCCGTCGAACGACACGCCGACCGGACCGGCAAGAAGGTGATGTTCGCTTTCAATCTGACCGGCGATCTCGCGCAGATGCGCCGCCGGCACGACCTCATCGCCTCCCTGGGCGGGACGTGCGTCATGGCGAGCATCCATTCGGTCGGCATGGTCGGCATGGTGGAGCTCGCGCGTCACTCGCAGCTGCCGATTCATGCTCATCGCAACGGCTGGGGTTATCTCAGCCGCGATCCCCTGCTCGGATTCAGCTATGTGGCGTGGCAGAAGCTGTGGCGCATCGCCGGTGTCGATCACATGCACGTCAACGGGCTGCGGAACAAATTCTCGGAGTCGGATGAGAGCGTGATGGCCTCGGCGCGGGAGTGCCTGCGACCCATGTGGGCCGACCGGCCCTGTGTCATCGTGCCGGTGTTCTCATCGGGGCAGACCGCGGCGCAGATCCCGGACACCGTCGCCGGGCTGCAATCGGCCGATTTCATCTATGCGGCCGGCGGCGGGATCCTCGGCCACCCCGACGGCGCGAAAGCCGGAGTGGAGAGCCTGAGACAGGCGTTCGCCGCCACCCGCGCCGGCATCCCGCTCACAGAATACGCGCGCAGCCACAGTGAGCTCGCGCGTGCGCTGCAGGCGTACGGGTGAGCGCGGAGTCACTTCCCGCCGGTCCGTTGCTGTGCTGGTATGGCGATGACTTCACCGGCTCTTCCGCGGTGATGGAAGCCATGTCGGCCGCGGGGCTGCCCGCGGTACTGTTCTTCGACGTGCCGACGCCGCAGCAAAAAGCCAGGTTCGCGGACTACCGCGGCCTCGGTATGGCGGGCGTCGCGCGTGCGCAGACGCCAACCTGGATGCAGGACAATCTGCCACGCTTCTATCGTGCGATGGCGGAGTGCGGCGCGCCAGTGTCGCTGTACAAGATCTGCTCCACACTCGATTCCTCGCCCGGGATCGGCTCCATCGGGGCGGCGCTGGAGGTTGGCCTGCCGCACTTCGACGCGGAATGGATACCGTTTCTCACCGCCGCGCCGCCGATCGGCCGCTACCAGCTTTTCGGCAACCTGTTCGCGCGCGCGGGCGAGACCGTCCATCGCCTCGACCGGCATCCGACCATGAGCCGCCACCCCGTGACCCCCATGCACGAGGCGGACGTACGGCTGCACCTCGCCAAGCAGACTCGAATCCCCGTCGGGCTGGTCGATTACGTGTCGCTGCGATCCGCAGAGGGCGAGCGGGCACTGACGGCACAGCTCGCCGCCGGCAAACGCATCATCGCGCTCGATGCGATCGATGCGGATTCACTGGCCGATGCCGGCGCGCTCATCTGGAAACGGCGCGGCAAGGGCATCTTCGCGGTGGGATCACAGGGTGTTGCCTACGCGCTCGCCGCCTATTTTCGCCGCGCCGGCATGCTGTCCATGGAGATGTCGGGCGGGCGCGCCGCCAAGCCGCGACAGATTGCCGCGGTCTCGGGGTCGTGCTCGCCCATGACCGGGACCCAGATCGAATGGGCCGGCAGCCATGGGTTCACGCTGATCCGGGTCGATGTCTGCAAGGCTGTCGAGGCGTCGGGCTGGCAGACCGAGCTCGACAGAGTCGCAGGCCTCGCCCGCGCGGCGCTCGGCAGAAAGGAGAATCCTCTGTTGTTCACCGCCAACGGCGCCGAGGACGGTGCCATCGGCGCATTTCGCGCAGCGGTCCGCGCCGTCGGCCTCGACCTCATCGCGGCGAACGAAGTCGTGAGCCGAGGCCTCGGCTTCGTACTCAACACGTTGATCCGCGAGGGTGGCGTCGGGCGAGTCGCGATCGCCGGGGGCGACACGTCGAGCTACGTCGCGCAGGCGCTGGACATCTACGCCATCACGTTGCTCGCGGCGACCATCCCTGGCGCGGCTCTGTTCAAAGCATATTCGAACGACCCGGCGCTCGATGGCCTGGAAATCGCCCTCAAGGGCGGACAGATGGGCGCGATCGATTATTTCAGTCAAATCAGCATGGGCGGCATATCCGCCTGACGATGGAGTTTGTATGATCAAGATTGCGTTGCTCGGTGCCGGTGGGAAGATGGGTGTGCGTCTCGCCAGCAATCTCAAAGGCTCGCGGTTCGAAGTGAGCCACGTGGAGGCGGCGGAGCCGGCCCGTAAACGGCTCAAGGATGAGACGGGCATCGCTTGCGTCGATCTCGACACGGCGCTGCAGAGCGCGGATGTGGTGGTGCTCGCGGTTCCGGATCGGCTCATCGGCGAGATCACGCGCTCGATCGTCGATCGGCTGCGCCCGGGCGCGGCGGTGATCGCGCTCGATGCCGCCGCCCCCCATTGCGGTCAGATGCCCAAGCGGGCGGACGTGACCTACTTCATCACTCATCCCTGCCATCCCTCGATATTCGGCGGCGAGACCACGGCCGAGGCGCAGCAGGACTATTTCGGCGGCGTCGCCGCGAAGCAGGCCATCGTCTGCTGTCTGATGCAGGGCCCCGAGGAGCACTACGCGCTCTGCGAGCAAGTGGCGACAACGATTTTCAAACCGGTCAGCCGCAGCCATCGCGTTACCCTGGAGAACATGGCCGTGCTGGAGCCTGCACTCTCCGAGACCGTCGGCGCGACGCTCTGCCAGGCCCTGAAGGATGCGACCGAAGAGGCCATACGGCGCGGTGTGCCCAAGGAAGCCGCCTACGATTTCCTGCTCGGCCATCTGAAGATCGAGCTGTCGATCATATTCGGCTTCTATCCGGGCCGATTCTCCGACGGCGCCATCATGGCGATCAAGGCGGCGACGCCTCAGATCTTCAAGGACGGTTGGCTGCAGCGCGTGTTCGATCCCAAGTCCATCGCCGAGTCGACTCGGGCGATCGTCTTTCCGCAGGGATAGCGCGCCACCTGCCATGAAGCTTCGAGCCCGGGCAGCCCTCGCCGCAGCCGCGTCAGGTCTCGCGGCAGTGGCGGGCGCGCAGGTGCAGATCAGGTCGCAACTGCCGCCGCCGCGCATCACATCGATGCGGAGCACGCCGCCGGTCGTTGCCATCGACTGGAGTCGTGTCACGGCGATCTCGAAGGTTCATGGCACGACGCAAATCGGTACCGTGGGACGCGGGCCGCTGCACCGGAAGATCTATCAGGAGCTGACGGCGTTCAATGCTCAGTATCCTCGCTGGCAGATCTGGGGAGGAGGCGCCAAGGACCCGAATCTCGGGAGCGCGGAGCCGCTGCCGCCGGCGAACGGAGCGAGCCACTGGGAGTTCGGCACCATAGATGACTCGCTCAACCAGTTCGTGCGGGCGGTCAAAGGACATGACTACATCGTCAATCTGCCGGTCACGCCGGAGTGGATGTACGCACCCGATCCCGCCATCGCCAGCGATGTGAGAGGACCGATAGCGCGGGTGTTCACCAGGCGCAGGCTCGTCGTCGGCCCGCGGCAGGTCGCGGACTACTACGCCCGCATCGTGAGTTGGTTCGAGAAGGGCGGCTTCACGGACGAATCCGGCAAGTGGCATGCTTCCGGAGAGCATCTGCGGATTCCCAATTGGGAAGTCCTCAACGAGACCGACATGTCGGGAATGCCGGTGACGGAATACACGGCCCTCTACGATGCCACCGTGACGGCGATACGGCGGGTCGATCCCGCGATGAAATTCATCGGGCTCGTCATGGGCGTTCCGGAGGCACATCCGGCGGACGTCATCTACTTCCTGGACCGGAGACATCACGCACCAGGAATTCCCCTCGATGCGATCACGCTCCACTTTTACGGACGCTATGGTCCCTGGGACGCGCCGTCGGCGCAGGTGGCGAGCACGTTTGCCCAGGCGAAGGCCTTCATCGGCGATGTCGGGTATGTCAGCGCGATTCGCGACCGGCTGTCGCCATCGACACGAGTGATGGTGGACGAGCTCGGCACGATCGTGGGCACGGAAGCGCCGCAGGTGCCGTGGCCCAGGGAGCTGCGCGGCCGGATCCCGTTCCATCTGCGGCTGTCGGCGGCGATGTACGCCTACATCTATGGCAGCTTCGCGCGGCTGGGCGTGGAGTCGATCGGGCAGACGGGGATGAATGCCGGTGTCGCCGGCGGCGGCGGCGTCGGCGCTTATGTGGCCCTGACCCTGTTGACGCCGGGAGTGGGCGCCCCGAACGTGCGCTACAAGGCGGCGCAGCTGCTGATGTCGGAGTTTCCCCCGGGGTCGAAGGTCGTCGATTCCTATACGGGCATCGGTTACTGGGGCAATCCGCCACCCATGTACGTGCAGGCGTTCATTGCGCCGGATGGGAAGCGCAGAGTGCTGTTGGTGAACACGCAGGATGCGCCGTCTGCCGCGATCGTTCCGGGCGCCAAAGGGGCGCTCATTCATGACGTCGGCGACGGGTCCGAGACCGCCGCGTACGAGGAACGGACGGCAGACTCGGACACGATCACCCTCCACGGACTGGATGTCGCCGTGCTCACGATCCCGCAATGAGACGATCATGAAACGCCGCCACCTGGTGCTTGCCCTGGTGGCGGTGCTGTCGTGCCTCACGTTTCTCGACCGCATCTCGATCGCGGTCGTGGCGCCGGCGGTGCGACGACAGTTCAGCATCTCGGCGGTCGAGTGGGGCTGGATTCTCTCCGCCTATGTCGTGGCCTACAGCGTGTTCGAGATCCCGTTCGGCGCGCGGGGGGACCAGCGCGGCTACGGCGGTGAGCTGACCCGAATCTCCCTCTGGTGGTCGGCGTTCGTCGCCCTCACGGGGTTCTGTCGCACGGTCTGGCAGTTCATCGGCGCCAGGTTCTGCTTCGGCCTCGGCGCCGCGGGGGTATATCCCAACCTGACCGGCGTGCTCTATCGCTGGATGCCGGCCGGCGAGCGCGCCCGCAGCCAGGGAGTGTTGTGGGCCGCCGGTCGCCTGGGAGGCGGCCTGGCGCCGCTCCTGCTGGTGCCACTCGAGCTGGCGTTTGGATGGCACGCGGTATTCCTCCTGCTCGGTGCATTGGGCTTCCTCTGGGCCGCGGTCTGGAGCCGGGTCGTGAAGGAGTATCCGTCGCAGCAACCCGGGATTTCCGCGGCGGAGCTCGCGGAGATCGGCGAGGTACCGGCAAGAGCGCACGGCGTGAATTGGCGGCGGGTGTTCGCATCGCCGCAGCTGTGGCTGGTGACTCTGGCGTACGGGCTCTATGGAGCCGGCCCCTGGTTCTATTTCAGCTGGTTTCCCATCTGGCTGATCAAGTCCGGCGGATTCACGATCTCCCAGATGGGCATTTTCGCCTCGCTGCCGTTCTTTCTGGGCGTGGTGAGCAACCTGCTGGGCGGCCTTCTATCGGACAAGCTGGCCGCGCGCTTCGGAGTGAGGCGGGGTTATGCCTCCATGGCGGCGCTGTGTCTGCTCCTGAGCGGCGTCTTCATGCTCGCATTGAGCGCGGCGCAGGAGAAATGGGCGATCGTTGCGCTCTCGAGCCTCGGCTTCGGAGTGATGGATCTCATGTTGCCGTGCGCCTGGTCGATGTGCATGGCGATCGGAGGCGAGGCGGGAGGCACCGCCACCGCGCTCATGAACACAGCCTGCAATCTGGGCGGTTTCTTCTGCACCTTCGGGTTCGGCTACATCCTGACGGCAACGGGCAGCTACGAGGCGCCGCTACGGGTGGTGGCCGCGATCGTGATGGCATCGGGACTGGTGTTCTCACTCGTGGACTGCAGTCGCCGGGCCGAGTCCCGAGCGGTTACGGCGCCCGGCTAATGCAGCGTGAACGACAGGATGTTGGGTCCTGAGGCGATCGCGACATATTGCCGGCCAGCCACCATGTAGGTCATCGGCGAGCCTTTGAACTGCTGATTGCCGTCGAAGTGCCAGAGATACCTGCCCGTGGCGGCAGCGACCGCCGCGAACGCGCCCGTTGTCTCACCGAAGAATACGAGGCCGCCCGCGGTCGCGAGAACACCGGAATAGTTCTGCTCCGGATTTCCGAGCAGCGGCAGCTGCCAGGCGATCCCGCCGCCGTCGACGCGCAGGGCGCGCAGCACCTTCATCGCGGGCTGCCGTGGATCCTGCAGCGGATAGTAGTCGCCTCCCTTTTGTGACTTCTGGTAGAGGGTGCAGTCTTCCACCGTCATCACATAGTAAAGCCCGGTGGCGGCATCGAACGCCGCAGAGTACCAGTTGGTGGCGCCGCGCACTGCCGGACAGGTTTTCGTACCGCCTGGAGTCGTCTGCGCCGCGGGCGCCAGAATTGGACGGCCGTTGGAGGCAATGCCCGTTGCCCAATTGAGTCTCTTCACCATGGGGGTGGCCTGCAGCAATTTCCCGTTGGTGCGATCGAGGACGTAGAAAAAGCCATTGCGATTCGCGTGCAACAGCAGCTTGCGTGTTCTGCCCTGGAACCGGGCGTCGGTCAGCACGAGCGGCTGATTCGCGTCCCAGTCGTGAAGGTCGTGGGGCGTGAATTGAAAGTACCAGCGAAGCCTGCCGCTACGGGCATCGAGAGCTACATCGCTGTCGGTGTAGAGATCGTCACCCGGCCGCTGATCGCCATCGGTGTCCGGGTAGGGATTGCCGATGCCCACGTAGAGAGTGTTGGTCGCGGGCTCGTAGCTGCCGATGGACCACGTGGGTCCGCCCTGAGGCGAAGGATCGCCGCCCCAACTGCCGTAAGTCGGGTCACCGGGCCGGGGAACCGTCCAGAACCGCCACACCCGTCGACCGGTGATCGGATCGTAGGCGTCGAGAAACCCTCGTATGCCCTGATCTCCGCCCGAAACACCCACGATCACGAGTTGGCCGGCGATGAGCGGGGCCGCGGTGCCGCCGTACGTTCCCGCTGTGTCCGGCGGCGGCAGGCGCACCTCCCACAGCAACGCCCCGGTGATTCTCTGCAGGCAAATGAGGTGCGCGTTGTCAGTGAGGAAGTATAGCCGCTCACCGAGCACCGCCACGCCGCGATTGGCGCCGATGGCGGCATCCACGGCCACCGTTCTCGGGGCGCTGCGCGGCCTCGAGTAATTCCATATCACCCCGCCGGTCTGCGCATCCAGCGCGTAGATCTGGTTGGGACCGGTGACGTACATGATGCCACCGAGCACCAGCGGCGTCGTTTCGAGCGGGCTGTAAGGCAGCGGCCGGATCCAGGCGAGCCCAAGTGAAGAGACATTCCCCGTGTTGACGCGCGCGAGCGGGCTGAAGCGATTGCCATCGACGTTGCCCGAGTACGTTGGCCAGTCGCCGACCTTGGGATGGATGACCGCCGCCATCGCGGCGGGGCTGATGTGATCCGAGATGGCCTCGCGTGCGAGGTCGGGCGGCGAGGGGGCGAGCAGGGTCGCCAGGGCAGCAAATGCGCCGAGACGGAATTTCAGGGTGCGCACTGATCGGAACCTCGCGATGGAGCGTGAGCCTGGCCGCGCGCCAGGTCGTTGTTTTATATAGTACAATACAATCCCATATTATCGGGAACCCTGCTACCGCCGGCTCTGTGGCAACCAAGCAACGGGCCGCGGCCGACGCCGCTCCTCTCCCGGCGTGATGGGACTACGTACGGAAATATAGTATTCCAAGGCCAAACGCGGCGCGTGCATCGCGCAAAGGGCTTGTCTGAGCAGCACAATGTGGTATAAGTGTTCACACTGTGCGATTTTGGCTTTGTCTTCGTAATCGAGACGTTTTGGGGGGGAATATGAAGAAGCTATTGCTGATCGCGACCTTGAGTGGGACATCGCTCGCGGCTGTTGCCCAGAATGCGACGGTCGCTCAGAACGCGCAGGATGCACAGAGCAGCAGCGACGCGAGCGCTGCGCTGACCACACAGCTCAACCAAGTAGTCGTTACCGGCACCCTGATTCGCGGCGCGGGTCCCACGGGCTCGCAGCTGATTGCGATCGGAGCGCCCGACATCGTCGCATCCGGCGTCACCACGACATCGGAGCTGCTCGAGACGGTGCCGGAGATGAGCACCTTCGGCGCCGCGCCTCAAGGGCCTCAGGTGACTTCCGCGACCAGCGGCGCCACGCCTCCCAGCCTGCATAGCCTCCCCCCCGATGCCACATTGACTCTCATCGACGGGCATCGCATCGTCGGCGATCAGCCGCTGGCCACTTACCCCGATCCATCGTCCATCCCGCCCGGAGCGATCGATCACGTCGAGGTCGTCGCGGATGGCGCATCGGCGATCTACGGCTCGGACGCTGTCGCTGGCGTCATCAACATCATCCTCAAGAAGAACTACAACGGCGCCGAGACCGATATCACCTACGGCGGTGCGAGCGGCTACAACACGGTCAATGCGGAGCAGGTGCTCGGCAAAACCTGGGACGGCGGCTCGGCGATGGCCACCGTCAATTATCAGAGCAACTCCGATCTGCCGAACAGCGCGCGCAGCTTCTACCTCGACAATCTGCTGCCTTATGGCGGCAAGAACTACATGACCTCGAGCTGCGCCCCGGCGAATGTGGAGGTCGGGACGGCCGAGTATGGCTCGCCCGCCCTGTTGCCCGGCGGGGCGACGCTGTGCAATACCAGCGAGAACGCCGACATCATCAACCAGAACCGGCGCTACACCCTGGTGAGCACGGTGCGGCAGGAGGTCGGGTCGAACATTCTCCTGTCGCTCGACATGAAGTATTCCGATGACTCGGAGCAGCAGGCAATCGCTTCGAACTCGGTGGGCGGCACGATCACGAACGCCAATCCGTATTTCGTCGCGCCGGCGGGCACCAATGCCACTTCGGAGACCATCCAGTACAACACCAGTCAGCTCGGCGCGCAGCAGGACCCGTACACGGACAAGTCCGGGATGATCGATGGCGGCGCGTCGATCGACCTGACCAGCACGTGGACGCTGAACACCGATTTCGATTATGGCTGGAGCAGGAGCACGGCGGTGGACCAGGGTTACAGCTCCGCGCTGCTCAACTCGGCCCTTGCCAGCACCGATCCGCAGACCGCGCTCGACCCCTTTGGCACGCTGACGAACCCCTCGGTCGCGGCGGCGATCCTGGACTGGCCGACCACTTTCGATGCCACGCAGAAGCTCTATCAGCTGAATGCGACCGCGAACGGATCGCTCTTCACCCTGCCGGGCGGTGACGTGAAGCTGGCGATCGGCGCGGATTGGCGCAGGGAAACCTATGCCGGCTCCAACGATACGGGTTTGTATGGCGTTTCCGGCTACAGCGCCGCCAACGTCTCGACCTCGCGCAACATAGATTCCGGATACGGCGAAGTCTTCGTGCCGGTCGTGGGCAAGAACAATGCGGTGCCCATGGTCCAGAGCTTCAATGTCTCGGTTGCCGGCCGCTACGATCGTTACAGTGATTTCGGCAGCACCACCAACCCCAAGTACGGCTTCACCTGGTCCCCGGTCGGGGGCGTGAGCGTGCGCGGCAGCTACGGACACTCATTCCACGCGCCGCAGCTGTCGGACCTCGACGCCGTCGACACGCGTGCAATTCTGGCAACCAACACCGGGCTGGTGCCGCCGGGCTCGCCCAATCTCAACGGCATCATCCTGGCCGGAGGCAATCCGAACCTCAAGCCGGAGACGGCGACCACGAAGTCCATCGGCGTCGATTACGTGCCGGCGTTCCTGCCGACCTTCGAGGCGAGCCTGACGTACTTCTCGATTCATTACCAGGATCAGATCAATACGCCGCCGCTCAACGAGCAGGTATTCATCAACCCGATTCTCGACGCCGACTACGTCATCACGAATCCGTCGCCCACCCAGCTCGCCAATTCGCTGGCCGGCATCCGCGAGACGTGGTCGGGGCCGCTGCCCACCATCGGCGAGATCCTGGACTTCAGGCGCTACAACATAGCCGCGACCAAGGTCGGCGGCTGGGACTTCAACTTCAAATATTCGCAGCAGCTGCCGCTGGGAACCCTCAAGTTCTCACTTGGCGGCGAAGATCTCACGCAGTACCAGACCCAGGAGGCGCCCGGGTCCGCCTACGTCGATAACCTCACTTCGGGTCAGAGCTACATCAACCTGGTGGCGGTGGTGCCGTTCCACCTGCGTGGCACGGTCGGCTGGCAGACGGGCTCGTTCAACTCCCAGATCGCGCTCAACTACGTCGGCCATTACAAGTTCGGCTATGTGACTTCCACCGGCAGCTCGGCCATCCAGGACGTCAACGCCTTCCCGACCGTGGATCTCTTCGGCAGCTACCAGCTGCCCGACAACTTCCTCGGTGGCGGCGTCGACGTTGCGTTGAACGTCTACAACGCCTTAAACGAGAATCCGCCGCTGCTGCTCGAGGCGGGCGGGTTCTCCGCGGAGACCGCCAACCCGATCGGCCGCATGTTCCAGGTGACCGTGCGCAAGCAGTGGTAGAGTCCCGGGCGCAATGGAAGAGGGCGTGATGGGAGGAGTAGTGAGACTCTGCAGCCGGCCTTTGGGCATCGTGGCGGCGTTGGCAGTGGTGGCGACTGCAGTGGCGCAGGTCCCCATCGGGCAGGCGCCCGTCAAATCGGAGTTGGCGGCGCCACGGGTCACCGCGATGACTTCGGCGCCGCCTGTCATCGCGATCGGCTGGGATGACGTCGTCGCGACCTCGCAGGTGAATGCGACCACTCAGATCGGCAGCGCCGGGCCCGGTCCGCTGCATGACAAGGTGCTCGCGCAGCTGCGGCAGTTCGATCCCGAGTATCCGCGCTGGCAGCTCTGGGGCGGCGGCTCGAAGGACCCGAACCTGGGCAACGCGGAGGTCCTGCCGCCGGCGAACGGGGTGAGCCACTGGGATTTCAGCAAGATCGATCCGGGCTTCGTCGAGTTCGTGCACACGGTGCAGGGACATGAGTTCCTGGTCGACCTGGAGGTGACGCCGGACTGGATGTACGCGCCGAACCCCGCGATCGCCGACAGCAGCCTGGGACCTCTGGCGCGCGTTCACACCAGGCGGCAGCTCGCGGTTACGCCGCAGGTGTTCGCGGATTACTACGCGCGGGTCGTCAGTTGGTGGGAGAAGGGGGGATTCACGGATGAATCCGGCAAGTGGCACCCCTCGGATCATCACTTCAGGATCCCGTACTGGGAAGTGTTGAACGAGCGCAACATGGCCGGTGAGAGCCCCGAGGAATACACGCGGCTCTACGACGCCACCGTCCTCGCCATCCGCAAAGTCGACCCGGACATGCAGTTCGTGGGTCTCGCGATCGCCCACGTGTGGGAGTACCCACAGTACATCACCTACTTCCTGAATCCGAAGAACCATGCGCCCGGCGTGCCTCTAAACGCCATCTCCGTGCACTTCTACGCCAAGTACGGCCCCGATGATCCGCGGCCCGTGCAGGTGTCAACGACCTTCGATCAGGCGACCAAGTTCATCAACGCGGTCCAGTACGTCAATGCCATCCGCGACCTGCTGTCGCCGGCGACCCGCATCATGGTGGATGAGCTGGGGACGATCATCGGCACCGAGGCGCCGCAAGTGCCCTGGCCGAAGGACCGGCGCGGCGATGTGCCGTTCCATATCCGGCTGAATGCCGCGATGTACGGTTATCTCTACGGCAACCTGGCGCCGCTCGGAGTCGAGTCCGCGGGGCAGTCCTCGTTCGGAGCCGGGAGCGACTCGGGGGGCCGCGTCGGCGCGTACGTCGCGGATCCGATGCTGACGTCGGCCGGATTACCCAACTCCCGATACAAGGTGGCGAAGCTCCTGATGACCGAGTTTCCTCCGGGCTCCAGGGTCGTTGCCTCCTACACGGGAGTCGGCATCTGGCGCAATCCGTTTCCGATCTATGTCGAGCCCTATGTGACGCCCGACGGCACGCGCAAGGTCCTGATCGTCAACGAGCGTGATGTGCCGTACGCGGCGGTCATTCCCGATGCCAAAGGTGGCCGGATCCACTATGTCGCGGGAGACATGGGCAGCTCGATGTACAAGGAGCGCGTGGCGAACGGGAATCTCGTCACCGTGAGTGGTCTCGAGGTCGCGATCCTCACCCTGCCGCACCAGGACTAGCCGCAAGGCAGCTGGTATTCTGCAATCCGGGCTCGCCGCGAAGCTGAGCGGCTGCAGAACGGAGCACTTCATGTCATCCAGGGTCGATCGCGCCGGCATGGCCGTCGCGGATGTGTTGGCGAACTTCATCGAGACTCAGGCGCTTGCGGGCCTGGATCTCGCCGCTGACGATTTCTGGCGCGGCCTTGGCGGGCTCATGGCGCGCTTCGCGCCGGAGAACCGGCGGCTGCTCGCAATCCGGGACGATCTGCAGGCCAAAATCGATGAGTGGCATGAGGCGCGCCGCGGAGAGTCCGTCGATGGCGCGGCCTATCGCGCATTCCTGACGAGCATCGGCTACCTCGTTGCGGAGCCGGCGCCTTTTCGGGTCGATCCGAAAAACGTCGACGCGGAAGTCGTGAGCGCCGGGCCACAACTCGTGGTACCCGTACTCAATGCGCGCTTTGCGCTCAATGCCGCGAACGCACGCTGGGGAAGCCTCTACGATGCGCTCTACGGCACGGATGCGATCGCTCCGCTCGCCGCAGCGGGCCGCGGCTACGACCCGGCGCGTGGCGCCAAAGTCATCGCTTACGCCAAGGAATTCCTCGACCGCTCGGCTCCGCTCGCCAGCGGCAGCCACGCCGACGTCAGCGGCTGGTCCATAACCAACGGCGTGCTGGCACCCGCGCTCGCCGATCCGACGCAGTTCGCCGGCTATCGCGGCGAGCCGGCAAATCCGCAGGCCGTGCTGCTGCGACATCACGGCTTGCACCTCGAGCTGCAGCTCGATCGCCGGCACCCGGTGGGCAGGACGGATCCCGCCGGCCTGGCCGACATCGTGGTCGAGGCGGCGCTCACGACCATCATCGACTTCGAAGACTCGATCGCGGCGGTCGATGCCGCGGACAAGACGGCGGCCTATGCCAACTGGCTGGGACTCGCCCGGGGCGAGCTGCAGGCGACTTTCGCCAAGGACGGACGAAGTCTCACCCGCAGACTCGATCCCGACCGCGGCTACGTTTCCCCGCAGGGACGGCCGTTCGAGCTGCCCGGGCGAAGCCTGCTCTTCGTCCGCAACGTCGGACACCTCATGACCACCCCTGCGGTGCGCCTGCCCGATGGGTCGCAGGCCCCGGAGGGCATTCTCGACGCCGCGGTCACCTCGCTCGTCGCACTCCACGACCGCAATGGACGCAGTCCCCTGCGCAACAGCCGCAACGGTTCGATCTACATCGTCAAGCCGAAGATGCATGGGCCGGCGGAGGCCGATTTCACCAACCGGCTGTTCGATGCGGTGGAGGATATGCTCCGGCTGCCGCGCCATACCATCAAGGTGGGCGTGATGGACGAGGAGCGACGCACCAGCGCGAACCTCGCCGCGGTGATCGCGGCCGTGAAGGATAGGATCGTATTCATCAACACCGGATTCCTCGACCGCACCGGCGATGAGATTCATACGTCCATGCGCGCCGGCGCGGTGGTGCCGAAATGCGAGATGCGCAACCAGACGTGGATCAAGGCTTACGAGGCGCGCAATGTCGCGATCGGGCTCGCCTGCGGGCTCGACGGCCAGGGCCAGATCGGTAAGGGCATGTGGACGGCCCCGGACCGCATGGCGGACATGCTGCAGCAGAAGATCGGACATCCGCAGGCCGGTGCCAACACGGCGTGGGTCCCGAGCCCAACCGCCGCGACGCTCCATGCGCTGCATTATCATCAGGTGGACGTGCGCGCCCGGCAGCGGGAGCTCAAGGGCCAGCCCGCACCCGCACTCGATGAATTACTGACGCTCCCCCTCGGCAGGGACGCAGCGCTGAGCGCGCAGCTGATTCGGCGCGAGCTCGAAAACAACACCCAGAGCATCCTGGGCTATGTCGTGCGCTGGATCGACCAGGGAATCGGCTGCTCCAAGGTGCCGGACATCAACGATGTCGGCCTGATGGAGGACCGCGCCACGCTGCGCATCAGCGCGCAGCACCTGGCGAACTGGCTCATGCATGGCATCTGCACGCGCGACGACGTCGAGCAGGCGCTGCGCCGCATGGCGGCCAAGGTGGACCGTCAGAACGACGGCGATCCCGCCTACCGGCCGCTGGCGCCGGGGTTCGAGGCGGGCCTCGCTTTTCAGGCCGCCTGCGCGTTGATATTCGATGGCGCCACGGAGCCGAACGGCTACACCGAGCCGCTGCTGCACTCCTATCGCCTGCAGGTGAAGCGCAGGTTGGTCTAGGGTGCGGCGGCGCCCGCCGGCGTGGCGAAGCGCACTTCGAGGACGGTGAGGCCTTTACTGCCGATGCTGCTGTACCAGTGCGGGGTCTCCGGCGGAACGATGATCGCATCGCCTGCGTGTAGGCGCTGACTCCTGCCGCCGACGATGACTCCCTGCGGCTTGCCGGGCCGCACTTCGATCCTGCCGCCGCTGAGCAGCGTGCCGCTGCCCGAGATAACGAACTGCAGCTCCGTCCAGCCGTGGTGAATTGCGGGCGCACCAGACGGTTTGGTGCGGCGAACCTCGTGGATCTGATACTGATCCGTGACGCCGATTGCCGCCAGCGCGAGCTCGGGGTGCTGTACGGCGGAGGCGCGCAACGCACCGGCGAGCGCGGCGGCCGCGGTCAGGATGCCAGGCGTGTCCAGTGTTGGACGCGGGCCGGCCTGCTGCGCGCCCACGGGCGCAACCGCGGCGAACAGGCTGATCGCCAGCACGGGGACTAGAGCAAGGGGTCGGCGCATGGAGAAACCTCGGGGTCGGCCGCGGGAAACAGAAGGGAAGGGCATGATACGCGCCCGGGTTGCTACCTGTCTAAAATATGGAATAACATCCCAATGAGTGCGGCGCTGGGCCGCGCAGCCGCAACAGGCAGGGCAATGACCGAGAGCGACCACACGCGCACGGGCCTCAATCGCCGTGATTTCCTGGCGGGCGCCGCGGCCGCGGTAGCCGCCGCCGCGGCTGACGGCACGCTGGCCCGGACTGCGAGCGCCGGCCCCATCCCGGTCATCGACTCACACATTCATCTCTTCGACGGCACCCGGCCGGTTTTCGGCAAAGGCTACCTGGGCTCCCGCGCCTACGCGGCCCGATATCAGAAGTCGCTGCCCGCCATGTACGCACGGCTGGCACGACCGGCGGGCATCGTGGGCGCCATCGTCGTGCAGTCGAGCTTTTTCCTGGATGAGAATCTCTGGTATCTCGAGCAGTGTCGCGCCAACCCGATCATGGTGGGGGTGTGCGGCACCCTCGATCCTGCGGACGCCGATTTCGGCCAGTACGTCGGCCATTTTCACCACGACCCGTTGTTTCGCGCGATTCGGGTGTGGCACTTCTACGAGTCCGACGCCGGCAAGGTGCGCCTCAAAGCCGACCAGGTGGCGAACCTGAAGCTGCTGGCCGCGGCCGATCTGGCGCTGGATACCGCCAATCCCAGCCTCGATCTCATGCAGGCGAACGTGCTCCTGGCCAACGCCATCCCGAGCCTGCGAATCATCATGGATCACCTGCCGGCTCTCGACCCGACGCCGCAGAGCCGGCCGCTGTACGAGTCACTGGTGAAGCGCATGGCGGCGTGTCCCAACATCTTCGTGAAACTGACGGAGGCCTACCACCCGCGCGCGGACGGCGTCATCGTGAAAGACTACGCCTTCCTGCGGGAGCGCCTGGAGCTTCTCTACGACGCCTTCGGTGAGGACCGGGTGATGTTCGGTACCGACTATCCCAACAGTTACGGTGTGGCGACGATTGCGCAGGAGGTCGCGCTCGGGCAGCGCTTCATGGCCACCAAGTCGCGAGCGGCGGCGGAGAAGTTTTTCTGGAAGAACTCGGCCCGCGTGTACAAGTGGATCAGGCGCCTGCCGGAGCAGCCGGGCGGCGCCTAGTTTCAGGCACGGGGCGAGGCGGTGTCTTCAGCGAAGCGCCGACTCGAGTCGTCCGCTCAACCGCCACTTCTCATTATATGGCAGTCATATTATGGTATGAGATTAACGATCCGCCTGGCAATCCGATGTCGAGCCTTGCACTGGCCGATCAGATGACCCCCCGACAACACGCGTTTTGCAGCTCCAAGCCCGAAAGGCCCGATCGACCATGAAACTTCTGCGCTACGGCCCTGCCGGCCACGAACAGCCCGGACTCCTCGACACCCACGGGAGGATACGCGCGCTCGCGGCCACGATTCCCGACCTCTCGGCGCAGCACCTCTCGCCCGCCGGCCTGGCACGCCTCGCCGCGATCGATCCGGCCTCGCTCCCCGTTGCTCCCGGCACTCCGCGGCTCGGAGTCCCCTTTGCGGGCACGCGCAAGTTCATCGCCATCGGTCTCAACTACGCCGATCACGCCATGGAATCGAATCTGCCGGTTCCCACCGAGCCGGTGGTGTTCACCAAGGCGGTGAGCTGCCTGCAGGGACCGAACGACGAGATCATGATCCCCAAGGGCTCCAAGAAAACCGATTGGGAAGTCGAGCTCGGAGTCGTGATCGGCACTACCGCCCGCTACGTCGAGGAGCGCGATGCGTTGGAGTATGTCGCGGGCTACACCCTCATCAACGACGTCTCGGAACGGGAGTTTCAGATCGAGCGCGGCGGCAGCTGGGACAAGGGCAAGGGTTGTGACACCTTCGGGCCCGTGGGGCCATGGCTCGTGACGCGCGATGAGGTCGGTGATGTGCAGGGCCTCGATATGTGGCTCGACGTCAACGGCCAACGGATGCAGACCGGAAACACCCGCACGATGATCTTCGGCGTGGCCAAGATAGTGAGTTACGTCAGTCACTTCATGACGCTGGAGCCGGGCGACATCATCACCACCGGTACGCCTCCGGGCGTCGGCATGGGCCGCAAGCCCGAGCCGGTCTATCTTGCCGCGGGCGACAACATCCGCCTCGGCATCGCCAAGCTAGGTGAGCAACGCCAGTCCGTGATCGCCTGGCGGCGCACCTGACTGCAAAAAATGACTACAGCAGTGGATCTGCAAGGCAAGACTGCGCTCGTTACCGCCGCAGCCCAGGGGATCGGACGCGCGAGCGCGCTGGCGCTGGCCGCAGCGGGCGCGCGCGTCGTCGCCACTGACATCGACGGCGAACAGCTCGCGACGTTGCGTGTGGAGAACGCTGCGATCGAAGTCTGCCGCATGGACGTGCGCGACCGAGCCAGCGTGGCATCCGCGCTCACGCTCACGGGCATCGTCGACGTCCTCTTCAATTGTGCCGGGGTCGTGCATCACGGCACGGTGCTCGATTGCACGGATGAGGAGCTGGACTTCGCGTACGACCTCAACGTCAAGGCCATGGTGCGTACGATTCAAGCAGTGCTGCCGGGCATGCTGGCGAAGGGCGCCGGCTCCATCATCAACATGGCGTCCGTGGCGAGCAGCGTTAAAGGCGTCCCAGTGCGGTGCGTGTACGCCACCACCAAGGCGGCAGTGATCGGTCTGACGAAGTCCGTGGCTGCGGATTTCGTCAGCCGCGGTATCCGCTGCAACGCCATCTGTCCGGGCACGGTGGAGACTCCCTCGCTCGAGGGGCGCCTGAAGACGCTGGGGAAGACGGAAGAGGGGTACGAAAAGGCGCGCGGCGCATTCATCGCACGCCAGCCGATCGGACGACTCGGGCGCCCGGAAGAGATCGCCGACCTGGTGGTCTATCTGGCTTCAGCGGCCTATACGACGGGCCAAATCCACGTCATCGATGGGGGTTGGGCTCTTTAAGGGCAGAGCCCTGTGCCTGGGCGAAAGCTGGGCCGGAAAGGCTATTCGTCGGCGGGGTTGGCGGTAACTGCGGCCGGCGGCTCGCGGCTGCTCAGCCAGAAGTCATAGCACCGCGGGTGGAAGTGCAGGACGACGAGCTCGCAGTCGAGCTCAGCCTCGACCTCGTACTCGACCTCTTCGGCGCTCACGAGCACGCGACAGTAATCGCATGGCGTGCCACAGCCCTTGCCGCCCCACATGCGACCGGGTACGGCACGGCGCAAGGCTGCCACCGTCAATCGTTCGGACCGTTGTTCCGGCCCGGGCTCATTGGACCCGGCCGGCTGCGACCCACTCATTGCTGATGTCCTGCCTGGCAAGCGGGTGACCAAGCGTGCGACCTGGACTTCTTCCCACCGCTTCCAAAGTGTACACCAGCTCCGGCCCGCAGCTCGAATACACTTTGCCTCGCTGGCGGCTTTCCGCTATGGTTTAGGTGCGAATTGGCCATCCCAAGGGTGGCCGGCAGTCATTACTAAGAACTTTCTGGCGGGGCTCGAGTCGCACGGAAATCCGGACGTAGCTTGCGGGAGATTGTCCGTGGTGCAAAGCGGACTGCCTGCGCGGCGGCGGCCGGAACCGTCGCTAGTGCCGGGCAGAGAACGCCTCCGTCCGGTGCCTGGTGCGCCGACGCCCTCCTATTGCCGACGGCGATCGCCCGTAATTCAATACCGTTTTCAGGCCCGTGCCCCGCTGGCGCGGCCGGCTATCACGCTGGAGAATCAGAATGCAATCGCCAGAGCAAGGGACCGGATCCAAGCGCCGTAAGACTGCCACAAACGGAGCCGGGCGCAGCGAGGCCGATGCTCTCGACCTGCGCGAGATCCTGCTAGCGCTGCAGTCGGTGCGCGACGGTGACTTTTCCGTGCGTCTGCCGGGCGACAAGGCGGGACTCGCCGGCAAGGTCGCCGATACGTTCAACGAAATCGTGAGCTCGAATGAGCGGTTGGCCAGCGAGCTCGAGCAAGCAGGGCGTACCGTCGGCAAGGAAGGTCGTACCCGCCATCGCGTCGGCCTGGCGCGCCACTCCGGCTCCTGGGGCGCGATGGAAGGCTCCGTCAACACGCTGATCGAGGATCTGCTCTGGCCGACCACCGAGGTGACCCGCGCCATCACGGCGGTCGCGAAAGGCGACCTGTCGCAGACCATGAGTCTCGAGGTCGACGGCCGGCCGCTGCAGGGCGAATTCCTGCGCTCGGCCAGCATCGTGAACGCCATGATCGAGCAGATGAGCGCCTTCACCTCCGAGGTGACGCGCGTCTCGAGAGAAGTGGGCACGGAGGGCAAGCTCGGCGGCCAGGCGGCCGTGGCCGGCGTCTCCGGCACCTGGAAAGACCTGACCGACAGCGTCAACTCCATGGCGAGCAACCTCACCGGCCAGGTGCGCAACATCTCCGAAGTGACCATCGCCGTGGCGAGCGGCGATCTGTCGCGCAAGATCACGGTGGACGTACGCGGCGAGATTTTGCAGCTCAAGGAGGCGATCAACACGATGGTGGACCAGCTCCGCTCGTTCGCGTCCGAAGTGACGCGCGTGGCGAGAGAGGTGGGCACCGAGGGCAAGCTCGGTGGCCAGGCCATCGTGCCGGGCGTCGCCGGTACCTGGAAGGACCTCACCGACAGCGTCAACGCGATGGCGACCAACCTCACCGGTCAGGTCCGCAATATCGCCGAAGTCACGACGGCGGTCGCGCGCGGCGACCTGTCGCGCAAGATCACGGTGGACGTGAAGGGCGAGATCCTGGAGCTCAAGAACACCATCAACACGATGGTGGACCAGCTCAATAGCTTCGCGGCCGAGGTTACACGCGTAGCACGCGAGGTGGGCACCGACGGTAAACTCGGTGGCCAGGCGGCCGTGCCCGGCGTCGCGGGCACCTGGAAGGACCTCACCGACAGCGTCAACTCCATGGCCGGCAATCTCACCGGCCAGGTCCGCAACATCGCGGAGGTGACGGTAGCCGTCGCGAACGGCGACCTGTCGCGCAAGATCACGGTGGACGTGCGCGGCGAGATCATGCAGCTCAAGGAGGCCATCAACACGATGGTGGACCAGCTGCGCTCCTTCGCCTCCGAAGTGACGCGCGTGGCGCGCGAGGTGGGCACCGAAGGCAAGCTCGGCGGCCAGGCGGCGGTCCCTGGAGTCGCGGGCACGTGGAAGGACCTCACCGACAGCGTCAACTCCATGGCCGGCAATCTCACCGGCCAGGTCCGCAACATCGCGGAGGTGGCGACCGCCATCGCGCGCGGCGACCTCTCCCGCAAGATCACCGCGGACGTCAAAGGCGAAATCCTCGAGCTCAAGAACACCGTCAACACGATGGTGGACCAGCTGAACAGCTTCGCGGCGGAAGTCACGCGGGTCGCGCGTGAGGTGGGCACCGAGGGCAAGCTCGGCGGTCAGGCCGAGGTGAAGGACGTGAGCGGCGTCTGGAAGGACCTCACGGACAACGTCAATTTCATGGCGAGCAACCTCACCGGCCAGGTCCGCAACATCGCGGAGGTGGCGACTGCCATCGCGCGCGGCGACCTGTCGCGCAAGATCACGGTCGACGTGCGCGGCGAGATCCTGCAGCTCAAGGAGACCATCAATACGATGGTCGATCAGCTGAACAGCTTCGCTGCGGAAGTGACGCGCGTGGCGCGTGAGGTGGGCACCGAAGGCAAGCTCGGCGGCCAGGCGGCGGTCCCTGGAGTCGCGGGCACGTGGAAGGACCTGACCGACAACGTCAATTCGATGGCGCGCAACCTGACCGGTCAGGTGCGTAACATCGCGGAAGTCACCACCGCCGTGGCGCGCGGCGACCTGTCGCGCAAGATCACGGTGGACGTGCGCGGCGAGATTCTGCAGCTCAAGGACACCATCAACACGATGGTGGACCAGCTCAACAGCTTCGCGGCGGAAGTGACCCGACTCGCGCGCGAAGTGGGCACCGAGGGCAAGCTCGGCGGCCAGGCCGAGGTGTCGGAAGTCGCCGGCACGTGGAAGGACCTCACGGACAACGTCAACGTGATGGCGAACAACCTCACGAACCAGGTACGCGGCATCGTGAAAGTGGTGACCGCGGTGGCGAACGGTGACCTGAGGCAGAGGCTGACCGTCGAATCGAAGGGCGAGGTCGCGGCGCTTGCCGACACCATCAACAGCATGACCGACACGCTCGCCATCTTCGCCGACCAGGTGACGAGCGTGGCGCGCGAAGTGGGAGTGGAAGGGCGCCTCGGCGGCCAGGCGCACGTGCCCGGCGCCGCGGGTACATGGAAAGACCTCACGGCCAACGTGAACCTGCTCGCCGCCAACCTCACTACCCAGGTGCGCGCCATCGCCGAGGTGGCCACCGCCGTAACCCAGGGTGACCTCACCCGCTCCATTCAGGTGGACGCCCGCGGCGAAGTGTCGGAGCTCAAGGACAACATCAATGCCATGATCGGCAACCTGCGCGCCACGACCGAGCGCAACACGGAGCAGGACTGGCTGAAGACGAACATCGCGAAGTTCAGCCGCATGCTGCAGGGCCAGCGGGACCTGGTGACCGTCGGACGACTGCTCCTTTCCGAGGTCGCGCCGCTCGTCAATGGCCAGCAGGGCGTCATGTACGTCATGGAAGGCGTGAATGGCTCCTCGTGCCTCAAGGAGCTCGCGAGCTACGCCGACGGCGCGCACGAGATCCGCGATCCGCGCTTCTTCGCGATCGGCGAGGGGTTGGTCGGACAGGCGGCCGCCGACCACCGGCGCCTGCTCATCACCGACCTGGATTCGCGTGCGCGCTCGGTCGAAGTACGCGGCGGGCTGGTTTCGGCCTGCCCGCGCAGTGTCATCGTGCTGCCGGTGCTGTACGAAGGCGAGGTGAAGGCGGTGCTCGAGCTCGCCTCGCTCTATGACTTCACGCCCTCGCAGCTCGCCTTCCTGGAGCAGCTCACCGACAGCATCGGTGTGGTGCTCAACACCATCGAGGCGACGATGCGGACCGAGGAGCTGCTGAAGCAGTCCCAGCAGCTCGCCGGCGAGCTGCAGACGCAGCAGCGCGAGCTGCAGCAGACCAACGAGGAGCTCGCTACCAAGGCGCGCCTGCTCGCCGACCAGAACGTCGAGGTCGAGAGGAAGAACACGGAAATCGAGCTCGCCCGCAAGGCCCTCGAGGAGAAGGCCGCGGAGCTGGCGCTGACCTCGCGTTACAAGTCCGAGTTCCTCGCCAATATGTCGCACGAGCTGCGCACGCCCTTGAACAGCATCCTGATCCTGGGACAGCAGCTGTCGCAGAACAGCGAGGGCAATCTCAGCAATCGACAGGTGGAATATGCCCGCACCATTCACTCCGCGGGCACGGACCTGCTGAACCTCATCACCGACATTCTCGATCTGTCGAAGATCGAGTCCGGAACGGTCACCGTCGAGTACGAGGATCTCAGCTTCGGCACTCTCAAGGAGACGATCGAGCGCAGCTTCCGCCACGAGGCCGAGACGCGAAAGCTGGCGTTCACACTGGACTTCGACGCGCATCTCGCGCGCTCGATGACCACGGACTCGAAGCGCCTGCTGCAGATCCTGAAGAACCTGTTGTCGAATGCCTTCAAGTTCACGGAACGGGGCGGCGTACGGCTGCACGTCGCGGCAGCCACCGGTGGGTGGACGCTCGATCATCCGTCGCTGAATCAGAGCGGCACCGTCGTCGAGTTCTCGGTGAGCGACACCGGGATCGGTATCCCTCTCGAGAAGCAACGCATCATCTTCGAGGCGTTCCAACAGGCGGACGCAGGCACCGCACGTAAGTACGGCGGCACCGGCCTCGGCCTCGCGATCAGCCGCGAGCTCGCACAGCTTCTCGGCGGCGAAATCCGGCTGAGCAGCTCGCCCAGCGCTGGCAGCACCTTCACCCTGTATCTGCCGCAATCGCAGATTACAATGACGCATGCGAAGTCTGCCGCGACCGGCACTTTCGCTTCGCCGGCTGCGCAGACGGCCTTGACGCCTGCCGTGCGTGCGACAGGCGCTCGGGTGGAGGAGATCGCTGACGATCGAGATGACATCTCGCCGTCGGATTCGGTATTGCTGATCGTCGAGGACGATCCGCACTATGCGCGGGTACTCCTCGACCTGGCGCGCCACAAGGGCTTCAAGGTGCTGGTGGCCGGCAGCGGGGAGCGGGCGCTGTCGCTGGCGGCGAAGCACAAACCGACCGCGATCTCGCTCGACATCTTCCTGCCCGACATGCTCGGGTGGACCGTGCTCAATCAATTGAAGCGCAACCCGGAGACGCGGCACATTCCGGTGCAGCTGCTCACGGTGGAGGACGAGCGCCAGTATGGTCTGGAGCGCGGCGCCTTCTCGTTCGTCACCAAGACGATCACCACCGAGAGCCTGGAAGGGGCGCTGGATCGGCTGAAGAACTTCACCGCCGCGCGCCCGCGGCGCCTCCTCGTCGTCGAGGACAACGCGGCGGAGCGGATGAGCATCACGGAGCTGCTCGGGTCGCAGGACATCGAGATCACCACCGCCGAGAGCGGCAGCGAGGCGCTCGAGCTCATGCGGGAACGCTCGTTCGATTGCGTGGTGCTCGATCTCGCGTTGCCTGACATCTCGGGGTTCGACCTGCTGGCGGAAGTGCAGAAGGACTCCAACCTTCGCGAGACGCCCATCGTCGTCTTCACGGGCAGAGAGCTCACGTTGGAAGAAGAGGGAGAGTTGCGACGGAAGGCGAAGAGTATCGTGCTGAAGGGCGTGCGCTCGCCCGAGCGTCTGCTCGACGAGACCGCGCTCTTCCTGCACCGGGTGGTGACTGATCTGCCACCGGAGAAGCAGCAGATGATCCATTCGCTGCACGAGAGCGACGATGCCTTGCGCGGCCGGAAGGTCCTCGTGGTCGACGATGACATCCGCAACGTCTTCGCGCTCAACAGCCTGCTCGAGCGGCACGAAATGCAGGTGGTGAACGCCAGCAATGGATACGAAGCGATCGACCTGCTGGAGCGCACGGACGAGCTGTCATTGGTGCTGATGGACGTCATGATGCCGGAGATGGACGGCTACGAGACGATGCGGCGCATCCGTACCAAGCCGCAGTTCAAGCTGCTGCCGATCATCGCGCTCACGGCGAAGGCGATGAAAGGCGACCGGGAGAAGTGCCTGGAAGCGGGTGCCTCCGACTACGTCGCCAAGCCGGTGAACAGCGATCAGCTGCTGTCACTGGTCCGGATGTGGTTGCGCCGTTGAGCGACGCCGGCGGCCGGGGGGTCAATCGAATGTCAGCAACAGAGCTTCCGGACAAGGTCAGCATCCTGCTGGTGGACGACCAGCCGCAGCGCCTGCTGGCGTATCGGGCGATCCTCGCCAACCTCGAGCTGGACCTTGTCTGCGCCCACTCCGGACGCGAGGCGCTCGAGCACCTGATGGGCCGTGAGTTCGCGGTAGTGCTGCTCGATGTCAGCATGCCCGACATGGACGGCTTCGAGGCCGCGAAGCTGATCCACGAGCACCCGCGCTTCGAGAAGACGCCGATCATCTTCGTGACGGGCGTGCATCTCGATGACCTCGACCGCCTCAAGGGCTACTCGCTCGGCGCCGTCGATTACGTGTCCGTGCCGATCGTGCCGGAAATCCTGCGCAGCAAGGTGTCGGTGCTGGTCGAGCTCTACACCAAGCGCAAGGAGCTGCAGCGGGCGAACGAGGAGCTCGGCTCCGCGAACGCGCGCCTGTCGGAGGCCAATATCGCGCTGCAGGAGGAGAAGACGCGCGAGCTCGAGTCGTTGAACCACAGCCTGCAGCGCGCCAACACCGAGCTCGAGGCCGCGAATCGGCTGCTGCAGAGCGAGAACGCGGAGCGTACTCGCGCCGAGAAGGCGCTGAAGGAGGCCGACCGCCACAAGGACGAGTTCCTGGCGATGCTCGCCCACGAGCTGCGCAACCCGCTGGCGCCGATCCACAACGCGATCGAGCTGATGCGCATCAAGCCCCTCAACGATCCGCAGCTCAACTGGGCGCGCGACGTCATCGCGCGACAGCTCACGAGCCTCACGCGCCTGGTCGACGATCTACTCGATGTCTCGCGCATCACGCGTGGCAAGATCAATCTGACGCGTCAGATGGTTGATGTGGAAGCGCTCATCTTGCGTGCGGTCGAGACGGTGCATCCGCTTTTCGATGAGCAGAAACATCAGCTCACACTCGAGCTGCCGGTGCCTGAAGTGAAGGTTTTCGGTGATTCGACGCGGCTCACGCAGGCGATCGCCAATGTGCTCGGCAATGCGGCGAAGTACACGGATCGAGGCGGCAGGGTCATCGTCAGCGCGATGGTCCACGAGGCGGCTGTCGAGATACGCGTACGCGACAATGGGATCGGCATCCGGCCGGAGATGTTGCCGTACGTCTTCGAGCTCTTCACACAGCTGGATCGCGACGAAGGCCGGACTCAGGGCGGCCTCGGCATCGGCCTCGCGCTGGTGCAGCGGTTGGTGCAGATGCATGGCGGCGAGGTCTCGGCGGCCAGCGAGGGGCCGGGCAAAGGCAGCCAGTTCGTGATCCGGCTGCCACGGGTGCGCGAGGAGGAGCTCGCGGTCGAGGCGGTCAAAGCCAAGGGGGAGCCGATTGCCGGGGCGCATTCCGCGGCGAGCAAGGTGGCGCCGCTCGTTACGGTGAGCACCGCGCGCCTGGCACGCAGGATACTGATCGCGGATGACAATAACGATGCGCTCGAGAGCCTGGCGACACTGTTACAGCTCAGCGGACACGAAGTCTTCACCGCGACCAATGGCGGCACGGCGCTGCAGAGTGTCGAGCGGCACCTCCCCGAGGTGGTGTTGCTCGACATCGGCATGCCGCTGCTCGATGGCTACGAAGTGGCGAAACGCATCCGGGCCCAGCCCTGGGGGCAGCGGATCACGCTGGTCGCACTGACCGGCTGGGGGCAGGACTCCGACCGCCGCCGCTCGCGCGAGGCGGGATTCGATTCCCATTTGGTGAAGCCGCTCGATCTCGAGACGCTTACCGATCTTCTGGCCCGGCTGCCTTCCTCGCCCGTGCCGGGCGCCAAGTCTTCGGCCCAGCGAGGGGCATGAGCGCCAGCAAGCGATTCATCGCAACACGGGATCGGCTGCTGCGCTTGCGCGAGGATCTGGCCACGGCGCAGAGCGGGTTCACGTGGCCGCGGCTCGATGAGTTCAATTGGGCGAGCGACTACTTCGACGTCATTGCCCGCGACAACTATCAGCCGGCGCTGCGGGTCGTGGACGACGCAGGCAACGCAGAGACGCTCACTTTCGCGGCGCTCGCCCGGCGCTCATCGCAGGTCGCCAACTGGCTGTCCAGCCTCGGAGTCGGTCACGGCGATCGCATCCTCGTCATGCTGGGCAACGTCCTCGTGCTCTGGGAGACGATGCTCGCTGCCATGAGGATCGGTGCGGTGATCATTCCGGCGACCACGCTCCTGGAGAACGAGGATCTCGCGGATCGCATCGTCAGGGGCCAGGTCACGGCGGTGATCACGCACTCCCGGCTGACGAGCCGTTGCGACAGGATCGGCGATCTGCCGCTGCGGATTGCCGTCGGCGAGCCGGTGGCGGGCTGGACCGACTTCGAGGCATCGCGACGGGCGGATGAAGCATTCGTTGCCGCGCGCAAGACGCGGGCGGACGATCTGCTCTTTCTCTATTTCACTTCCGGGACGGCGGCAAGGCCGAAACTCGTGGCGCACACGCACACGAGCTATCCCGTCGGGCACCTGTCCACGATGTACTGGATCGGCCTCAAGCCCGGGGACGTCCATCTCAATCTGAGCTCGCCGGGGTGGGCGAAGCATGCATGGTCATGCTTCTTCGCGCCCTGGAACGCGCAGGCGTGCGTACTCGCCTATCAGTACGACCGGTTCGATTCCCAGGCGCTGCTCGATCAGCTCGTGCGCTGCCGCGTGACCACCTTCTGTGCCCCTCCGACCGTCTGGCGCATGTTGATTCAGCAGGATCTGCGACGCTGGTCGGTGAGCCTGCGCGAAGTAGTGAGCGCGGGCGAGCCCCTCAACCCCGAAGTCATCGAGCAGGTGCGGCAGGCCTGGGGCTTGACGATTCGCGACGGCTACGGGCAGACCGAGACCGCGGCGCAGATCGGCAATCCGCCCGGCTGCCCGGTCAAGGCCGGGTCCATGGGGCTGCCTCTGCCGGGCTATTCGATCGCGCTGCTGGACCCCGACGGGCGCATGGAGGACGAGGGCGAGATCTGCATCGATCTGAAACGGCGCCCGATGAGTCTCATGCAGGGCTATCTCGATGATCCGGAGCGGACCGCCGAGGTGATGCGCGATGGCTACTATCACACGGGCGATGTCGCGCAGCGCGACGCCGATGGCTATCTCACTTACGTTGGCCGGATGGACGATGTGTTCAAATCCTCGGACTACCGGATCAGTCCGTTCGAGCTCGAGAGCGTGCTGATCGAGCATGTCGCGGTGGCGGAGGCCGCGGTCGTGCCGAGCCCGGACCCGCTGCGGTTGTACGTACCCAAGGCCTTCGTGACGTTGGTGCCCGGGTACAATCCGGACGCGGAGACCGCATGTTCGATTTTCGCGCACATCCGGACACGGGTTTCCGGATATAAGCGCATCAGGCGTCTCGAGTTCAATACGCTGCCCAAGACCATCTCCGGGAAAATCCGCCGCGTGGAGCTGCGCAATGCCGAGCAGGGCCGCGAACCCGCACCGGCGCGCAACCCCCATGAATTCTGGGAGGAAGACTTTTCGGACTCGATACTTCCATCGCCGTCGAAGCATTTCCGATGACAGGGGATCCATAATCGTCCGACCGGCGAACACCCGGTCAGGAGAGGTTATGACAGTAGCACTCGGCGCGGCGCTGTTGGCCGCTTCGCTCCATCTCGGGCCTGCGGTCGAGACGATCACGCTGCCCACATCAGCAGGATCGACCCAACACATCGCACTTCATTGCGTCGAGCCGAGCGCGCATTCGGACAAGGGCGTGCTCTTCGTACACGGCTCCAGTTTCCCGACGATGCTGGCGGCAGGCTTCGAGTTCCGGGGCGGCGACTCATGGATGGACTTCATGGCCGAGCACGGCTTCCTCGCGTGCGGTGTGGATTTCCTGGGCTTCGGTGCCTCGAGTCGCCCCGAGGTCATGTCGGAGTCGCCCGATGGCCAGCCGCCACTGCTGCGCGCCCCTGAGGCCGCCCACGAAATCGACCTGGCGGCCGCCTATATGCGGCAGAAGCGCGGCATCAAGGAGCTCCACGTCATCGCTCATTCCTGGGGAACGATCCCCGCCGCGCGCTTTGCCGCCGGTCATCCGGGAGCGCTGCAGTCCCTTACCCTGTTCGGTCCGGTGGTTCCGATGCCCGGATCCACTCCGGAGTCCGAGCATGTCGCCTGGTTCAGCATGACCGGCGAAGATCGCCTGCAACAGCTCTACTTCAAGGATGTCCTGCCGCGGAACCTCGTGCTGCTCGAGCCCACACTAGGTGAGCGGTGGGCCAGGGAGTTCGAGGCATCCGCCCCCCATTTCCCGGGCGACCCGCCAGGCGCGATACGCATCCCTGACGGACCTCTGGCGGACGTAGATGCCGCGCAGGATGGAAAGTATCCCTACGCACCGAGTCAGGTCGCGGCACCGGTCTTCGTGGTTTTCGGAAACTATGATTCGGTGGTGAATGAGCGTGGCGCTACGGAATTCCTCGCGAGATTCACCTCGAGCCGGCTCAGATGGCAGCTCTGCATCCACGATGGAACGCACGTGATACACCTCGAGCGGAATCGGACGTCCTTGTACGAGAGCGTACTCGGGTTCATACGAGCGACCGAGCAGCTGAAGGACTAGCTCGCGCTGGTAAGGCGCTCGGCTCAGTCGACCGACTCCTGCTGCGATCGCTGGGCGGGGCAGGGTGGCGGTCTGATTGTCCCCAGCCCGCCGCCCGTGTAAAGTTGCGCGCCCGGTGCGGCCGGCCTACCGCACCTCTTATTCCACAGCAGCGTCCCCGTCGTCTAGAGGCCCAGGACATCGCCCTTTCACGGCGGTAACACGGGTTCGAATCCCGTCGGGGACGCCATAAAATCAACAACTTATGTGCGCTGGAAGCGCTCGTACAAACCGCCGCGCAACGCCTCGCGGTGAGTCTAGTTTTATCATCCACCCTATAATGTTTCTTATAGGAGTCATAAACTCATTATTCATGGATTGTGCAGCCTTTAAGATGCAGTAAACAGAAGAAAGTGACTTATTTTGCGCATCTTATAAGCTATACTATCCGCTGATTTATGATTTAGTGCCTCATTTAAGAGTCATTATGAATACTAACGTTTTAGGTTCCCTCAGCGATACAGCAGCCTTGGAAGCCTTGGGCTCGCGGCTGGCGGCGGTTCGTTTGAAGCGCAACCTCACCCAGACAGCGCTCGGCCGGGAGGCGGGCGTTTCGCGCGCCACCATCGAGCGGCTGGAGAGTGGGGTGGGTACGGAGCTTAAGCTCTTGGTGCGGGTGCTACGGGCGCTGCAGCTGCTGGAGGGATTTTTGGCCAGCTTCCCCGCGGATGAACCCAGCCCCATGGCGCTGTTGCGGGCCCAAGGCAAAAAACGGCAACGGGCGCGAGGCAGACGTCCCATGGGGGCGGCGTGAGCGAACTTGCCGAAGTGCATCTGTGGGGGGAACTCGTAGGGGCGGTGGCCCAGACTGAGCCAGATGCGTTTGCGCGCTTTGAGTACAGCCCGCGGTTCTTGAAGTTGGGCCTTGAAGTAGCGCCGCTGATGATGCCTCTGTCGGCCACGGTCTACCGGTTCCCGGCACTGGGATTGGATAGTTTCAAGAGGCTGCCGGGCCTCCTGGCAGACAGTCTTCCGGACCGTTTCGGAAACACGCTGATCGATGCGTGGCTCGCCACCCAAGGGCGCGCGCCTGGCAGCTTCGGACCCATCGAACGATTGCGCTACATCGGTAGCCGCGGCATGGGGGCCCTTGAGTTCCGACCCGTCAAAGGCCCGCGGGCCCGCAAGAGCCAGAAGCTGAGGATTGAGGTACTGGTCGAGCTTGCCTCCCAGGTGTTGCAGCACCGCCATGACCTTGCGACATCCTTCGCCCCAGGCTCTGTGCACGCGGGCCTTGCTGAGCTACTGCGCGTGGGAACCTCCGCTGGCGGCGCGAGGCCCAAGGTGCTCATCGCCTGGAACCTCGACACCCAAGAGGTGCGCTCCGGGCAGGTCACGGCGCCGGCCGGTTTCTCCTACTGGCTCTTGAAGTTCGATGGCGTGCGCGGGGCCGGGGATCATGAGTTATCAGACCCCAAGGGTTTCACCCGCGTGGAGTATGCCTACTACCTTATGGCGCAGGCCTGCGGCATTGAGATGACCGAGTGTCGGCTGCTTGAGGAAGGCCCGCGTAAGCACTTCATGACAAAGCGCTTCGACCGCACCGATGCGGGCTCGAAGCTGCACGCGCAGACCCTGGGTGCGCTCGCACACCTCGACTACAACACCCCGCAGGCCAACACCTACGAGCAGGCATTCCAGGTGTTGCGGCAGCTTGGGGGTGCAGCCCTGGCGCGCGAGGAGCTGTACCGCAGGTGTGCCTTCAACCTCATCGCCCGCAACCAGGACGATCACGTCAAGAACATCTCGTTCCTGATGGACGCCCGTGGCAGCTGGAGTCTTGCACCGGCCTATGACCTGACCTATGGCTACGATCCTGCGAACCGCTGGATGGCCCAGCACCAAATGGGCGTAAACGGTAAGTTCGATAGCTTCGCGCACGAGGACCTGATGGCTCTGGCCGATACGGCGAGCCTCTCCAAAAGCATCGCCGCTGAGATCGTGGAGCAGGTCGCCCGCGCGGTATCCCGGTGGGAGGAGTTTGCTGCCCAAGCAGGTGCGCCGGAGGCCTACGTGCAGCAGATTAAGACGAACCAGCGCTTGTACTTGACGCGCGGGGCGCAACTGGCTTCGCCACGCGATGGGACAAGATGCTCCCGGCCGACAAGCTAATACTGCAAGCCGTCGCCGCCGGCGAAACCGATCTGCACGGAGCACGGTCGCTTGCCAGGATCGGGCACACGCTCGGTCTTGGCGACTCTGCCAATCGCTCGGTACCGCAGAATGCTCTCAGGCGCCTTCGCGAACGCCAAATCCTGATTCAAACAGACCAAGGCATCTACAGCTTCGAGGATGAGACATTCAGAGATTGGGTGCTGAGTGAGCATTCCGGAACGCGGTGAAACGACTCCGACTTCTCATGACCACCGTCAGGCACGCGCTGGAAGCCCTTCGGGATGCGGTGCATCGCGGTCGTCGGCCGACCGCTTCGTGATGGGGCGCACCCTGGCGCGAAAGTGCCGCCGCGCCTGCCACATGTCGTAATTGGCCTGCATCGCGTACCAGCTGCCTGGCGTCGTGCCGAGGGCCTTCGAGAGCCGAAGGTCCATGTCCGCGCTCACGCCCGCGGAGCCATTGAGCACGCGCGACAGCGCTACGCGCGTCACACCCGGCCTCTTGGCCGCCTCGGTGACGCTGATCTCGGAAAGCCACTCGCGCAGGACTTCGCCAGGGTGCGGGGGATTGTGCATCTCGGTCATCATGGCTTCCTCCTCAGTGATAATCCTCGTTTCGCCGACGGACTCGACACCCAACCACACGGCCCACCCCTGGCCCGCAAGGACAGCGCTCACCGCTACGACTGAGCCGCAGCCCCGATCGCCCTTGACAGGAGCTCTCCCGCGCATATACATTACTAAGAGGTAAAGTGTTATATCAAGACCGGGAGCATGCCTTGGAGCAGTGCCGTCATGCTTCTGAAAGAAGCTGATCTTAGCGGGCGCGTCAACGACCGTATCCTGCTGCGGATGATCTCCTGGGCTTCCGGGAAGCGACGCAGGGGCAGGACTACGTTCCGCGCCGATCTCAACCACCAGGTGTATTTCGGCGCGTCCATGGGCGCGTGGACGCAAGCGGCGATGAGGGGACCAAGCGCCTGGAGCGTCGGCGAGCGCGAGCTGATGGCTGCGCTGGTGGCGAAATGGAATGAGTGCGCATCGTGCGCGGATGTGCACAGCGTCGTCGCGGCAACACAGGTCGGCAACGCGTCGGTCGACGCTGTGCTCTCGGATTACTCGTCGGCCCCGATATCCGCTGGACTGAAAGCGACATTGGCGTTTCTCGAGACGATGACGGTGCGCCCCGCGGAGCTGACGGAGTGGGACGCCAGGACAGTGCTCGAGAGCGGCGTCAGCGAGCAATCGTTGGCGGACGCGATTGCCGTGGGGACGGTGTTCAATCTCGTCACCCGCTATGTGAACGCGCTCGATTTCACGATTCCGACGCCGCACAAGCTTCGCCGCGTCGCGGATGTGCTGGCGAGGAGCGGCTACCCTCTGTAAATCAAATAAGTGGCAGAATTGAGCCTTCGCCCATTATCATACCGACTGGTCGGTATATATTCCGGACTGGCTCATGGTACAGGCACCGCATGAATCAAAGGTGAGGCTCCTCGACGCGACGTTGAAGGTAGTGCGCACCAAGGGCTACAGCGCCACACGTATCGAGGACGTCTGCGCCGAAGCGGGGCTGACCAAGGGAAGCTTCTTCCATCACTTCAAGAGCAAGGAGGACCTGGCTCTGGCCGCGGCGGCGCATTGGGACGCGCTGTCGCTAGAGGTTTTCGCCGACGCGCCCTATCACGGCGCCGCCGATCCGCTCAGCCGGCTGATCGCGTATGTCGAGTTTCGCAAGGCGATCCTGACGGGCGACCTGCCCGATTTCAGCTGCTTTGCGGGCACGGTCATCCAGGAAGCGTATCGCACTCACCCGGATGTGAGTGCCGCCTGCGGGCGCAGCATCGCCGCCCAGGCGAGAGGACTGGAGGCCGATATCCGCGCCGCGATGCGTGACCACGGCATTCGCGGTGCCTGGACTGCGGAAAGCCTGGCGCTG
>DASXFY010000011.1:0-37423 GCA_036489335.1 Steroidobacteraceae bacterium
TCATCGCTGAGGTTGACTCGTACATTCGCTGGTACAACCAAGACCGGATCAAAATGTCACTGGGCTCACGCAGTCCCATGGAGTACCGCGCGAACCTCGGATATGCAACTTAAACCAGTCCAAGGTTCTGTCCGCACCCCCCGCTGGTCAACCTTGGAAGCCGATTGACAGGTCATAGACATGATCCTTTATTCGACGATAGGTACCGCGGACATGGCGCGCGCCGTCAGGTTCTACGATGCGGTATTCGGTGCGCTGGGAGTGGGTCGGGCGCCGGACTGGGTCGAGGGTTGCTCAGGTTGGGGAGGGACCTACGACGACGGGTACGGATTCTGGGTCTGCAAGCCGTTCGATGGGCGGGCACCCAGTGCGGGAAATGGCACGATGCTGGCGTTCCGCGCCAGGGACGAAGCCCAGGTCAAAGCTTTCCACGCCACTGCTCTCGAACACGGCGGGAGTGATGAAGGGGGCCCGGGGACGCGGCCATATTATGAACCGACGTTCTACGTCGCGTATGTTCGCGACCCCGACGGCAACAAACTCGCGTGCGTTTTCCACAAGCACAAGCCAGGACCTTAGTCGTTAGACGAAGCGCTCCCGGCATGGTCATCGAACGCGATTCTGCCATTCGTGATGACCAGATCGATGCGGTCCAACGCTTGAATGGTCTTCAGGGGATCGCCCGCCACCATCACCACGTCGGCCCGTTTGCCCACCTCCAGGGTGCCGATCTCCTTCTGCAAGCCGAGCTCGCGGGCCGCATTCAGCGTGGCGACTTGCAGAACCTGCATCGGACTCAAGCCGCTTTCCGCCAGGGCGGCGAATGCCTGGCTCGTATTGAGATCGTTTCCAATGCTATCCGTTCCGAAGCCAAGGACAATACCGGCATCGAACAGATGCTTCGCGTCCTGACGCACGGCATTCGCTGTCTTTGCATCCACCTGACCGAGCGGTCCCACCATCGTCGTGCTGATCGGAATATTTCGCGCGGCTCCGATCTTGATCAATGGCTCCAGTGCATCCCCGGTCGGCGTTTCGCCCGGCGTAAAGAATTCGATGCCGGGCCCATGCGCCATCACGTCAGCCCCAGCTTGGATGGCCTCGACAGCGTAGGCTACGGATGCCGGATGCACGTATACCCGCAATCCGTGCCGGTGGGCGGTTTCAATGAGAGTGTGTAACACGCCGGGCGCGAATCCCACCGGCTTTCCATCCGGAGAGCGCGTGGGCTCGTTGGCGATTTTGACCGCATTGGCGCCGCGCGAGGCGATATCGTCAATCAGGGCGCGAGCCTGCGCCTCGGTGGCAATCTCCCGATACCAGCCGGATTGGCGGCAAAAGGCGATCTTGGCGCATGGAGGCGAAAATGCGGCGGCGTGCCCGTAGGGAGGCGTAATGAGCGGCCCCGCTACCAGCAGCCGCGGACCGGGTATTTTCCCTTGCTCGATCTTTTCTCGCAGCTGCAGCACACCCGGCCAGTAGTCGCCCAGCGACATGATTGTGGTAAATCCCCGCCTGAGGTACTTCTGAAGCAGTTGCCCCGAGTCAGTGGCCATCCACCGATCGTACATAGCGCGGCTGGCGATGGGCTCAATGTTCAAGTGAACGTGCGTGTCGATCAGCCCGGGGATGACGACACGTCCGTGTGCGTCAATGGAGTGCCGGCCCTGAATTTGCCGTTTGACGGGGCCAACATAGGTGATTTTGCCGCGAGTGATGATGACAGTCGCATCCTCGATCACGGTGTCAGGTGGCGAGATGACTTTCGCATGTGAAATGACGATGTCGGCCAGCTCGCATCGCCCGGCCGCCGGCCAGAGCGCTATCAACAGAAGGGAGACCAGGATGGACGCGGTCATGCACACGCGCATCCGGCGCGCCGCGAGGTGCCTATTGGCGCTTTTCGGGATGAGGGTCGTGGCTCGTCATTGGTTTGCGTTGGCGCTGGTCGCGGCGGCGTGGGTAATGTCCGTGACGCTCTACCGCAGCCTGCCGGCAACCATAGCGATTCATTGGAACGCCCGAGGCGTCGTCGACGGCTGGGCGCCGAAGTGGGAAGGCGCGTTCGTTGTGCCTTGTTTCGCGGTGATACTTCTTGCCTTTCTGATTTCGCTCGAGCGGTGGGCGCGGAACGACGAAGAGGGCGCGGGGGCGCAGTTGGGTCCCTTCTTTTATCCGACGCTGGTGGCGGCTGTAGCTGCACTCTGCTTCTATGTCAGCGCCTCGGTACTCCTGTCGGGCGTTGGATTACACCTGGACGTCGCATCACATGCCATCATTGGGGCCGGACTTGTAATTGCAGTGCTCGGCAATACGCTGGGGACGTCTCCCAAGGCTCCGTGGCGGATCGCCGGATGGCTTCTGGTTGCGGCGGGGATAGTTACGGTCATCGCGGAAATCCTGGTCCGCGTCAGTGAGGCCGCATGAACGAGACGATCCGCGTGCGGCTCAAGCGGCGCGCGCGCTGGTGCCTCGCATTGGTCGTCGCGGGATTTCTGCTCTTCATGCTTACGCCTGCCGTTTACGGTACCGGCAAGATGGCCAGTACTCCCGTACTGCCGTTCGTTGGCATGGCCGTAATTTTCGTCGGGATGCTCGCGCTGCGGTGGCTGATCAAATGCCCCAAGTGCGATACTCTGCTGGGTCAGGAGATGTCCTCTCGGCTCGGCATCTCTTTTTCAAGGAAGCCGCCGAATTTCTGTCCCTTCTGCGGTGGTAGTCTGGATGAGCCGTGGCCGCTGGCGCACTAAGAGGGAGATATGGCAATTGACTCCGGAGACCGAATGAGCCTCAGAGGTAAGTGTCACGCGATCGTTCTGGCCCTTTCGCTGGCCGCCCAGCTCATTGCGCCGGCCCATGCGGCCCAAGGACAGGATGCGACCCGGACTGCGATCGGCAAGGACCTCATCGTGAAGGAGAAGTCCAGCTGGACTCTCGCCATCAAAAAGAATGCGGTGGCCTACAGGGCATTGCACTTCCGAGACTTTCTGACAGTGTCGGATGGCGGCGTGACCGGCAGGGCGCAAAGCGAGGCTTCAGCGCTGGATGCGAACGTCACCTTTGATAGTTGCGCGCTGTCTCAAATTCACGTGCACTGGATGAAAGCGGATGTGGCACTGATTACCTACCATGTCCAGTTTGCCGGTACGGATCACGGTAAGAAGTTCGCTGGCGACCAGTACGCGAGCTCTCTATGGGTGAGGAACGGAGAGGAATGGCTGAATACGTTCTATCAGGCGACCCCTGCGTCGAAGAAATGATTGGTCGAATTCCCATGGCAACCAAACGACGTACCAAAGAGACATTCTCCCGATGGGATGCCGCTGATTACCTCAAATCCGAGGAGGACATGGCCGCTTACCTTCAGGCGTGCATCGAGGAAGCTCCGGATGATCCGGCATTTATTGCCGCCGCGCTGGGCGATGTCTCGCGCGCCCGCGGCGGGTCTCCCTCACCCGTCCCGGTGCCGGAAATAGGTTGATGCGGCGGGGTAAAATAGCCCGGCCAGGATGAGTCCGAAGATCACGGCGTGACCGAGCAGCACATAGGGCTGTCGTATCGACAACGCCACGTGAAATGCCATCCAGGCGGCCAGCAGCCACCGCGCCCAGTTGTGGCCCTTCAGCATGTAGATGCTGCCGAGCAGCGCAATGATCCCGACGCTCAGGACCGTGAGGTCGTCACCCGCGAGGTGTCCGGACTTGCTCATCGCTGGACTCACGCCCAGCCAGATATCAAGCACGCCGCACGCAATGAAGACGACTCCGACCGCGATGACGGACACGGGGGGCTTCTTCATGCCGGTCGCTCCGCTCGGGAGCGCCGCCAGCTGTCGATGGTTTCGATGATGGCGTCAGCGGGCTCTTGGTCGGATTGCCACGCAGCGGCCTGCGGGGCGGCGTCCAGGAGCAGGCGTCCCACGCGGGCGTATTCCGCTTCGTTACCTCCCTGTGAGCGCGCGCCTTCGGCGGCCCAGACCAATGGTGGCGCGTGGAACTCACGGTCACGCGTCTCAGGCGAGGCGCCGTGCTCTAGAAGCATGCGTACGGCATCCACGTGCCCGGCCATTGCGGCGCAATGAAGCGCGGTTTTGCCGATTTCGTCATCGCCGCGGTTCGGATCGAGCCCGATCGCAAGCAACCCTTCGAGAGCCGACAAATCGCCCTGTTCCGCGGCACGATAGAGTGTTGCGTAGTGTTCGGGTCCGATTTCGGCGCGCAGATCCGGGTATGCGGCCAGCATGTCCGTGACCGTGGTGTGGTCCGCGCGAGTGCCGGCAGACACCAGGCGGTCTACTGCAGACAGCTCCGTCGCTGCGCCGCGGCCGCGCAACCAATCAGCAACGGCGCGGTTGGCGTTGAGCTCCGCAATCGCGTAGGGGGTGCGACCATCCGCGCGCTTGCGCATTGGGTTGGCGCCGCGGGCGACAAGCGCATCGGCGAGCGATACATCCCAACGCCTGGCAACGACGTGTAAGGGTGCTTCACCGTTCTCGGCGAAGACGGGATCCGGCTCGGCCCCATGCTCGAGCAGCCACATCACTCCAGCGGGCGTGGTCGCCCATAGAAGACTCGCGTAGAGCGCCGACGCGCCATCGGTGGCCCAGTGCTGATTTGGGTCGGCTCCATGTGCGCTCAGGAGGTCGAGCGCTGCAGTGTCGCCCGCTCCGGCGGACAAGGGCACTGTCACCCCGTCGTTGGCAATTGCGCCGCCCTGTAGCAGCAGCTCGGCCAGGGGCAGGAAGCTCACAACCTGGGTGGCACCCCACAAGACGGGCCGTCGTACCCCATGATGCAACCAGGGAAAGCGCATGTTGGGGTCGGCGCCGAGCTCGAGCAGCCGGCGAGCGATTGCGACCAGTCCATCCGGATCTGTCGTGCTGCCGTGGCGCAATGATGTGTGGCAAATGTAAAGAAGCGGCTCCCAGCCTCGGGGCCCATCGGGCTTGTGAGCGAGAGCCGGATTCTTCGTAAGCCATGCATTCGCGCGCTGCATGTGGCCCATGACGAGCGCAACGTGGAAATTTGCGCCGACGATGCCTGGGTGCAATTGCAGCAAGCGCTCCGCGCGGTCTTTGCGACCATCCGTCGCCGCTTCGACGAATTCGCGCACGGCATCGTCGAGCTGGAACGTCAGAAGATCGACGTGCTCGCTCAGCGCTTTCCAGGAGGCGAAACCGTATTCGCGGGCAACGACCGATTGCGCATCATGAAGCGCCAGCGGTGTGCGGGCGAGCTCCACCTGGTCGAGGTTTTTGAGGGCCGGAAGCAGACGAAACCGCGTGAGCGCGGCGGGGTCACCGGCTTTGATGGAGCGCAGCAGCTCTTTGGCCTGTCGCTTGAGCTGATCGGGATCGGGATGATTGGGCAGTTTTGATTGGGGCGCCATGGTCTCTCCATGCTTGAGCCGGCGGTCCGCAGGCTGGCTGACATGGAAGACGATGTGCCGTCACCTGTAGCTGTAAAGGGTGGACTCCGTCCTTCGCGCGGACCCGCGAGCGCCCCTCAGCGCAGCCTGATCATGCTATTGCGAACATCCCAGGTCAAGGGTGTCTCGATCATGGCCAGAACCCTAGGCCGGCTAGGTGGGGGCGTGCTTGTCGTATTGCGGCAGATCGTCGGTGATCGTGAACCATGGCGCCTTGGAGCCGACGAAGATGTGATGGGTCGGGCGAATGGCTGGCGCTTCGGTCAAGGTCCCCATTGCCACGTGGACGAACTTGCCGTCACGCACCACTGAGTAGAGGAGCGACCCGCACGCCAGACAGTGAGTATCGTTTGCGTCCGTTTCGCCAAAAATCAGCAGCAGATCACTTCCTTTGGTGAGGATGAGCTTGGAACGCTCGATCCCCACAAAGGGTTTGAAGGCCGCACCCGTGGTTCTGCGGCAGTTGCAGCAGTGGCAGTTGGCCGCATAGAGAAATTCATCCGCCACGGTGTATTCCACGACCCCGCAGAAGCATCTGCCGGGCAACATTTGCGAGCTCATCGTCAGACCCTCAAGAGGCGGCGCAGCCGTCAGCTGAACGCGTAGACATTCCCGTCATCACAGCCGATGAAGACTACGCCGTTGGCGATCGTCGGCGAGGATAGAAACGGTCCCTCGCCGCCGTTGCCGCCGAGAACCTGGCCGTTGGTGATGTTGTATTCTCCGATCACGGTGCCCCAGTCGGCGGCATACACGGCTCGCCGCGTGACCACCAGGGAGGGGAACACGTAACCATAGCTGTGCTGCTGCCACACAATCCTGCCTGTCCTCGCATCGACGGCCTCGATGAGGCGAGTATCGGAGGTCGACGCGTAAACGATGCCGTTCTCGTAGGCAGGGGTGCTCACTACCCAGGAACTATGCTCGTCGAGCCGCCAGCGCAGCCGCCCGGTAGCGAGGTCGAATGCGTAGAGATGCCCATCACGACAGCCGGCGAAGACCAGTCCCATGTCCGCGGCAATCGTCGGTGAGCCGATGAAGACACCGGTCATCGGGAAGGGCGGCCGCGTATCCGTCTGATACTTCCAGAGGAGCTTGCCAGTGCCGCGGTCGAGCGCGTAGAGCGCTCCGTCCATGCTGCCGAAAACGACGTAGTGATCCCAGACAGCCGGTGAGGTGTGCACCCGGCCCCGCGTGGCGAAGGTCCAGACGTGCCGGCCTGTGCTCGCCCTCAGGGCGTAAAGATGTCCGTCGCCGCTGCCAACGAAGAGAACCCCATCCGCCATCGTCGGCGAGGACTGGTAGAAGTCCCATCCGCCGACGACCGGCAGGTCGCGGCCGGTGGCTACCTTCCACAGCAGATGTCCCGTGCCGGAATGAAGCGCGTAAATCGAATTGCTGGCATCGGCGAACCATACGTGCCCGTCGCTGACCAGAGGGGATGAGGCAACGCCGCCGCGCGTTGCGAACGACCATTTCTGCTTGCCGGTCTTCTCATCGAGGGCGTAGAGGTGGCGATCGTTGCTGCCCGCGTAAACAGTGCCCTCCACGACGGCGGGCGTGGAGCGCACCATGTTGTCGGTATGGAACTTCCACAGCAGCTTGAAATCGCGCACGTCCGTAGAGCAGACGCCGGTGTGCTGCGGATTGCCGTGAAACATGGAGGAGCAGTCCATTGCGGCCCAGGCGGCAGAGCCACGCGCCATGCAAATGAGGAGCAGCGTGGAGGCGATCGCCCGAAACTGCCAACGAGCTCTTTTCATATGCGCCCCACGAGCCGGATCAGTCATGAGCATACACCCAAACGAAACTCCGCAGCCGCGCGCGCGGATGGCGCGCGACCTTTTACATTGGTAACGCTACCTGTTATGGTATGTCCGCTATCGATCGGGGTCGATGATGCCTATAAAACATAAGATCCTTCATGGCATTTGTCTCTGCTGTGTCGCCGCATTGCTCGGCTCCTGTGGGGGAGGAGGGGGTGGAAGCGCCGCAGCGCCGCCGCCACCGCCTCCGCCGGCGACTCTGGCGCTCTCGGCGAGCAAGATCACCTTCAAGGCTGCCGGGCCATTCGCCGTCGCTCCGCCCATTCAGACGCTGACCGGGATGGTTACCAACCTCACGGCCTCGGGCACCCTGTACATTACGGTTACCGTCAATAATCCGAATGGCTTCTTCACCGTCAGCGATGTGACGCTGACGGGTAATTCCGGTCAGGTGAATGTCATACCGGTAGCGGCACCGATCCTGAAGAGCGGTACTTTTCAGGGATCCATCACCGTGAACGCCTGCCTCAACGATCAGACTTGTCAGACCGGGCAGCTCGCCGGCAGTCCGCAGACCATTCCGGTGGAATACGATGTTGGCTCCGGAGTGGATGGCGACACGGTCACACCGCGCATCGTAGCAACGAGTGCCGCCGGCACGGTTGTGCTGCGGGGTACTGGGTTCACAGGCGCGACGAGCGTCAGTTTCGGGACTACGGCCGCGACTTCCATGACCGTCGTGAATGACACGGAAATAGATGCTTCGTATCCGGCATTGCCGGCCGGCACTTATCCGGTGAGCATCGATGGCGGCAGTATCAGTGATACCGCTTCGCTGGTCGCCGTAGCGCCGCCCGCCTACACCCAGGCGGTCCTTCCGTATCCCTCGACCCTGCTGGGTGAGTACAGCAGTGAAATCGTATACGACGCGCAACGGACGGCGATATTCGTTCTTTTCCTGACCGGGAATCAGCCGTTTTCGCCCTCGAATTCCACGTTGCTGCGCTACGCCTTCGGCGGGAGCGCCTGGGGAGCGCCGACTCAGATTTCCATGACCAACCTGGAGGCGGTTCGTCTCTCACCCGATGGGGCCCACCTTCTGGCGCTGGTTTCTCCGGATGTGCAGCATGTGACCATGCTCGAGCTCGATCCCGTCACAATGGCCCAGACCAGCAGCACCACTGTTACGAGCCCCAGCGCCGGCAATGTCGCCTGCGGTTTGGCTCTGGCGAGCGATGGCAATGCCCTGGTGACTTTCCAGACTGATCCTGGGGTGGTTGCGCTTGCCTTCGGAGCTTTCAGCCAGATCTTCACTGGGATGGACAATAACGGAAACAATGTGTCCGGCGATGCCCAGGGCTGCTTCCCGATCGCGAGCGGCAATGGAGCCATCGTGCAGCTGGGTGGCCTGCTGAATGGCCACGAGTTCCTGGCCGCGACCGAGATGCCCACCAATTCAGGCGCCGCGACCAGCGCGGGCGCCACGAGCGATTTCGCCGGCGACATTTTCCTCAACGGACCGCAGGTGTTGAATCAGACCGGACAGATCTCCGGCTTTTTGGCCACCGTCTCCAACGTGATCAACTCGGCGGGAACACGCGCCTACGGCTACAACCCGGATACGGTCTCCTGCGCGCCGACTCTATCGGTCTTCGATTTGACCGCTACCCCGGTGGTCATTCAGTACAACCCGCAGTCGCCGCAGTATCCCGTGCTGGGAAGCCCCGTTGCGCTCCCAAGTGATTGTGTCAACCAGACATACCTACTGACGATCAGTCCCGATGACGCCACGGTCTTCATCGCTCGTGACGACGGCGTGGTCGTCCAACCCTTATAGCCGGGTCGAAGTCATCGCAATCCCGCGTACTCCGCCTTCGCTTGCTCGAGGACGGGCACGTCGGGATCGGCATCTCGCCACAGGGTGAAGAACTGCTGGTATGCCGTCGTTGCTTTGCTCTTGTCACCTGCAAGCTCGTACGCTCTGCCGAGCTGCAGGCGAGCCAGGGCGCCGGTCACGAAGTTGAGCACCAGCCCCGGATGGTCCGGTAACTTCTGCAGCTCCCTGGCGGCCTTGTCGGGCTCTCGCGCCAGCAGATAAGCCTGTCCCCGCACATACGCCGGATAGAGATAGTTCACGAAGGTTCCGGCGCCACCCAGCTCGTAGGGCAGCGTGGCTTTCAGGGTCGCGATGGCATGGGTGGGCTCTCCCGCATCCAGCTCCAGTGCCGCATGGACGGTTGGCAGCCAGTAGAGCTTCAGCAGCGTGTCTGTCGGGTATTCCTGCTCGACCTTTCCGAGGAGCATGCGCGCCTGCGCGGGAGCGCCGGACCTGGCCAGCGTGAAAGCGACCATCAATGTTACGTCCCGCCCTGAAGACAGTGCCAGAGCGGATGCCGCTCCCCGCCTGGCGAGAGCGAGGTTGCCTACTTCCGCCTCCCTCAAGGCGCCATTCACCTGCCACAGCGCTGCCGCTTCCTTGGAATCCGATCGGAGTGCGGCAGCCACGGCGCGTCGAGTGTAGTCCCGTGCGCTCCTCATCTGTCCATGGTAAGCGTCCGTGTCGGACTGCAGCGTGAGTAACGCGTCTGCATCATGCTGACTGCTCGACCCCCAGGCCACCTGCTCCCGCATGGCTGCCGCATCACTCTGTAGGAAGGCGAGCCAGTAGAGGTTCTGTCTGACATATCGGCCATCCAGATGGTGCGCCAGTGCTTCGTTGAGCGTCTCCTTGGCATCGTCGGGACGGTTGAGAGCCATGTACATTCCATCGACATTGATGTAGCCGATCTGCGTCGGCTCCAGCTCGAGCCCCTTCTGGTATTCCGTGAGAGCCTCGTGCAGCTTTCCCGTCTGGGCGTAGTCGTTGCCGAGATCGTTGTAAGGCAGAAAGTCGCGCGGATATTCTCCTTGCCAGCGCTCGTAGGTCTGCATCTCCCTGCGCAGCTCTCCTGTGGCGAGGAAGTATGCGGTCGCGATGCGCAACCGCTCGCGTTCACTCACCCTGTCCCGCAGCTGGTAAGCCTTCGCGGCACACTGCAGCGCCAGGCCGGGCTGCCGTAGATTGCTGTAGATGGTCGACAGCAGCGCGTATGCCGAGGGGAAATCGGCGTCGCGCGCGATTGCTCGCTGGAGGAACGGTATGCTGGAGGGTCCGCCGTTTTCGCGCTGAACCCTCACGGCAATGCTGTAGTCCTGCAGAGCTTCGAGGGAGGATGTAGTGGCTTCGGTCGGAATCGCATATCGGCGGACCGATGACACCGGCTCTCCAAGCCCGGTGCGCAAGCTTGCCAATGCCCGGCCCAGCGCCTGCAGCACGTCCTTTCGCGTCATCGCCGTGCTCCCTGCCTCGGCGAGTGTTCTTCCGTTGTCGCAATCGAGCGCGGCAAGATCGATGGCAAAACGTCCTTGCCGCTTTGAGATGGCGCCCCTGACGACAGCGTTGCCGTCATCCTGGATGCAGATGCGCCTGCTGACGCTGACCGGGTGTTCTTCGCTGTCTGTATGCCCCATTGCCCGCAAGGCATCGGCGATCTTCTGCTCCGAGAGTACGTTGAGGAACGGTGATGCTCCCAGCTCGTCGGTCAGTGCCTGGTAGAGCGTCCCGTCGAAGACCGGATCTCCGGCCCGGTTATCGAAGTCCGCCAGCACCACGGTGTCTCCCGCGTGGAGGGGGCCGGCGGCGTGGGGTTGCGCCCACGCGGCTGCGGGACACAGCGCGACGACCAGTAACTTCAATAGCGTGCTGCTGGCTGACCCCTTCATCTGTGGCCTCCCGGATTACCTGGCGCCGGTCAGCATAGAGCGGCAGTGGCGCCGTGAGAGTAGCCACTTGAGGTCAAATTGCGAGACCACTTCTATAATGAGGCCGTTGCGATGCAAGGTTGGGGAGTCCATCTTGGTCATTCATCTCGTCGATGGCACGTACGAGCTCTTCCGGCACTTCTACGGGCTGCGAAGATTCAACAAGGGTGCGGACAAGCCGTTCGGCGCCGTCGCGGGCGTGCTGACCACCGTCATTCAGATGGTGGAGAAGGGCGCCACGCACCTCGGCGTCGCCACCGATCATGTGATCGAGTCCTTTCGCAACGAGCTGTGGAACGGCTACAAGACTGGCGATGGCATCGAGCCCGCATTGTGGGCGCAATTCTGGCCCCTCGAGGATGCGCTGCGCGCGCTCGGGGTAGCCGTATGGCCGATGGAGGACCTGGAGGCGGACGATGCGCTCGCGTCGGCGGCGATGATCGCAGGCGAAGATCCCGAAGTGCAGCAGGTGTGTATCTGGACGCCGGACAAGGATCTCGCGCAATGCGTTCGGGGCGAACGGATCGTACAGGTCGATCAGAAAAGCAAAGCGATTCGCGGCGAGGACGAGGTGCGGGCCAAGTTCGGCGTGGTGCCGCAGCGGATCCCCGATTACCTCGCTCTGGTGGGCGACAGCGCCGATGGCTACCCTGGAATCGACGGCATCGGCGCCAAGAGCGCGGCGTCGTTGATCACGCGTTATGGTCCGATCGAGGACTTCCCCCAGGGAGCGCTCGGCGATCGGCGCGATCTGGCGCTGCTCTTCAAGAAGTTGGCGACTCTGCGCACGGACGCTCCGCTCTATGCGGAAGTCGACGAGATCCGGTGGCGGGGTCCCACGAGCGGGTTCGCGCAGTGGACCGAGCGACTGGGCGCACCGAAGCTGCTTGCGCGTGCGCAGGCCGCCGCCGAAGCAGTCGGTACGGCGCGCGGTACCTAGCGAGGTTGCTAGCCGGGTTCACCGTCTGGACTGGAGACCACTACGACGTAACCGTCGAGGTCGCGCAGCCAGATCTCCCTGTGCCGTGGCGCGGGGTTGAAGTGAGGCTCCAGAACCGTCTCGGCCCGCAAGCCGCGGGCTCGCGTCACCGCCGCGTCAAAATCGTCGACCTGGAACCACAGCACCACGCCATGTCCGACGGGCGCCGCGTCCGCGTTCACGAGATTGGGATGATCCTCCTCGTCCCACGCGTGCAGCTGAAGAACCAGCCGGCCCGAGCAGATGATCCGGTCGTAGAAGTCGCGATGCTCGTGGTCCGGAAGAGCATCCGCGGCGAGCAGCTCGGCGTACCAGCGGCTGCTGGCCCTGACATTGCGCACCGCGATCAGGGTTTGGGATTCGACCATGATTCCGACGCTGGAAGTCCCGCGATGCCCGCATGATAGCGGCTCGAACGCTGGAGCGAGTGTGGCTTTCGCGCCAAGTCCGTACAAACACGGCAGCGCCGCGCGCATGGCGAGGGCGCGGCCTCATCGCGGCTGCAACCTTTCGCCCCGTGCCGTGTTTTGGCGAAAATGGCACATGCTAAGATGACTGCAAAGCGGGAAGGCCGCCGCGGGCTCGGCATGGTGTCCTTTACGCATATCTATTTTGGAGATCGCACGTGAGCAATAAGACAGCGGGATTGGCGTTTACCGTGAGCCTTCTCATTCTGGGGCCACTCGCCGGCGCGGCCACCCTGGCCGAGGCGCCCTTCAATTTCGACAGGGCGCCGGGCCGACTGCCGAAGAACGTCGTGCCGATCGACTACGACATTGCCGTGACGCCGGACGCCGCTACGAAGACCTTCACCGGCACGGAGTCGGTATCCCTCAAGTTCCGCGCCGCCACCGACAAGGTGGTCTTCAATACGTTGAACATCAAATTGCAGAACGTGCGCCTGGATGGCCAGCCTGTCGCCAGTGTCAATACCGACAACAAGGCGCAGCTCACCACGCTCACGTTGGCCGCGCCGGCGCAAGCGGGAATGCACAAGCTGACGCTGTCCTACAGCGGCGCGATCGAGACCCGGCCGCAGGGCCTCTTCGTGCAACCGTACACCAAGTCCGACGGCGGTCAGGACTACATGCTGACCACCCAGATGGAGTCGACCGATGCGCGGCGCATGTTCCCCTGCTGGGACGAGCCGGCGTTCCGCGCCAGATACCGCCTCTCGGCCACCGTGCCCGCCGATTGGGCGACGATCGGCAACATGCCGGTCGCCAAGCGAGAAGTACACGGCAAGCTTGCCACGACGACTTTTGAGCGTACGCCCCGCATGCCGTCCTATCTCGTGGAGTTCACCGGCGGACATCTGCGGGAGGTCAGCGGAAACTCCGGCAAGATGCGCTTCAGCGTATGGGCGGTTGCCGGGCAGGAATCCGATGGCCTCATCGCCCTCGCCAATGCGAAGCAGATCCTGGCCGATTACAACCGCTACTTCGGCTATGCGTTCCCATTGCCGAAGCTGGATTCGATAGCGATTCCGGGTGGCTTTTCCGGGGCGATGGAGAACTGGGGAGCCATCACCTACAACGATCAGGCGCTGCTCGTCTCAAAGGGCAGCTCGATAGGGGACCGCCAGGGCGTGTACGCGACCCAGGCCCACGAAATGGCGCACCAATGGAATGGTGACCTCGTCACCATGGCATGGTGGGACGACCTGTGGCTCAACGAGAGCTTCGCGTCGTGGATGGCCGCCAAGGAAACCGACCTGCGCAATCCTTCCTGGAAATGGTGGGAATCGGAAGACTCGAGCAAGGAACAGGCCATGGGCGCCGATGCGCAGGCCAGCTCGCATCCGATCCAGGTACACGTCACGGACGAGCTGCAGGCCGCCAACGCCTTCGATCCGACCATCACCTATAACAAGGGTGAGGCGGTGCTGCGCATGCTCGAGGCCTACCTGGGCCCCGACACCTTCCGCGCCGGCATCCGCCGCTACATCAAGGCGCGTGCCTTCAGCAACGCCACCACGGCGGATCTCTGGAACGGATTGAGCGCCGCGAGTGGCAAGAACATCGGGCAGATCGCCGCGGACTGGACCGAGCAGGCGGGCTTCCCCCTGGTCAGCGTCACCGCCAGCTGTCATGCGGGCCAGCGTACGCTGTCGCTGTCACAGCAGCGCTTCTTCCTGACACCGCCCGCCGATCACAGTCTCGAGGCGGTGCACTGGAGCGTGCCGCTGCAGGTCCGTGCGGCACCGGGAGAGGCACCACGAGCGGTGCTCTTGACACATGATGGGCAGCAGGTTGCGGCGGGGTCGTGTGAGGCACCGCTGAGCGTCGATGCGGGTGCGATCGGTTACTATCGCGTGCAGTACGATCCGGCGACTCTTGCCATCAACACGCGGGGGTTCGGCAACGTGCCGGACAGCGACCGCATCGCGCAGCTCGACGATCAGTGGGCGCTCGTGCAATCACGCCGTGCGCCGCTCGCGAGTTTCCTGGCGCTGGCGGAGCACATGGGAGGCGGCCTCGATACCCGCGCCTGGCAGAAGATCACCGCCTCGCTGGGAACCATCGAGTACGATGAGCGCGGCAGTCTCGGGCACGACTCCTTCACCACCTACGCGCGCTCAATCATCAAGCCGGTGGAGACCCGGCTCGGTTGGAACAGTCGTCCCGGCGATGCGCCAAATCTGCGGGAGCTGCGCCGTACCGTGATCGAGGACCTCGGCGCCTGGGGTGATCCTGAAGTCATCGCCAAGGCGCGCCAGCGCTTTGCCGCGTTCGTACACGATCGCCGCAGCATCGCTCCGGATGATCAAATCATGATCCTCGGGATCGTGGGAAGGTACGCGGATGCCGCCACCTTCGACGAGCTGCACACGCTGGCGAAACAGTCGCAGGACGAATCGGAGAAGGGCCGGTTGTATCGGGCGCTCGCTTTGGCACGAGACCCGAAACTGGCGACGGAGGCGGCGAGCGTCGCGATCGGACCGGAGATCCCGCCGCAGCTGCTGACGCTGCGCCTGCAGATGTTCTTCGCGATGTCATCGGAGCGGCCCAAGCTCGCCTGGTCGACATTCAATGGCAACATCGGGCCGCTGCTTTCGCCGTTCGGGTCGCTGGCGCCTCTCATCGAGGCGCAATACGTCCCGCAGATCTTCTGGGATGCGATGCCGTCGGATCAGATGGAAGCGTGGCTGAAGGCGCACGTGCCGGCGGAGATGGCGCCGCAGCTTGCCAAGGGCATGGAAGGCGCGCGGTTTCAGGTTGCGGAGAAAGCTCTGTTGGTGCCGGAGGCCGAGGCTTATGTCGGCACGCGGTCGGACACCCGATCGGGGCAGCCTGGAGCGATGTAGGCTAGTCCGCCTCGGCGATATTGGCTGATTCGCCGGCCTGGGAGGGGTGGCCCGGGCTGGCCTTCAGCAGCGCGGTGAATTGCTGTACCGGCAGCGGCTTGGCGTGCAGGTAGCCCTGCGACTGATCGCAGCCGAGTTGCCACAGAGTGTCCAGCTGATCCTGGGATTCCACGCCTTCGGCGACCACCACCATGTCGAAGGCGCGCGCGATCGAAATGATGATCGACACCAGCCGCTTGCTGCGCGCATCGGCGGTCATCGCGCTGATGAAGCTGCGGTCGATCTTGAGCGTGTCGATCGGCAGGCGGGCGAGCCGGCTCAGCGAGGAGAAGCCGGTGCCGAAGTCGTCGATCGCGATGTTGATACCGGCCGCGCGCAACATCTTCAGTTTGTTGATCACGGTCGCCGAGTCATCCACCAGCGCGCCCTCGGTGATCTCCGCGTCCAGGCCGCAGATGCTCGTCGCCCACGGGTGAGTATGCTTGAGGAAACGGCTGACGAAATCGACCTGACGCAGTTGCACCGGCGAAATGTTGACCGCGACGCGAATGGGCGGCAGTCCCTCCCGTTGCCAGGCCCGGCACTCCAGTGCGGCACGCTCGATCACCCATTCGCCGACCTCGACGATGAGACCGCTCTCCTCGAGGATCGGCAGAAACTTGGCCGGCGCGACCAGACCGGTATCCGGATCGTTCCAGCGGATGAGCGCCTCGGCGCCTTCGATGCGCCGCGTCTTCACTCCCAGCTTGGGCTGGTAATAGAGCTCGAACTGTTGCCGCTCGAGCGCTACGCGTAGCTTTCTCTCCAGGGCGACGCGAGCCAGGGCTTCGGCGTGCTTCTCCGCGCTGTAGTGACCGCGGCGCTGGCCGCTCTCCTTGGCGCTGCGCAGGGAGGCTTCGGCGCGGTTGACCAGGGTATCCGGGTCGTTGCCATCGTCAGGATAGACCGCGATGCCGCTGCGCGCGGCCACCGGCACTTCCTTGCCGAGCAGCGAGAACGGCTCCGCGAACAGGTGATCGACCTGCTCGTTGAGTGAGTCGAGGGCGGCGGTCGCCGAGCGGCTCATCGGCTGCACCAGGGCGAACGTGCCGCCGCCGAAGTGCGCCAGCAGCTCCGTGTCGGTGAAGCGCCGCTTCAGGCGGTCGGCGATGAGCTGCAGGAGCTGATCGCCCGAGTGGCGGCCGAATGAGTCGTTGATGGCGCTGAGATTCTGCACGTCCAGCACCGCGATGGCGTGATATGAGCCGAAGGCGGCGGTGTTGTTGCGGAACGCGCGGCCCAGGCGCTCGCAGAAGAGGGCGCGCTTGGCGAGGCCCGTGAGCACATCGAAATATGATAGCAACCGGACCTTGCTGTCCTGGCGCAGGTATTGCAGTGCGAAGGAGAGGTTGGCCGCCACCTCGCGCAGCATGACGAGCTCTTCATCGGGAATCGCACTCTGCTCGCGCGGACACACGCCGAGAACACCGACGACAGTCTTGTCGACGATGAGCGGCAGGCCGATCACGGTGGTGGTGGTTGCACCGGTATCCTGGCATATGAAGGGTGCGCTGGGATCGCGCACCTTGTTGCGGTTCTGGCCGTCCTGCGCCATCCTGCTTTCCAACAGCTCACAGACCGCTTGCGCGACCAGAGGGTCGGCGCCCTGATGGGCGGCCGGCTCGAGCCGCTGTGTCTTCGCTTGATGCAGGCCGACGACGGCAGTCGGATAGCCGCCGACCGTCACGCCCAGGCGGCAGGCCTCGAGTAACAGTTCGGTGCGGTCGCGGATACGCACGACAGCGCCGTTGATGCCGCTCAGCATGCGCAGCACACCGGTGAGGCGGCCGATCTGCTGCTCCTGGCGCCGCCGCACGGCGCGGGCCTCAGCGTCCTGCAGCGCTCGCTGTACCGCGGCGCCCAGGCGCGCGAGGTTGCCTTTCAGAACGTAGTCTACGGCGCCGCGGCGCAGGGCCTCGATGGCGCGCTCTTCACCGATCGTTCCGGAGACGAAGAGGAATGGGATTTCGGGGGCGCACTCGCGTGCCACTTCAAGGGCGCGCAAGCCATCGAACGCCGGCAGGCTGAAATCAGAGAGGATGATCGTCGGCTTGAAGTCGCGCAGTGCCGCGCGCATGTCCTGATCGGTCTCGACGCGCTGCATCTGATGGGCGATGCCATGCTTCTGCAGCTGGCGGCAGGTGAGTTCCGCCTCCAACTCCATGTCCTCGACCAGCAGCACGCGGATCGGATTGCCCCGATTGCTTGCGCCCTTACTTGTCTCCGCCATGCCGCCAGCTCCGAGCTGCTATGGTAAAAAAAGACCATAGCACGCGGGTTTACGGCGAAGTGTGAGCCCGGTCACCTCCCGGGTAATGGTAATGTGTCAGGTGAGCGTGACGGTTGTTTGGGCAAACTTACGGGCTATTTCAGCCTGTCCATGGCGAATAGAATCGAGATCAGGGGCACACGCCCCGGCTGCTGCAGCGCCATTCCGATGTTGCCCTGATATACGCCGTAGGCGCACAGCAAGCGCCCGGGAGTGTAGGGATGGGACATCGTCGCGTGTCCGCCTGACTGCTGCGCCTCGTCCTGCTTCTCCATGTACTCCGGCGTCTCGATCGCCTGGATTTCGCTGCCGTCCTTGAGCCTCAAAGACCAGACTGAGCCGCCGGAAGGCAATGATTGCCCGGCCTTGATCACTCCGGTGACGGACACCTCGGAAGTCTTCGGCAGACTCGCCGGCATGCCCGAGGAAACATAAGTCATCTTCTCGTTGAAGGGGCCGGCCTTGATGTCCGGCGGCCGATTCCAGCGCATCGCGATCTCGAAATCATGACACGATTTGGCCTGTTCCAGATGGTCGTAGACCGGCCTGGCAGTGGCGCTTCTCGCCTGCGACATGTAGGCGATCGACTTGAGTTGGCGCGCGGTTGGCAGCTCCTTGGATTGCGGCGGTTGACCGCCAAGGTCGAGCTTGTCACAGCCTGCGAGCAGGGCGGCCAGCGCCAGTGCGGTTGCGAGGGATCTCACGACAGGTCTACGCATGCGATATGACAACGGTCGAGGGCGGAAGGTTGATCCAAACTCGGTGGCGGCTGTTGGGCTGCGGGTTGTGCTGCCACGCTCAAGTATTGGTCGAGCGGAACCCGATCTTGGCGTGCGTGCCATCGCAGAACGGCTTGTTGCCGCTGCCCCCGCAGCGACACAACCGCGCCTGCGTACCGCGCGCAACCACCCGGCCCGTTCCCGAGGTGATCTCGAGATTGCCGCGCACACGCAGGGGTCCGTCGGTTTCGGGGTCGATGGCCAGAACGCCGTCGCGCACGGCGAGCATGTCCGTCTTCCCTGAGGCCGGCTCGCCGGACGCGGTGAATTTCACCTCGTTGTGGGATCCGTCGCAGAAAGGTTTGTTCTTGGAGGCGCCGCAGCGGCACAGGGTGGCGCGGAAGGTGCCGCGCTCGCCATTCAACTGCATGTCGGCACGTACCGCATACGGCCCGTTCTCGCGGATCGTTACGAGATTGACGAGTGGCGCCGCCTCGTCCGCTTTGCCGTCCTTGCGCCGATAGCGGATGGCGCCCGAGGGACAGACGTGGGCGATCTCGATCAGGCGCTCGACCTCCATGGCATCGGGATGGATCCACGGTCCCTGTACATTGGCGAGGAACACCTTGGGCGCCCAGGTGACGCAGAACCGTGAGTGAATGCACTTCCTGGCATCGAAGAGCAGCGTCAGGTCTCGGCCTTGGATCTCATCGACTCCGGCGACTGTTGTGGGGGCGGGTGGCGCGGTCGCGGCGGTAGCGCTAGCGGGCGCGGGGGTCGCGATCGCAGCCGTTGGCCCGGGAAGTACTGACGCAGCACCATCGAAATCACGCGTGCAGCGCGCGGCGAGGTCGGCGAGCAGGCGCGCGGCGCGGCTGGTGCGGAAGTCTTCCGTTTCGACCGTCGCTGCGCCTTTGGCAAGCTCCCCGAGACGCTCGATGAAGAAACGGTGAGCGGCAAGGCCACGCGGAAATCCCGCCGCATCACGCAATGCCACGAACGTCACGCCGGCATGGCACTCCGGATTGGAGGGGCCGGCCGGCAGGCGCACCGCGCGTTCCGCCAGGAAGGTCATGGCCTGCATCAGACCGATGCCGAGATCGACGGCGGCCGCCTTGGCCGGCGCGGGGCGGGGCACACCGTACGCGTAGGCGATGAGGCGGAGCATCAGTCCGTAGGCCGCATTGGCGAGATCGACGCATTGTGCGGCGTCCTCGTTCTCGATCCACACCCGTCCCTCAGGACGGGGCGGGCGGCGCAGCACCGGATTGATTGCCGCGGGGAAGGCAGGCTGAAAGCTCCTATTCGCCTCCCTCAGGGCTCGCAGCTCCAGGCGGATGGCGGCGAATTTCTGATAGTGGGAGCCTTCGCTGTCGGCCGGCGCCCCTTCGCCCTGGCGCACGATCGCATCGAAGGCGGCGAGGACGGTCTTGGCGCAGATGACCGGCTTCGCGCCGCCCAGGTCGATCTCCGCCGCGGACAGCTGCAGCGCCGGATCGCCGCAGAACGCCGCCTTCTCGCCGACCCGCTCGACGAACTGGCTGACGCTCTCGCCGAGCGATGCATAGAAGTCGCCCACCGTGTCGTAGTCGATTCCCATCGGCGTCAGCCGGGGCGCCGGACCACCGCGCCGATACTTCACCGGCGGCTCGAAGCCGGCGCCGTCCGGCTCGGCGGAATCCTTGGGGCGCTCGAGATAGATGAAATGCTGCAGCACCGCCTCATTGAAGGGCGCGAGCTTCACCACCACGCCCGCCGGCAGATAGCCGGGATCGAGCGGAAAGTTGCCCCGGCCGAAGCGTGGTGCGGCGCCGAGCGCGGAGGTGATATTCCACACGGCGCAGAGGTGCCCCATCTCCTCGATGGCGACCTCGAGGATGGTGCGTCGCCAGCGCGCCGTTGCCGCCGCCTCCGCCTCCCCGAGACCGTCCTGCGCATCCTTCAGGCTGAAGGCCGCATAGAGGTAGGTGCACATCAGGTTGTGCTCCAGCTCGGCGGCCTCGTACAGCCTGTGGACGAGCTGTTCGCGCGTGGGCCGTGCGATTTCCAAGGGTCCTCCCGGAGCGGCGGCGAGCGGGGCTAGCCGGAAATGAGCCCGGCCGTGATGTTGATCGCGAATCCGAGTATAGCGACGTTGAACGCGAAGGAAACCATCTCATGCAGGATGACGACCCGGCGGATGGACACGTCGGTGGTCGATACATCGGCGGTCTGGCAGGCGGCGGCGATGGTGAAGGAGAAGTAGGCGAAATCCCAGAAGGCCGGCATTTCCGTGCGCGGAAATTGCAGCGGCCGATTCGCCGGCGGCACGCTGTAGAACATATCCGCGTAGTGCATGGTGAACATCGTCGGCACGAGCAGCCAAGAGTCGATCAGCGTGATAGCTGCGAGCGCGAAGTGCCAGACCTGCTGCCCGTGCGCCAGGTGCCGGAGCATCACCAGCGGCTGCACGATCGCGATCAGGCTGAGCAGAGCCGCCGCGGTGACCGCCACCAGGATGACCGGCCCGGACGGATCCTCGTCGATGTAGCGCGAGCAGATCTGCTGCGGCGTGAATCGCCGCATCCACAGGTAGATCGCCACCAGGAAGAAGGTCACGCCGCAATCCCAGCCGACCAGCATCCGCTCTATCAGCGATGCGGATGGCGGCAGCGTGAAGAAGACAACAATGCCGACGGCCAGGGCGATCCAGACCCGGGGATGGCTGTGCAGCCACTTAGGGAGCATGCGACGCATTCACGGCCCACCCGCATTATGTGAAGTCCCCGGCCGGGCATTCCCGTCCAGGGGGCATCCGCTATGAGGTCCAGGGGTGCCGGCTACCGGCATTGGAATTTTTTGATCAGGCGTCGCGACTGTGCGCCGCCGTGCGCACCTGTAATGATTGCGTCATCGCCGCGTAACCGCAGCGCGAGCTCGGCGACTCCGCGGCGCCGGGCTGCGTCAGCATACTCCGCCTCCAGCGGAAGCGCTATACTCGTCCCGCAGCGTGGCCGCGGGGACGGTCCACAAAAAAATGGGGACCGGCACGCGCAACCTAACAAGAACCGCAACCAACTGAAGGGAAAATTTAACATGCGCTTCCATCAGTGCCTTTTGACGGCAGCGTGCGCCGTGGGATTCCTCGGTGCAGCCGCCGCATCCAACCAACCGCTCGCCGCCCAACCACAGGACGCCGGCACGACTGCTGCCAGCACCCTCATTACGACATCGATCATCCTCAACGTGACGAGCATCCCGGCTCTCGAGGGATTCGTCGCGGCGACGACCACGCCCGGCAATCCGAATTTCCATCGCTTCCTCACCGTAAATCAGTTCGTAAACCGCTTCGCGCCCTCGAACAAGCAGATCAAGCAGCTGGTCAAGTTTCTCGAGTCGTTCGGAATCACGGTCAACGAAGTTTACCCGGACAACCTCGACATCAGCGTCACGGGCACGGCGGCCCAGTTGAATGCGGCGCTGTCCACGCAGCTGCGTGATTACACTCGCAATGGCCAGCGCTTCCACCGTGCCGCTTGGAAATTCGTGTTGCCCGGCGAGCTCTCATCGCTCGTCCTCTCGATTCCCGGATTGAGCAACCAGACGAGCGGACTGCATCAGCACACCGCGCACCTCGGTGCGGGCGCATATGCCCGCATGAAGGCGGCGGCGGTGACGTGGCCCAAGAACGGCACGGCCAGCGGCATGCCGCAGGATTACACGGTGGGCGACACCGCGAATTTCTATGATTTCAATCCTCTCTACAGGGCGGGCATCGACGGCAAGGGCCAGACGATCGGCATCATGACCCTGGCCAACTTCAATGTGGCCGACGTGACTGCCTACTGGGCGGACATCGGCCTCAAGGTGAAGGCGAACCGCGTCACTGTGGTCCCCGTGGACGGCGGGACGCCGGTGCAGGCGGGCGTTGGTGACAATGAGACCTCGCTCGATGTCGAGCAGTCGGGCGGCCTGGCGCCGCAGGCCAAGATCCGTGTGTACGTCGCGCCCAATACTCTCAACGGCTTCCTCGACGTCTTCTACACGGCTGCTTCTGAGAACAAAGCCGACACGGTCTCGATCAGCTGGGGCCAGGCGGAAGAGGATTATTTCGCTGCGACCAATGGCGGTGTCGACTTCACCGACCAGTTGACCGCGATCCATCAGGCGTTGCTGGAGGGTGCCGCGCAGGGCCAGTCGTACTTCACCTCCGCGGGTGATGCCGGCGCCTACGATGTCAACGACTCCAACAATGCGCCCGTCCCGGTCTTCTCCCAGCAGTTGACCGTGGACGCGCCCGGCAGCGACCCGGCCATCACCTCGGCAGGCGGAACCACGGCTGCGGCGACGCAGCCCGGCATTCCGCAGGCCGGTTGCCCGCCCATCACCATCACTCAGGAGCAGGTGTGGGGCTGGGACTATATATTGCAGGACTGGGGCACTTGTCTCGGGTTGACCTTTGACGACCTGTTTCCGTCGGGCGGTGGCGGCGGGGTGAGCTCCTTCTGGGCCGTACCCTTCTATCAACAGGCCACTGCCGGCATCCAGCTGACGCAGCCCGGACAGAGTCTGATCTTCTTCCCGAACGCGCCGTCCACTACCGGCGGGGAGTTGATCAACACGCTGCCGGCCAACTTCGCCGGCCGCAACCAGCCCGATCTCTCGTTCAATGCCGATCCGCAGTCGGGATACATTGTGGTCGACTGCACCGACTTCCCCGAGCCGGCGAACCCGGATTGCGCGGAGGGCGGTTGGGGTGGCACGAGCTTCGTCGCGCCGCAGTTGAATGGCATGACGGCGCTGATCGATGAGGCCTCCGGAGGCCGCGTGGGTCTGCTCAACCCTGTGGTCTACGCGTTGCAGGCAACGGGGTTCTCCTACGTAAGAGGTGGCCCCTTCAACGACATCACTGCGGGTGACAACTGGTTCTACAGTGGTGTGCCCGGGTACGATGACGGCGCCGGTATCGGCACGGTGAATGCCGCGAACCTGGCATTCATCTACGCGGCGCTGGCCGAGTTCCGCTTCTGATGATGCTCCGTAAGCCTCTTCCCGGTTCGCCGGGAAGAGGCTTTCTTTTTGTGCTCGCGACGCTGGCGCTGACAGCGGCAGCTTCGATCTCGCTCGCTGGCGAGCCTTTCGTACCGACCCCATCGCAGCTCTACGGCCCGCTCTTCATCCGCGCGCAAATGGCTGCGCTGCGCCAGGGCGATGATAACTTCGTCGACGACATACCGAAGGCGTCGCCTGTCGTCATCATGCAGCGCTACCGCGCTGCCAAGCCGCGTTCGCGCGAGGCGCTGCAGCGCTTCATCGAGGACAATTTCCGCTTTCCGGTGCGGCCGCGCACACCGCCGATCCCGGCCGATCGTACGGTCGCGGCGCACATCGCGAGGCTCTGGCCCCTTCTGACGCGCGCGTCGGTCGTGCCACCGGCCTATTCATCGCTCCTCTATGTGCCCAAACCCTATGTCGTGCCGGGAGGCTCTTTCCAGGAGTTCTACTATTGGGACTCCTACTTCACCATGTTGGGTCTCATTCCCGACGGTCATGCGGACCTGGCCGGTGATCTGGTCGATGACTTCTCCTATCTGATCGAGAGGTACGGTCACATCCCCAACGGCGCGCGGACGTTCTACCTGTCACGCTCGCAGCCGCCGGTCTATTACCTGATGGTTGGACTGTTGGATCGTGACCCGGCGAAGGCATGGGCCGCCCACCTGCGAGACCTGCAGGGCGAGTACGCCTACTGGATGCAGGGCGCGGAAGGCCTCCATCCCGGCGAAGCGCGGCGCAATGTCGTCGCGATGCCTGACGGCTCGATTCTCAACCGCTATTGGGATGAGCGCGACACGCCTCGCGACGAGGGTTATCGCAATGACGTGCTGACGGCACGCGCCTCCGGCAGGCCGCCCGCGCAGGTCTATCGCGATGTGCGGGCCGCGGCCGAGAGCGGCTGGGACTTCAGCTCGCGCTGGTTCGCCGATCGGCAGCACATGGCGAGCATCCGCACGACCGACATCGTGCCGGTGGATCTCAACAGCCTGCTCTACGGCATGGAAGAGGCCATCGCTCGCGGCTGCGAGGCGAAGCGGGATAGCGGCTGCGAGCAGGACTTCGATGCGCGGGCACGGCGCCGCAAAGAGGCGATGGATCGGTATCTCTGGGATGCGCGCGCAGGTTATTTCGAGGATTACGATCGCAGCGGCCGCAGGCGTACCGCTGATGAGCTCAGCGCCGCGACGCTTTATCCTCTCTTCGTGGGCCTCGCGACGTCGCAAGAGGCAGCACAGGTCGCCGCCGCGGTGCGCTCGCAACTGCTCCAGGGTGGCGGCATCGTGACCACCACCATTCATTCGGGTCAGCAGTGGGATGCACCGAACGGCTGGGCGCCGCTACAGTGGATCGCCGTGCGCGGACTGGCTCGCTATGGCGATGATGCGCTCGCCCACGATATCGCGCGGCGCTGGGTTGCCACAGTGCGGCGCGTCTACGCCAACACCGGCCGGATCTTCGAGAAATACGACGTCGAGCATGCGCTGCCCGGCGGCGGCGGCGAGTATCCGGTGCAGGACGGTTTCGGCTGGACCAATGGCGTGACTCGCGGCCTGCTGCAGCTCTATCCGGACCTGCGCCAGGCCGAGGCCCGCGCGCCGCTATAATCCTGGCCTCATGTGCGCCCGATATCAGACCCCCTCGCAGGCGGCCGCCGAGCGGTATTGGCGCGTGCTCGAGCCCATCTGGCACTTCGAGCCGAGCTGGCGCGTCCTGCCGACTGATCCCGTGCCAGTCGTCCTCAGCATCGCGGGCGCGGCCACCGGCCGCATGATGCGCTGGGGACTGCTGCCTCACAGCGGAGAGGCGAATTTCCCGCTGATCAATGCGACCGTCGAGAAGCTGGAGACCTGGTATGCCTGGAAGCAGCCCTGGGAGCGCCGCCAGCGCTGCATCCTGGTCATGGCGGGGTTCTATGAGCCGCACGTCTTCGAGGACGGTCGCAAGGAGCCTTTCTACGTGCATCTAGCCGACCGTCCCATCTTCGGCGTCGCGGGACTGTGGGATCGCAGACGGCAGGCGGACGGCTCTGAAGTGCAGTCGTGCGCACTCATCACCCTGCCGCCGAACAGCCTGATGGCGGAGATCCACAACGAGAAGCAGCGGATGCCGGCGGTGCTGCGCGAGGAGGACCACGAAGCTTGGCTGCACGGCAGCCCGCAGGAGGCAAAGGCCTCGCTCGTGCCGCATCCGAGCGACACCATGGTCGCGTGGCAGGTCAGCCGTCGCCTCTACGCCGTCAAAACGCCGAATGATGCGGGGCTGATAGAACCCGTCACCGCCTGACAGGCTGCGGACCGATCACGTAAGTTCGACCCCCGGCTCGCGGCCGAAGGGCGTAATCTTGCCTCCTTTCGAGGAAGAACCGGGGGTGCGGCCGATGCCGGACGACCATGCGATCGTGACTGCCACGCTGCCGGAGAGCCTCCCGGCCGGGGTCGACCTGCGGCGCACCGCCGCCAATCCCGATTATTGGTATCCCCTGGCTTGGTCCGATGAGCTCAAGCCCGGACGGATATTGGGGCGGCGTTTTGGTGGCGACCCCATCGCGCTCTACCGCGGTGCGAGCGGACGGGTGGTCGCGCTCGAGGATCGCTGTGCGCATCGGCAGGTGCCATTGCACCTCGGGGTGATCCAGGGCGATGGCATCAAGTGTCATTACCACGGCTGGGCGTACGACTGCAGCGGCAAATGTGTGGACGTGCCCTACCTGGGCAGGGAGCGCGTACCGAATGGCGTCCGCTCCTATCCGGCCCGCGAGGTGGATGGGCTCGTGTTCGTCTTTCCGGGCGATCCGACCCTGGCCGAGGGGCGTTTGCCCACCACTCTCGGCGCCTCGCAACGGCGCGACTACAAGACCCGGCGCCTCAACCGCGAAGTGGCGTGCCACTACACCTTCATGCACGAGAATCTCTTCGACATGAACCACCAGTTCATGCATCGCAAGAACATGGGCTCGATCCGCGCGAGCTGTCTCGGGCGCCACCATGGCGAGCATTGGGCGCAGGTGGAGTACTCCTTCAGCCGCACCGCCGGCAAGCAGTCCATGGGCGAGCGCGTGATCGTCGACATGATGCGCAAGCGCGGCGAGGCGAAGGCGGATTTTCGCGACCACATGCGTATCCGTACGGACTATCCCTCGCAGAGCCTCAAGGTCTGGGTGGGACGCAACATCACGGAGGATCAGGACCCGGTGCTGGACGTCTGGCTCTGCTACATCCCGCTAGATGCGCAGCAGCGTACCAACCGCACCTTTGGGTACCTCTCGGTGAAGAAACCGCCGATCCCGGGCCTCATCCATCTGGCGTGGCCGTTCTTTGCCTGGTTCACGGAGCGCATCTTCCGCGAGGACAAGGATATCGTCGAGCACGAGCAGCGGGCATTCGACGCCCAGGGCGCCGACTGGAACAATGAAGTGTTTCCTGCGATCCGCGACCTGCGGACCGTTCTAGCCCGTTGCGGAGTGCCGCTGGTCACCACCCGCTGAGTCCGGATGTTCCGCGCCGCGCCTGGCGGCTATCAATACGGCGTTGGTCCCCCCGAAGGCGAATGAGCTCGACATGACCGTGCGCGCGCCGACGCCGCTGCGCGCAACGTTGGGCACGTAGTCGAGATCGCAGTCGGGAGCACGCACCTTCAGGTGCATCGTGGGCAGCAGCACGTCCTGCTGCAAGGCCAGCAATGCGAGCGCCAGCTCCAGAGCCGCGGTGGCGCCGAGAAGGTGGCCGTGCATCGCCTTGGTCGCGCTCACCGGAATGCGGTGCGCCCGCTCGCCGAAGACTTCCTTGATGGCGGCCGTCTCCACCGAGTCGTTGGCCTGAGTGCCGGTGCCGTGGGCGTTGATGCTGTCGATGGCATCCGCCGGCAGATCTGCCGATCGCAGTGCCGAGCGCATGGCGGCGGCCTGGCCCGCGATGGTGGGCCTCGTGATGTGACTTGCATCGGTTGCAAGTCCGTAGCCGAGCACCTCGCCAAGGATGGTGGCGCCGCGCTCGATGGCGCGCTCCCATGCCTCGAGCACCAGGATCGCCGCGCCTTCGGCCAACACGAGCCCGCTGCGGTCGGCGGCGAAGGGCTTGCAGGATGCGGCAGGATCGCTCGGATCCTCGCTTGCCAGAGTGCGTAACGCCTCCCAGGCCTTCAGCGCGCCATATGACAGCGGCGCCTCGGACCCGCCGGCGATCGCGATGTCGATCTCGCCGCTGCGCAGGCGCAGCCACGCTTCGCCGATCGCGACCGCCGAGGAAGAACAGGCCGTGGAGTAAGTCAGGTTCGGCCCCGTGAGATTGTGCTCGATGCCGATCCAGGCAGCCGGCGCGTTGGTCATGCCCATGAGGACGGTGAACGGCTTCACCCGCTCGCAGCCGTCCCGATAGAGCGCGAAATATCCTTCGTCGGTGGTGAGGGCGCCGCCCATGCCCGTGCCGATGAAGACACCGACGCGAGCGCGGTCCGCCGTGGCGAGATCGAGTCGCGACTCGCCTATGGCCTGCTGTGTCGCAACCAGCGCGAGCTGACTCACGCGGTCCAGCATGCGCAGCCGCGGCGCGGGGAAGTGCTCTTCGCCCTCGAAGCGCACGCAGGCGGCGAGCGGCGCCGCGAGGCTGCCGGACCATGGCGTATCGATGCGGCGAATGGCGGAGCGGCCCGCCCTTGCATTGGCGAGCGCTTCCGCGCCGCTGTTGCCGAGTGGTGAGATGAGGCCGATGCCGGTGACGGCGACGCGTCTCATACGGCCTGCGGCGCCTTCTTCTGGCTGGCGATCAGCCCATCGACGTACTGCGCGGCCTCGCCCAGGGTGCCGAGGGCGATTCCCTCGGAGGGCAGATGCACGCCGAACTCGTCCTCGACGAAGAAGAGGATCTCGACCATGCCGAGGGAGTCGATTCCGAGGGCACTCAGCGGCTGATCGGGTGTCAGTTGCGCGGGGTCCAGCTTGTAGCGCTGCACGAGGATTCGCGACAGCCGTTCTATCGTCGTCATAACGGAAACCCCTGGATGACACCGGGATGGATTGCAGAAGGAATCGTCACGGCGGAGCGCGTTTTGCCGCTCAACCGTGCGGCGAGGCCCAACAGGGTCGGGGCACGCCGCAGAAACGACAGAAGCGGGGCGGCGATGCCGGGACGCATGGCGGCGTGAGCGAAGCATGCCGCCAGGCGCATACGCGGCGAGAAATGCGAGCGCCAGCGAGAGGCATAGCGCTGCTCGATCTGGCGTCGGACCAGTTCCCCCTGCGCATCGCCCCGGAGCGCCTCCGGGGAGTCCGTCAGCTTCTCGCAGAGCAGCCACGCCGACTGCAGCGCCATGCTGATACCCTCGCCGATGATCGGATGAACTTCTCCGGCCGCATTGCCGATCAGAAAAGCGCCGCCGCGACCGTTGCCGAGGCGCACGCCCGGCCGGATGGGACCGGCGGCGAGCCACGGCCCCACCCGCGAGGCACGCGCCAGGGCCTCTCTCACGCCCCGGCACTCGTCGCGTAGAAGCGCCTCGATCGTCTCACCTGCGCTGGCCCCCGCGGCAGCGCCGCGCCGACGGGTGGCGAGCCTTTCCCGCCGAATACAGCAGGCGAGGGTTGCGAGGCCGTCACCTGCGACAACCATCCCACCATAGCCGCCGTCGAATGCCAACACCGGCAGGAGGCCATCGTCCAGGGCGGCGCCGCGGAAGCTCGCCTTGAATCCCAACAGATCGCCGGCTCGGCGCTCGCGGTTCCAGGGCGCGCCGTCCGCCGGCGGCGGTTGCCACGAGCCGTTGGCCTGAATGAGCACTGGCGCGCGCAGCGTCATGCTCCCGGAGCCTGCGCCCGTGGCATCGACCTCGTAACCCGCACCGTGCGCCTGGCGACGGACGGCAGTCGCCGTGCAGGGCTGAAGGACGGTGGCTCCCACAGCTTGCGCCTGCTCGAGCAGCAGCAGGTCGAGGTGCTCTCGTCCCAGCGCATAACCCCACTGAGGGTTGCCATCGGTGCGAGAGGGGAGCGCGGCGGTCACACTCGCCTCGCCGCACCAGAGCGCGACCCGCCGCAGCTCCGGACCCGCGTGCCGGCGCAGTGGCTCGCCGACACCCAGGGCATCGAGGAGGGGGAGGTTGCTTGCCGCTATGCATTCGCCGCAGACCTTACGGCGTGGAAAACGCTTGGCCTCGAGGAGCGCCACCGACCAGCCCGCGCGCGCGAGCAGAATGGCCGCACTGGAGCCGGCGGGGCCGGCACCGATGATGACTGCGTGGTGGGAGGCCTGCGTCATCGAGCGTCCTCGCCGCGTGCGGCGACGAAGAGATGACTGAAGAGGCCGGCGCGATGCTCCTCCAGCTTCCAGCCCGCGCCGCTCGCGGGCCACAGCTGCGACAGCTCGCTGCCGCGAAATCCGGCGCGCACACTGGCGAGGGCATCATAAAGAGTGTCGGCGCTCACTCCGATCGCCGGCATCAGGCGGCTGCCGATGATGGCCGGCAGGCTGCGCCACGGCTCGCAGGCAACCAGGACATCGCAGCGGGACGCAACGGCTGCCAACAGCTCGTGCAGTGGCCCATCCTCGAAGTGATGCAGGAAGAGGTTGACCAGGACCAGATCCCAATGTGCGGGCTGCTGTTGGCTCGAGGCTCGTGCCCATTCGAGCACATCGACGCTCAGCGGACGCAGGACCCAGCCCAAGCGGGCAAATTCGGCTGCCGTTGCGGCGTCAACGAGGGATTGACGATCGAGCAGCGTGATATCGGCCTCGCGCCAGCGCGTCGCAAGACGTCTCGCCAGTCTCAACGCCAGGCTGCCGTCGCCAGCGCCAAGCTCGAGGATGCGCAGCGGTCGATGCGGCGCAGCCGGCACCAAGGCGCGTCGCACGGCGCGGGTGATAATTCCGCAGCTGCCGATCACGCGGTTGACGCGCCGCAGATCTCGCCGCGATCGGATCGCGCGCGGGTCCGTCGGCGACAAATCGTCCAGGATCTCGGGGCAAACCTCTCGGCGCCGAGGCATCAGTCCACCTGCAAAAGCGCCCCGTGGCAGCTGAAGCCGGCGCCGAAGGTCCCGAGCCACCACTGTCCTCCGGCCGCGCCACCCGCCAGAGCGGCTTGCAGGACGAAGTACACGAACGCGCTCGAGAGATTGCCGTATTCCCGCAATACCGCGGCACTGTATCGCAGCTCCCGCCGCGGGATGCCCAGCCGTTCCTCCAATGCGAGCAACACGTCGCGGCCGCCGGCGTGAACGATCCAGGAGCTGATCTGGGAGATGTCGAGCTGCGCGCGCCGCAGGATCGTCCCGAGCACCCGCTCGGCATATTCCGCGGCGAGCTGCGGCACCGGGCGGGTGAGCACGTTGCGCAGCATTCCGCTGCGCTGCTCGAACATGAGCGCCTTGCGCTGGCCGGGATCGAGGAGCGATTCGCTGTCCTGCCAGAGGATGCGGCGGCGACCCGCAGCTGGCTCGTTCGACAGCACCGCCGCGCCGGCGCCGTCGCCGAAGAGACATGCGCTCACGAGAACTCCCGGGTCGTCGTCGAGGTATATCGCCGCACTCGATACCTCGACGCAGACCGAGAGAACGTTGGTGCGCTCCCGCCGCGAGTCGACCAGCGCCTGACCGACCCGCATGTTGGGCACCGCCGCGGCGCAACCCTGACCCACCAGATCGAACGCCCCGATGTTGGGTCGTAGATCCAGGCGCTCCATCACGTATCCCGAGAGCCCGGGACAGAGGTAGCCGGTGCAGGTGCTGACAACGATGGAGTCGATGTCGGCGGCGTCCACACCGGCGTTGTCGAGGGCCGCCGCTGCCGCCCGGGCGGCAAGCTCCGGAGCTGCCTCGAGGAATCGCCTCTGGAGCGTGTCCGGGTCGATCTGGAATACCTCAGCGAGCGAGTCGACTGCCAGCCGCCGCGCCTCCATGCCGTTCTCGGTGAGCAGCACGGCTCTGGCGAGCGCGCGCGTGCGGCTGCTCAGGCGCTCGAACCACTCGGAGTGGCGGAAAGCTTCCCAGCAGTCGAGCTTGGTATAGCGCCGCGGGGGAGCCGCGGTGCCGATGCCGTTCAGGTACATATGGGTAGGTATCCCCCAGGAAGGGGATAGGTTCCCCCGGCCGGCGGATTTTCAGCCGATGAGGTCCCGGTAGGCGTGCCAGGTTGCATGCCCGAGGAGAGGCGCGACCACGATCATGCCGAAGAGGAAGGTCGCAAAGCCAAGCGCCGTCAGGCCCACGATGAGGGCTGCCCAGACGATCATGGCCGGGACGTTGTGCACGCTCGCCTTGACGCTCGCCCACATGGCTTCGGACGCGGTCGCGTGCCGATCGATGATGAGCGGCACTGACACGACCGACAGCACGAACACCGCGATCGCGAAGATGGCGCCCGATGAGAAGTAGGCGATCACTTCCCGGGTACTGGCGAAGTCGCCGGCACCGCCCCAGAGGGCGACGGAGAGGCTCGGTACATGAATGCCGAGCACGGATTGCAGCAGCACCGTCGAGGCGATGAACCAAATGATCGCAATCAGGGCGAGGATGCCGCCGAAATGCATCAGCGCATCGGGATTGCGTGTCACGGCCTCCAACGATTCGTCGAATCCCCGCGGCTCGCGTGCCGCGCGGCGTCGCGACAGCTCGCAGACGCCAGTGGTCATGATGGGTCCGACTAACAGATAGCCTGTCACCGCGGCCGTGACGAGGTAGGGGTGAGTGCCGCCGAGCATCAGGAGCACCGCACCAATGATCGAGATGATGACGCCGTGCGCGAGACTCGCGCGCTCCATCTGGCGCAGATCCTCCCACCCGCCGCGCAGCCACACGATCGACTGGAGCGCAGGGACTCTGCGCACATCCACGTGCAGGAAGGGACGCTTTCCAAGGGTGAGGGGCGTGCTCATGGAGTACTCCCGTTACTCGCTGCCCGATCGAGCATACTCCTGTAAACTGCGCGCCGCGGCGCCCCCGTAGCTCAGTGGATAGAGCGACCGCCTCCTAAGCGGTAGGTCGTCGGTTCAACTCCGGCCGGGGGCGCCAATAAAATCAATAAGTTATAGATTTATTCTAATCCTTAATCGCGTGACAGCCGCGGCCGCAGCGAGGCACTGGGAAGACGCGCTGTAAGCTGCGCCGCGGCGGTGGCCGAGCCACGGCAGATGCGGACGCGCACTCTCATGGCATTTGCGGATGTTAGATAGCGACGCGCTAAAGGACGGAAAATTTTCTCCCCCCGATTGATAAGCCGGTAGCTCTACAGGACGATGTTATGTTGACGCTGGGTTGGCGCTGGTTCTGGAGGAGGTATATGGCTAATGCGTTGAGGCGATTGGGCTCGCGGGAGAAATTGGGAACCGGGGCAGACGTCGCCTCGGTTAGGGATCACCTCCGCGACACGAAAACATCAATTATTCGGTGGATAGTGAGCGGCATAATCGTGGAGGCGGCGCTGGTTTTCACCATTGCGAGGTACGTTCACTGAACTGTGTGGCGCCGCTCTATAGGCTCAAAACCTCAGCCGCACGGTCGCTCCCCCTCGCGGGGTCTCGCCAACATCGACGCTCGCGCCGTGCGCGGCAGCGATCTGACGCACGAGCGTCAGGCCGATGCCGCTGCCCTGGCGCTTGGTGGTGAAGAAAGGCACGAACACCTTCTCGCGCTGCTCGGGCGTGATGCCGGGCCCGTTGTCGGACACGGTCAGCGCGATCCTTCCGTCCGGCTCCCGATAGGCCGAGAGCGCGATCTGCCCGGAAGGAGTATCGCGCAGAGCCTCGATGGCATTGCGGACCAGGTTGATGAGCGCCTGATCGAGCAGCTCGGCGTCCATCGCGAGCTCCAGCGTTTGCGGCTCGACGCGGGTCGCCATGCGAATGTCCCGATCGGCAAGATCGCTCGCGAGAAGTCGTTGGATGCGGGCGAACAGGCGCTCCACCGGCATGATTTCTATCCTGGCCGCCAGTGGCTTGGTCAGGCGCCGGTGGCTGCGTACGAAGTGCAACAGTCCTTCGCTCCTTCGGGTTACCGCCTCCAATGCATCGCGGGCGTCCGCCAGGGCAGCTGCGCGCGGGTCATCCGCCGGCAGCTGACCCAGGACGTCCCGCACCAGGTCATGTGCGGTGGTCGCGAGAGAGGACACAGGCGTCAGAGAATTCATGACCTCGTGAGCCATGACGCGGATCACCGTCTGCCAGGCCTCGAGCTCCTGCGCGCTCATCTCGTTCTCGATGTTCTGCAACGACACGAGCCGTGTATGTACGCCCCGCGTGACGATCTCCGTAGCCGCCGCCTTGAGGAGCAGGGCGCCTGAGGAGCGCTCCATGCGCAGGATCGCGGTGTTGCCTGCCAAGAGCGACTCGAGGGTCACGGCGAAGGACTCGCCATAGCGTGAAAGCTGCGCCGCCTGCGTGAGCGAGCTCTCGAAGAGACGCCGCGCAGCCATGTTGAGCATTCTCACGGCGCCGCGCTGGTCGATGGAGATCAAAGCGACCGGGACGTGGCTGACCAGCGTCTGCAGATATTGCGCCTGCTCATCGCGCTCGGAGCGGCTGGCGCGCAGGCGAGTGAGGACGCGCTCAATCGCCGTACCGAGCTCGTGGTGAGCGTCGTCTGCCGTGAGCCCACTGAAGCTCTGCGAGAGGTCATCCACGGAGAGCGCATCCAGGAAGCGCGCAATCTCGCGGCTGGATTGGGTCGAGAACCGTATCAGGGCGACGGCCTCGAGAAGGGCCGCAGCGATGAAAAGAGAGATCGTCACGTACCACTGGGTGTTCGCGATCATCCATGCGGCCGCGCCGACCGTCAGGAAGAGCGCCGCCGCGCGTACGGCAACACCGATGCGAAAGGGACTAGAGCCCATATTTTTGCATACGCCGGTAGAGCGACGGGCGGGTGAGGCCGAGCGCCTCCGCTGCGCGGCTGATATTTCTTCCATGCGCCTCGAGCGCCCGCAGGATCGCATCCTTTTCCATGGCATCGAGCGTCGAGGCGTCCGGGGGCAGCGATGCCGCCGTGCCGCTCGCGGTCTGTCCCGCCGGGGCAAGCGAGAAGTCGCCTGGCTCGAGCAACTCCCCTTCGCTCAGAATGACGGCGCGCTCGACCGCATGACGCAGGCCGCGCACGTTGCCTGGCCATGCATGTGCCATGAGGCGATCGAGTGCCGCCGCGCTCAATCGCTTGGGAGGGACGTTGTACTTCTCCGAATAGATCGCGATGAAGTGCTCGAGCAGCAGTGGAATGTCCTCCGGCCGCTCGCGCAGCGGCGGCAGCTCGATCTCCACCGTATTGATGCGGTAGAGAAGGTCCTGACGGAATACATTCTCGTCGGCCAGACGCTGCGGCGCGAGGTTGGTGGCGCTGATCAGGCGGACATCGATGGGCTCGGGCTTCTCAGCGCCGACCGGAGTCACCTCGCGCCGCTCGATGGCTGTGAGGAGCTTTCCCTGCAAATGCAGCGGCACGTTGCCGATCTCGTCGAGGAAGAGCGTGCCGCCCGAGGCAGCGCGCAGCAGCCCGATCCGATCCTGCCTGGCATCGGTGAATGCGCCGCGGCGGTGGCCGAAGAGCTCGCTCTCGAAGAGCTGCGGCGAGAGGGTGCCGAGATCGACTCGCACGAAGGCGTGCTCGGCTCGTGTCGAGTGTCGGTGAATCTCGCGCGCGACCAGCTCCTTGCCGGTGCCGTTCTCCCCCAAGATAAGTACGTTGGCATCGGTTGGCGCGGCGCGGCGGATGGTCTGGAAAACACGCAGCATGCGCTGTGAGGTCCCGATCATCTGCCCTTCGATGCGCGTGGCCTCGGCGAGCCCCTGGCTACGGACGCGAAACTCCGTCGCCTCGAGGCGCGAGCGGCGCAGGTTGCACGCGGCTATCAGCGTTGCGAGCAGCCTTTCGTTCTCCCAGGGCTTGGTGACGAAATCCGCGGCGCCTTTCTTCATGGCCTCGACGGCCAGGGAAACATCGCCGTGAGCCGTGACGAGCACGACCACCGCCTGGCTGTCGAGCGCCAGCACCTGCGTGAGGGCGTCGAGCCCTTCCGCGCCGCTTTCCGCGCCGGCGGCGAAGTTCATGTCGAGGAGCAGAACATCGAACGCGCTGCGCCGCACCAGATCCGGCAGCCTGGTGGGGTCGCGCAGTGTGCTCACGGAGGCAAAATGCCGCTTCAAGAGCAGCCGAGCGGCGAGGAGGATGTCCTCCTGGTCGTCGACGATGAGGATGCGGGCTGAATCGATCTGGGGGGATGTCACTGTCCGAATCCGAACACTTGTCCGCCGCAGTTGTACACCAGCGGACACTCAGGAGCCAGAGACTCTCGGTAAGTCTCTGACAGATAAAGTGTTTTTGCATGGCACGAGCATTGCAAACTGGCGTGCATGCATTTCAGCGGACAGTCAAAGGCCACCGACAGCCGCGTGGTCGATGTGTCGAGCAGGCGGGCGGGCGGTGCCGAACCGAGTCCCCCTTCGGCCGGCGATGGAATGGACAAACCGATCGACCGCCCGCCTGCCTGGCGCCGTTACGCACCCTATGGCGCGGGGGCACTGCTCGTCATCGGCGTGGTCGTCTGGCTGCTCCACGGTCTCGGCGTCAGCACTTATCGCGTTCCGGCCGATCAGCTCACCATCGGTACGGTGACGCGCGGCAAGTTCGAGGACTACATCGCCGTGCGCGCGACCGTCGCGCCGCTCACCACCTTCTACCTCACCACGGAGCAGGGCGGGGGCGTACAGCAGGTGCTCGCGGAGGATGGTGCGATCGTGAAGGCGGGCCAGCCGCTCATCGTTCTCTCCAACACCGCCCTGCGACTACAGGTCGCCTCCCGCGAAGCCGACATCTCGAGCCAGATCAACGCCATCGAGGGTACGAAGCTGCAGCTCGAGGACACCCGCTTCAAGTACCAGAGCCAACTGCTCGAGATCGAGCACCAGCTCGCCGTGCTGAAGAGCGATCTGGCGCGGGACAAGATCCTGCTCGACGGCAACGCGATCGCACCCATGCTCTATGCCCAGGAGCAGGAGCAGTATCGCTACGAGTTGAAGCTTCGCGATGCCACCATTGCCTCGCGCGATGCGGAGCAGCAATTGCGCGGCAGCCAGCTCGCGCAGCTCGGCAAGACCCTGGCCTGGCTCAAGGACAACATCGCTACGGCGCATACCAGTCTGGACGAGCTTACCATCCGTGCACCGACCGCCGGGCAGTTGACCGCACTCGATGCCAAGGTGGGCCAATCCAAGATGGCCGGCGCGGTGCTCGGCCAGGTCGACTCCCGCGACCGGTTCAAGCTGACCGCGGACATCGATGAGTTCTATCTCGGCCGCATCGCCCTCGGGCAGACGGCGCTCTTCGCCGTCGGCGACCGGAACTTCCAGGCCAAGGTCGTGAAGATCTACCCGCAGGTTTCAGACGGCACGTTCAAAGCCGACCTCCACTTCGATGGTCCGGCGCCTGAGGAAATAACCGTCGGACAGGCGATCGACACCAAGCTCGAGCTGGGAGGCGCCGCGACCGCATCGATGCTGCCCAACGGGCCTTTCTACCAGGACACGGGCGGGCAGTGGGCATTCGTCCTGACTCGGGACGGCAGGTACGCCACACGTCGCAAGATAGAGCTCGGCCGCCGCAACCCCGATCACGTCGAGGTCCTCGATGGGCTCGAGCCCGGCGAGCGCGTCATCGTCTCCAGTTACCAGGGCTTCGAGCACGTCCAGCGGGTCGAGCTCGAGAAAACCAACCACCAGAATTGAGGCTGCAGGATGAGTCCGATGCTGTCATTGAAACATCTCACCAAGGTCTATCGCACCACCGACGTCGAGACGACCGCGCTGCGTACCGTGGACCTCGAGGTTGCGGCCGCCGAGTTCCTAGGCGTCATGGGGCCTTCGGGCTGCGGTAAATCGACGCTGCTCAATATCGTGGGCATGCTCGACAGCCCCTCCTCAGGGGAATACTGGTTCGCCGGCCAGAACATCGCCGGCTGGTCGGAAGGGCAGCTCTCGGACCTGCGCAAGAACAGCCTCGGATTCATCTTCCAGAGCTTCAATCTGGTCGATGAGCTCAATGTGTTCGAGAACGTGGAGCTCGCGCTCCTTTACCACAAGGACGTTCCGGCCCGGGATCGCAGGACGCGG
>DASXFY010000076.1:0-77040 GCA_036489335.1 Steroidobacteraceae bacterium
ATCGCACCGAAGCCACCGGCGCTACCCACCGCCGCCTGGATCAATCCACCAAAAAAGGAGACGACACCACCCTCCATACCCCCCACTTGCTCGCTAATCTCATGACACCAGGTGTCTCAAACTCATTGACATGTTCCGCGCGCGGCACGGAGTTTCAGCGGCGGGTGTGGCGCGCGCTGCGCGAGATTCCCTATGGGCAGACGGTTTCCTACGGCGAGCTGGCGCGGCGCATCGGCAAGCCGAGCGCCTCGCGCGCCGTCGGTCTGGCGAACGGCGCCAACCCGTTGCCGATCATCGTGCCCTGCCACCGCGTGATCGGCGCCGATGGCAGCCTCACCGGATTCGGCGGCGGCCTGCCCATCAAACGCACGCTGCTGGCACTCGAAGGCGCGGGCCCTGAGGAGTCGAGCCCGCAGACCGCCTTTAAATGGGCTGCTCCCCCGCGGCCTTCAGCCGCTCGTTGAGCTTGGGCACATCGACAGTCTCGAAACGCGTCCACTCCGCCAGCGTCGCTGTTACTTTCCGGGACAGCATCGCATAGGACGACAGCGCATCGGGACTCGGATCCGCGTCCGCGCCGTCAGTCGCTGACTCGAGAGTGGCGAGGTCCATGACGAGCGCCTGCAGGCTGTCCGTCCGCAGTGACGGCACCGCCGGGAAAGGGATGGCATGCGGGGTCGTCCCGGAGATGCTGCTGGCCTTGGCCAGAAGAGCCGCCATCTGCCGACGCGCCGCACCGCCTTTGGCGAGTCGCGCATCCAAGCTATCGAGCAGGCTCACGGCGCGACCGTATGCTGCCGCCGTCGTGGCTTCCTCGGCCTCGACCTTACGTGCCAGCTCGAACTCCCGCTGGTAAGCGCCGTCCGGCAACTTCACACGCGGGTCAGGCTTCACGACGAGAGGCTGGCTGTAGTCTCGCCCGTCAACTGTCAGCATGACCGTGTACTGGCCGGGAGGTGCCCATACGCCATCGCGCGATGGGCCGGGGGGGTGGACCCCGTCGGGGCTGGCATAGCGCAGATCCCATACGAACCGCTGCATGCCGGGCGCGGCCGACGGCACGGGAGTTGGAGGAACCCATTCCGGCGCGAACTCCAACGTCGCCGGATCGAGCGGCGGCACGTGCAGCGCGCTGGTGTAAGAGCGCACCACCTGATTGCTCGCGTCGCGAATCGTCACTACGACGGGGCCCTGAATCGAGGCGGGCAACACGTAATCGATGATCGCGCCGTCCGGCGGGTTCGCTGCCATCGGCTCGTCCTTGGGCATGGGCGTCCCGGTGAACGACGCGGACCGCACGCGGATCGCATCGGCGGGCTTGAAGAGCGTGACCGCTCCTGAATGCACATCGTCCATCTGACGCAGCGCACTGACGTCATCCATGATCCAGAATCCACGTCCATGCGTCGCGATCACGAGATCACTGCCGTGCACGTCGATGTCGCGCACGGAGGTGATCGGCAGGCTCTGCTGCAGCGACTGCCAATTCGCACCATCATCGAATGAGACGTAGATTCCAAACTCCGTGCCGGCGTAGAGGAGTCCCGGCCGCACGGGATCTTCCCGCACGACGTTGACGAAGCTGCCGCGCGGGATGCCTGAATCGATGCGCGTCCAGCTCTTGCCGTCATCTCTCGTGCGATAGATGTAGGGCGTATCGTCATTCAGACGGTGGCGGTCGATCGCCATGTAGGCCACACCCGGCTGGAAATGCGACAGCTCGATGCCGCCGACCTTCGACCAGGGTGTCATTGCCGCCGGAGTGATCTGTGTCCAATGCGCGCCGCTATCGTCCGTGCGCCAGACCAGTCCATCATCCGTTCCGACCCAGATGGTGTTGGCGCTCAAGGGGGAAGGCGCGATGGAATAGATCACCCCGCGCCGCTTGCCGACGTGGAAGTCATCCTTGGCTGTCGTCGGATCGAGGTTCGACGGCGTTCCGGGATCGCGCCGGGTGAGGTCCGGGCTGATCGGCGTCCAGTGTTTGCCGCCGTCATCCGTGCTGAAGAGCCTCTGGCTGCTGAAGTACAGCGTCTTCGGGTCGCGCTTCGAGAAGACGAGCGGCATCGTCCAGGTGCTGCGGTAATGGTCCCACGGGTAGGCGAGCATCGGGCTCAAGTCGCGCACCTGGTTGGTCTTGCGATCGAGCATCTCGACGCTCGGGCCAGCGTCGGCCGCATCGCCATAGACTTTGTCGGGGTCATTCGGGTCGGGCGCGATCATGCCGTTCTCGCCGCCCGGAGTGACCTCGTGGAACTGCTCCATCGTGATGCCGTCGAAGCTCGCTGTACGACTGGGGAGCGCGGCCGCGCCCGAATCCTGCTGCGACCCGTAGACCCAGTAGGGGAATCGATTGTCGGTGCTGACGTGATACATCTGTGCGGTGGGCTGGTTGTACCAGCTGCTCCAGGTCTTGCCGCCATCGAGGGTGACCTGCGCGCCCTGGTCGCTGCCGAGAATGCGCCGCTCGGAGTTCGTCGGATCGATCCACAGGGTGTGGAAGTCATCGCCCGTCGGGTCACCCTTCAGTGCGATGAAATGCGCGCCGCCATCCTGTGACTCGAGGACGATGGTATTCATCACATACAACCGGTCGGCATCCGCCGGATCGGCCGTGGGCGAGCAGAAGTACCAGCCGCGTCCCCAGATGCGGTCATCCGGCGAGACATGGCGCCAGTTGGCGCCGCTATCGTCGGAGCGATACATGCCTCCCTGGTTGGGCGGACCGTCGGCGAGTGCGTAGACCCGGTCCGGACTCGCAGGCGAAACCGCGAGACCGATGCGGCCCGGGCTCGTCGGCAGCCCATGGCCGACGATTTGGCTCCAGTGATCGCCGCCATCGTGCGAGACGTAGACCCCGCTGCCGGGCCCGTTGGATGGCGGATAGACGTTCCAGGGCGGCCGCCGGGTCTGCCACAGCGCCGCGTAGAGCGTCTTCGGGTCGCCCGGCTTGAAGGCGAGGTCGACGGCGCCGGTGTTGGCATTCTCGAACAGAACCCGGGTCCAGTGCTGGCCGCCGTCCTGCGAGCGGAAGACGCCGCGCTGCGTGTTGGCACCGTAGGGATGCCCCAGCGCCGCGACGTAGACCAGATCGGGGTCATGCGGGTCGACCAGAATGCGCCCGATCTGGCGAGTGTCGGTGAGGCCGATGTGCGTCCAGTGCGCGCCGCCGTCGGTGGATTTGTAGACGCCGTTACCCTGCGCGATGTCGGAGCGCATGTCCGCCTCGCCAGTGCCGACGTAGATCGTGCTCGGCTTGGACGGAGCGAGGGCTATGGCGCCGATCGAGCCCACGGGCTGGCCGTCGAAGATCGGCTGCCAGGTCCGGCCGGCGTCCTCGGTCGCCCAGACGCCGCCATCGACGGAGCCGAAGTAGAAGTGGCGGTTGTCAGCGGGGATGCCCGTCACGGCGAGCACGCGCCCGCCGCGAAAGGGGCCGATGAGACGCCAGTGCAGCGACTGATAGCTCGAAGGATCGACCGTGCCGGTACCGGCGGCCGCGCACGCCAGGTTCGCCAGCGACATTCCCACCACCAGCCATGCAAGTCCGCGCATTCGCAAGGCAGCCTCCAAAAATCCCCAATCAAAGGGGTTAATGGCGTCACTTTATCCGGACGCGGCTCCTTTTGCTCAGGCCACAGGGATCCCTGTAAGGCCAGCCGAGCAGCCGCCGCGACGAGTCGCGGTGCGGCTCGCCCGCGCTAGACGATGCCGATCGAGAAGAATGCAACGATGGCCAGGATCTTCGCCACGAGCCCGGGTCTGTGGAGATACAGCGCTCGCAGCGACAGCGACAGCTTCTGCAACCGGTACGAAAGACGCGTCAGGGTGATGGGTGAGCGGACCATGGCGTACTCCCAGTCGGTGGAACTGGGAGCATTGAGCGCCTCGATCCGCGCATCTCCGCGGATGCAACGGTGGCCGGTCAATGAAGGATTGTGACGGAAAAAGGCGGGCGGTCTCTCGCGCACGCTGCCCGCGCCGGATCGAACCGGCGCGGGCGTCGGCGATTCCTAGCGGAACAAGTTGAGGGAGACGTCGACCACGACGCCTGTCGCAACAGCGGCGAGTACGGCGTTATCGTCCACACGTACCCAATAGTAGCCGCGCGGCGCCGGACGGAGGTGGTACACGGCAGCGTCCGGGATGACGTACGCAGATGCGCGGTAGCCTACCGGGAGTCGTTCGCCGCGGCGCCAGGTATGCGCGTGATACCCGTGCGGCCGCACATACCTGCCCGTCATGAACCGGGCGGGCGCGTGATGCGCCATCGGGTGGTGATGCTCGACAGCGTGATGATGCTCATCGTGATGCTGGTCGTAACCCTGAGGGGGATCGGCCAGCGCCAGCGATCCCACTGCCAGTGACAGCAGCATCGCTCCTATGATCGTTCGCTTCATTATTACCTCCACATGGATGCTCGACGACGTGCCGAGAGCTTGGCGCAAGGCACCTGAGCCGCCGCTGAACGGCACGGTTTACCATATCCTTCCAATAGGCAGCGAATCGCCACCCAGGAGTTAAGCGATGCAATACACCGTGCTCGGCAACACCGGCCTGACCGTCTCCCGCCTCGCTTTCGGTGCCATGACGTTCACGGCCGGCAACAAGGCGATCGGAGCCGTTTACAAGGTGGGCGCGGACCTGGCCGATCAGCTCGTCGGCCGCGCGCTCGGGGCCGGCATCAACTTCTTCGATACCGCCGACGGTTATGCCGGCGGCGAATCCGAAACGCTGCTCGGCGCCGCGCTCAAGCCGCACCGCGACCAGGTCGTCATCGCCACCAAGGTCGGCTTTCGTACCGGCACCGCACTCACGCGCGCGGGCCTGTCCCGGCGCCACATTCTCTGGTCCATCGACCAGAGCCTGAAGCGCCTCGGCACGGATTGGATCGATGTCTACATCGCACATCGCGAGGATCCCTACACACCGGTCGAGGAGACGCTCGCGGCACTCGATGCGGTCGTGCGCGCCGGCAAGGTGCGCTATCTCGGCTTTTCCAACTGGTCGGCGTGGAAAGCGGCGGCGGCACTCGAGTTCCAGAAGGCGAACGGTCTCGCGCCCTTCACCCATGGACAGATGTACTACTCCCTTGTGGGCCGTGACGTCGAGCGCGACGTGATACCGATGATGCGGCACTACGGCCTGGGCCTCACGGTGTGGAGCCCGCTGGCTTCCGGCTTCCTCAGCGGCAAGTACACACGCCAGACGCTGTCGGACCCCAACAATCGCCTGTCGGGCTTCGACATCCTGCCGTTCGACAAGGAGGAGGGTTTCAAACTGGTCGAGCGGATGCGCGTCATCGCCGCAGCCCATGACGCGAGCGTTGCGCAGGTCGCGATCGCGTGGCTGCTGGCGCGTCACGGCGTGACCAGTGTCATCGTCGGCTCGACCGAGCTGAGCCAGCTCGAGGACAACCTGAAGGCGACGGCGGTCACGCTCAGCGCCGCGCAGATCGCTGAGCTGGACGCGGCGACTCCGCTGGCCGCCGTTTATCCCAATTTCTTCACGGACAACATCGCGTCCGATCGGCAGCTGGTCGAGGCACTCGGAAGCCCGCCCAGCCGATAGGTATCGCTGGCCGATACTAATCGGCCAGTCTGGCGCTACTTTAGCGGCTAAGGTGGCGACAAGCGCTACCCGACAAGTACCCTGAGGTCACGATCTCAGGGGGCCGTCATGCGCATCAACTCCATTAGCGTCATCACCGTCGTCGCGCTCTGCGCCAGCCTCGCCGGCTGCGCCCTGCTCTCTCCGTGCGCACCCTATTGCAACACGGTAACTCACAACTCCTCGAGCCTCGTCCAATTCCTCTATCCGAATGGCGTGGAACCACCCGCGGACAATCAGATACCCGAGCTGCATGTACCGTTGCGGATCGGGCTGGCGTTCCTGCCCCAGAGCGGCCCGGGCGGCAATGGCCCCACGGCAGCGCAGCGAGAGGCGCTGCTCGAGCGAATCCAGGAGCATTTCAGCCACCGCCACTTCGTGGCGCAGATCGTCCTGATCCCGGACTATTACCTGACCGGTGCCCGGGGGTTCGAAGGACTTCAGGGTGTGCAGCGGCTCTACGATGTCGACCTGATGGCGCTCGTATCATACGATCAGGTGATGCACCAGGACCTGACTGCGTGGTCGCTTGCCTATTGGACGATCGCGGGGGCGTATGTGATCAAGGGAAACCGCTATGACGTCGCGACACTCGTCGATCTCGCGGTCGTCGACCCGGCAACACGATCATTGGTGTTGCGCGCGGGCGGCACAGATACGGGCCACGGCAACGCGACGATGATCGCCGAGTCGCGTGCGCTGCGTGCCTCGAGCGACGCGGGGTTCACCGCGGCGACCAAGCAGATGATCGGGCATTTCGATGCGGCGCTCGATCAGTTTCAGGCGCAGGTGCGCGCAGGCAAAGCCCGTGTGCGGGTGGTGAGCCGGAGCGAATCGGCCGGCGGCGGTGCCGGATCGCTCGGCTGGATCGATCTTCTGCTGTTGGTGCCGCTGGCACTGGTGCGCCTGCGGCGCGCGGCGTTGAGATGCGAGGGATCATGACAAACCGACTAGCCTGGCCGGCGCTGCTGTTGATGAGCCTTGCGCTCGGCACGGTGTCGCGGAGTTTCGCGGCGGCGGGCTTCGAGCGGCCCGCCGATGAGCCGCCGGGCGCGAGCCTGTCCGGCGCCCAAGTCTCGGGGCCGAATTTCCACATCGAGGACCCGGTGCACAGCGACGGGCTGATGCACCACTACGTCATCGACAGCCATTTCGGCGTCTTCAATGCATACGGCATCGATGCGCTGAATACACGGTTGCGCGAAGTTGCGGCGCTAACGACGCTGGAGAAGACCTCGGACGGACAGGTTGTAGTCGAATCCGTCGTGCGCGGACTGGGCGAACAGACGCGCTCCGTATTCCGCGTCGCGACGCATCCGGTCGGAACCCTGCTCGGTATTCCTACCGGAGTCGCGCATCTGCTCGGCGGCTACCGGGCCCAGGCGCAGGAGGTCACGACGGGCTTCGGTCATGCCCTGAAAGAAGGCGGCCCCTCGCAGTCGCAGGACTCGACGGGCCACTCGCTGGAGCGGGTCCGGACGGAGGCGACTCAGGCTGCGCAGGATCAGGCCGAGCATTATGTCGGTCTTCCCGACGCGGAGCGCCGCTGGTACACGAAGCTCGGTGTCGACCCCTACACCGACAACATCGTACTGCGCCGTGCCGTTACCCGAATGGCCAGGATCGATGCCGCGGCATCCTTCGGCATGCGGTTCGCGCCGGTCGGGATTCCTTTCGCCGGCGAGGTGGAGCGGGCGCTGGACACCATCGATCACGAAAATCCGGCGGTGCTGCGCAAGCGCCGGCGCGAAGCGCTGCTGCGGGCGGGCCTGACGTCGCAGGAGGTCAAGCGCTTCGAGCACGTGCCGCTCCTCACACCGACCCGGCAAACCGTGCTGGTGAGTGCGGTTGGATCGCTCGATGGGGTCGACGGACGGGTTGAGCTGCTGCGTCATGCGATGACGGTACAGTCGGAGGATGAGACCGAGGTGTTCCTGCAAAGCACCCTCCTCCTGGCGCGGTATCACACCGACCATCCGATCAAGCGAGTACTGGCCGGCGTGCGCATCCCGGCAGCAGAGCTCCCTGACGGGCGCGTTGCCGTGTTCGGGGCCTTCGATGCGGTGCAATGGACGCAGGAGGTGGCCGACTACGAGCACGACCTGCGTGAAGCGCTACCTCGGGGAGTGGGGCGGGAGATCTGGGTCACCGGCTCGGTCTCGCCGCGGGCGCGAGCCGCGCTCGAGAGTCACGGCTGGGTCGTTCATGCGAGAGCGGCAGCCGCGCGCCGCACGGCGGCATCGCGCTCCACCTTTATCGTGTCGGAACGCTTCCTGGCGGCCGCCACGATTTCCGGGCGGGCAAGCTCCGGTCGGCCGCAGTCGAAAGGCGGCATGGGCGCGTACTCGATGCCGAGCTGCACCGCCTGCGCGTAATCCGCGCCGGCGATTTCCGCCAACACGGTCAACGCCATGTCGATGCCGGCGGTCACCCCGCCGCCGGTGAAAATGTTGCCTTCCCTGACGACACGGGCAGGATCGGCAATGGCGCCGAATGCGGCGAGGGAATCGCGCCAGGCCCAGTGACACGCCGCCCGCTTTCCGGTCAGGAGTCCGGCCGCCGCGAGCAGCAGCGAGCCGGTGCAGACTGAGGTCACGTAACGCGCCGACGCCGCGAGCCTGCGCAGCTCCGCCAGGTACCGCCGGTCTTCCATCGCCTGCACGGTGCCGAAACCGCCGGGAACGCAAAGCAACGCGCAGGAGTCGACCTCCTCGAGCCGGCTCAGGCCCGTGAACGTCATGCCGCCATGCGTCGCGAGCGTACCGCCCGCGACCGATGCCAGAATGCACTGCGCGCCGGGCACGCGGACGAGCACTTCGTAAGGACCCGTGAAGTCGAGCTGGGTGATATCCGGGTACAGCGCGAACACGACCGGAAAAACGGCGCTCATGACGATTCCTCCCGCGATTTGACGCCGCCAGCATGCCTCGCTACGCTCTTGGCGTAAACGACGTTGTTCCCACCTTTCGTGCCATGCCACGCCGCATCGCCTTCCTCGTCTACCCGCAGTTCCAGATCCTGGATGCGACCGGACCCCTCGCAGCCTTCGAGATTGCGGAGCGGTACCGGCCCGGCACGTACTCGCTGCGCACCGTGGCGACGACTCCGGGAGCCGTGGCCAGCTCTTCGGGGGCTCGCCTGCAGGCCGCGGCGCTCGGGCGCGCGGACGCGGTTGATACGCTAATTGTCGCGGGCGGCGAAGGCTCCCGGGCGGCAGCGGCCTGCAGCAGGACGCTGAGGTTCGTGGCGACCTGCGCTCAGCGCTCACGCCGGGTGGCAAGCGTCTGCTCGGGCACCTACGTGCTCGCCGCCGCTGGCTTGCTGGATGGCAAGCGCGCCACGACGCACTGGAGCCTGACGGCGGATTTCAGCCGCAGGTTTCCCCGGGTGCGGCTGGAGCCCGAACGGATCTATGTCCGCGAGGGCAAGATCTGGAGCTCCGCGGGCATCACCGCCGGCATCGATCTCGCCCTGGCGCTGATCGGCGAGGACCTGGGCGAGGACATCGCCCGACGCACGGCGCAGCAGCTCGTGGTCTATCGCCGCCGGCCCGGGGGCCAGTCGCAGTTCTCACCGCTGCTGCAGATGGAGCGCGGCGACGGGCGCTTCGGCGAGCTGTGGGATCATGTCAGGACACATCTGCGCGACCGACTCAGCGTCGCCGAGCTCGCCCGGGTGAGTTGCATGAGCCCGCGCAACTTCTCGCGGGTGTTCAAGGAGGAGGTCGGCATCGCGCCGGCCAAGGCGGTCGAGCGATTGCGTGTGGATAGCGCGCGCGCCGAGCTGGAGAGCGGCATCCGCTCCATCCAACAGGTGGCCGGCGAGTGCGGCTTCGGCAATCCGGAGCGGATGCGGCGCAGCTTCCTGCGCGTGCTGGGCGCGCCGCCCTCGACGCTCAAGCGGCAAGGGCGGCGCGACTGATCAGCGACGTGCCCAGCGGCCTCCGGTCATGTGCCAGCCGCGCCCTCCACGCACCCAGTGGTTGGGGACCCACCGGAAGCCGGCGCGCGGGGCGGCCCAGTGGCCGGGCGCCCAGGCGTAGCCGCCCGGTCCCCAACGCCAGAAGCCGCCGATCCAGAAATAGCCGGGATAGGGCGCCGCCCCGTAATACTCCACACGCGCCGCCGGCGGTGCGGCGGCCACATATCCGCCGCCGTAGTAAGGTGCTGGCGCTACGATGCAGCCTCCGACAGCCGCGGCGAGCCCGATGACGATCGCTACACTGCGTACGCGCGAGACAACACGAGTCATGGGAACCTCTTCACAAACTACGGTCGCGGCGGTGTTACCGCTTCTACATGATGAACGCGGTACCCCGGGCGCGGTGTACAAACCGCTCACAGTTCCAGCGGCCGTCGCGAAAGAACGACACCCTATTATAGACTGCCTCCATGAGTGACCAGACGCTGCGCCCACCCCATTGTGAAACGCTGACGGTACGCGGGCTGCGCCACCGGGTGACCTGGTGGGGCGAGCGCAGTCGATCGCCCGTAGTGCTGCTGCACGGCTTTCAGGATTGCGGCGCGACCTGGCAGTTCCTCGCCGATCGCCTGCCGCCCGACTGGTCACTGGCCGCGCCGGACTGGCGCGGCTTCGGCCACACCGATTGGGCCGCCGGCGGCTACTGGTTTCCGGACTACTTCGCCGATCTCGAGGCGCTGTTGCAGGTGTTGGTGCCTGAGGAGCCGGCCCGTATCGTCGGCCACAGCATGGGCGCCAACATCGCGGCGATCTACTGCGGCGTCCGGCCGCAGCGTCTCGCCTGGCTGGTGAGCCTGGAAGGATTCGGGCTGCCGCGAACCCAGCCGGGGGATGCGCCGGCCCGTTACACACGCTGGCTGGATGAGCTGCAGCAGGCGCCGCGCGAGGGCCGCTACCCTTCGGTGGCGCAGCTCGCGAGGTACCTGCGGGCGAGGAACACCCGCCTCACCCCCGAGCGCGCGCTATTCATTGCTGGCGCGTGGACGCGCCCGGCACCGACGGCCTCGGAGGCAACCGCCATCGAGCTCCTGTTCGACCCCCGGCATCGGCTCGTCAATCCCGTTCTCTATCGCCGGGAAGAGGCGGAGGCATGTTGGGAGCGGATCCAGGCTCCGGTACTGCTGGTGCGCGGAGACGCGGGAGACGACAGCCGCTCGAGCTCAATGCGTACCGCTGCCGCCGAGACAGCAACGCATATCCGCGACCACCGGATCGTCGCCGTCCCAGGCGCCGGCCACATGCTGCATCACGAGGAGCCCGAGGTCCTTGCGCAGCACATCGTGGAGTTCGAGCGCGCCTGCCGCGGCAGGCTCAGAGCAGAGCCACCGCCGACAACATGATGTTGCGGCGCGGCAGGACGTTCACCAGATCGGGACCGAGCGCCGAAGGCCCGGCATTGTCGGTGATCGCATCCGAATTGAAGAGATTGGCGAGCGCCAGCGTCAGGTGCACTTCATTCGCGCTCTGCGGATCGGTGAGGAACCGGGTCACGCTCAAGTTGGTGTAGGAATACGCGGCGACGCGATAGGTCGCCCCGTCGGCGCTGCCGTTCTTCCCCTGGTATTCCGTACCGATGAACTTCGCGAGCAGGCTTGCCCGCCAGCGGCCCTGGTCATATAGAGCTCCCGCGAGGCCCGTGTAACGTGGCGCGAACGGGATCGTATCGCCCGCGAGCTGGATGGAAGAGGTCATTGATGAGTCCTGGAAGGTCGCCCGTATCAGGCTGGCGTTCATCACGGCGGAGAATCCGCCGCCGAGCCGCAGGCGTCCTTCGGTCTCGACGCCGCGGTAACGCACGCTGCCCGAGTTCACATAGAGAGTGTCACCGCCTTCGATAACGGTCGATACGTAATTGTTGAAATCGATGTCGTAGACATCGAGGCTGATGCCATAGCGCGACCCGCTCTGCACGATGCCGACCTGCTCGGCCACGGCATTCTCCGCCTGGACCTGGTTGCCGAGGGTGGGATGCGCCGTGTAGAAGTAAGCCTGGCTGGGATCGAGCGATCCGCGCGCCACCTGGGCATGGATGTTGGTATGCGACGCCAGCCGGTAATTGGTGGCGAAGCTCGGCAGGCTGCTCGACACCGGGCGAGAGACCGTTCCGTTGGTGCCGGGCAGGAAGTTCTGAACCACGGCGGCGTCGAAATCACGTGTCATGTCGCGCCATCTCATGCCGAAGGTCATGATCCAGCGGTCACTCGCCTGCCAGTTGAGCTCTGCGTACGGCTGATAGGTGTGCGTATGAGCGTTGAAATCGTAATAGAACGGGGAATCCATCGCGTGGTTCGCGTCGTAAAGGGCCCCGGTCGTGAGGTCCATGGCGACGCGTGACTCGGTCTGCCAGCCCTCCTCGGCCCAGATACCGAGCAGCACGCTGCCGAAGGGCAGTGCGTAGCGCCATCGGAGGTCATCCCCCAGGGTTCGATAGCCCTCTCTCGAATCCTTGCCCGCAATGTCGGTGGGCGCGAGGCCCGGGTACCCGGACCCGAGCGGCGAAGACGTCTGATCGCCCTTGAGGCTGAGGCCGTTATTGCCGTAGGAGTAGGTATAGGCCGTCTCCTGCAGGCTGGCCTGCGCCCCGAGCGGGAGTTCCAACCGCACGTAGCCAAATCCTGAAGACCGGTACGTCCCTGCGTAACGGAAGTAGTTGGGGCTCGAGGGATCGTCGTTGAAGCCGTACGAGGAACCGTAGATCGCAAGGTCCGTAGTCGTAATGCTGCCCGGATTGTAGAAGCCGTAACGGTCATAGGCATAAAGCGCGGTGAGCTTCGCGCTTGCCAGCATCATTGCGCCCTTCAGCAGCAGATCGTCCTTGTGGCCCGGGCTCTGGCTCATCGCGCCGCGCGACTGGCTCTGTTGCACGGTCGCGAGAACGCCGGCCTCACCGGAGTCCTGCGGCGCGGCCGTGTTGAGGGTCGCGCCATAGAGGCTGGTATCGAACGAGCCGTAGCTCGCGAACGCCTTGATGTGCGCCTGCTGCGCAATGGGCTCCGAGTAGAGATTGACCGAGCCGCCGAAGGAGGCATAGCCGAGATCCTCGGCGCTGCCGGGACTGCGATCGACGATCAGGTGGTCGAGCTCCGCGGCGGGGAAAAATGAAGTCGAGTGATGCTGGAAATTGTCGGGATCGGCGAACGGAATGCCGTCCAGGGTCACGTTGAACTGCCCGTCGACGAATCCTCTAAGAGTCTGGTTCTTGGCCGCGTCGAAGCCGGGCCCGTTCGGCGCCGTGCTGACGAAGCTGGGCGTGAGATTGGCGACCGTCCCATAGTCACCGACCGGAGCGATGACCTGCTGGATGGTCTGGCTGTCGACCAGAGACTGCGGTGACACGGCATCGCTCAGCGACTCACTCGGCAGGGCTTCCTTGCTGCCGGTGACCCACACGTTGGACAGCACTCCGCCTTCGGCCACGAACTCGGCCGGATCCTCCGCCAGAGCCAGTCTGGCTGGCGCCGGCAGCAACGCGACCGTTGCGCCCGTGAAAAGCAGAATTCTGTTGGTGAGAGACATGCGATGCGGCATCCGAGGACTGGCACGGGTCAGCGTAGGCGATGCCGGAAGCCGAAACGGCTCGATTCGCCGCATTTTCTCTTCACCCGGACCGATCAATGACGGCTGCCGGCGCTCAACTGCTGCAACGCGCTCATGAATGCCGCCTGGGCCGGTGAGCGATGGTCGGCGGGATTGAGAGCGAGCCCGAGCTGCCGCCTGATCCGCGGCAAGAGAGGCAACAGCACGACCCCGGGCGGCGTCTCCGGAAACGCAATCCGCGGCACCGCGGACACGCCGAGTCCTTCCCTCACCAGACTCACGAGAGTGGCCAGGTCCTGAACGTCGAACTTGACGTTCGGCGCCACACCCTGCGCCGCGAACGCCGGCCGCACCAGCCGCTCGCTCACATACCTCGAGGTCACGAACGGTTCCGCCGCCAGGTCACGGATGGAAATGTGGCGGCGTTTTGCCAGCGGCGAGGATGCGGCGACGATCGCGCAGTACTCATCGTCCAGAAGCGGGACGGTCTTCACTTGCGCAAGGGGCAACTCGACCACCGCGACATCGATGGTGCCGTTGCGCAGCCATTCCAGCAGCTGATGCATGCCCTGGCTCGGCTCCTCGAGCAGGACGACCTCGATGCCCGGATGCTGTCGGCTGAGGTGGGCGACCACTTTCGGCAACAGGGCGACACCCGCGCTCGGAATCGAGCCGATCCGCAGCCTGCCTGCGAGCATGCCGCGCGCGCTTGCCGCTTCATCGCGAATCGACTCCATCGCGGCGATCGCCTGCCGCGCGTGCATGACAGCGCGCCCGCCGACTTCGGTCAGCCGCGCCCCGTGGCGGCCGCGCACGAGCAGTGACACTCCGAGCTCGTCCTCGAGATCCGCAATGGCATGGCTCAACGACGATTGCGAGATCTCCAGGACCACCGCCGCGGCGGTGAACGAGCCCTGCTCCGCGATGGCTACCAGAGCGGTCAGATGATGCAGTCTCATATATGCATATAATAGATAGTTTCTATCTGTTACTTCAATTTGATTCATGCATGACGGGATCCTAGAATTCCGGCATGAAGCAGCACCGGGTGAAGTTCGACTTCGAGATCGAGTTCGCGAACGGCGGCGGACTTCAGGGGCAGGCCTTCCGCCTGGATATCGCCGGAGATGCCATCGACGACCGCTCCCTCGGAGATCTCATCGTCGCGGATCTGCGCCTGCTGATGGTGGCGGCCGTGCGCATCCGTAATAAGGAGATCGTCAGCGAGCAGCACAAGCGAGTGGAGCACGCACTTGCGCCAGACGCTGCCGCTGAGCGGCTGATAGACCTCAATCACGTCATCGAGAGCGGGATGATCACCTACCGGGGGCTTCCCGCACCTCTGGTGTGTGACTTCATGAGCCGCGAAGCCTCGCAGCCGGCCTACTCGCCCGGCACCAGCTTCCACATCGCCAGACTCGAGATGGTGGCCAACACCGGCACCTACCTCGACAGCCCCTATCACCGCTTCGCACACGGTGAGGACGTGTCGGAGCTGGCGCTCGCGCGCCTCGCGGGCCTCGAAGCGTTGGTGGTGAATGTCGCGGGGATGAGCGGCCGGCCGATCGGTCGCGAGGTGTTCCTGCCATTCGACGTTCGCGGCAAGGCCGTGTTGGTTCACACCGGCTGGGCGCGGCACTGGCGGACCGATGCGTACTTCGAGGGCCACCCCTTTCTGACGGAGTGCGCGGCGCGGCACCTGCGGGAACGGGGCGCGGCGCTGGTCGGCATCGACTCCCTGAACATCGATGACATCTCCGGCGGCGAGCGTCCGGTGCACACCACCCTGCTCGGGGGCGGCATTCCCATCGTGGAGCACCTTTGCAATCTCGAGCGGGTGCCCGCCGCGGGAGCCCGCTTCAGCGCCGTCCCGCCCAGAGTGAAAGGAATGGGAACCTTTCCGGTGCGGGCCTACGCCAGGCTGCCGGGCGCATGATCGGTACCGCGATGCTGATCGAGATTGCCGGTTGGCTCGGTGCGGCCCTGCTGCTCGCGGCCTACGCGCTCGTGTCTTACGGCGTGCTCGGCGCTCGCAGCGGCCCCTATCAGATTCTCAACACGCTCTCCGGCGTGCTGCTTGGGATGAACGCGGGCTGGCATCACGCGTGGCCTTCCGCAGTGGTGAACATCATCTGGATCGTCATCGCGGTTGGCGCTCTTATGATAGGTCGTGCTACCGTTCCGACATGAAAACGCGTGGCAGCGGCTCCAGTCGCGCCATGGAGTATGCGATCGGAATCAGCGTTCACACTGGATGGGGAGTGTGCGTCGTGGTGGGCGGGTCGCTACGCAAGCCGGAGATCGTCCGCAACACGGTGATCGAGCTTCTCGAGGATGCCGAGCGCTTCTGTTATCACCGCGCCGCTGAAATGGATCGTGCCTCGGTGCCACAGTGGCTGCAGCGCGTGCGCGGAAAAGCCCTGGCCCAGGCACGGAGCGAGCTCGCGCCTCTACTGAGCGCGAAAGTGAGTATCGGCGCCATCGTAGCGAAGGACGGCCCTCTTGCGGATCCGGACACCGCGCTGGCAACTCACATGCGCATCCACATGGCGGAGGGCCTCTTCTACCGCGACGTCTTCCGCGAAGCCTGTCGGATCCCCTGTCGGATCACACCACCGGCGTCGCTCGAGGTCACGTCGGTAAGCAAGGTCGATGCCCGGCCGTGGGGTCGCGACCAGAAGCTCGCGGCGCTGGCGGCGTGGCAAGTCCTGGGCCATTGAAGCGCCGCTCCACCGCTCATGTTACCTTTCCCGCATGAGGGTGCGCGACAGCGGCATGCCGGATCGGGTTCTGTGGGAGTCGTTCTTCGAGCCTACCGAGATCCTCGAGTTGCTGTCGCTGCCGGTCGCGGGAAACATCGTTGACTTCGGCTGTGGCTACGGCACGTTCACACTGACGGCGGCAACGCTGACCGCGGGCACGGTTTACGGGATCGACATCGATCCTGAAATGGTGCGCGCCACCGCCAGGGGAGCCTCGGAGGCCGGCCTCAACAACGTGCAGGCGGTCGAGCGGGATTTCGTCAGCCGCGGCTCGGGCCTGCCGCCCGACAGCTGCGGCTATGCGATGCTCTTCAACATCCTGCACGCGGAGGATGCGCCGGGATTGCTGCGCAAAGCCCACGAAGTGCTCTGCCCGGGTGGTCTGGTCGCCGTCGTTCACTGGGTGACGGACCCCGGCACGCCTCGCGGGCCGCCCGTGGAGATCCGCCCTACCCCGCAGCAGTGCCAGCAATGGATGCAGGCGGCGGGCTTCGACATTGCGGGCCCGGTCGTGCAGCTGCCGCCCTATCATTACGGCATGGTGGGCCGGCGCAGATAATCGAGCCGGTTCCAGACGCCGAGCAGTCGCAGGTAGGCCATCAGATGCAGCGGGTCCGCGCGGCACCAGACCTCGAACTCCGCGCGGGCCGCAGCCGGTGCGTCCGGCCGGTCTAAACGAGCCAGCCAGTCTGCGGCGCAGCCCTCGGTCCGCTCACCCGACGCCATGCGCCGGCTCCCGGGCATGAAGAATTGACCTCAGTTTGGGTGGTACCCGTGGCCTGGAGCAGCCGCGCGGCACAGAGCCGCACACCGTGACTGAGATGCTTTTCCACGGTGTGCTCGGCTATCCCCATGCGCAGCGCGATCTCCTTCTGCGAGAACCCGTGAATCTTGCGCAGGATCAGCACCTGCCTGCATTTCTCGGGCAGCGATGCAATCGCTCCCGCGAGCAGGCGCCGCTCCTGAGTGAGATTCACGATCTCCTCGGGTCTCCGCTCCTGGCTTCCGCGCAATACGACGTCCCCTGCGTGGATTTCCGGTAGCGCATCGAGAGAAACGACCTCCCGCCGGCGCAGGTGATCCATTGCGATGTTGCGTGCCGTAGCGAAGAGGAATGCCCGCCAGGTACGCACGGCGCTGCGCCGCTCGGGGGACAGGGCAAGGAGCCGGGCGTAGCTCTCCTGCACGACGTCCGAGACGTCGTCGCGATGGGGAAGAGAGCGTGCCAGGAACGCACGCAAGTCCCGCTCATGCGCCAGAACTCCAAAGAACCAGGCTGATGTGCTCGTAGCGTCCACCGGTGGCAGGCGCGTCCCCCTGAATCATTTCAGGAGCAGGCTATTGCACATTTGCAACACCAGCAAGCATATCTGGGCCATTTGCAAGTGCAGTTTGTCTTTTTTTAGCTTCGCACTACCGGAAATCGCGCCGCTGCGAGTCGTAACCGGCAAATGGGAGGCTGAGCCATGTGGCTTGGCAATAAAAAAGTGACACTGACACGACGCGCCTTACTGGCCCAGGCACTCGTCGCCCCCGCGGCGTCGGGGCGGGTCCGTGCGCGCGCCAATCGCAGGTTGCCCGCGAAGCCGGTGGCCGCACACCCGAGCTCGCCGGCTGCGATCGAGGCCGACCTGCCGGCGGCGGAGCGGCTGCTGGCCCTCTCCTATTCGCCCGCACAGCGGACGCAGCTGGCCCGCACCTACGCACCCGTTCTGCAGGAGCTGGCGAGTGTCCGCGCGCTCGATCTGCCCAATGATGTGTCGCCGGCCACCCGCTTCGATCCGCGCCTCCCCGGCAAGAGCTACCGGATGCCGGCACCCGGGGTGCGCGGCACGGCGCCGGCAGCCGGCCCCCTTCCGACGGCGCCCGTCGACGTGGCGCTTGCGCCGGCCTGGAAGCAGGCAGCGTGGCTGCGCGGTAAGAAGATCTCGAGCGTCGAGCTCACCCATCTGTACCTCGATCGCATCCGCCGCCTGGCTCCGGAGCTGCAGAATTTCATCACGGTCACGGACGATCTGGCCCTCCAGCAAGCCTCCAGCGCGGATGCAGACCTCGGGAGAGGCCGGATCCGTTCGGGCCTTCACGGCGTGCCGTATGGCATCAAGGATCTCTTCGACGTTGCGCACGTGCGCACCACCTGGGGGGCGGAGCCCTACAAGGACCGGATAGCCACCAGCAACGCGGCCGTGGTCGACAAGCTCGAGGCCGCTGGCGCGGTCCTCCTGGGGAAGACCAGCGCCGGCGCGCTCGCCTACGGGGACATCTGGTTCGGCGGCCAGACGAAAAATCCGTGGAATACCGAGGAAGGGTCGTCCGGCTCTTCGGCGGGCTCCGCGTCCGCCACTGCGGCCGGTCTCGTCGGATTCTCGATCGGGACGGAAACGCTGGGATCGATCGTGTCCCCCTCGAATCGATGCGGGTGCACGGGCCTGCGTCCGACCTTCGGGCGAGTCTCACGCCATGGAGCCATGGCACTGGCGTGGAATTGGGACAAAGCAGGGCCCATCACGCGCAGCGTGGCGGACTGCGGGCTGACCCTCGACATCATCAACGGCGCGGATTACCGCGACTGGGGCTCACTCGATGCGCCGCTCGGCTGGGACTGGCAGGCGAGCGCGAGCGGGCTGCGGGTGGGCTACGTACCGGAGTGGTTCGACAGCAAGAAAGCCAGCTCCGTCGACCATGACGCCCTCGCCGCACTGCGCAAGACCGGCGCGCAGGTCGTCGAAGTGCGCATGCCCGATGTGCCGTTCGCGCTGCTCACCCCGCTGGTATTCCTCGAAGCGGCCGCCGCGTTCACCGAGCTCACCCTGAGCCACCGCGATGAGGAGCTCAAGTGGCAGGCCGACATGGCGTGGCCCAATACCTGGCGCCGCGCGCATCTCTTCCCCGCCGTCGAGATGATCCAGATCGAGCGCCTGCGCCGCCAGGCGATGGTGGCGCTCGACGGCCTGTTCGATGGCATCGATGCATTGATAGGACCGGTCAATGGCGACGACTCGCTGGTGGCCACCAACGCCACGGGTCATCCCTGTCTGGTCATGAAAGCCGGCTTCCTCGACCTGCCGACACGCAGGATCGATGACAAGCCGACGAACGCGCACGGGCCGAAGCATCGGGTACCACGCGCGGTCTGCCTATGGAGTGCCTTGTTCAGGGAGGACGTGTTGATGACGCTGGGGCGCGCGCTGGAAGCCGAGCTCGGTGTCGCTGATCAGAATCCTCCGCTCGCACTTCGATAGAGAGTCCACGACATGAATCACCTCGACCATCACAGCGACTCGCGCCGCTCCCGTTGGCTCGTTGCGCCTCTGCTCTTCGTGATCGCGCTGTGCACGAACGCGCACGGTGCTGCGCAGCCGCAGCCTGCCGCGCAGCCGCAACCCGTCGCGCAGGCGACGCCCATCACGAAACACAAGTCCACCGCCAAACAGAAGCTCGCCGCGCTGCGGTTGGCGCAGGCGCAGACGCAAACCGTACAGGGCTCCAAGGCCGCTGCCAAACAAACGCAGCTCGAGGAGGTCGTGGTCACGGGCTCGCGCATCGCGCACGCGCTCAACGATACCCTGCAGCCCACTGTCGAGGTCTCCGGCGCGGCTTTCGACGAACGCGGCTATAACAACGTCAGCCAGGCACTGGATGAGCTGCCGGAGTTCGGCGTTCCGCCCACGAGCCAGCAGAACCAGCAGTCGGCCTTCAGCGTCGGCCAGAGTTTCGTCGACCTCTTTTCGCTCGGCTCGCAACGCACCCTGACACTGGTCGACGGTCGGCGGTTCGTCTCTTCCAACACCGCGAGCCTGGCCGGTGCGGCATCGCCCGGCAGCCAGGTCGACTTCAACGTGATCCCAGTCCAGCTCATCGACCACCTCGAGACGGTCACCGTCGGCGGCGCGCCGCAATACGGTGCTGACGCCATCGCCGGCACGGTGAACGTCATTCTGAAACACAATTATGAGGGACTCGACATCCAGGCCCAGTCTGGCGTGTCCAATGAGGGCGACGCCTGGAACTATCGGGTGAGCCTCCTCGACGGTCACAACTTTGCCGACGGCAAAGGCAATGTCACGTTCGTCGTCGAGTACAACAAGAGCACCGGCCTGAGGGGCGTGTCGCGCTCCGACTTCGTCGACCAGGGCGGCTTCGAAGCGCCTGCGACCCCCGGCAAGTACTCCGAGGTCTGGATGACCCAGGGCGTCGTCAATCAGCTGAGCACTTCGGGCGTGCCCTACCTCGATAACTTCTTCTATACCCCAGGTGTCCCGAATGGGGCGATCGGCATCGTGAACTCAGCGGGCCAGCCGCTCGCCTTCTCGCCTGGGTCCAACTCCCTCTCGCCGTACAGCCTCGGCACCGAGACCGGCAACCCGATCTTCTACAATGGCGGCCAGGGCATCAACCTCATCAACTACAGCAACCTGCAGGCGTGGACCGGTCGGCTCAATGCCGACATGCTCGGACATTTCGATTGGACCGACCACGTGCAGACCATCTGGGAAGGCTGGCTGTCGGAAGACCATTCGCATAGCCTTATCTCCCAGCCGCTCTATGAAGCCACGATCTTCGGCGGCCCGGGCGGAGTCAACGGCCCGCTTTACATCAGCCCGCAAAATCCCTATCTCTCACCGGCCGACCAGCAACTCATCCAGAGCGAGCTGACCGCCTACGGTCAGTCGGGCTTCCCGCTGAGCGGCGGCACTCCCTTCGATCCGAACTGGAGCAACAAGTACTTCTACCTCGATCGCGGCAGCACCGACCTGGAGGCCGGCGCCTTCACGGGCGATCAGCTGGTCGCGCGCGGTGTCGTTGGCCTGAAGGGCGACTTCGCGATGATGAACCAGACCTATCACTGGGATACGACGATGAACTACGGGTACTCCCGTAACATCTCGCGCCAACCGGCGGTCGTCTTCCAGAACCTGGAGAACGCGGTCAATCCCGTGCGCAATGCCAGTGGCCAGATCGTCTGCCCGCCGGGGGTGGTGAATTCATTCATCGGCACCGAATCGGAAACCTGCTCGCCGCTCGACATCTTCGGCCAGGGCGACCCGAGCGCCGCCGCAAAGGCCTACATCACGCACGTCGCCACCGCCGACTCTTACAACACGCAGCGCGATTTCACCGCCAACATAACCGGCCCAATCCTCAAGCTGCCCGCGGATTACTGGCAGTTCGCCCTTGGCTTCGAGAACCGCCGCGAGGCCGCCGTCTTCGAGCCCGACGCTTACTACAGCACGGTCCCGCCGGTGGGTAACCTCAACGCGACCTTCATCGAAGGGTCCTACCACACGAACGAGATCTACGGCGAAACCACGGTCCCGATCTTCGAGCCGCACCAGGATATTCCGGGTCTCTACCGGGTGGAGATGGACGGCGCCATTCGCCGCGTGAACAATTCGATCGCCGGCAACTCCGACACCTGGGACGCTGGCATGCGCTGGGCGCCGACCCAGGACATCCTCTTCCGCGGCAATCGCACGGTCTCGATCCGAGCCCCGGCCATCACCGAGCTCTTCCTGCCGGCCTCGACGGATAACGAGTTCGCCACCCCCGATCCCTGCGACAAGAACTTCGTCGGGCAGGGACCGGATCCGGCCACCCGCGCCAAGAACTGCGCGGCCGCCGGCATCAACACGGCGACGTTCACCTCGAACGCCATCAATGCGACCGTAGCGGGCTTGACATCCGGTAACACCGCGCTGCAAAGCGAGGTGGCCAAGTCCTACACCTTCGGCTTCGTGCTGACGCCGCGCTGGGTGCCGCGCCTCAGCATCGCCGCGGACTACATCAGCATCAAGATGGCGAATGCCATCGAGCAATTGAACCTCAGCGACATCCTCGAGGCCTGCTACGACGCGCCGTCGTATCCGAACGTAGAGGAATGCAACGCTTTCAGCCGCAACTCCCAGGGTCAGATCACGGACTTCCACGACGGGTTCGTCAATGCCGGACTGCTGGTCTTCCAGGGCGACACCATCACCCTCAACTGGCAATCGACTCTGCCGCGGAACTTGGGCAGGGTGACCTGGTCGGGCAACTACCTCGACACCAAGACCATGAAGCTGCAGGTGGGCGGCGGGATACCGCTGAACGAGGCCGGCGAGCTCGCCGATACCAACAACGTCCTCGTCCCCAAGGACCGGCTGAGCGTGTCGGCCAACTACGTCAAAGGATCATTCGACTGGTACTGGCAGGCCCAGTTCACCAGCGGCATGAATTTCAGCAACCTCAACACGCCGACCTCGCAGAACATCCTCACGGTGAACCACTGGTGGCTGATCAACTCCTCGATCGGCTACTACCTGACGGATCACATCAATCTACGCATGGTCGTCGACAACGTGTTCAACAAGGAGCCGCCGGCGTTCGCGCTTTCCGGCGCCGCCGCCAATTTCACCGCCTCGACCTCGTACTATTTCGCGGGCATCATCGGCCGCACGTACCAGCTCACGGTCGACGTGAATCTGGACTGAGCAAGCTGTAGGGGACAATTCGCAGCGCCTGCCGCACGCGAGGTACGGCAGGCGCCTCGCGAGGCGCTCAATAGGCCGCCAGGGATCTCTGCATCCCTCCCATGCGCGGCGATCGCGTGGACATAGATCCTGCGAAAAAGTGGATATCGCCGTGCGACGGCGCACGCTTCCCTTCGGCACGCGTGAAGTGTACTGTCTGGCACGCGTCGCACAGCCCGCCGGCGAACCAGATTCCGAGTGGAGGCGTTGGAGTGTCTGCTTGTTCGCGTTCGAGCTTCACGAGCGTTCGCAGGGGTATCCGGGTTCCGCTGCTGGCGGCCGCGGCCCTGGCCATGATCTTGCAGGTGGCGGCCGCGCGCGCCCAGCATGCGGGCGACAATCCGGTCGCCTCGGCCCAGGATGCATTCGGTCTGACCCTGGGACTGGAGTCCGTCGGCATGTACGGCCCGGGTGGCGTACGCGGCTTCGTTCCGCAGATGGCCGGCAACATACGCATCGATGGCTTGTATTTCGATGAGCAGGGCAACCTCTCCAATCGCGTCATCGAGGGGTCGACCATCCGGGTCGGCGTGAGTGAGATCGGCTATGCCTTCCCGGCGCCGACCGGCATCGTCGATTATGAGCTGCGCCACCCGGGAGACGGTACGGCCGCCGCCACGATCATCGCCAACGTCGGCCCATTCGATGCCTATGGCATCAGTATGGATGGCGCCGTGCCCTTGGCCGGCAAGGAGCTGATCCTGCCGATCGGAGTGGCCACTCAGGTGGGCACGCAAGGCGGGTACGGGTCCTACCCCGGATATACGCAGCACAACATCAGCTTCGGCGCGACTCCGCAGTGGTCGCCGAACGATAGGGTGACGGTGCGCGGGCTATTCGACTGGCAGCAGACCCGGAATGCGAACACCTTTCCGCTCTTCTTCAGCGCCGGTGATTTCCTGCCGCCCATGATCGCCCACGGCTACCTCGGCCAGAAGTGGGCCCAGGGCCGCAGCCTGACGGAGAACTTCGGCGCCCTCCTCGCTGCGCAGCTGACCCAATCGTGGTCGCTGAACGCGGGCGTCTTCCATTCGCGCGCGGACAATCCGTTGACTTTCTCGGACCTCTACTCCGCCGTGCAGCCGAACGGCCAGTCCGACCACTTGCTGGTGGGATACCCGGATCAAAATAGTGCGTCGACGTCGGGAGAGGTACGCCTGACGGGTCGATTCCAGACAGGCGACTGGCATCATGAGCTCATCCTGCTGGCGCGTGGCCGCGACGTGCTCGCCCGCTACAGCGGCGAAGATGTCGTCGATGTGGGCCCGGCCAATATCGATGACATCCGCCAGGTGCCGCCGCCGATCTTCACTTTTTCGGCGCGCACCAATGATCGCACGAAGCTTTGGAGCGCCGGTTCCGCTTACCACGTCGATTGGGCCAAGTTCGCCGAGCTCGAGGTGGGCATTCAGCAGGAAAACTACAGCAAGAACGTGATCTCCCCCGGGGAGCCGGCCGGCAAGCTGTCAGACCGTCCACTGCGTGGCTATGGCAACTCGGCCGTCGCACTCACGCGCCTGCTGACGGTTTACGCCGGCTACACGCAGGGGCTGGAGGACTCCGGAGTGGCTCCCAGCGACGCCGAGAATCGCGGTGCGGTGCTGCCCGCCTCCCGGACCTGGCAGGTGGAGTCGGGGGTGCGTTTTCTGCTCACACCGCAACTCAAGCTCATCACCGGCGTCTATGAGCTGCAGAAGCCCTATTTCAATTTCGATACCAGCAACGTCGATCGCGAGCTGGGGGTGCAGCGGGCCAAAGGCTACGAGCTGTCGGTCTCCGGCCAGCACCTTGGGAATTTCGACATCAATCTCGGCTTGCTGGTCAACAAGGTCGCCATCGTCGGACCGAACCTGGCCGCCCAGGGAGTGGGCCCCGTGGCCCTGGGACAGCCCCGTCTGCAGTACTCGGCCAGTATCGACTACAAGATACCGTGGTGGTCGCTGGCCTCGCTGGACCTGTCGGCCAATCACTTCGGCCAGGCGCCGGCCAGCGTGGACAACCGTATCTATGTGCCCGCGATTACGATCGTGAACTTCGGCGGCCGGTACGAGTTCAAGATGTGGGGCAGGAACAGTACGCTGCGCGTGCAGATCCAGAACGTGTCGGATCTGACGGTGTGGACGGCTGCCTACACACCCGGATACTTCCTGACTTCTCCGCGCACGATCTTCGCGTACCTGACGACGGATATTTGATCAGACTCGGATGGGCCCGAAATCCGCGCGGCACCAGCGCGAGACTTTTGCTATGCGGCGCATCCGCACCGGTCATCGTTGCGCATCATCTGGAGCAGATCCTTGGCTTTCTGACGCTGAATCCGCCTTTGCTCTCGTTCATGAGCGCTCATCTGCAACATGACGCCCATATGATTCGCTGACAAATGCTCCAGCGCCTTGCGCAAAACGGGCGCAATCGCTCGGATCGCTTCCGGGCATCTCTCTTTGTCGGTAGGAAAGGGCATGAGTGTTTTATGCGCGCCAGGGTGGGCCGCCTGATAACGCCCGACCGCGACGGCGAGAGACCAATGTGGCGGCCCGCCAAGCATATTGGAGTGCAGCAGCACACTATTCACGTTCTCGTAGAGTGCGTCCAGCCAGGGGTCTTCCCGGGATACGTCCTTGAATACACATGCTTCAATCAGCTTATCTCGCACAGCGTAAAGCTGATACGTCGCAGTCGGGTCGCCGTGCCGCCAAGTCACAGCCTTGGCAATGACAAAGACTCCCACCAGAAAACATAGGAGAGCGATTTCCACGAAGAAGACCAGAATCAGCATGAGATTTCCTCGGATCTATCTGTTGCCAATCTCGTACTAGCCGATACCGAAAATGGGAAGGCCCCATCGGCGACGCTGTCGATCAACAGTGCTGCTCCAGACGTATACCGCCACGTCTGTTTTGTACGCTGATCAAACGCTTCCGTTGCTATGCACTACGACTTCATAGTGCGTGGCGGTCTCGTCGAAGTCCGACAAGGCGGCACGAGCCGCGGGCTCCACCACGGCCTTTTCCGGCTCGGGTCCGGCGAATCCGCGAACCGCATCCATGGAAGCCCAGAGGGTCATCACCAGAAACTCAACGGTATTGCCGACTGAGCGGCGGAGCAGATAGGCGCCGCGATGCCCGGGCAGGGCTTGGACCTGCGGAAACACTTTCTCGCTGGCGTGCCGGACGTAGTCTGCCGCCTTCGCCGCCGTGGCGCGCCCTTTCCACATGCGCAGAACTCCGTTCGGGCTCTTCGCCACAGGGGGCGGTTGCGTGCTAGCAGCGGATCCCTCGGGATAGACCGGCGTCGCGGCTCCTTCGCCAGCGACAGTGTTCCACTCCCGTACGTACCATCGCTTGACCATACCCGAAGTGACGTAGGGATCTGCCTCGGCGAAGTCCTCCGCGACGCTCTTTGATTCGCCCTTGAAGACCAGAACCGCACCGTCGATCGGATCGGCATAGGCACCCCCGAGCACCAGCTCGCCGCGTTGACTCGCCTTCCACGCCTTGGTGAGGTGCTCCGTCCGATACTGCGCGCGCCTTGCCACGTAGTCAGCGGCGGCCTCGTAAAACAAAATGTAATGCTTCATCCCGCTCTCCAGTCTCATTGAACCGCTTCGACCCATCCATGAGGATCCGGCGCGCGGCCGGTCATCACCGCCAATAGGTTCTCGCGAACCGCGGGGCCAACGCTGCGCTCAGCGACCGGCGGCAGCTCGATCGTCTCAGTCCGATACCGGATGCGGCCGATGTGTGACACGGTAGCCGCGGTTCCCGTGCCAAAACTCTCTTTGAGCATACCGCTGTCGCGATAGCGCAGGAGATCGTGAATGGCGATGGGCTCCTCGCGCACGCGAATTCCCATCGCGCGCAAGAGCGTGATCACGCTATCGCGTGTTACGCCGGGAAGGATGGTTCCGGACAATGGCGGCGTGATCACTTCATCCCCGACCACGAAGAATACGTTCATCACGCCGCATTCTTCGATGTAGCTGTGCTCGCGACCATCCAGCCACATTACGGAATGGGATCCGACGGAGCGCGCCTCCTGCTCGGCGAGCAGGCTTGCAGCGTAGTTACCGCATGGTTTGATGTCTCCGGTGCCACCGGGGAAAGCGCGAACGTAACGCTCCGTCGCCACGACATCGACCGGCGCGGAGTAATAGGAGCCGTAGGGAAAGGTGAAGATCAGGAAGCGAAAGTGCTCAGCCGGTTTGACGCGAATGGAAGGGTCCGTGGAGAAGAGCAGCGGGCGGACATAGAGCGCGCCGGCGTCGGCAGGCGGGATCCAGGACTGATCGACCCGAATCAGCTGTCGCAACCCGTCGAGGAAAAGAGACTCCGGCGGCAGCGTCATTGCCAGTCGTTCCGCGGATCGCCGCAGCCGTCTGGCATTTTCTCCGGCGCGGAAGAGGAGCGGTGCACCCGTCGGTCCACGATGAACCTTCAAGCCCTCGAAGACGGACACGCCGTAATGCAGTGCGCTGATGCTTGGCTCGAGGGCGATTGGCCCATAAGGCTCGATGCGCGCCGCCGTCCACTGGCCGTGGTGACACTCGGCGCTGAACATGTGGTCACTGAAGACGCTGCCGAAGGCCACGGTGGCAAGGTCGACCTCACCCAGCCGCGAGCGCCCGACGCGCTCCACACAGATTGCCGTCACGTCCGCCACCTCCGCGCACTTTCCAACTGCCGCGGCAATCTAGGATCGGCATCACGATATTGCAAATGAATAATGGGACTCGATAATATTCCCGGATGGAATTGAATGACGTACGCGCATTCGTGCGAGTGGTGGACAGCGGGTCGGTGAGCGCCGCGGCGCGGGCCCTGCACATCACACAGTCGGCGGTGACCAAACGGCTGCAGCGTCTGGAGGCATCTCTCGGCGCGAAGCTGCTCGACCGCACTCAACGGCCTGTTGGATTGACCGCGGCGGGGCGGAGCGCGGTAGAAAAATGCCGCCGCCTGCTCAATGACATGAGTGATCTGCGCGCAGCGATATCCAATGGCCACTCCGTCACACTTGCAGACGTCCGCATCGGTGTTTCACACGCTCTGGGCGAGGTTGTGCTCACAGAGCCGCTGGGCGCGGTACGGGAGGAGTTTCCGCGATACGGATTGCGCCTGACCACGGGCCCGAGTCTGGATCTGCTCGAGCAGGTGCGCACGAGCGCGCTCGATGCCGCAATCATTTTGCTGCCGGAGGCCGATCGACTGCCCGCGGAAGTGCTCGGAACCGCCCTGGGCAAGGAGCGGCTGGTGATCCTGGGTCCACGCAAGCAACAGACACGGGTGCGAAGGATCAAGGATCTCGAGGGCGTGCAATGGATCTTGAATCGGGAGGGTTGCGGAGCCCGCGCCATCCTGCAACGAGAGCTGGCGCGCGCGGGAATCGACGTCACGGCCGTCGTGGAGTCGGCCACTTACGAATTGCGACTGCTGCTCGCCAGCCAGGGGCGTGGCCTCACTCTGGCGCCGGAGCGGCTCTTCCGGATGAGCCGCTCACGGTCGCGACTGCAGATACTCAGGGTGGCGGGTCTGCACCTGCCGTTCACGGTCTGGTCGGTCCATCGCTCCTCGGCGGAGCTGGAACCCCTGTTGGGAAGATTGAACGCGCTGCTGCAGACGACTCTGGCGAAGCAGCCTCGCTCGCGAGACCCTAGATCGTGATGCTGCCCTGCCCCAGCTCGATCACATCGCCGCTGACGCGTATGCGGCTATCCGACTCGACGTCCAGGTAGAGAATCGAGGGCCGGCCTGTCTGCTCGCCCTGCGCAATCTCGAAGCGGCACGGCCGCTGGCGCTCGAGCGCGAGGCACCAGCCGCCGAGATTGGCGGTGGCGGAGCCGGTCGCCGGATCCTCCAGCACGGCCGGCCCCTGCGGGAAGAAGAATCGCGCGAGGAGAAGATCCCGCTTGGCACCGGACACGGGCTTTCGCGGCGCAAACACGTACGCCATGCTTCCCCCGTCTCCACTCTCGATGCGACCTAGAGCGTCCGGCTGCGGCCGCGCGCGGCTGACCGCCTCCTCGCTGGTCAGCGGAATGATCAGCTGTTCGCGGCCGGTGCTCACCCAGAGCGGACGCTCACCGATGTCCCTTGGCTCGAGGCCGAGCATCGCGGCGAGTACCTGCCGCGACTCCGCGACTTCCCGCCACTTCGGCGCATTGGCCTGCAGCGTCCAGCGATCCGCCTGCGCGCTCACCGGGATGATTCCAGCCGCCATCTCGAGTGTCAGCTCGTTGCCGCCGAGCCCGAGCGCACGACAGGCATGCGCGGTGCCGAGTGTCGGATGTCCCGCAAAGGGCATCTCGTAGGCGGGCGTGAAGATCCGCACGCGCGCGCTTGCGCGGCTGGAGGGCAGGATGAAAGTCGTCTCCGACAGATTGAACTGCCGCGCGAGCGCCAGCATCGTCCGGTCGTCGAAGGCGGTCCCGTTCTCGAATACGCACAGCGGATTGCCGGAGAGCACTTCGCCGTTGCGGGTGAAGACATTCAGCAGCCGATAAGGATGATTCGCCACGACTTTCGCGCTCCAGAGCTGACCCACGTGTTCAGCGTAACCGAAAACTCAAGCCACCGCCGCGTACACGTCGCGCCGGAAGGTTTTGTGCACGGCCGGCGGCTCAGGGCCGTCGAACACGCGCTGGGTGAGAAGGATGCTGCTCAGCCCAAGGGCCGGATCGTTCAGCCACGAGGTGCCAAAGCCGCCGTCCCAGCCGTAGGCGCCTGGCACACCCCATGAGTTGACGGTCAGATGAACGCCGAGACCCAGACCCCAGCCGCGACCCGGCAGGAGGATGGACTCACCGCCTGTGATCTGTTCAGGAGTCAGCCTGTTTGTTGTCATGGCTCGCAGCGTCTCGGTCTTCAGCAAGCTGCGCCCGTTCGGTGCGGCGCCGCTGAGCATGAATCGCGCGAACGCACCGTAGTCGTCGGCGGTTGAAAGGAGTCCCGAGTCGCCGGCGAGGAAGCTCTGTCGCTTGGCGTAAAGTTGATTCCACGGCTCGAACGGTGCCAGCTCGCCGTTCTGATTCACGTATCCGGTGACCAGCCGGTCCTGCTTGTCGGCGGGCGCGAAGAAGCCTGTATCGTGCATGCAGAGCGGCGCGAATATCCGCTGCCGCAGGACGATATCGAGAGGCCTCCCCTCCGCGCGGGCGACGAGCACTCCGAGCACGTTCGACCCGAGGCTGTAGAGCCAGCGCTCTCCAGGCTGCGCCTGCAGCGGCAGGCGGCCGAGCGCCGCGAGGTAGGCGTCGTTGTCGCCGGGCCATGCGGGATTGGGGATGCCGAATCCGGGCAACACTCCCACTGCCTGGAAAAACGGCGTTCTCATGTCGAATTCGAAGCCCCAACCGAGCCGGAAGGACAGGACGTCCTCCACTGTTATCGGCCTACACGCCGGGACCGTATCGTCCAGAGGTCCATCCGGGCGCTTCAACACCCGCCTGTTGGCGAGCTCCGGCAGAAGCCGATCGACCGGCTCCTCCAGCCGGAGCTTGCCATCCTCGACCAGCATCATCGCAGCGACCGCGGTGATCGGCTTGGTCATCGAGGCGATGCGGAATATCGAGTCGCGCGCGACCGGTCGCCCCCCAATCGCCATCGCGCCGGCCGTGAGGACGTGCGTTTGATCGCCGCGGCTCAGCCACGCTACCAGGCACGGCGGCTGCCCTTTCACCACATGCGCCGCCAGGTTCGCCTCGAGCTTCGCCAATTCGCCCGTTTTGAATGCCGCCATCGCTTCCCTCCACTATCGCATTGTGGACGAACGGCTGGCGCCTGGCTCGACCAGACGATCGGCAATCGCCTGTAATCTGCCCTCCAGCTCCCTCCATGCCCCGGTGCGCAGAGTCACGGGCGAGTAGTCGACGAAGGAGCCGCGCAGCGCGGCGGCTCGCGGACGGGTCCAGCCTCTTGTCACACGAAAGTGCCAGATGCGCTCGGCGCCCTCGAACTGCTCCTTGGCCGAAGGACTCCAGTCTATGGATGCGAGTCCCTGCAGTTGCAACAGATCACCGGTTTCGAAGTCGAGGAACAGCAGCGATGAGCGCGGCTCGCCCAACAGATTGCCGAGCGTATTGAAGTAGTGATTGCCGCGGAAATCCGGAATGGACAGCACGTTGCCATCCACATGCACGAACCCAGGGCGGCCTCCGCGATGGGAGATGTCGGCGCCTCCTCCAGACCCAACGTCAGATCGCGACCGGCTCGCCACGAAGAAGGTATCCGCGTGCGAGATCAGTTTGCGTGCATCGTCATCGAGAGATTCGAGCGCGCGGACTGGTCTTTTTGTGGCCCCGGCTCGCGACAGCGCACGTCGCTGAATGTACTGCGGACAGTTGCCGAAGCTCTGCTGCACCGCGACGGTGAAGAACTCGATAGCGACGTCGGACACCACTCCGTTGGCGCGATTGCGCCGGCGGGTCGTGAGATCGATCCCGAGCAGGCCCACCTCCTGACCCTTGCGGATCGTCCCGTGCGCGGGATCGTCGGCGCCAGGCAGCGACTGGATGCGGAGCGTTTTCGGGTCAGGCGAGCTCACGAATCCTGGCTCGCCCTCCAGCAGTGTGGCCAGGGGCCAGCCGGCGGCATCGAGCGTTGCGACGAAGAGATGAGGCAGGGCGCCGAAGAAGGCCCGATGCTGCTCGGGCATGAAATCCCGGATGCCGCCGCCCCGGGTAACTACGCCGGCGCGAGCCTGTACGTTGAGCTCATCGGAGTGGAAGCTCATGTTGTGGGATCTCCGGGGGTAGCTTGGATGCCAGCATCGGCTGGAAGCGCGGCAGCGCCTCGATGCGCGACAGCCATTCACGGATGTGCTGATACGGCTGTAAGGAGAGTCCCCCCTCGGGCGCGTGCGCCGTGTACGAGTAGCAAGCGAGATCCGCGAGCGTGGGATGCGCCGCCGCCAGGTACGCCGTGTCCCTCAGATGCGCATCCATGAACGTGAAGAGTTGCGCACCGATCGCCAGTGCCCGCTGACGATCGCCCGACTCGCCCCACTGTGTAATACGGCGGGCGAGCGCCGGACCATAGGCCAGCTCGCCGGCAGCGATCGAGAACCAGCGCTGTACCCGTGCAGCCGCGAGGGGCTCTTCAGGGAGCCATGAGCTGCCTGGTGCGTATCGCCTGGCCAGGTAGACCAGGATGGCGTTGCTGTCGGCGATGAGCGTTGAGCCATCCTCCAGCACGGGTATCTGGCCGAGGGGATTGAGTCGCAGGAAGTCGGCCGAGCGGCGCACCTCCGCCGGGGCGTGGACGAAGCGATACGGAATCTCCTGCATCAGCAGGAAGAGCACGACGCGATGCGCGTGGCCGGAGTATGCGGTGCCGTACAGGGTGATCTGGGGCGTGCTCATGCAGTCCTCCCAAGGGAAACGGCAATTCTATCGTTGCAGGGAGCAGTAATAATCTGGCACTCTTGAAAGAGATAATTTCATTAAATGGAATAATCCATGGATCGTCTCGATGAGCTGGCGGTGCTCGTCGCGGTCGTCGATGAGAAGAGCCTGGTCGCTGCCGCGCGGCGCCTGCGCCGATCGCCGCCCGCCGTGACACGGGCTTTGTCCGCTCTCGAGAACCGGGTCGGTGCGCGCCTGGTGGAACGGACCACGCGCCGGCTCTCGCCGACCGGCGCCGGGCGAAAGCTTGCGGATGAGGCGCGGGCTCTCTTGAGCGCCTACGATCAGGCCGTTGCCGAGATCTCACCCGCACCCCTTCGGGGTCTCATCCGGATCACCGCGCCGGTGCAATTTGGCCGCCGGCACGTGGCTCCGGTCGTCACGGCATTCCTCAGGAAATTTCCTCAGACTCAGGTGGAGCTGGTCCTCCATGACCGCCACCTGGATCTGATCGAAGAGTCGCTGGACCTTGCGATCCGCATCGGCCCGCTGTCGGATTCCTCCCTGTTGGTAAGGCGCATCGGCGAGGTGCGCCGGCTGCTCGTTGCCAGTCCCGGATATCTGGAGCGACACGGTACGCCGATCAAGCCCGCCGATCTGACCAGCCACGATACGATTTTCAGTACCAGCGTTTCCCCCGCAGTCGAATGGCGCTTCGGCCCTCGTCAGCGGACGGTCGTGCGGCTCTCGCCTCGCCTCCTGGTGAACGATGTCGACGCACAACTTGCAGCGGCGCGTAGTGGGCAGGGAATCGTCCGCGTGCTGTCCTATCAGGTGTTCGACGACCTTGGAACAGGACGATTGATTCGCCTGCTGCATCCCTTCGAGCCGCCTCCACTTCCCGTCCAGCTGGTGCATCTGAGCCGGGCCCACGTGCAGCCGAAAATCAGAGAGTTTCTCGACTTCGCCGCGGAGCACCTCAGCGGGCTTCGCGTGATCCAGTGAGGTAGCCGGTTACTGTTATGCGACGGGATTTCGGCCCCGCTCGGGATATCCCCATACAATCGAAGACTCGGTATACGTTACCCAAACCTTAAAGGCCGATTGAGATGCTCATGCCGCTCACTCACTGGCTCGCCTTCGTCATCACTGCGATCGTGGTGATCCTCTTTCCCGGGCCGACGGTGCTGACGGTAATCGGATATTCCGCAACGCACGGTCGGCGCGCCACGCTCCCCCTGGTGGCCGCGGTCGGGCTGGGCGATACCATCGCGGCGAGCTTCTCGCTTTTGGGCCTGGGGGCGCTCTTGCAGGCCTCCGCTTTCTGGTTCACCGTCCTCAAGCTCTGCGGCGGGCTGTATCTCATTTACCTGGGTGTCAAATCGCTGCGAGCCGGTCTCACCAAAGCTGAAGTAGTGCGACCGAAGCAGCTCTCCGGGAGTCGGCTGTTCACGAACACGGTGCTGGTCACGTCGCTCAATCCCAAGACCATTACATTCTTCGTTGCCTTCCTGCCGCAGTTCGTCTACGGCAAGAACCATGTGATCGAGCAGCTCTGGCTGATGGCCGCGACATTCGTGGTTCTCGCCACGCTCAACGCCGCAAACTATGCGACCTTCGCGGCGACCGTCGGCCGCTGGCTGACGACACCTCGTGCGCAGCGGGGCTTTCATCTGACGGGCGGCAGCATATTGACCGCCGCCGGCACCTGGGCCCTACTGGCGAAGCGTCACGCCTGAGCGCGATCTCTTCGGCAGCGCCTGCAACTTTTCGTTGCGGCGCGGTGTTCTTTCGCCAAGGTTCCTGGCGACGCCGGATCGCCGCGCTCATTATTCATTGGGAGAGGCTATATGCGGATCAGTCCCCGGATATGGGGCGTGACTTTGGCGACGAGCGTCGTTCTGCTTACTGGAATCGCGCATGGCGCTGCGCATCAGGATCCGCTGGCGAAAGCCAAGGCCATCATCGCCGCGCGCGAGAAGATCGTCTCGCCGCACGGAATCCAGCAGCAGCTCTACGTGCCCGTAGACGGCATCAAGCAGTGGATTTCCATCCGCGGCAACGATGTGCGCAACCCGATCCTGCTGGTGCTGCATGGCGGACCCGGGTCACCGGAAACACCAGCGGCCTGGACGTTCCGGCAACCCTGGGAAGACTATTTCACCGTCGTCGAGTGGTCCCAGCGGGGCACCGACAAGACCTATGAGGCCAACACCCCCGCGCAGATGGCGCCGGGGATGTCGGTCGCGGGAATGACGGACGATGCGGCGGGAATCGCCAGCTATCTGCGGGCGCGATTCCACAAGAAGAAGATCTTTCTCATGGGTCATTCCTGGGGGACCGTGCTCGGTGTGGAGCTGGCGCAGCGTCATCCCGACTGGTTCTACGCATACATTGGCGTCGGCCAGGTCGTAAATGTCCGCAACGGAGAGCGCGCCGGTTATCGATATGCTTTGCAGCAGGCCGAAGCGCATCACAATGCGGATGGAGTCCGCGAGCTGAAGGCCTTGGCGCCCTACCCCGGCAAGACCCTGACGGTGCAGCAGATTGGGGTGCGCAGCAAGTGGGAGATGTATTACGGCGGCCTGGCCTGGAGTCGCCGCGATTTCAGCTGGGATGCCAATACGTGGATGCTGTCGCCGGACTATTCCGATGCTGATCTGAACGCGATCGGTGACGGCAGCCTCTTCTCGCTCCAACACCTGCTGGGACAGCTACTCGCCGTGAACCTGGACGACGTGACGAATTTCGGCTGTCCGGTGATCGAATTCGTCGGCGCGCACGACTATACGACCCCAACGAGCGTAGTCGTCGACTGGTTCAAACGCCTGCATGCGCCATCGAAGCGGCTGGTGGTATTTGCAGACTCCGGGCACATGAGCTTCGAGGAGCAGCCGGGGCGTTTCCTGGTGCACCTGGTGGACGATGCGCTACCCTATGCGAGGTCGGCGGGTGATGGGGCGCCTGGAGAGAAGGAAATCACCAACTAAGACAGGGACGACGATCATCAGGTGGAGCGAGCTGCCTTCTCGTCCGCCCACTAGCCGAACGCGCGGGTAAACAGCTCGTCCAAGGCAGCTATGATGGCATCGGCTTCCTCGGCGAGCGATCCCACACGATCGCCAAGATGCTCGTTGGCGACCGACACAATTTCCAACGGATGCAACACCATCGCGGCCCCCTTCACCTTGAAGGTCGGGTTGAGGCGCGGGTCCGGAATCTGGCCGAGGTCGGCTTTCCGCACGAGCGGAATCACAACTCGGCGACGGTAGTTGTCGAATAAGCGAGATTGAGCAACGACGACGAACGGAATGCTGTCTTTATGCCTTCCGACATTGCGATGAACGTCGAACTGTGCCATCAGAGCGTCGAATGGTCGTCGGCGAACGAGCCATTGCGTTCCGCGAAGTCATTCCACAAAGCAGCCGTGGCGCGTGCATCTTCGACAATGCCCGAGCGGCGTTCCCGCTCTTTGTACACAAAATCGGTGAGGAGCGATTCCACGACTCCGGAGAGGTTGTCCGTAATACCTTTGACCTCTTTTACGAGGTCCTCACGCAATGTGAGGTTGACGGGGCGTTTGCATACGGTCGTTGCCGGGCTGCGCTTCACTTCGATGCCTCGGTGATTGCTCTATGCGCATTGTATGCGCATAGCAGGAGTAACGCAACGTCCGCCCAGTCACCACGCGTCCGCCGCGCTGGGACGTTCTTGGGACAATTCCAAATGATATTACGCATCAAATGACATCGCGTGATATCAAGTCCCTGTTGCAAATGGGGATTGGGCGCGCATATCCTTGATTGCATAGCCCCCGGCGGGCCCGCTCAAGGTCTACGGCCATGTCGCAGCCTAGCGAGTCGAGAGTCGTTCGGCTCGATGCCGAGGATATTCCACGACTCATCTATCTCGCCCGCGTTCTTCGTCTGTGCCTCTTTCCTGTTGCGACGGTGCTCCTCGGGGACATCGTGTTTCTCCTTGTCCCGCAGGCACAGGAAACACTGCGAGCCTTCGGCGACGGTTCCCGCTTCGTCAGCCAGATCGTCGCACTCTGGGTTGCATATGTACTGTGGATGGTATCTGCCTGGTACGTCGCTCGGCTGCTGTTGGGGCGACGGTTCCAGCCGGACCTGGTGGGCATTTGCAGCTCGCCGGCCTTCGCACAGAAGCTCGCACTCTGGTTGCCGCGACTACTGGCGCTGCTGGCCGCTCTTCCCGTGCCCATCAATCTGCTGCGCGATCCGGAGCTCCGCCTCACAGGCGCGCTGCTCATCCTGACCGGAGCTCTAGTTCTACTAGGGCTGGTGTTCAGGCGCCAATGGGCTCACAGCCATAAAGATGAGTGGGTCGCCCGATGGCAGGCCAAGGGACCCGAGAGCATCGAGCGATTCGAGCAGCTGTCAGCAGGGGCCTGGTTATTCATCGCGACGCTTTTCGTCGTTTCGTTCGGACTGCTGATAGCTCTTCCGCTGGGGATGGAAACCGTCGCGCGTCCCATCGGGTCGCCGGCCCTCCTCCTCTTTGCGCTGATGTCTTGGGCGATATTCGGCGGCTTCGTGCTCACCTACCTGCCGAAGTCCCTGGGTTACCCTGAAATTTCATGGCTGCTGCTGGTCGTGCTCGTGGTCTTTGCGCACTGGAACGAGAACCACTACGTCGCCCGTGGACCGGGGGCAGAGAACGCTCCGCCGCAGCCCTTATCGCAGGTATTCGCGAACTGGCTCGCGCGCCGACCCGACCCGCAGGCGCCGGTCATTTTCATTGCTGCCGCGGGAGGCGCCTCGAGAGCGGCCTTCTGGACAACCTCGGCGCTGGGACTGCTCGAGGACGAGTCCCGATCCCACGCCTATCCCCTCTCGACGAACACCTTTCTGATCAGCGGGGTCTCGGGTGGAAGTGTAGGCGCAGCGACCTTCGTCACTGCGGTCGACCTCGCACGTGGGACGGAAGCGAGCTCCGCGTCTTGCCACAGCGTTCGCCACCTTGGAGATGCATTCACGGGTCGCGACGATCTGGCGACCGTCATCGGTCTGGGGCTTTTTCCCGACATGTTCCAGCGATTCCTCCCAATCCCCGTGATGGCCTGGGATCGCTCTCGTGGTCTCGAGCAGGTTTGGGGACGCGATTGGGCCGGTGTCATGGCGCAGTGCGCCGCTCAAGGGCCATCGACGAATCCTTGGACGCAGCCCCTGACGGGGCTGTATCCAGCCTCTTCCTCTCCTGAGCTGCCGATCCTCGCTTTGAACTCCACGGCGATGAACGCCGGGCTTCCCGTCCTGCAGGCCAACTTCCAACTGTCAAGGGCGGAGGTGGTGCAGATATTCGCACCGGAGCTCGCGACGCAGACGCTTACTCTGGCGCAAGCAGCCCACAACAGCGCCCGCTTCCCCTACGTAAGTCCCGCGGGCGTCGTGCAAATGACGCCACCCGGCAGCACCGCCAGCGGGGGAAGCCCCGCCAAGCTCGTCTACTGGGATCGCCTCGGGGACGGCGGCTATGTGGAAGCCAGCGGAGCCTTCATGGTGGCGGAAGTCCTACGCGAGCTTTCGCGCGCCGGCATGATTCGGAATGCGGCAACGCCCGGCCAATGCGTTCGGGGCGATCCCAATCTAGTTCAGAGTTGCTTCGTGACACGACAGCAGATCCGAGTGGTGATACTGGACAATAGCCCGACGACAGGCTCCTCGTACCTTTGCGGTCAAAACGGCGCAATAGCATCTACCCTGCGCCAGGGGCTTCCTCAAAACTCGATCGCTCCAGGAGATGAAGCGTGGCCCCCGGTGGCGGATGCCACGTTCCCGATCCTCGGCGCTTTCCGCACTCAGGGTGGACGCGGTAAGGCAGCGCAGTTGGACCTGCTGGGCTTGGTGGACGGCTGCACGGAACAATTCGCGGAGCTGCGCATGCCGAAACCTGCTGATGGCGGCGCGGAGCCTTCGATGAATTGGATGCTCTCGGGAACCTCTCGCAAGTTCATATATCAGGTCCTGAGCAAGCCCGACAGGTCTCAGGGGGACGCCTATGTCCAGCTCTCGCAGAATCTCGCGCGCGTGCGGGGTTGGTTCGGACCAGCCACCTCCGCACCGCCTCGCTAGGCTCCCGCTCGATACAATCAATGTGCAGATTTGACTAGTACATGCATATGCATGTAATATCCCAGGTATGAAACTGCAACCCCTCCCCTGCTACTGCGCAACCCTGCGGCAAGCCGCGCGCGCCGCGAGCGTGTTCTACGAGGAAATACTCGCGGACAGCGATCTGCACGCGACCCAGTACACCATCCTGCAGGTGCTCGAGACGGCTCCGAACCTGACCACGACCGAGGTGGCGGAAGTCATGGGGATCGACCAGACGACGGCAACTCGGACGCTGGCGCTCGTCAAGAAGAGCAGTCTGGCCAAAGACACGGTTGGGAAAGATCGACGCCAGCGCCGCTGGTCTTTGACCGCGCAGGGTCAGGCACTGATCAAGAAGCTGAGACCGCGATGGGAAGCAGCGCAACAGGCTTTCGAGAAACGCCTCGGGCGGGCGGAGGCTCAGGCTCTCAAGCAGGCGGCGTATCTGGCCGCGAGCCGCCTGACTTCGAGTTGAGGCGATACAAACCGCTGGATACAGGCCATCGGCAGAGACAGACATCAACGGCATTTGGGCTCTGCCTTTGCAACAATACATGCATATACATCTAGAGACCATGCAAGGAATTCAATCATGCTGAATCTCATCGAAGCCATCACCGCGATTGCGACGATAGGCATCAATCTCGTCGCAATCACGCACGCGCTGTCCGGCTCGCTCACGCGGCGCCTGACTCTGGCGGCCATCGCCGGCGGCTGGGCGGGCCTGGCCATCGGGCTCGGCTACGCGGGGCGCTTTGCGTTTTCCCCAAACATCCCCTTTCCGTTGATTGGCGTCTTCTTCGCCGCACCGCTACTGACGGTTGGCGTACTGGCCCTGACTCGTGACAGGGTGCGCGCCGCGCTCCTCGGCATTCCGCAACATCTTCTCATAGGCCTCAATTCGCTCCGGATCCTCGGCGTGCTCTTTCTGTTCGAGTACGTACGCGGTGCGCTGAGTGGGCCGTTCCCGTTCTTCGCCGGCATCGGGGACATCATCACCGGGGTGGTCGCTATCCCGCTGGCGCTGCAAGTCGCAAGGTCGCAGAACGTGTCGGCGAGCGCGATCGCCCGCTGGAATGCGTTTGGAGCCCTCGATCTCATCGTGGCCGTCGGCCTGGGCATCACGTCGGCGGCAGGCAGCCCGCTGCAGTTGATCCATGCGGGCGTGGGGTCACAGGCCATCCAATATCTGCCGCTCTGCCTGGTGCCGACGGTGCTCGTTCCCTACTACCTGATCACGCACGGGATCGTCGCTGCACAGCTTCGCGTGCGCTCCAAAGCGGCTCATCGGACGTTGTCTACGAATGCAGTGTCGGACGGAACCGCATCACAGCTGGCTCGCTGATAGGATCTGCATCTCGATCAGGAGCGAGAGCTGCAGCCATGACCACCGAATCCGCGGAGTATGCGACCTGGGCCGACTTCGAACGGGTCGCGCTGCGCGTCGGGACAATTCGCAAGGCGGAGCCGTTTCCCGAGGCCCGCAAGCCCGCCTATAAGCTCTGGATCGACTTCGGCCCGCTCGGAATCAAAGCCTCCAGCGCGCAGGTCACGGCACTTTACAAGCCGGAAGACCTGCTCGGTAGGCAAGTGATCTGCGCGACCGGCCTGGGACCGAAACGAGTGGCGGGCTTCAAGTCCGAGGTGCTGGTAACGGGCGTCGTGCGCGAGGACGGGGCCATCGTTCTCGCGGCACCGGGACAGGCCGTTGCAGATGGGAGTCCGCTCTGCTGATGAGGGATCGAGCGCGCACGAATCCGGAAGTCCCGGCTCCACGAGTCGTGCAGGATGGCGCTCAACAGGCGGAGCACCAAGATGATCACTCTCTACGATTACCTGCCGTCCCAGAACGGCTACAAGGTCAGGCTGCTCTTGCAGCACCTGAACCGTCCTTACCGGACTCGGCTCGTTTCCATCTTCGAAGGCGAAGGAAAGATGCCGGAATTCCTCCTCAAGAGCCCGACAGGCGCGGTGCCAGTGCTGGAGCTGGAAGACGGTCGCGTTCTCACGGAGTCCAATGCAATCCTCAGTTACCTTGCCGAGGGTACGGCGTTCCTGCCGTCGGATGCGTGGGCGCGCGCCCAGGTCCATCGCTGGATGTACTTCGAGGAGGACTTCATCCAGAACGGCATCGCCTCGCTTCGGCACTGGACGATGACGGGCAAGCTCCCGCGCCGTGATCCCGCGCTCATCGCTGCCAAGCGCGCCGCGAGTGAGAAGACGCTGGCCCTACTCGATCGATGGCTGACGGGGCGTGAGTTTCTAACGGACGGCGGTTACACGATCGCCGACATGAGTGTGTTCGCTTACGTGAGTCGGTCCGATGAGGCTGGACTGCCGCTCGCGGACCATCCCCATCTCGCAGCCTGGGTCACTCGGGTGGGAGCGCAACCCGGATTCCTTGCCGAGGTTCATCCCTACTCCATCGATCCTGCCTCGAGCGGGGAGCTGCCGTGAAAGCGCCCAGGCGAGTCGACTGGCCCGCGGTACTCAACAAGGCGTGCCGACTCATCGAGACGGAGGCGCTTCCCCTCGATGAGCTGGCCGCCCGCGTGGGTGTCAGCCGCTCCGAGTTGCAGCGACAGTTCTCGCGCAGGCTCGGCATAAGCCCCAAAGCCTACGGTCAGACCCTGCAGCTCCATCGGCTGACAAAAACCGCTGTGGCCAGTCGAACCGCGCTGGACGCCGTGTTCGACGCCGGGTTCGGCACGAACTCCACAGCGTACGTGGCCGCATCGGGCACCCTGGGTGTCACACCGGGGCGCCTGCGAAAAGGGATCGACATCGGCTGGTTGGCGGGACTCTCGGATCTCGGCTGGATGCTCCTCGCCGCAACCGAGGCGGGCGTGTGCTGGCTGACATTCGGGGAGGAGCCCGGCGCCATGCTCGAGGAGCTGCGCGCCGCGTTTCCCAAGGCCAGGCTCCATAACGACGAGCGGCGCCTCTATGAGTGGTTTCAGAAGGTACGCGACTTCGTGCTGCTACCGCGTGACGCACTCGATCTTCCCCTCGATATTCAGGGCACGGCCTTTCAATCCCGGGTCTGGCGCGCCCTGCGGCAGATACCTCTGGGCGGGACGGAGAGCTACGCTGCCGTAGCGCGGAGGATCGAAGAGCCCAGAGCCGCGCGCGCGGTCGCAGCCGCCTGTGCCGGCAACCACATCGCCCTGGTCATCCCCTGTCACCGGGTCGTGGGACAGGATGGAAGGCTCGCCGGTTATCGCTGGGGCCTGGAGAGAAAGCGCCAATTGCTCCAGCGCGAAGCCTCTGGAACCTCCCGCGCATAGCTCGCGTTGATACGCACCGCCCTCGGTAAGGGAAGCAACCCTTGAGCGCGATCCGAATCAACGAAGGCTCGCCCTACCCCCTCGGTGCCGTCTGGGACGGAAAGGGCACGAACTTCGCCGTTTTCTCCGAGCACGCCAGTAAGGTCGAGGTCTGCCTGTTCGAGCACGACGGTCTGCGCGAGCGGGTTCGCATCGAGCTGCCCGAATACACGGACCAGATCTTCCATGGGTACCTGCCGGAAGTCGGTCCTGGCACTTTCTACGGTTACCGGGCTCATGGTCCCTATGAGCCCGACGGCGGGCACCGCTTCAACCCACACAAGCTGCTGCTCGACCCTTATGCGCGGGCGCATGCCGGTCGGCTGGAGTGGAATCCGGCCGTCTTCGGCTATCGCATGGAGTCGCAGGACGACTCGAGCTTCGATGAGCGCGACAGCGCGGCTTTCGTGCCGAAGAGCGTGGTCGTCGACCCGAATTTCGATTGGAAGGGGGAGCCGGCGCGCAAGCACGTTCCCTGGGACGACACGATCATCTACGAGATGCACGTCAAGGGATTCACGCAGCGGCATCCGGCGGTCGAGGAGCGGCTACGCGGTACCTATGCGGGTCTCGGCACCCGTCAGGTGATCGAATACATCCGCTCGCTCGGCATTACATCCGTCGAGCTCCTGCCCGTGCATACGTTCGTGAACGACAGCCAGCTCGTGGAGCGTGGGCTCAAGAATTACTGGGGCTACAACACGATCGGCTTCTTCGCACCCGATCCCCGCTACGCCGCCGACGTACCGAACAGCCTGCGCGAGTTCAAGGAGATGGTGGCGCGCTTCCACGATGCGGGGCTCGAGGTGATCCTGGATGTCGTCTACAACCACACGGCTGAAGGCAACGAGCTCGGGCCGACGCTCTCGTTCAAGGGGCTCGACAATGCGAGCTACTACCGGCTGCTGCCCGACAAGAAGCGCTACTACATCAATGACACCGGGACCGGCAACACCGTCAACCTGAGCCATCCGCGCGTGATCCAGATGGTTGCGGATTCTCTGCGCTACTGGGTTGAGGAGATGCACGTCGACGGCTTTCGCTTCGACCTCGGGACCATCCTGGCGCGGGAGCCCAACGGGTTCGACAACCGCAGCGGCTTCCTCAAAGCCTGCAGCCAGGATCCGGTACTGCGGACGGTCAAGCTGATCGCCGAGCCGTGGGATTGCGGCCCCGGAGGTTATCAAGTGGGGGCCTTTCCGCCCGGCTGGGCGGAGTGGAACGACCAGTTTCGCGACACCGCCCGGGACTTCTGGCGCGGCGAGGCTTCGGCCAGCGCTCTGGCCCCGCGGCTGTCCGCGTCGGCCGATCTCTACAATCACCAGGGTCGTCGCCCCTCGGCGAGCGTCAACTTCGTCACCGCCCACGATGGCTTCACGCTCAATGACCTCGTGTCCTACAACGACAAGCACAATGAGGCAAACCACGAGGAAAATCGGGACGGCAGCTCGAACAACCGGTCGTGGAACTGCGGTGCCGAAGGTCCGACGGAGGATGCGGGTATCGATGCGCTGCGCGAGCGGCAGCTGCGCAATTTCCTCGGAACGCTGCTGCTCTCCCAGGGCACGCCGATGCTCCTCGGCGGAGACGAATTCGGCCGCACGCAGGGCGGTAACAACAACGCCTACTGTCAGGACAACGAGATCAATTGGCTCGACTGGAACCTGGGAGAGCGGGGCAAGAGTCTCATTGGCTTCGTGCAACGCCTGACACAGCTGCGCCATGCCTATCCCGTTCTGCGGCGCAACCGCTTCCTCACCGGCGAGTACAACGCCGAGCTCGACGTGAAGGATGTAACCTGGATCAATGCCAGCGGCGCAGAGATGACGGAGGAGAACTGGCGCGACGGGAATACGCGCTGCTTCGGCATGCTAATGGACGGTCGCGGGCAGTCCACCGGCATTCGCCAGCGTGGGCGCGATGCGACCCTGCTCTGGGTGCTCAACGCGCACCACGACGTGGTGTTGTTCACGTTGCCCGAGTGCGCCGGCGGCAGCGAATGGTCCGTGCTCGTCGACAGCAACAAGCCCGCACCGCCGGAGGGGCGCTTCGACAGTGGCTCGGGCTACGAGGTCACCGCGCGCTCACTGCTGCTTTTCAAGCACGAGCGCTAGAAGCAATCCTCCCGGCGTGCGGCCGGCCTACAGCCGCGGACCCCTGCGACCTCGATATCCGCCCATCAGGACGGCTACGATGATGACGAGAATGATGAGTCCGATCGGGCCCATGCCCCAGCCCGCACCGAAACCCCACCACAGGCCGCCACCACCGCCGAACAGCAGCAGTAAGATGATGAGTAGTAAAACGAGATCCATTGTTGCTCCCCGCTTTAGTGACAAAGCTAAGCGTTGCAAGAGCAAAGGCCGTTCCCGACGGGTAGAGGTCCCGTCAAACAGCGAAGCCAGACCCTGACTCCGATGCTTGCCTACATGTCGGACAGAAGGGCGATCTCCCGCCAGATGTCGCTGTCCGGCAGATACGCGTCGCCGCGCGTGTGTGCGCCGAGATAGGTCTCGTTGGAGAAGATCGCGCCGCCGGTCACCTGCAGGCGCTCGTAAGGCCCGATGCATTCACGCTGGCCATCCGCGGTCGTCACGCGCAGATACACCGCTTCGCGACACTCCACGATCCGATGCTGCTTTCGCCCGAGCTGCCAGTGGCCGTCGCTGTAGTTGGCCGTGACGGCATTGTCAGGGCCGCGCAGCGTCCCATCGGCGCAGATTCTGAAATACGCGCCTCGGACGAGGATCACTGATTCGCCGCTCGCCGGACGAAAGGCGAGCGTGATCACTAGTTCGCTCGCGATACCGGCGCGTTGAGAGGTGAATGCGGGTGAACGTCGAGGGCCACCGCCAGGTGCAGGCGGTTGAGCAATGTCAGGAGGTCCGATGTGAACTCGAGCCGGAAGTCCTCGCGCGCATAGAGGCTGACGAGCAGCTCTGAAACTGCCCCCTCCGCATTCAGCTGTTCGAGGAAGGGTTGTGCGCGTCGCAGCTGAGTGAGGGTCTTGAGGAGAGCCCCCTCCACCGAAACGCTATCGGAAGAAACCTGTGGCTCATCCATCAGCCGTCCCATCCAGTAGCTGTCGCGGTGCGCACCGCCGAGGTCCGAACCCGTCGCATCGCATCGCGGCTGACCCGCCTGCCAGGTGTGCTGCGGCTGGATGCCGAGCGTCGCGGTCAGCGTGGTCGGGTCGATCGTCGGATGGCGTATACGCAGAGAAATCGTGAACTCATACGCGCTCATGAGACCCGCTCCCGGCCATTGCGGCCGGGAGCGGTGCCGTTCACTGAAGCGTCAGTACCGACGCGAGCCGCCACCGCGGTTTCCACCGCCGCCGCCGCCCCGTTCGCGCTCCTGCGCTTCGTTCACTTTGAGGGAACGCCCGTCGAAGTCGGTGCCGTTCAGCGCCTGCATCGCTCGGGAAGCATCGGCGTTCGACATCTCGACGAAGCCGAAGCCGCGTGGACGACCGGTGTCGCGGTCATTGATTAAAGAGACTTTCTCCACGGTCCCATGCTTGGAGAAGAGCTCGCGCACACCCTCTTCGGTGGCTGTGAAGGGGAGATTTCCGACGTATAGTTTGGTCACTGCAGAATACTCATTAAAGAAGGCGGTATGAGGCGGCAGGTACTTCCTGCCTCCTGGTTCGCGGAGCTTTGCGAGGGTGGCAGACATTGGCCGGAAGGCGCGCCGGGAGGCGGCGCTTGGCGCCAAGGCAGACAAGCCGAAAAGGTACGACCCGCTTGGTAGACTACAGGATTCCGCGGCGGAGCGTCGATTTTTTGCCCTTTATGGGCCGGAGAATGCCTATCCGCCATGACTTGCGCTCCCGCGGGGCGGCGCGCATGCTGGTCCGGAACCTGGGCACACGTGCCACCGCGGTGGTGAATCAGGCCTCACAGGTAACCTCTCTACCTAACGCAACCGAGAGGAGCCGCAAAACCGATGAATCTCACCCTGATCGATGCTTTCGGCCGGTTCGGCGCCAAGCCGGCGAGCAGGCTCAATAGCCTCTCCGCGATGGCATCGGACGGCGCCATGGTGCTCAACTGCCTGCCGGCGCACTTCGGCCATCCGGCCCGTGGAATTCTGCGTTACGAAACCAGACTTTCCGCAGCGGAGGCCGAATCCAAAGTCGTCACGACACTGAGCGAGCACCTGACCCGCGCGCGCGATGGAGATCTTCCGGTCCGGATGATCGTCACCTTCCCGAAGGTCGAGAAGGCCCGCCGGGCCGGCGGCCATCACGTCCGCCCGGATCTGATAGGCAAGATCGTCGAGTTCGACGGGGACCGCTTCGTCATCGATTTCACGCGGCCGCAGGCGGCGCGCCCGGCAGTTGCGACAGGTCGTCGCAAGTAGCGCCGGTCAGTGAGCCGATGAGCAGAGCGCCGTGAGCGTAAAGTGGAGACGCAACTGACACTGCGGCTTTGACGCGAAGTCGCTGGCGCGCGATCCGCCACATTCAAGGACGCCCTCGAGCCGATGTGAGGGGTCTTCCACTGCCGCTTGCACGGCCGCACCCAGCTCGAACCGGCCATCGCAGTCCCCGTACGGGCAGGGAAAGGAGAAATAGGCGCGGGCCGGGGGATGCAGGGTGCGCGATTGGGGCACCGGGGTACTCGATCCGCCGCCCTCGAAACTCAGCTCGATGCGCAGTTGCTCGACCGCGGGGAACATCGCATGCAGCTTGGGCGCAGCCTCCTGATCGCGGCGGAGCTGGGAGGAGCGCTCCTGGCGCGTAGCGCTGCCACGGGCTTGGCCGAGCTTCATGTTCCGCCGCTCACTGCCGGATCGATCGGGGAAATGACCGGATCCTGCGGCTGTATCCCGGCTTCGCCGGGCTCATTCGCGCGAGCCGTCCGGCGCTGCTGCTTTTCGAGCTGGCGCGCCTTTCTGCTGAGCTCTTTCTGCTTCTTGGCTTGGCGGTAATTCGGCTTGGCCACTATGTCTCCGCATCCATTTCACTCGCGATAGATTACGCCCTTATTGCCATCGCGTCCCGAAACCTGATTTATCGGCGAAATCGCACGCTCACCTGCACTCCTAGCGTTGCAGTCGACGGAAAACTTCCTCGAGTCTCGATGGTTCTGAGGAGCGGCTATCCACCGCGGATGAGGAGGACTTCGCGTCGCCGAGGGATGCCCGGAGATCGAGCGCATCCAAGACTTTTAGAACCAAACCCAGCTCCGCTTTCGGGTTGCCGGACTCCAGACGGATAACCCACTTTCTCTCGACGCCGAGTTGCGCGGCGAGCACGATTTGAGAAAGGTTTTTCTCCTGCCGTCTCAGGCGGACCACTCTTCCGAGCTGCTCGGCGTTTCGCCATCGTATGTCCTTCATAAGGGACACTTTCGCATAAGTCCCTCACGAGGTACATGTCCTTACCAAAGGACATGGCTGGAGGTGTCCCATTTAGAGGACTGTTGCTCAGGGAGTGCGCACTACTCCCTGCATGACGTGCACGGCATGGCCTGCGATGTGTACGGCAGTGACAATGCCCCCTCGCTTTTGGGTCCGTCCCAGAATGAGGCTGGGTCGCCCCATATCGGCCCCCTGTTCGATACGCCAGGTGCGCTCGGCATCCGGCTCTGGCTGCAGTTGCGCCAGCAGGGCAATCGCAGCCCCGCTCGCACTTCCGGTGGCCGGGTCTTCGATCGTGGCATCCAGGGGAGCAAACATGCGTGCGTGCAAATCGCCGGGCTCGGATCCGTGGACGTAGGCGAAGACGGCATCCGTACCGATCGCCGGAAGTACTCGCCCATGAACCGCGGCATCCGGTGTGGCCCGTTTCAGAGCCTCCCGAGACCCAAGCTCCATGACCAGGAACGGTAATCCGACTGAGATGACCTGGGGCGGGTGAGTCGCCGTGACGATCTCGCGAGAAGAGAGGCTCACGGCGGCAGCCGCATCGTCGACCGATGTCGACGACCCGACCGACAGCCGTTGCGGTGCGGTCAGCTCAGCGCCGACAACCGTCCCCCTCTCCCGCAGCAGCCGGATCGATACGAGGCCCGCCCCTTCCTCGAATACGAAGCGCTCCGATGGCGGGCTGCCTTGCGCCTCGAGCTCCCTCGCCAGCGCCACCGCGGTGCCTATGTTGGGATGCCCGGCGAATGGAACCTCAGTCCGTGAGGTGAAGATGCGCAACTGTGCCGTATTATCCGCCCCGCGGGGCGGCAGTATGAAGGCCGTTTCAGAGTAGTTGAACTCCGTCGCGATCGCCTGCATCTGTGGCTTCGTGAGTCCTCGCGCATCCATGACAACCGCGAGAGGATTGCCGCCGAAACATCGCTGCGTGAATACATCGACCGTGACGTAGCGCCGGCCACCCTGCTGCGGCTCAATGGATTGAGTCACGTGGGAGCTAGAGGTTACCGCCAGCGCGGTTGACCGCCTGTCTGACCTCGTCCAACTGCTCACGGACCCTTTGGGTCATGGAGCCGGCGAAAATCACGGCATTGACCCCTGCGGGGTCCTGTCCTGGCACCGGCTGGCGAGCCACGCTCACTGACTTGCCATTGATCAGCACGGACGAGCCATCTGGCCTGGTGAACTTTGCAAGAGCCGAGGCAAGGTTCAGCCGCTGCAGCAACGCAGCCACCGGTTCGCTGACTTTCTGTGTTTGCGCCGTGAGTCCATAGATCACGGTGACCCTTTCGCCCGTCAGCTCATCGCTGTCAGCGACAGCGGTGATCGCGCCCGGGTCGAACAGGTATTTCAATCCGTCTACGGTGGTTATGTTCGCCATTCGAGTCTCCTTCACCCGTTCATCAGGGTGAGATTACACCCAATGGCGGTAAGCCCGCCAACCAGGGGCTGGCGGGCTTGTATCGGCGTCAAGGTCGCGGAGACGGGTGTTGGACCCCGCCCGCCTCCACACCGCTATCGTCAGTCGATTCGCTCTTCCGCGGCGAGCCAGTCGTCCAGCTCATGCCCGGGCTCGAATCCGCGTGCCTCGGCAATGTAGTAGGCGGCACGGGCAACATCGTCATGACGGGACGCTTCGTTGGCAGCGTCGGGGAGAGCGTCGCCAGAGGTGGGCTCCACCGCGGACTCCGTGACGGCGGAGATCGTAGCTGCACCGGGCTCGTGCAGCTCGGCGACAGAAGAAGGTTGCGGTGCGGTTTCAGGCTTTCGGATGGAAAGGGGCTTGCGTGCGATTGCGTTGGGGTTGGCGGCCATCTGCATTTCCTCATCTACACCGCAGCGATTCCGCGGTATCGCCAAGGTTTTAGCAACTACCATGCCTCCGGGAAGCGCTAGCGCACGCCGTGCATGAGCTTTTTCAGTGACGGCGCCGCGAGCAGGTAAATCAGACTCACGGCAACGCCCCCCAGGAACAATCTCTCGTATACGAGAGCGTAGGCAACCAGGCCGGATCGGGCATCGCTACCGCCGCTGATGGTCAGCGTCGCGATCCAGCCGGCAAGCTGGTATGCAAGAGCTATTCCAAAGAACCAGCCTCCCATCGCGAGCGATGTGTCCTCCGGTGCCGCAAGCAGGCCGACCAGCGAATAGCCGATCGGTGACAGGGCGAGCTCGCCCAACGTCTGCAGGAGATAACATCCGGCAAGGGCCTCCCACGGAATCCTGCCCGCCGCCGTCAGGCCAAAGCGTATCGCGATCACCATGAGGCCGTAGCTCAGCGCCACCAGCAAGAGCCCGATGCCGAACTTTCGTGGTGTCGAAGGGTCTCTGCCGCGGCGCTCCAGCCAGGGCCAAAGCAGAGCCAATAGCGGTGCGAGGAGCAGCAGATACAAGGGATTGGCGGCCTGGAACAACGTGTAGTTGAACGGCGCGTCGACGTAGTCGCGCGCCAGGAAATTGAGCGACGTGACGCCCTGGAGGCTGAGGGTCCAGAAGAGCACCAGCGCGACGAAAAGGATGAGCAAGGCGATATACCGATGGGCCTGTATCCGATCGCGGCGGCGGATGCAGCGCACCACGAAATACGACACCAGGAGGATCATCAGCAGGTACATGGCATCGCTCAACACCTCGGGGTGGGAGAGCAATAGAGCCATGGGGTACAGCAGAGCGGCTATCGCGATCATCACCCAGATCGCCGCCGCAGCGTGGCGGCCGCCGCGAGGCAGCACGGGCTGCAGCTTGAAGCGGCGCATCTGGAATGTGATTGCCGCCAGCGCCATGCCCAGGGCAGCGGCGATGAAACCCCAGCGGTACCCGAAGCGGCCCGCTACCCAGTCCGCGCAGATGAATGGCGCGATGAAGCTGCCGAGGCTGACGGCGAAGTAATAAAGCGTATAGCCGCCGTCACGGCGCGCGTCACCCTCGGTGTAGTTGCGCCCGATGAGCACTGTCAACGGGATGGCGAGCCCCGAGGCGAATGCATACAGTGCCATGCCGGTCTCGAATCCCAGGAGGGAGGGGAGCGACATGAGGATCAAGGAGAGGACGCCGAGCCACAGAGCGATCAGCAGTGACAGGGACTCGCCGAGGACGTTGTCCGCTACGTAGCCGCCAACGATGGGCGTTGCGTAGGAGAGCGCCAGGAAGCCGCTCGTCAGGAGGTCCGCTTGCTTCTGCGCCGCTGCGGCATCGAGTCCCGAAAAGAAGTCCTGAGCGATGTAGGGAGCGAGATACGCGCGTATGCCGTAGAACGCGAAGGTGAATCCGGTCGTGACCGCGAGCAGCATCCACAGCTGGCGTGGATGGCCGCAGATGTCGGATTTCATTGCGGCGCGATCACCTGCCGGGCGGCTGCGAAGCCGATGCGGTCGCCGCCGCGAGGGTCTTCATGAGTCCAAGGTCGACGGCAGGCAAGGTGTAGCCGAGAATGTATCTGCCGGACTTGCTGCGGTAGATGTAGCGCGGCGGCGAACGGTCGCGCACGCGGATCTCGAGGGGTTGTAGGAGTGCCGTCGCTTCGACAGCATGGTTCGCACGGCGCTGCGCCGCGGCCGCGACAATCGTTGCAAGCGTGCTCCAGGGACCGAGCCGATGCGCTCTCAGCGCCGTGCGCTCTGCGTCGGCCGTCTGTCCCGTCTCCAGCAACGCCCAGGCGTGCACAGCGAGAGCATCGGGATCATCGGGATCCAGTACCAGGGCGGTCTCGATCTGCTGCGTCGCACGCGTGAGGTCGCCTGCTAGCAAAAGGTCGCGTGCGTAGGAGACCCGCACGTCGATATCTCCCGAGCGCACCTGCACGGCCGCATCGTAGTACTTCCATGCCTGCTCACTCCGGCCGGACGCAAATTCCGCCGCTGCCATCCCAGTGAGCGCGCCCGGATTGTCGGGCTGATAGGCAAGCACGCGCGTAAAGGCCCGCTGCGCGCCGGCGTAGTCTCCGATATCGTAGGACAGCGCGCCGATTCTGAGATCGATGAGGTATTGCTCATCCTTAGTGACGCGCGAACGGTCGGTCTGCAACCACTGGGTGACCGCAGCGGCGTCTTCTCCCCCGAGCCAGCGCACCTCGGCCTGCTCGGCCGCGATCGGCCCGTTCTGGCGGTGGGCACGCACGCTCGTGGTCGCCAGCACTGCCGCCTCCTTGAACCGACCCAGGAGCACGAGCGTATTCATGCGCGCGACCAGCGCCCGCTCATTGCCCGGATCACGGCGCAGGGCGCCGACATAGGCAACGTCCGCCTGCCGCAGCTTTCCGCGCGACAGCAGGTCATCGCCCAGACTGACCAGTGCCATCGAATAGCTCGGGCGCACATCCGCCCGGTACATGATCTCGCGCGTGAGCGCGAGCAGTGCAGGGTCGCGCTGCTGCAGCCGCTCATAGACGATCTCCCGCGTGTCATATGGATCACGGCGGTGATTGTTGAGCGAATTCGCGCCCTCGGCGAAATACTCCAGAACGCTGCTGGCGGCGTACTGGCTGAGGAAGGCATTTCCGGACCCAGCCTGGCGGCGCGTCGCCTGTGCATAGGCCCCCTCGATCCTGCGATCCCATTGGGTCGCCAGGATGTCATTGACCTGATGACTGACTTCATGGAGGACGGTGTCGTAGCCATCGTCGATCCGGCCCTCGATATCCTGGTCGCTGACCACGACGTGATAGCCGCCCTCGCCACGGACGTCATCCCATAGCCGGGAGTCGTAGTCGATCCTCTGATCGCGCAGCTGCTCCTCGTAGGGAGCCTGCGACAGAAGCTGCCAGATCGGCTTGACGTAGAGTGTCGCGCCGCCGAGGCGCAGCGCGGGGATGTACCGCGCCCAAGGCTGCAGTGACAGTGCGAGGCGCTTGCGGTAGAGAGGGCTCAAGGAGTCCCAGTCGATCACGTACTTGTCGATCCCGGGAATCACCGGCATGCGGGCGGCCTGCAGAGCGGCCTCATCCTGCTCGCGATGGATGTCGATCTGCTGCGTCAGCGCATCCAACGCGACGCCGAGCCCACCGTTGGCGCGGCCGTACTCCGGGCACAGGGTGTAGGCATTCCAGAAGTAATCGCGCGCGGCCGCGAAATGGCCCTCGGCGTATTCGAGCGATCCGAGCCGTACTTCGGCATCCGCCCACATCGGGTGCGCCGCCGCGACCTGCTGATAGATTTTGCGAGCGCTCGCCACGTCACGCTTGCGCAAAGCCTCGTCGCCGCGAGCTAAGGCAGACCGGCCGCTTGCGTCCGCGAAGTTACGCGGCAAGGCAGCAAGGAGTTGCGTGTAGTTGCGACGCGTGAAGCCGGCGCCGAGAAGCTGGTGCGCGCGCTCGTTCCAAGGCGCGATCTGCAAGGCGAGCCGCAGCGCATCGATCGCCTCATCGACGCGACCCAGGCGCAGAAGCACATCGCCAAGGGCCACCACTGGTCCCGCGTCCGATGGCGCAAGCGCGAGAGCCCGCTGCAGGACCCGCAGCGACTCGTCGTAGCGTTGCAGATAAAAGAGCGCGACCCCTGTTTCCTCGAGCGCCCTGGCGTGCTCCGCCGGGTTGGTGGCGGCGCTCTGCAGCGCGAGGAAGCTGTGGTACGCGCCCGCATAATCCAACTCCTGCAGTTGCAGGTCCGCGGCCGCGGTCTTGTCCAGGAAAGTCATCGTGCCCGCCGCGGTGCGCTCGCGCAGCGTCCGATCCACTCGAGCGGTATCGCCCTGAAGCGACCACCAGGCGTAGAGAGCGCTCCGGACTCCCGGATCGGCCGGCGAGTCGCGAGCCAGACCCTCGATCAATGGCGCGGCTGTCGGATAGTCGTGCTCGGCCAGCAGCACGCTGACGATCGCGATCCGCGTGGGCACATCGGGCGCCGGAATCGTTTGCAGCAGTCGCAACGCGCTGTCGGGCTGCCCGGTCCTCAGGAAGAGATCCGCATGCCGCCGTAGGGTGTTGCCGTCCGATGGCCCACCGGCTGACCATTGGGGTGAAGAGACCTCGTGCTGCGCCTCGAGCAGCGCTCTGCGAGCTGGCGCGACGACGTCCGCGCTGTCTGGCGCGGCCTGCGGGGCGCGATCGTTCGCACTGGAGCGCAGATTCCGCTCGAGGAACACGAACGACAGCGCCCTCACCTGCGCCGCCTCCGCGTGGGTGGCGCCGGCGCCGTGGCCGCCTTCGGTGCTCTCGAAGAAGAGAGTGTCGTGTCCCTGGGCCTCCATCCTGGCAGCCATTTTTCTCGCGTGCGCTGGCGTGACGCGGTTGTCACTGGTCGTGGTCAGAAAGAGAACCGGCGGATAGCGCTTTTCCGCGCGAACGTTCTGATACGGCGAATACTTGAGGATGGCGGCCCGCATCACCGGGTCGGCCGGATCGCCATACTCCGCTTCCCAGGATGCGCCGGCACCGATCTTGGTGTAGCGCAGCATATCGATCAGCGGCACCTCGCAAACGACTGCGCCCAGAAGCTCCGGATGCTGGGTCATCACCGTGGAGACCAGGAGGCCGCCGTTGGAGCCGCCCATGATGCCGAGCTGTCGAGGTGTCGAAAATCCGCGATGCTCGATGTCCGCTGCGACGGCGGCAAAGTCATCGAAGGCCCGCTGACGATTCACGCCCATGGCCGCTTCATGCCAGGCGGGGCCGAACTCACCGCCGCCCCGGATGTTGGCGATCGCATAGGCGCCGCCACGATCCAGCCAGATCTTGCCGACATCGGCGAGATATTCCGGGGTCGTCGAGATCTGGAACCCCCCATAGCCATAGAGCAGTGTGGGTGCCGCGCCCTGGGTTGCCTGGCTGTGCACCAGGAAATAGGGAATCCGTGTGCCATCCTTCGATGTGGCCCAGTACTGGTCGACGGTGAGACCGGTGGTATCGAAGCGCGCGGGCAGCGCTTTGATTTGGCGCAGGTCGTCCGAGCCGTCAGCGCTGAGATACAGCGTGGGTGGTGTGAGAAAGCTTTGGAAGGAGATCAGAGCTCCGGGCCCGTAGGCATCCGTGGATACGATGCTGGTCGAGCCGCCCTGAGGCAGGGCTTCGACCGAATCGGACCATTTTCCATCGGCATCCGGTCGTAAGACGTGGATGCTGCCGATGACGTTGCGGTAGATGGAGGCAAAGACGGCATCGCGGCCGACTGAGACCTCGTCGATCATACTGTGCGCGTCCGGCGTGAAGAGGACCTCGGGCGCCACCAACGCACGCGTTTGAACGAACTTCTGCAGCGGAAATGCGATCAACGAGCCGCGCGGTATCGTCGTCGTCCCCGTCTTCCAGTCCTCGCGCAGCGTAGCGATGAGCCGGCCGTCGAGGACGCCGGACACTTCCGCATCGGTGGGAATCGGCAGCCGCAGAGTGCTGCCGTCGGCCAGGAGGTCGTAGTACTCCGCCGAAAAGAAATCCAGGGTGTGAACGATCAGCGAAACCGTGCCGTGAGGTCCGCTGAACGTCGTCCCGTCGACCGACAGATCGCTTCGGCGCCCTTCGAACACCGTCCTGGCGTCAGCGATGCGCTCGCCCCGCCGCCAGATCTTGGCGATGCGGGGATAGGACGAATCGGTCAGAGAGCCGGGGCCGAAGTCGGTGCCAAAAAGAATGGTGTCGCGATCGATCCAGGCGACATCCGACTTCGCCGTCGGCAGCGAGAAACCGCCTTTGACGAAGGTACGAGACTTGAGGTCGAACTCCCGCACCTCGAAGGAGTCGCCACCGGCCGGAGACAACTGGACCAGGCAACGGTCCTGCTCCCGATCGCAGTCGGCGCCGCCCCATACCCAGGTTCGATGCTCCTGGCCGTCGAGGCGATCCAGGTCTATCAGCGTTTCCCAGCGGGGAGCGGGCGTGGCGTAAGACGCGACTGGCGTTCGCCGCCAGATCCCCCTGGGGTGCGCCGGGTCCTGCCAGAAGTTGTAGACGTAGCCGTGATCCAGATCGCCGTACGGGATCCGGTCCGGAGCGTCATACAGGGCGAGCAGTGCCGCATCGGATGGGGCGTAGCGCGCATCGCCCTGCAGGCGCGACAGCGTTCTCTCGTCCTGCGCTTTGACCCAGCTCATGGCCCGCGCCCCGTGGGCGCTCTCGAGCCAAAGATAGGGGTCGGACGGCGGCGCCGCCGAGACCACCTGGGCCATCCCCAGCAGCCATACGCCCGATGCGAGCAGAAGCCGGCCACGCCGAGGGCCCTTGAATGCCGATGGCGGGTTACTCAGGAGTTTGCTCACGCCTCCCTCTCCAGACTCTTAGAAATCGGCGCTCACGCGAATACCGAAGGTCCGCGGCGGAGCGACCACGCCTTCGATGCCCGTCGTGCTGGTGCCGAACCGGTAGTAATCATAGTACCGGTTCGTGAGATTTTCGACGTAGAGGTTTACATCGAAGCGCTGTTTCGGGGCCTGATAGTCCAGGCGGAAGTTGTAGATGTCGTAGCCGCCGCTGCGCGCCAGCGGATCGTGCGTGAACACCCAATACGTCGAGGCTTGATGCTGGTATTCGGCGCGCGGCGTCAGACTGCCCCACCCGTTGAGGGCCACGGTCTGCTGGATACCGAGGTTCCACTTCCATTTGGGGGTACCTAAGATGGTGAATCCCTGGAAGCTCTGATTGGTGGCGCTCGTCACCACATCACTGAAGTTCGCGCCGAAATGGGTGTAATAGCCGTCGATATAGGCGCCATTGAAGTCGATGGTGCCGTTGCTCCAGGGGCGGGCGAGCAGATCGAACTCAGGACCCTGAGCCTTGGCCTTGGCGTCGTTCGTGACATCGGATGAGCTATTCAGGTAGTTGTAGAGCTGAGCCTGAATGTTGCTCCAGTTGTAATACCAGTAGTCGAACGAATACTGCAGTCGCTGTTCGAGCGCGACGCCTTTGATGCCCGCCTCGTAGGAGATGAGCTTCTCGGGCCCGAAGGGCGGCTGGTAGGAGATCACCGGCACGCCGGGCTGTCCGGGCCGGCTGCCGCTATAGGCGGCATCGGTGTCGTAGGAGTTGAATCCTCCGCTCTTGAAGCCCGTCGCCACCGACGCATAGACGTGCGTATCGTGAGTGAGATGATAGTCGAGCACGAAGCGCCAGGATACGTTGTTGAACTTCAGGGTCGTGGGACTGCGGTTCTCGACGGCCGTTGCGCTGTAGGTCGACATGTCTTCGGTGACATTGCTGACACAAGTCGCTTGGGCCTGAGCCGCCGTGGTCCCGGCCGGGTCGGTGACCGGGTTGGCGGCAATTAGGCTCTGACACGCCGTCGCAGGGTTGTATCCGTACACGCCCGAGGCCCCTTCAGGGACGAAGGCCGTTCCCGCGTTACCACTGAAGGTGCGCTGCTCATCGGTATAGCGCAAGCCAAGCGTGCCCTGGAGCTGCTCGGTGAATTTGAAGCGCAGCTGGCCGAAGGCGGCATACGACTTGGTGATGTTGGTGCTGTCGAAGACACCGCGATAGTCGAATGGGATATTGAGGCTGAGGTACTGCCCCGTGACCGCGGAGTAGAGGTCGGCCCCCGAGGCTGTCGTCAGATAGAACGGGCCATAGGGATACGGACCGCCCGAGGTCGTCAGGTCGTGCGCATTCTCATGGTAGAAATAAAGGCCGCCGAGCCAATCCAGCCTGCGATCCGCGGGTGAGATGATCTGGAATTCCTGGCTGAGCGTTCTCGACTGGTCGTTGAGCACCGCCGTGTAGATCGGCAGCTCCGTGCCGTCGGAGTCGTACTGGGTGTTGATGAGGATCGTACGGCCGCCGGTGATGGATTTGAGCTGATAGCCGCCGGCGATGTCCCACTCCACATTGGCGCTGAAGCCGCGATTGTGCAGGTAGTCCGCGGTCCCGGGGAAATCCGAGCGGTACTGGTAGGGACTCGCGGGAACATCCGCCGACACGTTGTCCGTTCCAAGCCGGATGACGTGGTAATTCGAGCCGACTCGCCCGGAATCGTTGGCAATATCGGCCCTGAGGGTGATGGTGAGCCCATCGAACGGGCGGATCTCGAGTGTCCCCAGGGCCTGAGTCTGGTCTTCGGGGGCCCGATAGCCGGTATAGAGGTTCCGGGTGTAGTCTTCGTCCTTGTCTCTCGATACCGAGAGGCGTGCCAGCACCTTATCGGCGATCAGCGGGCCGGAGATGAAGGCCTGATAGCGCTGCCTGAGGCCGCCGCTCTCATATCCCGTCTCCTCGACGCTCGCGCCCGCCTCGAGGTCGTTCGTCGGCAACTTGTGGTAGATGTTGTAGGCGCCGCCGGTGGTATTACGGCCGTACAACGTCCCCTGCGGACCCCGCAGGACCTCAACGCGGTCGATATCCAGATACGATTGGAGGGCCACCCAGTCGCGGGCAATGTAGACGCCATCCTCGTAAACACCGACGCTGGGATCGACGCCGACGCCGCCCACCGAGCTCGTCACGCCACGCAGGGTGAGCTCCGCGCCGCCGCCTGGATCGGGCGTCACCTCGAGGCCCGGGGTGTAGGAAGCCAGCTTGTCGAGATCCAGGATGTCGCGCTGCTCCATCTGCACGGAATTGAAGGTCGTGAGCGAGATGGGCACATCCAGCGCGCGCTCGCGGCGCTTCTGCGCCGTCACGATGACTTCCTGCAGGCGATCGCTGCTGGAATCGGCAGTGTCGGTCTTCGAGGAAGTGTCGGTGGCGACGGCCCCGCTCGCGAGTCCTGCGCCGAGGCAGAACGCGCCGATGACTGCCCCGACCAGCGCCCGGTTGCTTGCGATCATGTGCTCCCCCATCGATGGCTTGGATTCGTTGCCGGGCGATGACGGATGCGCCGGCGATCGGAATGTGCCTTGCGATCAATTTAGATGGACTTAAATTGTTCGTCAATGTAAATTTTTGATATAAACGCTCCGCGCCCGTGGCGAGGCGGACGACGACAGAGGGGGGTGCGGGCCATGCTTGCGCGGCGATCGCCGAGCCGAATTGCTTCAGGTTTGAAGCTGTATCAAAATTCAGCGGCCGGCCCAGTATTTTGATCACCGAGCTCTTTAAGGACGAGGCGAAGGAGTTAGCGGAGTTGCTGCACCCGAATCCGAGAAAGGCGCGTTTGCCCTTGGGAGAGCGCATCAGGGCGCGGCGCACGGAGCTGGGCCTGACGCTGCAGGAGCTCGCCAGGAAGTCGTCCCTGTCGGCGCCTTTCATCTCCCAGGCGGAGCGCGACCTCACGATCCCCTCGCTGGTATCGCTGCTGGCGCTCGCGAAAGCGCTGGATGTCGATCTCGACTACTTCATGAAGTTGCCCGAGGTCTCGAAGATCGTCCACCGCGCCTCCAAGCCCTCCCGCATCGAGATCAACTCTCCGGTCATCTATTACGATCTGGCCTCGCAGCTGCCGAATCGGCAGCTCGATGTGATCCTCATGCACATTCCGCCGGGACACGTCTTCCCGGTCGATCAGCGCAACGGCGAGGACGTGCTGTATCTGATCTCGGGCGAGCTCCACGCCAGCGCCGGCGCGACGAAAACGATGCTCAAAGCCGGCGACAGCATGCATTTCGACTCCAGGCTGCCGCACACCGCCCACAATGCCTCCGACCGGGAGGCGGTGCTGCTCTACATCGGGACACCAAGTGTATTCAGCACTCCCCGCAAGAAACCGAAGAGCGGAAAGAAGTCCGGAAGGACGAAGGGCTAACCGGCGCGCCGGGCGAAAAGTCCAGTCACACAAAATACGCAATCGCGTATATTGACGCAATATACGCGTACACGTATATTCTTGGCCATGAGCACCATCGTCCGCACCGGCAAACAATTCGGGGCCATTCTGCGACGTTACAGGCGCCAAAAGAATCTCACCCAACTGAGCTTGGGTAACTTGATGCACGCCCGTCAGGCAACTGTTTCGAAGCTGGAAAGCGGCGGGCGCGGCATGCAGCTCGGTATTCTGATCGACGCACTGACGGCATTGGACCTCGAGCTCGTGGTCCGCCCCCGCACAAAAGCCGCGGCGCAGGACATTGAAGAGCTGTTCTGATGGCCCGCACGCCCAGTCGCCCGCCGCTCGAGGTATATCTGAACGGCCGGCTCGTCGGCCGCCTCCGGCGCGAAAGCAGTGGAGCGATCAACTTCACGTACGACCCCGCGTGGCTCGAGTGGGAGAACGCGATCCCGGTCTCGCTTTCGTTGCCTCTGCGCGAGGATAGATATATTGGCGACCCGGTAATTGCCGTCCTTGAAAACCTGCTTCCGGACAATGATGACGTCCGACGACGACTTGCCGAGCGCGCGCATGCGGACGGCTACGATGCATATAGCCTACTGGCGGCGGTAGGCCGCGACTGCGTCGGCGCGCTTCAGTTTGTGCCCGATGGTATGGATGCGGGAAAGGCTGGCGCTCTGGATGCGCGTGCCGTCACGGATCGGGAAATTGCCGAGCGCATCGGCAATTTGACCCGCAATCCGCTCGGCGTCGGCGACGACGATCGCGAGTTCCGCATCTCGATTGCGGGAGTTCAGGAAAAAACAGCTCTGCTCCACTGGAAAGGCAAATGGCACGTGCCGCATGGCACCACAGCGACGACCCACATCCTGAAGCCCCAGATCGGACACCTCCCCAACGGAATCGACCTGTCAAACAGCGTTGAGAATGAACATCTTTGCCTGGAACTGGTTCGCGCGCTGGGCCTTCCTGCCGCGAAGTCTGAAATAGCGGATTTTGCCGGCAAGCGAGCGCTCGTGGTCGAGCGCTTCGACCGTACATGGACGAAGGACCGGCGGCTTCTGCGGATCCCGCAGGAGGATTGCTGCCAGGCGCTCTCCGTGCCGCCATCCCGAAAATACGAGTCGGACGGCGGTCCAGGAATCTGCGATCTGGTCGAACTACTGAAGGGAAGCGATGCGCCCGACGAGGATCAGAAGACTCTCTTCAAAGCGCAGGTCATATTCTGGTTGCTCGGCGCAACCGATGGTCACGCCAAAAACTTCAGTCTCCGCCTTTCGCCGGGCAGCAGATTCCGCCTGACGCCGATTTACGACGTTGTCTCAGCCCAGCCGAGCGTCGATGCCAACGAGATCCGCCTCAATCGAATGAAGATGGCGATGGCGATCGGAAAGAGTCGGCACCGCGTGGTGCGGACAATCCTGGGCCGGCATTTCCTCGAGACAGGCGAACAATGCGGTCTTCCTGCAAAGCTCGTCAGCGGCGCCATCCACGAAATCGCTGACACAGCGAAAGCCCGCATCGACGCCGTCATTGCCAATCTCCCTGCCGCCTTCCCCGCTTCTGTCGCCGATTCGATGTCGGCAGGCGCCAAGCACAGAATCGACCTGCTCGGTTTCTGAGTGACAAAGCGCGCAATATCAGCAGCAGTCCTTCATCAGGGCCCCTTGCCCGGGGGCTTTCCGGGAGCCGGCTGCTGGTCCATGGCCTCGATATTCTGTCTTTGCGTCCTTGCCTCTGCCATCACAAAGTCGGTGTCGACGCAATACATCTTCGGGACCAGTGAGCCGGTCAGCTGCTCGTGTTTGCAATAGAGGGTCTTTCCTTGGAATACCACCGGAGTGTAGCCGAGCTCCGTTGCCGCCTGCAGCAGGGTCAGTTCTGACGAGAGTGAGGCGGCGGCCGCGTTGCCGGCGTTCGTCTTGCCGCCGGCCGGGTGATCCGCGCACCCGGCTCCCATGACCGCAAGGATCGCGAGCAACGCGCATCCGCACTTCATATCAGAAGTCATACTTCAGGTTGACGTAGAACGTCCGCAGAAACGGGCTGGAGAATATCGAGTTGTAGCCAGCCGTCCAGCTGTTCGACTGGTTGGAGAATGGCGGAACCGTATTCAGCACGTTGCGAACGCCGACCAGCACGGTGAGCGGCTGAATGGGCTTGTAGGCCCCAAAGACGTCCCACGTCGATTGGTCGCCGACAATGAGCTGTTTGCCGCCGCCCGTGTCGGGCGAGCCGCTCGGCGTGCCGTCGGTCCGGTATTGATCGATGTAAGACGAAAAGAACCGATTGGTGATTCCGGCGCTCCAGCTCCTGCCCGGGCTCGTCCAGTTCAACGACAGGATATGCTGCCACCGGATTGCGGGCTGATTTCCTCCGTTGAACCACCCGACGAGGTCCAGTTGCGGGCCGCCGGTAAATTCCTGCAGCCTGTAATGAGTGATCGCCGTGCCTTCCAGATCCGCATGGAAGGCGCCCATCGGCGTATGGATGAGATACTGCACGCTGAGGTCGAACCCGTCGGTGGTGATGCCGCCGGTGTTCGCTGTCGTTTGGATGATATATCCGCAAGTCGGGTCAGTGTAGTGCGCACACTGCGTATTGGCCTCAGGCGCCGGAGTCAGGGTTCCGGACGCATTCAACACATAATCGTTGGCAAACTCAGTGGGATTTCCATAGATCACCGTGTCCGGGATGCTTTGGATCTCGTTCTTGATCAGGATCCGATAGTAGTCAAGCGTGATTCCGAGGTTGGAAACCGGCTCGATAATGACCCCGAGGTCGAAGTTTTCCGACGTTTCGGGCTGCAGTTTCTTGTTACCTCCGGCCAGCGCCAACCCCTGCGAATTGCAGACCGTATAGCTGAATACGGTCGTGTAGTCCCCTGCAGAGCAAGGCGGACCAGGAATGGTGCTGCCGGCATCCGCACCGAAGATATCCGGCTGATACAGATCGAAGAGCGACGGTGCGCGGAAGCCGGTCGAAGCGGCTCCCCTGAAAGTCAGGGCCTGAAACGGCTGGTAGCGCAGCGACAACTTGCCATTGTTGGTCTCGCCGAAATCGCTGTACCGGTCCTCACGATCGGATATATCGAGATCGATACTCTTGGACATGGGCACGTCGAGCTCGGCAAAGATCGCCTGCGCGGTGCGGCTGCCGAAAATCGCCGACGTCGGATAGTAAGTGGCCGTGTACAGGGTCGTCGCCAGGGGAGTTGATTCAAAGGCGATGCGCTCGCTCGTCGCCTGGAAGCCAAGTGCCAGTACCGCCGGCCGATCGGCGCCGAAAGCGTCTCCCAAAGCATGGTTGGCGTTGCCACCGATGTCGAAATGCTGCAGTTTTCCGTTCGCAAGCGGGCCGTTCGTGTAGGCGCTGTTGATCAGCGCCTGTGCGGCCGTACTATAGGGACCAAACGGATTGATCAGCGGGCTGAGGACGTTGCCGGGTGCAATTATGGCGTAATTGGCCTCACCACCATCGACGTCGAGAGTATTTTCATTGACGCTGTAGTCGAAGTCGCTGGAGTAATTCCAGCCCGCGTTCTGGCCGGAGAAAGTGAGCAGAATTCTCTGCTCGACATTCTCATTTCCGGTGACGCGATTGTCGTTGGGATCAGTCCAGCCGACCGTAATCGGTGAGTCGAGATCCGGCGGTGCCGTGCAGGTCCCGTAGCAGCTCGAATCGGCTGCCGTCGGGAAATAGGGCTCTCCCGGGTTCATTTTGAACGAATACGACTGCGGACCGAACCAGGCGACGCTCGTGGAGCGGGTATAGAAGTACTGCAGGCTGAGCTGGTTGTTGTCCGGCAGTGCCTTGGTAAAGGCTGCCAGGCCGGAGGCTTCATCCGACTTCGGCATCAGATCCACCACGGCGGAGTATCGGTACGCGCAATCGCCGTAGTGCTCGGTGAGCTCCGGATTGCCGGCGCAGGCCGGATAGCCGGCCTGCCAAAGATTGCCGTTGGCGTCCGTATAGCTCGCAGGAAACGTGGCCGTCGGCCCGTTCGTATTCGATAGGCCCAGCGACGGATCGAAGCCGGTCGCGGCGAACGATCTCTGGGATGCGGTAAGCTCCTGCTGCCGGGTATAGCTTGCCGTGATCATGAAGTTGTAGCCGTCGCTTGCCAGATCTCCATGCCCGAAGGCGAAGCTCGCATTGCCCGAGGAGCCCCCGGCCTCCTGCGGGCGGTTCAGATCGAGTTGCACTTCACCCCCCTGATAGTCCTTCCTGGTAATGAAATTGATGACGCCGCCGATCGCGTCCGAGCCATAGAGCGACGACGCCCCTTCGCGAAGCACCTGTACGCTCTCGATGGCCGAGAATGGGATGCCTTCCAGGTCGACCGAGCTGCCGATGACGACGTTGTTGGCGAGCCGTTGGCCATCCAGGAGCACAAGAGTCTTGGAATAGCCGAGGTCGCGCAGGTTGGCGTATGAGCCGCCGCCGGTGTACTGAGTCGTGGCCTGCGCGACGTTCACGTTGGAAGGTACGTTCGAACTGATCTGGTCGACCGCTTGCTCCACATCGACCAGCCCCGAAGCCCGACGCGCGGCGCCGCAGCGTATCGTCGCTTATTTCCTTGGTTATTTCGCATTCTCCTGCGGCTTCGGATTGTTTCGCTGGCTGCTTCTTCCGCCATGGGACGAGGACAGGCTCACGTTCGGGCCGCGCACCCTCGCGGCGCTGGCCGACTTGAGCTTCAGCACGTTCGGAGACGTACTCCTCCTCTATTTGGGCATCGTCGCCCTTGCGCACGCTTACACCTACCTGGTGCGCGGTCGCCGTCAGGAGATCGAGCGCCTCGACCTATCGCGCAGCCTCGCGCAAAGTGAGCTGCAGGCGCTGCGGGCACAGTTGCACCCCCATTTTCTCTTCAACACCCTCCAGGGCATTGCCGTACTCATCGAAGCGGACCCGTCGCGCGCCCGTGAAATGGTCATCCTGCTCGGCTCGCTGCTGCGCACCGTGATGAGTCACGGCGCTACCGACCTCATCGCGTTGCACGATGAGATGGTGTTCATCAAAGCATACGTGGGCCTCGAGCGAATGCGCCTCGGTAGCCGCCTCGACGATCGCTGGTCCATCGAGCCGCAGTCATTACCTGCATTGATACCTCAACTGCTGCTTCAGCCCCTCATCGAGAACGCAATCGTGCATGGGGCGGCGAGCGCGACGGAGGGTGGCTGGATCGAGTTGCGCACCTGGCTGGAGGGCGATCGTCTCTGTATTCGGATTACCAACAGCGTGGCGGCGTCCTCCCCGCGCGGTATTGGCCTGGGACTTGCGAATACCAGGGCAAGATTGCGCTATCTCTATTCCGACGATGCCCAACTGGACTTCTCGCTCGATCCCAAATCGGGGAATGCGGTGACCTTCGTGGCGGTACCCGCATTCCGCGGCAGCGTCACGCAACCGGAAACGACGCCACCTTCCGCCGCCGTCGCGCGCTCATCGTCGAGCCCGGAACTGAGCGCGTCCCAATGAAGGTTCTGATCGTAGACTGATGAGCCGCTGGCCCGGGCGGACCTGGAAAAGCTCCTCGCGCAGCGTTCCGACGTGGAAAGCCATGCATCTACTGAGAACGCGCAGCAGGCGCTCATGGAGCTGGGTACGCGGCCTTACGATGTATTGCTGCTCGACATCCACATGCCCGGCCTGTCCGGTCTGGAACTCATCGAGCGTCTGCGCACCCAGAGCTACCCCAAGCCCTCGATCATCCTCATCACCGCCTACGACAATCACGCTCTGGAGGCCTTCGAGAAACGGGCCCTCGACTATATTCTGAAGCCCTTCGATCCGGCACGGGTTCACGAGGCGCTCGACATCGCCGTCAGGCGATCTTCGCAGGAGCGCGTCGAGCGATTGCTGCACGCGCTCGATGAGCTCAACCTGCGTACGCCGAATCCCGCGCGAATCGCGATCAAGGACAAAGACCGCATCGTTTTCATCGACATTGCGGAGCTGATCACCGCCGAGGCGCACGGCAACTACGTCGTGCTACGGCAACGGGCTGGCTGCTATCTGCATCGCGGCACGATTTCCGCAATCGGGGAGCAATTGAAACCACACGGCTTCATTCGCATCCATCGCTCAGTGCTGGTAAACGGAGCGTTTGTCGCAACGATCCAGCCAGGGGTGGGGAGTGACTATATTCTGCGCACCACGACCGGGGCCGAATACAACGTTACGCATACCTATCGCGATAACCTGAAGGCGCTCGCGCGCTTCTGGATCGGGCCGGAGCCGTTCGGTCCCGGAAAGCGCTCACCCCACTCGCGCGCCAACCGCTAGAAACACACGCCCGGACATCGTCCCGCGATGAGGGGCACTGACCCTCATTTCCCGGGTCCTGATCACAAACTGCGCCCCGCGCATGCGCGCCCTCATTACCGTATGGCGCATGTTTCTGGCCGACCGGGTCGCGCGAAGCCGCATGCCATTCCTCGTGAAAGACGGCACGGGGGTCGTGTGGCCATTGGACAACACGGCCAACTGGGCAAACGCCATCGCTCAGTGTCCGATCCGATATGTGCTCCAGGACGAGCTCGTTCGCCTGTGCGGCGAGCTCGCCTATTCCAAGGGCGCTCGCACCGTGCACTGCGCGGACCTGCTGCATGCTCCGGCAGACGCATTCTGGATAGAGTGGTGCAGCGAGCCGTGGCGCCGCGCGCTTTTGCAATATGGCTTTCGTCTCAACGGCGACTCTCGGTGCACGGGCCGTCGCGGGATGTATGTTCGCGCTTCACCCGACGGACGACGGGGTGTAATGCGCACGTTCTGGACGCTCGAAGAGGATGCAGAGGTTCTGGCGAGCAACGTCGAAGCCTACTTCGACTTCGATACGGCTTTGGGAGAAGAGCCCCTGCGACCCGATGAGCAGGTCTCAGAGGTGAGATGCGTCATCGACGAAGCGAGGCCGGAGGACGATGTACTCGCCCGATGCTTTCGCTTTCGCTATGAGAAGACCTGGGCGGAGTATTACGAGCGGCCGGAGATCACTTCATCTCAAAAGGAGATGGTATGGCGGCAGGCTTTGGGCACAGTCGCATCGGACGTCCCTATGCTGCTGACTCTGTTTCTGCTTCTAGCGACGCGAGTGCACCTGCCACGACGACTGCTTTCGCGCGAGCGACTGAATCGCGCCCGCCTGAGAGCCGGAAAGCCGCCCCTGCTGGAGCATATCGAGGTCCGCGCCCCGCTCTTACCGGAATTCCGCGATCAGTTGCTGGGCAGTGACGCCAGCCGAGGCCGGCGGGGTCCGCGCCTGCACCATGTGCGCGGCCACCTCGTACGCCGTGGCAGCCAGATATTCTGGCGGGTGCCGCATCTGCGCGGAAATGCGCGGTGGGGTGCTGTGCGCTCGCGAACCGTTGTGTGGACGTTTTGAGCCGTTATGGCCGCTGATCAGACTTCCGAGGCAGCAGTCGCAGGTTCCGAACGCCGCCGCTGCTCCTCACGCACCTGCTCGAGCGTCAGGCGTGTAGCGATCGCGACGACATCCAGCACGGGATGCTCCGACTCTCGCGGCAGCGACAGGCGATGCAGCCGTTCCCAAGCACGAATTCGCACCGCGGGAGTATTGAGCTCAGACGCCTGTTCGACACGCTCCCGCTGCGCGCGCTCCGCCCCCTCAAACTGCTCCCGAGTGAGCCGCGTGGCGTAGCGCGACGCCGCGTCATCAGCGTCAGCCGCCTGCGGGAGAAGCGAGTTCAGAATCGAGGGGTTCGAATACATGTCTTCTACCTGAGGTGAGTGGCCCGTTCGCACGGAAGTGTAACTTCTCGCGCTCGTTTGTGGTCGCTTGGAACGAGCCGCGGTGTGCGGGCGAGGCAGGACGAGCCGAAGGGCCCGAGTCGCGTCCACTCTACACCGAGGGCGAACTGCCCGTACGCCTTTCGCAAGCTTGGCCCGCATATCGCGCGCTTTCACATAGTCAAATCCAATAGACGCAGCCGCCAATGCCACGACGAGCCATGATACGCATGCGACGCGCGTTGACCTGAGTCTCAGTTGTGGCTGCGTTAGATCGAAGACCGCACCCTCTCGCCGGCGAGCGTCGACAGGAGTGGGCGTACGCGGAGTGCGTACTTGCCGGTCATCAAATCCGTCGCCCTATTCATCGCCACTGCGATGGTCGAAATGGTCGGCCTCGTGGTCCAAAACCATGCTGGGGGCTTCTCCTTTTGGGGTCGTCGTTTTGATATAAATTATCTATTCTGATAATCTACATTGAATGACCAGGCGGCCGCTTTCTCCAGAGCGTTCCGCGGCTTGGGCTTCCACTGCCCAATTCCGCTTCCTCGACGCCCTGATGTCCGACTCCACTCTCGACTGTAGCCGGGTCGCATTTCATGGGGGCACCTCGCTGCATTTCTCCTGGCGGTCCCCGCGCAGATCCGAGCACCTCGACTTCCTGATCGCCAAGAGCGCGCGGGACATCGGTCAAGCAGTGGGGCGCGCAGGCAAGAGAACCGAGGAGGCGTTCCGGGCCGACGATCCGGCCTTCAGTGTCGGGATCAAGGACAAGACACGCCGTGGCGAGCGGATGATTGCCTATCAGCTGGTGGTATCGCATCCCGACTACCTCGGGAAGACAGTCGTCAAGGTCGAATTCTGGAAAGTGGATGCTGCCTATCTCGCAGGATATCCGGTAGAGCTGCGCACGCCGGTTCGGCCGGGCGAAATCGTCTCGCGGATCTCGAGCCCCGTACCGGCGGCCACGCTTGAAGCCGCGTACTGCGACAAGCTCACGGCGTTCGCGACGCGGCGATACCTGAAGTGGCGGGACATCTACGACCTGTGGTGGATCGGCACCCAGACGGACGCCAAGCTCGACCTCTCCAGTGCTGCGCGGCAGTTCCTGCACAACGTGCGCGCCTACGAGACGATCGACCGACTTTCACCGGCGCAGGCGCTGAGGCGGTTTCTTGCCGGTCACGATCCCGCCGTCGTGGCGGGATCGGCTGACCCTGAGTTGAAGCGATGGCTGTCACTGGATGTCTGGGCGCGCCTGTACCCGGGGGCAACCGCGGAAATGGTGCGGTACACATGGTACGCCCTCGAACGCGTTGCCGATGCCATCGAGAAGAATGAGCTCGGGCCATCGCTGAAGCGAGTATCACCGTGACGAGTGCGATCGATCGGCTGCGCAATCTCCCGGAGGCGTTCACGCTCGCGGCCTTCCGCAGATTGACCGGCCTCTCCGAGAACGCAGCCGCAGTCTGCCTGCATCGGTGGAAAACAAAAGACTTGATCGAGCCGGCTGGAGAGCGGGCCGGCATCTACTTCAACAAACTCAAGACTCCGCAGCCCGACACTGCACTCCGTATCGAGGCGCTGCTGTATGAATATCCGTCAGCGATCCTGTGCGGTGAGTCCGTGCTCCATGCCGCAGGGTGGATTACACAGGTGCCCGCGCAACTCACGGTAGCGGTCCTGCTCCGCCCCACCTATGTTTCCTTCCGTGGATTCGAGATCCGAGGCCGGCCGCTCTCCTGGTTCACCGCGGTCCACGCTGACGTGAGCGCGCACGGTAACGATCGAGTTTACGGGATGCGCGCGCTGCCGCCAGCGCTCGCTCTCGTGGATCTTTACGGAGACCCCGAAGCCTGGCATCCGGATCCCGACGATCTGGACGTGCCTCCTGATCAGGCTGGCGCGATGCTCTCGGGGAGCGAAAGACTTCGAATCCCGCTGCCCAAGTCACTCCGGGATGCAATGAGCCGCTCAGCGCGCAAGCCGTCTTGACATCCGGCCTACCGTCCGTGCGATAAGTCGAACAGGTCGAACAGGTCGCCGATGGCCGGAGTATTGACCGGCACGTACGGCTTGCCCGAGGCGGTCACGGGATCCGGGAAATTGTCGCGACTGCGGTGCGACACCGGCGGCAAGTGCCAGTTGCGCTCGATGAACTTGAGAATCGAGACATGATCCGTGTACACGTGGGAGATGTACCCGCGCTTCGCGTACCGTGATATCACGAGTAGCGGGACGCGCGTGCCGTCGCCGAAGAAGTCGAGCGGCTGGACGTAACCCGAATCGTAGTAGCCGCCTCCCTCATCGAAGGTGATGATGATGGCGGTGTTCTTTGCGTAGGGTGACGCTTCGACCTGATTCACGATCTTCTGCACGAATCCTTCGAACAGATCCAGCTTGGATGACTGCGGGTGGCCATCGGTGTAGCCGCTCGGCTTCACGATGGAGACGGCCGGCAGCGTGCCGTGCCTGATGTCGGAGTACAGGTTCACGGAGTCCTGGATGTGAGCCGCGACCTCCTGCGGGTGCGACATGATCGATGTGTCGTACTGGAAGGGGTTGCAGATGTTGCAGTACTCGTCCGCCTTCGGGCCGGGGGTACCGAAGTTGCGCTGGTAGGGATCGTTGAGATAGTTGTTCCATTGATCTCCGTAGTATTTCCAGGAGATGTGGTGCGCGTTCATATCGTCACCGACGCTCGGCGTCGATGACGGCGGAATGGTGAACGGGGTGTTGGCCGGATTGTGGTCGGTATAGGCGTTCCTGCCGTTGCCGAAATAGCCCGGGTTGTAGTTATTGACCAGGTAGTAGTGATCCGGCTGACAACGCGGATCGATGGGCCGCGGCAGATGCGCGAGATAATCGACAATGGGCCGGACGCCAGGCTGATTGGGATCGGAGCACTCGGTGTAGGAGCCACCGCCGGATGCCGGGGAGGTTCTATAAGGCGGCGCGGAGCCCGAGTTGTGTGAGATTCCGTAGCCATCCGCGGTATACCAGTTGTTGGTGCCGGACGCGGGATTGGGGTTCTCGATTTCGTGGACGACGCCGGCATTCGGCGTGCCCGAATAGACCTGCACACCGTTCGGCGGCACGGCCGGCTTGCCGGTCGGATTGCTGAACCAGATCACATCACCGTGGCCGAACATGATGTGATTCACGCCTGTGCCGCCGACGACGGACTGATGGAAGTTGTCGCTCATCGCGTACGTGTTGGCGAGGCTCGTGAAGTACGGCACATCACCTTTCTGCACGTTGTAGAAGCCCAGCGCTGCCGCCCCCTCGCCTGTCGTCTTTGCGCCGGGCCGGTAGTTGGTGCTGAAGCCCGCAGGCTGAGTCCTGTCATCCGTGCCGGGACCCGTGGTCACCTCCACCCAGGAGAAGAGCTGCCCGTTGCAGCCCGAGGGGTTTTCCGGATTGGACTGTGAGACGCTGCAGTTCAGTTGCTGCCACATCTGATAGAAGCGGTGCAGCGGGCTCTGGGAGTAGTCGTCGTATACGAGAGTCGAGCTGTTGGTCAGCTGATAGGGGCCCGCAGGCAGCGCGTCCACGTCGGTGATGCGCCGATCCGGCGTTCCCGCGGTCTGGCCGGTGCCGCCCGTGAGCAGCTCGTGGTAGTAGGATTCCGGCAGGCCGCTCTCGGATTGCTGCGCGAGCTTGAGGCTCGCCGCACATTGGGTGATCGGCGTGCCCGAGCCGCACTTGTTGGGGATGTACGAGACCTCGGGGCCACCGACGAGCGGTGCGGGCAGATGGTCTCCCGGGAACGATGCCTTCGGCGGGCTGAGCAGGAACGGATCGCTCGCGCCCATATCCACGGCGGCGAGCTGGTGCGCCCTCTCGAAGTTCGGCCCGGGAATCGCGTTCTTGTTTGCATCCAGGGCAATGATGCCCTCGGAGAGCAGGTTATGGACCGTCACGCCGGGCTTTTTCGGCACGAAGGTCGCGAACACGTGATCGAAGCTCCGATTCTCGCCAATGATGACGATGACGTGCTTGATCGGACTGGCCGTGTGCTTGTCTGCATACGACAGCGCGCCGCTCGAGGCCTCATGGCCCGAGGCTGCCATCGTCGCGATTGCCGGGCCGATGGACATCTGCAGCAGCGCGAGTGTCCCGAGCCCCAGGCGCACATAGCTTGCGAGCCGGGAATGAAAAGCGCGGCGGATGGCCATGAGGGATTCCCCTGCTAGTTAAACGTTTTTGGAGACGATTTGTAGTGGACCATCGTTGGCGCCGGCTGTCCAGATGATCGCAAATCGGCGCGAGACGAAGCATCGGCCGGGACTACGCGTATGGTCCCCATCATGCCGGCATCCTCGTGGTCGAGGATGTGGCAGTGATAGGGAAAGGTGCCGACGGTGTTTGGATCGCGAAAATCCATGCGCAACCTCACGCTGGGATACTCGAGCATCCGTCCGTTGTAGTACGGCACGTTTACCGTATCGCGAAGAAACGGCTCGTGGACCGGAACGCCGTTCCAGGCGACCAGCTCGAAATGAAGCTGGTGGATGTGGAAGTCGTGCAGCTCCGCGGTGCGATTCTCGATGATCCAGTCCTCCACGGTGCCCTGCTTCACCACGATGTTCGGCATCGGGGAATTCGGATCGAATGGCTTGGGAGTCTGGCCGTCGACTGTGAGATAGAACTCGGTCGCGCTGGTGGGGTCGTTGGGATTCTTGAGCTTCTCCGAGAAATAGAGCCTTCTCACCCGCACCGGCTGCACGTCGCCCAGCCAGGGCAGCGCCGGAGGCGGCAAAGGCTTCGGGTGCGACGGCAGCGCGGACCGCGATTCCGGAGCATCTTTCGAGGCGATGATGGATGCCAGGGCGCGATTCGGATCGTTCTCGCCGCCCGGTCCGGTATCGACCGTGCGGGTCACGAGCAATCCGGGAACGCCGGGCGGAGGCCCGTCGATGATGAACTCGGCTCTCGCCGCCGGCGGCAGGCCGATGTGATCCACCCACGCGATCGGCGGCGCGGGACTGCCGCCATAGCGTAGTGGGACGCCGTCGACACCGACGATTCCGAGCCGCTGCGGGACGTTGCGAAACAGCACCGCGAGATTGAGGTAGGTAATGGCCGAGGCATTCACCACGCGCCAGAGCTGCCGTTCGCCCGGTCTCACCTGGATGCGGGCCGGCGGATAGTCCGGGTACGGCACCGGTACGTAGTTGATCGAGAGGTCCTTGGCCGGCTGCCCGAAGCCGGTGCCATTGTTCGCCACGTCTCCATCGTGGTCGATGAAGAGCTTCGGAACCACGGGCTCGGATTTCGAAGGCGGCGCAGTCCGATTCATCAGGTCCTGATCGCGGATCACGAAGACCCGCTCGGGCAGGCCCGCCAGCGCGGGGTTGGCGCGCTCGGCGCCTTCGATGATCAGCGCTCCGGAGGCGCCACCGAGCACCGCCACCTCGCTGAAGCCGTGGATGTGCGGGTGATACCAATAGAGGCCCGGGGGCTCGTTTCTCGGGACGCGAAAGCGATATTCGAACGGAGGATCGCCGGGCAGGATCGATGTCCTGAGCACATCGTCCTCATGGCACACCGGCGGGACGGTGAGCCCGTGGAAGTGAAGGTTCGTTGCGACGGCGGACATCGCTCCGCGGGTGCATGGACCGGAGGAGGCTCGCTTCATATCCATCGTCACGCTCTTCGCAGCGATGGCGGATCCCTGCGTCGCGGAGCCGTGCACGGCCTTCGTGCCGCCAACGGCAGTATCGAAATCAAGCAGTCGGTCCGTGAGATGCAAGATGAGCAGGTCGCCCGGATGCAGTCTCAGCGTCGGAGATTGCGTTCCATCGGGCAACAGATAGCAGTAGCGAACCGAACCGTCCCTCTCCTTGAAATCGCGGATGGTGAGATCGAGCTCGAGGACGCCATTGCGGCTGCGCAGATCTCTTGGCTCCGGCACCACGCTGCCGGGTGCTGGTCGCGGGCAACCATCGTGAGCGAGATCATCCGCAAGGGCCCGACCCGGCAACCCAAGCGCGAGAGCGATCAGGCATCCGATCGCGAGATGATGACCCGTGCTGAAGCTGAACATTCTCTACCGTATCCACTTCCGCCGCGCTCGGCTAGCGGACGTCGGGCCGCGGGTCGGGAACAAAGCCATCGCGGTTCGGCATGCGTATCGCAGGCAATGTCTTCTGATCCATCACCGCATTGCGCGGGATGATTTTGTTCAGGGAAAGCAAGTAGGCGGTGACCGCATACGTCTCATCGGCAGTCAGTGTCCCCGGCCGCGAATAGGGCATCGCGCGACGGATGAAGTCCCACACCGTGGTGGCATAGGGCCAATAGCTTCCCACGGTGCGAATCGGACTACTGGACGCGAGCGTCCCGATCCCGCCAACGAGTTGCGGTGCGGGAGGCTCGTTTCCTTGCCCCTGGTCGCCGTGGCAAGCGCTGCATTTGTCCAAATAGACTCTCTTGCCCTGCGCAGGCGTACCACTCCCGGGAGGCAGGCCGGACCCATCGGGCAACACCGTGCTCTTCCACTCGCGCAGCTCCTGCATGCTCGGCGTGTGCCCTAGACCTAGCTGCTTCTGCTGTCCATGCAGCGAGGTGACAAAAACCCCGAGGCACGCCAACCCTAGAAAGGTCAGCCTACGCATGCGTGATCTGTCCGTCCGTCCGCACACGCCACCATTTGATTCCATTGTAGTGGTCCGTTGCGTTCAAACCCCGCGCGGCAATGATCTGCTCGCGTGTCGGCTGGCGGTAGCCTGTCTCATCGGTACACCGCGAGGCGATGGTCGTCTCAACTCCACTCCAATTCCACGTCCAGCGAAATCGCGTAAATGCCTTCGTGTGAATCGGTTCCTGCAGCTCGGCTTTCTGCCAGCTCCGCCCGCCATCCACCGTAACTTCCACGCCGCTGATTTTTCCCCGGCCGGACCAGGCCAAGCCCGTGAGCTCATAAACGCCTGACCCGTCGAGGCGCTGACCACCCGCCGGACGGACGATCACCGACTTCGCTTCCATCACGAAAGTGAATTGTCGAGCCTTGCCACTCGGTAGAAGGTCGGTGTAGTGGCCCGTTTCCCACGCCGTCATTGCCGGCTGATCGAGCACCTCCAGACGATGCAGCCACTTGACGTTGACGTTCCCTTCCCAGCCCGGCACGATCAAACGAACGGGGTAGCCTTGTTCCGGACGGAGCGCCTCGCCGTTTTGCGCGTAGGCAACGATGATGTCGTCCAGCGCCTTCTCGACCGGAAGGCTGCGGGCCAGGCGGCCGACATCGGCTCCTTCCGCCAATATCCAGCGTGCGGACGGTTTCAGTCCGGTTTGCTCGAGAAGAACCGCAAGCGGGACGCCGGTCCATTCCGTGCAACTCAGCAGGCCATGGCTTTCCTCGGGCGTATTCCCGGGATTGCCGACCTGTTCGCGCCAGCTGTTGCCGGCGCATTCGAGGAAGTGAATGCGCGAGACCGCCGGCATTCGCTCCAGATCCTTCATCGTGAAGATCAACGGACGCTCGACGAGGCCGTCGATGAGCAGCTCGTGATGCGCCGGGTTGATGATCGGCATGCCGAAATGCAGGATCTCGTAATGGAGGGCCGAAGGCGTGATGATCCCTTGCAGGTCCTGAAGAGGCGTGCGCCCGCTCCCCGAATCGACGAGACGAACCACGTCCTTCTCGAAAGGAGACCGGAATCCATAGGGCCTCGCCGGCAGGCCCAGCTCGTTCGAAGCCTCCGGCGGTTGCTGCGCCGAGGCATTTCGAGGCAGGAGAGCCGCCGCGCCCAGGCCAGTGGCCGAAGACAGCAGCTGGCGCCGGCTCAATTTATGGCGTGTGTCAGCGGGTCGCATCGGAGGCTCCCTCAGCGCACGATGGATCGGCAGTCGCGCCGAGTCCCAGCGTTCGCTGCATGAGGACGGAGTCCAGCCATCTGCCGTGCTTCCAGCCGACCGAGCGTAGCGTTCCTGTATGGATGAAACCCACGCACTCGTGCAGGCGGATCGAGGGCTGGTTTGCGGAATCGCCGATGACGGCGATCATCTGGCGAAAGCCACGGGCCTCCGCTTCATCCGCGAGACGCCGCAACAGCGCGAGCCCGACGCCGCGGCGTTGTGCGTCTGCACGAACGTACACGGAATCTTCCAGGGTATGCGCGTACGCCGGTCGCGGGCGGTACGGGCCTGCATAGGCGTAACCGAGAACCTCGCGACCGCTTTCGGCGACCAGGTATGGATACCCCTTGCTCAACAGGCTTTCCTGCCGCCGGGCCATTTCCTGCGTATCGGGTGCGCAGAGCTCGAAGCTTGCTGTGCCGTGACGAACGGCATACGCGTATATGTCGGTGATCGCGGCAATGTCGGATGGAAGGGAGAGACGCAGCACAACTTTGGCATCTTCGGCCATGGCACAGGACCCCTACCCCGCTTTGGATCTACGCTTTGGCGCCGGTTCAGAAATGGCCGGCTTACATTCGGGCCCGCAGCATCCGCTGTTTGCACAGCAGTTCTCGGTCAGATAGCCGACCAGGCCATCCATGGTCGCGAAGTCGGCGCTGTAGATGAGCTGCCGACTCTCGCGCCGCCGGGAGATGAGTCCCGCACGCTGAAGGTTCTGCAGGTGGAAGGTCAGGGACGAGGGGAAGAGACCCACTCGCTTGCCGATATCTCCGGCCGAGAGGCCCTCAGGGCCCCGTTCGATGAGCAGCCGGAAAATCGCGAGCCTGTGCTCATGTGCCAGCGCGCCGAGCGCCTCGATGACTTCGGGGGCCTTCACAACCATACTATATTTCGATTATTATCGTACTGTCAAGAGACGGAGTCGAGGAAACACGCATGAAAAGGTTGCACGTCCACATTGCGGTCGAGGATCTCGGCGCATCGATCCGCTTCTACTCCCATCTCTTCGCCGCCGAGCCCACGGTCCTCAAATCCGATTACGCCAAGTGGATGCTCGAGGATCCGCGGGTCAACTTCGCGATCAGCCAGCGCGGCGCGAAGCCCGGCGTTCAGCACCTCGGAATCCAGGTCGAATCCCACCTGGAACTGCAGGAGGTCTATGGCCGCCTCGAGCACGCGAAGCGCCCTGTGCTGCAAGAAGGTGCCACGACGTGCTGCTACGCGCGCAGTGAGAAGAGCTGGACCGATGACCCGCAAGGCATTCGTTGGGAGACCTTCCTGACTACCGGCCAGAGCACTGTATATGGACATGATTTGGTGGGGAGCGAGCCGGTGGCCGAAGCCGCGGCGCGATGTTGCGCCCCAGCCCGCTGACCATTGACACGGCGTGAGTCAGTCATGACTGCCGGGTCGTATAACGTGCTCTTCCTGTGCACGGGCAACTCAGCCCGGAGCATCCTGGCGGAGGCTTTTCTCAACTCCCACGGCCGGGGCCAGTTCCGCGCCTACAGCGCCGGCAGCCGTCCGGCCGGAAGAGTGAATCCGCTTGCGCTCGAGCTGCTGGAGCGACGCAACATTTCCGCCGAGGGCGCGCGCAGCAAAAGCTGGGACGAGTTCGCCCGGCCGGACGCGCCGAAGCTCGACTTCGTATTCACGGTCTGTGACAGCGCGGCCAGCGAAGTCTGTCCGGTGTGGCCGGGCCAGCCGATGACCGCCCACTGGGGCGCGCCTGAGCCGGCTGCGGTGCAGGGCACCCGGATCGAGCAGATGAGAGCTTTCGAGGAAGTCTTCCGGATACTCGAGCGGCGGATCGGGATCTTCATCAGCCTGCCGATCGCGAGTCTCGATAGCCTGTCGTTGCGCGAGCGCATCCGCGAGATCGGAAAGCAGTAGCCGTGTCTGTGTCCGGCTGGCTTAGCCGGGATTTGGTCTCTCGCGCAGCGCTGCGAGTACGTTCGATGCCGTGCGCGTAACCAGATACGAGCGCACTGTGGCGCCGCGCGCGAGCCGCGCAAATTCCTTGGCAAATAGTGCACCGACTTCCGCACGCGGAACTCCGGTACGTTCCGTCAGTACGTTGATCGCCCGCTCGTGCTGCGCGGGTTCCTTGTTCAACGTCGACGGCGAGCTCAACCGCCGCTCTCAAAATCAAGCGTGCGGTGCCAGTGCTCGTCGGCCTTACCCTCCAGACAACCTTCCCGCGTCCAGAGCGCATAAGCGCGTTCGCACCAACGTTGATGCTGCGCCTGGTGCCAGAACTCGTCGGACCTGCCGTCCGGTCGACCTGCCTGTTGCCAGAGTAAGTAAGCTCGCTCGCGAACGACTTGATCCAGACCCTCCTTAGTCTCCGCCATCACACCGAGCGAATCCGGGTTCGGCTGAAGCGGTCCCCCGCGGCTGACATGCATGCGGGCGCTCAGGGTCTCGAGCTCTTCGTTCGGCACCACCCTGGCGTGAGCCGCGGCTTCCAGCGCCTTTTTCTTGAAACTCTCGTCGCCAGCCTGCGCGGTCTGATCACTGGTCGTGACCGGAAACGTGTGGAGAAGTCTCTCTCCGGTTTTGATGTCAACTAAACGCTCTGGCATGACATCCTCCTCGCGGGTCAACTGCCCAGGTGAAGTCTCAAACTTGCTGTAGGAGGACGGGGCGAACGAAGCGCATCCCGTGACACACAGCGTACGCGCGTTGGAGGAGATGCGATAGGTATATTTGAGATTATTTGCTGGAGCGTCGCTGGGCAGGAAGATGTCCTTTGGACGAGCGCTGCGCCCGAGCTTCGCGAAAGTTTCTGACGACCCACATGACGACCAATCGGTTGTCACGGCGTCAATGGAATCCTCACTCAACGCAATCGAAACTCCGCGCGCCATCCGCAGTACGTTCTCGCGATGGAATTCCAGATACTGCCGCTGACCCCGTGAGAATGCGCCAACATTCACTCCGGCGTCGCGATCGATCCCCATCCGTTTAAGGGGTCATCGTGATTTCGTGTGGGCGATTCCGGGGCGCTGAGGTCGACGCGGGGCCTGATTTCATGGGGTTTCATGCGTGTTGAGCGGATCGGAGAATTTGGCATGATGTGGGGATGCCAAAAGTACGCAAGCACCGTCGGCTGGCGGATGCATACACGTTTCCCGGATTCCGCCCGCAATCACGCGTGCAGGGGATATTCGGCGATCGCGGTGCGCGTCTGCTCACCCTCGACCGGCGGGGAAAAAAACGATCTGCGGTGGCTGCGGCACGGTTCACC
>DASXFY010000090.1:0-16473 GCA_036489335.1 Steroidobacteraceae bacterium
GTGCCCGGCGCGCGCTATCCGCTCGTCCCGCCTGACTCGTTGCTCTCTGGGTCAGCTCCACGCGCTCCGCCTTAGAAAGACTGATTGTGCTGCTCATGAGCACAATCATACTCCCGTTTCATACGTTACACGCCACTAGTGTCTCGGCCGTGCCGTTGCCGAAGGCCTCATAACCCCGACCGGTCGCGTTATGGTTCATCGCGATCGAGTCGAGGTACAGGTGCGAGAACGCCTCGCCGAAATTCCAGGTTGAGACGCCGGGCATGCCGAGCCCGCTCATCCGCTCGACCTCCTCGAAGCCGAGCGCGAGGAACTCATCGTAGGTCAGCGGGTCGATGTGCGGGTTGTACGGCCCGGTTCCGTTCCAAGCCATCAGCAGCGGCTCGCTTTCGTGCAGGTCGTGGATCACCACCGGGTGATACTCGAAGAACACTTTCGCGACGGCTTTGAATGGCGATTGCGTCAGCTGATGCGCGTCGCGGTTGATGTCGACATAGACGTATTTCGCCCAGTACGGGGGCGCCTGGCGGGGAAGGGTCGCGAGATCGGTCTTGCCCTTCAGGTATTCATAGAACCATTCGACCTGCTTGTCGCGGCCGTCCGGATTCGATACCGGATTGATGAGTACCACGGTATTCGCGCGGATGCGGCGGATCATCGGCGTCTCCGAGACCGCGAGCCGATAGGCGAGCTCGAGCACCGCCTCGGTGGAGCCGGTCTCGTCCGAATGGAGCGCTGCGTTGATGTAATAGAACGGTCGCGAGCTCGCGATCAGTCGCTCGGCCTCAACCGCATCAACTTTGCGCGGATCGGCGAGCGCCGCGTTTGCGGCCTTCAGGCGATCGAGCCCGTCAATGCCTGCCCGGTCTGCGATGGCGATCAGGATGATCTCGCGCCCTTCCTCCGACCGGCCGAGCGTGAACACGCGCACGCGCGGCGAAGCGGCCGCAAGCACTCGCGCATAGGCGTAGGCATGCTCGGAATCGAGCAGCTCGCCGGGCGCGCCCATGATGCGGTGAAAGACCTTCCACGGCGACGGCACCGTCGCGGACTGGGGCAGATAATCGACGAGTGGCGAGGTAAAACGCGCCTCGGTCGTGGCTGCAGCGATCGCTGCGGTCGAGCCGGCGTCGGCGATGTCCGGCGCATGTGGATCGGGCGCCGTCTGCGCGTGCGCGAGGGCGCCCATAGCTGCGAGCAACACCAGTTTCGAGAGCCATCCGCGCATGGGCGTACCCCTTCAGGACCCGTTCTTCAGGTATTTCGCCATCCAATCGAGATAGCGCGCGAAGCGATCGACGAGAAAGCTCGGCCGGGTGAGCACGTGATACTCGCCCGGATAGACGATGAGCTCGGTCGGCACGCCCAGCGTGCGCAAGGCCTCGTACATCTGCTCCCCACCCGCGAGGGGGACGTTGAAGTCCTTGTCACCGCCGAGGAAGAGTGTCGGCGTGCGGATGCGGTCGGCATGGAAGAACGGATAGGAGACCTCGAGCCATCGCGATGTCGACTGCCAGGGCGGTCCCATCTCGGCGTTATATTGCAGAACATATTCGTCGGCGCCGTACATCGCGGTCTGGTTGCCGCTGCCTGCGCCGCTGATGGCGGCCCTGAAACGCGTGCTCGAGGCGATGAGATAGTCGGTGAGCAGTCCTCCGTAGCTCCAACCGCCAACGCCCAGCCGCCGCGGATCAGCCCAGCCCTGCGCAACCGCGTAGTCGGCACCCGCCTCGAGGTCCTGCACCTCCTTGTCACCCCAGTCCGCGAAGATGCTGCGCGCGAACTTCATGCCGCGCCCGCTGCTTCCTCGGTAGTTGACGGCGAGCACTACGTAGCCGTGCGTCGCGAACAACTGCCGCTCGAGCTGGGGCCCATAGCCCTCGAGCTCGAGGGAGTGGTCATCCTGGCCGTTCGGTCCGCCGTGGATCCAGACGATCGTCGGGTAGGGCCGGCCGGGCACGTAATCCGGCGGCTTCACCACCTGGCCGTGGATCTCGGTGCCGTCTCTGCTGCGGAAGGCAATATCGTCCACCGTGCCGAGTGTCAGCTCGGCGAAGAGCGCGCGGTTGTGCGCGGAGAGTGGCCGCAGTTCCCCTGACTCGAGCGCATAGACCTCGAACGGTGAGCGGTCGCTCGCGGCGAGCACGGCGGTGTGTCCCGCGGCCGCGGCAAGCTCGGTGACGACGACGCCGCTGTCGAGCCGCGTGATCTTGCCGCCTGCGAGGGGTACCTCGGCCGCGTACTGATAACCGTCATCCTCGACCGCGAACTCGATCGCCCGCCCGTCGGTGGTGATGGCGGGCGAGACGGCGGCGCGGTCGAGAGCGCCGGTGAGCGTGCGCACGCGCCCTGAGGGCACCTCCGCTACCGCCAGCGCGTCCAGAATGTAGGCGGTGTACTTCGGCGCAGCGCCCTGCAGAAAGACGAGTCGCGTGCCGTCGGGAGTCCACTCGAGATGCTGCTGATTGGGTGACCAGGTGGTGAGTAGTCGCCGCGGCTTGGCGCCCGGGGTCGCCGCCACGAGCTCGATCTCATCGACGCCGAGTTGCTGCGACGTGTCGCGCCTGTGACTAACGTAGGCGATCTGCCGTCCGTCCGGAGAGAAAGCGGGCAGTGAGTCCGAGCTCGTCGGGTCCGCCGTCAGCGCCTGGCAGCCCCCGCTCCCGACTGCGAGGAGGCAGAGGTGGGTGCGCGAGGTGTCGCTGAGATACCCTTCCGTGTCCTGCTTGAAGAGCAGCGAGTCGATGACCACAGGTTTTGGTGGACGGGTCTCGCCGCCGCCCTCCGCGCCGCTCACGACCAGCACCACGCGGGCACCATCGCGCGACCAGGCGTAATCGGTGATCTGGCCTGGAACATGAGTCAGCTGACGCGGTTCCCCGCCGCGGCGATCGAGAAGCCAGAGCTGCGTCGAGCCGTCCCCGGGATCTGCGGAGAGGAAGCTGAGATAACGACCGTCGGGACTGAAGCGCGGCACGCTCACGCTCTCACCGCGCGTGAGCTGCAGACTCTCTTTGCCGTTCCAGGCGGCGAGCCACAGCGCTCCGCGGCTCTTATCCGATGCCTTGTCATAGCTCGTCACGACATAGGCGACCGAGCTGCCGTCGGGCGAAATGACGAGGTCCGAGACTGCCTTGAAACGGTACCAGTCCCCGGGCTCGAGAGCCCGGCCGGCGTGCGCCGCGGGAGTCCCGAGCAGGATGATGAGCAGGGCGATGACGGCGAGAGTCGGCAGCGTGCTTCGGTGCATCGGGGCTTCGCTCAATCGGGCCAATGGCCGAGAAGTGTAGCGTGAGCGTGGGTGGCCGTAGCAGACTACCGCTCCGGGAGTGAATGAATCATGGCAGCCCCCCACGCACGAGCCGCCTTTGAGGAGCGCCTCCGCCGGGCGCAGGCGATGCTGCGCGTCGGGCAGGCAGCCTCCGCGGAGAAGGGTCTGCGGGCGCTCCAGGCCGAGTCTCCGGGTGAGGTCGATTGTCTCTGGCTGCTCGGGGTGGCACTGCTCGATCAGTCTCGGATCGAGGAGAGCGTCGCATTGCTCGAGCGCGTGCTGCAGAGCGCTCCCGGCTTCGCCGAAGCGCGGGTGGATCTCGCCCGCGCCCTGCGGCGCGCGGGACGCGCTGCGCAGGCGCGTGAAGACGTCCGGCGCGTGCTGGAGGAGCTCCCGCACCATCATCGGGCTTGGCTTGCTTACGGCGACGTGTTGGTGGATCTGGGTCAGTACGACGACGCGCGCATCGCCTTCGAGCGCGCGCGGCTCACCGATCCGGAGCGGGCGCGCATCGAGGCGGCTACCGCGGCGCTCCTCGAGGGCGACCGCCGCAGATCCGAGGCGTTGTTTCGCGAAGTGCTGACAGGCGACCCGAGCCACGTGGCCGCGCTATGCGGGCTGGCGGCGCTGTCGCTCGCGGCCGATGTACCGCGCGATGCCGAGCGGCTGCTGCGTCACGCTCTCAGGCAGTCTGCGTACCTGCCGCTCGCCTACCGGGGACTCGCCCCGGCGCTGACAGGTTTGGGGCGCCTCACCGAGGCCGAGGCGGCTACGCGTTACCTCGCCCTGATCGAGCCTCAGAGCCCGCAGACCTGGGTGACCGCCGCGGGCGTTGCGATCCGGCTCATGCGGCAGACGGAGGCTATCGAGGCCTACGAGCGCGCGCTGCAGCTGCTGCCGCAGGAGGCGGGCTTGCGGATGTCGATCGGTCATCTGCAGAAGACACTCGGGCGACGGGCAGAGAGTGAGGCTTCGTACAAAGCGGTCCTCATGATGGATCCTGGGCGGGCGGAGGCGTACTGGAGCCTGGCGGATCTCAAGAACTATCTTTTCAGCGATGGGGAGGTCTCGGCCATGCGCCGGCTGATCGCCTCCGACCCGCGCGGTCCTTCGAACGAAGCGCAGCTCGATTTCGCGCTCGGGAAGGCTTTGGAGCAGCGCCGGCAATACCATGAGGCGTTCGTCCACTACGCGCGCGGCGCGGAGCTGCGCCGGCGCGAGGCACCGTTCGACATCGCACAGTTCGAAAACCGCTGCGCGCGCATCCGCGCATTTTTCGACGCGGCGTTTTTCGTTGCGCATCGCGGCGGCGGTGACCGGAGCTCCACGCCGATCTTCATCGTCGGCCTGCCGCGGTCGGGCTCGACACTGGTGGAGCAGATCCTCGCGAGTCATTCCGCGGTCGAGGGTACGATGGAGCTGCTGAACGTGCTCAACATCGTGCGCGAGTTCGACGACATGGCCCCGGGACGGGCCGGTTATCCGGAGGCCGTGGAGAGCGCATCGGCGGAGCGCTTGACCGAGCTCGGCCGCCGCTATGTCGAGCAGACGGCGCCGCTCCTGCGGCTCGGTCGCAGGCGCTTTACCGACAAGCTGCCCAATAACTTCAGTCATATCGGGCTCATCCACGCGATACTGCCTCACGCGACCGTGATCGACGTGCGCCGGCACCCCATGGATGCCTGCTTCAGTACCTTCAAGCAGTATTTCGCGGAGGGCCAGAACTTCAGTTACGACCTCGAGGACCTCGGGCGGTACTACCGAGCCTACCTCACGCTGATGGATCACTGGGATACCGTTCATCCGGGCAAGGTGCTGCACGTTCGTTACGAGGACCTGGTGCGCTCGCCCGAGGCGGGCATCCGCCGCCTGCTCGAGCATTGCGCCCTCGATTTCGAGCCCAGCTGCCTCGCTTTTCACGAGACGCAGCGTCCGGTGCGCACCGCGAGCGCCGAGCAGGTGCGCCAGCCCATCTATACATCGGCAGTAGGCCACTGGCGGCACTTCGAGAAAGAGCTGGAGCCCTTACGGCGTGCCCTCGGGGATTGCCTCGAGCGCTTCGATTGAGCGGCGCGGTGCCGGCGCGGATATTCGCCGGTTGACTCAGGACGCAGGCTCGAAGGAAAATTGCGGGATAACGGGGTCCATGGCAACGGCGCCATGGGTAGGACGAGTTCGGTTGGCGGGGGAGTTTTCTGATGCGTTCAGCAAACCGCAAGACTCCGGTCGGCGCGTGCATTGCCGGTGTACGAACTTCGCGCGATGCGGCCTCCAGGGTCGGTGTCGCGGTTGCCGCGGTGCTCGCGGCCTCGGCCGGCGCTCCCACGGCTTACGCGGATGCCGCGGTACAGGGCGGCGGCACCGTCGATACGCTGCAGGAAATCGTGGTCACCGCCCGCAAGCGCCAGGAGAACCTGCAGGACGTGCCGATCAACATCGACGTCTTCAGCAAGCAGGACATGCAGAAGCTCGCCATCAACACGATGGACGATTACCTGCAGAAGGTGCCATCCATTTCCTATATCAGCACCGGTCCGGGAACCCAGCTGTTCGTGATGCGCGGCGTCTCCGACGGCAGCAACCCCAATTACTCCAATACCTCCTCGACCGGCTTCTTCGTCGACGACATGTCGATGAACTATGGAGGCTCGCAGCCGGACCTGCACCTGTACGACATCGAGCGCATCGAGGTCCTGAACGGTCCGCAGGGCACGACCTTCGGCGCGGAAGCGATGTCGGGTGCCATCCGATACATCACCAACAAACCGGACACGCGCACCTTCAGCGCCGGCATCGATCTCGATGGCGGACAGATCCAGAGCGGGCAGCAAAACTGGACCTATGAGGGGTTTCTCAACATCCCGCTGATTGAAGGCGTTCTGGGGCTGCGCGTCTCGGCCTTCAGCGATTCCGAGGGCGGGTTCATCGACAACGCGCTGACGACGCGAACCTGGGTGAACGGTGCCGTCTCGACCAATGCACAGTGGGCGGGCAAGGACTACAACCGAGAGAACGTCGAGGGCGGTCGCGTGGCACTCAAGCTGCAGCTCCCTCACCAGTGGAGCGCGCTGCTCACCTATGGCTTCCAGCGCCAGCATACAAGCGGAGCCTGGGACGAGGATCCGACGTTGGCAGCGCGGACCGTCTCGCGCTTCGGTCCGGAATCGGACCTGTTCGAGACGAACATGCTCGATTTCCATGTGGATGGCGACGTCGGCATCGCCGATCTGGCCTTTGCCAGCACCTACTGGAATCAGGAGCGGCGCCAGTGGGACGAGTACTCGCAATACGAGCAGAACTACAACGGCGGGTCGCAGGAGGGGTTCACCTGCCTCACCGACCCGTACTACAGCCCGCTGCTCTCTCCGGGCTCATCGGCATCCTACTCCGGGTGTAACCCTGCCCTGCAGTACTACTCCTACAACGACAACCCGAGTCGTTGGTCGAACGAGCTGCGGCTCGTCTCCAAAGAGGGCGGCCGGCTCCACTGGCTGGCGGGCCTCTATTGGGAGAAGACGGTCGATCGGAACTACGGCAGCACCTACTACATGCCGGGATTGCAGTACGGCGGTGACGCTTTTCAGTACGAGCTGCAGTCTTACGCCCTCACGCAGCGCACGCTGCCGCCCGGGATTTGGTACACGTATGCCGAGACCGCGGACGTCCTGGAAACCACGGAGTTCGCCAATATCAACTTCGACGTGACGAATAAGCTGAACGTGGAAGCAGGCGTATCGCATTTCCGCGACAACGAGAGCTACGACACGCCACTTCTTGGTTTTGCCTATACGCCCAACGCGCCAAGCTACTACGCTTCCACCTCGCACAAGTGGGACAGCAGGCTCGGCGCCAGCTACAAGCTCAGCCGTCAAGCCATGGTGTACGCGGATTGGAGCCAGGGCTTCCGTCCGGGAGGCTCGAACACCGGGTTGCCCTACGACTGCTATGGCTCGGGTGTGCCGCAGGCATACGATCCGGATACGCTCAATAATTACGAGCTCGGATGGAAGACGACCAGCCTCGGGCATCGCCTGTTGTGGGATGGCGCCGCTTACTATATGGACTGGAAGAACCTGCAGGCGCTCATCTACGACGCCTCCGTCTGTCCTTCCTCGAGCTACAACATCAACGTCGGCGAGGCGCACATCTACGGTGCCGAGTCGAACATTGATTTCGTGATCAGCGAGAACTGGTCGCTGCAGGCCTCGGCTGACTACACCGACGCGCGTGTCGTCACGGCGGCCAGTCCGAACTACGACGCGTACGTCGGTGAGCGGCTACCCTTCGCGCCATACTTCAACTGGAGCTGGAACGCGCGCTACGAGCATCCACTTTCGCACGCGCTGGGCGGCTACCTGCAGTTCGACATGGCCCACAAAGGTGACATGTACAACGGCCTCAACCCCGACGACGTAAATTCGGGACTGCCGCGTATCCTGCAGCCGCAGTACACCATCATGAACCTGCGCATCGGGGTGCATCCGCCCGACAGCGAGCGCTGGCTGGCGGAGCTGTACTGCACGAACCTCACCGACAAGAACGCGATCGTCTACAGCAACACCGGAAACTTCGATTTGCGCGAGACCACCAACGAGCCGCGCGTCTTCGGTATGCGCCTCAGTTATCGCTTCAACCAGTCGGGGCAGGAGTCGAGCGACTGAGGGGCCGAGCGCGCAGGCGGTCCCCATCGATGCTCACGCCTGGAACCGCCGCGATGGCGGTTCGACCCTCGAGCGCGAGAACCGTTGGTGAAGCGTAGTGACTGGCTGCGATTCGGTAGATCGTGACTGTCCGATCCGCAGGGTGTATCAGCCAGACTTCAGGAACGCCGGCCCGTTCGTAGGCACGCAGCTTGGTGGTCCGGGCGTAGCTGGCGGTTGAGGGTGAAAGGATTTCCGCGATCCAATCAGGGGCGCCCCGAATACCCCGCTCGTCAAGCCTTTTCAGGTCGCGGACGATGAGGACGTCGGGTTGCACCACGGTATCGATTTGATCGTCGGCGCCGCCGTTCTTCGGTAAGCGGACGTCGAGGGGTGCGATATATGCGCGGCCCGGTCTGCCCGCGAGTGAATTGGACACCTGGCGTCCCAGCTCGAGAACCATCTCCTGGTGGAATCGCGATGGGGAAGGGCCTAATTCGACGTGCGTCAGCCGTGGGTTCTTCGACGTGCAAGCCGACTCGTCATTGATGGTGCAGCGGTGCGTCGCGTCTCAGGACGCATTTGCCTGCTTCGAGTTCACGCGCGTAGCGGTGGCCGTCGTAGACGGCGTGCGCAATAGCACCTGGGGCGAGCGCATCGCCTACCCGTGTGACCGAGGTAATGCCGGCTGCGGCGAGTTCTTCGCGTCTGGCGACCAGTGTCTGATAGAGACCATCATTGGGCAGGCGTGCGCCGACAATCACCAGCGCGCGACATGGGAGCCGAGTCCGCGCGGAGGTGTATACATTCAGGAGAGTCAGCTCGCCGTCGGTGAAGGACTCGACGCGCGAGAGCGTGTGCAGCTCGACTCCCGCCGTGCTGAGCGCGCGGTACGTCTGCGGCTGCTCGTTGGTCATGACGGCCCAGGCGGATACATATGCGGATGGTGTCACATACCTCACTGTCCGCCCATTCCTCGCAAGATGCTCGGCGAGGGTGGATCCCATGTAGTAGTTGTCGAAGTCGAAGACGACCACCGGATCCGCGAGCGCAACGCCTGCCGCCACATCATCGGGTGTGTAGACGCGAGGGTTGTCCAGAGTGCCCGCGGGAACCTCGAGAGGTGAGTACAGCAAAGGCGTCCAGCGCGCGCCGGTCGCCAGCGCCACGTGCGTCGGCTGTAACTCCAGGATCTCGTCGGCACCGAGTCGATTGCCCCGATACACGCCGACGTTGGAGAGACGCTGCAACTGGTTGCGGCGCCAGTCGAGAACGCGCGACCAAGTGGCGAGCCCCGGCAGCCGGGTCTCGAAGCGCAGACGTCCGCCGAGGTCATCCCCGGCTTCAGCGAGCGTGACCTCGTAGCCGCGGCGCCCGAGAGTCAGCGCACACTCGAGGCCGGCCGGGCCGGCACCTACCACGAGCACGGAAGCACCGTGATGCGGTGCGGGCGGGACCCGTTCCGGATGCCACTGCCGGCGCCATTCCTCGCCGATGGTCGGATTCTGCGTGCAGCGCACCGGCACACCGTCGTGCCAGCTCGAGATGCAGATGTTGCAGCCGATGCATTCGCGGATGTCCTCCTCGCGACCTTCGGCGATCTTTCGCGGCAGGAACGGGTCGGCGATCGACGGCCGCGCCGCGCCGATGAGATCCAGCACGCCGCGGCGAATCTGCCCGACCATGGCGTCCGGCGAAGTGAAGCGACCGACACCGACGACGGGCTTGTCCGTCAGCGACTTCACGAAGGCGACCACCGGCTCGTGACTGCCCTCGGGCGTGAAGCGCGAGGGCGCGCAGTCGGTCGTCTCCGAATCCATCTTCACGTCCCAGAGGTCCGTCAGGTCAGTGAGCCGCTGCACGACCTCGTGCGCTTCCGACGCCGCATGCTCGCTCGGGCGGCCTCGCAGCTCCTCCAGACTGATGCGCAGTGCGACGGCACACTGATCTCCCGCCGCCTCGCGGGTCACTTCGAGCAGCTCCCGGACGATGCGTACCCGGTTGGCCAGGCTCCCGCCGTACTCGTCCGTGCGGTGATTCCATTCGGGGAGGAGGAACTCGTATGGCAGGTAACCCATGCCCGCGTAGACGTATAGGATGTCGAACCCGGCTCTGCGCGCCCGACGTGCAGCCTGCTTCTGTGCGTCGAGCAGCTCGCGAATGTCCTCTCGTTGCATGACCCGTGGACGCTGATTGCCGATGTAACTCACATTCGTCGGCATCCATGCGGTTCCAGACGGCGACATGGAGGGGGTGCGATTGAGCCGATTCATCACGCAGCCGCCTCCATGCCAGAGCTCGACGCCGGCGAGCGCTCCATGCTTGTGAACCGCCTCCGTCATGAGGGCGTGCGAGCGGACGTCGTCATCATCCCAGAGCGTGGCGTAGGGCAACGGAGCGTCGTCCGAGCTGGGGTCGATGGACACGTAGCCGGTGCATACCACGCCCCAACCCCCTTCGGCTTTCGTCTCGCGAAACGCCGCGCGCATATGCGGCATGGAGTTCGTCATGCCGCTGGCGTGGGGTACGGCATAGAACCGGTTGCGAGCCGTTACCGGTCCGATCCTGACGGGCTCGAAGAGAACGTCGTAGCGAGGATTGGGAGCCATGCGAGCGGGCTTTACTCGTCGGTGATGTCGTCCGTCAACACCGCTTTGCGCCGGGCCATGAAATCGAGCATGGCCTCGTCCCTCGCGGGGTCGATGCCGGGGTCCTGATACTCCGCAAGCATCCGTTTCCATACCCGGTTGGCGCGCTGCTCCGCCGTGAGGCGTCCCTCCTCCAACCATTGCTCGTAGGAGGAGTAATCGGCGATTGTCGACTGATAGAACGCGGTTTCGAAGTTCTCCTGCGTGTGCGCGCAGCCGAGGAAGTGGCTGCCGGGACCGACCTCGCGGATGGCATCGAGGGCCTGGCCGCGCTCCGACATGTCCATGCCCTGCGCGAGGCTCTGCATCATGGCGCACTGGTCGGCGTCCATCACGAACTTCTCGTAACTCGCGACCAGTCCGCCTTCCAGCCAGCCGGCCGCATGCGTTACCAGGTTCACGCCAGCGAGCAGGGTGGGCAACAGCGTGTGGGCGCTCTCGTATCCGGCCTGAGCATCGGCAGTCTTTGCCGCGCACAGGGAGCCGCCGCTGCGGCAGGGGACCCGGAGGCGCCGGGCAAGCTGCGCGGTCGCAAAAATCATCTGCGTCGCCTCTGGAGTGCCGAAGGTGGGCGCCCCGGTGCGCATGGAGATCGCACCGACGAAGGAGCCGAGAATCACTGGAGCTCCCGGCCGCACGAGCTGCGTCAGCGCCATCCCGCACAGCGCCTCCGCGAGGAGCTCAGCCATGCATCCGGCCGGTGTCACCGGACCCATGGCCCCGGCGAGCATCGCGGGTACCACGATCGTACCCTGGTTGTGACTCGCAAACTGGCGCAGCGCGCCGAGCATCCGCCCGTCGAAGACGAGCGGGGAATTCGAATTGATGTTGCCGAGGACCACGGGGTGGGTCTCGAGATAGTCGGCGCCGAACAGGACCTGCGCCATGGCAACGGCGTCAGCCGCGTGACCCGCCGTCTCGGGGGTCGCCTCACAGCCCTGATCGGAGTAGCGGAAGAAGGCGTACTGCACGTCGAGATGGCGCTTGTTGGGAGGTATCTCCATCGGCTCGCACATGCTGCCGCCGGAGAAATGGATGGCCGGCGCCATGTGCGCGAGCTTGATGAAGTTGTGCAGATCCTCGAGCGTGCCATAGCGCCGGCCATGGTCGATGTCACTGACAAAGGGCGGCCCACCCACGGGGGAGAACACGGTGGCATCCCCGCCGAAGCGGACGTTGCGCGCCGGGTTACGGGCAAAGACGGTGAATTCGGGCGGAGCAGTCGCGAGCAGGCGGCGGGCCATGCCTCTCGGGATGTGCACGCGCTCGCCGCGCACGTCCGCCCCCGCTTCGCGCCAGAGGCGCAACGACTCCGGGTCGCGGCGCAGCTCGATGCCGATTTCCTCGAGGATCGTCTCGGCGTTGGCCTCGATGATCTCGGCCGCTTCGGAGCTCAGCAGCTCCACGGGCGGCAAGTGCCGCCGGATGTAGGGGTACTTGGCGGGTGGCGTAAGTGCCCGCGCGCGCCTGACATCGCGGGCGCGGCGCATCGGGGTGGCGGGGTCGCTCATGAGAGTAGTGTTACATTGACAAGTCATAAAAACTATAATGAAATGTCAGGCTTGATGCAATAGACATGTCATCACTACCGGGGATCACTCAGTTGGCGGATCTCTATTCGAGATTGCGGGTACTCGATGGCGCGGTGCGACTCGATGACGCGGACTCTTCACTGCTCACCGACAAGGCTTACGAGCTCATTCGCTTCGACATATTGACGTTCCGGCTGAAGCCCGGTGAGCGGACCTCGGAGCGATCGTTGGCCGAGCGCTACGAACTGGGAGTGGGCCCCATTCGCGCAGCACTGCCGCGGCTCGTGCAGGAGGGGCTGATCGAGAGGTCGGGTGAGCGTGGAACTTCGGTCGCAGCCTTGACCCTGCGGACAATTCGGGAGACGTATCAGATGCGTTTCCTTCTGGAGCCTGCCGCCGCCGAGCTCGCCGCCACACTCGGCATGGATTCCGCTCGCCTCGATCGCCTGCGCGAGGTATGCGAGGCCGAGTGGCCGCCACAGGGGAAGGCCACGGTCGTGCACATTCTGCTGGCCAACAGAGATTTCAACATCGCGATTGCCGAGGCAACCGGCAACGCGCTGCTCGTGCGCACCATCTCTCATCTGCAGAATCTTTCGCTGCGCATTCTCTTTCTCGGATCGACTCGCGACAACATCGCCAATTTTTGGGGCGAGGGTCCCGGCAAGATCAGGGATGCGATCGTGGCGCGCAACGGGCCGCTGGCCCGCCAGCTCTACACCGCCGATCTGGCGGAAGGCGAGCGCTGGGCCATGCAGGCGATCATGGGAGCGCCGGACCTCGAGAACATCAATCTCACCAACCTGGGCGCTCCCCATTTACCGTAAAGGGTCGATGCCTGCACCGGACCTCGCGCGCCCGCTCTTTCTCCGGGGCATCCGGGTCCGTTGGAGGATCTTCTGGCTGACATTCGGTTTCGGGCTCATGGCCTATGTGCAGCAGCGCGGCCTCTCGGTCGCCGCTGTGCGGATGATGCCGGACCTCGGACTCACTCAAATGCAGCTCGGATGGCTCGAGACGGCATTCATCGTAGGCTATGCCGCGCTGCAGTTCCCCGGCGGTGTGATCGGACAGCGCCTGGGGGCGCGCTTCACCTTCACTCTCGTGGGTGGCATCGCGCTCGCGGCGACGTTGCTCACGCCACTTGCGCCGCTCGTGCTGCATGCCGGTGCCCTCTTCGTTGCGCTATTGAGCCTGCAGCTGCTTCTAGGACTCGCGCAGGCGCCGATCTTCCCTCTGTCGGCGGGCGTGTTCGAGACCTGGTTTCCGCCCCTGCAGTGGTCGCTCGTTCAAGGGGGGCAAAGCGGGGGACTCGGTCTCGGTGCTGCGCTCACGCCTCCTATCGTGGCCTGGCTCATGAGCCTGTTCGGCTGGCAGCAGGCGCTCATCTGGAGCTCCCTGCCGATGATCGCGCTGATCGTGATCTGGGCCTGGTATGGACGCGATGCACCCAGTCTGCACCCCAGCGTTTCGCGCGCAGAGCTTGCCGAGCTCGCAACACACGCCCGCGCGCGCGTTGATTCGCGCATCTCCTGGCCTCGAATCCTCATGCTGCTGCGCAACCGGGAGGTGTTGTTGCTCGCGTTGTCGTACCTGTGCATGAACTATACGTTTTACCTGATTTCCAACTGGACCTTCCTATACCTCGTGCAGGAGCGTCACGTAACGATGATGGAGAGCGGTTGGCTTGCCGCCGTTCCGCCGCTCGGCTCGGCGATCGGCGCGGCGGCAGGTGGAGCGATCGGAAGCGCCTGCATGAAACGTTACGGGGCGCGGTGGGGACTGCGCATCGTACCCCTCATCGGTCTGCCGGCAGGCGGCCTTCTGTTGCTCGCGGCTATCAGCGCGGCCAACGCCTACGGGGCTGCTGTTGCGCTCGCGCTGTGCTTCATGGCGATCGAGCTCACCGAAGGACCGTACTGGGCAGCCGTGATGAACGTGTCGCGCGCGGACTCCATGGCTGCAAGCGGTATTCTAAACACCGGCGGCAATGTAGGCGGCCTCATCGCCACGCCGATCGTCGCCTACTTCTCCGGGCACAACGCCTGGAGCCTTCCCTTCGTGCTGGGCGCCGCGCTGGCGGGCATGGGCGCTCTGCTCTGGTTGATTGTCGATCCGGCGCGTCAGATCCATGCCGAAGAGCCGGATTTGATACCAGCGACAGGAGGCTAGGGGGAGGGCTGAGTCAGCTGTTGAGCAATGTCGGGTGGAACGGGGATCCAGGTGACGATACCCTTCGCCTGCAAGTCGAAGACGAGCGGCAGCGTCGGTTTCCCTTCCTTGTTCGTCCATATCCAGAGGTCGGTTGAGAGCCCTACGGGGACCACGCTCTTTACCCGGGAGGCGGGCATCTTCACGATTTCGTAGCGCAACTTAGGCCCTGGGGTTCCGCCCTGTACCTGCCGGAAGCTCAGTACATATTTGCCGCCCGCGCCCTTCGTGATCTGCGCGTCTTCTCCGTGGTCCTCTGCTCTGAAGAAGGCATCGCGCAACTCCGGCGCTGGATTCGTCACAGTCTTGAGCAACGGAACGGGAATGGCGCCGATGCTGGCGACCAGCGGTTCAATGTCATGACTGTCGGTTCGATAGACGTGGCCGTCTTGCTCATTCAGCAGCAGCGTGGACTGTGGCAGGTACCCGAGATAGTGGTAGTGCACGTCTTTCGCATGAATGTCGGTCGGGTGACTGGCATCCGTGCCGTAGGCCCATTCCAGCGGATCGCCCGGGCGGGACGCAGGCGGCAGAAGGTTCGTATCGAGAGTCCCCTCGCCGCGATTGGCGATCAGTTGCGTGACCCACATCTGCGTGCCAAGGGGAACGAAGGCTGGAATTTCAGGCGTGCCCAGCCGCGTGAGCTCTCCGCTGGCGGCGTCGATGCGGTATCCGAAAACTGTTCGCATGCCGTTGCCGATCGCGTAAGCAAATTTTCCGGTTTGGTCGACCGCCAAACGGTCAGCCGCACCGAATGTGGGTAGCACGTCGCCGATGAGCTTCAGCTCGCCGGAAGTTTCGTTCATCGTATAGATGGAAATATCACCACCGGCTGTGAGGTAGACATAGCGCCCGTTCGCGCCGAAGGTCACTGTCTGCGTGGAACCGATCTGGCTGGCGAGCGCGACGGGTTTGCCCACCAAGGCGAAGGCGCCCGTATCCGGGTTTATGTAAAGCGATTGCACAAAGCCGATGTCCGTATCCACGAGTAGAAGATATTTCCCGTTGGGTGAAATTGCGGCGGTCGAAAAGCTCGTGCTCGGCGGATCGTTGATACCGCCCATGATTGCGATCGCGCCCGTCGAGGGGTCAACACGGAAGCTCGCCACCGCGGTGCCGTTGACGATGTATGCCAGCCGACCCCGGGGGTCGATCGTCATCCCGGCCGGTGGAGTGAGGGTCCCGATCGGAAGTGGCGTGCCGACCGCGGTCAGCGCTCCTGAACGCTCGATGCGGTATGAGAGGATTGCCGTACCGCCGCCGCTCACGACGGTGATGACGTAGGCGAGTTTCCATTCGGGTCCATGACGATCTGTCGCACCTGGCCGCCTGCCATTACGTCGCCAATCGGGTTGAGAACGCCGCTCGCCCCGACGGAGAATTCCGCAAGCGGCTGATACGGTCCGCCACCCACATATACGAATCTTCCCTTGGGGTCCGCCACCACCAGGTTCGCCACGTTGGTTTTGGCGGCGGCCCATTTGCCGATTGGCGTCAGTAGGCCGCTCTGAGGATTGATGCGGTACGCGCAGACATCGCCGGTAAATCGGCCATCCACGCTGGTTGCAACATAGACGAACGTTCCGGCTACGACCGCAATCGAGCCAGGGTAGCTTTCCGCGTCGACGTAGGCTTTTTCCTGGGCGCGTAGTGCGGGCGCAGAACCAATCGCCACCAGAAGCAGGAGAATGCAACCCATGTGTGTAGTACGCGGCGGCAGAAAGCGACTTACGAGCGTCTCCTCATTGAAGTTACAGCCACGCACTGGTCAGACGATCCTCGAGCTTTTCGGCGAGAACGTGCGGGTGCGTGATTACTTCAGTCGTCATGTTTACCGACACGTAGCAGAGCGCCGCAATCGGACCGAAGCGAACGACTGAACGGTTCACGAGCTGCAAAGCTTAGCTGAAGCCTCACCAAAACCTTCTGTACCGATTCCGTACGGCGAGCGTCTTCGGCTCTCAATGTCGGTATCTTATTGTTTTAATTGGTGCTCCGGGATTCGAACCCGCCTGTGTTACAGCCTTGAGAGTAAGCACTCCGGCACCCCCGTTCTTCCGACGCTGAGCTGATGGCTTGATGCTCTGGCAGCGGCAATCGGCCGCATGCCGAGGGCATGACGATGAGCGATGAGACGCGAGGGGAGCTGACGCTGGGGCAGCAGCGCTTCA
>DASXFY010000003.1:0-3566 GCA_036489335.1 Steroidobacteraceae bacterium
TACAATAGAGCCCGCCGCAGCGTCAAATCGCCCCGGGGCCGTCCGCTCGGCCGGTTCAGGCAGCCAGTCGTTGTCGGACCGGTGATTAGATGCTAAAAGCGCAGCAATGGCAGATGACGTCGAGCCGTTCCGCGCCTTCGAGATCTCCGCTCTGGCCCACGAGTTGGCCCATGAGTTGAGTGCTCGAGGCCGCCCCATTATCCACATGGAGTTCGGCCAGCCCTCGACGCCCGCACCGAAGGCCGCCATTGAGGTCGCCCACCGCGTCCTCGACACCGATCCCATGGGATATTGGGAAAGCACTGCCCTTACCCGCCGCATAGCGCTCCATTATGCGAACACATACGGGCTCGAGGTGCAGCCGCGCCGCGTGATTCTGACCTGCGGAGCTTCTCCAGCCTTGCTGCTGGCGCTCGTCGCGACCTTTCCGGCGGGTTCGCGCATAGCGATGGCTCGGCCCGGTTACGTTGCCTATCGCAACACCGTGAAGGCACTGAACATGGTGCCGGTGGAGATCCCCTGCGGCCCGAGCGAGCGATTCCAGCTCACGGCTCAGGCCCTGGCCCGACTCGAGCCGGCTCCCGCCGGGGTGATCATTGCGAGCCCCGCCAATCCGACGGGGACGATCGTGCCCCCGCAAGAGCTGGCCGGCATCGCCGATGTTTGCTCCGCGCGCAGGATCCGCATCGTCTCCGACGAGATTTATCATGGCCTGAGCTATGGTGCTGCGACGCGCTCGATGCTCGAGTTCGAGCCCACGGCGCTGATCGTCAACTCCTTCTCGAAATATTATTCGATGGCGGCCTGGAGACTCGGTTGGCTGGTCGCACCCGAGCGGGACCTGGCGCGCTGCCGCGCCATCGCCGGCAACCTCTTTCTGACCGCTCCCTCGCTGGCGCAGCACGCGGCGCTCGCCGCGATGGACTCGACCGCGGAGCTGCAGGCGAACCTGGCCGTCTATCGCAGGAACCGCGACCTGCTCCTCGGCGCGCTGCCGCAACTGGGCCTGCGGGAAATCGCACCGCCCGACGGCGCGTTCTACATATGGGCCAATGTCGGGCATCTCACCGCCGACAGCCTTTCCCTCTGCAAGAGGCTTTTGCGCGAATGCGGAGTAGCGACGGCGCCGGGCGTGGATTTCGACCCCGAGCAGGGCCGTCATTTCATTCGCATGAGTTTCGCGGTCTCGACCTCCGAAGTGGAAGACGCGATCCGGCGCATGGCTCCCTGGTTTGCGCAGCAGGCGGCGACCGGGCGCTAGCATGGAGCCGTCGCTCGAGCGGGGATTTACGCTCATCACACCGCAAATGGCCCGAGCGGCCATCGACGCTCGGCTGGCTCCCTCGCCGGTCGAGATGCGGCAGTTGAGCGAATGCGTCGGCCGGATCCTGCGGCAGGATGTTCATGCGGAACGCGACAACCCGCCCTTCGATCGCGTGTGCATGGATGGCGTTGCGATCCGCAGCGAGGTCTTCGCCAAGGGTGTCCGCCGCTTCACCATCGAAGCGACACAGGCGGCCGGCACGCCGGCGCTCACTCTCATGGGCGCGGAAAACGCGATCGAGGTCATGACCGGGGCCATGATGCCGCGGGGCACTGACTGTGTCATACCGTTGGAAGAGTACGATGTCGCGACGGGAATCGTCTCACTGAAAGACCAGGCCTCCGGCGAGCCCTATTGCAACGTGCAGCCTCGCGGCTCGGACAGCCAGCCGGGAGTACCCATGCTGAGAGCGGGTATACGGCTCGGTGCGCCGGAAATCGCCGTGGTGGCATCCGCGGGGCTGGCCAAAGTCGAGGTGAGCCGCCAGCCGGACTTCATGGTCGTCTCCACCGGTGACGAGCTCATCGAGCCGGATCGACCCATCGCGGAACACCAGGTCCGGCGATCGAATGCCTACGCGCTGGTGTCTGCGCTGCGCGAGCATGGCTTCGGGAATGTCGTTGACGATCACATCCTCGACAGCGAGGAGATGTTGCAGCACCGCCTCGCGCGGCATCTGGCCGAACGGGACGTGTTGATCCTGAGCGGCGGCGTGTCCAAGGGCAGATTCGACTTCGTGCCGAAAGCGCTGCAATCCCTGCACGTCGATGCAGTGTTCCAGCAGATAGCGCAGCGGACGGGCGCGCCGATGTGGTTTGGCGTCGGGCCCCAGGGACAGGCGGTCTTCGGGCTACCCGGCAACCCCGTCGCGACACTGATCTGTCTGATCCGGTACGTGGTGCCGGCCATGAGCGCCGCGATGGCCGCTCGCGTGGCCGCGCCGGAAACGATCGGTCTGGCTTCGCCGATCACGCGCGGACGCCCGGTGACATCGTTCGTCCCGGTCTCGATTCAGCATGACGCCCATGGCGGGCGCGCCGCCCTGCCGCGCATGCCCAATGGGTCAGGTGATTTCCTCGCCCTGGCGGGCACGCACGGCTTCGTCGAGCTGCCGCCGCGGACGGACGCCTACCCCCAGGGCTTCGTTGCCGACCTGTATCGTTGGTGAGCCATATGAGCAGCGCGCGCGTACTCGGCATCGTCGGCTGGAGTGGCTCCGGCAAGACCACTCTCATCACCAGGCTCATTCCAGTGCTGTCAGCCCGGGGTGTCCGGGTCGCGACACTCAAGCACGCGCACCACAAGTTCGACGTCGACCAGCCGGGCAAGGACTCGTACGAGCACCGTAAAGCGGGCGCATGCGAGGTAATCGTCTCGTCCGCGCGGCGCTGGGTTCAGATGCATGAGGTGGGCGACGGAACGGAAGCTACCCTGCCGGAGTTGCTCGCAAAGATCTCACCGTGCGACCTGATTCTGGTGGAAGGCTTCAAGACCGGGCACCATCCGAAGCTCGAGGTCTTCCGTGAGGCCGCGGGAAATCCCCCTCTGCACCCCGATGACCGGCGCATCGTGGCGATCGCCAGCGACCGTCCCTTCCCCGAGGCCGGAATTCCGGTGGTCGATCTCAACTACATTCCGGCTGTCGCTGACCTGGTGTTGGAGCGGGCTGAGCCGCTGGCGTCGGTCCTGGAAGCGCTCACCGGCAACGCTCCATGAGCTCGATGCGATTCCCAAACGGATCGCGAACGAATGCGCGCCGAGTTCCCTCGATCAGCTCGGGCTCCGTCGCGTGGAATCCGCCCTCCCTGCAGCGGGTGAGGAGACCGTCGAGCTCGGCGACGAGGAGCCCCGGATGGGCCTTGGCGGACGGGCGAAAGTCCTGCTCGACGCCGAGGTGAATCTTCACCGCATCCGACTCGAACCAGCAGCCGCCGCGCGCGGCGAGCTGCGGCGGCTTCGGCTTTTCGGGAAGCTCCAACACGGCGCCATAGAATGCGCGCGCCCGATCCTCGCCGCCCGTGGGCATCGCGAGTTGCACGTGGTCGAGTCCGATGATCGCCATGGTCGCTCTCACTCTGAGGCGGCGGGCTTGCGCGGCAGCGTGACCCGCAAAACGGTGCGATCGGGCACCCCGGACTGGACCTCGACGCGCCCACCGTGGCCACTGATGATCTGCTGCACGATGTACAGCCCCAATCCGAGGCCCCGGCTCTTCGCCGACTGCGCACGCTGGAATGGATCG
>DASXFY010000017.1:0-8612 GCA_036489335.1 Steroidobacteraceae bacterium
TTGGCAATCCGCTACCGGCCGGCGGATGCCTTGCTTCATTTCCTACAAGCTCTGTAATTATGCAAAGCTAGTCTGAGCCGCGGCTGGGCGTCGACGGAGAGGAGTCCCGGAAGTTTCGATAATCTCGGACCGACGATAACCGCCGTAGTAGGCAACGGCCGCCGAGAGGAAAGCGATGAGCCAGGACTGCACGGCGAAGGCGATCATGTACTCGTAGAGCCACCTCGAGCCCAACATCGCGAAGGCGAGGAGCAGGCTCGTAATCGCGAGCAGGCTGAAAAGCGATCCGGCGAGCGGCGGCAGATGGGCGGCAAGCATCGCTATCTCAGCTGGTTGGCCACGATGGCGAGGATCGAGAGTAGGAAAGAGGCGGCGAGTGGCTCCTGGTAGCGGTAGTAGCGCAGCCGCGACTGCGCGGTCTCCACGATCACCACCGCAACAGCGACCAGGAAGAATTTCAAGAGGAGCGCCACCGCCGCCCCGAGCGCGCCGAGCGCGAGTCCCCGGACGGAAAGCGCCCAGGGCAGAAGCAGCACGTTGCAGAAGATGGTGTAGAGGATGAACTGCTTCATCGCCGAGGCCCATTTGAGGAGAGCAAGGAGGGGCCCGGAGTACTCGAGAATGCGCGCCTCCTCGATCATGTAGACCTCGACGTGCGTGCTCGAGTGAATCGGCAGGCGATCGGTTTCGACGAGGAGCAGGATGAAGAAGGCTGCAACGAGAAAGATGTGGGCAGGACCCCAGTACACGGCCGGCTGGGCGACCAGCAGATGATTCACCACGAAGGGCAGCATCGATTTGGCGAGCAGCGTGATGCCGACGAAGACGAGGATGAGAGTCGGCTCCGCGAGGATGCCGAGCATCACCGCGCGCGATGAGCCGATGCCACCGTAGGCGCTGCCGGAGTCGAGGCCTGCGAGGACGATGAAAAACGATCCCAGGGTGAGAATGAAGCCGCCGCCCAGGATGTCGCCCATGTCGGACAGCGGCAGCGGAAAATTGGTGAGCACCGGAATAAGGATTGGCACCGTGAGCATGCAGGTGAAGGAGATGACGGGCGCGATCCAGTAGATGAAGCTCGCCGTCTCCGGCACCACGAGCTGCTTGTGGAAGAGCTTCCAGAGATCTCGGTAGGGTTGGAAGATGCCCGGGCCCTGCGCCCGCTGTATCCGCTCTTCCCACTGCAGGATGACACCCTGCAGGAGTGGGGCGAGCGCCAGGACGGTGAAGACCTGCGCGACCTGAAGCAGGATGTCGCGCATCACCCGGTAGCATCCTTTCCGGGCGGCCGGCCACGCGTGGCGCGTAGGTCTGGTATCAGGCTCGGGCCATGCTCGGGTCTGTGCACTACCGCTCCTCCGCCAGCAGACGGAATGGGTAGGCATCATCAGCCGAATGCGGCGGTTCTTGTTACGGGAGGAATGCCATCTCCCCGATGGCAATATACGGAGGCAGGGGTCGTTCGGCAAGCGCCTGCGCAACTCCGTCTCGCGCTTGCGGGCCCCCGCACCGCGCCTTAGACTGCTGAACTCGAGGGGAGATGGCATGCCTCCCGAAACCGCCGCGTGAGCGGCTGATGATGCCTGCATTGTCCTCCATACGTAGAGGCAGGCCCGCAATGCAGCTGCATCCCCCCGAGCTCAGCGTCGAGTTGCAGGGACGACTCTTGCGCGGCGAGCATCTGACTCTCCTCGGTCCTCGCGGCAGCGGCAAGTCGACCGTCCTTGGCAGGCTCCATTCGCAGTTCGTAGTCGCGGGGATTCCGTGCGCCTATTCGAGTATCACGACTTGTCTCGATGACATCACTCGTGCCCTCGAACGTGCTTATCCTGGTGTGGATGCGGCCGACATTACACGCCGTGCGGCACGTGCGCGGCTCTGGGCTGCCGCGGATCAACGTGCCGGCGTGCTGCTGCTGGATCATTTCTCCTCTGTCAGCAATGCGATGGTGTTCTTGCTGAAGCGGCTGCACGGTAAGGTCGCGGGCGTGCTGACTGCGGTCGATATCGAGGACAAGCGGGATCGATCGCAAATGCGGCGACCTTCCCGTTACGGGGCGATGTCCATCCGGATGCCGCTCACGCCGAGGCGGCAACTGCGGAGGCTGCTCCATGCGCTGATCGGCAGCTTCGGGCTACCCCCTCTTGCGTCGCACGTGGAGCAGAACCTGTTGAAAGCGGCCTGCGGCCGTCCCGGTTGGATTGTGAAATGCGCAGAGCTCGCGTGCGAGTCACGCTACTGGTGCGAGCATGGGCTGCTCGTGAGCACCCTATGTGTCGATACGGAGGCAGCAGTGCGCTATCGCGCGCTCGATTTCCTCCGGCCTCCGACGGCGGCGCGCGATTATCCGATCGACTCGGTACAGTCGCTCACCGAGGGCGGGTCTGAGGCGTCCGGATTGATCACGCCGAAACAGGCGGGCGTGTAGGCATAGAAGAGTCGCAACTTCTCCGTGTGCAGCAGGTCGAGGAGCTTCTGCGCCTCCTCGGGCGAGACAATGAACTCTACCTCGACCGTGAGAGTCCCTGCGAGCTCGAAGAAGCGCGCCTCGTGCAGGACGTGATGTCGGCCGAAGCCAGCCATCGCCTTGAAGGCGGAGCCGCCGCGGATGCCGAGCTTGTTGCCGTGCTCGAGCAGCCATTCCCACGCGAGGCGGCCGTGGTGCCGATGACCCTCATGCACGTAGAACCGAAGTATAGATCCCTGCATGGCTGGCCTTCACTGCGCCCTTTGGGCGCCGCGCTGCTGTCTTGCGGTGAAGTCTAGGCCGCATCGAGGTACGAATCAAAATACATTCGATTGAGCAGATCCCGTAGGGGTCGCCAGCGGTAGTGCGGCCCTACGGATGAAATAACCGCGGATCCAGCTCAAAGGCGACAACCCGGACGATCCTGATACGCGCGGCATCCGGGTGCCGATGATTGACGAGGACGTTCCGATCGGGTGCACTCGGCAACGGCATGATCACCGATGGAACGACGAGCAGTTTTAGCAGCCGGCCGCATATCAGAAGATGGGAGAGGCTCTTCGTGCCACGCATCGCCCGATCATCTTTGCCTCTGCGAGTATGGGCTGTTGGATGTCTGGTCCTGGGGAAAGGTCCGCCAATCTCTGGCGAACGACCGGGGATATCGATATCGGGAATCGCTGGCAGTCCATCCTCTCCAGCGGATTCGACCACAACGGCAAGCTGAGCCATGCCGGCGCGGATGGATGGAACGACCCGGACGATCTGCTGATCGGCAAGTCGGGGATGACGGCCGACGAGGACCAAACGCAAATGACGCTTTGGGCGATCATGGCCGCGCCATTGTTCGTCGGACTGGCAAACAACCACATGGGCGCCTGGACACCGGCCGTCAAGGCCATTCTGATGAACAGAGAGGTCATCGCCGTGGACCAGGATGTCTCCGGCATACAGGGGCATCTGGTTCTTCATCGCGGCCCGATCGAAGTGTGGACGAAGCGACTTTCCGACGGCACGACGGCGGTCGGCGTGTTCAACCTGGGAGAGAAGCACGGCAGGTGCGGGTTCGCTGGCAGGAGCTACGGTTCGGCAAGGTCCGGGACGTGCGCGATCTCTGGCGCAAGGCGGTTCTTGGAAGTCTCCCGAGCGGATTCGAGGGATCTCTCCCGGTACATGGTGCCGTGCTACTGAAGGTGGCCACCTAGTACTGCCGCCTCATCCTGCGCGCGTCCGGACGAGCTTTGCCATCCCGATAGTGCAGAGCGGCACTATGAAGATGGCGATGATCGCAACGGCCATCAGGCGATAGCCCTTCGCGATCAGCTCAACCAGGCCTACGGCGGCAGCCACGAACATGGCGCCCATGACGATGGCGGGCGGTACGAGAATGCGCACTGCCACCGGGGTCGCCCTGCCGTGTTGTCGGTAGAGCGCCTCAAGGCGAGCGTTGAACGCATGCACGAATCCGACGCCGCTTTCCAGCAGCGCAAAAAACACCATCACCTCGAATGTCAGATGGAACAAGGCTCGATGCAGCGCGCGGAGCATGAAATCCGAGGGCAGCTCCTGCGAGGCGATGCCGGGATAGAAGGCGAGAAGGCAGGTGAAGAACAGCAATCCCGGCGCTATCGCCAGCGGGCCGCACAACGCTCCGGCGATCACCGCATCCCTTCGGCTGGTCAGATGCCGCAGCACAGGCAGGATGAGGACTGCGCCAATGACATTGTAGGAGGCGTAGGTGACTCCCCCGGCAAACCAGCCCGAGATCGGCGCGCCCAGTCTCAGATGCGCGTCGATGGAATCGCCGAATCGGCTGAATGTCAGCACGAAGAAGATGATGTACACCGCGTACAGGAACAGGGATACCAGCTTGAAGAGCCGCTCCACCGCTCCCCGCCCGCAGATGACGATGATGAGGATTCCTGCCGCCAGTGCCAACGTTCCCGTCACGGGGCGCCAATCGAAAAGCGCCTGCCCGATCGCGCCGGACGCCGCACCGAAGACGGCCAGGACGAGAATCAGGAATGCAAAATAGGCGATTTCGAAGGTAACCGCCCAGCGTCCGAGAAGCTGTCCGAAGAAGGCCCGGTAGTCGGAGCTTCCAGTCTCATACGCGAACACGAAGGTCAGGGTGCAAACGATGCTCCAGATGAGCATCGCAAGCACCATCCCCAAGGATCCCGCCCACGGGTCCGGCAGGCAGAAAGAACTCGGCGAGCTCGCGCCCCGTTGCATACCCGCCGCCGATCACGACGGCCTTGAATGCGAGGCCCGGCAGTAATATGCGATTGATGCTCGAGGGTGGCCGCGTGCTCACTGCGGCAAGGGCGGTGCAGGCTCAATTGCCTGTGGCTCGTATCGACTCTCCCCGTATCAAGGTCCGCTCGAAGAAGTCAGCGGTGGCGTCGAAGTTGCGCACCCACGTCCGCCACATCAGGGAGTCGTGAGTTTCGTCGGGGAACACGATCACCTCATAGGGAATGGCGTGCGCACGCAGCAGCGGAACCAGATCGACCGTCTGCTCGAAGGCAACGTCGCGATCATCGTCGGACTGCATCAGCAGCACCGGCGATTTCCAGGTGCCTATCGATGCGACCGGCGATGCCTGGAAGGCGATCTTCTTCGTTGCCGGCGAAGCGCCCGCCATGTCCTCCGTCCAGTCGTGCACCCCGGCGTAGTCGACGCCGGCCTCGAAGATATCCGAATTGCGCGCCAGGCCCAGTGCCGTCAAATAGCCGCCGTAGGAGCCGCCCCACAATCCGATCCTGCGCGGATCGACGAACGGCAGCGCCTGCAGGTATCTCGCGCCCGCGACCACGTCCTGATACTCCGAGGCGCCCCATGGCCCCCAGCGCGCCGGCTCGCGAAAGGCGCGGCCGTATCCCGTGCTCAAGCGGTAGTTGACCGAGAGCACCACGAATCCGCGGCCCGCCAGATATTCGTTCGCGGCATACATGTAGTTGTAGGCGTCCATCGGATGGAAGCCGAGCATCATCTGCCGGAACGGGCCGCCATGCGTGAAGATGAGGCCGGGGCTGCGTGCCGTGTGGTTGCGCGGTACGAACAGTTGGCCGTGGATCCGCAGCCCATCGGGGCTCTTGAAGACCACTTCCTCCGGCGTGACGAATTGATTGGAGGGATAGGCAGCGGGCAGCGAGTCCGCCGCAATCATCTTGCGCCCGGTGCCCGTCAGGCGATATGGCATTGCGGGCTGGGTCGCGGTCGAGCCGAAAAAAGCGATATGGCGTCCATCGCCCGTGACCACCGGTGACCACTCGATCGAGGCGCCGCGCGTCAACGCGACCGGGTCGCCGCGATCGACGTCCACACGCCAAAGGTGCCGGCGGTCTACGTCGTTCTCATTGGAAGAATACAGGACCGCCTTGCGATCGGCCGTCAGCGTCATCGGGCCATTGAAGGAGAAGCTTCCCGGCGTGAGCAGCACCGGCGTTCCGCCACTCGCTGCAATCGAATACAGGTGCAACCAGCCATCTTCCTGCGATGCGAACACGATCCGATCGCCGGCGGCGAACTGGAACGCGTCGTCTTCCCAATCGCCTTCGTTCAGATACGATCCGTTCGCATCGTTGGTGCTCTGCCAGATGACTTTCGTCATCCCGCTGGCTGCATCCCACACCTCGATCGTCCAGGGTTGCACCCGATCGGACAGGAATGGGTCGCCACCGCCCATCACCCGGATGAAAGCCAGCCCGGAGCCATCCGCAGACCAGCGCGGCAACGTGTCATGAAATACGCTGGGGTCGATGTAGCGCACCGTTGCGCTGCCCAACCGGAAGATGCCGATCAATGCGTGCGTGCCGCGGTCGCTGGTGAAGGCGATTTCCGTGCCGTCGGGCGACCAGCGCGGCTGTGAAACGTCGCCGCGGATGTAGGCGAGCGGTCGTGCGGGCGCCAGGCCCGAAATCGGAGCCAGCCACAGTTGATGCCGGCCGCTCCAGACCGCATATTTCCCATCGGGCGAGATCTCGATGTCCTCGCAGCCCTCGGGGGTGCAATTCATCGTGCCGAGCAACCGCGGCTTGCCGTCCGCGATGTCGGCCGCCCACACCTGTTGCTCAGGCTGATGCACGTTGCTGGTCGGGTCGGCCACTTCACCCTGCGCGTTCGTCTCGCTGCCGCGCGCATACACGGCCGTGCGGCCATCCGGCGTGAGCCGCAGACCTGTCATGGGCATGCCATCGTCCCCGGTGTAATGGGTCACCTGCCGGCCGGCGAACCCCGGCCCGTCTGCCGCCCATACGTTGCGCGCGCCCTGCAGGTTGAAGACCCAGGCGATCCGCTCGCCGTGCCGTGCCGCCGTGAGCTCATCGGGAAAGGGATAACCGAGCGCCTGCTCGAGGGTGAACCCTTGCGCCAGCGCTGGTGGCGCCGGCAGCAGCAATACCGACAGGAGCGTTGCGGCGAGCCCCGGGATTCTGCCGCCGTCGAGAATTTTGCCGATGCGCATCATCGATGCCTCTTTGCTTGTGGGTCAAAAGCGATCCGCGGCGAGTGCGGCCGGGTCGAGTCGGTCAATGGACCGCGCCGCGGTATCGCCGCGGATCAGCGCGGCGGCGAGCGCGGCGGCGGCCGATAAAAGAAGTCGCGGCTCGCGCGGGTCAGCGCGCGTACCGCCGCATTGCCGTAAGACTGCGAGAACACGGCCGCGGAACGGCCGGTCGAGTGTATCCGGGCGCATCCTCCGCCTCGAGCACCACCACCCGGTGGGTGCGTGCGAGCTCGGCCGCGACGGAGGCTCCGGCGATTCCCGCGCCGATGACCAGGATGTCCGGTTGCGAGCCGATCACGGCGGATTTTCGGGCCCGCTGAAGCCGACGAACTTCTTGCGCAGCTCGTGTATGGCTTCATAACGCTGCTTGCGTCCCTTCACCCGTTTGGCCACATCCACCAGCAGCAGCTCGAGCAGAGTCTGCGCGATGCTCAAGCGCTCCCAGGAGGAGTCGAAGCCCGTCTCCAACATCAGCACGTGGTCTGTGATCTCGCGTGCCCAGTGGCAGTAGGTGTCGGTAACGATCACGGTCGTGATCTTGCGGGCGGCGGCTTCCTCGGCCAGCAGGCGGAAGTGCTGCGAATAGCGCTGCCAATCCAGGAGCACGATGCAGCTCTCGGGGTCGCCATCGAGCAGCGCATCGATGTACGCGCCGTCGCTGCCGTCAGAGAACTGGACGTTGGCGCGGATGGTATGCAGGGCGGAGGCAAAGCCGAGTCCGAGGAAGCGCCCGAGCTGGAAGCTCGCGATGCTCACCTTGCTGGCGGTCGCGAGCAGCGACACGATCCGCGGCCATTCGACCGTCAGGGGCATGCGATGCGTATCGGTCAACGCTTTGATCTTTGCATTGAGCGGCGCGTCATCGAAGAGGGTCTTGGTGATCTGACTCGACAGCCAGCCGCTCTCCGGCACGCGGGCGCGCAAAGCCGCCTTCACCCCGCGTAAATCGTCAAAACCGATCTTCTTCAGGAAGCGGCCCACGGTCATGGGACTTACGGCCAGGCGCTTGGCGATCGATGCCGCGGTCTCGAAAGGGAGCTGCTCCAGGTGCTGCAGAAAGAAGGTCGCCAGCCGCTGCTCCGAGGCGGTGAATTTCTTCCAGTCCTTCTTGATGACGCTCTCGATGGTGAGCATGGCGGAGCCGGTGAAATGTGATTTTGATATCATATTGTACATCCGGAGGAATGCATATACCATTCAACGCGGGCAGGTGTTCCTGCAAGGGGGGGATCATCATGAAGACCGTTCACTGGCGGCGTGCGGCTGGCTTGATCAGTGCTGCGCGCGCAGTCGTGGCGGCGCTCGGTTTGATCCTGACCGGGCCGGTCGTAGCCGCTGCACAGGCGGCCCCGGGGGAGAGCCCGCCGCCGCCGGACCTGGATCGATATGTTGCCCGTGCCATGGAGGCGTTCGGGGTCCCCGGACTGTCGCTCGCGATCGTAGAGAACGGCAAGGCGGTGGTCTCGAAGGGCTATGGGGTGCGCAGCATCGTCAGCCGGGCGCCGGTCACCCCTGACAGCGCGTTTCCGATAGGGTCGGAGACCAAGGCATTCACCTCGGCCGCGTTGGCGCTCCTCGTCGATGAAGGCAAGCTGAAATGGACCGACCGCGTGGTGGACAAGCTGCCCGGCTTCA
>DASXFY010000041.1:0-1874 GCA_036489335.1 Steroidobacteraceae bacterium
TGCTGCGCCGGGCGCGGCAATCGGCGCCACCGGCGGAATCTCCGCCTGGCGGTAGAGTGGCGGCGCCTGCTTCAAGCCGGCTTTATTCACGGCAGCATCGGCGGCCTTTGCCGGCTGGCCGAGGAAGTCTGGCATCACGTACCCGGTCGCTTCCGGCGGCACAGCCGAGCTCAGCAGCAGCGACACATTCGGTCGATCCACGGAGGCAGCGCCAGCATCCGGCGATTGCGCGATCACGGTGCCGGGTTCTGCGAGGGGGTAAGGCATGTGGGCGATGGTGCCAAGCTGGAGGCTGGAGCGCCGGATTGCCAGTGCAGCTACGCGCTCCGGATCGTGAACGAGCGACGGGACGGCTACTTTTTGTGCACCAAGACTCTGGCCGAGACGCACCTGCCATCCGGTGCGCACAATAGTTCCGGCCGCGGGCGACTGCGTCACCATGCGCGATGCCGGCACGACGGCGCTGTAGAAGTGATCATCGATGCTCATCTCCAGCCCGTCGGAGGCGGCTTTGCGCCGCGCATCCGCCTCGCTCATGCCACGAAAGTCCGGCACCTTGACCTCGGCGCCATGGATGGCGAAGTGCATGGTGGTGAGCGCGGATACCATGGCGACCACTACCAGAAGCACGACTACCAGCACGAACTGGAAGAGCCGGAGGATCATGCGTACTCGATGGTGAAGGTGATCTTCGCGGTCTTCTCGAGCATCGCCGAGACCGAGCAGTATTTTTCTTTCGAGAGCCGCACCGCGTCTTCCATGCTCTTGTGATTGACGCCGCCCGTCACGCGATAGATCAGCTCGATGTTGGTGAAGACGCTGGGTGACTCCTTCGCTTTCTCGGCCTTCGCGGACACGGTCAAGGCAGTGAAGGGCTCGCGCTTCTTGGTGAGGATGCTGATGACGTCGACCGCGGTGCAGCCACACAGGCTCATCAGGACGCACTCCATCGGCGTCGGGCCATCGACACGCGCAACGTCGAAGGTCAGCGTGTGTCCGTTATCCGATGTGGCTGTGTAGACCTGATCGTGTTGCCACTCCGCCTTCGCGATCATTCTTTTCCTCCATGCTGTCTCCGCCTTCCGGCCGATTGCAACTGCGTCCCTCATGCCGGTTGTCGGTCTCCGGCTCCGGATGCACCAGCATACGGTGAATCTCCGGGCGTTCCAGTTTCATGCGACCTTCAAGAGCTGTGATGACATCGTGTACGAGATGCATGGGCAGAGCATCGGGAAGCGTGCAGTGACAGGAGAGGTGCAGGCGGTCTCCCATGCGCGATACCACCACCTCGTGGATGTCGATGATCTCCGGCAGCGTTCGTGCCACGGCGCGCAGTTCCTCCTCCAGGAGGCGGTCCCGATCCATGGTCGCCGCAGCCTCAATGGTAGCGGGCTCGCTCTCGATGTGCGTCAGCACGTTGTGGACTTCCGGGGCAGCGCGATACATCTGCTCTTCCAGGTCGCAGATGAAGCGATGCGCCTCCACCAGCGGCAAAGTCTCGGCCACCTCGACATGTTGCTCCACCCGCAATCCGCTTTCTTCCTGCTCCACACTTAGATCGTGCAGGGTTACGTTGTTGAGAGCGGCCACGCCCCGGATGCGGTCGAAGATGCTCTCCCCCGATACTTGGCGGGGCACGGTACGGACGGTGACATCGGCTCCGGGCATGACTGCCTTGACGGCCGCGGTAACCCGCTGCACCAGTACCTCGATGTGCTCCGCGGTGTCGAAACGGGGCACGGCCACCCGCAGATCGGCAAAAGTGCTGTTCCCGGAACGGCGCACGCGCACCCGCTCCAGCTCCACCACGCCCTCGATGTGCTCCACCGCGCGAATGATCCGCGATTGCGCGCCGGCGGGCGCCGTATCCAGCA
>DASXFY010000062.1:0-58341 GCA_036489335.1 Steroidobacteraceae bacterium
AACAAGATCCGCGTCCTGCAGCGTCGCGCCTACGGATTGCGCGATGAAGAGTACCTCCGGTTGAAGGTTCTCACCTGCATGCTGCCTGCGCTGTGACCCCGAAAACGTTCACGAACTACCCACACGTTTCCACGAAGACCCCGTTTAAGAGACACCTGATCCGCGACCGGCGATACGATGAGGCGGCCCGTGTTTTCAAAGGAGATGAACCCCTTATCGAGCAGGTGATCCACCGTCGGGGTCAAGAGGAGGCCGTTCTCACCGTCGAGCCGCTGGTCGTTACCGCTCGCGTCAGGGCCGGCGCGTCGCTCCCATGCTTTGCGGCCAAGCAGCCCATGCGCCGGCGCGAAAGGCCGGCAGATGCCGGGTGAGCTATCCCGCATCTGAGATGCGATAGTCAAAGGCGGTATGGGGAGAGGCACCTTCCGTGAGCTATGCGCCAATCCAAACTGCATTTTGGCGCAATATTGATTTATGCGCCATAAAAGAGTAATTTATTGGCGTATATACCGGATTTGCGCCAAATAGCGATGCCCAGAGTGCTTCCCCCCGATCTCTTCGCGCATGTCACAAAGGCGCTGGCCGCTGACCCTCAAGGCTTGAGCCTGGCAGAGCTGCAAGTAGCTCTCAAAGGCAGCGTGAGTCGCCGGTCGCTGCAGCGCCGGCTGGATGTGTGGATGCGCTCGGGTGCGATCAAAACTCAAGGCATCCGCCGGGGTCGCCGATACTTTCCGGCCGGCAACAATACGGCGCCGACGGCCGCCAACGCGGAACGACCAGGCAGGGCTCCGGAGCCAGAAGCCGTCACATCATCCGTTCCGATTTCTGCGGCGGGCCAGCAAATCCAGGCGCTCGTTCACAGGCCGATCGCAGACCGCGCGCCCATCGGTTATCAGCGTGACTCCCTTGAAAACTATGTACCGAACGAGACCGAATACCTCCCCGAAAAGCTGAAGACACATCTGCGGGCACTGGGCCGCACGCTTGACGGACACCGCCCGGCCGGCACCTATGCACGAGAAATCCTGAATCGACTGCTCATCGATCTCTCCTGGGCGTCGAGCCGCCTCGAGGGCAATACCTATTCGCTGCTCGACACCCGTGAGCTCATTGAACACGGCACCGCCGCTCCGGGCAAAGATGCGAAGGAAACGCAGATGATCCTCAATCACAAGGCGGCCATCGAACTGCTGGTGGAGTCTGCCGAAGAGATCGGGGTCAATCGTTACACCATAACCAACCTCCACGCGCTCCTCGCAGACAACCTCCTCGAGGATTCCCGCAACGCGGGTCGACTCCGCACTACGTCGGTTGCCATCGGCGGGACGACATACTTGCCAACGGCGATTCCCCAGCTCATCGAGGAGCGCTTCGCGCTATTGCTAAATAAGGCTGCGACGATCCGAGACTGCTTCGAGCAGTCCTTCTTCCTCATGGCTCAGCTTCCATATCTTCAGCCGTTCGTCGATGTCAACCAGCGAACGTCAAGGCTCGCGGCGAACATTCCACTGATAAAAAGCAACCTGGTACCGTTGTCGTTCATCGATGTCCCTGACAAGCCCTACATCGATGGCTTGATCGGAGTCTATGAGCTCAACCGCATCGAGCTTCTAAGAGACGTCTACCTGTGGGCCTATGAGCGCTCGGTACGCAGATACAAAACCGTACGCGACTCGCTTCCGGAGCCCGACGCCTTCCGCCTCAAGTATCGGAACGAGCTCGCCGAAATCGTGCGCCGCCTCGTGCGTGAAAAGCTTCGACCAACCGAGGCAGAGCTCGCGCAGCTGGCGAAATCCATGGTTTCACCAGAAGACCTCAAGCGCTTTACGAGTATTGCTCTAGCGGAGCTCGCCGGGCTGCACGACGGGAACATCGCACGATTCCGGCTGCGGCCATCCGAATTCAAGCAATGGAAGGAAGGATGAGACTAAGAGGCGATAACCTTCAAAAGCACGGCACCGTGAGCTGGCAAAGCTCCTTCGTATCCGCCCGGCAGACTCTCGAGGTCTCCCTTGCGCCAGAGATCGCGCACGCCACGGACCTTCCCGAGGCCGAGCTCCCCCCAGCGAATATGCACATTGCGTGCTTTCTTTCCGAGGTTGAACGCCGCAACCGCGGTCGAACCGCCGGAGAGTCGCCTCGTCCACACTTCGATCGGCCCGCGACGAAGAACCATGTGTCCCTGTATGCCCAACGCGTCCTGGTCCACGGCGATGACCTCTTTGTTCATCAGGATCGCCTTGACGGCGGGCGTCCACGAGGCCATGGGATTGTTGGCCAGGCCGACGAAGAGCGGCGCCGCCATGATCGACCAAAGCGTCATCTGCGTCTGGTCCTCGTCGAGGCTCATTCCTGATTTGCCGATCAGGAGGTCGTCCGGGTCGTTCCATCCATCCGCGCCGTCATGGCTGAGCTTGCCGTTGTGCTCGAATCCATTGGAGACGATCGAAGCCCAACGATCCCCGATATCGATATCTCCCGTCGTTCGCCAGAGATTCGCGCCCACCTGTCTTCCCCAGGTGGAGACGTCGAAGAGGCCATATTCGCAGAGGCCATAGAGGATCGGCCGCTGTGTGGCGCGAAGCGCCTCTCCCATCTTCTGGTACGCCGCCTGCAGCTCTGCACGCGTGTGATAGATATCGCCCGCCGAGCACCAGTCATATTTCAAATAATCGACGCCCCACTCTGCATACGACCTCCCGTCCTGCGCTTCGTGTCCGTAACTCCCCGCATAACCGTAACAGGCCGCCGGACCTGGCGAGCTGTACACTCCCAGCTTCAGGCCCTTCGAGTGTACGTAGTCCGCCAGAGCTTTCATGTCCGGAAAGTTTTCGTTGGCGTGCATGTTTCCCTGTGCATCGCGCCGACCCTGCCACCCTTCGTCGAGCTGAATGTAGACGTACCCGGCATCCCTCATGCCATTGGCAACCATCTCGTCGGCTACTTTACGGACCGCGGCATCTGAAGACACAACGAGAATGCCAGTGCCCATCGGTGGCGTAGGCGCCACATTATCGTCCGAGACCTTGCGGAGAGGCGGTAAGGGAAGTTTCGCAAATGAGTAGACCGGTCCTTCCGCAACGATCTTGAGATCCTCGGCGCTGGCCCGCCGGTAGGTGGCCGCCATCGAAAAGGTCTGTCCGGCATCCCGGATGACAACGCTCAGTTGCAGCTCATTCCCCTGTATCCGGCCATGAAAACGCTCCGAGTACTGCGGCCTCACGACGGAAAACGAGATAGCCTGCCGCCGTACCTTCACGTGTCGCAAGGCGCTGTTTCCGTCCATGGACAACAGGGTGCCGCTCAACACGCCGCCCTTGCGCACGAATACGACCCTCTCGGTAAAGGCGTTGACGTTCGGATAACCGGCGATCTTCGTCCCTGGAGGAAAGAAATAGGCATTCGGCGGCGGCCCCAACCAGGTACCGGCCAACTCGGTGGCGCCGGCGAGCGCCGGTACCGAGAGACACGCCGCAAGAGCAAGGCTCAGAGCACGAGTCTTCAAGATGCCACCTTACTCGAACGTATAGCGCAGCCGCATGCCGTACATCCGCGGCTCCCCATATTCCACTATGCCGTATCCGAGACCGCCCAGATTACTCGGCCCGGCATCCGCGCAGGCGACGCAATACACTCTGTTGGTTGCATTGGTCACGAAGATCGATCCATCCAGGCTGGTACCTGCGATCGCAAGCCAATTCAGGCCAAGATTCAGCAGGCCATAGTCCTCGCTGAATGCCCCCTGCAGGATCGGGCTCGTATAGGTGTTATCGTAATACGACCGCACCGCCGACCTCCAACTCCACGCCGCGGTAGCAGAGAGTTTGCCCAGCGTGGCCGGCAGCGGCAGCTGGTATTCGGCATGTAATCCGTACGTGATCTTCGGCGCGCCGTTATTCGGGGTCTCGAGGATGGTCTCTATGTCCGACGCAGTCACATCGCTATTGAATTGAGTGTACTCGAAGTCCATGGCACTGAAAGTCGCGCCTATGGTGAGCGCCCGCATCGGTTGCAGCTCCCCGGTAAATTCCACCCCCACTATCCGCGCAGTCGCGGCGTTGAGTGTCGTCCTATTGACGATTCCTCCGGGCAGGAACTGCGAGACCTGCGTTTGAATGTCGGTGTAATCCTGGTAATAGGCATCGACGTTCGTCCTCGCGAGCACCGTTCCCAGCTGCCAGTCAGCCTTGACCCCTACTTCAGCATCGTTTACGAACTCCGGCCCGAAGGACGCCCGCGTGATCGATTGCGGATCGGCATAGCCGCCCGTTCGATAACCGCGTCGTATGGTGAGATAGGCCATCTTCGATGGCGAGATCTGATAGTCGAGCGCCAACGTACCCGTGGGCGCCGCCGAATGCGCCCATTGCGACGTCACGCAATACATGTCCGCGTTGGTCGGTTGCGCGCAGGACAAGTCGCCATACAGCTGGCGATTCTGGGAATAGAGGTCATCCCACGTGTATCGCGCTCCGACGGTGAACTTCAGTTTTGGGGTTAGATTGTAGGATACCTGGGCATAGGGAGCCTTGCTGATGGCCCCTTGCCGATATTGGATATAGACCAGTGGCACGGCATCGGAATATACGTACTGACGGGCCGTGCTGAAGTCCTGAGGCGGCGCATCGAGATAGAAGAAGCCCACCTGCCAGTTCAGCGCGCTGTCGAGGGCGGTACCCAATACCTGCGCTTCCTCGGTGAACTGAACCGTCGTGTCCTGTACCGGATTGAAGCCCAGTATCGGATAGGGCGTACCGTCGTAATCCGCTCCCCAGCTCGTGTTGATCCTCATGAATCCCAGTATGTTGCGGACGGTTACATTGGGCTCCACGTTGAAGCGCAGAGTATCCGCTGCCAAGAGCTCATTGCGATCATCCCGATTCGGAGTGTCGCCACCCAGCGTCGTGCGGACTCCCAGAGCCATCTGCTCATTGAATAGAGCGGTCAGGTTGTAGGGAGCGGCCAGGCCCGCTCCCGGCGCGTAAGCGCCGAACAGATACGACTCGCCGTTATTGGCCGAGTTCAGGGTCTGGATGATGATCGTATTGTCCAGCGAAGAATTGGGACGCAGAGTGATGGTCGCCCGCGTGGACACCGAGCTGATGTTGTCCAGATCCTTGCCGGTAACCAGGCTCTTGGTGAACCCGTCTCTCTTCTGAACGTCGGCGGCGACGCGAATCAGCACCTTGTCGTCCGCGAGCGGAATGTTCACAGCTCCGGTGAATTGCCGATCGTTATAGTTGCCGTACGTCAGCTCCGCGTATCCCTTGGTGGTGCTCGCAGCGCTCCTGGTCTGGAAGAGGATGGCGCCGCCGACCGAATTGCGTCCAAACAGGGTGCCTTGCGGCCCCTCGAGCACCTGTACGTTCTCCATATCGTAGAAGAGGCTCGGGCCGCCGGAGACCTGCGCTATGTGGTCACCGGGGATGGGGATCTCGTTCCAGTAATTGATGACGCCCGGGATTCCTGATGGGTTCACGCCCTGGCCGCGTAGAGTGACGGAGAGCTGGTCGCGCTGCTGTCCGCTCGCGGTCATGGAAGGTACGTAGAATTGCAGGTCCTGCACGGATGTGATGTTGTTCTTCTGCAATTGATCAGGCGAAAACGCCGTGATGGAAATTGGGACTTCCTGAATCTTCTCCTTCCTTCTTTCTGCCGTGACGATGATTTCTCCAAGCTTCACTGAAATATCCGAGGGGCTCCCCGGCGACGGATCCGCGGTGCCTTGCGCTGGAGACGCTGAGGCGGCGGACGACGGTTGGTCACTGCCTGTCACGGGCGCGGCCTCGACTCCGGGCGCGCAGAATGGCGTAAGAAGAACGAACGCCAGCGGGACGCTGACTCGATTTGCAACTCTCATTGTGAACCCCACTCATTTCTCATATCTTTACCTGGAGCCAGGCGTTGCCTGGCTCGGCACAATTCATTTACACAATGCTGATTCTTCCGATGCGTCGGCGTCGGTAATCGCCCCCAAGGAGGCGCTCCCGACGCTACGCACGTATTTGGCGAGCACGCCGCGGGTCATATAGGGCGCGGGCGGCGTCCAGCGACGGCGACGCCGCTCGAGCTCGCTCTTCGGGACGTCCAAGCTGATCTCGCGGGTTCGGGCATCGATGGTGATCTCGTCCCCATTGCGGACCAGGGCGATCGGGCCGCCGACAGCAGCTTCCGGCGTCACGTGTCCGATCACGAAGCCGTGGCTGCCACCCGAGAATCGTCCGTCGGTGATCAGCGCCACTTTGGAGGCCAGGCCTCGTCCGGCAATGGCGCTGGTTGGGCTCAACATCTCCCGCATCCCGGGGCCGCCCTTCGGGCCCTCGTAGCGGATGATGACTATGTCCCCTGCGACGACTTTCCCGCCCAGAACGGCTTCCAACGCCTTTTCTTCCCCGTCGAATACTCTCGCCTTACCTTCGAAGGTGAGGCCTTCCTTGCCTGTTATCTTGGCCACGGCTCCGGTCGGCGCGAGATTGCCGTAGAGCACGACCAGGTGGCTGTCGCGCTTGATCGGGTTGGCGAACGAGCGAACGATGTCCTGGCTCTTCGGATAGGGCTTCACGCCCCGCAGGTTCTCCGCGAGCGTGTGTCCCGTGACCGTGATGCAGTCGCCGTGAAGGAGTCCGTGTGTGAGTAGCATCTTCATCAGAGGCTGGATGCCGCCGATCCGCACCAGCTCCGACATCGCGTATCGGCCGCTTGGACGGAGATCTGCGAGCACCGGTACGCGCCGACCTATACGGGTGAAGTCGTCGATCCCGAGAGTGACGTTTGCCGTATGAGCAAGCGCCAGCAGATGCAGGATCAGGTTGGTGGAGCCCCCGAGCGCGATGGAGACGGTGATAGCGTTCTCGAAGGACTCGCGAGTGAGGATGTGCGAGGGCAGTATCCCGCGTTTCGTCAGACGGACGATCTGCCGCCCGGCATCGCCGGAGTCGCGCAGCTTATCCGGCGATACGGCATCCTGGGCCGAGCTGCCCGGCAGGCTCATGCCGAGGGCTTCGATTGCGCACGCCATCGTATTGGCGGTGTACATGCCACCACAGCTGCCGGCGCCGGGCAGAGCCGTTTTCTCGATGTCCTTGAGCTCACGCTCCGAGAGCTTTCCCGCCGCGTGCTGACCTACCGCTTCGAACACCGAGATGATGTCGCGTCGATTCTTGCCCGGCCTGATCGTCCCCCCATAAACGAATATCGACGGCCGGTTCAGGCGCGCGAGCGCCATCAGGCAGCCGGGCATGTTCTTGTCGCATCCACCGATGGCGATGATGCCGTCGAATCCCTGGGCAGCGGCAACAGTCTCGATGGAGTCGGCGATCACCTCGCGTGACACCAGCGAATAGCGCATCCCGGATGTGCCATTCGAGATGCCATCCGACACTGTAATGGTCCCGAAAGTGATGCTCTTGCCGCCCGATTCGTCGACGGAGGCAGCCGCACGCTTCGCCAGTCCGTCGATGTGCATATTGCACGGAGTGAGGTTGCTCCAGGTGGAGGCAATCCCGATGATGGGCTTGCGAAAATCGGCATCCTTGAATCCGACCGCGCGAAGCATGGCGCGGCTGGGAGCTTTGACGATGCCGTCGACGCGCTCTTTCGAGAAGCGGCGTGCATCGTACTTATCACCGTGATTGGAATGCTTGGTCACGACATCGAGATCTGTTCGATATGCCCAGTCCATCATAGTGATCGCTCGAATGCCCTCCACCTGTTTTAAATCTGATTTGTTTAGGTTTCGGTGATGCGCGAGCCCAACGAACGGCATTGAGTTGCGCCAGACGAGGCGGCGCGCCAGCGGCTTCGCGCTTGGCGGCGTTGTACTTCGACTCGTTTTGAAGCGTCGTAAATATACGACGCGCGGGCCGCAGACCGCGGCTCACCCTTGTCTTAGTTGGTCTGGAGATTCGACGCGGGCCCGTAAGGCATTGAGAAAACGAGCGCCGGTTACGCCGTCAATGGCCCGGTGATCGCACGAGAGTGTGGCGGTCATCACCGTGGCGACCCGCGTCTCGCGCTCCGGCGTGACCACGACTCGTGGCTTGGCCGCGCCCAGCGCAAGGATGGCGCACTGGGGGACGTTGATCACAGCATCGAATTGATCGATGCCGAACATCCCGAGATTCGAGATGCTGAACGACCCTCCGACAATCTCGCTCATCTTGAGAGTTCTTGACCTTGCACGCTGCGCAAGCTCCCGCGCCTCCTGCGCGATTTCCGCGACCGATTTCAAATTTGCATGACGAATGACGGGGGTCGACACACCGCCCTCGACCGCCATCACGATCGCGATGTCGGCGGTCGCAAACTGATGGATTTCGGTTTCGGCCCATTGGATATTGACGGCAGGCTCATCCATCAGCGCCATGGCGCACAGCTTGATCAGAAGCTCGGTCACGGACACCCTCGAGGCCGGTACCGCCGCCAGCAACTCCTTGCGCCATTCGAGCAAGCGATCGACTTCCAGGTCCGCGACCAGCCTGAAGTGCGGAATCGCCCTCTTTGCCTCGCTCATCCGCGTCCCGATCGCCCGTCGCATCTGGGTCAGCGGGATGGCTTTGAAGTCATCGGGCTTAGGAGCATCGATCATCTATAGCTACCCGACTGCGCGCTGTTCCTGGATGCCGAGCCCGGTGACCCCTAGCCGCACCACCTGGCCCGCCCTCAGATAAACCGGCGGAATCTGGCCGAGTCCGACGCCGGGCGGCGTGCCTGTGGCAATCAGGTCGCCGGACTGCAACGACATGAATTCGCTGATATACGCAATCAAATGCGCCATGCCGAAAATCATGTCGCGCGCATTGGCGCTCTGATATCGGCGACCATCGACCTCGAGCCATAGATCGAGGCTTTGTGGATCCGCAACGTCCTCCGATGTGACCAGCCACGGACCCAACGGCGCGAAGCTGTCGCACCCCTTGCCCTTGTCCCACTGGCCACCGCGCTCGAGCTGGTAGCTGCGCTCGGAGACATCATTGACGATGCAGAATCCTGCTACATGCTCGAAGGCGTTTGCCGGCGCTATGTACTTGCCGGGCTTGCCGATCACGACGCCGATCTCGACTTCCCAGTCGGTTTTACCGGAGCCGCGAGGGATCTCGATATCGTCGTTGGGTCCGCTGATCGCCGAAGTGGCCTTCAGGAAGATCACCGGCTCCTTTGGAACAGGCATTTTCGATTCGGCAGCATGATCCCTGTAGTTGAGGCCGACGCAGATGATTTTGCCCACACCGGCAACACAGGCTCCCAGCCGGGGCGTGCCGCCGACTTTTGCAAGTCGCGCCGGGTCCAGCGCGCGAAGTCTTGCGATGGTCTCGGGCAGTAGCGATGCGCCTGCGATGTCGGGGAGAAACCCGGACAGATCACGGATCTCACCGTCTCCATCGAGCAATCCAGGCTGTTCGCGGCCCTTGGGTCCATAGCGCAATAGCTTCACTTGCAGTCACCGTCCGGGCGCGAGTCCGGCGAAGGGCGGTACGGGCAAACCCTGCGCGAGCCCGTGAATGGCCAAAACTGAACCGGAGAGGGGAGACCTCTCCAGCTCTGTTGCGGAAAGCCCTTGGCGGGCAGACGTGACGAACAGGGTCTCAAATCGCGGTCCTCCAAAGATGCAGCTCGTGGGACGTGGTAACGGCAGCTCGATGCGCCGGTCGACTTCGCCATCAGGTGTGATCCTCAGGATCGCCCCGCCATCCCAGCGTGCATTCCACAGGCACCCATCGACATCGATGGTTGAGCCGTCGGGGATTCCAAAACCGGGCGCGTCGAAGTGCGTCCGTCTGTTGTGAATCCTTCCTGTTTCCGCATCGTAGTCGTAGACGTAGATGCATTCAGGAATGCTGTCGGCGAAATAGAAGCGCTTCTGCTCGAGCGACCATGCGAGGGTGTTCGAAACTCCGATGTTCTCCTCGAGCATGGACACCGTGCCGTCCGGATCGAATCGAAACAAAGCGCCATCGGACCGGGAAACGGGAATCGGATTGCCATCGGGATCGAAATTGTTCTGCATGGTTCCGACCCAGAAGCGACCGGATGGGTCGACCTTCCCGTCGTTGAAGCGCGTTCCCGGTCTGCGGCCGCCGGGTGAGCAATGGAGTTGGGTGGCTCCGCGCTGCAGCGAGAGAAGCTGCACGCCCTCACCCATGGCAACGGCGATCGTTTCGGGGCCAACTTCGGCCAGGCATCCTGGATAGTCGGGTAGATTCCAGGCATGGTCGGACGACTCAGAGGGCGCCTTGCGGTAGAGCCTGCGCTGCGCTATGTCCAGCCAATAAAGTGCCGCGTCAGAGACCGACCAGAGCGGGCCCTCGCCGAGGATATCGGTATGCGCCGCATAGACTTCAATGGATGGGTTCTGACTCACCTCTGACCTCGAGCTCGCGCTCGATCTGCTCCAGACTCTTTCCCTTGGTCTCGGGCAGACACTTCAGAATGAACACGAAGCCGGCACCGCATATTCCGGCGTACAGCCAGAAAGTCTCCGCCACTCCGAGCGTCCCTTGCAGGAAGGGGAATGTATAGATCAGCACGAAGCAGGCCATCCACATGGCGGAGACGGCAATCGAAACCGCCTGCCCGCGGATCCGGTTGGGAAAGATTTCCGAGATCACCACCCAGGTGATGGGAGCCAGCGAGAACGCGTAGCACGCCATCGCTCCCAGCACCGGGATGACCACGATGACCCCGCTGAGACCAAGTCGATAACACAGGCCTATCAGGATGTGGAATACGCCAATTCCGGCGCAACCGATCAGCATGATGGGCCGGCGCCCAAAGCGGTCCACCGTGAGAATTGCCACGAACGTAAAGAGCACGAGCACGATGCCGGTGATGCAGATGTTGAAGAGGACGCTCCCCACACCATAGCCGGCCGCCCGAAACACTTCCTCGGAGTAGCTCAGGATCACGTTGATCCCGCACCACTGCTGCAGGATTGCGAGCGTCACCCCGATGAGCAGGGCGCTTCGGACACCCGGCGAGAGCAGGTTGCGCGAGCTCACGCGCTCACGGCCCGCGAGCGCCAGCGTCGCCTGGATTTCCGCGAGCTCACCGTCGGCGTGCAGCGGGCCGCCGACGCGCGCCAGAATCTCCCGTGCCTGCTGCCGGCGACCCACTTTCATCAGCCACCGGGGGCTTTCGGGAACCCATAGCGCGCCGATGAGGAAGACGAGCGCGGGCGCCGCTACGGCAGTGAACATCCAGCGCCAGCCGAATTCGCCGTTCCACGAGCGGCGGATCATCTCGGCCGATGCGTACTCGGGCATGGGCCGGGCGATGAGCCAGTTCACCAGTTGGGCTCCCAGAACGCCGAGCACGATGGTGAGCTGGTTGATCGACACCATCCGCCCGCGCAGGTTCGCCGGCGTAACCTCCGCGATGTACATGGGCGAGATGCTGGAGGCGAGGCCAATGGCTACGCCACCCAGGATTCGCCATTGCACGAAGCTGTGGAAGCTGCCTGCCCAGCCGGTGAGGATCGAGGAAACGGTGAAGAGGAACGCGGCGAGGAGGAGCAGTCGCTTGCGGCCGAAGCGATCGGAGAGTGTCCCCGAAGACAGCGCACCGATGAGACAGCCGACGACCGCGCAGCTGTTGGCCCAGCCACGCAGAGTCTCGCTGGTCAGGGAGAAGTATGCTTCGAAGAAGGGCTTGGCACCACCGATGACTACCCAGTCATATCCGAAAAGAAGTCCGCCCATGGCAGCGATCAGGGAAATGCGCCACAAATAGAGCAGATCGATGCTGCTGGAGGTGGCCCCCATCGACTCGTGGGCGACTATCCGACGAAGCGTCACAGTGTCAGATCTGGCCATTGACTTGGGATTGATTCAGAGCTTGACGAAGGTGGCCAACGCGCCACCCATCGATACTGTCGTACCGACAGGCGCCAGAATTTCGCTCAACCGTCCCGCCGCGGGGGCTTCGATCTCCAGCAGCGCCTTGTCGGTCTCCAGCTCCGCCACGATCTCGCCCGCGGCAAAGGTTTCTCCCGCTTGCTTGAGCCACTGAACGACTTTGCCTTCGCTCACCGTGAGATCGCCGTGAGGCATGGTGATGAAGTCCTGGGCCGCGCCCGGCGCGGCGTGTGCGGGTGCAGTGGCTGCAGTGGGAACGACAGCCGACGGGGTGGGCATCGAAGCTCCTGTTGACGGTGGAGGTGTAACCAGTCTCGCCTCCCGTTGTGGCGTGGCATCCAGACGGCGCGGCGGGGACGGTCGCCCGCGAAGGGTGGCGCGCACAGCGGCAATGATCTTTGCAGCGGTTGGTAAGACCAGACGCTCGAGCGAAGGGCTGAAAGGGTGAGGAACGGGCTCCGTGTGCACGCGGCCTACCGGTGCATCGAGGCAGTCGAAGGCCAGCTCACTGACGGAGGCTGCGATCTCCGCACCGATGCCGCACATCGGATAGCCCTCATCGATGACCAGCAGCCGCCGTGTCTTGCGCAAGCTCGACACGATCGTCTCTAGATCGAGTGGCACGATGGTGCGCAGGTCGATGACTTCGCACTGAATCCCCTCTTGGTCCAAGGTTCCGGCCGCCTCCATCACTAGAGGCACCATCCGTCCGACTGTCACTACCGTGAGGTGATGTCCGGCGCGCACGGTGCGCGCAACGCCGAAGGGAACGACGTGCTCGCCTTGCGGGACCTCACCCTTCGAGGCGAAGAGTGCTTTCGGCTCCAGGAACAATACGGGAGCCTGACCTCGAAGGGCCGCCTTCATCAGGCCTTTCGCATCGGCGGGGGTGGAGGGCATGGCGACGAGCACCCCCGGCAAATGCGCCCAGATCGGGTGATACGTGCCGCTATGATGCGGCCCGGCGCTCTTCAATGCGCCACAGGCGGCGCGCACGACCACTGGTGCGGACATGGTGCCGTTGCTGATGTATCTAAGCTTCGATGCCTGCAGTGGGATCTGTCCCCCCGTTTCAAATATAAAATCCGCGAACATCAGATCCGCAATCGTGCGGCATCCCGTAGCCGAGGCGCCGATCGCCGCGCCGGTGAAGCCGAGCTCGCAAATGGCCGTATCGATTAGCCGCGCCGATCCGAACTCCTGCCAGAGCCCCCTGGTGTGCGCAAAGCTGCCGCCGCGCTCTCCGGTGCCCTCGCCGAAATACAGGATGAATGGATCGCGGCGCATTTCCTCGGCAATGCCATCCCGCACGGCGTCCAGCCAACCCTGAGTCGCCGTTGAAGGAGCTACCGGAGACTCGGAGAGCGGAGTCGCCTCGGCTCCCCCATGGACAAAGACGGTTGCAGCGTCCGGCTCCGGGGATTCCTGAGCAAAATGAACGGCATCGGTCACTGTGGCAGCCACGCGAGTATCGATTTCGTCGAGAGCAGCGGCGTTCGCTTCGCCAGATTCGATCAGCCTGCGACGGAAGCCCTGAATCGGACATCGCTGCTTCCAGGCATCGAGCTCCTCGCGCGTCCGATAGGTGCCCACCAGAGGCTCGCCCTCGTGATGGCCCACCACACGATACGTTTTCGCCTCGATCAGAGTCGGGCCCTCGCCCGCCCGCGCCCGCGCTATAGCTTCGCGCGCCACCGCTTCGACAGCGAGAACGTCGTTTCCGTCGACCGTGACGCCGGGCATTCCGTATGCCGCAGCCTTGCTTGCAATGTCGGGATTGCGGGTAATCGCGTGCAATGGCGTCGCGGTGGCATAGAGGTTGTTCTCGCAGACAAACAACACGCCCGCGCGCTGAGCCGCCGCGAAATTCATGCTCTCATGAAAGGCTCCATGCTGGATTGCGCCGTCGCCAAAGAACGCAACGGCAATGTGCTCCGTCCCGCGCGTGCGCGCGCTCAAGGCGGCTCCCACTGCGTGTGGGATGCCGGCGGCGACGATGCCGTTGGTACCGAACACGCCGCTTTTCGGGTCGTACAAGTGCATGCTGCCGCCCCGCCCGCCACAGCAGCCTGTCGCCTTGCCGAACAGCTCCGCCATGACCGCGCGCGGCGCGAGGCCCTTCGCCAGCGCATGACCGTGACCCCGATGCGTGCTGGTAATCCAGTCCTGCGGGCTCAGGTGTGCACAGACACCCACCGCCACCGCTTCCTGTCCCACATAGAGATGGATGAAGCCAGGCAGGTCGCCCCGTTTGAAATGACTTTGCACGGCAAGCTCGAACTGCCGCAGCAGGACCATTTGCTCGTAGGTATGAAGGAGCTGTGATCGATCCATCGGTATCGATGTGCCAGAATTGTGGTGTGTGCTATATACGGTAGCGCCGGCCCGGAGCATCTGACCTCCTGTTTACGGCTTCCATATCGACCGTTTTGCGCCACGTGGGGGGCTAGCAGAATGAGCGCATCTAGATCCACAAAGCCGAAAGCGCCCACCCTGGACAGCGTGGGCTGGATGCAGAACCTGCGTGAGGTCCGCCATCCGCTGAGCGTGACCCGGCCGCTCTGGGTGAGACACGTGCAAATCGAGTCCGGCGGCGCTCTCCCGGAGCCCGCAATGCCGACACCCGAGTGGCACCCGCATTGCGAGCTGAGCTACATATTCCAGGGGCGCCTGATGCAGTTCATCGGCGCGGAAAAGATCGAGAAGCGCCCGGGCGACATGATGTTGCTCGGTGGCGGCACGCCGCACTATGGGGTGCATCTCGAGTATCCGCTGCGCTATATCACGGTGTTCATCGCGCCCACGCTTCTATTCGAGCTGGGGCCGGAAGGCGATGGCGCACGCGTCCTGTCGCGCTTTGTCGGCGGTAGGCAGATCGAAGAGCGCGTCATCCGTCTCGTCGCGCCCCTGGCGCAAACCATTGCCGGACGCTTCGAGCAGATGGCCGTTGAATTTGCCACCTGGGCCGTCGGCTCCGAGCTTCGCTTGCGGTCGCTCCTCATCGAGAATCTGGTCGACCTGCTGCGTTGGGAGCAGTCGCTCGGACACAGCCCGCCGCCGCTGACGCCCCAACTGAAGTGGCCGTCCATAGAGAGAGCGCTGCGCTTCATCCACGAGCATTATGCAAAGCCGCTCTATGTCGCGCAGATCGCCCGCCAGGCGGGAACGAGCGTGGCCCACCTGCAGGAGATGTTCCAGCAGGCTTTGGGCATGAGCTGCATTCAGTACCTGCGGGGATACCGCATCTCCCAGGCGGCGGCGCTTCTGCACAACCCGCAGGCTCGGGTGACTGAAGTTGCCCTTACGGTGGGCTTCGAGTCATTGGGACATTTCAACAGCTCCTTTCGCAGCCTCCTCGGCACCTCCCCCATGCAGTATCGGCGCACCTGGAATCGAAACTCACAGTAATCACTCGCAAAACAGGTGGAGGGGGCTTCCAGGCGAACGCTAGGCTCTCGTCGATGAGAGTCGATCTTAGCAATCAAGTCGCACTCGTGACGGGTGCGGCAGGAGGCATTGGCCACGCAGCTGCGCGAGCTCTCGCGGAAAACGGTGCACAGGTCATCATCTCGGATATCGACGCCGCCGCAGCGCAGACCGCTGCCGCTGATATCCCGCGCTCGGTTGCTGTCCGCATGGACGTGTCTTCTGAACGCGAGGTCGAAGACGGTATCGACCGACTGAAGAAGGAGTTCGGTCGTATCGACATCCTAATCAACAACGCGGGTGTCAATACCAAGTACCGCGTGACCGTGGATCAGTTCCCCATCGCGGAATGGGACAGGATCATCGGTGTAGACCTGCGCGGAGTCTTCCTGGTGAGCCGCGCAGTCTCCGCGCTCATGGTGGCGCAACGATCGGGCCGGATCATCAACATCGCTTCCGTGGCGGGCCTCGTCCCTCTACGGCTTCAATGTGCCTACACTACTGCCAAATCGGGGGTCGTGAACCTGACGCGTACCATGGCAATCGAGCTCGCATCCATGGGCCTTACCGTGAACTGCGTGGCACCGGGCTCCACTCTCACGGCGATGACCGAGCCCGTCTTCTACAGCAAGGACGCATCGATGGCGGAGCGGGCCCGACGTCTGATCGATCACATCCCTGCCGGGCGCATCGCCACAACCGAGGAAGTCGCCCACGCGGTCCTCTTCTTCTGCGCTCCGCTGAGCGCGTATATCACCGGCCAGGTCCTCTGTGTCGATGGGGGCTGGACAGCGGGAGGCTATCTGCGGGACTTCTAATAGGGAGAAACGCGGTACTCGATGACGTGCCTAAAGGTTTCTCCAGGCTTCAGCTCTGCCGAAGGGAAATTCCCATGGTTGGGCGCGTCGGGGAAATTCTGGGGCTCCAATGCCAGCCCGCCACGGAAGGGATAAAAAATCCCATTTTTGCCGAGCAAGGTTCCGTCGAGGTAGTTGCCGGAATAGAACTGAAGGCCCGGCTCGCTCGACCAGACCTCGAGCACGCGGCCGGTTTCCGGGTCGCTCACGGTGGCCTGATGACCGAGAACACCCCGCGCCCCATCCATGACCCAGTTGTGATCATAGCCCCTTCCATTCATGAGTTGCCCGTCTGATCGGGAGAGCCGCGCGCCGATCGCAGTGGGGCTACGAAAATCGAACGGTGTTCCCTCGACCGGGCTGATCGCGCCGGTGGGAATGAGCGATGAATCGACCGGCGTGAAGCGGGCTGCATTGATCTTGAGGACGTGGTCGAGAATATCGCCACGACCCCGCAGATTGAAATAGCTGTGGCCCGTGAGGTTGACAACCGTAGGTCTATCAGTGGTTGCGACGAATTCGATCCGCATGACATTGGCGTTCGTCAGCTTATAGGTCACGGCAACCTCCAAGGTTCCGGGATGGCCCTGATCCCCATCCGGGCTCACGTGGCGCAGGACAAGCTCGGGACCTTCCGCAGCGACCTCGGCCCGTTCGACTCGCCAGAGAGACTTATCAAAGCCTCTGGGCCCGCCATGCAAGGAGTTGCGTCCATCGTTGACAGCCGCGCGATACGGCTTGCCTTCCAGCATGTAGGTTCCGCCGGCAATCCGGTTGGCATAGCGGCCAATGAGCGCTCCAAAATAAGGACTGTCCCTGAGATATGCCTCCAGAGAGTCAAACCCCAGTGTGATGTCCGCATAGCGGCCATCGCGATCCGGAGCGGTCAAAGACTGAACGATTCCGCCGTAGTCCAGGATGGCTGCCTTCATCCCATTTCTGTTTTGGAGGGAAAAGATGCGTACGCTCGATCCGTCGGAAAGACGGCCAAACTCCTGAGCGGATATGGACTCCATCAGGCCGGGTCTTGGTTCAAGGCACGCCGGTACTGCATGGGGGAGCTGCCCAGGAGACTGCGAAAGGAGCTATTGAAATGCCCCAACGACTCGAACCCCACGGCAAGGGCCACATCCGTCACCCGAGCCTGCGAGTTGTGCAGAAGCGCGGCGGCATGGGAGATGCGGTAGCTTCGCAGGTACTGGATACAGCTCATCCCCAACGCCTGCTTGAATGTCTCCTGCAGGTGTGCCGCGCTGGTCCCGGCTTCACGCGCAATCTGCGCAACGTACAGCGGCCTCGCATAGTGCTCGTGGATGAAGCGGAGCGCTTTTTCGACGGGCGGCCACCTCACCTGACGTGCCTCGGGTTCCGGACTGCGCCCAAGCGATTGCTCCCAGCGCAGCAGATCGACCAGGTTCTCGATGAACAGCGCCCTGAGGCGGAGCTCCGACCCAAGGGCCCACGTGGCGGACTCCACAATCATCTGCTCGAAGCGCCCGCCAATTCTCCGGGAAAGCGGCGCGGGCGGGCGCACCACGCGCTCAGCAATCTGCGTGGCACCGACAAAGCGCGCCAGGGCACGCGCGCCATCGCCCTCCGGTCCGAGCTCCAGTAGCAGTGTCGGTGCGATGAACACCGTGATGTAGCGCATCGGATATGCGAGACATGTTCCGTAGTGCGGCGTACCTCCGCCCAGCAGCATCACGTCGCCCGGCCGTCTTTCGATTTTCTGCGCACCAATGAGCTGAATGATACGGCCCTCGAAAAGGTAGCTGAACTCGCAATGCGGATGCCATTCGGGCGTCGGCATGGAGGGCTCGGGGAGCGGTCCGCCGGACTCGACGTGCACGTGCTTCACCCAAAGCGGCCGGGTCACGCTGAGCGGATGGCGAACTTCGCGCAGATCCTGCATCCAGCCCACGCTATCCGCAATGGGCGCCTTCGGCCTTGTCGATCGCGACGCGCTCATTCTGCTCACCCCTCGCGCTCCAAAAAACTGTCGATATCGGAACCGTAAACAGGAGGTCAAATCCTCGAGCGCGGCATTACTGTATAGGGCACGGCAATGCATGCACCGAGGGCCTTAGCCCCGACATCTTATCTCGACAGCACACTATTTTCTTACAGTAGACCGGTAGGGGGACACATGAGATCTATCCTGTGGGCAGTTGTCGCCACTTTCCCGTTTGTCATCACGGCTCAGGCCGGCGATCTCCAAGGTACCTGGATCTACGATACGCAGCAGCGTGCGATTCAGCCATGGAAGGGAGATTCAGACTCCATTGTGATCCGGCTCGTCTTCAAGAAATCCAATGGAGTCCTGACAGGTACTTATGTAAGTACCATGGGCAGCTTTCCGCTGAGCGATCTGACGGTTCACGGCAACAAGGTCTCCTTTGCAGCCCGTTATTTCGGTGATGCAACTGCCACCTGGCATGGCGCGCTCAAGGGGAGCGAATTACGACTGCAAGGAGGCGGCGAAGAAGACATCTATCACCGGGCCACCGCGGGTGACCTGAAAAAGGTCGCGGCCGAGCCGGTGTATAGCTTCAAACGACTGCCGATGCCGCCATTACATGATGTTCCGAGCAACGGGCTGGCCCTCACGCCACCCATGGGAATAGGCAATTGGACTGAAGGCAATGACGCGGCGGTGAGGAAATTGGCAGACCTGATGGTTGCCAATGGCATGCGCGACGCCGGGTATGTCTATATTCAGATCGATGAGGGCTGGCAGGGACGCCGTGACGCGCAGGGGAATCTTCGTCCCAACGACAGGTTCCCGGATATGAAGGCCCTTGCCGACTACCTTCATTCCAAGGGGTTCAAGCTGGGCGTCTACAGCTCCCCGGGCCCTATGGCCTGCTATGGCTATTCCGGCAGTCATGGCCATGAAGAGCAGGACGCAAAGACATTCGCTTCGTGGGGTGTGGACTATCTCAAATACGACTGGTGCTCGGCCGATTCCCTGTATCACACGGCAGCGGAAATGCGCGCGCGGTATCAGAAGATGGGCGAGGCCCTCGAAGCCTCCGGGCGCCCGATTCTCTTCGGGTTGTGTCAGTACGGTTGGCACGATGTCGGATCATGGGGGAAAAACGCCGGGGGTAACCTTTGGCGCACGTCCGATGACATCGCGAACAATTGGACATCGATGAGCATGAATGGCTTCGACCTGAATGGCGCCCCGGGGAATGCCGGTCCGGGCCATTGGAATGACCCTGATGATCTGCAGATCGGGAAGAAAGGCCTGACCGTCAGGGAACAACGGACACAGATGACATTGTGGTCGGTCATGGCAGCGCCACTGATCGTCGAGATGTATGGCGGCAACGACATGTGGAAGTGGAGCCCGCAAGTCAAGGCAATCGCCCTGAATCGGGAAGTGATCGCTGTAGACCAGGACAAGTTGGGAGTACAGGGGCAGCGGGTGTTCAAGGAAGGGCTGAGCGAAGTCTGGACAAAGCGATTGGCGGGCAATGCAACCGCGGTGGCGGTGTTCAACCGCGGTGACTATGTCGCTCAGAGTGTGCACTTGCACTGGGCTGACATCGGACTGAGAAACGTCGAGAGTGTCCGGGACCTGTGGCAGCACCGGAATCTGAACGGCGCTTCCGGCAGTTACGAAGTAAGCATACCTGCGCATGGATCCGTTCTGCTGAGAGTCACGAGCGCGCAATAGACGACGGAACTGGAAGCCTCTGGCGATTGGAAGGCGATTATGAAGATCACATCGATTGAGACACATGCCGTGGGCGCGGTCTGGAAAAATTGGCTCTTCGCGCGAGTCCACACGGACGAAGGTATCTACGGAGTGGGCGAAGGCACGCTGAACGGGTTCGTTCACACGATCGATGCGGCCCTGAATGAGCTCAGCCATCTCGTGATCGGTCAGGATCCGCGTAATGTAAACGTGCTTGCCAGGCGCATGTTCGACAGCGTCTCCAATGACGGCGGACATATCCATCGCACCGCCATAGCCATCATTGAGGTGGCATGCTGGGATATTCTCGGCAAATCCCTTGGAGTGCCGATCTATCAGTTGCTGGGCGGCAAGATGCGGGAGTCGGTTCTCGGTTACGCCAACGGCTGGTATCGCAACGAGCGCACTCCGGAGGCTTTCGTCAAAGCCATTCGCAAGGTCGTGCAGAAAGGATTCAAAGCCGCCAAGCTCGATCCTTTTGGCACCGCGGTAGGCTTCATCGAAGATTCGGAGCTGAATCTGGCGTATGACATCCTGGCGGCGATTCGCGCGGATGTCGGGCCGGACTTCAAGATCCTGATCGACGTGCACAGGCGCTTCACGGAAAGCGAGGCCTTGCGGGCGGCGCGGAAGCTCGAGCCGATCGGCATCTATTGGTGGGAAGAGCCCACGACAGGCGCGCGGCACGAAGCGGTGCATGAGGTGGCGCATCGCTCCCCGATAACGGTCGCGACAGGTGAGGCATACGACAAGATCTCGCAATTCTTCACGCTTGCCGAGCGCGGTGGAGTCAATATCTTTCAGCCCGAGCCGATGTCTCTAGGTGGCATTGGGCCCGCCATGGCGGTAGCGCACCTGGCCCAGGCGCATGGAAGCTACATCGCCCCACACCAGAGCGGCGGCCCGATTGCCACAGCAGTATGTCTGCAAGTGGCCGCGGCCTGTCCGAACTTCCTGATCCAGGAACACTTCGATGCGTTCAACGACGCCTGGACGCACGACCTCGTGACCTGGCGACCCACCATTGATTCGAGGACGGGCCACTTGTCGCTCCCCGAGGGTCCCGGACTCGGGATCGATTTCAACAGTGACGTGGCCAAGGCTCATCCCTATCAGCCGAAGGCCTACCTGAACATCTGGGAAGACGGGTGGGAGCAGCGGATCGGCACGGCGCAGAACTGAGGAAGACCATGTCTGCCGTATCCGCCCCCAACGATTCGCTCAAGCCTGCAGCGCATCTGTCCTCGAAGGTGCTGTTGCAGCTCTTCGAGACCATGTGCCGTATCCGGCGCTTCGAGGAAAAGGCGAGCGAGCTTTTCAAGAAGGGCATGATCAAAGGCACCGCGCACAGTTATGCGGGCGAAGAGGCGATCGCCGCAGGCACCTGCGCGCACCTGAATACCGATGATTACGTAGGCAGCTATCACCGGGGTCACGGGCACTGCATCGCCAAGGGCGCGCGGCTCGATCGGATGATGGCGGAGCTCATGGGCAAGTCGACCGGCTACTGCGGCGGCCTCGGCGGGTCGATGCATATCGCCGATCTCGAGCTCAATATTCTCGGGGCAAACGGCATCGTGGGTGCCACCATGCCGCTTGGCGCGGGCGCGGCGCTGACCGCCAAGTTGCGCAAAACCTCACAGGTCTCGGTCGCCTTCTTCGGGGACGGCGCCGCCAATCAAGGGGTATTCCACGAAGCATTGAATCTCGCAGCGGTCTGGAAGCTTCCGATGATCTTCGTCTGCGAGAACAACCAGTACGCGCTGAATACCGCTTTCCATCAAACCACATCGGTGCCACAGATAGCGGACAGGGCCTCCGCCTATGCCGTGCCAGGTAAGACCGTCGATGGGAACAATGTGGTGGCGGTGTATCAGGTTCTCGGCGAGGCGATTGCACGTGCCCGCCGCGGCGAAGGTCCCAGCCTGATCGAGGCCATGACCTGGCGATGGGGTCCGCACAGCATGCGCGCAAATCTGCGTGAGCCGCGCACTGAGGCCGACATGACCGCCTGGAAAGCGCGCGATCCCCTGATCCGGTTACAGGAAACAATGGCCGGAGCCCAGATTACTCCTGAAGAGGTCGAGGCGATCAAGGCCGCCATCGAACAGGAAGTCGAGGCCGCTATTGCTTTTGGCACGCAAAGTCCTGACCCGACACCGGAGATTCTCGATACGGCTGTCTACGCGCCGCATCAGGCACACACCGAGCCCAAGGACAAAGGCGATCGGCAGCTCACCTACACCGAGGCACTGAACGAAGCCTTGGATCAGGAGATGCAGCGGGATCCAAGCGTCTTCATTTTGGGCGAGGACATTGCCGAGACCGGCGGCATCTTTCAGGTCACAAAAGGGCTGATGGAAAAACACGGTCCCGAGCGTGTGCGCGATACGCCAATCTCTGAGGCGACGTTTTGCGGCGCCGCCGTCGGTGCGGCGATTGCCGGCCTCCGTCCCGTCGTAGAAATTCAAATCTTCGATTTCGTCACCCAGATGATGGACATGATCGTCAATCAGGCGGCGAAGTTTCGCTTCATGAATGGCGGCGCGGCTAAAGTCCCGGTCGTCATTCGCGGCCCGCAAGGCGGCGGCATCCGTCTGGCCGCGCAGCACAGTCAAAGTCTGGAAGCCTGGTTCGCCCACGTGCCTGGTCTGGTCGTCGTGGCGCCCTCGAACGCTTACGATGCAAAGGGGCTCTTGATCTCGGCGATCCGGGACGACAACCCGGTGATTTTTCTCGAGCACAAGATGCTCTACCTCAGCGAGCGCGGCTTTGTTCCAAGAGAGCCCTACGCTATCCCGATCGGCAAGGCGGATATCAAGCGCGCAGGGTCCGATATCACGGTCGTCGCCACTCAATCCATGGTCGCGAAGGCGCTCTCGGCCGCGGCGGTGCTGCAGCAGGAGGGCATCAGCGTGGAAGTCATCGATCCGCGCACGATTCGGCCGCTTGATGAGGAGACCATCCTCACTTCGGTACGCAAGACCCATCGCCTGGTGGTCGCACACGAAGCCTGCCGGAACGGTGGCTTCGGAGCCGAGGTCGCCGCGCGGATCACGGAAAAGGCGTTCAAAGATCTATATGCACCGGTTTCCCGAGTCGCAGCTCGCGATACACCGATGCCGTTCAACGACAAGCTCGAAACGGCAGTTATCCCATCGCGAGACACGATCATAAACACAGTGCGGTCCGTCCTGAAGTTCTCGTGACCGATCCGGTGTTTTCAGTCGCTGGCAAATGCATTCTCGTTACCGGGGCGGCTACAGGCATTGGGCGTGCCACAGCGACTCTGCTGGCCGAGCAAGGCGCCTCGGTCCTGGGCATTGGATTGGACGGCGACGAAGGCCGTTCGCTAGAGAGAGACGCCAAGAAATCTTCGGGCCGACTACATTTCCGTGAAGCGGACCTCACGCAACAGGCTGCCGTCGATGAGGCAATGCAGTTCGCGGTAAAGACTTTGGGGTCTCTGCAAGGAGTCGTAAACAGCGCCGCCGTTTGCGTCACTGGTAAACGCCTCGAGGATTTGTCGGACGCAGAGTGGGAAGCGACGTTCAATATCAATGTCACAGGGATTTTTCGGGTGTGCCGCGCTGCGTTGCCGATACTGCGCCGCTCGGGCGGCGGCAGCATCGTGAATATTTCCTCGGTGCACGCCGTGGCCACGGCCGCGGGGCACGCTGCATACGCCGCGAGCAAAGGCGCTGTGCTGGCATTGTCGCGGCAGCTGGCGCTCGACTACGCTGCGGATCGGATCCGAGCCAACGCCTTGATCGTTGGAGCGGTGGATACACGCATGTCGAGACCCGTTTTCGACGCGCATGGGGGCCCTGAGGCCCTGGGGTTATCTTTCAGCCGCGAAGCTATTCCGCGGGTCGGCAGCCCTGAAGAGATCGCCTCAGTTATCGCATTCTTATTGTCCGATGCTTCGGCATTCATCAATGCAACCGGTCTCGTCGCGGACGGGGGTCTGCTCGCGAAGGTTCTGTAGGGTGCTGGCTGAGGACCTGAAACCCGACCAACGGTTTACAAATTGGACTCAGTGGCGACACTCAGAAGTTAGGGCTTGTCACGATAAGTTTGAAATCTCTTGTTTTCGTTGATATTTTCTTAAACGATGCCGCGGGGCGTCGGCGCCCATCGCCGCCCCATGAGGTCTTAGCTGAGATAACTTGTCGCGCTGTAGGTGACTGACTGCGTTCTTTGAGCGAGCTCAGCCAAGCGCAACCCGGAGGTTCTGGATGAATATCTATTGCTACAGGATGACGGTGGCGTCCCGTATGTACCTTCGGTCGTTCAGGGTTCTGGAGTCTGCTACGCGCTGACATGGAGCAACCGAGTTTTTCCCAGCCCACGCTCCTCGGCCTCGGGTATAAGATGACGCTGTAGGCCTTCACCTCTTGGCGCCGGTGCTCGGCCGCGAGGCGCGCACGGACCCGCTGGGTTGTGGTGGTGCGAAAAGCGTCGACCCTGAGCGCGTCGTAAGCTGGTCCGAGCCGCTCGTTCAGCCAGTGCTCGCGATCGCGGCCACCGGCGTCCGCAGTTCGTCACGGATGACGTCGCTTCCCATGCGCACTCGCCAGAAGCGACTTTCGTCTTCGCCGCCTCCGCGAGCTCGTTTGGCCACGTGACGCTCATCTGCCGGAGGCTCTATTCCTCTCGTCGGACGATGGGCAGCGGGATCTGCTTATAGGCCGCTTCGTGGCGCGTCACTTGAAGGATCTCGCTTTCATTGTGCAGCTCCTGGTCCTGTATGAACTGCCGCCGCCGGATTCTAGCTACCAGGATGTCTCCCGGTGCGAAGGGAATCTCGTTCCGCTGCATCCTTTGGACGAAAGCTTCATCGAGCATAGTGGCGGTGAATGGGCCCCCTCCGTCGTCCACCCGCCATTTATAGCCATCGCGCATAGGGACGGTCACTAGTTGAAGATGCGCGGTGAACTCCTGCTCCGAGATTTGCGTCTTGTCATCTGAGGGCGAGGAGAACGAATGCCGGTCTCTCTTTTCAATGACTTCCGTGACCACTTCCTCGTAAATGAACGCGACCGACTCAACGCCGTCTCGATCGAGGGGAACCTTGATTGCTCTCTCGAGCGCATAACGAATTTTGTAGCTTCGGAAGAGCTCGATGGTTCGCACCTCGACCTGCAGCTCCTCATCGTCCGTGATAACTCGCGCGATACCGGTCTCATCGCTAATCTCGACCTTCTTGACCGTTCGACCCTTGAGCCACCGGACGAGTCGGATAAGGCCAGCAGAGCTGCCGGCCGCAAAGCCGAGAAGCCCCAGCAGATTCAGAGCACCGACAACCTTATGGTCTTCAGCGAGAAAATCCAGGGCCTGCGCCACGAAGGATTGGACAACGCTCAGATCGATGCCGAAGGATCCGGTCTTGAAGGACCCATGCACTTGCACCTGGACCTGAGCCTGAGTACCGTTCAGCACCCTGTTGGCTTCTTCCAGCGCCTCCGCAATGGCGAGAAGAGCCGGCGCAAGGTCGCGCACGTCCATGACGTGCTCCGTCAGCGCCGGTCCGTCATACACAACGCGAAATGTGGAAGCGTTCATGGTCAGCGCTTAGACTACTGGATTCTGCGGTCTGTTGCACCCGTGCATTTCGAATATCCGCGTGCAGTACGGACGCCGCAGGAGGCGTCTATTTCGCCGTGGAGAACATACGCGATGCAGTCACGCCTCATTCGGTGTGCCAGCGGAAATCGTGGTGCTGCCTACAGGCTTGGCGGGAACTCATACAGTATCCGAATCCCCGTACAACTGAATATGCCTACCCGTGACTTCCTAAGGGCGCGCACAAATCCTCCAAAAATTCCGACACCGGCTCGACCCCCGAAATATGCAGGTGATCTCTCGCCCGCGTGCATGCGACATAGAGCAGGTGCCTTTCGGAAAGTCTTGGCACTCATCGATCACCGCGAAGTCATAGGGAGCTTTCCGCACCTCTGTCAGCCTTCGGGCCAATGCGACATACATGGCCGCAGGCGTTGTCGACCCCCGTTCGCCAAGCGCCGCCCAGACGCGGGCGAAGATGTCCCACAGTTGGGCTCGTTGAGGCTCTTTCAGCCTAGTTTTGCGGCCCAGGCGGGACACGTCGCGATAGGATTCCCACGTGCGCCGTTGCTGCGCATCGACGATATGCGTCCATTCGGACAGTAGGAACGACTGGCTGAAGCGATGCGCTGGTACCGCCGCAGATGCGGCTCGCAGGACCGCTCGCAATTTCTGCTCTGTAGTCAACGCCACCGGGCCGATCAGTGTGCCGAACCCTGAATGTGGCGCGAAGCGACGTTAGATGTAGGCCTCCAGGAAACCCTGGGAGCTCCAACCACCCGTTCACTTGCCCGATCGTCCCCCACCCCGCACCTCTGAGGTGACTATTTCGGCGGTCGCGGATTGCCTTTGCCCAAGCCTTCAGCGCCTCAATATCCTGTTTCAGCTCGGCGGATCCTGGTAGGCGCGGGGTCTTGCAGTCGTCTTCCTTAATGTCCGCAAGCAGGAAGCACGGCAGGCGCCATGGCTACTGCTGGCAAGCGATATAGCGCTCTGACCGATAACACCCGGTCAGGGCACCATCGCACGCAATAGCGCCGGAATTTCGATCGTTGCGAACTGTGAGAGCGTATCGCAGACTGCGTAGGGAAGGATGATGCGGCCGTTGAGGCGCATGGCGCCGCACGTATACACGACGTTAGGGACGTAGCCCTCGCGCGCGGAGCGCTCTGGGCGCAGCAACGGCTCCGGCAAGCGACCGAGGACCCTGGAGGGGTCCTGCTTGTCCAGAAGAGCCGCTCCGACGCAATATCTTCTCATCGGCCCGACTCCGTGGGTCAGCAGCAGCCAGCCCTCATCGAGCTCGATCGGCGACCCGCAATTGCCGATCTGAACGAACTCCCAGGGAAATCGAGGTTCGAGGAGGGCCACGCCTTCGTTCCAGTGATAGAGGTCGTCGGAATAGATGAGGTAGAGGTTCTCGTTGTCCTGTCGCCCGATCATGGCGTAATGACCGTCGATCTTCCTTGGGAAAAGCGCCATACCCTTGTTGCGCGCGGCAGTACCCGTCAGCGGTGTCATCGTGAAGCGCTCGAAGTCGGTTGTCTCCAGCAGCTCCGATCTGATCGATCTACCGCTATACGCGGTGTAGGTCGCGTAAAAGGTTCTGTGGCTGCCGTCTTTGAACTCCACGAAGCGGGCATCCTCGATCCCGTTCGATTGCGCCTCGGAGACCGGGAAGATCACGCGCTCGCTGATGTCGCAGTCGGGCTCGAATATCACCTCAATGGTTTCCCGGGGTGCCGCGACAACGAGCCGCTGCAGGTGTGGGATCGATGCGAGGTGGGCGGTGGGGTCGATGGTCACAGTGCCCCCGGGCGCGACGATTCCCGATCGGAATGTCAGTGAGGACACATGACCCTCCCCAACAGCCCGCAAGCTCACAATGACGCGGCATTCGCCGCCTTGCAGCGCGGACTGATCCGGATGGGCGACCATGCTCGGATTGAACAGGGCCGCCGCCTCGAAGGAGTACTCGTGCAGGAAGTAGGCGCCGATGAGTTGTCGTTGCACCTGTGTCAGCGGCGAGTGAACAGAATGAACGACTTCCACCGCGTCGGCGCGAGTCTCGAAGGCATCCAGTAGCCGTCGGTGACGGCCCTCGAAGCTCTCGAGCACCTCCTCCAACTCGCCGCGCGCGGCCTGCGCGTCGAGCGCCAGGATCCGGTCGACGATGTGCGTCATCCGCCTCCTATCGGGCGGGTTGAGATCCCGCGGCTCGATGCTTGGCTTGAAGTGCCGCATCACCACTCTCGTTGGATCGGGACGCAGACAGAGGGGCTGACGATTGAGCAATGGCGCCGCGGACAAGGCTTCCCCCCTTCTCTCGAATGTCATATGAGGCCGTCAGGTGCCGACGGCGGCCTGCAGCGGACTTGACGCAACCTCATCCCGCAGGCGGCCGAATTGATGCATGTCGGTGAGGCTGAGGAGATAGGAGACGGCGGATTCGCCTCCCCGGTTCTCGTTGGCGCGATCCGGGTGCAGGCCATCACGGCAACTGCCGGTTTCGAGGTCGATCAGCGGCAATGACAAATCATTATGCCCGAAGAACCACGCCAATGCGCGTTCCGCGTGGACCCGCCAGGTGTCATCGCCCCCTGCGCGCCAGGCTGCCAGGCACGCCGAGATCGATGCGGCAGCTTCCAGGGGTTGCTGATCGAAGGCCTGGGGGTGCATCCGCTTGGCACCGAAGCTGCTCGACCCGACGGGCCTGAAGTGGCCCTCTGCCGCCGTCTGCAGGCTCATGAGCCAGCGCAGAGTGCGCAGCCCTGCAGCCAGGTAGCGCGGTGTCCCGATCGAGCGGCCGGTGACGATCAGGGCCTGGGACAACCTCGCATTGTCATACGCCAGGCTGTCCTCGAACCACTTCCAGTCGGAGGTCTCCACAGCCGCCATGATGGCGAGGAGCCTGTTGGCCAGAAGCTCCTTCAGGCGGCGCGCGCCCGCGTGTTCCGCGACAGCAGCACAGTACGCGTCCAAGCCGAGCAACGTGAAACTCCACGCCCGCGGCGAGGTAAATCCCTCCACGACCGGCAGCGCCTCCGCGAACAGGGCGGTGGCCCAACTCCGCCGCGAGTGATCATGATCGCTGCGCGCGCACTCGCCCAGTGCCCAGAGCGCGCGCCCATGGCTGTCCTCCGATCCCGCGTCGGGATGCCAGCTTCTATCGTAGCCCAGGAAGTTGCGGAAGCGCCCGGTGCCGGGGTTCCAGGCGTGCTGCAGGAATGCCGCGAAGCGGCTCGTCAGGATCTCGGGCAGGGGCGACTCCGACGGCCGGCCGAGGGCGCAGGCGAGCAGTAGCGCCCGCGCGTTATCGTCGGTGCAATAGCCATGCGCGCGATCGGCAACGGCATGTACCGCGTGCTGCAGCAGGCCGGTATCATCGCAAAGTGACAAGATGTGGCCGATCGGTATGGCTTGAGCAGCCTGATGACCGCGGCGAGCGGGGCTCATGTCCCCATCCTGTCGCGGCGTGAACCGCAGGGGACCGCTCCTCGCCGCGCTCTCGAAGACCGCACGGTAACGCTCGGCTATTTTCGGCCATGTCATCGGCCTGCCTTCCGCATAGGCGCGCTCGCGCATTGCTCGTCGCCTGGGCTCGTCGCTCAGCAACCCCGCGATCTCGCGACCGAGCGCCGCGACATCGCCAAAGGGTACCAGCACGCCCCGGCCATCTCCCAGGAGCTCGCGCGCATGCCAATAGGGTGTCGAGACCACCGCCTTGCCCAGTCCGAAGCTGTAGGCCAGGGTGCCGGATGTCAGCTGCGCCTCGTTCAGGTACGGCGTCGCATAGACATCGCACATCGAGATGAAGCGCAGCAGCGTCGCCTGATCGACGAATTGATCCAGAAAGACGACATGATCTTCGATTCCAAGCGCGCGCACACGCGCCACCAGGCCGCTGCGGTAGGCTTCGCCTTGCTCACGGATGAGATTCGGATGGGTCGCTCCGAGCACGACGTAGACGGCCGCGGCGCTGCTCTTGAGGACCTCGGGCATTGCGTCGATCATGACTTCAATCCCCTTGCTGGGGGAGAGCAGCCCGAAAGTCAGAATGACGGGACGCCCGCCAAAGCCGAGGGCGCGCTTTGCCTCGTCCGGCTCAACGAATGCGCAATCGGGAGTTCCGTGGGGGATGACTTCTATCTTCGCAGCGGCCACTTGATAGATGGTCCGCAGCAACTCCTTGCCCTTTTCGGCCATGACGATGACGCGGGAGGAAGCATCGACGATGCCGCCAAGGATGCGGCGTTGCGCGGGTGTCGGCTGCGAGAGCACGGTATGGAGCGTGGTTACCAGCGGTATAGCGAGTCGGTTGGCAAGTGCCACGATGTGGTCACCGGCCTCGCCACCGAAGATGCCGAATTCATGCTGCAGCGAAACCACCTCGCACTGCGCCCGGTTCAGGACATCGGCCGCACGCTCATAGTCCCCGAGCCTGCGGTCATCGATCTGCAGACCGACAGCGGGCGGGTAGTCATAGGTACGGCCGTAGTCGTTCATCGCGACTATGCCGCATCGCTCGTACGGCGGCGCTCTCTCGATGGCCTGTTGCAGATCAGTCGTAAAGGTCGCGATACCGCAGCGACGCGGCAGAGAATTTCCGATGAACGCGAATCGCCCGAACGGACTCATGAGGCCGCCGTGGCAGGCTGGGTTGGATCGACGGAGCTCATCTCCGGCGGTAAACGCGCTTTTTGCGGACCGCTTGCGGGATCTTGCACGCGTGTGCCATTCGGACGATGGAGGAGATCCGGCACCGGATTGCAGCCTACATAGGCAACGAGTGCCTCGAGGCCGTCCGGCCCTGCTTCGATGCGCGCCCGGTCTGACTCGAGAAAAATGGAATTTCCCGGTACAACGTCGATGGAGCCTACCCGGCCATGGCCCGCAAGGATGAACAGCCAGGTTTCCCCTGTCGCATCGATATCCCTGCGACAATCATGCGGAAGCACGAGGCGTTCGAGCACGAATCGCGGGCCGCCGACGAGCAAGGTTCTTATGCTGGTCAGCTTGCGCGGAGGCGCGCGGCGCTCACGTTGATCGCCCCTTGCCGCCGCGATCCCGACGTCCACGTGCAGCTCACGATTCCTGCCGAAGTCGAAGAGCCGAAATGTCGCATCGCTTCGCTGCTGAATCTCAACGATCACGAGGCCCGCGCCGATGGCGTGGATCGTACCCGACGGCACGAAAGTGCTATCGCCGGTGCCCACCGTCCGCCATTGCACTCGCTCAGCGAGCGAGCCGTCGAGAATACTCGCCCGCAACTGCGCGGGGGTGAGTCGGTGGTTCAATCCCACGGCTACCCTCGCATCCGCAGTGGCGGAGAGGACGTACCACGCCTCGCACTTGCCGTGTGCCAGGCCGAGTGTGCGTGCAAGCGCATCGGCTGGATGCACCTGAATCGAGAGCGGCTGGCTCGTGAAGATCAGCTTGAGGAGCAACGCGGGGCTGGGTGCTGCCGGATCAGTGCGCTCGAACCAGATCTCCCCAATCGCAGCCTTGCTGTCGTGATAGCCATGCCAGGGCCTCAGGTCGGTGTTGCCCCAAGGCTTGGGTACGATGTGAACGCGTGCCAGCTCGACCGTCATCGGAATCTCCTGCTTGACCATAGCTGCGCGGGAGCGCGAGCATCGTTTCCCGGATGTCGAGCTGCTTAGCTTGGTTGAGCTGCGCTGCGCGCGGCGCGCGACAGATAGTCGCTTACAGTGCCCGAAAATGCGCGTGAGGTCCGTGCGGCAGCGAACATAGGTTCGCGCGCGCATGCGTCGGTGCGCCGCAATGAGCTCGCCCCGAGTGCCGCCGCGTGCTACATCCGCGCGCTGGAGCGGGCTCGCAATCTGATGCCAGGCGCGCCGCAGGATGCGCGATGCCGCCGGGCGAGGTGCGCTCGAGGCGAACAATGAAGCGATTTAGCGCGGCCTGCGTGCATCTGCGATCAGTGCCGCAAGATCGATTGCAACGACGGGCTTCAGAAGATAGTGCTCAAATCCCGCGACCCGCGCGAGCTCGCGGCCGGCGTATTCGCGCCTGGATATCAGCGCGATCAATCGCAAGTCATGGCTTCGGGAGCGCTGGCGCAATATGCGGGCCACTTCATAGCCGCTCATATCCAGCAGGCCGAGCTCCAGCAGCACCATGGAGGCTTGAAAGTCGGTAGCAATGGCGAGCGCGGCATGGCCAGAGTAGGCGACGCGAGTCTCCGAATGGCCCGATGCATCCAACATGAGCTCCAATGAACTTGACGACGCGATATCGTCATCGACGATCAGGATTCTCAGGGGTTCCGTGGGCAGTGCTGACTGTCCGCCCTCATTCTCCCAAGTCGCCACCTGTTGCGACTCGTTACCCTTGACGGGCGGCGCCTGGCCGCTGCGAGTGTCGGCACGTCTATGCGCCTCGTCGGAAAGCCGCCTCCAGCTGCTGGTCACTGTAACCGCCTTTGCTCCTGCCACTGAGAACGTGCCAAGCGCCAGCGTGATACTACGGGGGTGTATCGCACGGCGTCCGTACGGCGACGCACAGAGCTCGCGGAAGCATCGCCCGTAATGTGTTCGGCACCGCACAGAGGGAGCCGGGCGTCCTGCTATGATAGGCGTATGAGCGCGAACGCGTTGCAGGCCGACGCGCCGCGAACGGTTCAGGCCGTTATGAGCGGCGATGTGCGGCAGTTGTGTACTCGATTCGCGCGCCCCTCCTGGGGACGGGCGCTGTGGCAATTGGGCAGCACGTTTGCGTTGTTTACACTGTTATGGTGCCTGATGGCCTGGAGCCTCCATGCTCGATGGGGCCACGGCTGGACTCTGTTGCTGGCGCTACCTACCGCAGGGCTGTACGTGCGGTTATTCATCATTCAGCACGATTGTGGACACGGCTCTTACTTCGCCAGCCGCCGAGCCAATCAATGGGTTGGTGCCTGTCTCGGGCTGCTCACATTGTTCCCCTTCGGCTATTGGAAGAAGACCCACGCCCTGCACCATGCGACTTCGGGGAACCTCGATCGGCGTGAGCTCGGCGATATCCGCACCTTAACGGTAGCGGAATATCAAGAGCGCTCCGGCTGGGGTCGCTTCCTCTATCGCTGCTATCGCAGCATGCCCGTCCTGCTCGGACTCGGCCCAACGTATCAGTTTTTGATCAAGCACCGGCTGCCGATAGGGCTTCCGCTGTCATGGCGGAAGGAGTGGACCAGTGTGCTGCTCAACGATCTGATGCTTCTGATCGCCGCGGCTGCCGCTGTGTCATTGCTGGATTTGCGCACGCTGCTGCTGGTGCAACTTCCCGTGGTGGCCATCGCCGGCGCGCTGGGCGTCTGGCTGTTCTACGTGCAGCACACTTTCCAGGGCGCGTATTGGACCCGCCGAAACTCGTGGAATTACACCCAGGCCGCGATCACAGGCAGCTCCCACTACGATCTGCCGCGGATCCTGCATTGGTTCACCGGCAATATCGGCTACCACCATATTCACCATCTGGCGCCGCGCATTCCGAATTATCGGCTGCGTGCGGCGTTCGAAGCGACTCCGCTGCTGCAGTGTGCACCTCGTTTGACCCTTCTGACGAGCCTCGCGTGCGCACGTCTGAAGCTCTGGGACGAGGAGCGCGGATGCATGGTGGGGCTGGCCCACGCAAGATGCGCTGGCCGGGGCCCACGTCCCTGAGCCTCGGCTCGATTCTCTGCATGCCGGCGAGTGCCGGCACATCCGTGTCACAACGGGGGACCACCGGGACTGGGTGCTGGTGTGTCCCCCAATGCAGGAGGCCTGCTCGCCCCATGCGCGTCTGTCGCGCTGGCAACTGCTGCCGGCACGTCAGCGCGGTCGGGCTTCCCCCAAAGTTGCTTCAACCTGTCGAGAAAGCGTTTCCAACCCGTCTCAGTCGCTTGATTTGACATGTTTGTCTCCTCGGTCGAGCTGAGAGATTGCGCGAACCGGGCGTCCCGGTCGGTACGCTGGCGCGCATAGGCCCATCATCCGGTCGCGCCACCCCCAGGACGCAGTCGCCTGGGTAGCGCGCGGCGCCGATCAGCCGAGCCAGTGCCGACGCCAGGCAGGCGCTCCTGAGCAATCAACGAACGGAGGCGACCGCAGGAAACTCGAACAGCAAATTTGCCAGGACATTGAGATCTACTGGCTTCACGATGTGAGCGTCGAATCCCGCTTCGCGGGACTTTTGACGGTCCGCGTCCTGACCCCACCCCGTCAAGGCTACGAGCACCGGCCTATTGCTCTGCGATTGCTTTCGTATTCGGCGCGCCGCTTCGAGCCCATTGATCTTCGGCAAGCCGATATCCAGCAGGATGATATCGGGACTCAGCAGCGCAGCCTTTTCCACCGCTTCCAGGCCATCGTGCGCGATGTGCGTGTCGTGCCCGCTCAGGTTCAGCAGCATGGCGAGCGACTCGGCAGCATCCCGATTGTCGTCAACCAGCAGGACCCGGCGGGCAGTCGTGGCCCTCAACGATTCGTGAGGTTGGGCTGCCGGCTGCGGTTGCGCTGCTTCGTGGGTCACCGGTAGACGCACCACAAACTCACTACCAAGACCCACGCCGGCACTGTGCGCTTCTACCGTCCCGCCGTGCATCTCCACCAGGCTCTTCACCAGCGCCAAACCGATACCCAACCCTGTGCCGGAGCCCGCAATCGGGGCCTCGACCTGCATGAACATCTCGAACACCAATGGAAGCTGATCGGCGCCAATACCCGCCCCGTTATCGCGCACCCGGATTTCGGCTTCTTCGCCTTGCAGCGCGACGGTGAGGCGAATGGAGCCACCGCTCCTGGTGAACTTGGAGGCGTTGCTGAGCAGATTTCCCAGGACCTGGGCCAACCGGAGGGGATCCGCATTCAGCCAGATCGGCTCGGGCGGCACTGACAGGATGAGTTCGTGTTCCATGCGCTCGATGAGTGACCGCGCGGTTTCGACGGCAGCATGCACTACAGTCGCCAGTTCAACCCGTCTTCGACGCAATTGGACCTTGCCCTGGCTGATGCGGTTCACGTCCAGTAAATCATCGACGAGACCCACCAGGTGACCGACCTGCCGTTCCATGAGTTCCGTCACACCGTTTGCGGTCTGCGGATCTGTGCCCGCGAGCTGCTGCACTTGCAGTCCGGCGCGGATGGTGGCGAGGGGATTGCGCAGCTCGTGTGTCAGCATCGCCAGAAATTCGCTCTTCCGGCGGTCGGCGTCGGCCAATCGGGCAACGTACTCTCGCAACTGCTCCTCGTTCCGTTGGCGTTCGGTAATGTCGAAAAAGCAATTGATGGCGCCCGCGACTTCCCCCTGGGCACTCATAAGCGGTCGGATATTCACGACGACCGCAACCCTCGAGCCGTCGGGGCGCTCGATGAGCACCTCCGCGTCGCGCACCTGTGCCAGTTTGCCACTCACCACCTCGGCCATGGGACACTGCGCGTGCGGAATGAAGCTGCCATCGGGACGGTACAATTTAAACGAGCCGCAGAAACGCTCGTCCGTATCCCCTGGTCTTGGCTCGCGACCCCAAAGCTCCGCTGCGCGGCGGTTGAATTGCTGAATGACGCCCGTGTCATCGCAGCAATACACGGCGATGGGCACTAAGTTGAACAGCGTGCGGTAGCGCTCCTCGCTTGCGCGCAGCGCCTCAGTTTGTTCACGCTCGGTGGACCTCATCACGGTGCCATTACCGTTACCGACCGCGCTGTTCGTGAAGAATCGGTTGTGAGCCACTCAGGTCCTACCTTGGCAGATTCCCCAAAGCGGTACATAACCACGGGCAACCACCCTTCTCCGTGCAGTGGCGTACATAGAACAAGGAACCAATCTATTGGGCGATGCAGTATCTCGACGATCTTAGCCTTGACCGCAGCTAGGTGCGCTACCGCACGCTCGATCAGGCGTGTAAGCTGCAGCACAAAACCCGGTGAATGGAGGAGTTATCAGTGGTTATGGCACCCGCACCCGTGCAGAATCAGATCTTAAATGCGCTGCCGGTGGACGCGCGGGAACGGCTCTTTTCACACCTGAAGCTCGTGGAACTGCCCCTGGGCAAGGTTCTCTACGAGTCCGGGGGCCTATTGCGTCACGTCTATTTTCCGATCGATGCGATCGTCTCGCTGCTTTACGTCCTGGACAATGGTGCGTCGGCGGAGATCGCGGTAGTCGGAAATGAGGGTGTCCTGGGCGTCGCCCTGTTCATGGGCGGCGAAACTACGACGAACCGCGCTATCGTGCAAAGCGGCGGTTGGGCGTACCGGCTGACCGGTACGCGCCTCAAGCGTGAGTTTGGGCGTCACGCTTCTCTTCTGCATATCCTCCTGCGATACACGCAGGCCCTGATTACACAGATGGCCCAGACCGCAGTGTGCAATCGCCATCACTCGGTGGACCAGCAGCTGTGCCGCTGGCTGTTGTTGTCACTTGATCGGCTGAACTCGAACAAGGTGACCATGACGCAAGAGCTCATTGCGAACATGCTCGGGGTCCGTCGCGAAGGCGTAACCGAAGCCGCCGGGAAGCTGCAGAAACTGGGAGCGATCAGGTACAGCCGAGGAAACATCACGGTGCTGAACCGGCGCCAACTGGAGAGCGGTTGCTGCGAGTGTTATGCAGTCGTCAGGCACGAAACCGACCGACTGCTGCCGGTGACGCAGACGCCCAGCAGCGCCAGCGCTTGACGACCGACTGATTGCGCTATGTGCGCAGGCGCACTGACGGCGCCTCATCCCGGCGTTTCAATAGCCGATGGACCCGCCACGTTCTCGAGTAATCAGAAAGGCCGCGCACATCGCAGCGGCCGGCGATGGATGCGAAAATCTCCTTCTAGCCGGCCTACCCGCCTCCGAACGTCGGCGCTTGCTGACACATTGCGAGTCTGTCGAGCTGGCGTTCGGCGACAGGTTATGCGAGCAGGGAGGGCGGATTCGTGACGTCTATTTCCCAACCGGTGGATTCATTTCCCTGATCTCCTCGATTGGTGGACGCGCCCGGCTTGAAGTGGGACTCGTCGGCTCGGAGGGCATGCTCGGGGTTTCTTTGCTGATGGGTGTGAGAGACGCTCCATTGCGCGCGTTGGTGCAAGGTGCCGGGGCCGCCTTTCGAATAGACGCGACAAAGTTTTCTCACGTGCTCACGCGCAGCCCGGTGCTGCGACAAACGCTGACTCGCTACCTCTACGTCCTCATGAGTCAGCTCGCGCAGATGGCCGCGTGCACGCGCTTTCATGTCGTCGAGGCACGCCTCGCGCGCTGGCTACTGATGATGCGCGATCGCTCCGGTTCGAATGAGTCCAATCTCACCCAGGAGTTTCTGGCGCTTATGCTGGGTGTGCGCCGCGTTGGTATTACTCGCGCCGCCGGGTCATTGCAGCGGCGCAAATTGATCCGCTACAGTCGGGGCCAGATAACCATTCTCGACGGCCGCGGCCTGGAGCGCGCTTCCTGCGAGTGTTATGCGGCCGGCGGGGAGATGTACGAGCGCCTCCTCGGTCAAAAAACCCGAGCGCGTCCGAGTCGACTGGCAACCCAGCGTAATCACCGGGGCGAACACCGAATCCGCGACAGCTGAGGGCGCCGTTGCTATGCGACGTGAAGGCTAAGCCGGCTTGCAAAACGTGATGATTGCGCCGCCGGCGATCACGAGGGAGCCGCCGAGGATGATTGGCAGTGTGGGGACCGCCCGAAACGCCACGAAATTAATCACCTGCCAGACTACGAAGAGCACCGCCAGATATAGGCCGACCACCTGGCCGAATTCCAGCGGCGCCAGATTGAGAAGACTCCCATAGCCGAGCAATAAGGCAGCACCGGCCAGAAACAACCCTAGCCGAGCAAGTCCTGCGTGATTGTAGATGGCCGTACGGACTACGGCGTCGCCACTGACTTCCAATATCGTGGCGGCCAATAGCAGCACCACGATGGGAATGCCTTGCAAAACGCTGCGCACGGTTCTGGACTCCAGGGTGAGCGGTATGGGACTGCCCTTTCAGTGTGCCATGCGCCCCCAATCCCATATATGAATGTTCGACCGCTTCGCGCCTGCGGCCGCGCCCGGAGAACCGCCGGCCGATTGCGGCTGGGCGACTCCATGACTATAATGACCATCGTGACCATATTTGGGAATTAGCCTATGGACACCGATATTTGGACAGTCGCGCAGGCCAAGGCGAAACTGAGCGAGGTCATCGAGCACGCCCGTATACACGGCCCCCCGGACCATCACCCGTAACGGCCGGCGAACCGCGGTTGTCGTGGATGCCGATGAATGGGAGCGCAGGAGTCGGCGCAACGGATCGCTGGCGGATTTCTTCAAGGCCTCGCCGCTGCGTGGCTCAGGATTGAAAGTCCGGCGCTCAACTTTCTGCTCGACACGAACGTCGTTTCAGAGTGGACGAAGCCTCGGCCCAACGCAGGTCTCGTCGATTGGCTTGCCCAAGTCGATGAGAGTGAGGTCTTCCTCAGCGTCGTGACGTTTGCGGAGCTGCGCCACGGCATTGAACGCTTGGCCGCCGGCGCCGTCGTCTCGATGAGTGGCTGCGCAATGATCTACCAGTGCGTTTCGAGGAGCGGATCATAGGCGTAGACGGCGCGATTGCGGATGAATGGGGGCGGCTCGTTGCCCGTCGCGAGACGCTCGGCCGACCCATTCACGCGATGGATGGACTCATTGCCGCAACCGCACAGATTCACGCGCTCACCTTGGTGACTCGCAACGCGGAGGACTTTCAGGCATCCGTGAAAGCTGTGCTCAATCCCTGGACATGACAAGGGCTCGAAACGCTCCCCGCCGAAGCTCCGCGACCAACCAGTTCATACGCCACCGCGAAAGGCCGTCTTACGGTTTGCGTCGGACGCCTGTTCACACGTGGATCTTGGACCAGAATTCTATTTATAAATCAACAGTTTATTTGCTATAAAGCGCTTAAAACTTGTCTTTATAAAGCATCTGAGACTTGTCTTAGTACAGCATCTTAAACTTGATGTAATGCAGCATTAAACACTTGAGATTGTACCGTGGCTACGCCGCACGAAAGATTAGCGGAGTCCCTGGCGGCGCTCGAGAAGCTCCAGACGGGGACCAAGCGAGTACTCAGATCCAGCGTTCGCGCGCGTTACCTGCGAGCGCTGGATAAAGCGAGCATCGATCTCGACATCGAGCCGTTTGCGTCGCTACTCGCCGAGCGTCTGCAGGAGTCCATCACGAAAGCCCGATGAATCGCCTCGGAGCCCCCTGAGATCGTGATTCAATACTTCCGCGTTATTTACTGAACAGAAAATCTCACGGTCCCACACAACCAACGGCCCTAAGAGCCGGCCAAGAACTTCGAGAGGACGACCGGCGGGCTGGCAGCCCTGCTCGGGCAGAGCAAGCCGGAATGGGATTTTCGAACTTTCGCGCATCTCAGATGCGCGAAGGTCAAGTTCCTTGACCTGCGCCCCGCCGCATATGTTGCAGCATTGCGACCGCCAGGCCCACGGCCATCCAGCACCCGCCTACGATCTTGGCGTTGCCACTCATCCCCCAGATGACGACGGCGACCACACCAAATCCGATTGCCGGTGCAAGCAGGTGGCGGACCCAGTTACGACTGCGCCGGTCCCATACAAAATGTTTCACCACCGACGCGTGTACGAATAGAAACGCGTTGAGCGCGCCGAAGCTCACGATCGTCACCAGCAATTCCAGGCGGCTGGCGAAGAAGATGATGAGCCCCAGGGTAATCGCCGCCACGAGCAGCGTCGCCCGATCCGGAATACCCCGCCGTGGATGCACGCGGCTCAATGCGCGCGGCAACCGACCGTCGCGCGCCATGCTGAAGAAGAGCCGGGAGACCGCCGCCTGCGCGGTAAGCCCCGCGCCGACGTTTGCGACGAACACACCCGCGATCGACAGGGTGACCTTCAACCATGAGCCGCCCGCGAGCGCGGCGATGTCATAAAAGGCGGCGTAGGTCGGAATGCCCGGGGGAAACGCCTTGCGGCCGAGCACCAGCAAAGATGCCAGATAGCTCTCGCCGATGAAGAATACCGAGGCAAAGACCAGTGACAGCAATGTCGCCTTGGCCACGCTGGAAGCGCCCCCTTTGGCTTCCTCGGAAAGCGTCGAGATGGCATCGAACCCCAGGAAATTGAGCATGCCGATCGACACGGCGCCCAGCACCACCCCGGATGGGATCCGTCCACCGCCATGGATCGGCGCCAGCGAGAAGTGCGCGCCTGCCGTGCCGTGGACGACCGCCACCAACGCGAATATGAGAAAGAGCGTGACCGCCAGCACTTGCAAGGCGAGCAGAGCGGCATTCGCCCGGGCGACGGATTCGATGCCCCGCAGATTGACCACCGTATTGATCACCAGCAGCAGGCTGCCCCAGACCGCCAGCGGCACCCCTGGCAGCACCGCATCGATCGCCACCGCCGCCGCGATATAGATCAGCGCCGGCGCCAACAGGTAATCGAGCGTCACGGCCCAACCCGCAAGGAAGCCGGCGCTTTCTCCGAAACTCAGCTTCGCATAGGCGTACGCGGATCCCGACAGCGGAAATTCCCGCGACAGCGCCATGTAGGAGAGGGCGGTGAAGACGATCGCCCCGAACCCGATGAGATACACCAGCGGCACCATCCCGGCGCTGGCGTTGTAGAGGATGCCGTAGGTGGCAAAAAGGGCGGTGGGGGAGATGTACAGCAGGCCATAGACCAGAAGATCAAAGACGCTGAGAGAGCGCTTGAGCTCCTGCCGGTAGCCAAATGCGGCCACCGAACCCGCGGCCGGGCCGGCACCCGCTGCCGGCCCGATGTCTCCCACCATGCCCATTCTTTGCCGCGAATCTTTAGTAGCGCAGGCTGAAGTTGATCAACCCGTACGCGAAGACCAACCACACACCATAGAGCGCCGCAAGCCCGAGCAGCGCCTCCCCGCCGCGCACCAGCCAGCCCCCGGGCCCGTGCCATACTCTGGAGACCGTCTCCACCAGGATCGCCAGCGCGCCCAGCAAGCCCAGCACCGATACGCAGTAAGCGATGATCATGGCTCCATCGAGGCCCCAGCTGCCTTTGAGCAACAGCATGACGATCAGCGCCCAAGACGCCACCATGGCAAGAAGCAGCACCGCGCCGACTCGGGAGGCGAGGCGCAGGCGTTTTCGTTCCGGCGAGAGCATCAGAGGCGTCTTGAACCGGCGCCGCGTCACCCAGCTGGCCGGCCAGAGGATGACGGTCAGCAGCAGTATCACGCAGAAGACGGACATCATCCAGATCATGTCGCCGGTCTGCCTCAAGCCGTGAGCGCGTTGGAATATCAGGACCGGCAGGAAATCGTCCGAGATCCAATAGAGGATTCGTCCTTTGGGATCGGCGACGAATTTGAGATGCGTCTGCCCGCCGATCTCACGATAGGTGAGCGGGCCGACCTCGCGCCAGCGCAGCGGCGTGCCGCTGAGATCCGTGAGCGCGGCCACCCGCAGCGTGCCATCCGGCGAGGCCACCACTTTCGTCTGCAGGAAGCTGTTGATGATGCTCAACGCGCTCGTGATCCGGCGCGAGGACTCATACCATCCGGCCACCCGGGCCGCGTCGACCTGCGGGTGGGCGACAGTCGCCTCCTCCGGCGGAGCATAGGGAAAGTAACGATCGAGGAAGGCCCTGAACACGGCCGTGCGTGCGCTGTCCGACGCCCCGTCGCTGCCCGCACTGTTGAACGACATGAAGACGCCGACGTTGCGATCAAGGAGCAGGTGCAGGTCGGAATGGAACCAATTGGTATCGCCCGCGTGCCCGATGATGCGCAGGCCGTTGCGATTCTCCTGGTAGAAACCGAGGTCGAAGCCGTTCATTCCCGGCGCCATGCGCGACTGTGGCGAGTGCATCAGCGCCAGCGTTTGGGCATCCAGGATCTGTGCGCCGCCATCGCTGCCGTCACCGAGCTGCGCGATCATGAAGCGAGCCATGTCAGCGGCGGACGCGGAGACCGACCCCGCGGGCGCGATCTCAACGATCTCGAATGGCTTCGACTTGCCATCCGATGACTGGGCATACCCCTGCGACATGTCGGGTGCGAGCGCGGCCGGCAGAGGTTGCACGAATGTCGAGTGCAGCATGCCGAGAGGCTGGTAGATATGGTCCGCCACATACTGCTCAAATGGCTCGCCGGAAAGCCGCTGCACGATGTAGCCGGCGAGAGTCGCCCCGTAGTTGGAATAGGCAACGACCTTTCCCGGCGGGAAGATGCGCACCGGGATGTGATGCACCAGATACTCGCGCAAAGAAATGAGCTGCTCCGGTTTTTGCAGGAACGACTGGGAGATCGTGTCCTCGAAGCCCGCCGTGTGCGTCATCAGATCGCGCATGGTGATCGGCTGCCCGAACTTGTCGGGGATGTGGAAATCGAGGTAGTCGTTCACGTTGCGATTCAGGTCGATCTTGCCGGCCTGTACCATCTGCATCACCGACGTCCACGTGAAGAGTTTCGAGATCGAGCCCACCCTGAAGAGCGTTCGATCCGGCAGAACTGGGGCGCGCGTCTTCACGTCGGAGAAGCCGTAGCCCTTGGCGAAGAGCACCTTGCCGTCCGCCACCACGGCAACAGTGGCACCCGCGATGTTTCCGCGATCGATGGCGTACGGCATCATGCCGTCGAAGAATGCGGCCACATCGTCTTGGGTCAGGGCGTGAGACCCGCTCTCCTCGGCGGCCACCGAAGTTGTCGAGGAGGCTGCGGGCACAGCTGGATTCACGCTCGGCGCCGGGCCAAGCGGAGGCTGCCCGCGTGCCGCGGCGGCACCGGCGCCCAACAGGATACCGATTGCTCCGGCGAGCAGTGCGACGATACCCGGCAATGCCGTGAAGTGTCCGCGGGAGCGGCTCATTCGAATAGTCATTTCTTTTCCCCCTTTCGATCTTCTTTGGCCGATGCCGGGAAGCCCCAGTCAACGGTACAGCGGACGGTGCCGCCCTCGTAAACTGCCCTGGCGGCACGGTCGCTGTCGAGAAACACCGGCGCATCGAGGTCTACGATCTCACACAACTGACCCACGAGGCACGCCGGCGCAATAGCCAGTGAAGTGCCCTGCATGCAGCCTACCATCGCCGTCATACCCTGGCGGCGGATCTCGTGCGCCATCTGCAGCGCTTCGGTGAGGCCACCACACTTGTCGAGCTTGATGTTGACGACATCGAAGAGGCCCGCCGCGCTTGCGATATCCGCCAGCGACTGCACGCTCTCATCGGCTGCCAGCGGAATGGGCGAGCGCAGGCCGCGCAGCTCCTCCTCCTGGCCGACTTTGACCGGCTGCTCGATGAGTCGTATGTCGAGCTCGGTGAGCAGCGGCAGCAGCGCTTCGAGCGAGCGGCGCGTGAGCGCCTGATTGGCGTCGATTCCAATCCACGCGTCAGGGCGGGCCGCGCGCACCGCCTGCAGGCGCACGGCGTCATCCTCCCCGGTCAGCTTTACTTTCAGGCGGGGCGCCAGAGCGAAGGACCGTGCGACCTCCGCCATCCTGCGCGGCGTCCCGGCGCTCACCGTGAAGGTGGTTTTCAGGGGTGCGGGCACATTGAGGCCCGCGGCTCGCCAGGCCGGCACACCGCTTGATTTCGCCTCGAGATCCCACAGGGCGGAGTCGAGTGCGCAGCGTGCGCCACCTGGAGGCAGCAGCTCGCGCAGCTCCTCCCGGGAGATGCCCTCCTCCAGCGCCGCGCGCACCTGCTCGATCTGCGCGATCATCGCCGCGGGGGTCTCATCGTGATAGTAGACACCGGCGGCCTCCCCCCGGCCGACAGCGCCGTCTCGCGCCAGCTTCACCGCGATCACATCAAAATGAGTGAACGTGTAGCCTGCGATCGCGAAGGGCTCCTTCATCGGCCAGCGCTCCCCGGTCACCGCCAGCTGCAATTTTCCGCCGCTCGCCACAGACGCGTCCTCAGAAGTGCAGATCGATCGTGGCGCCGATCGTGCGCGGCTGCTGCAGGGTGATCGCCCCGCCGAAGTTGGGTGTTCCAGTGCTCGTGTAGGTCGCGAGGCCGCGGGAATCCGCGATGTTCTTGCAGTACAGCTCGAACGACCAGCGTCCGCTGTCGAGGCCTGCACGCAGATCCAGTGTGTTGTAGCCACCCATGTCGAATCGCGCGTTGGGCACGAAGACGACGGCGGTACCCACGACAGTCGCGCTCGAGGTGAAGTCGTTGTCGCGCGATCCGATGTGGCTCCAGGTCGCGCCCGTGAAGGCCGTGTAGTCCCCGAACGCCTTCCAGGTGTACTCGGCATCGAGGGAGTTGGTCAATTTCGGCGCATACGGTAGCGGATCGCCGTTGAGGCCGCCTGCCGCAGGCGCATCCGCCGTGAGGTAGGCATCGACATAGGCGCCGGTGAGCCTGAGATTGAGGCCCTGGAACGGGGTGAGCCCGAAGGCCCACTCCAAGCCCTTGCTGGTTGCCGTGCCGCCGTTGGCATTGATGCCGAAGCTGTCGACGTACTCGAATAGCTGGATCTTCTTCCAATTGATCAGGAACGTGTCCACGTCGACGGACAGGCGGTTGTCGAGCAGGGTGGACTTGAGGCCCAGCTCATAGTTGACGGTCGAGTCGGACTGATAAGTGCGATCGACGCCCACGGGAGTGATCGGCGGCAGCGCGTTCGGGCCACCCGGGCGGTAGCCAGTGGCGACGCGTATGTAGGCCATGGTGTTGGGCGTCACATGCCAGCGCGGCGCGATCGAGTAGAGGAAATCGGTTCCCGTCGAGGTCCCGCCGCTCGTCGTGGGTGGACCCACCACGGCCGCGATGCCGCTGATCGACTGGCTCTCGGACTGCTTGTTCTCCGACCAGCGGCCACCGAGAGACAGGTCGAATGCCTGACTGAAGTGATAGGTGATCTGCCCGTATCCGGACCACTCGCGATACAGCGCATCCAGATTCACGTTCTCCAGCGAAGGCAATCCGGTCGAGGCCTGGGTCGGGATGATGAACGAGGGCAGCGACTGGATGATGCTCGAGGCTTCATGGGTATAGAAAGCTCCCACCTGCCACTCGATCGTCTGGCCCGTCGGGGAGGCGAATCGCATCTCCTGGGTGAACTTCTTGACGTTGACGTCGTTGATCTCCGCCAGGGAGGCGTTGGCGCCGGGCGGCAACAGCTCGTCGATGAGCATGCCGTAACTGAAGGGAACTCCCGCAGTGAGCTCGGTCGAGGTCACATCCTCGTACTGGTCCGAATCGGTCGTCCCGTAGCTGGTGACCGAGCTGAGAGTACCCCAGCCGAGGCGCCATTCGAGGTTCGCGCTGTAGACCCTGTATTTGAAGTCGGAGGGCTCGTTGACAAAGCGCTGCTGGTCGTAGTTACCAACTGCCGGCTGCAACTGGTCGGCGGGCGGAGTGACAGGCGTGCCCGCGGCACCGATTACGTCGATGTCGGGCGTGCCGTCGGTGTGCATCGTCTGACCGAAGGCCGACAATCGGATCGAGAAATTGTCAGCCAGGTCGAGCAGGAACGATGCGCGGCCGCCCTCGCGATAGCCGGCGTTGACATCGCTCCTGCCGAGCGACGGATCGTTGATGAACCCGGGCACTTTCGTGTAGAACCCGTCGAGGCGCAGCGCCGCAACGCCCGAGACCGGAATGTTGACCATCCCCTTGTAGGAAGTTCCGTTGCCACCGTGGGCCACATCCTCATCGCCGAGCTCCAAAGCGCCGGCGAAGTGGCTCGGGTCGGGCGGGGCGGTCACGTACTTGAGCAAGCCGCCTTCACTGCCGGCACCGTACAGAGTGCCCTGCGGTCCGCGCAGTACCTCGACGCGCTGCAGGTCCCAGGTGTCGAAGTCCCCGGCCAGGCCGTAACCGTTGGCAAGGGCGTTGCTCGAGCCGAACGGCACGTCGTCTATGTACGTTGTCACCGTCGAGCCGACGCCGCCCACGTTCTCGCCACGGATGCTTAGACGGTCGAGGCCGGGAGCGGTCAGCTCCACCGACAGGCCCGGCACCTGGGTCTCGAGGTCGGCGAAATCGACCAGGTGCATCGACTGCAAGACCTGGCTGGTGATCGCGGTGACCCCCATCGGCACATTGCTCAACTTCTCCTGGCGCTTCTGCGCCGTGACGACGACTTCCTGCAGCATCGCCGCGGTCTGCGGCTGCGCGGGGGCATCGTCCGCTTGTGCAGCCTGGCCCGCCGCGAAGGTCGATGCCAGAACGAGCAGGATCGGCGATGGAATGCGGGATGACCTTGACATGACCATTCTCCCCCTGGCGGCTGGGCCGCCGTCAGTTGATCTCGATGACGTCGTCGTTTTGATGAAAGGCAACATGGCTTCCATTTCGAATGCGATCACGTCATGGGCGCGCGGTGAGGCGCGGGACGGAAGTGCAGGTCCTGATAGTCGAAGCTGAAATCCGCAAGCGGTGATACGGGCTTCATCGCGATCGATTCGATGCGTCCCTTGTCGAGCTGGAAGGTGACATAGGCGTCTTCGATGCCCCTCTCCGTCCAGTGCGCGCGGAAGGTGTCGTCGGCGACGTGCTCGAGGGGTCCGCTCATGTTCGGCGTGCGATCGAAGTCGATCCAAAGCCTGTTGCCGGGGCGCACCGTGATCGTCAGGCCGCCGTACCACGGGTCGGCATACGTGCCCGCATAGCCCGCGGTCGGCAACGAGGGCACGATGGTGACGGGAGCTCACGTGACCGCCGCCGCGCGTACGGAAGGGACGTGGCGCATCAAAAGTGGCACGGGAGATTTCAGCGCGGGCATAGTCATCAATGCGGCCGGGGCGTGGGCCGATCGCGTTGCAAGCCTGGCCGGCGTCACGCCCGTCGGGATCCAACCCTGTCGCCGCACCGCGGCGCTGATAGAGCTGCCGGATGGCCCGGCATCCGATACCTGGCCGCTCACCATCGACGTCCAAGAGGCCTATTACTTCAAACCCGACGCAGGCCTGCTGCTCGTCTCGCCCGCCGATGAGACCCCGGTCGAGCCGGGCGACGCACAGCCCGAGGACCTCGATGTCGCAATCGCGGTCGACCGCCTGGAGCGGGCTACGCGGGTGACCGTGAACCGCGTGCGCCGCAAGTGGGCGGGGCTGCGGTCGTTCGCGCCCGACCGGTCGCCCGTGATCGGTTTCGATCGCGCCGCGCCGGGATTCTTCTGGCTCGCCGGACAGGGCGGCTACGGCATCCAGACGGCGCCCGCCGCCGCCGAGCTCGCCGCCGCACTGATCCGCGGCGAGTCCGCGGCGCAATCCGTTGGCGGACTCGACCCGGCCGCGCTCGCCGCGGATCGCTTTTCCAGCACTGCGCACCCGCGGCCTCAGCAATGAATCGCAAGTCAAGAGGAGCATCGATGATGCGCATGAGCGAAATTCTCGGGCGCGGCGCCATGCCGGGACTCGCCGCAACGCTCCTGTCGGTGTTGCTGCTGCCTGCGCAACCGGCGCTGGCACAAGGTTTCACCCTGGCGCAGGCGCTGGGGTTTTCCTTTCCCGATGAGCTGACGGCGGCACAGCGTGGCGAGCGGATCGCCTGGGTCTTCAACCTGCGCGGCGCGCGCAACGTGTGGGTGGCCGACGGCCCGCAGTTCACCGGCCGGCAGCTGACCCATTACACCGGGGACGATGGCATGCCCATAAACGGTCTGCGGCTCACGCCGGATGGCCGCACGGCCGTGTATGCGCGCGGCAGCGAGACGAACCCGCGGGGCGAAGTGGCCGACCCGACGAGCAACGTGCGGCAGCCCGAGCAACAGGTGTGGGCGGCCGACGTCGCGGACGGCAAGCCGCGGCTCCTCGGCACCATGAACTGCACCCCCGAGGGTTGCGAGGACATCGAGATCTCCCCCGATGGGAAATATGCGGTCTGGAGCGGCGGGCATGAGCTGTGGCTGGCGCCGATCTCGGGCCTGACACCCGCACGGCCGCTCGCCTACATCCGCGGCGACGATTCACAGCCGCGCTGGTCGCCCGACGGCAGGGAGATTGCCTTCGTCAGTGACCGTGGCACCCATGCGCTGATCGGCATCTTCCGGTTAGGAGCGCCAACGCTGCGCTACATCGACCCCAGCGTATTTCATGACACGTTGCCGCGCTGGTCGGCCGATGGCTCGAAGCTGGCTTTCATCCGGGTGATGGGCGGTGGCGACCCATTCCTTTCCAGCCGGCCGCAACCCTGGACGATCGAGGTGTGGGATGCGGCCAGCGGCAGGACGAAAGTGATCTGGCAGAGCACCAACGATGCGAACGGATCGTATCTCAACGAAGGCGATTGGGAGAACGCCGCGTTCCAGTTCGCCGCCGGCGAGCGCATCGTGTTCGCATCGCAGGAAGACGGCTGGCTGCACCTCCATTCGGTTGCAGCGAGCGGCGGCACGCCGCTGCTGCTCACGCCGGGAAGCTTCTCCTTCAATGGCCCGGTGACGCTGACGCGGGATCGCAAAGCGGTGCTGTATTCCTCCAACGAAAATGACATCGACCGCCGGCACCTCTGGCGCGTGGACATCGATCGCCCCGACCCGGTCGCGTTGACACGCGGCGCCTCGATCGAGTGGTCACCGGTGGTCACGGGCGATGGGCGCCATATCGCCTTTTTCGGCTCGACCGCGACCCGGCCCGCAATGCCCTATCGTCTGACGGCGACCGGGCGCGAGATGATTGCCGCGGACGCGCTGCCCGCAGCCTATCCCTCCAAGCAGTTCGTGACGCCGAAAGAGGTGGTCTTCAGGAGCCCGGATGGGCTGCGGATCCACGGCCAGTTGTTCGTGCCCCGCGCTCACGCGGCGCACAGCGCCGGCCTCATCTTCACGCATGGCGGTCCGTTCCGGCAGATGATGCTCGGCTTCCATCCGATGGATGCTTACAACTACATGTATGCCGCCAACGAATATCTGGCGAGCCGCGGATTCGTGGTCCTGTCGGTCAACTACCGCTTGAGCACGGGGTATGGCCGCGCCTTTCGCGAGCCGGCGCACTGGGGGCCATGGGGCGCCTCGGAGTATCAGGATGTGGTCGCGGGCGCCAGATATCTGCAGGCGCTGCCATTCGTCGATCCGCACAGGATCGGATTGTGGGGCGGCTCCTACGGCGGCTATCTGACGGCGCTCGGCCTCGCACGCAATTCGGATATTTTCAAGGCGGGGGTCGACTACGCCGGGGTGCACGACTGGACGCAGGACATGGCGGGGGCTTCCCCGGCAATCAAGGCGATCGCCTACCAGGCATCGCCAGTCGCATCGATAGGCGACTGGAAATCTCCGGTGCTGCTGATGCAGTCCGACGATGATCGCGACGTTGCCTTCGAGCAGACAGTCGACCTGGTGCCGCTGCTGCGTGCGCACGCCATCCCCTATGAGCTGATCGTGTTCCCCGACGAAACTCACGACTCCCTGATGTGGCGGACCTGGGTGCGCAACTTCGGCGCCACCGCCGACTTCTTCGAGCGGACCCTGGTGCGGGGAGAGTCGATACGAACCACTCCGCCGGAGTACGGGCCCGGCGACGCGACCCTTTCGTCTGCGGGTAAGTGAGCTTGCCCGGAGATTGCCGCAATGAGCGCGCGATCACCCTCGATCGTCAATCGCGTATTGCTGCCGGGCCTCGCCTTCAAGGCCGTCGTGATCGGAGGCGGCTACGCGACGGGGCGCGAGCTGGCCGAATTCTTTCTTCCGGCGGGACCTGTGGGCGGGCTCCTGGGGATGGGGCTCGCGATGCTCATCTGGAGCACCGTTTGCACCCTGACCTTCGTATTCGCATATGAGACCCGAAGCTGCGACTACCGGGCCTTCTTCGGGCAGCTTCTCGGACGCTGGGCCGTTACCTTCGAAATCGCCTACTTCGCATTCCTGATTCTCGTCCTGGCCGTCTTCGGTGCGGCGGCTGGCGCCATCGGACAAGCGCTTTTCGGCTGGCGCCCCGTGGTGGGAACATTGGCGCTGGCGGCCGGAATCCTGCTCGTCGTCATCCGCGGGCAGGCGGCGGTGGAGCGGCTCTTCAAGCTGGTGTCAGTGTTCCTGTACGCGGTCTACATCGCCTTCTTCGTGCTGACATTCAGCCGATTCGGCGCCCTGATCGACGCGCATCTGAGGCCGGCCGCGCCGATCTCGGGCTGGTTCGTCGGAGGGGTCACCTACGCCTCCTACAACGTCATTGGCGCGGTCCTCATCCTGCCCGTGCTGCGGCATCTGAGCAGCCGCAAGGATGCGGTGATCGCCGGAACATTGTGCGGCCCGCTGGCGATAGCGCCGGGCTTGCTGTTCTTCACCTGTCTGCTCGCCTTCTATCCCGGCATCGGCTCGCAGGTGCTGCCCTCGGATTTCATCCTGCGCGCTCTGCATCGACCGTTGTTCCATCTGATATTCGAAGCGATGATATTTTTCGCTTTGTTGGAAAGCAGCGTCGGATTCGTGTACGCGTTCAACGCGCGCCTTGCGGCGCTCTATCAAAGCCATGGCAGGGCGACGCCGGTGGCAGTGCGCATTCTCGTGCCTGCCGCCATCGTCATGGGCGCGATGTTCGTGGCCGCCGCTGTCGGCCTGGTCGAGCTGATCGCGAAGGGCTACCGTCTCATGGCGGTTGCAATCATCGCCATCTTCATACTGCCGCTATGCACTGTTGGAGTCGTAAAGCTCCTCAAAATGAGACACCTGGTCAGGGCGTGAGGCAGACGCCCGTTCAGGGGCGTCTGACAACCGAGTAGTAGATCGCGAGGCTCGTCGCCGTGCCGCAGGTCAGAACCGTCGCCGTCATCCCAATGAGGAGCGCTTTATCGTGCTGATAGTAGCCGTCGAGCACACCGACCAGCTGGATTGCGCAAAATCCCAGGAACGATGGAATGGACACACCGTCGGCGCGCTTGGCCTTCCACAGATGCCACGCCTGTGGCACGAAGAGCGCCGCGTTGATGATGAGTCCGGCGCCGAAGATCGCCGATATGATGTCTTTCATGTCCCGCCTGATGTCGTCAAGTCAGAACCCCTTCGATCGGCACGAAGTCGAAATCGAATCCGAAAGCGCGCGGTCCGATGACCGCCACGGCCTCGGGCCGACGGACCTTCGGATCGGCGCTGTAACCGATGACGTGCACCCGTTGACCATAGTTCAGCCGCTCGGCCGGCAAGGGCTCGGCGGACTCCGAATCCACGACGGTGATGATGTCGGGGACCGTCGCGACGATGCGTCCCCGATTGCGAGCGACCAGGATCTCATTCTGGATTTCCAGCGAGAACTCAGGCTCACCGCCCGCCGAGGCGCTGAGCAGCGCCCGGGCCCAGTGCCAGCCGTCGCGCGTTTCCCGCTGCACGTCCACGATGCGCCCTTCGAAGAGGAGGCGCGCGAAGCGCTGCTCGGACGGAACGTCGAGGTACGTCAGCAACTCCTGAACGGGGTCCGACTGCCGCTCGCGTGCGGTGCGAATGCGGCGACCGATATCCAGAGTCTGCATCAGCGAGCCAAGGACAGCGGCCTCTTTGACCTGACGGCCCGACATCGGATAGAAGGCACCTGCGATGCTGCTGCCCATCCCGACGCAGACGGACCGGATGATTGTCTCGGCCGCCCGGTCATCTACTGCGAAGATATGCGCGAGATTTCCTGTGTCGTCGGTGACGACGCTCGGCGTGGCGGGGCAACCATAGATCGAGAAGGCCGTCATCTCTATGTGCGGCACCGCACGTCCGATCCCGTCCCCATCGACGACAGGCAAATCCACCTCGGTTGCCGCAGCCAGCGGCATGAGCGAATTGAATCCGCCGATCTCCGCACTGATCAGGGCATCGATCCGCTTTCCGTAGAATTCCGTGCACGCCTTGAGGAGCCGCCGCAGCATTTTTGCCGATACGAGGTACTCCTCGAGCACCGTCGGGGCACCCACTCCCGCAATCGAGATGACGAACGCATCATCGGCGAGGTCGGCAGCGTCGATCACCCGAGGATATCGGCCACGGCGCATCTGGTCGATGACGAAGAGCGCGCCCACCCGGGGGTCGCCGCCGCCGCCGCCGCCCAGAAACACGGCCCCGCGGGCCATGTCCCGCACGTCGATCTCCGATTCCACCTGGTACATGCTCAATTCCTCAACGACGCGAGCTCGCCGACGGCACGCACCCGTACCTGCACGAGGTTGGTGCGAATGTGGGTCATGGGGAGCTCCGCCATCTCGACTATTTTGATCGTTGCCGGATCGGCGCCGGCCGCGCGTGCCGCCTGGCTCGCCTCGTCCTTGGCCTGCTGCAGCGCCGCTTCCCGGCCGCTCGAGTAATCATACAGCCGGTCCACCCGGCCGCTCACCATGGCGATCGCCGCGCCCACCGCATTGGCCACCTCCGCATAACGCGGCCGATGCACCTCGAGCGTGCCGCGCAGCGGCCGGCTGAGCAGAATGTGGCCGCCACCGACCAGGATCACCGGCACGGGCTTGCTGTTGGTCTTCATCCGGTCGATCGCATCCTCGATGCGCGTATGCATCAGGCTGATCGCCCGCTCGACCACCGCGCCGCTCACCGAGCTGACCCGTGCGGGATCGCCGATATGCGCGTGACCCGCCCGTACCGCGATGTCGGTTGCCGTGAGCTCGGAGCCGCCGAACACCAGCGCCCGCTCGGTGAGCTGGTAACCGACAGAGTCCGGACCCAGCTTCAGCCCGGTCTCGGTCTCCCGCACCAGGGTGCCGCCACCGAGCGCAATGGAGAGGAGGTCCGGCATGTGTGAGTTCGTGAGCACGCCGCCGATCTCCCGCGGCAGCGCGCTTTCGCGCGGAAATCCGTGCACCAGGAATCCGAGGTCGGTGGTGGTGCCGCCGATGTCCATCACCAGCGCATCCTCGAGCCCTGTGAGAAAGGCGGCGCCGCGCAGGCTGTTGGTGGGACCGGCCGAGCAGGTGATGACAGGGAATCGGCTGGCGAAATCGGCCGAGACCAGGGTGCCGTCGTTCTGGCTGAGGAAGACTGGGCAGGAAATGCCGACCCGCCGCAGCCCCTGTGAGAGTCCGTCCACGACGCGTCGCGCCATGTCACGCAAAGTGCCGTTCATGATCGCGGCGTTCTCACGATCGACCAGCCCGAGGCCGCCGAGGTCGGCCGACAGCGTGATGTCGGCCTCCGGATGCGCGCTGTGCAGGATCCGGGCAGCCTCGCGCTCGATGTCGGGACGCGCCGGCGCGAAGCAGCTCGTGACCGCGATGGCACGAATCCCTTTGCCGCGAATATCGACAGCGATCCGCTCGAGCTCTCGGGGGTCGAGCGCCGCGTACTCTTTGCCATCGAAGAAAGCGCCACCTTGCGCGAAGTATCCGGCTTCCCCCGTTTCCGCCAGAAGATCACGGGGCCAAGCGGCGAAGGGGGGCACTCCATCGCCCTTCGGAGCCGAGACACGCACCGCGGCCACCCGCGAGAGCCCGCGCCGCTGCACGAAGGCATTGATGAACTGGGTGGTGCCGATCATGACCGACCCGATCGACTGCGGAGCGATCTTCGCATCGCGCAGCAGAGCGTCCACGACGGCAACCAGGCCGTCGCCCACATCCTCGGTGGTTGCCCGTTTGGCGCTGGCCATGACCTCGCGCCCGCGCATCAATACCGCGTCCGTGTTGGTGCCACCTACGTCGATACCGAGGGCGAGGCGCGCATCGGCAGGGGCATTCGTCTTTGGAGCCATCACGATCCTCCCTTGCTCAATATTTCATGCTCAGCTCGACGCCAAAGCTCGCCGGCGGCACGAGGTATCCAATCCCCGCGGAGCCGATGCCGAAGGGAGTCGCGCGCACGAATTGACTGTAGGCACGCGTACCCGTGATGTTCTTGCCCCACAACCACGCGCTCCAGTGAACGCCCTCGATGCCGGCGCGCAGATCCAGGTACTGTTTCGGGTTCTGTATCGCGATATTGTTCACCTCCCAGATCTTCTTGCTGTAGAGGTTGAGCGACACGCGTCCGAAGAAGCTCAGGTTGGAGGTGATCGGCTGGCGATACTGGGTGCCGACCTGCCCGCTCCACGGTGTCAGGTAAGGGGTATACGACCCGTAACATCCGTAGTCGACCGCTGCGACCTGGGAGGCGGACAGGCTCGAGCAGGACGGCACGCCATCCAGCTTGGCAATCGCCGAATCGGTATAGCCGACGTTGGCGAACAGCTCCCAGTGCTCGGTCGGATACCATGAGTTCTCGAGCTCGGCGCCCTTGATGATCACCAGGTTGATGTTTTGATTGACCTGGGTGAAACCGCCGCCGGGTGAGCTGAAGACATTGAAGTACTGATAGCCGTGGTCGGTATCGTAGAACACGGCGCCATCGATGTGGACACTTCCTGCGAGCCAGAGCGTCTTCAATCCCGCCTCGTAGTTGCGCAGGTATTCACTGGTGAAGTGCGACGGACTGCCCGTTGGGTTGAACCCGCCCGGACGATAGCCGGTGCTCGCCGTGACGTAGTACGTCTGCCGGTCGGTGGGGCGCCAGCTCAGGGTTGCCTTGGGCTGCCGGGCGAGAAAATCGGAGTGCAGGAACGCGCCGCTCACGAGATCCTGCTGCGTCCGGTCATCGAAGTCGTACCGCAGTCCGCCGGTGAACGTCAGGTCCGGCAGGATGTCGTAGTCGGCCTGAGCGTAGGCGCCGAAGGAGCTCTCGACCCATTCGTAATCGGAGTTCACGATGACGAGGCTCGAATCCCAGAACTGGCTCGGGCTGCCGTTCGCGTCGACGAAAACGCGCGTCAGCAGGGACTTGTCGAGGTACTGGTACGAGAGGCCGGTCACCCAGCGAAGCCGCTGCTGGAACGGTGAGGTGAGGCGCAGCTCCTGGAAATAACTGGTGAGCCCCAGATCCTGTCCCTGCCCCGCCTGGAATCCAAGACCGAAGAGCCCCTGCGGATCCTGAACGGGATTGCTGTAGGAAATGCTGGCGCGGTTGTTCTCGTACATCCGGTTGTAACCGCTGATCCAGGTGAGCGTCGCAAACGATAGCGGTCCTTCGAGCTTGGCGCTCATGCCGCCGGTCATGCCGACGTCGCTCGGGTAGAACCCGTAGGTCGGATTGAGGAACTGGTTCGGATTGTCGGACTGGATCCAGCTGTATTCGTTGGTCGCGCCGCTGTGCCGGCCGAAGTCCCCGGTCAGTGCCAGCGTCCAATCCGCCGGCAGATGAGCGAGGATGCTGCCGCGCGTGTCATAGTCGTAGTGGATGAAGTCGGAAGTGCCACCCGCGCCGGGATAGGTGTCCGCCACCAGCCCCCTCTGGGTGAGATAAGTGGCCGCGAGCCGGTAGCCGACCGCGTCGGACCCCAGGGGTCCGGAGGCCTCGCCCCGCAGATCGGTCATCCCGCCATTGCCGTAGGTGAGATCGCCGCCGGCAGAGAATTCAGGCGTCGGCGCCTGCGTCTGGATGACAATCGCGCCTCCGAGTGCGTCACGGCCGTAGAGCGTTCCTTGCGGGCCCTTGAGCACCTGGATGCTCTGGATGTCGAACATCTGCTGATTGAGCTGCAGCTGATCGACCTGCGGCACTCCATCCACCACCACCGCGATCGGCGGGTCCGCATTCGTGACCGAGGCGATGCCGCGCACCACTACCCAGCTGTTGTTGTAGGTGTCAGCGCGGTCGAATGTCATGTTGGGAATCTCGGCGATATAGTCCGCCGTGTCCGTGATCCCGCGCTGCGCGATCTCCTGCGAGGTGAAAACTTCGACCTGCGCGGGGACCCGCTGCAGAGGCTCCGCGCGCTTCTCCGCGGTGACGATGACTTCGTGCAGCAGGCGCGGGGCGCTGTTGTCGCTGTCCGCGGATTGGGGAGCGTCTGCGCTCGCGGCGTGGGCGGCGATCAGAGGGACGCCGGAGGCGATGAGCAGGCACACGATCCCACGTTGATGACGGATTATCATGCGGTTCATTCTTTCGACGTACCGCCTCCCCCATCCGCGAGCAAACCCGCGGACACGACGCGGGTCTTCTTGCGCGACCCTCGTACCCGACCCACCAGGCGGTGATGCGAATGGGACAGAGTGGCTCGATCCTATCGGGCGAGCCGTATCGGCGGCCGTTTTGATGGAGTGGGCGCGGCTGCCATTTCGGGTAGGTATTTTGCGCGCCACCCACCATCGGGTAGGATGCTGAGCGAAGGTTTTTCCCGCGTACGTTGTATGCACGCAACAGAATTTTCTTCCGTGGGTGCATATGACCGCTTCCACCCACCTCTTTACCGCGTCGAATTGCTCCCGCGCACGGAGCTGCGGCGGCGGCTGGATGTCGCACTGCGTTATCCCTTGACCGCCATCGCGGCTCCCGCCGGCTACGGCAAGAGTTCGGTGCTGGCGCAGTGGCGCAGCGACCTGCTCGAAAATGGCACTGAGGTTGCGTGGCTCAGCATCGTCGATGAGAGCACGGACGCGCAGACACTGGTCGGCGACCTCATATTGGCGATCACCCGCGCTGGCCGCAGTCTTGGCCGGCTGGCGGGACTCGCGGAGGACGGACTCGCGGACCTGGCGACAGGCTCCGTCGTCGATCGACTCATGCAAGCGCTCGCGCGGGAGATTCGTCCCCTCGTTCTCATCATCGACGACGTTCATCGGGTCTCGCCCGCGGCCTTTGCCACGGTGTTGGGTCCTCTGCTGCGCGCGCCGCTGGACGCGATGCACATCGTCCTGAGCGGCCGGGATCCGCCGCCGCTCAATGTGCCCGAGCTCGAGGGACGCGGGCTGCTGGTGCGGCTCGATGCCGCGGAATTCCGCTTCTCTCGCGACGAGGCACGCGAGCTGTTGGCCGGATTCGAGCCCGCACAGGCGCAGCGGCTCGCAGAGCAGTCCGAGGGCTGGCCCATCGTTCTGCAGTTGCTGCGCAGCTGGCTGCAGACTCACCCCGCAAGCGCTCTCGCGCCGGACGCGCTATCCGGCAGCGTCGACGGCATCGTGAGCTACCTCACCGAGCAGGTATTGGCCAACCTGAGCGACCGGGAAGCAGCGCTACTGCGCGATGTATCGATTCTCGATGCCTTCAATCCGGATCTGGTCACTGCCGTGACCGGCAACGCCGACGCGTGGTCCAAAGTGATCGGGGCACGCGCCTTCGAGTATCTGATCGTGCCCCTGGATCAGCAACGCTACTGGCTGCGCTATCACCATCTCATCGGCGAGATCCTGCGGCGGCGCTTGCGGGATCAGCCCCTCGAGGAAGTCGCGGCGCTTCATCGCCGCGCCTCGCAGTGGTTCGAAGCGCACGGCATGCCGGCGGAGGCGGTACGCCACGCGAGCGCGGCCGGCGACTTCAAACACGCGGCTCAGGTGGTTGCGCGCCAGGGAATCTGGGAGCTGACACAGTACGGCGGTGTTTCGCTGCTGCGGCGTCTGCTCGCCCCCATCCCGCTGGAGCGCGCCCGGGAATATCCGCGTGTCCAACTCGGACGGACGATTCTTCTGGCCAAGAGCTCGCGACCGCTCGAAGCGCTGCAGCTTTTCAAAGCCACGGAAGAGGCTACGGCTGGCTTTTCCCGTCTCCCGCCTGATGAGATCGAGGCGACCAAACGCGACGCCCGGCTCGTGTACCACGTGGTGGCAGGGTACTGCGATCTGCCGCTCGGTCCGGACACGCTGGCGGGTGTGCACCGGCTGATCGAAGAGCTGCCGGCGAGCGAGAGCGTGGCGCGCGCCGTGCTGCTCAATGTGGCTGCGTTTTACGCCCATAGCCTCGGCGGCATGCCAACGGCTCTGGATCTCGCCAACCAGGGAGTTCGGGCGATGCGGCACTTGGGGTCCGTCGTGGGTATCAACCACTGCTATCTGCACGTCGGCACGGCTCACTTGCGACTCGGCCAGCTGCGCGATGCCGAGGCCGCATTCCAAGAGGCGAGCGCTCTGGCCGAGGAGAATTTCGGCGCTGACAGCGGTTTGCGCGCCTGCTCCGATGTGATGCTCGCCGTCGCGTTCTACGCCCGCGGTGACATCGATGGCGCGCGTGAGCGGCTCGGTCCCGCGCTCGCACAAGTGGAGGCCGGCGATGGATGGATAGATGTGTATCTGGAGGGCTACGAGACCGCCGCGGCCATTGCCTTCATCGATGGTGGGCAGCATGCCGTGGACGATGTGCTCATGCGCATGGAGCGAACCGCCCGCGAGCGGGGACTTCGTCGACTCGCGGCACTGCGGGAAACCCTGGTCGCGCGGCTGGCCATTCTCCGCGGCGATTACCCGGGGGCCGAGGCCGCGCTGGCTCGTCTCTCACCGCCTTACCGGCTTGGCAGGTGGCGCGAGCATCCATTCTGGTGGCGCGTGGATGACGAGGCTGCGCTGGCCGCCGCTCTGCTTGCCCTCGCCCGCGAGGACCTGACGGGTGCCGAGGCTGCTCTCAACGACCTGTCACAGGCCGCAAGGGCGGGCCAGCGGGAAGCACCGCTGACGCTGGCACGCACACTCCTCGCGGTGTTGCACCTGCGCCGGGGCGATGCCGCCGGAGCGAGTCAGGCGCTGTTGGAGGTCATCGAGGCGCGCATGGCGGAAGAAGATGTAGAGAGCATTGCCCGGTTGGGCGCGGTCATCGCACCCCTGTTACGTACAGTCCGGACCCGTATCCAGGCGAGCGAATCCACCACCAGCATTCGCGTCAGGCATGCACTGTCCGCACTCAGTTCGGCGGTGGAGCGCTTCAGGGTCGGTGATCGCGGCAGCCCCTTGCCCCTGAGCCCGCGTGAGACGGAAGTATTGGCAGCGCTCGCACGCGGCGCCTCGAACAAGGTGATTGCGCGGACGCTGCAGATGACGGCGAACACCGTCAAGTTCCATCTCAAGAGCATATTCAACAAGCTGGGGGTCAGCAGCCGCGCCGACGCCATCGAGCTCGCCAGGCAGCACGATCTCTAGGCGACCGTCGCACACTGGACCTGCCCCGTTTCCGTGGACAGTTTCTCGTCTTCGCTCTTGGTCTCTGGTCTTACCTCCTCAATCTTACACCGCAGTGCAGTCTGACGCCGCAGGCGGCAGAAGCTCCGGCCTTCGGATTTGCAAGGAACGCTGGT
>DASXFY010000029.1:0-9355 GCA_036489335.1 Steroidobacteraceae bacterium
CCCGGGGCGAGATTTCGAAGCGGCTGCTGGAATCGGGAAACCGGACTGCCAGACGTTCCCGGGTCAGGCGCAGACCGATCCCGGAATCCTCTTCCAGCGACCAACCCGGAGCAAGCCCAACACCGTCGTCCTCGACCCGCAACACCAGCTGCCCATCGAGTCTGCGTGCGGAGAGCTGCAATGTGCCGCCCCGTGGCCTCGAAGACAGCCCATGCCGGATGGCGTTTTCGACCAGGGGCTGCAGGACGAGGCTTGGTACCAGCGCGTCGCCGGCATCAGCCGCGACCTCGACCTCGATCCTGAGCCTGTCTCCAAAGCGGATCTCCTGCAGGGCCAGATACCGCTTGGTGAACGCGAGCTCGTCCCGCAGCGTAATGGACTGCTTGCCGTGCGAATCGAGAGCCAGTCGCAGCAAATCGCCGAGCTGCTCGATCATGGCTCGAGCGAGCCTGGGATCGCGCTCGACTTGCGATGACACGGCGTTGAGCGTGTTGAACAGGAGGTGAGGATCGAGCTGTGTCCTCAGGGCATACAACCGCGCCTCGCTCGCTGTGCGTTGCAGCCGCTCCAGCTGGACCTCCGCGGTCATGTATCTGCGCTTGTATGAGTACGCCTGCCAGGCTCCCACAATGGTGCAGTAGAGCAGCATGCTCCAGAAAATTTCCCGCCTCACCTCCGTCAGAACGGACTTGCCGGCAAATCCAAACCATCCCTCGAGCCCCATCACGCAGCGGATGAACGTCAGGAGATAACCATAGGCGACGGCGCAGACCGCGCCAATGACGAGATGCGTGGTTACACGTCTGCCGATTTGACTCGCCGGGAACGGCAGGGCGCGGTCCACAGTGATGATTACCGGGGCCAGCAGGCCCCATGACCACCACTGCGCAAGGGCTGAAGCCACGGTTCCGATCACGTTTGCGCTCAGCCCCAACTGAGGCAACGCGAACACGAGCCCTACCGCGGTCCAAAACACCAGGGCAAGCGAGCCTCGCGCCACCAGCCCGCGGCGGTCATTCCGACCCTCGCTGTCTGCTCCGCCCATCCCGACCTCCCTAATGGGACCTGCCGCCCGCCGGCTCGCGGCGAAATCAGTCCGGCTCGATTCTTCAATATGCCCGTTCGATGCAAACTTCACAATCGCGCCTGGTCTCTATCCTGAGTCCCGGCAGAGCTGGCAGCGCCATGAGTATTGCGTTGCCGCAGCTGCCACAAGACAGGAGATCCGAGATTGAAATCACTACGGTTTGCCCTCCATGCACTCCCCTTTTGACGGCCGCCGTATGCCTTGCTCAAAGCCCGGTAAGCCAGGCGACTGAAGCACGGGTCGCCGGACGCTCCGCGCGGGCGACGGCGGCAATCGAGCAGCTAATGGCCGAGTATCATCAGGCGGTGGTGTCCCACGACGGCGCATGTCTGTCAGCCATGTTTATTGACACCGGAAGCACCTGGTTCAATGTCATGTCCGACGCCGCATACGCACGCGCCCGCGCCAAGAACCCCGCAACATTGAAGGTCCGACACGCCAGCTTCCAATGGTTCGCAAAAATCGTCTCGAGTTCGCATGCCGCGCTGGACCCCGAGCATAGCAATGTCCGCATTCTCACCGATGGCACGATCGCCTCGGTGTATTTCAACTTCGTGTTCCTCGTCGACGGCAAGCAGGAGAACCGGGGAAGCGAGACGTGGCAGCTGGTCAACACGAGTAACGGCTGGAAGATAGCGGCAATCACCTATTCGTCGGATCCACCGGGGTGAACAGCGCCGGAGGACTCGGCAGCCGGGTTTCCGGAATGCGAGCCCGCAGCAGATCGTGAAACTCGAGCATCCAATACTCGATGCTCGAAAGAGGTCCGGGCCTGTAACCGCTGTCCCCAATTCCGCGCTGCAGCCGCTCGCACAGAAACTTGTCTTCCTTGTTCACCTGCATGTTGATGCGATTGCCGAGCCAGCGAACCAGACGCATTTCCCGGCTGTCATCCCGAACGCCGAAGGCGGCGCCGCGGATGACAGTTCGGTCGTGACCCAACGGCAGGATCTGGAAGAAATTCACCTGTTCAGGCAGTACGTCGATGCCGATATTGGGCAGGAAACTATAGAATCGCCAGGACCTGCGATTCGGCTCGGGCAGGTACCGCGCGGTCACGGCACCCACGTGCTTCTGATAGATCCGCTCGCTCCACCGCGATGACGCGGGCTCACGCATCCAACTGAAGCCGCGGGCAATCCCGGGGACACCCCGTTGATCCTCATAGTCCGGCGTGAATAGCCGGTTGAGACCCGGATGCCCTATCGGGACATGGTAAGATTCGAGATAGTTGTCCATCGCGATCTTCCAATTGACATTCCACACCTCCAAGTACAGAGGCTGTGTCGGTACCAACTCCTCCAACCGGTAGGGCGTCAACTCTTCCTGGATGGGCGCCCACAGCCGCGATGGAGGATCCGGATTGCCGGCAAGGCAAACCCACACGAATCCAAGCGTCACCTCCACGCGTACCGGCTCGAGCCCGTGCTGCTGAAGATTCAGCTCCGGGAAACTGTCCTTCGCCGGCGTGGCGAGCAGCGAGCCGTCGTAACGATAGGTCCAGCCATGATAAGGACAGGTGATGCGCCCGGAACATCGTCCAGTCCCTTCGAGCAGTCGCGTCCCTCGGTGCCGACAGACGTTGCGAAAAGCGCGTATCCCACCGGGGGCATCCCGCAGCACGATTACACTGTCGGAGCCGAGCTCGAATGTCAGGTAGTCTCCGGAGGCCGGAATCTGGCTGACGTGACCGGCTATCTGCCAGCTCGGACGGAGGATCCGTTCGATTTCGAGCTCCGTCAGTTTGGGATGAGAGTACGCCCAGGCGGGCAGGCCACGCGCGACAGGGCAACCAGACGCGGGTCCGAGCGAGCCAAGAGGGGACGCGTTGTTAATATGATCTCTCCCGATTCCGAGACCAGCTTGAGAAAGCCTTGTGCGCCGCTTGCATAGAATAGACAATCCGACCGGGGGAGTCCATGAATAAGGCCATCTCGATCCTCATCGCTGCGTCGAGTCTGCTCGCGGCCGTCGCTGCGCCAGCGGATGACATGATGCCCAAGTCGCGAGCGCAGGCGCTTGCGATGGAAGTGCAGGATGCTCTGCCGCTCACGCGCTTCTATGACCCGCCGCCGCTCGGCGAGCGCCCCCCGGGTACGCTCATCCGCTCGCAGCCGTTCAGCGGATATACCCTGCCGCCAGGGGCACATGCAGTGCGCATTCTGTATGTGTCGCGCGCGCTCGATGGCGCGGACGATGCCGTCTCGGGCGTCGTGCTGATCCCCGCGGGTTCGCCGCCGCGCGGCGGCTGGCCGGTCATCGCGTGGGCGCATGGCACCAGCGGCGTCGCCCGCATGTGCGCGCCCTCGCTCATGAAGGATGTCGAATACGGCAGCGAGGGTCTCATGCCCATGGTAGCTGCGGGTTTCGCCGTCATCGCGACCGACTACGCCGGCCTCGGAACACCGGGCCGTCATCAGTACGACAACAAGATTCCACAGGCCAATGATGTGGTCTACTCGGTTGCCGCTGCTCGGACCGCGGTCCCGTCGCTCGGTCGCCGTTGGGTTGCCGTCGGTCATTCCCAGGGCGGTGTTGCGGTGTGGGGCGTTGCCGAGCTCGAGGCGAAACTCGACGATCCCAGCTACCGCGGCGCGATTTCCGTCGCGGGCGACATGAGTTACGAAGGCTTCGAGGCGCACGACGCGCGCGACTTTGCCACGATCACGAACATGTACTGGCCCTTGACCGCCTTTGGCGTGAAGGCGAGTTATCCCACGTTCGATGTGGCGCGAATGCTCTCACCGGCCATGCTCGCGCGCTACAAGGATATGACGACGAGGGGATGCTGGTACTACGACTACGCCGCGGCCGCCGAGATCGGACATCAGGCGGCGGTCCGGTCCGGCTGGAGCGAGGCACCCGAGCTCGCCCGCTACAATCGAGACAGCCGCAGCACCGACAAGCCCATTCGCGGACCGCTCATGGTGCTGGCAGGTGACGACGACGCCTCGGTGAATTTCGCCAATATCAAGGCCGGCGTCGCGCAGGCCTGCCGCCATCACCTGCCGATCGAGTTCGTGCATCGGCCGGGCCTCGACCATGATCCACTCATGGACAAAACCATCGGTCTGCAGCTCGACTGGGTGCGCGCGCGGCTCGCCGGCAAGCCGTGGAGCGGCAATTGCGGATCAAACATATCGAGGTGATGGCCGATGATCCGTAAAGCGCTGTCGAACAGTCGAATCTCGGGTGAAGCCGGCTTTCGCTGGCGCGGTCAGGAGGTCACGCGCCTGGAGGGCTTCACCGACGCAGTGTTCGCCTTTGCGGTCACCTTGCTCGTTGTATCGCTCGAGGTTCCAAAGACCTACCCCGAGCTCATCAACGCAATGCGGGGCTTCCCTGCATTTGGCATCTGCTTCGCTCTGCTCGCCGTCGTCTGGTACGAGCACTATCGCTACTTCCGACGCTATGGGCTCGAGAATGCGGTGGCGGTGGTACTCAACTGCGCGCTGCTGTTCTGCGTACTCCTTTATGTCTACCCTCTGAAGTTCATGTTCACGGCAGCGATCGGTCATACACCCTATGCCGACCACGAGATTCGAATGCTCTATACGATCTTCAGTGCCGGCTTCAGCGCCGTCTTCGGCGTGTTCTGGCTGCTGTATCGCTACGCCTGGAGCTGCCGCGAGGAGCTCGAGCTGACACCACTCGAGCGGCTGCGTACGCGCCATTCAATGATGGACGAGTCGTCCATGGTGATGATAGGCATCGTCTCCATTCTGCTCGCTCAGCTCGGACCCAGTTCCGCCGCGTCACTGACCGGATTCGTCTACTTCGCGATCCCGGTTTACCACACGGTCGCCGGCAGCATCTGGGGCGGCCGCGAACGCAGGTTGCAAGCCGACGACCAACGCTGAATTATCTGCCCCGGGACGGCGCATCGCGGAGGTCATCGAGCGCGATCCCCCACTTGGCCTTCTCCATCACTTCGTCCGGGGTCGGCTCCTTGCGCCCGAGGTCGAGGAGGGCCTGATTCAGCTCGACGTACGGCCGCATCCTCGACTCATACCGCTCGAATGCGCCGCGGATATCGCCCTGGGGCGCGCGTGCGAGCTCGCGAGCAAGAACATACGCTCCGACGAGGGCCAGGCTCGTTCCCTGGCCCGAGAAGGGCGACGGGCAGTACCCGGCATCGCCGAGCAGCACCGCCCGCCCACGCGACCATCCATCCATCCTTACCTGGGCGATATCGCCGAGATAGAAATCCGCCGCATCCCGCATCGCCTCGATCAGCCGCGGGATCTCCCACCGCAGGTGCCCGCAGCGCTCGGCGACGAGCGCCTTCTGGGCTTCGACGGGGAGACGCCAGACTTCGGGTGAGCCGAGACCGAAGCCGAGATTGACCCGCAGCTGGCTATTATCCCGGTTTGGATATACGAGATACCCGCTGATGTCGTCCCGGTATGACATCTGCCAGTCTTGAAGACCCAGCATGTTCGGGGTGCTGAAGATAGCGAGTCCGATTCCGAAAGACTGCACGTAGGGCGCCTCGTCACCGAAGACGAGCCGCCGCACGTTCGAGTGCAGGCCGTCCGCCGCGACGAGCAAATCGAAAGTGCGCGCAGGCTGATTCTCGAACGAAACCCGGGCCTCCTCTTCCGACTGCTCGACGGCGGCGATCGAATCGCCCCACATGTACTCCACGTGGTCCCGGGTGGTGTCGCAGAGCAGGCGCGCCAGGTCATCGCGAAAGATCTCGATATCGCCGCTGTCGAGAGGGCCGCCGCTGAAGGTTCGCTCCTCCGAGCGCCAGGTCTCCCGGCCGTCCGCATCGAGTACAGATACCCCACGCATGCGGGTGCGCAGCTCGTGTGCCGGCTCATACAGGCCCATTTGTCGCAGCACATCGAGGGCAACTCCACGCACGTCGACGGCCTGGCCACCGGAACGCGGCGCGGCGGCACGCTCGAGCAACGTCGGTCGAGAGCCGAACCGGTGCAGCCAGTACGCGAGCGCCGGTCCCGCGACTCCCGCGCCGGAAATGAGTACCCGCTGGTTCAACATTAGCCCCGCCGCCTCCAGCTGCGATCTGACTCCCGGAGCTTATCGCATCTCCGGTCATCGTTCAGCGCCGGTTTGTGCCTGGACGCCTTCCAACTCGATCGCCAGGCTGACGGGAGCCGCGTCTCGAAGAGCGGCCGATATGGGCGAACATCTATAACTCTGCTCGACCAGGCCGGTGAGTCGCTCGGCCGCAACCCCAGGCGCGCCGACGCGCACCGCCAGATGGGTCTCAATCGGTCCAGCTCCAACTGGCGTACCGTCGGCAGCGGCCATGCCAAAGAGTCCCCGCAAGTCAGAGCGGCTGCTGGCGTGCACCTCCAAGACGCCTAGCGCGATCCCCTGAGCCGCCGCATGCATGGCGATGCAGGTCGCAAAGCAGGACGCGAGACCCGCCCGAAACAGCCAGCCAGGCGTGACCTGATCGCCCGTCCCGCCGAGCTCCTTCGGCATGTCGGTAGCGATCTGCGTGCCGTTCGCGTGGCTGGCGACCACGCGTAAGTCACCGTGCCAGCGCGCGGTGGCCGGGGCATCGTCATGTATTCCCGTCTGCGGCTTACGCTGCAATACGGTCTGGACTCGTAGCATCGCCGCCGCGACGTTTTCGGTAGCCATGATTCATCTTCCCCGGTAGCGCCCAAATACGATCTTGAACGGATTGCCGCGGAATCGCCAGGGCCGCGGACGCTCGAGCAGGAGATCAGGACGTTAGGTGAGGCGCCGGCGCAGGGCTGCTCGGTTCCCGGACCCTTGGACAGGAAGCGCCGATGTTGGAGCAGGACGCTTCGGCACCGGACCATGACACTGCACACTCCGAGTCAAAACACGCAGGGTCGGACACCGTCTGCAACCCATGAACGCCGACTTCCACAAACGCATCCAGCGCTACGGCTGGGATCGGGCCGCTGACCAGTACGAGCCCCTCTGGGGAGCGCCGCTCGGCCACGCGCGAACGGCCGTCCTGGAATTTGCAGCTCTCGCACCAGGTGAACGGGTCCTCGACGTAGCCAGCGGCACTGGCCTGATCACTTTCGAGGCTGCTCGGGCCGTGGGTCCCGAGGGCGAAGTGCTCGGCATCGACGTCTCCCGTCGGATGGTAGAGCTCTCCGTGCAGAGGGCACGAACCCTGGAGATGGCAAACTGCCGCTTCGCCCCCATGGACGCCGAAATGCTGACTCTGCCGGACGCCAGCTTCGATGTAGTGATATGTGCGCTGGGACTGATGTACGTACCAGATCCCGAACGCGCGCTTCGCGAGATACAGCGCGTGCTTCGGCCGGGAGGGCGCGCGGCGATCGCCGTGTGGGGTGAGCGGTCGAAGTGCGGCTGGTCCGCGTTGTTTCCGATCGTCGATGCCGAAGTCACCAGCGAGGTTTGCCCGCTGTTCTTCCAGCTCGGCCACCCGGAAGCGCTCGCAGGCATGTGCGCAGGCGCCAGCCTCGAAGTCGCGAGACAGCGCCGGATCACCATCACGCTGGACTTCGACAGTGCTGAGGAGGCCTGCGATGCTGCGTTCCTCGGCGGCCCCGTCGCGCTCGCATGGTCACGGTTCAGCGACGACGTACGTGCGCGCGCGCGCAATCGCTACCTCGATGCCATCGAGCCATGGCGCAGTGGGCATGGATATGCAATTCCGGGCGAGTTCCTGATCGTTGCCGCGCGCGCGGTTCGCAAAGTACATACATGAAAAAAATAGCTGCGGTGGCCCTCTATCTCTCGGTTGCCTTGTCGTCGGTCGTCTTGTCGACCATGTCGCTCGCCGGCTTGCCGCCCTCCGATCGCCCGCGGCAACCGCAGAGATTCGTCGACCCCAGTGGCATGATGGAAACGCTCAGCATCACCGGTAGGATCGATCGCCACAACGCCTTCTTCCGTGCCCTCGGAACGAATGGGCGCAGCTGCGGCACTTGTCACGTTCCCGATCAGGCTTTTGGCTTGAGCGCGGCGGCCGCCCGGATCGTTTTCCGCGACAGCCGTGGGCAGGACCCGCTGTTCGCGCCGGTGGATGGCAGCAACTGCCCGAGCGCCCGTCGCGACGATGCCACAGCCCACAGCCTCCTCCTTCACAACGGGCTCATCCGCATCTCCATTCCATTACCCTCGAGCGCGGAGTTCACAGTCAGCGTGGCTCACGATCCTTACGGCTGCGCGATGACATTCGATACGCGCAGCGGTGAGGTGGACATCTCGGTATACCGCCGGCCTCTACCCGCAACCAATCTCGGCTTCCTGAGCGCGGTCATGTACGACGGGCGTGAGACCGTCGCACCGCTCAACGACGGCAGCACATTTCTCGCCGATCTGGTGACCGATCTGAAGCATCAGGCCGCAGACGCGACGACCGGTCACGCGCAAGCCCTGGAAGCGCCTTCGGAGAAGCAGCTCAGCGAGATCGTGCGCTTCGAGCTCGGGCTCTTTACGGCGCAGGGGCTCGACCAGCGGGCGGGAAGTCTCTCGGAGGATGGGGCGCGGGGCGGCGCCATGGCGCTCTCGCGCCAGCAGTATTTTCCCGGAATCAACGACTCGTTGGGCGCCAATCCGGGTGAGCCCTTCGATCCCGCGAGCATGGCGCAGTTTGAGGCCTGGGGACGACCGACCGATGCGGCTGCCGGGACGCCGAGCATCGGGTTGCGCGACGCCGCGAGGAGCGCCATCGCTGCAGGGGAGGAGATCTTCAACACCGCGCCGCTCGTGATAATCGCCGTGGGGGGCCTCAATGACAACCCGGCGCTCGGCAAGCCGCGCGTTATCATCGCGCACTGCTCCACTTGTCACGATGCACCGAATGTCGGCGACCACTCCCTCCCGGTGCCGCTCGACATCGGGACGTCGCGGACCATCCTGCCGAGCATGGAGACCGACCCTGACATCGCCGCGGCGCTCGCCGAGCTCGACATGCCGGACCTGCCGGTATACGTGATCAGCGGCTGCCCCGATCCCTTCGATCCGGCAGGGCCGGTGTCCCTCTACACGAGTGATCCCGGCAGAGCGCTCATCACGGGCAAGTGCAGCGACCTGAACCACATCAAAGGGCCTATCCTCCGCGGCCTGGCGGCCCGCGCCCCGTATTTTCACAACGGCGCGGCGGCGGATCTATCGCAGGTCGTAAGCTTCTACAATGAGCGGTTTGACATGGGACTGACGCCGCAGCAGAAGTCGGATCTCGCGGCTTTCCTCGCGGCCCTATAGCGCGTACCGACGCCGCAGGTTGCTGAAATCGTGGACCGGGAGCGCGACATCGATTATTAATGCACTGTCCTGCCG
>DASXFY010000113.1:0-3542 GCA_036489335.1 Steroidobacteraceae bacterium
TCCGCCCCGCACGATCTGAGCCGTCGCGGCCTCGTCCTGCCAGTAGCCGGCGAACAGCGTCGGTCCTCGCGCAACGATCTCGCCGGATTCACCGGCACTCACTTCCTTGTCATCCGCGCCGACGATGCGCAACCCCGCTCCCAACATCGGCCGGCCAACGGTGCCGAGCTTGCGCAGTTGATCGGACGCACTCTGAATCGTCAGGCAGAGCTGCTCCGTCATCCCATAGAACTGCACGAACTGCACCTCCGGCATGCGCTGCAACAGCGCGGTGATCAGGGCGGGCGGCATGGCTTCCGAGGCATACGAGACGAGGCGGAGCGACTTCGGGATGACCGTCGGAGCTCCCTCCAGGAGGCGACGTAGCGTGGTGGGCACCGCATCGAAATGCGTCACCTCGTGAGCCTGTATCGCCGCCCAGACGGCGGCCGCCTCGAACTGCGGCAGCACGATGTGCGTCGCCCGCATCAGAGTCAGGGGAATCAGATGCTCCAGGCACGAAGTGAAAAGCGGCAGGAAGTGGAGCGTGCGCTCACCATCATGCAGGCCCAGCTCGAGCGCCATGAGCGCCGCGCCGGCCACGAGACTGCCGTGAGTGTGGACCGCGCCCTTGGGACGCCCTGTCGAGCCGGACGTGAAGAGGATCAGAGCCGGATCTCTGGCGGTGGCAGGAACCGGCGTGCCGAGCCGGGCCGCCGACTCCAGCAGGTCCTCGTACAGCGGAAAGGCAGTGACACCGGGCGGTCTTTCCAGGCAGACCACGTGCTCGATACCGACGGCCCCCAGCCTGTCCTGGTGCTCAGCCACCGCGGCTCCCGCCTTGCCGCCCACGATCAGCACCTTCGGGCGTATCTGCTCGAGGGCAACGGTCGCTTCGCTCCATGTCCACCAGTGATTCAAGGGCGATGCGATCGCCCCCAGCATCGGCACGCCAAAGAGAACCTCGGCGAATTCAGGCCGATTCTCCGCCCAGAACGCGACGCGCTCGCCCTTCTCGATTCCGAGCCTCGCCAGAGCTCCGGCGAGCCGGCAGGCGCGGTCGTAGACCTGCGCATAGGTCCAGGATTTGCCGCAATAGACCAGCGCCTCGCGCCCCGGCTCGGAGAGGGCGGCTCGCGCCAACACCGCGTCGATCCGCAGCGACCCTCCCTGCTCCGCCATGCTCTCGCGACCCGGTCCCGGGTTCGGCGGCAAGTCGGCTCGCTCCGTCATATTCTTTCGATCTCGCGTCACGGTTGGCGGCAACTCGAATCGCCGCGTCTCCAATTCTAGCCAACCGTGAGCGCGTCATGACCAATAGTCTTAATGGGGTGCATAAGGCCGCTTTATGGGGCGCGGCCATCAGCGCGCCTAATGGCGGACATTAATGTAATCATCTTCCGCCGCGCCGGTACACCTGTTTAGACTCCAACGCGGGGGTCCCAGATGTACCGGCATGAGCGGTTTCACCGAGGTGGCAGTGTCTGATCCGTCGGTCGCGGCGACACCGCTCGCCGATTCCGTGGCCGCAACGCCGCCGCCGGCGGCGAACAGCTGGGAATTCTTCAACGACCGGCAGCGCTGGCTGCTCGTCATCGTGCTGTTCCTGGTGAGCTCCTCCGGCGCCATCGATCGCGCCATCATCGCGATCCTCCTCGAGCCCATCAAACTCGAATTTCACGTCTCCGACACCGCGCTCGGACTCCTGTCCGGAGTCGCCTTCGGCACCCTTTACGCCATCCTGGGCGTTCCGCTCGGGCGGTACGCCGACCGCGGCGATCGCCGCCTGCTCATCACCGCCTCGATCGGGCTCTGGAGCATTCTGACGACCGCCTGTGGCTGGGTGGGCTCCTTCCTCCAGCTCTTCCTCCTGCGCATCGGTGTCGGCATCGGCGAGGCCGGCGGCACCGGCCCCCCGGTCATGAGCCTGATCGCGGACTACTTCCCACCGGAACGTCGCGCCAAGGCGATCGGCTTCGTGCAGATGTCCATGCTCACCGGTGCGGTTCTGGGACTGATGGTCGGTGGCTACGTTGCGCAATACTTCGGTTGGCGCACCACCATGATCGTGTCGGGCCTGCCCGGCCTGGTGCTTGCGGCCATCGCGTGGTTCGCGCTCCGCGAGCCGCGCGCGCTGGCCGGCTATCCGGTGCCGCATGCGGCGGATGAAGGCCTGATGGACGCGCTGCGCGCCCTCATTCGAAAGCCAACCTTCGTCAACGCCACTCTCGCATTCACCGTCTTCAACGCTCTCGCCAACGGGCCGCTCACGTTCGATGCAGCCTACGTCATTCGCGACCTGCATGTCGGGATCGCCGATTCCGGCTTCATCGCGGGCCTCGTAGATCTGGTCACGGTCGTCGCCGGCAGCATGATCGGAGGCGTTCTCGCCGACAGGCTCTCCAAGCGCAACATTACGTGGCTCTGCAAGCTGCCGGGCTATGGAATGCTCATGATCTTTCCGTTCTATGCGGCCTCTCATCTGGTACCGACCTTGATGGAGTACACCATCCTGAGCTCGATCGCCGGCACCATCATGTTCGGCGTCCTCACGGCCATCATTGCCAGCATCCTCGCGGTCGTTGGCGCCAAACGCCGCGCCACCGGCTACGCGATCATGCTGATGGTTTCCAATCTCGTGGGAGTAACGCTCGGACCCGTCGTGACGGGCCTGCTGAGCGATCGTATCGGACACTGGTACGGTCCCGAACAGGGGTTGCGCTGGGCGATCATCATAACGCTGCTCGCCTTCTATCCGACAGGCTGGTTCATGCTGCGCGCCGCGCGCACGATCCACGCTGATTACGAGATTTGAGCCAAGTGACATCGCCTGCTTCCACCGAGGTCGTCGCCTCGGGCGCGACCGGTACCAACACCTGGGACGCCTTCAACGACCGTCAGCGTTGGATGCTCATCTTGGTGCTCTTCCTGGTGATGTCGTCCGGCGCCATCGACCAGACAGTCATCTCGATCGTGTTCGAGCCGATCAAACAGGAGTTCCACCTTTCCGACACCGCGCTCGGAATGCTGACCGGGGTGGCCTTCGGCATTTTCTATGCCATTCTGGGCGTCCCGATCGGGCGCTATGCCGACCGCGGCGACCGCCGACTCCTCATCACGGTGTCCGTGGCGGTCTGGAGCATCCTGACCGCGACCTGCGGCTGGGCGCGCTCCTTCGCGCAGCTCTTCCTCATGCGCATCGGCGTTGCCATGGGCGAGGCCGGCGGCAGCGGCGCGCCGACCATGAGCCTGCTGGCGGACTATTTCCCCCCGGAGCGGCGGGCCAGAGCAATCGGCCTGGTCCAGACCTCCACCATTTCGGGTGCGATTCTGGGGCTCATCGCCGGCGGGTACGTGGCGCAATACTACGGCTGGCGCGATACCTTCATCCTCGCAGGGCTGCCCGGCCTGTTGCTGGCGGCGATTGCCGGTCTCGCGCTGCGCGAGCCGCGCAAGCACCACAATCTGGTACTGCCCGATCCGGGCGGCGAAAGTACCATGGACGCGCTGCGGGCGCTCACCGCGAAGCCGACCTTCATCTACGCCATCCTGGCGCAGACCTG
>DASXFY010000012.1:0-46109 GCA_036489335.1 Steroidobacteraceae bacterium
ACCTCCGAAGCTGGAAGATCTCGACCCCGTTGAAACCCAGGAATGGCTCGAGTCGATCGACTCGGTGCTGAAGACTCATGGTCCGCAGCGCGCGCACTTCCTCCTCGAGCGTCTGATCGACTACACGCGCCGCAGCGGCGCCTATCTGCCGTTCAAGGCGAACACCGCCTACGTCAACAGCATTCCCACCGGGCGCGAGCCGCAGTATCCCGGGAACCGCGCGTTGGAACGGCGGATCGAAGCCTACATCCGCTGGAACGCGATGGCGATGGTGGTGCAGGCGAACCGCATTTCCTCGGAGTACGGCGGCCACCTCTCGAGCTACGCTTCCTCCGCGACTCTCTATGAAGTGGGTTTCAATCACTTCTGGCGGGCGTCGTCGGCGGAACATCCGGGTGACATGGTCTTCATTCAGGGACATTCCTCGCCGGGAATTTACGCGCGCGCATACCTGGAAGGACGTCTGAGCGAGAGTCAACTGCACCATTTCCGCCAGGAGGCCGGTGGTCCTGGGCAGGGCCTCTCGTCCTATCCGCATCCGTGGCTGATGCCGGATTTCTGGCAGTTCCCGACGGTCTCGATGGGTCTCGGGCCCATGATGGCGATCTTCCAGGCGCGCTTCGTCCGCTACCTCGAGCATCGTGGGCTCGCCAAGCCTTCCGATCGCAAGGTCTGGGCGTTCCTCGGCGACGGCGAGATGGACGAGCCGGAATCCATGGGCGCGCTCACCATGCCGGTGCGCGAGGGACTCGACAACCTCATCTTCGTCATCAACTGCAATCTGCAGCGCCTCGACGGACCGGTGCGTGGCAACGGCAAGATCATCCAGGAGCTCGAGGCCGCGTTCCTCGGCGCCGGCTGGAACGTCATCAAGGTGTTGTGGGGCTCGCGTTGGGACCCACTTCTCGCGCGCGACACGCAGGGACTGCTGCGGCGCGTGATGGAGGAAAGCGTCGACGGCGAGTACCAGAACTTCAAAGCCAAGGGCGGCGCCTATACCCGCGAGCACTTCTTCGGCAAGTACCCCGAGCTCAAGGCGATGGTCGCCAACATGTCGGACGAGGAGATCTGGCGGTTGAACCGCGGCGGCCACGATCCGCGCAAGGTGTATGCCGCCTACGCCGCCGCCATGAGCCACAAGGGGCAGCCAACCGTCATTCTCGCCAAGACCGTCAAGGGCTTCGGCCTCGGCAAGGGCGGCGAGGGACAGATGGTGGCGCACCAGCAGAAGAAGCTGTCGGAAGACGATCTGCGCGCCTTCCGCGACCGCTTCCACATTCCGGTGTCGGACGAGGAAATCGTCAAGCTTCCCTTCCGCCAGCCGACGGCGGACTCCGACGAGGGTCGCTATCTGCACGAACGCCGCAAGGCGTTGGGCGGCTACCTGCCGGCGCGCCGCAAGCAGGCGCCGCCGCTCGCGGTGCCGCCGCTCGAGGCGTTCGCCTCTGTGCTCGAGGGCACCGGCGAGCGCGAGATCTCGACGACCATGGCGTTCGTCCGCATCCTGACGACGCTGCTCAAGGACAAGCAGATCGGCAAATACGTCGTGCCCATCGTTCCGGATGAGGCGCGCACCTTCGGCATGGAGGGACTCTTCCGTCAGATCGGCATCTACTCCTCCGTCGGGCAGCTCTACACACCGCAGGATGCGGAGACTCTCATGTCCTACCGCGAGGACAAGAAGGGTCAGATGATCGAGGAGGGCATCAACGAGGCGGGCTCGCTCTGCTCCTGGATTGCGGCGGCCACCGCCTACAGCAATCACGCCATGAGCATGGTGCCGTTCTACATCTTCTACTCCATGTTCGGCTTCCAGCGCGTGGGCGATTTCATCTGGGCCGCGGGCGACATTCAGGCGCGCGGCTTTCTCCTCGGCGCGACGGCCGGGCGCACGACACTCGCCGGCGAAGGCCTGCAGCATCAGGACGGTCACAGCCAGTTGGTTGCGACGACCGTACCCAACTGCGTCGCCTACGACCCGGCCTACGCGTACGAGCTCGCTGTCATCATCCAGGACGGCATGCGGCGGATGTACGTGGAGCAGGAGAACATCTTCTATTACATCACCGTGATGAACGAGAACTACCCGCAGCCGGCACTGCCGAAGGGCAGCGAGACGGGGATTCTCAAGGGCGCTTATCTGCTGCGCGCCGGCGGCAAGGCGAAGCTGCGCACGACGCTGCTCGGCTCCGGCACCATTCTGCGGGAATGCCTGGAGGCCGCGAAAATCCTGGAGGCCGACTATGGCGTGCGCGCCGACGTCTTCTCGGTGACCAGCTTCAGCGAGCTGCGGCGCGAGGCACTGGAGTGCGAGCGTTGGAACCTGCTGCATTCCGGCGAGCCGCGCCGCGAGCCATACGTGCAGCAGTGCCTGAAGGACGCCCAGGGGCCGTTCATCGCCGCGACCGATTACATGCGTACCGTGGTCGACCAGATCCGCCAATGGGTCCCCGGCCGTTATGTCAGTCTCGGTACCGACGGCTTCGGCCGCTCCGACTCGCGCGCGGCGCTGCGCCGGCATTTCGAGGTCGACCGCCATTACATTGTCGTCGCCGCCCTGAAAGCCCTCGCCGACGAGGGCAAGCTCGAAGCCTCCGCCGTTACCGCGGCGATGAAGGCGCTCGGTGTCGAGCCGACGAAACCCGTCCCCTGGAAAGTTTGAAGGTTCCATCGCGATGAACGCGGCAGCTCGCCTCGTCGAAGTCCGCGTGCCCGACATGGGCAATTTCAAGGATGTCGCCGTGATCGACGTCCTCGTGAAGCCGGGTGAGAGCATCGAGCCGGAGGCGCCACTCGTCACGCTGGAGACGGAAAAGGCGACCATGGACGTGCCTTCGACCGCCAGCGGTGTCGTCGAGAAGATTCACGTGTCGAAAGGTGGCAAGGTCAATGCGGGCGATCTGATCGCGACCTTACGCTCCGCGGGCGACGGCGCGCAGGCCGCTGCGCCAGCCGCGCAGCCTGAGACTGGCAAGGCACCTGTCGCCCCGGCAGCCGCAAAATCCACACCGGCAGCGCCAGCCGTTGCTGAGGCAAAGAGCTCTTCCGCGGCGCCGCCATCGTCCGCGCCACAATCATCGCAGCCAGCGCCACCTGCTTCAGCCGAGTTGCCCGAAGCTCTGCGCACCGACCTGCCTCCCATCAATGAGCCGGGGTTCTCCCGGGCACATGCTGGACCGAGCGTACGCAAGTTCGCTCGTGAGCTGGGTGTCGATTTGACGCGCGTTGCCGGGCACGGCTTCAAAGGGCGCATCACCCACGATGACGTCAAGGCGTTCGTCAAAGGCTTCATGGCAACGCCGGATGCGGCACCTGGCACGGCGGCCGGAGCCAAGTCGGGCGGCGGAGCTCTGCCCGCCATCCCTGCGGTCGACTTCGCCGCGTTCGGCCCGATCGAGACACAACCGCTCTCTCGGATCCAACGCATCTCGGGCCCGCGCCTGCACGCAAGCTGGGTCAACATCCCGCACGTCACTCAGTTCGACGAAGCGGATATCACCGAACTCGAGGCGCTGCGCGGCAAACTGAAGGATGCGGCGTCGGAGCGCGGCATCAAGCTGACTCCTCTCGCATTCATCGTTCGCGCCTGCGTGCAGGCGCTGCAGGCGTTCCCGCAATTCAACGCCTCGCTCGACGCCTCGGGCGCCAACCTGGTGCTGAAGAAGTACGTCAATGTCGGGTTCGCCGCCGACACGCCGAACGGCCTGATGGTCCCCGTGGTGCACGAGGCTGACCACAAAGACATCTACCAGGTGGCCCGCCAGCTCGCCGAGCTCTCCGAGGCGGCTCGCGCCGGCAAGCTCAGCGCCGCGCAGATGCAGGGCGGCTGCTTCACGATCTCGAGCCTCGGCGGTATCGGCGGCACGGCGTTCACGCCCATTATCAACGCCCCGGAGGTCGCGATTCTCGGCGTGTCGCGCTCCACCATGAAGCCGGTTTATCAGGATGGCACGTTCGTTGCGCGGCTGATGTTGCCGCTGTCACTCTCCTATGACCACAGGGTCATCGATGGCGCGACCGCCGTGCGCTTCACGACTTTCCTCGCCAAGGCGCTGGCGCAACCGCACACATTGATCGAGGCCCTGCCGTGAGCCGCGTCGATCTCGTCGTTCCGGATCTCGGCAATTTCAATGATGTCGCGGTCGTCGACGTGCTCATCAAAGCAGGCGATACGATCGAAGTCGATGCGCCGCTGGTCACGCTGGAAACCGACAAGGCTTCCCTGGACGTGCCCGCTACCTCCTCGGGGCGGATCGCCGAGGTGCTGTTGAAGCGCGGCGACAAGGTGTCCAAGGGCTCCGTCATCGCACGCGTGGAGCCTGGCTCCGGAGCCGGCGCGCCGGCCAGCGAGGCGGCGAAGCCGAACACCCCTGCTCCTGCACCTGCTCCTGCTCCTGCATCGCCCGCTGCGAAACCGGAGTCTGAGGGCGATACGGTGCGGATGCCCATGCCCGACCTGACGAAGCCGCCGAAGGGGCAGGTCGATTTCAACCGCTCGACGCAGCTCCTCGTGCTCGGCTCGGGTCCGGGCGGGTACACCGCCGCGTTCCGCGCCGCCGATCTCGGCATGCAGGTGACGCTGGTGGAGCGCTGGCCGATGCTCGGCGGCGTGTGCCTCAATGTCGGTTGTATTCCCTCCAAGGCGCTCTTGCATGCGGCCAAGGTCATCGAGGACGCCGAGGAAATGGGCGCTCGCGGCATCGCCTTCGGCGCGCCGGAGATCGATCTCGAGAAGCTGCGCGGCTGGAAGGTCTCGGTGGTCAGGAAGTTGACCGGGGGCCTGCGCACGCTGGCCAAGCAGCGCAAGGTCGAAGTCATCCAGGGCGTCGGCCGGTTCGTGAGCGCGAACGTTCTCGAGGTGATGAGCAACAGCGGCTCGGAGCGCATCCGCTTCGAGCAGTGCATCATCGCGGCAGGCTCCGAGGCGATCCGCCTGCCGGGCCTGCCCAACGATCCGCGGATCATGGACTCGACCGACGCGCTCGAGCTACCCGAGTTCTCCGGCGGCCTGCTGGTGATCGGCGGCGGCATCATCGGGTTGGAGATGGCTTGCGTATTTGAGGCGCTCGGCAGCCGCGTAAGCGTCGTCGAACTGACATCCCAGCTCATGCCGGGTTGCGACCCTGACTTGGTGCGTCCACTCGAGAGACGCATCCGATCCCGCTACGAGCAGATTCTGCTCGGCACGCGCGTGGCGAAAGTCGAGGCGCTGGCCGAGGGAATTCGGGTGACCTTCGAAGGCGAGAAAGCGCCGGCGCCGCAGGTATTCGGCCGGGTGCTCGTGGCTGTCGGCCGCTCACCGAACGGTAAGCTGATCGGCGCGGATGCGGCGGGTGTCAACGTGACGGATCGTGGCTTCATTACTGTAGACAAACAACTGCGCACCAACGTCCCACATATCTTCGCGGTCGGCGATATCGCAGGGCCGCCCATGTTGGCGCACAAGGCCATGCACGAAGCGAAAGTCGCCGCGGAGGTCGCGGCCGGAGAGCGGCGCGCCTTCGACGTGCGTGCGATTCCCTCGGTCGCTTACACCGACCCGGAGGTGGCCTGGGCGGGCCTCACCGAGACCGAAGCCAAGGCCAAGGGCATTGCAATCGAGAAGGGCACCTTCCCGTGGGTTGCCAATGGCCGCTCGTTGTCGCTCGGTCGTGAAGAGGGGATGACCAAGCTTCTCTTCGATCCGCAGACGCACCGCCTGCTCGGTGCCGGCATCGTGGGTACCAACGCCGGCGAGCTGATCAGCGAGCTTGCGCTTGCGATCGAGAACGGTTGCGATGCGGCCGATATCGGACTGACGGTTCATCCGCACCCCACTTTGTCGGAAACCGTGGCCGGCGCCGCAGATGCCGTCGAAGGAACCCTGACCGACCTCTACATCCCCAAGCGGAAGTAGCCGGCATGCCGCGCTGGATGGCGGCTCACCCGCATCTCAGCAGCAGGCTGCTCGCGTGGAGGAACGCGTACCGGTACAGGCCGGTGCGGACATTGCTCGCTGCGATACTGGTTTTCGTGGCGCTGGCGGTCATCGCGATGCTTCCGCCTACGGGCCCCATTCTCGGATGGCTCGGTCGCAATTGGGCGATTGCTTTCGTGATCGCAGCTTCCATTTTCACGTTGTCGACCGCGCGTCGCAGGCAGCATGCCTCGATCATGACGGCAACATCCTGGCTGGCATCTCTTCCGGCGGGCAGCCCTCCATGGATGCAGGTGGTGTCGGACATGGCCGGGAGGCTGGCAGGCTTCGTGGCATTCATCGTCCTGATGCGGCTCGCCGGAGTGATCGACGGCGCCGACTTTTCACGGCTGGCCGTCGCGACGGTGGCGGGCGCGCTGGTCGGTGTGCTTGCGGGCTGGCGGCTGCCGCGGGCGGATATCGGAGCGCCGGGGTTTCATTCCGCCATCGTTCGCCGCACGCGTGCCCGTTGGGCCAGTCGCCCCTCGCTCTCGCCGCTCGGCAACTGGCCCGCGGCGCAGGGGCGGATCTTCAGCCGGCCCAGACGGATGGCGCCGATGCTGATCATCGCAATGATGGCCATTCCCTCCGGGCTGCACAGCGCTCCGGGTCAGGTCGCGCTGGCCGTGGCTGGTGTCTGCATGGCGCTTTTCAGTGTGATCTCCCTGACCGCGGCAGCGGTGCGAGTCGCCTTCGGTGCGGCTCGCTGGCTTGCTCCCACGACGCTCGGCCGGTGGCGATTCACGGTCGCTCTCGGCTGGCGTGTGGAGCTGACACAGATCCTGGCGCTGGCGGTGCTGCTTCTCCTGACGGGCTCGATATATCCGCGTGGGACCGTGGCGGTCGGCGTGCCGCTCGTCGCGCTCTATCTCTGTGCCTCGTTGGTCGTGGTCACTGCGGCCGCCTTCGAAGCGTGCCGCCGGGCCGGTCTCGGCGCCTGCGGCCGGGGAAGTTGATCGATGGATGAGGTTCTCCTGGTCCAAAGCCTGCAGGCCGGCTACGACAAGCTGATCGTCCTCAACGGCGTGGACCTGAAGGTCGCGCGCGGGGAATGGCTGGCGCTTCTCGGGCCCAACGCCAGCGGCAAGACGACGCTGCTGCACTGCGTTGTGGGGCTGCTGGCACCCTCGGCGGGCAGCATCTCCATCTGCGGACACGGCCTGCGAGATGAGGCGAAGGCCGCCAAGGGCGCTCTCGGGTTCGGCTGCGCACCGGAAAGCCTGCCGAATCTCCTGACCGGTCGGCAGTGCCTCGAGATCTACGCCGCCGCCAAGGGCCTGGCTGCGATCGGCGGCGAGGTGCTCGCGCTTGCGGAGGAATTCGCCTTCTCTCCCATGCTCGACCGCTTCGTCGGCTCGTACTCGCTCGGCACGAAGCAGAAGCTCGCGGTGCTGCTGGCGCTGCTCGGTGAGCCGGCGCTCGTGGTGTTGGACGAGGCGTTCAACGGGCTGGATCCGGCCAGCGCTCTCGTGCTGAAGCGGCACTTGCGGTCACGCGTCTCGGCACGGAATTGCGGCGTGTTGCTGGCTACGCACGCGTTGGATGTCGTCGAGCGTTACTCCGACCGGGCGTCGCTGCTCCTCAACGGGCGGATTGCTCGCGAGTGGAGCAGTGAGGAGTTGGCGGCGCTCAGGGCAACGCCGGGCGAAGGACTCGAGGTCGCGATGGCGGCCGCTTGTGCGGGTTCACAAGGTGCGTAGCCGCTCGAGGTAGTGCTGCTCGTCGGGCGCTCTGCCGGAGCGTTGTGCTTCCCACAATGTTTCCGCCAGCGCTTCCAGCATGGTGTGCTCGGCAGCGTGGGCGTCGCCCAGACGCTTGGCGAGGGATTGGTGGATCTGCGCGATTCCGGCGGGGCGATCGGTGGCCACCTGCTCACGGATGGCCAGGTGCAGGCCCATATGCAGGAAGGGGTTTTCGCGGCCGCCTTCGGGGGTGTACTCGGTGCCCAGCGCTTGGGGGCCGGACTCCAGCAGGGGGACATACTCGGGGTGCTCGGCGATCACGGCGGCTACCTGGGCTTGCAGAGGTTCCAGGGGCTGGCGGGCGGTGTATTTGCGCCAGGCCTCCAGATACATCTGGCGGAGCTGGTCGCGGGTTTGGCCGGAGAAGACGGGCACTGTTTACTCGGCTGCCGTTTTGGGAGACTTTCGCGACCGGAGCGGCACTCGCAAAGCGCCTTTCCGGGAACGCCGTGAATCCGTCCCTGGAGGCTGGCGCAAAAACATCCTTGTTTTTGAGCCTCCCGGAAAGGCCTTTTGCGAGCGTCGCTCCTCCGTGGCGCTTTTGGGCGGCGTTTTGTCGGGGTATTCACAGAGGTCGTTGATGATGCACTTCGGGCAGTGGGGTCGCAGGGCGGTGCAGGTGTAGCGGCCGTGCAGGATCAGCCAGTGATGGGCGTTGAGCTTGAATTCGTCGGGGGTGTTCGCGTTCAGGGCATCTTCGACGGCGCGCGGAGTTTTGCCGGGCGCGAGACCGGTGCGGTTGGCGACGCGGAAGATGTGAGTGTCGACGGCGATCTCGTTCTCGCCGAAGATGATGTTGAGAACGACGTTCGCGGTCTTGCGGCCGACGCCGGGGAGCGCTTCGAGCGAATCACGGTCGGCGGGGACCTTACCGCCGTGAAGCTCGAGCAGCATGCGGCAGAGGCCGATGAGGTTTCCGGATTTGGCATTGTAGAGACCGACCGTCTTGAGGTAGGGCTTCACACCCTCCTCGCCGAGCGCCAGGATGGCTGCGGGAGTGTTGGCGACCGGGAACAGCTTGCGGGTGGCGGCATTGACGCTCTTGTCGGTCGTGTGCGCGGAGAGCATCACGGCGACCAGCAGCTCGAAGGGGCCCGTGTGCTCGAGCTCGGTTTTCGGCTCGGGATTGGCGGCGGCCAGGCGGCGGAAGATCGCACGACGGGTGGCTGGATGCACGGCGGGAACCTCAGATCTCTCGCGGGAGCGCGTCCGGTGCGGCCATGTGTTTGCGCGCAGCGAGCAGGGCGTCGTGCTCGCGGGCGCGGCGGGCGATACGCTCGTTGTGAGCGAAGAAGAGTTGCCGGTTCGTGCGCGCATCGGGAGCCGAGGGGGCATCCGCAAGATCGGAACGCGGAATCATCGCGATGCAGTCCACCGGACACGGCGCGATGCAGAGCTCGCAGCCGGTGCAGAGGGAGGCGATGACGGTGTGCATTTGCTTGCGCGCCCCGATGATCGCATCGACGGGGCAGGGCGGCAGGCATTTGGCGCAGCCGATGCACGTCGTCTCGTCGATCAGCGCCACCAGCGCCGGCCCTTCGACACCGTTGCTCGGGTTGAGAGGCAGCGGCTGCCGGTGCAACAGGGCGGCGAGAGCCGCGATCGTCGCGGCGCCCCCGGGCGGACACTGATTGATCTGTGCCTCGCCGCGGGCGATGGCTTCCGCGTAAGGGCGGCAGCCCTGATAGCCGCAGCGCGTGCACTGGGTCTGCGGCAGCAGCGCGTCGATGTCATCGGCGCTTGCCATGCGAGGATCAACTCACCCGCATGCCCGGGGCGGCGCCGCTGTCGGGCGAGAGCAGATAGGGACCACCCGACTCGTCACTCGCGGCGAGCACCATGCCTTCGGAGACTCCGAACTTCATCTTTCGCGGCGCGAGGTTCGCCACCATGATGGTGAGACGCCCGGCGAGCATGGCCGGGTCATATGCGGACTTGATACCGGCGAACACAGTACGTGTCTCCGTGCCGATATCGAGCGTCAGCTTCAGCAGCTTGTCGGACCCCGTCACGAGCTCCGCGGCTGCGATACGAGCCACCCGCAGGTCGAGCCGTTTGAACTCATCGATGGAAATCGTCGCCGGCGCGGGTGCGGCCGTGCTCGAGGCGGCAGGGGCTCCCGCCGGCGCCGCGGATGCAGCCGCAGTATCGCTCTCGAAGAGCGCATCGAGCTGCTTCGGGTCGACGCGGGTCATGAGGTGCTGGTATGGCTTGACGTGTGTCGGCGCCGCCAACGCGTCCGACCACTGGAACGGCCGGTCGAGACCGAAGAGCTCGCGGGCCACTCGATCGCTCACGGTGGGCAGCACGGGCGCGAGCAGAACGCTGAGCAGCTTGAAACCATGCAGCGTGCGCGAGCAGATGTCCTGCAGCTCTTCGCGCTTCGTAGGATCCTTGGCGAGGACCCAGGGCTGGCGGCCATCGAAGTCCTGATTGATGCGGTCGGCCAGCGCCATGATCTCGCGCATCGCGCGGCCGAATTCGCGCGCCTCGTAGCTGGCGCGCACCTGCCCGGCGATCTGCGCCGCCTGCCGCTGTAGTGCATCCGTCCCGCCGGTGTACGCCAGCGCGCCACCAAAGTGCCTGGTGATGAAGTTGGCGGCGCGGCTGGCGATGTTGACGTACTTGCCTACGAGGTCGCTGTTGACGCGCGCGACGAAGTCGTCGGGGTTGAAATCGAGGTCCTCGACATTGGCGTTGAGCTTGGCGGCAATGTAGTAGCGCAGCCACTCGGGATTCATTCCGATCTCGAGGTAGCGCAGCGGGCTGATCCCGGTGCCGCGCGACTTCGACATCTTCTCCCCGGATACCGTGATGAAGCCGTGCACGAACACGTTGTCGGGAACCTTGTAGAGCGGTCCCGCGAACTTCAGCATCGCCGGCCAGAAGAGCGTGTGAAAGTAGATGATGTCCTTGCCGATGAAGTGGATCTGCCTGGTATCCGGCGCAGCGAGGAACTCCTGGAACGTGCGCGGCTCGCCATTGGCTCTTGCCTTGCCGCTTTCGAAGTAGCTCTGCAGGGCTGCGAGATAACCGATCGGCGCATCGAGCCAAACGTAGAAGTACTTGCCCGGCGCATCGGGTATCGGAATGCCGAAATACGGCGCGTCACGCGAGATGTCCCAGTCGCCGAGCGCCTGATCGCCCTCGCCCGAAAGCCATTCGCGTGCCTTGTTGGCGACCTGTGGCTGCAACCGGTTCGGCGTCGTGGTCCAGCCGTTCAGGAACTCGACGCAGCGCGGGTCCGAGAGCCTGAAGAACAGGTGATCGGAGGTTCTGAGAATGGGTCTCGCCCCGGTGAGCACCGAGTAGGGCTCGATGAGATCCGTGGGGGCGTACACGGTGCTGCAGACCTCGCACGCATCCCCATACTGGTCTTTGGAATGGCAGTTGGGACACTCGCCCTTGATGTACCGATCGGCGAGGAACATTCCCTTGACGGGGTCGTAGAACTGCTCGACCGGCTTCGAATAGATGAGGCCGGCCGCCTTGAGACGCCGGTAGATGTCCTGCGACAGCGCGACGTTCTCGGGCGAGTCGGTCGAATGCCAGTGATCGAAGCTGAGGTGGAATCCCTGCAGATACCGGGGTCGCCCCGCTGCGATCCGCGCCACCAGCTGCTGCGGGCTGATTCCCTCGGCTTCCGCCTTGAGCATGATGGGCGCGCCGTGCGCGTCGTCCGCGCCGACGAAATGCACCTGATTGCCCTGCATGCGCTGGAAGCGTACCCAGATGTCCGCCTGGATGTACTCCATGATGTGCCCGATGTGAAACGGGCCGTTGGCGTAGGGTAGCGCCGTCGTGACGAAGAATTTCTCGGCCATAGGCCGCCAGTGTACTAGAGCGTCACCGCCAGTTCATCGCGATGATGCAGCCAGCGCCGGGTCGGTCCGGCGGGCGCGGGATGGGTCAGCCGTTGTCCTTGACCGGCTCGAACTTAGCCTTGTTGATGGCTTTCTTGTAGGCCTCCTTGCCGGTGATCAGCCGCTGCTCGAACAGCTGTTGGATGGCGGTGTCCATGGTGCGCATGCCGAATTGTCCGCCGGACTGCATCGTGTTCTCGAGCTGATCGAGCTTGCCCTGGCGGATCAGGTTGGCGGCGGCGGGCGTATTGACCAGGATCTCCAGCGCCGCCACGCGTCCCTGCTTGTCGGCCCGCTGCAGGAGCTGTTGCGAAACGACGCCGCGCAGTGACGTTGAAAGCATCGTCCGAACGTGCGACTGCTTATCGGACGGAAAGACGTTGACCATGCGGTCCACCGTCTGAGCGGCGCCGTTGGTATGCAGCGTCCCCATGACGAGAATGCCCATCTCCGCGGCGGTGACTGCGATGCTCATCGTTTCGAGATCGCGCAGCTCGCCGACGAGAATGACGTCCGGATCCTCGCGCAGGGCGGAGTGCAGCGCGCTCGCGAAACTCTGGGAGTGGACTCCGATTTCCCGCTGGCTGATGAGGCAGCTCTTCCTCTGGTGCACGAACTCGATCGGGTCCTCGATGGTGAGGATATGTCCCTTCACGCGCGTGTTGATGTCGTCGATCATCGCGGCGAGGGTCGTCGACTTGCCGGACCCGGTCTTACCCGTGACGAGTATGAGTCCGTTGTTGGTGCGGCAGAGCTGGCGTACCGCCTCGGGGAGCCTCAACTCGTCCAGTGTCAGCGCTTTCGACGGGATGGCGCGGAACACGGCACCCATGCCGTGCAGCTGGCGCATGACGTTGACGCGGAAGCGCCCACGCTCAGGAATCGTATACGCGAAGTCAGCGCCGTCCTTCGCCTCGAAGCGATCGACAGCAGTCTTCGGCATGATCTCGTAGAGGGCGTCCTTGACCAGGTCCTGGGCGAGCTTCTCGGGCTTGAGCGCCATCAGGTCGCCGTACTGCCGAAGTCGCGGCGGGTCGCCGGCGATGAAATGCAGGTCCGAGCCGCGTTTCTCCAGTACTTCGAGCAGGAACGCGTCGATGGTCGCCATGCCGCTGCCTCGCGCCTCAGGCTGCCGACGACGCCGGGGGCGTCGCTGCCATGTCCACCTTGGGCAGCATGCTGGTGTCGGTGACGTACTTCTGGAACGGGCGCTTGTCACTCGCATAGCCGTAAGCGTCGTCCGGATCGATCTCGCGGGCGGCGATCGCCGCAAGCAGCGCCTGGTCGAAAAGCTGCATGCCGAGATCCCGCCCCATCTGCAACTGGCTAGGAACCTGGTGCGTCTGCTCCGTCTGGATGAGCTTGGCGATGGCCTTGGTCATCATCAGGATCTCGCAAATGGCCTTGCGGCCGCGCGCTTCCGGTGTCTTCACCAGAATCTGAGTGACGACGGCCAGCAGGCTCTGCGCCAGGAAGCTCTTGGTCTGCTCCCGCTCCTCGATGGGCAGGGCATCGATGATGCGATCGATGGTCTTGACGGCGCTCGTGGTGTGCAGTGTCCCCAGCACCAGGTGCCCTGTTTCAGCAGCGGTCATCGCCATCGAGATGGTCTCGGCGTCGCGCAGCTCGCCGACGAGGATCACATCCGGGTCTTCGCGCATCGCCGCGCGCACGCCCTCCGCAAAGCTCGGAATATGCGTTCCGAGCTCGCGCTGGATCACCTGGCTGTTCTTGCTCGGATGAACGAACTCGATCGGATCCTCGAGGCTGATGATATTGAGCCTGCGTGTCTCGTTCAGGTGATTGATCATCGCCGCCAGGGTGGTCGACTTGCCGGTGCCGGTCGATCCGGTCACCAGGATCATCCCCTGATGGTAGTCGCAGAGCTTGGTGAGGATGGCCGGCATCCCCATCTTTTCCAGCGTGGGCACTTGCGAGGGAATCGCGCGGAAAGTTGCGCCAATGCCGGTGTCCTTGCGATAGACGTTGACGCGGAAGCGTCCGCCGTCCTCCGAAACGTACGAGAAGTCGAGGTCCTGCCCCTTGCCGAAGTGCTCGGCCTGGGAGCGGCTCAGAATCTCGAGGATATAGCCCTCGAGCTCCGCGGCACGCAGCTCGCGGAACTTGATCGGCAGGAGGTCGCCCTGCATACGCAGCATCGGGGGGACCCCGACGGCAAGGTGCACATCCGAGCACCCCTGCTGTGCTCCCAGCTTGAGAAACGCGTCTATACGCGCCAAGTAAGCTCTCCGCAGTGAGTCGAGCCCACCTCTTTTGCCCGCTTATGTCGCCAAAATCAATGGCTTGTCGCTAAAAATTAGACGCAAAGCACGCCTTTGAGGGCTTCGGCAGAGGGAAGTGCCCCGGCGCCGCAGGTGGCGGGGGTCGCGGGCAAAAACCGCGCTGTTGCCCTTCAGCGCCATTAAAAATACTTGGTGAGCGCCACGCGCAGCTCTTCCATGGTCTGGAAGCGCTTCGTCTTGTCGACCGCCATGCTCTTCACGACCAGCTCCGACAGGCCTGGAGGCAGTTGCGGGTTGAGCTCCTGCGGCGGCCGCGCCTTGCCCTGCACGTGTTGATACATGACCGACATGTGATCGCCGCGGGAGTAGGGAGGTACCCCGGTGACCATCTCGTAGAGCATCACGCCGACGGCGTAGATGTCGGCACGCTCGTCCACCTTCTTGCCGAGGATCTGCTCGGGCGCCATGTACTTCGGTGAGCCGATGACGTACCCGGTCTTGGTGAGTTGGGTATCGCCCTCGCGCTGCGCCGCGGCGACACCGAAATCCACGATCTTGAGCAGCCCCTCCTGGTTGATGAGCACGTTGGCGGGCTTCAGGTCGCGGTGCACGATGCCGACCTGGTGCGCGACCGTCATGCCCGTGCACATGTCGCAGCCGAACTGCAGCGCCCGCTTGAGGTCGAGCGGCTTGTCGCTGACGATCTCGGCCCCCAGGGTGTGCGAGGGGAAATACTCCATGGAGATGGCGTAGTTGCCCTGGATGAAGAGGAAGTCGTAGATACGGATGACGTTCTTGTGCGTGATCTTGCGCGAGTAGCGCAGCTCGTGGACGAAGCGCTTCATGACCTCCTCGTCCCCGGACACATTCGGGTTGAGGAACTTGAGGATCAGGCGCTCGTCGACGACCGTGTCCTCCATCAGCAGCACGGTGCCGAAAGCGCCGCGGCCGATGCGGTCGATGTATTTGTAGCGGCCTTCGAGGATGTCTCCGGGCTTTAGCGTCTGGATGTCGAGCCGCGGTGGTCCTTCGGCGATCCGCGACTGCGCGCCCGCGTCGATGGCGGTTGCGCGCGTTCCCTCCATCGGAGGGGCCGGCTGAGGCGGTCGGGCCACGGCCGGCGGCGCCGGCAGCGGCGTGCCGCCGGTGAGCACCGCGCCACCCGACAGGCGGTGGTCGAGCTCGGCAAGGGCCGCATTCGCCACCCGGGCGATGGTCTGATCCGGCGAGACCGCGTGTGTCTGCAACTCACTGCGCAGCTGCTCGGCGCGCCGCTCGTCGACGATCTTCGACAGCGCCTGCATCGCCTCGATCCGCAGCTCCCGCTCCGGCCTGGCCATGAAGGGCAGCAGGGTATCGACCAGCCGTGCATCACCGAGCTTCCCCAGAGCGCGAACGACGATCGGGGTCGCCTTGGTGGGGCCTGCCTTCAACATCTCGGTGAGGCGCGGTACCGCGCGCCTGCTGCCGATCTCCGCCAGCGCATCGACGGCGCGCTCGCTCACCCACCAGTCCGGGTCGCGCGTCGCCTGGATGAGGGACTCCACGGCGCGCTCGTCCTTGGTCTGGTTGAGGATCTCGATGGCGGCGCGCCGAATGTCCTCGTCCTTCTCGCGGATGAGCTCGAGCACCGCATCGATCACCCGCGGGCCGCCGATCTTGCCGAGCGCATCAGCCGCGCGGCTGCGCACCCACCAGTCACTGTCCTTCAGCGCCTCGAGCAGGTGCTTCACCGACTTCGCGTTGCCGACCTCGTTCAGTACCTCGACCGCGGCTCGGCGGGCGTTCTCGTTCTCGTCCTTCAGGATCTCTATCAGGTAACGGATGGTGTCAGGATCGTTCGCCTTGATGACGACATCGATCGCCTTGTTCTGCACATCGATCTCGGGATCCTTGAGCAGGGCGCAGACACGCTCGATGTCGATCTTGCCGTCCGTGCGGTGCAGCGCCGACAGGGTCGCGCCGCGGATCAGCTTATTGGGGTCCTTGAGCAGGCCCATTAGCGCCGTCTGCACTTCCGGCGTGTTGAAGCGGGCCAGGATGTTGATGATGTGCACGCGCGCTATGGGATCCTTGCCCTGGACGCGGCCGATGAGCTCCCGCACGGCGTTGGCGTCGGCGATCTCGCCGATGATCCGGAAGAGCGCCGCTTTCTCGTTCGGCTCCTGGGTATAGGCGGCATTGAGGAGCTCGCGCACGCCGAAGCGGGACTTCTGGGCGGCCATCACCTCGAGCAGCGCCGACTTGGACACTCCCGGCGTCGCCAGCGCCTCGATCAGCAGGTTGGCCGGGTAATTGCGGCTGCTGGTCAGCGCCCAGGCAACGCCCGCCACCACTCGCGGGCTGCCTTCCACCAGGCCGCGCACGAAGAGCGGGAAAGACTTCTGGCTCACCAGGCCTGAGAGCACCTCGACGAAGGCCAGAGTCGCGTTCTTGTCGGCATCGGGCAATGCGGCGAAGATGGATTCGATGGCGCCCGGTCCCAGATCCGTCAGGCGCGCGATGGCTTTCTGAGTATCGGAGCTGCCCGGATCGGTACAGGACCTGATCTCGGTGATCAGCCGGTCGGCGCGCAAATTGGTGAAGAAGCTCATTCAGCCTTTCCGGAAAGGCACTCCCGCGCGTCTCCCTCGCGCAAGTCTTGCTCCACGCTGAGATATCGTCACATCGGTGCCCTGGCGCAGACCACCCCACCCGCTGGGCTGCGCCTCGGCGCCCAGTCGGGAATGCAATGAAATTATGCCATACCCCCAAGCGGCACGAGACAGCTCCGAGCGCCGGCGGACCTTTTCGGCTGCGAGCGCGCGGGGAAAGGCTCTACAATCGCTGTTCCGACCCACCGATTGCAACCATCCAATTACGCATGATTACACATGGCCGATGATTCCACTCTCAACGCCGTCAGGACCGCCCTCGAGGCGTACGTCGACCCTTACCTCAAGGAGACGCTGGGAGAGGCGGGCGCACTGCGGGACCTGGCCGCGCAGGGTGGCGGCTACCGGGCCCGCCTCGCGCTGGGTTATCCCGTGGGAGGCTATCAGGAGGAACTCGAAGACGGTCTCGAGGCTCATCTCGCGGCTGCGGGGCTCGACGTGCCGCTCACGATCGAGCTGGAGGCGGATATTCGCTCGCACGCGGTGCAGCGCAATCTGAAGCCGCAGGGAGAGATCAAGAACATCGTGGCCGTCGCTTCCGGCAAAGGGGGTGTCGGCAAGTCCACGGTTGCTGCAAACCTGGCGCTGGCCTGGGCCGCGCAGGGGGCGCGCGTCGGCGTGCTCGACGCGGACATTTATGGTCCCAGTCAGCCGCTCATGCTGGGTCTGGAAGGCCAGCGGCCCACCTCGCCCGACGGCAAGCACCTCAAGCCGCTCGAGAGCTATGGCATCACCGCGATGTCGATCGGGTTGCTGGTGGACGCGGAGCAGCCGATGGTCTGGCGGGGCCCTATGGTCACCCAAGCGCTCACACAGTTGCTCTCGGAGACCGACTGGGGCGTCCTCGATTACCTCGTCGTCGACATGCCCCCGGGGACCGGCGACATCCAGCTCACGCTCGCTCAGCGCGTGCCCGTGGCCGGCGCGGTGATCGTGACGACGCCCCAGGACATCGCGCTGGCGGATGCCCGCAAGGGCCTCAAGATGTTCGAGAAGGTTTCCGTACCCGTGCTCGGGATCGTGGAGAACATGAGTGTCCACATCTGCTCCAACTGTGGCCACGCCGAACATATCTTCGGTACGGGTGGCGGCGCACGGATGGCCGAGCAGTACGGCGTGAAGCTCCTTGGCGAGCTGCCTCTGGATGTCCACATCAGGGAGGAGGCCGATGGCGGCCGCCCGACCGTGGTCGCCGCGCCCGACTCGCCGCGTGCGCGGGCGTATTTCGAGATGGCCCGGCGCACGGCGGGCGCGCTCGCGCTGCGCGCGCGCGACCGCAGCAGCGTGTTCCCGAAGATCGTCATCGAAGAAAGCTGACGTGATCGCATCGCAAGAGCCCGCGCGCTCGGCCGCCTACACGGGCATTCTGCCGTGCCAGAAAATAAAGGAAATGCTGAGCGCGGGCGAGATCCTGCCGGCGGCCCTGGACGAGATCGCCCCCGACCAGGTCCAGCCCGCGAGCATCGACCTGCGCCTCGGCGAGTGCGCCTTCCCGGTCGATGCGAGCTTCCTGCCCGGCAAGGGCATGAAGGTGCGCGACAAGATGAAGGAGTTGGATTCCAGCTACGAGCGCTTCCAGATCGATCTGCGCGGGGGCGCAGTGCTGGAAAAGGGCCGCGTCTATGTCATCCCGCTGCAGGAGGCCATCGACCTGCGAAGCGGTGTCGCCGCCTTCGCCAACCCGAAGAGCTCGACCGGGCGCCTGGATATCCTGACGAGGCTCATCGCGGACGAGGCGACCCGCTTCGATCGGGTGGCGGAAGGCTATCAGGGACAGCTCTACCTCGAGGTCGCGCCACGCAGCTTCAGCGTCGTGGTCAGGACGGGCACACGCCTCAACCAGCTCCGCTTTCGCCGCATGCGCGGAGAAAGTCCCAAGGCCATCACCGCCGCCGATTGGCGCGCGCTCATCACCGAAGGTCAGATCGCCGATTCGACCGCGACGCCGGCGATGACGGAAAAGACCGGTGATCTGCCTTTCACCATCGACCTGAAGGGATCGGGCAGTGAGAACGCACTCATTGGGTGGCGCGCGAAGAAGCACACCAGGCGCATCGATCTGGATCGCCGCGACTACGATCCGTTCGATTTCTGGGAGCCGATTCGCTGCCACCGCGACTCGTCCCTGATCCTCGATCCGGATGAATTCTATATCCTGATGACCAAGGAGGCGATTGCGGTGCCGGCGGAATTCGCGGCCGAAATGCTGCCATACGACACGCGCGCCGGCGAGTTTCGCGTTCATTACGCGGGCTTCTTCGATCCCGGCTTCGGTTGGGACGTGCGCACGCGGCAGGCCGGCAGCAGCCGCGGTGTGTTGGAAGTCAGGTCGCACGAAGTGCCCTTTCTGTTGGAGCACGGGCAGACCGTGGGCTGGTTGCACTACGAGCGCATGGCGGAACGGCCGGATGTGCTCTACGGCCACGACATCGCATCGAACTATCAGGGACAACATCTGCGGCTGGCGAAGCAGTTCCGGCCGCTCGCTGCGACCTAGCGCTCAGGCGCGTGGCGTCACTTGCGGGTGAACGCCCGAATCTCCAGCGATACCTGCGTGCTGCCCTTCACATGTTGCTCGGCGCGAGCCGGCATGTAATCGAGCGCGGGAGCGAGCCACAGATAGGTTGTCTTGTCGGAGCCGGGCTTGTGGCTGGTGTAGAGGATGGTACGTAGCTTCCCGAGCGGAGTGTCGAGCGTCGTCTCCCCGTGCCGGACGTACTGGAAGCGATCGATCTCATCGGTGTTGAGCATCCAGAAGGCGTCGGGGGCGGCGTCCCGCGCCTGTAGCCTCAGCATGATCGCGATCTGCACCGACAGCGGGTCCTGGGTCCCGGGTCGCAGCTTCAGGTCGAGCAGCTTCCCCTTGGCCATGCCTGTCACGTGGCCGTCCTGCCAGTCGAACTGCGCCATCACTTCATTGCCGGCTCCCGCCGCCTGGAAAGCGAGCGGTTTCACTTCACCGGCGGCGATCCGCAGACGGCTCGACTGGCGCAACGGGTGCGGAAATGCGAGCCGGAAGACGCCGTATGCTTCGTCAGCGGAGGTGTAGAGATACAACTGTGGAGCGGTCTGACGCAGCTCGAGCGTGGAGCTGCCGGCTGAGACACCATGCCATGTAATTGCGTACTTGGCGACGAACGGGACGGGCTCCGAGGCCGGCGCCGCGTGTGCCGCCGCAGCCGCGACCAGCAGGGCAGCGGCCAGGACAGCGCGTTCAGCTCGCCGCACCTTCATCGCGTCCCGTGTTCGTCTTCAGGGGAAATCCTCCACCACCGGCGCGGCGAGGGGTTTGCCGTCGAGCCAGGGCTGGTCGTCGCGCCATGCGAGCCGCCCAGCCGCAAGCCAGCCGATCACGCGGGGATAGATGATGTGCTCCGTCGCCTGAACGCGTGCTGATAGCGTGCCCTCGACGTCTCCCGGCCGCACGGCGACTCGCGACTGGAGAATGACCGGCCCGCCGTCGAGTTCCGCGGTCACGAAGTGGACGCTGGCACCGTGCATCGCATCGCCAGCCTCGAGCACGCGCCGGTGAGTATGCAGCCCGCGATAGTCCGGCAGAAGCGAGGGGTGGATGTTGAGCATCCGTCCGGCGTGTGCTTCGACGAACTGTTGTGACAGGATGCGCATGAACCCGGCGAGGACGATGACATCAGGCTGCGCGGCCGCGAGTGCCGCGTCGAGGTCGCGCTCGAACTGCAGGCGCTCCGCGTTGCCGGGCCACGCTACGGTGCGCGTCTCGAGTCCCAGGGCGCGGGCAGCATCGAGGCCGGCGACGCCGGCGCGCTCGGAAAGCACGATGGCGACGCGCGCATTGATCCGGTCTTCCGCACAGGCGCGCGCGATGGCGACCATGTTGGAGCCGCGGCCGGAGATGAGGATCGCGAGCCGCAGCGAGTCCGTGCCGCTCACTCTGTGATGACCACGCCGCGCGTGCCCGCTCGGATCTCGCCGATGATCTGTGCCGACTCGCCGTGCGTCGCGAGGAGCGCGACCGCCTGCGAGGCGTGCTGGTTCGGCACGACGGCAATCATGCCGATGCCACAGTTGAAGGTGCGATACATTTCAACGGGGTCGACGCGTCCGATCTGCTGCAGCCAGTCGAAAACGGGGTCGCGATGCCAGCGGCGGCGCTCGAGCACAGCCTCCAAGCCGTCCGGGAGCACGCGCGGGATGTTGTCCGTCAGGCCTCCTCCCGTGATGTGAGCAAACGCGTGCACTTCGAGCTGTCGCGCGAGAGCGAGGAGCGACTTGACATAGATGCGCGTCGGCGCCAGCAGCCGATCGAGAAGCGGCTTGCCCTCGAGGTCGGTGTCGTTGCCCGCGTTGCTCAGCGCAATGAGCTTGCGGATGAGAGAGTAGCCATTCGAGTGTGGTCCGGAAGAAGCGAGACCGATCACGGCATCACCGGCGCGTACCGCGCTGCCATCGATAATCGCGTCCTTCTCCACCACGCCAACACAGAAGCCGGCGAGATCGTAGTCCTCGCCGTGATACATGCCGGGCATCTCGGCAGTCTCGCCGCCGACGAGGGCGGCGCCGGCTTGCGCGCAACCTTCCACGATGCCTCGCACCACGGCTTCGGCCACATCGACCCGAAGCTTGCCCGTGGCGTAGTAGTCGAGAAAGAAGAGCGGCTCCGCGCCCTGTACCGCGATGTCATTGGCGCACATCGCGACGAGGTCGATGCCGATCGTGTCGTGGCGTCCCGCATCGATCGCGAGGCGCAGCTTCGTACCTACACCGTCGGTACCGGAGACGAGAACGGGATGCCGGTAACCCGCAGGCAGCTCCACCAGAGCACCGAAGCCGCCGATGCCAGCGAGCACCTCCGGCCGTCGCGTGCGCGCGACAAGAGGCTTGATGCGCTCGACGAGCTCATCGCCGGCGTCGATGTCGACACCGGCATCGCGATAGGTCATGCCGCGGCCTTCAGTCACCAAAATGTCCTCGTGTTCAGGCCGGAGCCTTTGCGTGTGGTATTGTACATTTTGCGCGATTCACGGCGCGATCCAAACACTTCCGATGCCCCGCCGCCATACAAACGGGAAGTTCGTCCGCGCAGCAGTGCTCGTTGCGACCTGCGCCATGCTGCCGGCGGCGGCTTGGGCGGCGCGCCCCGTACCGGTGTTCCAGGTCGATGTGGCGGGGCAGTCGCCGCCCGATCTGCAGCAGGCCATGCGCGCGGCGCTGGTACGCGCGACCGGGCGGCGGGAGTCGGCGAGCGATCCGGTGTTCGCCGGGCTGATCGCCGATGCGCCCAAGTATGTCCGTACCTACGATCGCGGGCCACAAGGGGAGCTGCAGGTCCTCTTCGATGGCGCGGCCGTAGACAAGGCCATCGTCGCGCTCGATCGCGGTGTCTGGGATCCGAATCGCCCCTTCACCCTGGTGGTGCTCTATCCCGCGCCTGACCAGACCGAGCAGCCCACGGACGCGGCCGCACTCGAGCAGGCCGCGGAGGAGCGCGGTCTGCCTATCAGCATCGTGCCCCTGCCTGTGGCCGAGGACAGCGGCAACCTGCTGCCGCGCGAAGCTCTGCTCGAGATGGCTCATCGCTACGGAGCGCAGCAGCTTCTGGTGGGAACGCCGCCGGCAGCGGCTCCGCCGCCACCGGTGACCGCCCCCGCGACGCCAGCGGCGGTACCGACCACCAACGGTGCGCCCGCGACGAGCGCAGCCCCGCCCGCAGGCGCGCCGCCAAGCGCAGCGCCACCCGGAGCGGCGCAGCCGACGGCCGTCGCCAATCCATCAGCGGCGCCGCAAGGCGTGGCGGCGGCCTGGCAGTGGAAGCTCTATACTGATTTCTCTACGCAGAGCTGGAGCGGTGCGCTGACGGCGGGGATCGACGGTACAGTCGACCTGCTCGCACCGCCGGCCGGGGCTACCGTGGCCAACGGGGCGGGAGAGACTGAAGTGGAGATCGAGGGGGTTTCGAGCCTGGCGGACTATGCCAACATCGAGCTGATGCTCGGCGCCGTCCCCGGCGTGAGTGCGGCAAACATCAGACAGGTCACCGGCGATTCGATTCTCTTCGAGCTGACGGTGCGCGGCGGCGGCGCGACCATCGATCGGGCGCTGTCGAGCTCGCCGAGCTTCACACGCGTGGCGCCCGCCACGCCGGCAGGCGGCGGATCCGGGCTGCTCGTCTACCGGTACCAGCCGGGATAGGCGCGCCCGCCGCTCGCCGACGCAGCTCTCAAACCCGTGCGTCACCTGCCCAACCTCATCTGTCTGGTGCGCCTGGCGCTGATCTGGCCGGTCGCCGCCGCGCTTTATGGCGGCCGTTATGATCTGGCGCTCGCGCTCTTCGTGCTGGCGGCGGCCTCCGACGGCCTGGATGGCTACCTGGCCAAGCGCTTCAACTGGATTTCGGAGTTCGGCAAGATCCTCGATCCGGCGGCCGACAAGCTGTTGCTCGTGACGGTGTTCGTCGAGTCGACATGGCTCGGCCTCGTGCCCTGGTGGGTGACCGCCGCCGCGGTCGGACGCGATGTCATGATCGCCCTGGGCGCTCTCATCTACCGGGTCTGGTTCGGCCCGCTTCGCGGGCGGCCGACGATCATCAGCAAGATCAACACTGCGGCGCAATTGCTCTATCTGATGGCCGTCATGTTGGGTGCCGCGGTCGCGTTTCCGCCCTATGGTGTGCGGCGCGCGCTCGCGCTCACGGTGTTCGCGACGACCGTGCTCTCGGGCGTCAACTATGTGCAAGCCTTCACCCGCAAGGCTTGGGGTGTGCTGGCGGAGCGCAAGAGCGGGCCGCGGCCGCGTGATATGCAAGGCGCACGGCGTGACCGTGACGCCAAGTCCGCCTGAGGAGCGCGCGTGCGTCAGCTTCCATTGGGGGTGCGTCTACCGGACCGGGCGGTCTTCGCGAGCTTTTTGACGGCCCGCAGCGGCGAAGCCCTCGAGCACGTCAGACGCGTCGCGGGCGGCGAGGTGGCGGGCGTAACCTGGATCTGTGGACCGGCGAGCGCCGGCAAGACGCACCTGTTGCAAGCCGCTTGCTCACAGGCTGCCGAGTCGCGCCGCGCGGGCTATTTCCCGCTGGCGGAGCTCGCCGCCCTCGGCGTCGGCGTGCTGGAAGGGTTGCCGCAGCTCCAATGCCTCTGCATCGATGATCTCGAGGCAGTCGTCGGCCGCCTGGAATGGGAGAAGGCGATCTTCGGGCTGCTGCGCGAAGTCGAGGAGTGCGGCGGCGCGCTGGTCCTGGCGGCGCAGCCGCCGCCGGCGCTCCTTCCCTGGGCGCTGCCTGATCTCGGCTCGCGCTGCGCGGCCGCGGCTGTCCTGCAGCTGCGCGCGCTCGATGAGATGGAACAGCAGCAGGCGTTGCAACTGCGGGCCCGGCTGCGCGGCTTCGAGCTGCCCGAGGAGACCTCGCGCTGGCTGCAGCGCCGTTTTCCGCGCGACATGCGCCGGCTCTATGGCCTCCTCGATACGCTGGATGAAGCGGCCCTGGCGGCGCAGCGGCGGCTCACGGTGCCGTTCATCCGCGAGGTGTTAGGTCTCTCCTAGCTGCACCGCCAGCGACGCGACTCTTTTGCCCAACGCCTGCGCCAGGGCCCGTTCCTCATCGGTCAGCGCCGGTTCATCCTCACTCCCGGCGACGTGCGATGCACCGTAGGGTGTGCCACCGGAGCGTGTCTGATGGAGGGCGCGCTCCGTATAAGGCAAGCCGACGAGATACATGCCGTGGTGCAGAAGCGGCAGCATCATCGACAGAAGCGTCGCCTCCTGGCCACCGTGGATGGTCTGCGTCGAGGTGAAGACACCGGCCGGTTTGCCGGCGAGCGCGCCCGAAACCCAAAGGGCCGACGTCGAGTCGAGAAAGTATTTGAGCGGCGCCGCCATGTTGCCGAAGCGGGTGGGGCTGCCGAGGAGTAGCCCGTGGGCATTGCGCAAGTCATCCAACGTGGCGTATGGCGCGCCCGCCAGTGGCACCAGTTTGGCGGGACGCTCGTTCTCCGCACTGACCGGCGGCACTGTGCGCAGCTTCGCGGCGGCGCCGGTGACGCTCTCGACGCCGCGGCAGGCCTGGCGAGCCAGCTCGGCGGTCGCGCCGTTGCGGGAGTAGTAGAGCACCAGAATGTCGATCATCGAAGCTTCCCCTGTGCCCGACCGCGCGCTCGGCACGGCACACGGCCGTACCAGCCTGGGTCGGGTTTGCGGATACGTTGCCACAGCGCGATGCCTCCTTCCATGTGTCCCGAGAACTGTCGGCGAGCAGTCTCGGCCCCGGCAGTGCGCAGGGGGGAGGGCCTATTTCGGCGCGGCCGTGACAGAAATGGGTATATTCGGCGCGTGATCTGCAAGAAATGCCTCGTTTCTGGCCGCGTGCAGGGGGTGTTCTATCGCGGCGCCGCCGCGCAGCGGGCGCGCGAGCTCGGTGTGCGCGGCTATGCGCGCAATCTTCCCGATGGACGCGTGGAGGTGCTCGCGTGTGGCGAGGAGGGCGCGGTACGGGAGTTTGTCAGCTGGTTGTGGATGGGTTCATCGGCCGCCAAGGTGAGCGCCGTGGCGATCACTGATGCCCCTGAGCATGACGCGCCTGCTGGCTTCCATACCGCTTGAACCCCAGGTCGTCGGCGCCGGACCACCTTTCCCAATCCGTGAGCACCCGGTCGGGATACTCGGGGTGGCCCACGCTGCCGTTGTATTTTTCCAGCGCGAGCCGCACGTCGTTGTGGTTGTGCTGCAGATAGAAGCGGAGAATGGCGCAGCCCATGCGGATGTTGGGCGCGACGTGCACCAGCGCATAGCCCTTCATCCCAAGCCGCTCCGGCCAATAGGGCATCACCTGCATCAGGCCGACGGCGCCGGCAGAGGAGACCGCCCAGCGGTTGAAGTCGCTTTCCACCTGCATCACCGCCATGACGAGCCCCGGCGGCACCTTCGATTCGCCGGCGCGGTGTGTCTCGCAATAGACCTGTTGCAGGATGGCGAGCCGCTCGGCCGGTTGCGGCACGAAGCGCTTCAGCCGCGGCTCCATGAGCGTGTACCAGACGGCGGCATCGTAGCGGTCGACGAAGCACTGCGCCTGTGTGATGGCGCGCTGTACGACCGGACCCAGCGCCGCATCGCGCTGTTGGTCGGCGTGCGCGGGCGAGGGAGCCGCGAGTATGGCAAGCAGCAACAGCGCGGCGATGGGGAGGCACGGGGACGTGCCTCCCCGGCGCAGGTGACGCTCAGCGCAACCGTGCTTTGATGAAGTCGATCGCCTCACCGGCCGGAAACTCCATGCTCTCGCTGTCCCGGCGGTAGCGGTATTCCAGCCGACCGGCCTCCAGGCCGCGATCACCGACCACCAGGCGGTGGGGAATGCCGAGCAGCTCCGCGTCGGCGAACTTGACTCCGGGCCGGGCGTCGCGGTCGTCGTAGAGGACCTCGATACCCTGGGCGGTGAGCTCGTTGTAGAGACGGTCGGCAACTTCGCGTACCCGGGCGGACTTGTGCAGGTTGAGCGGCACCAGGACCACCTGGAAGGGGGCCAGCGGCTCCGGCCAGATGATGCCGCGCTCATCGTGATTCTGCTCGATGGCCGCGGCCACGACGCGCGTCACACCGATGCCATAGCAGCCCATCAGCAGCGTTACTTCCTTGCCCGACTCATCGAGTACCGACGCCTTGAGCGGCTCGCTGTATTTGCGCCCGAGCTGGAAGATGTGTCCGACCTCGATGCCGCGGGCAGTCTTGAGGTGTCCACGGCCACTCGGGCTTGGGTCCCCCTCGCGCGCATTGCGAATGTCAGCGGCCGTGACTGCGCCGACATCGCGCTCCCAGTTGACTCCAGTGAGGTGGGTGTCCTTTTGGTTGCCGCCGCAAACGAAGTCCGCCAGCGCCAACGCACTGTGATCGACATACATGCTACAGCGCAGGCCGACGGGGCCTATGAAGCCGACTTCAGCTCCGGTGGCGCTGGCGATGCGCTCCGCAGCCGCCATGCGCAAGGGGCTTGCAACACCCGGCAGGCGCTGCGCCTTGGTGGCATTGAGCTCATGATCGCCGCGTACGATGAGTGCCACGATGCCCTCATCCCCCGAGCCTTGGACGAGCAGCGTCTTGACGCACCGGGCCGGTTCCACCTTCAGCATGCGTGAGACTTCAGCGATGGTCCGTGCACCGGGTGTCGCCACACTGGTCATGGCTTCCCGTGGCGCGGGACGGGGCTCCTTCGGGGGCAGAGCGGCTGCCGCTTCCAGGTTGGCCGCATACTCGTCCTCATCGGAGAACACGATCGCATCCTCGCCGGAGGCGGCGAGCACGTGAAACTCCTGCGAGACATCGCCGCCGATCGGTCCGGAGTCCGCCCGCACGGCGCGAAAATCGAGCCCCATGCGGGTGAAAATCCGGGTGTAGGCGTCGTACATGGCGCGGTAGCCCTGCTGCAGCGAGGCGGCATCGACGTGGAAGGAATAGGCGTCCTTCATGATGAATTCGCGCGCGCGCATGACGCCGAAGCGCGGCCGGATCTCGTCGCGGAACTTCGTCTGTACCTGGTAGAAGTTCACCGGCAGCTGGCGATAGCTCTTGATGTCGCGGCGGACGATGTCCGTGATGACTTCCTCGTGGGTGGGACCGGCCACGAAATCGCGCTCATGGCGGTCCTTGAAGCGCAGCAGCTCCGGGCCGTACGCCGTCCAGCGGCCGGACTCCTGCCAGAGCTCGCCGGGCTGGAACACCGGCATGATGACCTCGAGCGCCCCCGCCCGGTCCATTTCCTGGCGGATGATGGTCTCCACCTTGCGCAGGGTGCGCAGTCCCATGGGCAGCCAGCTATAGAGGCCCGCGGCCTCCCGCCGGATGAGCCCGGCGCGCAGCATCAGCTGATGGCTCAGCACTTCGGCCTCTGCCGGGGTTTCCTTGGCGGTGTTGATCGGGTACTGCGAGAGCCTCATCGGCGCGGGTCTTTTTGCTCGGGTTGAAGAGTCGCCCATCTTATCAGGAGACCACCTGTTAAAATTCTCCTCCCCTGCCGTCCCCGAGTGCCGAGCCAGACTTGACGCCCCCGAGCCCGATCCCCGAGAGTGCCCTTAGCGTGGAGCCGGATACAGACAACGAGGTCAAGCCGCGGCGTAAGGGGATCTATCTCCTGCCGAACCTGCTGACTACCGGCTGCCTCTTCTCGGGCTTCTACGCCATCGTCGCCGCGATCGACAAGCATTTCGCGCCGGCGGGCATGGCGGTGTTCGTGGCGATGATCTTCGACACGCTGGACGGACGCATCGCGCGCCTGACCCGCACGGAGAGCGCCTTCGGCAAGGAGTACGACAGCCTGGCGGACATGGTCTCCTTTGGCCTTGCCCCGGCCATCGTCGCGTATCAGTGGGGGGTGGTGCGGATCGCGGAGTTCGGGCACGAGTGGGGGCGTTTCGGCTGGCTGGCGTGTTTTTTCTATGCCGTAACCGCGGCGCTCCGCCTCGCGAAATTCAATACGCGTGCGGCGACGGCCGATAAGCGCTACTTCGAAGGATTACCAAGCCCGTCCGCTGCCGCCATCGTCGCTGGCTTCGTCTGGGCCTCCAGCCACTGGCATGAGCCCGGCCTCACCGGGCTGATCGCGGCCTTCTCGGTGACCGCGGTTGCCGGAGCCCTCATGGTCAGCCGGTTCGGTTATCCGAGCTTCAAGCAGTTCAATCTCGACCGCCGCGTTCGATTCATGTCCCTGCTGCTGGTGGTGCTCATCGTCGTTCTGATCGCCGTTGTGCTGAATGCCACCGATCCGCCGACATTGCTGCTGGTGATCTTCGGTACTTATGCGGCGTCCGCCCCCATCATCTGGCTGGTGCGTCGTGTGCGCCGGTTGCGGCGCGTCCTTTCCTGATGGACCGCGCGATTCGCGCCGAGTACCTGCAGGCTCTGGGCATCGACGTCTGGGTGCCGCGGGCCGGCATCGCGCTGGCAAGACCGGGCGGATCCATCGCGCCGGCCCCACGGAAGCAGGAGCCGGGATGGGCTGAGCGATGGGAGTCGCTGCGGGAGGAGGTCCTGGGCTGCACCCGCTGCAGCCTGCATGCGGGCCGTACTCAGGGCGTCTTTGGAGTGGGTAATCCCCACGCCGAATGGATGGTGATCGGCGAGGCGCCCGGAGCGGAGGAGGATCGCCGCGGGGAGCCTTTCGTCGGGCGCGCGGGACAGCTGCTCGATGCGATGTTGCGTGCGATCGGCCTCAGCCGCGCGCAGAACGTCTACATCGCCAACGTACTCAAGAGCCGGCCGCCGAACAACCGCGATCCGCGCCCGGATGAGGTCGCAGCCTGTCTGCCGTACCTGCGGCGCCAGATCGAGCAGGTACGTCCGCGCCTGCTGCTCGCGGTGGGCCGGATCGCGGCCCAGAACCTGCTGGGCACGGAAGAGTCCTTGAGCCGCCTGCGCGGCCGGGTGCATCGGTTCGGTGAGCTGAATACGCCTCTCGTGGTGACGTATCATCCCGCCTATCTCCTGCGCAATCCCGCCGACAAGCGCAAGGCGTGGGAGGATCTGAAGTTCGCGCGCAGCGTGTTCCGGCAATTGACGGCATAACCCAAGATGGCCATCGCTCCCGAGCTGCTCGACCTCACCCCGGAGATCGGCGTCCGTCCGATGACCGAGGCGGACGTTGCCGCAGTCTTCGCGGTCGAGCGAGCCTCATACCAGTTCCCGTGGAGCGAGGGCATTTTCCGCGATTGCCTCCGTGTCGGCTACGTGTGCCGTGTGCTCGCGCTGAGGAATCAGGTCATTGGATATGGGGTCATGAGCGTCGGTGCCGGTGAGGCCCACATCCTCAATCTTTGCATCGCGGAAACGCACCGCTGCCGCGGGCTTGGCGGGCGCATGCTGGCTTATCTCCTCGAGCGCGGCGCGACCGCTGGCATGAGTGAGGCGTTTCTCGAGGTGCGGCCGTCCAACACCGCGGCCATCCGTCTCTATCAGGCCATCGGATTCGAGCAGGTGGGCATGCGCCGCGGCTACTACCAGGCGGTTGGTGGCAGGGAGGATGCCGCAGTGCTCAGACTCACTCTGCGCGGACGCCGCGCCCACCGTAACACGCCCTAGACGATTGGACTCATGACCGAGCTCACTGCCGAGATCCTTCGGCGGCGGACGTTTGCGATCATCTCGCATCCCGACGCCGGCAAGACCACACTGACCGAGAAGCTGCTGCTCTTCGGCGGTGCCATCCAGATGGCAGGCACAGTCAAGGGGCGCAAGGCGGCGCGCCACGCCACTTCCGACTGGATGCGCCTCGAGCAGCAGCGCGGCATCTCGGTGACTTCGTCGGTGATGCAGTTCCCGTACCGGGATTGCGTCGTCAACCTGCTGGACACGCCGGGTCACGAGGATTTCTCCGAGGATACCTACCGGACTCTGACCGCGGTCGACTCGGCGCTGATGGTCATCGACTGCGCCAAGGGCGTCGAGGAGCGCACCATCAAGCTGATGGAGGTGTGCCGCCTGCGCGCCACGCCCATCATGACTTTCATCAACAAGCTCGACCGCGAAGGGCGGCCGCCGATCGAGTTGCTCGATGAGATCGAGAAGGTGTTGGGAATTGCGACCGCGCCGGTCACCTGGCCCATCGGCATGGGCAGGGAGCTGCGCGGTATCTATCACCTGCCGGAAGATCGCATCTACGTGTATCTGGCCGGTGAGCGGGGCCGGGTCGGTGAGAATCAGGTCATCCAGGGGCTGCGCAGCGATGCGGCGCGCGAGCTTCTGGGGGACCGGCTGGAAGCGATTACCGAGGAGATCGAGCTCGTCAAGGGCGCGACCGCGGTGTTCGATTCCGACGCCTACCTCGCTGGCCGGCAGACGCCCGTGTTCTTCGGCTCGGCAATCAGCAACTTCGGCGTCGAGGAGTTGCTCGCGACCTTCACGGTGCACGCGCCGGGACCTCAGGCCCGCGAGACCCTGGAGAGACAGGTGGAGCCGCTCGAGGAGGCGCTGTCGGGGTTCGTGTTCAAGATCCAGGCCAACATGGATCCGGGGCATCGCGACCGCATCGCATTCCTGCGCTTGTGCTCGGGCAGGTACACGCGTGGCATGCGGCTCTTCCATTCGCGGCTCGGCAAGGAGGTGCGGGTGGCGGATGCGCTCACGTTCATGGCGGCGGAGCGGGAGCATGCGGAGGAGGCTTTCGCCGGGGACATCATCGGGCTGCACAACCACGGCACGATCAACATCGGTGATACGTTCACCGAGGGGGAGAAGCTGGCGTTCACGGGGGTGCCGAACTTCGCGCCAGAGATCTTCCGGCGCGCGGTGTTGAAGGACCCGTTGAAGATGAAGGCGCTGCAGAAGGGGTTGTCGCAGCTTTGCGAGGAGGGAGCGACGCAGCTCTTCAAGCCGGTGCGCAACAATGACCTCATCCTGGGGGCCGTGGGGCAGCTGCAGTTCGAGGTGGTGGCGTTTCGGTTACAGGATGAGTATGGGGTGCAGTGTGTGTTCGAGCCGGTGAATGTGCATACGGCGCGGTGGGTGGATGCCAGGGATGGCAAGAAGCTCGAGGAGTTTCGGACACGGGCACATGACAACCTGGCGGTGGATCATGCGGGCGCGCTGGTGTACCTGGCGCCTACCCGGGTGAATCTGCAGCTCACCTTGGAAAGGTGGCCGGATATTACGTTTCGGGAGACGAGAGAGCACGCAGTGTGAGCACACGCACCGGCACCTCGCTTGAAAAGGCAGTCCCCGGGGCCGCCGCGAGTACGTCCCTGTAGGCTGCGGGAAAAACATCCTGTTTTTCACGCCCCCGGCGACTGCCTTTTCAACCGAGGCGCCGCTTAACGGGTGGGTCGGCGGACCGAGAGGTGTCTTACCGCGCGCTCGAATGTTCTGAGGTGGCTGCTGAGCGTGACGTCGGAGGGTGGGCCGTAGCGCAGGGCGGCGTATTGGCTCAGGAGCGGGGCTACCCGAGGGGAGAGGTCGGGGCGGTATTTGAGGATCAGTTGGGAGTAGGCGAGGGGGCCCTGGTGGGGGGCGCGCGGCAGGCCTGCGCGGCAGAGCTTGCGGCAGAGCAGGGAGTAGGCGCGCGCCAGGCGGTCGGGTGGTGGGGGACCTTCGATCCGGCCGAGCTGCCATGAGATCCAGGTCAGCCAGATCAGCAATGCGGCGGCGAATGCCCAGCCGGCGTCGCGGAGTTCGGGGGAGTGGAAACCGAGAGCGCTCAGAAGATTGAGCTGGGAGCGGCTGTTGAAGCCTACGACGCGCTCATTCCACCAGCCATTGACGGCTTCCCAACGCTCGAGCGCGCTGTTGAGCCAGGGCCAGGCGTGCACCAGGCGCTCGGGCGTGGAGAGCGCGCTCGGCAGCAGATCGAGGATGTTGTGGTAGAGCCGCTCGGGCTCGACCACGGCGGTGGGGTCTACTCGCATCCAGCCATGGCCGTCGAGCCAGACTTCCCCCCAGGCGTGCGCATCGGACTGACGCACGATGAGCGTGCCGTCATAGGGATTCCGCTGGCCGCCGAGATAGCCAGTGACCACCCGCGCCGGAACGCCTCCAGCTCTCATCATGGCGACGAATGCGGAAGCGTAATGACCACAGAAGCCGGTACGCGTGTGAAAAAGGAAGTCGTCGACCGGGTCCGGGCCCAAAGGTGGCGGAGTGAGCGAATACGAGAAGCCACCCGTGTGCAGGAACGCCAGCACCGCCTGCACGAACGCGCTGTCCGTGCCGGCGTTACGGCGCAGTCGCAGAGCCAGGGCGAGGGTGCGGGGATTTTGGTCTGGAGGAAGGTATGTATCGTCGAAGCGGGATGCGGCGGAGAGCGGTGCGAAGACGCGAGCTTGCGCGCAGGAAATCGCAATGTAGCTGAGTGACTGGGATACCGGTTGGGCGGCGATCAGCTGATAGTCATTGGTGTAACGGACGCTCGGGCTCGGGGAGCCCATGACGGTGTCGAGGGCGAGCCACCAGTGTCTGAAAGTGGGCTCGAGGTAGATGCGATACCGGTAAGGCGTCGCCAGACAGGCGAGCCGCTGTGTCTCCTCGGGCCCGTACCGCCCCGCCTTCCAAGTTGCGCCGTCGAACTCATGCATCACCGGGCCGCGCCAGTAGCGCTCGACGAGCGGAGGCGGCCTGCCGTCGAAACGCACCCTGAATGCAATGGCGTAGGAGGAGGTCAGGCGGGTGATGCTGCCCGGTGTCAGCGTGTCGCCGAGCCCGGTCATGGCCTCGTTCCCGGAGCCCACCGCCCAGAAGTGGCCGGGCAGGCGCGGAAAAAAAAGGAACAGCGGGATGGCGAGCGGTATGGCAAAAAGCAGCGCGCGGCCTGCCAGCGCGACCGCATCGCGTGTCGGCAGTCCTGGACGGGCAGCGAAGCGGCCCTGGTTGCTTTCGGGCGCATAGCCTACGACTGCGAGTGCGGAGCAGCACAGCAGCGCCTGCGCTGCGTAAAGCGGCGTCCATGCGAGCGCCTGGTCGTAGAGACATCCCGCCAGCAGAAGAAACAGCGCGCCGCCGATCACCACGTACTGATCTCGGCGGGTGCGCGTCTCGAGCAGTTTGATCGTCGACATCAACATGAGCATCGCCGTGCCGGGGACGAGGCCGTTCAGCGTGTGGAACTGCGCGAACACCGCCGCCACGAGCCCGAGCCCCAGCGTGATGCGCACCACTCCTCCCGGCAAACGCGCCGCGCCCGTGAGCGCCGCGAGCCGCCAGCCGACGAGCCCCAGGGCAACGATCGTGATCCATGCGGGGACCTGGACCGCATGCAGCAGCAGGGCTGCCGCGCTGACCGCGCAAACCCACAGCAACGGCTCTCGGGGCGTGTCCACAACGGTGCGGGTGGTCCTCATCGCCGCGAGCCGTGGAGCGCCAGCGCCGTGAGACACTCGTGGCGATGGTCGGGGCCGCGATGCGCTGCAATGCCTCCGTCGGGCAACTCGAGCCCATAGAGGTCTCCGGCCGCCTCGGCATCCACGATCCAGCGCGCGACCTGCTCCAGACGCGACTCGACATCGGGTTGTCTGGCGGCCGCGAGGGACAGAATCCGTACCTGCGAGCCGGCAGAGCCGTACTCCTTGACGAGCAATGGTGCCTCGCGCGCGTAGGCCTTCCAGGCCACCTGCCGGGGCGAATCGCCGTCGCGGAACGGACGCAGGCCAACCCACTCGTCGGCGCCCGTAGCGCCGCGCGAGCGGACGCCGGATCTGACCCCATTGTCTGCGGGTAATGGCAAAGCGCCGGCGGCCCGGGGATACACGATCACGACAATGGGCGCATGGACCCAGGTCCAGACCCGGAACAGGCCGAAGGGGTGCGAACTGCTGATGCGCACTCTGTCGATTCGTTGCAGGCCCCGCTGCTGTGCTCGTATAGGCAGGTCCATGTGCGCGCGGCCGCCCGCGGGCACGTCCACCAACACCGCGACTTCGTCCGGCACCGCGCTCTCTACGCGATAGCGTGTGAGGCCGGACGTATTCTCGATGGTCAGCCGCAAGATTCCGCTGGTCTTCGCGAAGAGCGGCGCCGCCGCCGCCGCCAGCAGCGACAGGCCGAGGAGGTTGCGATGGCACTGGTGCATCGCCACGAGCACGAAGCCTGCGAGCAGGAATGCCAATACCAGTCCGAGGCTATTGGCATAGTTGAGTCCTGCAACGAGCATCGTCAGCACCAGAGCGCCGAAGGCCATTCCGGCGCGCGTCGGCAGGATATACAGACGGCGCCGCCCGAGCGTCAGCGGCAGTCTGTCGGATCCCTGGCGCCGCCGCACCCAGTCGGCCGCTGCCTGCCGCAGGTTCTTTCGGAGCTGGGCCAGCGCTGCCATTGCCGGATCAGGGTGGGACCGGCACCGTCTTGATGAGCTCCTCTGCGACGTCTGTTGTCGTCGAAGAGCCGTGCGAGCCAGGTCGCCCGGTGTCGCGACGCTCGAGCCGGTGCGTAACCACGGACGGCAACACCGCTTGCACATCTTCCGGAAGCACCGCCGAGCGTCCTGCGAGACAGGCCCACGCCTGTGCACAGCGGATCAGCCCTTGCCCCGCGCGTGGTGACAGCCCGATCTTCAGATCCGGGCGGTCGCGTGTTCTGGCGATGAGCCCCTGAGCGTAATCGAGCAGAGGCTCCGAGACGTGAACGGCCCGCACCGCGCGTTGGGCATGAATGACCGCCTCGGGCCCGAGCGCCGGCTCGAGGCCGGAGATCAGATCGCGCCGATCGCCCGTTTTCAGCAGCTGGCGCTCGTGAATGGCGTCCGGGTAACCCAGCGTCACCCGCATCAGAAATCTGTCGAGCTGCGATTCCGGCAACGGAAAAGTGCCGAGCTGCTCATGAGGATTCTGCGTGGCCACCACGAAGAACGGCTCGGCAAGGCGATAGGTGGTCAGGTCGACGCTGACCTGACGCTCCTCCATGGCCTCGAGCAGGGCGCTCTGGGTGCGCGGGCTCGCCCGGTTCACCTCGTCCGCGAGCAGGAGCTGGGTGAAAATCGGCCCCTGGCGGAACGTGAACTGTTGACTGGCGCGATCGAAGATCGAGACCCCGATGATGTCGGCCGGCAGCAGGTCGCTGGTGAACTGCACCCGCTGCCATGCCAGCCCCAGCACCTGGGCCAGCGCGTGCGCGAGCGTGGTCTTGCCAACGCCCGGCACGTCCTCGATGAGCAAGTGTCCGCGCGCGAGCAGACAGGTCAGACACAGCCGCACCTGCCGCGATTTGCCGAGAACGACCGTCTCCAGGGCTGCGAGCGCGCGCTGCAGGCCGGTGGCATCGCGGTCCTGCGCCTCGGCCGCATTCATGCGGGTCCCGGCCCCGGCATGTTCCGTACGCGCTCGAGCTGGCTCGTGAGGCGGCCGACGGTTTGCTCGAGCTCGGCGAGCCGCTGCCGCTCGGTATTCACGACCGCTTCGGGGGCGTTGCGGACGAAGTTGTCGTTGGCAAGGCGCGCACGCGCCTTGTCGAGGTCGGACTGGGCGCGGGCGATCAGCTTGTTCAGCCGCTCGGCTTCAGCCGCGGCGTCGATCAGGCCTGCCATGGGAACGAGGAGCGTGAGATCGCCGACGAGAGCCGTCGCCGCGGGCGGCACCGGCTCAGCCGGCGCGAGGGCGCGTGGCGGCTCGATGCCCGCCAGGCGCTCGAGCCATGTGCGGTGGCGCTGGATGAGCTCGAGGTCCTGCGCGGAAGCGTTGCGGAAGAGAAGGGGAATGCGGCGCGAGGGGTTGATGTTCATCTCGCCGCGGATCTGGCGGACGGCGAGAATGAAGGCTTGAAGCCAACTCACTTCCCGCTCGCTGGCCGCGTCGCGGGGGAAGTCGCCGGCACGCGGATAGTGCGCCAGCATCACCGTTGGACCCGCTTGTCCGGTGAGCGGCGCGACGCGCTGCCAGATCTCTTCCGTGATGAACGGCATGAAGGGATGCAGGGCGCGCTGCAGCGCCTCCAGGATCTCCAACAGGGTCCGGCGGGTAGCGGCGCGCGCCGCGGGTGAAGCGGCGTCGGATTGCAGCACGGGCTTGGTGAGCTCGAGGTACCAGTCACAGAACTCGTACCAGGTGAACTCATAGAGGGCGGCGGCGGCATAGTCGAAACGATAGTCGGCAAGCGCCTTCTCGACCGTCTCCACGGTCTGCCCGAGGCGCGAGCGGATCCAACGATCGGCTACGGACAGCTCGCTGAGGCCGGCCGGGCGATCGGTGGCCTTCGGCCCGCTGGCATCATCGCCGATGCTCATGGTGACGAAGCGGGCGGCGTTCCACAGCTTGTTGCAGAAGTTGCGGTAGCCGGCCACGCGCGCGAGATCGAAGCGGATGTCGCGGCTGGGGGACGCGAGGGCGGCGAACGTGAAGCGTAGCGCGTCCGTGCCGTGAGGAGCGATGCCTTCGGGGTACTCCTTGCGGGTCGCCTTCTCGATCTTCGACTTCATCTGCGGCTGCATGAGGCCGCTCGTGCGCTTGCTCAGCAGCGCATCGAGTGCGATGCCGTCGACGATGTCGAGCGGGTCGATGACGTTGCCTTTCGACTTCGACATCTTGTCGCCGTGCTCGTCGCGGATGAGCCCCGTGATGTAGACCTCGCGGAACGGGACGTCGCCCATGAACTTGAGGCCCATCATCATCATGCGCGCGACCCAGAAGAAGATGATGTCGAACCCGGTCACGAGCACCGAGCTCGGATAGAACTTCGCCAGCTCCGGCGTCTGCTCCGGCCACCCCAGAGTGGAGAACGGCCAAAGTGCCGAAGAGAACCAGGTGTCGAGCACGTCCGTATCCTGATTCAGCTGGACGTCGGCGGCGAGATGATGTTTGCTGCGCGCTTCCGCCTCGCTGCGCGCGACGTAGATGTTGCCTTTGGCGTCATACCAGGCCGGAATGCGATGTCCCCACCACAGTTGCCGGCTGACACACCAGTCCTTGATGTTGCGCATCCACTCGAAGTAGGTCTTTGCCCAGCTCTCCGGCACGAAGCGCGTCGTCCCGGTCTCGACTGCCGCGATGGCAGGAGCGGCGAGCGGCGCGATCCTGACATACCATTGATCGGTCAGATATGGCTCGAGCACCGCGCCGCTGCGATCGCCCCGCGGCACCGCGAGCTTGTGCTTCTCGATCCTGACGACCAGGCCGGCCGCCTCCAGCTCGGCCACGACGCGCTTGCGGGCCTCGAAGCGATCGAGCCCGCGGAACCGTGCCGGCACATTGTCGTTGAGCGCGGCGCGGGGGGTGAAGATGTTGATCTGCTCGAGCCCGTGGCGCAGTCCAATCTCGTAGTCGTTGAAATCGTGCGCTGGCGTGATCTTCACACAGCCCGAGCCGAATGAGGCGTCCACGTACTTGTCGGCGATGACGGGGATCGAGCGCTCCGTGAGCGGCAGCAGAAGCTTCCTGCCGATAAGATGCTTGTAGCGCTCGTCATCCGGGTTCACGGCGACGGCAGTGTCGCCGAGCATCGTCTCTGGTCGCGTCGTGGCCACGACGACGTGACCCGACCCGTCCTCGAATGGGTATTGCAGATGCCAGAGGTGGCCTTCCTCCTCCTCACTCTCCACTTCCAGATCGGACAGAGCGGTCAGCAGCACCGGGTCCCAGTTGACGAGGCGCTTGCCGCGATAGATCAGGCCCTGATCGTGCAACCGGACGAACACCTCGATGACGGCGCGCGACAGGCCCGGATCCATCGTGAAGCGATCGCGCGACCAGTCGACGGAATCTCCCAAACGGCGCATCTGCGCGGCGATGGTGCCGCCCGACTGCGCTTTCCATTCCCAAACGCGCTCGACGAACGCCTCGCGCGAGAGCTCGCTGCGCTTGCGGCCCTGCGCTTCGAGCTGGCGCTCGACGACCATCTGGGTCGCGATGCCCGCGTGATCGGTGCCGGGTTGCCACAGTGCGTCATCACCGCGCATTCGGCGATAGCGGGTGAGCGCATCCATGAGCGTGTGCTGAAAGGCATGACCCATGTGCAGCGTACCCGTCACGTTGGGCGGCGGGATCATGATGCAGAAGGGCGACCCACGGCCGCTCGGCGCGAACCAGCCGCGGGATTCCCACTGCTCGTAGATCCGCCGCTCGATGTCATGCGGCGCGTACGCTTTGTCCATGATGAGGAAGGGGCCCCTGAGTGAATTGTCAGGGGATTATAGCGGGCAGGGGCGGATTATTCGGTGCGCAGAGTGTGGGTGGCGGGGTCTATGCCCAGCTCGCGGTAGGCCTTGAAGCGCAGGCGCCCGGCCCGCCGCCGCCCTTCGTCACCATCGATGATCTCGGCGATCCGCCGTGAGAGATGCAGAAAAGGCGGGGGATCGGCGGCGAGATTGACGACGAAATCGAATGCGCCGGTGGGAGGTGAGCCGGCGCTGAGCATCACGGGCGCTTCCGCGGGCCCGTTGGATGTCAGCCATTCGTGCGGCACGAAGCTGCCGTCCGCGAAGGTCCAGAGCAGCTCATCGAGCGCTTCGAGCTCGGTGCGATCGGTGTGCCAGATGAGCGCGCGCTGCGAGGCGAGATAGGCCTTCTCGACGAGGCGGCAGGCGACCTTCAGGCGTGCGACCGACGCGGCCTCCTCGATGACGTAGAAGTCAACGCGAAGTCCCTCAGCGGCGGATGAGGCGGGCCGAGAGGATGCGCCGCCGCTCGAGGCCGCAGACGCTGAAGTGCCGTCGCCGTCGCCCATGACTTACGCCATAGCGCGTCAGAGCCGAGCGCGGCGGATAAGGAAATCCGCGAGCAGAGGGGTCGGACGCCCAGTGCTGCCCTTCTGCGCACCGCTCTGGTAGGCGGTGCCCGCGACGTCGAGGTGCGCCCATTTCAGCCCTTCTGTGAATTTACCGAGGAACGCTGCAGCCGTGATGGCGCCGCCGTCCCGGCCGCCGATATTGGCGAAGTCCGCGAAATTGCTCTTGAGCTGTTCCGCGTACTCTTCCGTGACCGGCAAGGGCCACGCGCGGTCATCGGCGCGCACTCCCGCCTCGACCAGCTCCGTGACCAGTGCTTCGTCATTGCCCATCGCGCCCGAGTGGTGATGTCCGAGTGCCACGACACAAGCCCCGGTCAGCGTCGCAATGTCGACGACGGCCGCAGGCTTGAAGCGGCGAGCGTAGTGCAGCGCATCGCAAAGAATCAACCGGCCTTCGGCATCGGTGTTGAGAATCTCCACGGTCTGTCCCGAGGAGCTGGTGGCGATGTCGCCCGGCTTGACCGCCTTGCCGTCCGGCATGTTCTCGACGGCGGCGACGAGTCCCACGACCCGCAGGGGCAGATCGAGCGCCGCGGCCAGCGTCAGCGAGGCGATGACCGCCGCCGCGCCGCACATGTCGAATTTCATCTCGTCCATCGCCGGCGGATCCTTGAGCGAGATGCCGCCGGTGTCGAACGTCACGCCCTTGCCGACGAGGACGACGGGTGGCGCGGCAGCGGCCGCTTTACCGGAGCCGCCATGCTCCATGACGATGAACCGGGGCGGCTGCGCGCTACCCTGCGCCACCGCCAGCAGGCACCCCATCTTCTCCCGGCGGATCGCCGGCTCATCGAGGACCCGGACGCGCAACGAGCGGTAGCGCTTGGCGAGCGCGCGCGCCTCCTCTGCCAGAAAGATGGGTGTGCAGACGTTCGCCGGCAGGTTCGCCAGGTCGCGCTGGATCCTGCTGGCTTCGGCGATCGCCGCCCCGTGCGTGAGCCCGCGATCCACCTTTGCGGCAGCGCTCTTGGATACCGGGCCAGCCAGCACGCGTGCGAGCGGGGCGGCTTTGGGTTTCTTGCCGGTCTTGAAGTCATTGATGCGATACAGCCCGCTGACGGCAGTCTCGGCGATCACGCGGCCGAAGTAGTAGTCATCGAGATCTTTCGCGGCGGGTCTCTCGAGCGCCACTGCGACACTCGCGATGCCGGTCTTGGCCAGTTCCGCGACGGCGGCCGCCCATGCCTTGCGCCATGTCTTGCGGCTGAATCCCTTCCTGCCGCCGAGGCCGGTCAGCAGCACGCGCGTAGCCTCGAGCCCTGACAGATCCGCCAGCAGCAGTGTGTCCGCAGTCTTGCCCGGAAAATCGCCGCGGCTCAGCAGCTTTTTCAGCCGCCCGCCGCACGCCGTGTCCACGGCGAGTGCCTGCTCGCTCAGCTCGCCGTCCTCGAAGACGCCGATGACGAGGCAGTCCACGCTGAGCGTGGCTATCCCCTTGCTCCAGGTCTCGAATCGCATCTCATATCCCCGTGCCGGCAGTGCCGGAGTGCCGGCCCCGAGCGCCGGATTATTTTTCGGATTGCCATTGCGCGCCATTTAGGCGCGCAACCGCCTGCTTTACCGTAATATTTTAGTCTAACCCACCGGTGGTCCGGCGGGGAAAGTCACGGTAGGGCATCAGTTGGGGAAGATCCTCGGACGCTACATTCTGCGCGAAGTCGTCACCGCCTGGATCGTGGTGATGGGCGTGCTGCTCATCATCCTGCTCGCCAACCAGGTGGCTGCCGTGCTCGAGCGCGCCGCGGCGAGCCAATTTCCGCAGGGAGTGGTGCTCGAGCTCATCTACCTCGGGATGCTGCAGTATCTGAGCATTCTGGTGCCATTCGGGCTCCTCCTCGGCATCGTGCTCGCCCTCGGCAGGCTCTACCACGACAGCGAGCTTGCGGCCGCCTTCGCCTGTGGGGTGAGGCCGGCCACGCTCTACGGCGGGGTGATCGCCCTCGGCGTCGTCCTGGCGGTGGGTCTCGCGGCGCTCACGCTGCAAGTCGCACCCGGCGCGACGGCCCAGGCATTGAGCATTCGCGACGCGGCGGTGCGTGCCGGCCAGTTCGCCCCCCTGCAGGCGGGGACTTTCCGATCGTTCGCCGGTGGCACCGCCGTGGTCTACGCCGAGCGGGTCGATCGGGACGGGACGCTGCAGAATGTCTTCGTGGAGCGCAACCAGGGATCGACGGTGGAAGTGACGCTGGCGCAGCGGGCGATCCAGACCGTCACCCCGGACGCCGGTACCCAGACGATCGAGCTGTTCAATGGGCAGCGTTTCGAGGGCGTTCCCGGCAGCACGCAATTTCGCTCGATGCCTACGTTCGCCGAGCTCTCCATCCCGGTACGGCTGCCGCCGTCGACCGGGGTCGTGACCGACCTGGATGCCAAGCCTACCGTGGCGCTTCTCGCCTCCACTGATCCCAAAAGCCAAGCGAAGCTGCAGTGGCGGATTTCGATGCCATTGATGTGCATCGTGCTCACGGCGCTGGCCATTCCGCTGGCACGACTGCGGCCGCGCCAGGGTCGTTACGCACGCGTCTGGGCCGCGCTCGTGGTCTTTCTCATCTATTGGAATCTGATTTCCGCCGGCCAGGCCTGGATCGCGCGTGGCGCCATCCCCGCCGCGGTCGGCTTGTGGTGGGCGCACGTCGTACTCGTGTTGCTCGCCGTGGCCGTGATCTTCGCGCCGCAGGCCTTGCAGCGCCTGCGGTACCGCCTGGCTGGGACCGCATGAACATACTGGACCGCTACATCCTGCGGACCGTGCTCGGCGCCGTGGCACTGGTGCTCATCGTGCTGCTCGTCCTCGGCGGCCTCTTCGTCTTCATCAGCCAACAGGGCGACATCGGGGTTGGCCGCTACACCGTTGCCGATGCGCTCTGGTACACGTTGCTCAATCTGCCGCAGCAGGCCTATCAGCTGCTGCCGATCACCGCGCTCATCGGCTCGGTGATCGGCTTCGGTCAGCTCGCCCGCGGCAGCGAGATCACGGTGATCCGCGCCACCGGCGTGTCAGTGGCGCGTCTGGCGGGCAGTGCGCTCATCGCCGCGGCTCTACTGATCGCTTTCGAGGCCGCGGTCGGGGAGTTCGTCGCGCCACAGTTGCAGGAGGCGGCGAATCAGGAGAAGGCGTTCAGTCAGTTCCACAGCGTCGGCTTTGGCGGCGGCACGGGAGCATGGGTGCGCGACGGTGATCTCATCCTGAACGTAGCCCGGCAATCGAGCTCACGGCAGTTCGCCGGGATGCAGGTGTTTCAGCTCTCGCCGCAGCACACGCTGGTGTCGATAGGCCACGCCGCGAGCGCGACGGCCGCGGGGCACCGCACCTGGCTTCTTGGCGGCTACACGGAGTCGCGCTTCACCGATGAGCGGGTGACCGCCAGCCCGCCGGGCCAGAGGGTGCTGCAGTCCAATGTCACGGCGGGGTTTCTCGGGCTGGCGGTGCAGGACCCTGAGCAGTTGACGCTGCAGGCGCTGTGGCAGGTGATCGGCTACTTCCACGCGAATTCGCTGGATGCGCGCCAGTATCTGTTCGCCTTCTGGTCGAAGATCGCGCGTACCGTCGCGATAGCCTTTTCCGTGCTCCTCGCCATCCCGTTCGTTTTGGGATCGATGCGATCGGCGGGGGCGGGGGCGCGCACGACGCTCGCCCTGGTGATCGGCATTGCATTCTTTCTGCTGCAGCGCCTGATCGAGAGCGGCACGATCGTCTTCAACCTCGATCCGGTGATGCTCGCCTGGCTGCCTACCGCGCTGCTCGCGGCGGTGACCCTGCTCGTGCTCGCGCAAGCGCGCTAGCGCTCATTTGAGCGGCTTGGCGCGCACCTTCTTCGCCGGCAGGGGCTTCAGCAGGCCATCCATTGCCTGGAATATCTCCTCGTAGCGGTAGCCGGGGATCTCGTAGTCCCAGCCCCGCACCCGGGAGTTGATCTGCTGCGCTTCGGCGGCAGCAGATTTGTCGGTCGCGTGCGCTGACACATCCACATAGCCGTTACCGGCCTGCTCATAGCCGCTGAGGTCGATCTCCAGACCGTCGAAAGTCCTGAAGACGGCGTGGGAGAGGTCGCTGCCATTCGGCGGCGCGGCAGCCTTGCGCACATCCGTGAGAGTCAGGCTGGAAAGAGCGCTGCCCATCGGGTCGGCTGCATCACCACCGGTCAGCTCGCGGCCGCGCGGGACACCGTGCACCGTGAAGTCGGCCTGAGTCTTCCTGTCGCGCGAGACGTTGAATCCGGAGCCCTTGGCCGGCAGCTCCTCGACCCCGCTGATGCGATCCGGGGCGATGTCGATGATCGCGGGATCGAGCCAGAGCTTCGGGTCGGCATCGACCATGATCAGCGGGCTCGCGAGCAGGCTCTGTACCGAATCGACGACCCGCACATAGCAGTTGTTGGCATCCATCGAGTTGCCGACGATGAGAGACCAGGTTTTGCCGGGGGAGACGATGTCGATGCGTGCGCCCGTCGCCTTCGGCTGAGTCACATCCGCCACCCCCAGCACCGGATAGTTGCGTGCGACGCTCGTCTTGCGCTCCACGCCCTGCAGCGAGCCGAGATCGAGCAGGAGCTTGCGCAGCTTGCCGGAGTCGGCGGGATAGGCGCGCTCGCCGACGCTCCAGTTGGTTGCGTTGCGCTGCAGGGTCGCCTGGCTCCTGTCGGCCTTGGCGATGCGGATCTCGGTGACGTCGTTGACCGACTTCTCCAGGCCGGGGAGTACCACGGCGCCTGCGATCGAATCCTCGCCGGTCTGGCCGCGGCTCGATACCCAGGCGGCGAGCGCGATGATGACGATGCCGATGGCGAAGAGCAGCGTAACGCGGCGTGCGGTCATGGACGCTCGTCCTTCTTGTTCCTGGCGGTAGCGGACTGGCGGCGCAGCACGGCTATGAGCAGCGCCGCGAGCGCGAACAGGGCCGGCATCACGATGATGTTGATGACTTTGAGCTCCGCACCGAGCCGGTCGATGTCGCTGGCGAGTCCGGCCTGCACCGCCCGCAGGCGCTTGCGGATCTGGAGCTTCTCCGTCTCGAATTGCTCGATCTGCTGCTGTTGGGCGGGCGTCAGGATCAGCGCGGACTTGTCATTGCGCTTCGATTGCAGGAGTGTGAGCTGCTGCTCCGTCTGCTGCAGCTCCTGTTGCAGTTGCTTTTCCTGCGCATGGAAGCGGGCGTTGGCCACCCGCTGTAGAGCCTCGACACGCAGGAATGGACGTGTGAACCCAGCGTGGCCGCGGATGCTGATGAGGTCGGAGCTGCCGGCGAGGTTGTCGAGCGCATTGAGCACCAGCGGGCCGTTGCCGGCGATGGCCTGCTCGATATGCTGGCCGAAGAGCTGCTGCTCGCGCACCCAGAGAAAGTCGGCCAGCATGTCGGAGTCGGCGACTATGACCAGACTGAACGGCTTCACCGATGTCTTGAGATCCCGCTGACCTGGAGGCAACGTCACGCCTTGGGGCGGCCCATCGGGGAAGGCAGTCTTCACCATTCCGGTGACGCGCGCCGCAATGGTATAGCGCTGGCCGGTCGGCTTGAATCCGTCCAGCAGGCTCGCCGGATCGGACGCGGCGGTGAACCGTTGCGCGGGCATGACTTCCGCGTCGGCGCTGGAGCGGATCAGCGGCTCGAATTTGACCTGCGCACTCTTTTCCGCGGTCAGATAGCCCGGGGTCGCGACATTCACCTGGGATAGGCCCGAGGTGATGATGTCGCTCTGCGACAGCGAGGATCCATCGAGGCCCTGGTAGCCGAGGTGCTCGACCGGCGGCTGGCCCTCGCGCACGGCGACGTTGAGCGCGTGTCCGCGATCGGCAACGACTTCGCCCGGATTGAAATCCACTCCCCAGGCGGTGAGAAGCTTCTCGATGTGCGAGGCGCGGTCGGCTGCCATCGCCTGCATCGGGTTGCCTGCCGACTCATCAGCCTCGGCCAGCGGATCGACGAAGGCGAGGATGTGTCCGCCGCGCAGCGCGTATTGATCGATCGCGAACTGGGTCGCGGGCGAGAGGTTCTTCGGGTCGACGAGTACGAGCACGCGCACGTCCGGGGCGATGGAGGTCGCGGTCGGCTGCAGCGTGTGTATGTCGAATAGCTCCTGCGCTTGCGAATACACCATCCAGGGCTGAGTCGGTTGCCCGCTCCGCGGGTCGAAGCCGCCCGTCATGGGCAGGGTCGAGAGCCAGGCGACCACCGGTTTCTCGGGATGGGCGAGCTCATAGATGAGCTTCGCGACGTCGTACTCGAGGAAGCGCTGCTGGTCCGGATTGAAGAAGGGGATCGCCTGCTGACCGTTGGTGGAGTTGGTGCCGGCGAGCCCGAAGTAGAACTTGGTGCCGGCCTCGTCGACGTCCGTGCCGGTGACGCCGAGCTCCGAGGCGCGATCTTCCTCGACCGAGAAGGGCTTCGGGTCGATCACATGCAGGTGGATCATGCCGTCGGAGCGCTGCGCCAGCTCTTGCAGCAAATCGTGTACGCGCTGAGCATAGGGGCGCAGCTCCGGAAGACTCTCGCCCGTCTTCGCCGAGTAGAAGTAGTAGAGGTCTATCGGCTCCCTGATGCTCGCCAGGATCCGATCCGTGCCCGGCGAGATGGTGTAGAGACGGTTCTGGGTGAGATCGAGCTGCCAGCCCGCGAGCGAGTAGTTGAAGAGGACGGTGAGGCCGATGAAGGCGAGCGCGAGCGCCGCGACCGCACCCCAACCGAGTGACGAGCGTTTGGTCATGGGGCGCTCCTAGTCCGCCTTGCGCAGGTCGAGGCTGACCGTGGTGGTGAAGAGAAAGAATCCGATCAGCATCGCGAAGTAGAGCAGGTCGCGCGCGTCGATCACGCCCTTGGTGATGGACTGGAAATGCGTGAGAAAGGATAGCGATGCGACCGCCTCGACGAGCGCCGTCGGGGCCCAGCCCTGGAACCAGCCGATCACCATCGGATAGCCTGCGACGAGCAACACGAAGCAGGTGACTACGCCCAATATGAAGGCGACCACCTGGTTGCGCGTCAGAGCCGACATGCAGGAGCCCACGGCGAGAAAGCCGCCGGCGAGGAGGAGGCTGCCCAGGTAGGCCGCCACGATCGCGCCGTTGTCGGGCTTGCCGAGATAATTGACGGTGATCCAGATCGGGAAGGTGAGCGCCAGGGCGAGCGAGGTGAAGAGCCACGCTGCGAGGTACTTGCCGACGACCGCCTCCCAGAGCTTCACCGGCTGGGTCATCAGCAGCTCGATGCTGCCCGAATTGCGTTCCTCCGCCCAGAGCTTCATGGAGATCGCCGGGATCAGGAAGAGATAGAGCCATGGATGGAAGGCGAAGAACGGCTCCAGATCCGCCTGGCCGCGCTCGTAAAAGCTGCCGAGATAGAAGGTGAACCAGTTGGCGAGCACGAGGAAGATCAGGATGAAGACATAGGCGAGCGGTGTCGCGAAATAACTCGCGAGCTCGCGGCGCAGGATGATGCCCACGTTGCGCATGGCGCCCCCGGTGTGAGTCGTTAGGTGGTGATGGAGCGGAAGACTTCGTCGAGCCGT
>DASXFY010000039.1:0-3674 GCA_036489335.1 Steroidobacteraceae bacterium
GCGATATCGTGCAGCCGCAGGATTTCCGCCAGGTGCGTGAGGTCATCTTCTCCCACGCGGTGCTCGAAATCCTCCACCAGATGATGCAGCGTGGTCACGGGCCGCCGATGGTCGAAGGTGCCGTCCTTGTGGGGCAGAATCAGCAGGAGTGCGCCGCCGGGTTTGGTGACACGCTGCCACTCCGCCAGTGCCTGAAGCGGGTTGGCGCTGTGTTCGAGCATGTGAGAGGAGAGTACGAAGTCATATGTTTCCGATGCGATCATGGGAAGATGAATGGCCTCGGCGATGATCCGCTCTCCGAGGACGGGCGCCTCTCTCTTCAGCAACTTCTCCTGCCTGGAGAGGTCACGCTCCCAGAGCGTCTCATGGCGAAAATTGCAGTGATCCACCCTGGCTGCGATCGGATACAAGGGAAAGCGGCCGGCGGCGGAAAAAACGTTGCTGGGACCGCCGAGCTCCAAGCCAACCTTGCCGACAAAATCTCCGCGGTGCCTGCGATAACAGTGAAAGCGGGGGCCGGCCACTTTCCCGGCCTGCCGCCACAGGGCGGCAGCCAGAGGCTGCGATCTGAGCCTCGAAAGCAGTTGGTTCATCTGCAACGGTCTCCTAGCAACAGTCGCCGCTTTACTGATAGTGCGTCTCGATCCATCGCTGATAACTGCCGTCCATGACGCTGCGCCACCACCACTCGTTCTGCACGTACCAGTCGAAGGTGCTCCGCAGCCCTGCGGCGAGAGTGACCTGCGCCCGATACCCAAGCTCGCGCTCGATCTTTCCGCAATCGATGGCGTAGCGGCGATCGTGCCCGGGACGATCCTTCACGAAGCGGATGAGGCTCGAGACTTTGTCGCCGCGCGCCGCCGGGCAGTCCGGGAAACGCGACACCAGATCGGGGCTCTGGAACGCCTCATCAGCTACCGCGCAGAGCGTCTCGACGAGCTGCAGATTCTCGCCCTCTGCCCCACCGCCGATATTGTAGACCTCGCCCGGGCTGCCCTTTTGGATGATGAGATCGATACCGCGGCAGTGATCGCTCACGTGCAGCCAGTCCCTGACATTGCGGCCGTCGCCGTAGATCGGTAACGCCCGGCCGTGCAGCAGGTTGACAATCATCAGCGGGATCAGCTTCTCGGGAAAATGGAACGGACCGTAGTTGTTCGAGCAGTTGCTGGTAGTGACCTCGAGCCCATAGGTATGACGGTAGGCCCGGACCAGGTGATCGGAGGCTGCCTTGCTTGCCGAGTACGGCGAGTTCGGCGCGTACGGGGTTCGCTCGTGGAATGCAGGATCGTCCGCTCCCAGCGAGCCATAGACCTCATCCGTGGATACGTGATGGAAGCGATGCGTCGGGACCGTCTTCTCTTCCAGCCAGACCTTGCGAGCGGCCTTCAGCATCGAGTGGGTACCCTGCACGTTGGTCTCGATGAAGGCGTCCGGACCGTGAATGGAGCGGTCGACGTGTGACTCCGCGGCGAAGTGTACGACGGTATCGATAGCTTGATCGCGCAGCAGCCGCTCGACCAGCGGCGTGTCACGAATGTCGCCCTGAACGAACTCGAGCTCCGGGCGCTTTTTGACCGGCTCGAGATTGGCAAGATTGCCGGCGTAGGTCAGCGCATCGAGCACCATCAGGCGCTCGCCGGGGTGGGCAGCCAGCCAGTAGTGCACGAAGTTGGCGCCGATGAACCCGGCGCCGCCGGTGACGAGCAGCCTACGCACTGAGCATCTCTTTCAGGACGGCGCGCAAGCACTTGCGCCAGTGAATCGGTGAGAGTCCGTGCGCAGCCAGAGAGCTCTTGTCGAGCACGCTGTAGCAAGGCCGGCGCGCCGGCGTCGGATAGTCAGCCGTGGCGATCGGCGTGACGCTGATCTCTGGGGAGAGCAGTCCTAGCTGCGCGCCCTCTTCGGCAATCGCAACCGCAAAGTCATACCAGCTCGCCGCGCCCGCATCCGTCCAGTGGTGGATGCCGCCGATCTCCGCATCGCATGCAATACGCCAGAGCACGTTGGCAAGCGGCCGCGCGGCCGTCGGGGTCCCTATCTGGTCTGCGACCACTCGCACGGATTCCTTCTCCCGCATCACGCGCAGCATCGTTCGCACGAAGTTGGCGCCGTACGCCGCGTACACCCACGCGGTGCGCACGATCGTCGAGCGCTCCGGGAGCGCATCGAGAACGGCCTGCTCGCCTTCCCGCTTGGTTCTGCCGTAGACGCTGAGGGGATGGGTCGCGGCATCCGGCCGATAGGGTATCGACCCCATGCCGTCGAATACAAAGTCCGTGGAGATGTGGATCAGCCTCGCACCGCATTCGCGGGCCGCCATGGCCAAATGCCCGGCGCCGTCAGCATTGATCCGCCGCGCAGCCTCCGGCTCCGACTCCGCCTTGTCGACCGCGGTATACGCTGCCGCATTGATGATCACTGCAGGGCGATGGCGGCTCACGTAATCGCGCACCGCGTCGCTCACCCCAATATCGAGATCAGCGTGGGTGCACGCAACGGCTTCGGCGTTGGCCGGGCGGGTCTCGAGCAACATGCGTCCCACCTGGCCGCCCGCGCCGGTGATCAGAACCCTCAAGGATATACCTCCGCATCTCGAAAGCCCGGCGCGTCAGCATCCTTGCCTGACACGACAGGCTCCGTTCCGTGTGCCAGCGGCCATTTCACGCCAATGTCGGGATCGTTCCACCGGATCGCCCGCTCGTGAGTGGGAGCCCAGAAATCCGTGACTTTGTAGAGGAAGTCCGCATGGTCACTGAGCACCAGATAGCCGTGCGCGAAGCCGGGAGGTACCCAGAGCATGTGGCGATTTTCCGCGGAGAGCATGACTCCCACCCACTTGCCGAAAGTCGGCGAGCTGCGCCGGATGTCCACCGCCACATCGAACACCGCACCCGTCACGACTCGAACGAGCTTTCCCTGCGGCTGCCGTATCTGATAGTGCAGTCCGCGCAGGATGTGCCGCGCGGACTGGCTGTGGTTGTCCTGGACGAACCTCGAGTTCAACCCCGCGGCCGCGAACTTGCGCTCTTCCCACGATTCCATGAAGTAGCCGCGCTCATCGCCGAACACCTTCGGGCGGATGAGCACGACGTCGGGGATGTCCGTCGGGACGAACTCCATCTCAGGCCTGCCCCTGCAGGATCTCGAGGAGATAGGCGCCGTATCCGGTCCGGGCGAGCGGTCGCGCCAGCGACTCCAGCTGCTCGGCCGAAATATAGCTCTTGCGATAGGCGATCTCCTCGGGGCAACATACCTTCAGCCCCTGGCGCGTCTCGATCGCCTCGATGAACATCGAGGCCTGCAGCAGCGACTCGTGAGTGCCCGTGTCGAGCCAGGCCACGCCGCGGCCCAACTGCTCCACCCGCAGCGCGCCACGCTCGAGGTATTTGCGATTGACATCGGTGATCTCGAGCTCCCCGCGCGCGGACGGCTCGAGGGCCGCGGCGACGTCGAGCACCTGGTTGTCATAAAAGTAAAGACCGGTCACTGCGAAGTGCGATTTCGGCTGCGCGGGCTTCTCCTCGATGTCGAGCGCCCGACCCGCCTCATCGAACTGCACGACACCGTATCGCTCCGGGTCCCGCACCCGATATGCGAACACCGTGGCGCCTTCGCCGCGGGTCGCGGCGGCCTCGAGCTGCTCCGGCAGTCCCTGGCCGTAGAAGATGTTG
>DASXFY010000072.1:0-19843 GCA_036489335.1 Steroidobacteraceae bacterium
CCGCTACTTCATCAAGACTTTCGGCTGCCAGATGAACGAGTACGACTCCGCCCGCATGGCGGACGTGCTCGAGGCTGGCGTGGGTCTCGCGCGCACCGAAGATCCGGCCGAGGCTGACGTGTTGCTGATGAACACCTGCTCGGTGCGCGAGAAGGCGCAGGAAAAGGTGTTCTCGCTGCTGGGTGAGTGGCGCAGGCTGAAGGCCCAGCGGCCGCACGTGCTCATCGGCGTGGGCGGATGCGTCGCGAGCCAGGAGGGCGAAGGGATCACCCGGCGGGCACCGTTCGTGGATCTGGTGTTCGGGCCGCAGACCCTGCACCGCCTGCCCGACATGATCGCGCAGCTGGGGCGTACGGGCCGCTCGGTCGTCGATGTCAGCTTCCCCGAGGTCGAGAAGTTCGATCGCCTGCCGGAGCCGCGCGCCGAGGGCGCCACGGCCTTCGTCTCGATCATGGAGGGCTGCAGCCGATACTGCAGCTTCTGTATCGTGCCCTACACCCGCGGGGATGAGATCAGCCGGCCGTTCGAGTCGGTGTTGCAGGAGGTGCGGCAGCTGGCAAGCCAAGGCGTGCGGGAGGTGACTCTCCTTGGCCAGAACGTCAACGCGTACGCGGGTCCAATGGCGGACGGGGCGGTAGTGGACCTCGCCACGCTGATCCATCACGTCGCGGCGGTCTCGGGCATAGAGCGCATCCGCTTCACCACATCGCATCCGCTGGAGCTCAACGACAGCCTGATCGAGGCGTTTGCTCACGTGCCGCAGCTTGCAAGCCATCTTCATCTGCCGGTGCAGAGCGGCTCCGACCGCGTCCTCGCTCTCATGAAGCGCGGCTACACCGCCGTTGAATTCAAGGATAAGGTCCGCAAGCTGAGAGGCGTGCGCGCGGACATTTGCATTTCCTCCGACTTCATCGTGGGATTTCCAGGCGAGAGCGAGCGCGACTTCGAAGCGACGCTCACGCTGGTGCGCGATGTCGGCTTCGATCAGTCGTTCAGCTTCCTCTACAGCCGCCGCCCCGGCACGCCGGCGGCGTCGCTCCCCGATGAGACTTCCGCCGAGGTCAAGCAGGAGCGACTGGCGCGGCTGCAGATGCAGCTCGAGATCCAGGCGCGAGCCATCAGTGAGCGCATGGTCGGCACCGTGCAGCGCGTGCTGGTGGAGCGACCCGCCAAGAAAGATGTGCGCGAGCTCGCCGGCAAGACCGAGAACAACCGCTGGATCAACTTCGCCGGTCCCGCCGGGATGATCGGCCGGTTCGCGCGAGTCACCGTGACCGAAGCATTGGCGCACAGCCTGCGCGGACGCCTGTGGCAGTAACGGCCCCCGAGACGCAGCGGGAGTTCGATCTCGCGCCGTCGGACAACGCGCGGTTGGCCAACCTGTGTGGCCCACTCGATGAGAACCTCCGTCTGCTCGAGGCGCGTCTCGAGGTGCAGATCCGGCGACGGGGCGACAGCTTCCGCGTGCTCGGAGCCCGCGCCGACAGCGCCGAAGAAATCCTGCAGGAGCTCTTCACGCTGACGAAGGAGGAGGAAATCACGCCGGAGCGCGTGCACCTCACGCTGCGTGAGCGGGAAGCCGGTCAGGCGCCCGCGGATATCGAGCCCGAGGAGCGCGGCGTGCGCGTACCGCGTGGCGGCATCCGTGCCCGCGGTCATCATCAACGCGAATATCTCGCGCACATCCGCAGCCGCGACCTGACGTTCGGTATCGGTCCTGCCGGCACCGGCAAGACCTATCTTGCCGTTGCCTGCGCCGTGGAGGCGCTGCAGGCGGAAGCGATGCGGCGCATCATCCTGGTGCGGCCGGCGGTGGAGGCCGGCGAGCGGCTGGGGTTTCTGCCGGGCGACCTCACCCAGAAGGTCGATCCATACCTGCGGCCGATGTATGACGCGCTCTACGAGATGTTGGGGTTCGACCGGGTGTCGCGCTTCATCGAGCGCAACGTCATCGAGGTGGCGCCGCTCGCCTTCATGCGCGGCCGCTCGCTCAACGATTCCTTCATCATCCTCGACGAGGCGCAGAACACCACCATCGAGCAGATGAAGATGTTCCTCACGCGCATCGGCTTCGGCTCCAAAGCGGTGGTCACGGGCGACGTGACACAGACCGACCTGCCCCCCGGGCGTCAGTCGGGCCTGAGTCATGTCATCGGTGTGCTGCGCGGTGTGGAGGGAGTCGCATTCACCTTCTTTGACGCCCAGGACGTCGTGCGCCACCCGCTGGTACAGCGTATCGTCCAGGCTTATGAGTCACGAACGGCATCGAAGGAGCCGCAGTCGTGACGCTGCAAGTAGACGTGCAACGACGCGTCAAAGCCTGGGCGCCGCGCGCACGTGACATCGCTACGTGGGCGGGCATGGCGATCGGCCGTCGTGCCACCAGCGGCGAGCTCGGCGTCCGCGTGGTCGGGTCGGCGGAAAGCCGGCGCCTCAACGCGCGCTATCGCGGTAAGGACAAGCCGACCAATGTATTGTCATTTTCGCCTCCCTTCGCCCTCCGGGCTTCGGGAGGCAGGCCCTCCGAGCGCGAGCAGAGACCGTTAGGTGACCTCGTCATCTGCGCGCAGGTGGTGCGCTCGGAGGCGCGCCAGCAGGGAAAGCATCTGCAGGCGCACTGGGCACACCTGGTGGTGCACGGCGCGCTGCATCTCATCGGCTACGACCACGAGCGCGAGGCCGAGGCGAAGCGCATGGAGCGTCGCGAGATCGCCGTTCTGCGCCGCTTGGGCTTCGCCAATCCCTACAGAATCTGAACCATGAGCAAGGACATCAACACCACGGGCAAATGGCTCAAGCGGCTGACGCAGCCCTTTGCCGCCGAGCCGCAGAACCGCCAGCAGCTGCTCGAGATCCTGCGCGAGGCCCGCACACGCGGCCTGCTCGAGGCCGATGCGCTGCCAATGCTCGAGGGAGTGTTGGAAGTCTCGGACCTGCAGGTGCGCGACATCATGGTGCCGCGCGCACAGATGGTGTTCGTGCGCCGTGACGATCCGGCATCCCGCATCCTGCCGACCGTGGTGGAGTCGGGGCACTCACGCTTCCCGGTGATGGACCAGGACCGCGACGACATCGTCGGCATCCTGCTCGCCAAGGACCTGTTGCGCCTCACCAGCGCCGATGCGCGCGAGCGCTTCGATATCCGCGAGTTCATGCGGCCGGCGGTGTTCGTGCCGGAGTCGAAGCGGCTCAACGTGCTACTCAAGGAGTTCCGTGGCAGCCGCAACCACATGGCGATCGTGGTCGACGAGTATGGCGGCGTCTCGGGCCTGGTGACGATCGAGGACGTGATCGAGCAGATCGTCGGCGACATCGATGACGAGTTCGACGTCGAGGACGATCAGAACATCCGCAAGGAGGGCGAGCGCCTGTTCATGGTGCGCGGCGTGACACGGATCGAGGAGTTCAATGAGTACTTCGGCGCGCACCTCTCCGAGGAGGAAGGCTTCGAGACCGTGGCGGGACTCTTGATGAAGCAGTTCGGCCGCCTGCCGCGGCGTGGCGAGACCACCAGCATCGCGGGCTTCGAATTTCGCGTGCTGCGGGCCGACCGGCGCCGCATCGATTCGCTGCGCGTGGTGCCGCCACGCGATGTGACCCCGCCCGAAGGCCCGGCGCATCCGGAGCAGGGCGAGTCACACGCATGAGCTCCCGGCGCCTGGCTGCCGTGGCCGCTCCTGCGCACGAGATGACGCCTGCGCCCGCCATGGGCGCCGCGAAGGACCTGCTCGTGGCCACGCGCTCACGCCACGCGGTGCTGGTGCGCCGGCTGCTGGCGCTCGGGACCGGCTCGCTGCTCGCCTGCGCCTTCGCGCCGTTCCAGTGGTGGCCGCTCGCGATCCTCTGTCCGGCGGTGCTCATGTGGCTGTGGGAGGAGGCCGAGCCGCGCGCGGCCGCCTGGACCGGATTCTGGTTCAGCTTCGGCACTTTCCTCGCCGGAACGTACTGGCTCTATGTCAGCGTGCACGACCTCGGCAAGGCGCCTGTCTGGATGACGGTCGGCATTATGCTGGGTCTGATCGGAATCATGGCTCTCTACAACGCGCTCATCGGCTACGCGGTGGCGCGCTGGCTGCCGCGCAGCGGCCTGTCGCGGTGGCTGATCGGCACCCCGGCCGTGTGGCTGCTCATCGAGTGGTGCCGGGGCTGGTTCCTTTCGGGCTTCTCGTGGCTGTCGCTCGGCTATTCACAAACCGACACCTGGCTCGGGCGATTCGCACCGATCGCCGGAGTCTATGGCCTCAGCCTGCTGCTGCTCACGAGCGCCGGCGCGCTGATCGCGCTGCTGCGCGGCAACACGCGTGCCCGTGTGATCGCGGGCCTCACGCTGGTGGTCCCCTGGGCCATCGGCGCGGCGCTCGGGCCCGTGCGCTGGACTCACCCCTCGGGCGCCGCCGTCTCGGTGGCGGTGATCCAGGCCGACATCCCGCAGGATGAGAAATGGCAGGACGCCTACGAGGTCAAGATTCTCGACCGCTACCGCAAGATGACGCAGTCGGCGCTCGGCACCCAGCTCATCGTGTGGCCGGAGGCGGCGCTGCCGGAGCCGGCCAACAACTTGCTGCCCTACATCGCCGTCGTTGACCGCGAGACGCAGGCCCACGGCTCCTCGCTGGTGATGGGAGTAGTGCGCGCCTCGGACGACGGTCAGCACTACTACGATTCGATCCTGGCTCTCGGCAAACAGGCGAGCTGGTATGCCAAGGACAATCTCGTGCCGTTCGCGGAGTTCTTTCCGGTGCCGCATTTCGTGCGCACCTGGCTGCGCCTGATGAGCTTGCCCTACGACAGCTTCACCCGCGGCGGCACGGATCAGTCGCCGCTGCCGGTGGCGGGACTGCAGCTCGGGCCGACCGTTTGTTATGAAGTGGGCTACGGTGGCTACATGCTGCACATGCTGCCGAAAGCCGATGCGCTGGTGAATGTCACCAACGACGCCTGGTTCGGACACTCCACGGCGCGCTATGAGCAATTCCAGATGGCGCGCATGCGTGCGCTCGAGGAGGGCCGCAGCATGATCGTCGCCACCAACGACGGCATCTCGGCGGTCATCGGTCCACGCGGCGAGGTCCTGGCATCCGCGCCGCCTTTCGAGCAGTATGTGCTGCGGTCTTCCGTCACGCCCAGGGCTGGGCTCACGCCGTTCGCCCGTGTTGGGAACTGGCTGATCGTGAGCCTCGCCGCCTTTGGCCTCGTCGTATCGCTGTGGACCGGCCTGCTGCGCCGGCGCGCGGGCACGGCGGGTGCTACTACTCTCCCACCCCGGAGTCTGACATGAGCGCTTTTAGGCTGGCGCGTGTACGCGCGGCACTGTTGTCCTGGACCCTCGTCGCGTTGGCCGCGTGGCCGCTGATGGGCATGCAAGTGGCCTCCGCGGCCACGTCCGCCGCGGTGTGCACCCCGGGGCTGCCGGATTTCTCGCCGCTGGTGGCCAAGTACGGTCCCGCGGTCGTCAACATCGAAGTGATCGAGAAGGCGCCGGCGGGTGGCGGTCAGGGCGATGATCCGCTCAACGATTTCTTCCGTCGTTTCGGCATCCCGGCTCCGGGCGGTGATCAGCAGCGACACGAGGAGCCGGTACGGGGCGCGGGGTCCGGTTTCATCGTCAGCTCCGACGGCTACATCCTCACCAACGAGCACGTGGTGCAAGGGGCGAGCCAGGTGACGGTGCGGCTGGTCGATCAGCGCGAGTTTCCGGCCAAGGTCGTGGGCTCCGACCAGCGCACCGATATCGCTGTCCTCAAGATCGCGGCGACGGGGCTGCCGACCGTGCGCCTGGGCGATCCGGCGAAGCTGCAACCCGGACAATGGGTGCTCGCGATCGGCTCGCCGTTCGGCTTCGAGAACAGCGCCACCGCCGGCATCGTGAGCGCGATCGGCCGCTCGCTGCCGACCGAGAACTACGTGCCCTTCATCCAGACCGACGTGGCGGTGAACCCCGGCAACTCGGGTGGGCCGCTCTTCAACCTGCAGGGTGAGGTGGTCGGCATCAATTCGCAGATCTTCAGCCGTACCGGCGGATTCATGGGAGTCTCGTTCGCCATTCCCATCGATGTGGCTGCAGGCGTGGAGCGGCAGATCATCGAAGTCGGGCACGTGGTGCGCGGCAAGATCGGGGTCACCATCCAGGAGGTGACGGCCGACCTCGCCGATTCCTTCGGTCTCACCAGCCCGCGCGGAGCGTTGGTGAGCTCGGTGGAGAGCAAGGGTCCGGCGGCGGCGGCCGGCATTCAGCCAGGCGATGTGGTACTGGCGGTCGACGGACACCAGATCGAGCACTACGGCGAGCTGTCGACCCGGATATCGGCTATGCGTCCGGGGTCGGAGGCGAGCCTCACCTTCTGGCGGGATCGGCAAGATCGGACGGTGCGCGTGCGGGTGGAGGAACTGAAGGAGCAGCAGACGGCGGAGGCGGGGAGTGCGGCGCGGCCGGCACCGGTGGCGCGCAAGCCGAATCAGCTGGGGCTCACGATACGGCCGCTGGCGCCGCAGGAAAAGGCTGAGGCGCGGACCAGCGGCAGCCTGGTGGTGGAAGCTGCGTCAGGGTCCGCGGAGCTGGCGGGGGTCGAGCCTGGAGATATCATCCTCGGCGTCGACGGACGGCGAATCAGCTCCGTGGAGGAGCTGGAGGCGGCTGCCAGGGCGACTCGCAAGAAGAGCATTGCGCTTCTGATTCAGCGGGATTCGGCGCAGCTGTTCCTGCCGGTGCCTGTGCCGGCGCCATCGCACCCATAAGAATCGAATATTCGGCCGCGGCGGCCCGGCTCTAAAAGGCACTTTCCGGGAACGCCGTTAATCCGTCCGTGGAGGCTGGCGCAAAAACTTCCTGTTTTTGAGCCTCCCGGAAAATGCCTTTTGCGCCCGAGCCACCGCTCGTTCGTGTACATTCAAAGGCTTTCCCAGACTCAATTCGGGCGTTCTTTGAGATGGAAGAGCATTACGATCCGGCTGCTGTCGAGAAGGCGGCACGGGCTTATTGGGAGGAGCACGGCACTTTCGAGGTGAAGGAGGACAAGGGGCGGGAGAAGTATTACTGCCTCTCGATGCTGCCTTATCCGTCGGGGCGGCTGCACATGGGTCACGTGCGCAACTACACGATTGGGGACGTGTTGGCCCGCTTCATGCGGATGCAGGGCCGGAATGTGTTGCAGCCGATGGGGTGGGACGCGTTCGGGCTGCCGGCGGAAAACGCAGCGATGAGCAACGGAGTGCCGCCTGCGAAGTGGACGCGGCAGAACATCGCGCACATGCGCGCACAGTTGAAGTCGCTGGGATTCGGCATCGACTGGAGCCGGGAGGTCGCTACCTGCGACCCCAGCTACTACCGCTGGAACCAGTGGCTCTTCCTGCGGATGCTGGAGCAGGGCGTCGCATACCGCAAAACGGGAGTCGTGAACTGGGACCCTGTCGATCAGACAGTGCTTGCCAATGAGCAGGTGATCGAAGGGCGCGGCTGGCGCACGGGTGCGCCCGTCGAGCGGCGGGAGATCCCGACTTACTACCTCAACATCACGCGCTACGCGCAGGAGCTCCTCGGCGATCTCGACCAGCTGCCGGGCTGGCCGGAGCGGGTGCGGCTCATGCAGGCCAACTGGATCGGCCGCAGCGAGGGCTGCGAGATCTCCTTCCCGTTCGCGCCCGATACGAATGAGGCGATGGCCAGGGAGGGGGCGCTCAAAGTGTTCACGACACGCGCCGACACGTTGTTCGGCGTGACCTTCATGGCGATTGCGGCGGAGCATCCTGTCGCCACCGCCGCCGGCAGGCGCGACCCCGGGCTGGCGGCGTTCATCGAGGAGTGCCGCCGCGGCAGCGTCATGGAGGCGGATGTCGCGACGCAGGAGAAGAAGGGCATGAGCACGGGATTGCACGTGCTGCATCCTTTCACCGGCGAGCCCATAGAAATCTGGGTCGCCAACTACGTGCTCATGGGATACGGCGAGGGCGCCGTCATGGGCGTCCCGGGCCACGATGAGCGCGACTTCGAGTTTGCGCAGAAGAACTCGCTCCCCGTGGTGACGGTCGTTCGCCCGAAGACCGGCGCCTACGAGGACGTCCGTGCACCCTGGATGCCGGAGTACTCGGACTACGGTGTCACCGTGAACTCGGGTGAGTTCTCCGGGCTGGAGTTTCAGGCCGCGGTGGACGCGATCGCGACCAGTCTCAGCAGGCGCGGCCTCGGCTGCAAGCGCGTGCAATATCGATTGCGCGACTGGGGTATTTCGCGGCAGCGGTACTGGGGCTGCCCCATCCCCCTCGTTCATTGCGGCAGCTGCGGCGAAGTACCGGTGCCGGACGATCAGCTGCCGGTGATGTTGCCGGAGGATCTCGTGCCGGATGGCAGTGGCAACCCGCTCGCCAAGTCGCCGGCTTTCTATCAGTGCAAGTGTCCCAAGTGCGGCGCCGACGCACGCCGGGAAACCGACACGATGGACACGTTCGTGGACTCGTCGTGGTACTACATGCGCTACGCGTGTCCGGATCAGGCCGACGCGATGATCGATGAGCGCGCGGCTTACTGGCTGCCCGTCGATCAATACATCGGCGGCATCGAGCACGCCATCCTGCACCTCCTCTACTCGCGCTTCTGGACCAAGGTGATGCGCGATCTCGGCCTCCTGCGAATGGATGAGCCGTTCACCAATCTGCTGACGCAGGGCATGGTGCTCAACGACGTCTACTCCTATGCGCAGGCGGATGGGCGCCGCCGTTTCGTCAACCCGACTGACGTGCGCTCACGGCGCGATGGGGCTGGCGCGGAAGTGTTCGAGACGACTCTTGCCGACGGCCCGACGATCCGCGTGGAGTACCAGGGACTCGGCAAGATGTCGAAGTCCGAAAACAATGGCGTCGACCCTGAGGGTTTGGTGAAGCGCTTCGGCGCGGATACCGCGCGCCTCTTTACGATGTTCGCAGCGCCGCCGGAGCAGACGCTTGAATGGTCCGATGAGGGCGTTCAGGGCGCATCGCGCTTCATCCGGCGCCTGTGGAATGCGGTCTACGAGCACGTGAAGCAGGGCCCATCTTCGCGCCTCGACACCCGAGCGCTCACCGATGCGCAGCGCGGGTTACGCCGTGCGGCGCACCACGCGCTCGCGAAGGCGGCGGATGACATCGGCAGGCGTCGCAATTTCAACACCGCGATTGCGGCGAGCATGGAGCTGCTCAATTCGATCGGTCGCTTCGACGACATATCGGACCAAGGCCGGGCGGCGTGCCAGGAAGCGCTGGAGATCGTCACGTTGGTGCTGTCGCCAATCATTCCGCACGTCGCTCATGAGCTGTGGCGGGCGCTCGGGCACGAGCGTGCGGCAGTCGATGAGCCATGGCCGTCGGTCGATACGTCGGCGCTGTCGCAAGACTCCGTCGAGTTTGTAGTGCAGGTCAACGGGAAGCTCCGCGGCAGAGTGAGCGTGGCGTCAGGCGCGGAGGAGTCGGTTATCCGCGAGGCGGCACTAGCCGATGAGCACGTCATGAAGTTCGTCGGCAGTAGGACTGCTGTCAAGCGCGTGATCGTCGTTCCCGGCCGACAGATCGTCAACGTGGTAGTGAGCGCACCGACAGGCGGGCAGCAGGATGGTTGACGTTCGGCGACCACAGGCAAGTGCCAGCGTTTGGCTCGCGGCGATGGCGCTTCTCCTTGCCGGCTGCGGCTTCCACCTGGAAGGGCGTGTGCCGCTGCCGCAGCCGATCCGCCGGCCCTACATCCAGGCGCCGGACCAGCAGAGCGATTTCGTGCAGAGCCTGCGCCGCGAGATGTTGATATCGGGAGCGCAACCGGTCGATCTGTCAGGCCAGGCGACCGCCGTGGTCCACATCCTGGATGATGCCGTGACCCGCCGCGTGCTGTCCGTTTCGGCGCAGAACCGCCCCACTGAATACCAGGTGACCTACACGGTGCGCTTCTCCGTGACCGTGGGCACCAGGGACCTGCTGGCGCCACAGCAGGTGTCGGCCCAGCGCTCCTACAGCTTCGACGAGAGCCTGCTGCTCGCCAAAGACCACGAGGAGGCGATCCTGCGGCAGGCGATGGGCCGCGATCTGGCGGACATCGTGATGCGGCAACTTTCGCGGGTGTCGGGCGGCTGACATGCTGTTGCTGAGCGGGGTGGACCGCGTCGCGGTGGCTGCGCTGCTCGATCGCTACGGCATGGCGCTCGTCCTGATGGCTCCCGAGGAGGTGATCCCGGGCTCCTATTGGGGTGAGACCGAGGCGGGCTTGCGGGGTGATCGCCTGTATGCGCGGCTCGATACGCCGGTGCATTCAGTGTTGCACGAGGCCGGACACTATATCTGCATGACGCCGGAGCGGCGGGCGGGATTGGATCGCGACGCCGGTGGAGACGACCTCGAGGAGTCGGCCGTATGCTATCTGCAGGTGCTGTTGGCCGGCGAGCTGCGGGAGATGGGGCTGCAGCGCGCCTTCGCGGACATGGATGCCTGGGGTTACAGTTTCCGGCTCGGGAGCACGCAGGCCTGGTTCGAGAACGACGCGGAGGATGCACGGAGGTGGCTGCGCCGACACGGTGTCACCGACGGTGAGGATCACCTGACGGGGGTTTGCCGGGATGGATGACCGTACCTGAGGCATGTGCTTTGCTGCTGAGGCGTGCGAATGGCTACTGCTGAGAATCAGGCCGAGAGTGAGGCCAGCAATCAGGCCAAGAATCAGGCGCGGGTCGCGTGCCCGGATTGCGGCCTGGTGCAGCGGCTGCCGCCGATGAAGGGGGGGCATTTTGCCGAGTGCCGGCGCTGCGCCCGCGTGCTGGCGGGGGCCGCTACCGGACGAGTCGAAGCCCCGCTCGCCTTCGCGCTCGGAGCGCTTCTCCTCCTGATCCCGGCGACCATCGAGCCCTTGCTCAGTGTGGCGTCGCACGGCGCCGAGAGGGCCTGCTGGCTGACGAGCGGCATCGCCGGGCTTTGGCACGAGGGGTTCGCGCCGCTGGCGGTGGTCGTCGGCGCCTTCTGTGTGGCCTTTCCCTACATCTACCTGGCAGCGCTGATCGCCGTGCTCGCCGGATTGCGCTGGGGGGCGCGCGCGCATCTCGGCCCGGCGTTTCGCTGGATCATGCACCTGCGCCCCTGGATGATGCTGGAGATCTTTCTCGTCGGCTGCTTCGTTGCCTACAGCCGGCTACGGCTGGTGGTCGGGGTGCACGTGCTCTCGGGAGGCTGGTGCCTGATGGCGGCGACCGGGGCACTGATGCTGGCATTGACGCAGCTGGACGAGCGCACAGTCTGGGAGACGCTGCCGCTCTTGTCCGCCAGGCCACATCCGAGGTGGCTCCTCAGCCGGCGCACGGGCCAGCATGCCGATCACGATCAGGCAATCGCCTGTACGGCGTGTGAGCTGCTGGTGACCGGCGCGCATCCGGGCGGCGCCTGCCCGCGTTGCGCAGCGGCGCTGCATCATCGGAAGCCGTATGCGTTCAGGGTCACCGCCGCCCTCGTGGCCGCGGGCTTCCTGCTCTACGTGCCGGCCAACGCGCTCCCGGTGTTGACCCTGGTGAGCTTCGGCGATCAGCAGTCCAACACCATCATCACCGGCGTTCTGGAGCTGATCCACAATCGGCTCTGGCCACTGGCGATCATCGTTTTCCTGGCGAGCATCGTAGTGCCGCTGCTGAAGCTGTGCGGGCTCACCTGGATGCTGCTTGCGACCCTGGAGGGCTCGCGGCGGACGCTGCTCGCACGCACTCGGTTCTTTCGCTTCATAGACACCGTCGGGTCGTGGTCCAACATAGACGTATTCGTCGCCTCGGTGCTGGTCGGCCTGCTGCAGTTCGGCGCCATTGCCCAGGCCCGGGCCGGCGCCGGGCTGGTGGCCTTCGCGGCGGTGGTGATCCTCACTATGATTGCCACGCGAACTTTCGATACGCGGCTCATGTGGGACGCGTCGCAGGGGGGATGATCCACCATGCCAGACGATACCGAAAACCCGGAGGCGCCCGAACGCCGGCAGGAGCCTGAACGCCCCGAGGAGCCCGTCGAGGCGCGCGTGCGGCCGCACCGTTGGGTGACGTGGGTCTGGCTCGTGCCGATCGTTGCCGCCGGCGTGGTGATCTGGCTCACGTGGCAGACGATCGCGGAGCGTGGACCGGAGATCACGATCTCTTTCAGTGCGGCCCAGGGGCTGCAACCCGGCCAGGCTACGATCCAGCACCTCAATGCGGTGGTCGGGACCGTCACGTCGCTGCGGCTGTCGCACGACATGCGGCGGGTGATCGTTCACGCCCGGATGGTCCGCCAAACGACTCCCTACCTCACCGACTCCACGATCTTCTACGTCGTTACGCCGCATCTGGGGGTAGGGGGTATCTCCGGACTGTCGACGATCGTCTCCGGCTCTTACATCGAGATGTATCCCGGCAAGGGCGGCCGACCACGGCGCAAGTTCGTCGGCCTCGACAGTGCTCCGATCGTTGCTCCCGATTCGCCGGGGCGCTCGTTCACTCTGCGAACGCCGGATCTGAGCTCGCTGACCGAGGGGTCACCGGTGACTTATCGGGGTATCGACGTCGGCGTGGTGACGGCGTATGCGCTTGCCGCGGACGGACATGAAGTGAACGTGACGGCATTCATCCGCGCACCGAACGACCGGCTGGTGCATACCGAAACGCATTTCTGGAACGCCGGCGGCGTGGCCATGACGCTCGGAGCCTCAGGATTGCAGCTTCGCGCCAACTCCTGGCAACAGCTGCTAGCGGGCGGTGTGGCCTTCGACACTCCGCCCGCCGTATTGGCGGCGACGCCCAGCGTGGCAGGGAGTGTTTTCCGGCTCTATGAGAACCATCAGGCCGCGCTCGGCGCCCCGGCCACCCCGTCGGCGCTCGCGGATACCCTGCGCAACCTCAACGGGGTAATGCAAAATCTGAACGGGGTGCTGCAGAACGTCAACAAGGCCACGGCCGGACCGCAGCTGCGCGATGCGATCGCATCCCTCAACCGCGTCCTGACACATCTGGACCGCCTGACCGTCCAGACACAACCCAACCTTGATGCGCTGCTCAAATCCCTGCGCGCAACCTCGGAGGATGCGCAGCGTACGCTCGCCTTGATCCAGGACAGGGCGGGCGGTAGCCAGGCCTCCAACACGGACCTGCCGCAGCTGATGAGCGAGCTCAGCCAGGCGGCGCGGTCCGTGCGCGAGCTGGCCGACTACCTGGATCGCCATCCGGACGCGATCCTGCGGGGACGAAAGCCCGATTCTCAGTAACCACGCTCAACGATGGCCGCGAACCCGGCCGGCTTGACACCTACAGTTATGGTGATATAGTTATGTAGAACACTAATTCAGTCGGGCCGGTAGATATACGAATGTGCACGCCGTGAGCATCCTGGCCATGAGACACCCTTCGGCACCTGCCCGGGGGCTGACTTCCGCGGTAGCTTCACCGCGCCTGCTGGCGCAGATTGCCGGCGCTTACTATCTGGTCATCTTCGTCGCCGCACCCAGCGGCGCCGCGACGGCTACTCCCTTGCGAATGCTGCTGACCATGGCGTGCGATGCTGCCGTCGCGCTCATTTTTTACGTCCTCTTCAAGCCCGTCAGCCGCAAGGTCTCTCTGACCGCGCTCGTATTCCGCCTCATTTTCGTGGCGATGATGACCTTCGCCTCGCTGGATTATTTCGGCGCCCTCGATTTCCTCCCGAGCGCTGGCTCCGCCGACGCCTTCAACTCCATCTACAGCCTCGCGCTCGTGCCCTTCGGCGTTCATTGCCTGCTGATCGGCTACCTGATCTACAGGTCGGAATTCCTGACACGATTCCTCGGCGTGTTGCTGGCGCTGGCCGGGCTCGCCTACGTCACTTTCGTTTCACCCTCGTTGGCGCACCATTTTTATCCATACATCCTGATTCCTGGCGCTGTGGGTGAAGGCGTGCTCACCCTGTGGCTCCTCATCCGCGGCATCGACAGCGAACACTGGCTCATCGCCGAAGCGGCGAACAGAGGCGAGGGCGCACAGTGAGCGGCGAGTGGAACGAGAACCAGCCGATCTACCGTCAGCTGCGGGATCGAGTGGTCGCCATGATTCTCGATGGCGAGATGCAGGAAGGCGATCCGCTGCCGTCGGTGCGTACGGTGGCGGCGGATTACCGGGTCAATCCGCTCACCGTCCTCAAGGCCTATCAGCATCTGGCCGACGAGCAGATCGTCGAGAAACGGCGAGGTATCGGTATGTTCATCAAGTCGGGAGTGCGCCAGCACCTGCTGCGCGACCGCCGGAGCAGATTCCTCAGCGAGGAATGGCCGGGGATACTGGCGACCATCAGGCGCCTCGGCCTCACGCCGGAGGAGCTTCTGAACGGCGCCGGCGGTGGTATGCCGGTGGCGGAGCCACCGCCTGTAAAAGAAAAACGGTGAAACATGTCAGTGATTGAAGCACGCGGCTTGCGCAAGAAGTTCCGGACCACCGTCGCGCTCGATGGCATTGATCTGAACGTCGAGGCGGGACGCATTCTCGGGCTCATCGGGCCCAACGGGGCAGGCAAGAGCACCGCCCTGAACGCGATTCTCGGTCTCATTCCTTACGAGGGGGATCTCAAGGTGCTTGGCCACGATCCCTGGGCGGCGCGGGACGCATTGATGCGCGAAGTATCGTTCATCGCCGACGTCGCCGTGTTGCCTCGCTGGTTGCGGGTCTCGCAGGCGCTCGACTACGTGGCCGGCGTGCACCCGAGGTTCGATCGCGCCAGGGCCGAGAGCCTGCTGGATCGCACCGACATCCGCCGAGGCAGCAGAGTGAGGGAGCTGTCGAAGGGCATGGTGACCCAGCTCCACCTCGCTCTGGTCATGGCCATCGATGCGCGGCTGCTGGTCCTCGACGAGCCCACCCTCGGGCTCGACATTCTGTACCGCAAGCAGTTCTACGATGCGCTGCTCAACGATTACTTCGATCGCAGCCGGACCATCGTAGTGACCACGCATCAGGTCGAGGAGATCCAGAACGTACTCACGGACTTCATGTTCATCCACCACGGCCGGATCGTGCTTGCCTGCAGCATGGAGGAGTTCGAGACGCGCTATGCGGAAGTCACCGTGCATCCGGAGCGCCTTGCCGCCGCGCGGGAGCTACGGCCTATCCAGGAACGCCAGGTCTTCGGCCGCAACACGCTGCTCTTTGATCGGACGGATCGCCGGCAGCTGGAGCAGTTCGGTGAAGTGCGCACGCCGGGGATCGCGGATGTCTTCATTGCTGTGATCGGCAATGCGCCGAACGACCGTCATGCAGGGGGCCGTCGAACATGAGCAGCACAGAATCGAGTGCAACCCCCGATCGTCCTGAGCCGCTCCCGGGCGCGGACGCCAGCGGGCCAGTCTCCGTGCCAGCGGCGCTGTCACCGATGCGCCTCGTGCGCTGGTCTTTGGTCCGCGAGCTGTGGGAGCACCGCTGGGTCTACATCGTACCGCTCATCGTCGCCGCTGTGTTCCTGGTCGGATTCGTAATTGCCACCGCCCGCATTCCCTATCCGTTCCCGCAGGGTGAGCATTTCACCAGCCACTCGTTGCCGAGTTTGCTCGAGGCGCCGTTCGACTTCGCCTCAGGGGTCCTGATGGCGACCTACACGGTCATCGCGGTGGTCTATTGTCTGGCGGCGCTGCACGCCGAGCGTTCGGACCGCAGCATTCTCTTCTGGAAGTCGCTACCGGTATCGGATGTTACGACCGTGGTCGCCAAAACCACCATTGTGCTCGTCATTCTGCCGCTGATTACGGGCGTGATCATCGTCGTCATGCAGGGACTCATGTTCCTGGCCGGCAGTGTGGTGCTGCTCGGCAGGGGCATCAACGCGACCGCGTTGTGGCCGCAGATACCGCTGCTGTCGATGTGGGCGGCGGTGCTCTATCACCTCATCACCGTTCACGCGCTCTACTATGCCCCGATCTACGGCTGGCTGCTGCTCGTCTCCGGCTGGGCGCGCCGCGCCACATTCCTCTGGGCCATCCTGCCGATCGCGGCGGTCCTGATCATCGAGAAGCTGGTGTTCAACACTGCGGTATTCGCGCATGTGTTGCTGGCGCGGCTCGGTGGCGGCCCGGCAGCCCTGCCTTTCCCGCCGCACGGCAACATGCCCATGACCGCGCCGACGCTCGCCAATCTGGGTGCGTTCCTCGCCGGCCCGGGACTCTGGGTCGGGTTCGCGATATGCGCGGTGTTCATCGCCGCGGCGGTGCGGTTGCGCAGATACCAGGGGCCGATCTGATCCGCGGAGTCGCGAGATCAGCCTGACGCCCGGGCGAACCGATCGGTCGCCGTGATGAGCTCGTGCAGGTTGCCGCGCTCGAAGGCGGAATGGCCGGAGTCCGGCGCGATGCGCAGGTCGGCTTCGGGCCACGCGCGGTGAAGGTCCCACGCGCTCTTGATGGGACATACGACGTCGTAACGACCCTGCACTATGACCGCCGGGATGTGGCGGATGCGTGGGACATCGTCGAGAAGTTGGGTGTCGGTGCGGAAGAATCCACGGTTGATGAAGTAGTGGCACTCGATGCGCGCGAAAGCATCGGCGACACGATTCTGCTGTAACTTGGCGATGTAACCGGGCGCGGTCAGCAGGTAGCTGGTGGCGGCTTCCCAGACGGACCAGGCTTTCGCCGCTCGCTCGCGCACCGCGGCATCCTCGCTCGTCAGCCGCGCGTAGTAGGCGCCGATCATATCGCCGCGCTCGGCCTCCGGGATCTCCGCGACGTAGTGCTCCCATAGGTCCGGGTACAGCGCGCCGGTGCCGCCCGGGTTCTGGTAGAACCACTCGAGCTCCCAGCGCCGCAGCATGAAGATCCCGCGCAGCACGATCTCGGTCACGCGCTGCGGGTGCGTTTCCGCGTACGCCAGGGCGAGCGTGGATCCCCAGGAGCCGCCGAATACCAACCAGCGCTCGATGCCCAGGTGCTGCCGCAGGCGTTCGATGTCGTCGACGAGATGCCACGTGGTGTTATCGACGAGACTCGCATGCGGACGACTCTTGCCGCAGCCCCGCTGATCGAACAGCAGGATCCGATAGCGCGCCGGGTCGAAGAAGCGGCGCATCCTGGGCTCCGTGCCGCCGCCAGGGCCGCCGTGCAGGAACACGGCGGGCTTGCCCTGGGGGTTGCCGCACTCCTCGAAGTAGATCTCATGCAGGTCCGAGACCCGCAGAAAACCGGTGCGATACGGCTTCAACGGCGGATACAGCTTCCGCCTGGCGGGCTTTGCTTTGGTCATATAGGTGACGAAGTTTATCAACGATATTTGGGCGCGACCATGTTCCCCACAGGCACAAGCATGTGCCCCGCCGCCGCAGGTGGCCCTAAAAAGGTATGGTGAAGCCTCCGAAGAACCCGCGGCGTGCGCCGTATTGCGGCGCGAAGACCCCGACGCCGCTGCCGCTACGGATCCGATAGACCTCATCGAGGAGGTTGACGATGTCGAAGCGTAGCTCCAGCGGTCCCGCCGGGTCACCGATGTCGAGCGCGTGCACTACGCCCAGGTTCACCTGCGTATAGCTCGGTGTGTGATCGCCGTTCGGAATGGCGAAGCCGCTCGGCAGCACCAGATCCTGGCGCAGCCCGGTACCGAAGATCGCATCGACGCTGAAGCGTGTCCTTCTCCATTGATAGGCGATGCCGCCCGAGGCCGAGACCCGCTCCTCATGGTCGAGATGGATGTAGTTGTCCGCGATATAGGCGAGATCGTCCTGACTGAAGTTGAACTGTGAGGACTCGACACCCTTGCCCTTGGCCGACTGGAAAGCAAGATTGCCGTATGCCGAGAAGCGATGGATGGAGTAATCACCGGTGAACTCGATGCCGCCGATCCGTCCCCAGCGATAGTTGAACGGCGTGAGCACGATCGGTGCGCCGAATTGCCCCTCGTCGATGAGGTTCTGCGCTGTTTCGCCGTACGCATCGATGCCGACCGTCAGGGTCCGCGCCAGCAGCTTCTGCTGCACGCCGATATCGTAGTAGTCCTGGCGTGCGGCGATGGGCGCGGTGTCCTCCGTGTTCGTGCCGGGCGGCAATGCGGTCGTGCCGGCGAATTGTGTGAACGTCCCGCTGGCGATCAGCTCGAAGGGTGGCGGGGTGAAATAGCGCGAATAGCCGGCGTGCACTGTCGTATCGGCGGTCGCCTTCCATACCGCGTTGAGCCGCGGGCTCAGCTGGCTGCCGCTCGAGTAGGCGTTGTAATGATCGAACCGCACGCCGTAGTTGATGGTGAGCGGGGGCAATATCCGCCATTCATCCTGCAGATAGGCGCTCTCGATCTCCTGCGACTGCTTGCCGTTGTCGATGATGCCGACCGGGACCTCGCTGGTCTGCGCGCCCGTTGCATCGATCGGCAGCACCCGAGAGGTCGTATCGCTGGTCGCGCTGTCGTGCTGCAGGAAGACACCCGCGCGCAGCCTGTGGGTGTCGCTGAGCTCGTATGAGCTGTCGGTCTGCCAGGCGAAGGCCGTATCGTTCTTGAAGGCGTTCTGAGCGATGCCGTTGTAGAGCAGATCGCCGCTCCAGTCCGGCGCGAAATGCAGGCTGGTGTAGCGGGCGGAGAGGGAGTTCTGCATGTTGAAGCTGCCCGCGGAATGCTGCCAGCTCAGGACGGCGTACTGCGTCAGCTCGTGCTGGGTCTCATCGAGGTCGTTGCTGAGGTAATCACTGATTCCGCTCACATCGAGCCCGAGGGTGGGCTCGAGACCGCGCTGGTTCGGGATCTCGAACTCATCGTCCGAGGTGCCGAGGATCAGCGCCAGGCGGTCGTTGGAACCGAGGATGTCCTCGAAATAGCCGAAGGCGTGACCCTGTGTCGAGTGGTCGTGCAGCGGCTCGCCGCTGCCGTCGGGAGACTCGATGCCGAGGTCGTTGCGCAGCATGTCGGCGGTGACGAAATAGCTGAAGCTGCCGGCGCTGCCGCTCAATTCCGCCGCCGGCTCGAGCGTCGAATGACTGCCGCCGTATAGCGATACGTAGCCGCCCGGTTTCTGCATGCCGCTCCGGGTGGTCAGGTCGATGATGCCGGCGGTCTCGAGCCCGTACTCGGCCGGCAGGGCGCCGGTGACGAGGTTCAGCGAAGCGATCAGTCTCGGATCGAGCGTCTGGCCGAATACGCTGATGCCCTCCGGCAGGATGATGCCGTTCAGGCGATACTGCAGGTCGTTGTGGTCGCCGCGGACGTGGAGCTGTCCGAAAGAGTCCTGAACCACATCGGGCGCCTGCAGCAGGACCTGGTTGAGCTGCACCTCCTGGCCGCCTGGCTCGGCGTTGATCTCCGCGCTGTCGATGGTGTAGGTCGAGGCGCCGGTCTGCGTCTCGATGCCGGCGCGCTCTTCATCGAGCCTCTGTGCAGTGACGACGACGCTACTGAGGGTGGCGAGGGGTGCGTCATCCGCGGCCGGGGCGTCATTGGATGCGGCGGTTGCTGCAGCGATCGACGGCACGGCGGCTGCCACGGCCATCGCGAGCAGCAGGGCCGTACGGGGGTTCTCGAACACGGGCACGCGGAATCACTCCGTTTCCTTAATGTGATGGTATAACATCACATCTACCACAGGTGCGCAAGCCATCTATAATGACGGCAACGACTGCGCGACATGCCCGCTTGAAACTTACGGCCGATTCCCTCCCGTCTCATCTCGAGCAGCGCCTTCTGCCGGCTTACCTCATATCCGGCGACGAGCCGCTGCTCAGCGGCGAGGCCGCGGATGCGATTCGCGCCCGGGCGCGCGCCGACGGCTTCACCGAGCGCGAGGTGCACTTCCTCGAGCGCGGCTCCGACTGGGACGATGTACGCGCCTCGGCCGGCAATCTGTCGCTTTTCGGCGCCCGGCGGCTGCTGGAGCTGCGGCTGCCGAGCGGCCGGCCGGGAGTCGC
>DASXFY010000105.1:0-2991 GCA_036489335.1 Steroidobacteraceae bacterium
AGATGGTAAAGATGCTCAACGACCAGGTCTCCCAGCCAGACAGTTTTCTGCGCGAGCCACTGGTTGGTTTACCGTTCATCGACACCCTGGTACGTGGCCTGCTCGTCGTTGCTGACCATCCGTACCACAGCGCCGTCGTCAGACCTGTCAGACCGATGCGGTCCCGGCTTGTTGATACCGCTATGGAGGTCATCGAGGCGGACGCCGAGCTGCCGTTGACAGTGTCCTCTATCGCCGCGCGCAGCTACGGCAGCGTTCGGGCCCTGCAGCAGGCATTTCGCCGTGAACTGGAGATGACGCCGATGGCCTATCTGCGCGAGGTCCGGTTGCGTCGAGCCCACCGCGCTCTGGTCGAGTCCGATCCGTCGGCCGCCACCGTCGCCTCGATCGCAAGCCAATGGGGCTTCACAAATCTGGGCCGCTTCGCTGAAACACACGCCGCACGCTATGGCGAACCACCGGCCGCTACGCTACGCCGAACGCTCCTCCCGCACTGAAAAGAAGACCGAGCGCCCCAACGCTTCGTGGGACTGCACAGCGGATGCAGCCCTACGGCGCAAGCCATCCGTAGCGCATCCCTGCGGGTCGTACGACGATCTCGTTGACGTCCACGTCGTCAGGTTGACTTATTGCGTACGAGATCGCGGCGGCGATGGCATCGGAGGGGATTGCGATCTTGTCCCACACAGCGCGTCCTAGTTCCTGCGCAGCGGGATCGGTAATGGAGTCCAGCAGTTCAGTCTCGGTGACGCCTGGGCAGATCGTCGTCACTCGAATGCCCGGATCGCTTTCCAGCCGCATTCCCTCGGCGATCACGCAGGCGGCGAACTTGGTGGCGCTGTACACGGCGGCCGCGGGCAGCACTTCACGAGCGGCAGTGGACGCGATGGTGACGAAGTGGCCGCCGCCCTGCCGCTGAAACTGCGGCAGGACCGCTGCGATGCTGTACAGCAGCCCGCGGATGTTCACGTCGATCATCCGTTCCCAATCGTCGATCTTCAGCGCGTTCAACGGCGAGAGCGGCATCAGACCGGCACATTCGATGACCACGTCAATGCGGCCGAATTCGGACACCACCCGGTCGGCCAGAGCTGCTACGGCGGCTTGGTCGGTCACGTCGACCGGCAGCGCTGTCGACCGGCCGCCGACGGCAGCAATCCGTTCGCTGAGCTGAGCCAACCTGTCGGCGCGCCGCGCACTGATCACCACGTGATGCCCGTCGCCGGCTAACCGGAGCGCGGTAGCCGCACCGATCCCGCTGCTCGCGCCAACGATGACAATGATTTTGTTCAGCATCTATGTCTCCTTCAAGGCTGGACTAGCCAAAATTGCACCGGCCGATCACCGCTGGATGTCGCGAAAACCAGCACCCGGAGGTGGTGTTCGTCGGTTAGCCGGAAGGCGATCACGCAACTTGAGCTACCGCCGCCCGCGACGACACGTCGTACATTTGCGCGCCACGCCACCTGACGGTAGGCACGCGGACTGGCCCGCCCTACCTGCGGAGCGCATCGCCTGCAGCCAGATCACGCATCCGGCTGCAGCGTGCATCCGAGCGCAGTTCCATGCGCGATCAACGGTTAGCTCGTCACCGGCGGAGCCGCAATTGTGGAGAGCGGCTCTCGCCGAGCGGGAAGGTTTCACAGTAGCTATGGCGGTATATGCGCAAACTGGCCAGACAGCCGCGCGCGAAGGCTAGTTGTTTTCCCTTGGCCTGCATAGCGTCAGCGGTGTGACGAGCCTTGTGGTTGCTGTAGCGCCGTCGTGGATAGGCGCGACGTTGTTGTGGTGGGCGTCGCCTGGTCGTATTGGGATGGCATTTGCGGGAGCGCGGACGAAAGCAGAACCATTGCGAGCAATAGCCTCAGGCGCTGCCTTTTTGGTGACACCGCAGAGCCGGCTGCACGCGAAGAAGACGCAAGATCGAGCATCCACGAAGGTGTCCGTACCGCAACATCGTCCACATAACGAGGAGCCAAGCAAAAGCTCGCGGAGCAATGATGTGCGGCAGGCACTGCTCGCATCTGGAATCTTCAGCAAGACCGATCCCGTCACCTTCTCGCGATGGTGCGAACTACTGCAGCCGGTGCGCTTCGCGCCTGGGCACACTGTGGGCGTCCGAGGCGACTTCGGTGGTCATCTTTACGTGATGATCTCCGGCAAAGTGAAAGTCTCGTATCGCCGGCCCGGCGGCTGCGAATTCTCGCTGACCGTCCTGGGAAGCTCCGAGATCTTCGGAGGAGTACCGCTTTTCGATTCGGCCGCGTGGGAAACGAGCGTAATTACCCTCACCGAAGTTCGGGCAGTGCCGATCGAACGCGGCCACTTGCTGATGTGGATGGCTGAGTGCTCAGAATTCAGCGCTCAAGTATTGCGCCTGTTCTCGCGGTGGTCGAAGGCGACGACGGATGTCCTGACCGACGTCGCCTTTGCCGATGTTGAGAGTCGTGTAGCGAGCCGACTGCTGTGGTTACGGAAGCGGTTTGGCCGTCGGGAGGGCGAAGTGGTCCGGGTTGTGCATGACCTGACGCTGGAAGACTTCTCGGGTCTTGTCGGCGTTTCCGCCGTGATCATCGATCAGACGTTGCGCGACTTCGAAAATCGCGGCTGGATCCATTTGGGCGAGAAAAGCGTGGTGGTCCTCGACTCTCAGGCCCTCGCGTCAGTGCGCCCACAAAGTGTATCGGAGGTTGGTTGTGTTCGATCGGTTTAGCTTGTCAGATCTGAGCGTCCGGGTGCTGGCCGCGCCCATGGCGGGTGGACCGTCGACGCCTGAGTTGGCTGCGGCGGTAAGCAACGCGGGCGGCTTGGGCTTTCTGGCCGGTGGCCTGTCGTCGGCCGAGGACTTGGCCGACGACATCCTGGCGGCAAGAAAAGCGACCTCGGGCGCACTTGGGGTGAATCTGTTTGTGCCGCAGCGAGGCCAGGCCACTGAAATGCAGCTCATTGCGTTCGAGGCGGCAATGAGGCCGGAGGCCGAACGCTACGGTG
>DASXFY010000002.1:0-4572 GCA_036489335.1 Steroidobacteraceae bacterium
GTCTGCCGGATCTGACTCCACGGGCGGCGCTGATAACGCAGCTGTCGCACGATTCCCGCGTCGAGTCGGTGGAGCCGCTCAACCAATTCACCACGGAGACCGAATCCAACGGCAACACCGGCTCGGAAGTCCGGCCGCCGCCCTCGGGCAACCAACCGTACCTCTCCCTGCAGGTCAACCTGAAGGAGCTCGAGGTGCTGCAGGCGCACAGGCTGTCGCAAGGCGCCGCCGTGCGTATCGCGATGATCGACACGGGCGTGGATTTCCGGCACCCGGACCTGCAGGGCCGCATCATCGCACGCCGCGATTTCGTCACCGGCGGCGAATTCGCGAGTGACCGGCATGGCACGGAAGTCGCCGGCGTTATCGCAGCGACCGCGGACGGCGGACTTGGCGTGTTGGGCGTAGCCCCTCAGTCGCGCCTCATCGCCTTCAAGGCCTGTTGGCCGTTGCCGCAAAACGCCGCCGAAGCAGCTTGTAACAGCTTCACGCTGGCTCAAGCCCTCCAAGCCGCCATCACCGCGCGGGCCGACATCGTCAACCTGAGCCTCGCGGGGCCGCCCGATCCGCTGCTGGCGCGCCTCATCCGCTACGGCATGGCGCACGGGATCATCTACGTCGGCGCGGTCGCACCGGCGCGCAGCGGACTCGTCGATACCTTTCCGGTCGACATACCCGGGGTGCTGGGTGTGCAGTCCGCTGAGGATGCGGCCACGAGCTCCCGTCACCTCCTCGCTCCCGGCCACGGGATCCTGACGCTGGTACCCGGGGGCCACTACGATTTTGCTTCCGGCAGCTCCCTCGCAACGGCCGAGGTCACGGGAATCGTGGCGCTGCTGCTGGCCGACGGCAGGCGACTGCCGCAGCAGCGGGTCGAGCAGATTCTGAGCCGCAGCTCCCGACAGCTCACCACACCCGCGGGCGTAGTCACCTCGGTTGACGCCTGCGCGGCTGTCGCTGACGCGTTGGCGCGCGCCGGCTGTGAAAGCAACGATCCGCCGGCGACAGAATCAGTGGAGCTGGACGAGGATAAGCTTCGTGCGCTCAGTCCTGACCCGCGCGGAACCATCGTGGTCGCTCACGTCGATCCATAGCGCGACAACTACGCCGGACGGTCCGACAGCTCAGCGAGAGCCGTCAGCAGCTCGGCGAGTACCAGAGCGGACTCCCGCGGATGGCTTCCACGGCGCAGCTCGAACGCCGGCACAGCGCGCATCCGCGCCGCGAAAGCCTGCCAACCGGGCTGCGACGCCGCATAAGGTTGAGTGTGCTGCAGGCGGGCGCGCGCTTCCCGCGACGCGAGGGGCACGAGCAAGGGGCCGCTGCCGGCGCTGCGGGCCGCAAGGGCGACCAGCCCACAGATCTCGGGCGCTTGCGACGCGAGCCGAAAACGCCGCTGCCGCAGGTCAACTTCGAGCTTGCGCACCCCGCTGCGGCGGCGGATGGTGGGGGCGCGGCGAATGAGGCGTGCATCCGCGGCCTGGAGGAAGCGCAGCGACTCCCGCCGAACGTGCAGGAAGTTCGGCGCGCCCGTCGCCAGCAGCGGCTGCGGCGCAACGAACAGGCTGTCCTCGGAGACGATCGCAAGGCCCCGCAAGGCACAATGCAACACGGCGGTCGACTTGCCGGCACCGCTATCGCCGATGAGGAGCAGGCCGCGGCGCCCCCGGCCGACGCAGGCCGCGTGTAGCGGCATCAGTTCCTGCACCCGGGCGGCCAGCGTGAACACCGCGAACTCGATGAGCTCGTAGCGCACGTGATAGGGAAACCGGAGCAGCTCCCGCGGCACGACGATGAGCGCGCTGCGGCGCTCCGCCGACATGACGGCGATCGCCGAGGAAGGACTCGCGCCGCAAAGGAGCGCCGGCGCAGAGAACATGGCAAAGGGGTCCGGCTCGTCGCTGCTGCCACGCCGGCGATCAATCGCGCGCCGACGCTTCCCGGGCGTTCGACCGCCCAGCACCAGCCTGACCGTCATCCGCTGCGGCGGCGCCGACAGCCGGTGCCTGGGCAGACCGTGATAAGCCGAGTGGACGAGCTGCAGCAGCTCCGGACTCTCGGTTACGAACTCGAAGAGGCCGCCCAGCACCTGGCATTTTGCCCGCAGCAGTCCCGTGCGGCGCTCCTGGAACGGATCGGCGTCGATGTCGAAGACCCGCATCGGGTCAGAAAAATCCGTGCAGCTGGATGAAGAAGAGCCGCGATCTCTCTGCCGGAATCGCGTTCGGGCCGTAGTAGTCACGGATCCCGGCGCGCAGCTGCACGAACTGTATCGGTGTCAGCTCATAGACCAGGCTCACGCGGGACTGCGTGTTGTCGTGCAGCGCCCGATCGGGGTCGTATCGCTCCAGGGTGAGCTTGAGATTGTTGCCGGCGTGGATGAGCCAGTCGGCCTCGAGCAGCGCTGCCGCCTGTGTCGCGCCGACGAACTGGCCGTATTCATTCTCGACGCCATCCACCTCCCCGAGCCAGTCGACGGGTCCGGTATGCACGCCGCCGAAGACGCCGGCCATCTTCCGTCTCGCGTACGACGAGTCATCGTCATTGGCCGTCACACCCAATCGCCAGCCCCTTTCGACATAGCTCATCTGCAGCCCGTACTCCTTGCCGGTGCTCGACGGGTTGCCTCCGGCGAAAGTCCCCTCGCTCACCGTGGCCTGCGTGTCCCAGTGCCCGTGCATCCAGCCGAATTCCACGCCGTCGTCGGGGGCATACATGGTGATGCTGCTGACGTCGTATACGAATGCGGTCTGATCCTCGAAGCGAAAGCCGAAGGGCAGGTACATCTGTCCCGCCTTGACGTACCAGTCGTGGTTTGCCGACCAGTAGAGCCCGTAGGCCTCGTGATTCACGGCAGTGCCCGGCGCCACCTGCTCGTCGACATAGAAGATGAGCCGATCCGGGATGGCTTCCGCCTCGGCGTACATGCGTCCCTGTTGCACTTCGAGCTGATCTGTGGTCTTCGCCTGCGGCGTCTGGGTAACGTTGAAATCGTAGCGAAAGTCACCGCCCACTCGCAGCACTTTCGCCACCTCTCCCGTCCATAGGCCCCAGTCCCCGCGGACGGGATGTGCCGGCAGCACGGTCTGCGCGAACACATCGCCGTAATCGCTGCGCAGGCCCCCGCCGGTGGGGTTGACGTGGCAAGCCTCGCATTTGAGGCCCATGCGCACCGCCAGATACGGCTCCGCCAGGGCGCGGTCCCCGCAGAGAAGAATCAGCAGCAGCAGCAGGCCGGTGAAGTATTTGCCGACACCGATCATGGTTCACTCCCCATCGCGATCTCCATGGGTGCCCGCGGACGCCGCGACCGGTTCAAGGTGAACCGGATGCCGGCCGAACGGCACAAACGCAAACCATGCTGTCGATATTGGTGGGCCATTCCTATTTCCTGCGCCTCGACCACAAACAGTGGCAGCGCGCCAAACCCTACCCACCGCTGGCTACCCTCCAGGTGGCCGCGCGCCTGCGCGCGCTCGGACACGAGTTGCATCTGTTCGATGCAATGCTGGCGGACGGCGTCGGGGAATATGAGCGCCAGCTACGCCGTATCCGGCCGCAGGCAGTGGTGCTCTACGAGGACAACTACAATTTTCTGACCAAGATGTGCCTGGCAAGGATGCGGGAAGCCGCGTGCCGCATGATCGGTGCTGCGCGCAGCGCCGACGCCCGGGTAATAGTGGGCGGTCCCGACGCCACTGACGTCCCACAACCGTACTTGGCGGCCGGCGCCGACGCGGTTATTGCCGGCGAAGGCATCGAGGCGCTCGAGACGATGCTGCAGCGCCTCGATGCGCGCCCCGGCATCGGCAAGACGGAGCTCGTCCAGGACGTCGCCGGTCTGGCCGCTGGCACCCGTGACGATGGCCCAGCGCGGCCGGCGCGAATGCACATCCCGCCGGCGCGCGGCGAGCTGCCGTCGCCCGCGTGGGATCTGATCGACGTCGAGCGCTATCGCGCCGTCTGGCACCGGGCGCACCAACATTTCAGCCTCAACATGGCGGCCTCGCGCGGCTGCTCGTTTCGCTGCGCCTGGTGTGCGAAGCCCATCTGGGGCAATCAGTACCTGCAGCGTCCCGCGGCAGAGGTGGCCGCGGAGATGACTCACATCAAGCGCAATCTCGGAGCGGACCACATCTGGTTTGCCGACGATATCTTCGGCTTCCGTGTCGACTGGGTCAGCGACTTCGCCGCCGCGCTCGCAGCTTCGGGCGGCTCCATTCCATTCACCATCCAGACGCGCGCGGATCTGATCAGCGAGCGCATGGCGAGCGCCTTGCGTGCGGCGGGATGTCGGGAAGCGTGGCTCGGCGCGGAAAGCGGCAGCCAGCGCGTGCTCGATGCCATGAACAAGGGCATCCGCGTGGAGGAGATCCACACTGCGCGCCAGCGTCTCCAGGCGGCCGGCATCCGGGTGGGCTTCTTCATCCAACTGGGTTACCTGGGAGAGGAGCTGTCCGACATTCTCGCGACACGCGGGCTCATCGAGAGCGCGCGCCCCGACGATGTCGGTGTCAGTGTCGCCTATCCCCTGCCGGGCACGAAGTTCCACGATCTGGTGAGCGCGCAGCT
>DASXFY010000042.1:0-1602 GCA_036489335.1 Steroidobacteraceae bacterium
CGGCGCGTGGCGGGGCGCAGGGACGCCTGCACCATTTCGAGCAAGTTCTGCGTGATCTCGCCGGCGGGGAGCTTCAGAAATGGTGCCGCATCGCCGTGGAAGTACACCACCCGCTCATTGGCATCGACTACGGCGGTAGGAGCGAGTGCTTCGAGCAATGCCGCCTGGATCGTCATGCCCTCGGAGGCACGCACCGCAGGCGACGCGGGGCCATGCAAATTTTTTCTGACCGCCGACGGGCGCGATGGCAACACGGGAAGCTCGCGGTTCTCGGCCGAAGGCCTGCGGCGGTAGATGCGCCAGCGCTTGCTTACCACTTCGAAAAGGGTTTCAGCGTGGCCGAGCGACTCGGCATTGCCCAGAATTAGATAGCCACCCTCACGCAGCGCGAAATGCAGCAGCGTGAGCGTGCGTCGCTGCGCTTCCGGTTCCAGATAGATGAGAAGGTTACGACAGGCCACGATGTCTACGCGCGAGAACGGCGGATCGCGCAGCACATCCTGTGGCGCGAACACCACCTGGTCGCGCAGCGCCTTCTTGATGCGATAGGTGTGCTCTGTTTTGTCGAAGAATCGATCCAGCCGCTCGGCAGAGAGATCTCCCTCTATGCCCCCGGGGTAAACACCGGCGCGCGCCAGGGCCAGGGATTTGTCGGCCGTGTCGGTAGCGAAGATTTTGACCTCTAGGCTCTTACCCGCCCGCTCGGCCTCCTCGGCGATGAGCATGGCCAGCGAATAGGGCTCCTCGCCACTCGCGCACGCTGTCACCCAGGCGCGAATAGGCTCGCGCGTCTCACGTTCTTGCACCAAGGGCCGCACGACCGCCTCGCGCAGTGCTTCCCAAACGTCCGGATCGCGAAAGAATCCGGTGACATTGATCATCAGATCGTTAGCGAGCGCGGCCGCCTCGGCGGCATCCCCCCGCAGGCGCTCACCGTATTGCTCCAGTGTATTTATGCCGAGGAGCCCCAGCCGACGTTGGATGCGTCTGAGCACCGTTCCCGTTTTATACGGTATGAAGTCGTGTTCTGTGCGCGCGCGCACGATGGCGAGGATTTCAGTCAACTGCTGGCGGTGCTGCTCGAGCTTCTGCACCGCGCGGGCGTGCCCCGATGGGTTGAGCTCAAGGTATGGATGCTGCGCGTAGCGCTGCAGGACGGCTGGAATGTCCTCGGTCTTGAGGACTTGGTCAGCGTAGCCCGCATGGATCAGGCTGTCCGGCATACCAGGGAACTCCGCTGTCGCGGGATCTTGCGCAATGCATAAGCCGCCTGCAGCCTTGATGGCCTGAGCGCCCGCCGTGCCGTTGGTGCCCGTACCCGAGAGCACGACCGCAATCGCCGCCTCAGCCTGCTCACGCGCGAGCGAGCGGAAGAAATCATCCACAGGGCGACGATGGCCGCGCTTCTCCAGAGGCTCACCGAGGTGCAGCGCCCCAGACTCGAGCGTCACCGTGCGGCCTGGGCGGATCACATAGACGTGGTTGGGCTCGACCCTCATGCCATCTTCGATCTGGCGCACTGGCATCTTCGTGCATCGGCCCAGAATCTCGGCCATCAAACTCCCGTGCTCCGGTGAGAGGTGCTGGATGACGATGTAGGCC
>DASXFY010000043.1:0-2320 GCA_036489335.1 Steroidobacteraceae bacterium
GTCACCGCTACCGCAGTGATGCAGCTCTACCAGCAAGGCAAGATCCGTATCGACGATCCCGTTGCCCACTACCTTCCCGAGTTCGGCGCCAATGGCAAACAGGACATCACCATCCGCCAGTGCCTCACCCACTACTCCGGCCTCGCGCCCGACCTCGACCTCACCGGACCCTGGCACGGCCGCGAGGAGGGCCTGCGCCGTCTCTTCGAATCCGCCCCCGTCGCAGCGCCCGGAGTCGTCTTCCGCTACAGCGACGAGAATTTCATCGCGCTCGGCGCACTCGTCGAGCGCGTCTCCGGCCTGCCCCTTGAGGTGTATGCGCAGCGCAACATCGTCCAGCCCCTCGGCATGGTCGACTCCGGCTATCTCCCGCCCGCTCCCAAGGGCGACCGCATCGCCCCCACGCAATACATCGATGCGGAAGGAAATCTATCCAATCACGGAACCGTGCTGCGCGGCGTGGTGCACGATCCCACCGCGCGCCGCATGGATGGCGTCGCCGGCCACGCTGGTTTCTTCAGCACCGCGGCAGATGTCTCCTTATTCGCACAGGCACTCCTCGACCGTCTCGCCGGCCGTCCCAGCAACTTCCCGCTCGACCAGCTCACGCTCGCCAAGATGACCGAGCCTGAGCAGCCCGCCACCGGCACTTCGCTGCGCGGCTTCGGATGGGATATCGACTCTCCGTTCTCCAGTAACCGCGGCACGCTCTTTCCTGTCGGCTCTTTTGGCCACACCGGATTCACCGGCACCTCGTTGTGGATGGATCCTCAGAGCGATAGCTATGTCATCATCCTGACCAACGCCGTGCATCCCGACGGCCACGGCCACACCGTCGCGCTGCGCTCGAGCATCGCCGATGCAGCCGCGCAAGCCATCGGCATCAAGACGCAGGAGAGCGGGCAGCTCGTCCAGCTCACCGGTTACAACGAGTCGCTTACCGGTGCGCGCCGCTGGGGCGCACGCAACGGCGACGTGATGACCGGCATCGACGTTCTTGAATCGGAGAAGTTTCTCACCCTGCAGGCGCTTGCGAAGAAGCACGGCGGCCATCTGCGTATGGGTCTGCTCACCAGTGCGGTTGGGGTGGATCGCGACGGCCACCGCACCATCGACGTGCTCGCACACGACGCGCATGCCGCCGACTCCGGCCTCACACTGACCACGCTGTTTAGTCCGGAGCATGGTCTGCAGGGCAACCAGGACACGGAAAATATCTCCAACACCACGGATACGGCTACCGGCCTGCCGGTGATCAGTCTCTTCGGATCGAAGGAAAGGCGCCGGCCATCCCCCGATGCGCTGCGGCACCTGGATGCTGTGATCATCGATCTGCAGGATGTTGGTGTCCGCTACTGGACCTACGACGCCGCGATGGGCTACTTCCTCGAAGCTGCGGCGAAGACCGGCATAGATGTTGTCGTGCTCGATCGCCCCAACCCCGTCACCGGCTCCTTCGTGCAGGGTCCGGTCTCGGATATCGGCCGCGACAGCTACACCAACTACATGCCTGTACCCGTGCGCCACGGCATGACCATTGGCGAGCTTGCGCGCTACTACAACGGCGAACGCCACATCAACGCCGCACTCACCGTCGTGAAGATGAAGGGCTGGGAGCGCGGAGACTGGTTCGACTCCACCGGCCTCATCTGGATCAATCCTTCGCCCAACCTGCGCAGTCAGCGCGCGGCCGAACTGTACACCGGCCTCGGTCTCATCGAGACCAGCAATATCTCTGTTGGCCGCGGCACCGATACACCCTTTGAACTGCTTGGCGCACCGTGGATCGACGCCCGCACCTTCGCCCGTACCCTCAACGCGCGTCTGCTGCCCGGTATCCGCTTTGTCCCGGTCAACTTCACGCCTGCCGCGCCGTATCCCTATGCAGGCCAGCTCTGCCATGGTGTATCGCTGCTGGTGATGGACCGCAACGCGCTCGACGGCCCCGAACTTGGCATCGAGATCGCATCCGCGCTCTGGAAGCTCTACCCCAACGACTACAAGCTCGACCAGATCGATCATCTGTTGGTAAACAAATCCGTCCTGGACGCTCTGCGCTCCGGGGAAGATCCGCAACGCATCGCAGGCGACTGGCGTGTGGCACTCGATGCGTTCATGCAGCGCCGCGCAGCCTATCTGGAGTATTGAGAACACGGCCCCCGAATGTCATCCTGAGCGAAGCGAAGGATCTGCAGTTTGCCTGCGTCGCAAACAATTCGGGCGCCCCATCCTACGCGCAGCATAGGTGGGTTCCTTTCGATATAGCACCCAGCCAGCGCGCCCACGTCACCCAACGTGAGTGACAACGGAGCGAACCCAA
>DASXFY010000096.1:0-30950 GCA_036489335.1 Steroidobacteraceae bacterium
CTTCTGGAGCACCTCGGGCGCGAGCAGCGTGTCGAAATACCGCACCAGAAGCGCTGCCCAGGTCATCAGGCGCACGCCCCTTCAAAGGCTCGGAAGAGAACGCTCACCCCAGCGAGAAAACATTGACACCATCATAGATACCCTTGAGAAGGCAATCACCGGCAGTGCGCCGCCCTTGGCGACCCGATTTAGTGGCGGGAATTGCTCAAGTTTCCGGTTATCAGGGAGAGCCGGTAAACATCTTCGGCCGCCGCGAGAGGATCCATGATTCCGAGCTTCCGGGCTTGCCCTGCGCACCCAGGGCAAACGTGCGTCGCGCTCTTCGCAACGAGCTCCCGATGAGCGTACGCCGCGTGGCCATGTACCATCTGGCGCGTCGCTTCGCGCTGCCCTCTGCTCAGGCGAGACATCGGGGCGGCTCAACCATCGCGATCGCGCAACGACCGTCACTATCCCCGTTCGCATACGTCATTTGCACCAATCCCCGCTCGGGCAGTTGGCTGCTGAGCGAAGGCCTGGCAGCCACGGGTTTGGCCGGAAATCCGCGCGAGTGGCTCAACACGCTCGAAGAACAAAGACAGCGCGCCGTCTGGCGCATGCATCACTCCTCGGATCTGGGGTTGTTCGAGTATCTCAAACGTGCGAGAGAGGAAGCGAGCACGCCCAATGGAATCTCCGGCATCAAGGTGCATCTTTATCAGCTCGTAGACCTCGCGCAGAGGATGGCGCCGTCGCTTGTCCCTCGCAGACTCAGCACTGTCGATGTGGCGTCCACGGTATTCGCGAATGCCCGTTACATTTGGCTGACACGTCGCGACAAGGAACGACAGGCTATTTCCCTTCTCATCGCATCGCGCACCAACGATTGGTGGGCGATCGATGGAATCGCCTCCGATCGCCAGCATCAGGCGGGGCGGGAGCCTGCATTCGATGCGCGCGCGATCGCCAAAATGGAGACCGCTCTTCGTACGAACGACCTGCGTTGGCAGGCGATCTTCAAGGATAGGGGAATCCGCCCGTTGACCCTTTATTACGAGGAACTGGCGGGCGAATATGCGTCCAACATCCTGCGGGCTCTAAAATGGTTGGAAATTCCCAACGTTGAGACGCTCGTGGTAGGGCCGCCTCGCCTAAACCGCCAATCGAGCGCCAGGAACGAGGAGTGGCTCGAGAGATACCAAGCCTTCAAAAAGACGGATGAAGGACTGGCCCTGACTTCGGCACCCGAAGGGGACGATGCCATGAGTGCATTGCATGCACGGGTGTCGAGGCCGCTTGCAGTCGTGCCCGATGCCTGGAAGGCGTGGATCGCGCAGAGCAAGCTGCAGAATTCGAGTTCCGCATCGATCGTGGACGTGCTGGAGAAGAATGGCTATGCGCGCTCGGCAGCGCAAGCGGAGGTGGCGCGAGCTGCCGTGAACCCCTATCTGGCGGGTGCAACTTACGAACGTCGACGTCTCGGCAAGTGCGCCTCGATGCTCCGCGCAGTAGACGCGATGAGCCGTCTAGATTCCAGGAATAAGACCATCGATCGGCGGATGAACCTCTCTCGCGAGGAGTTCCTCGAGAGCTACTACGCAGCCAACCGGCCTGTCCTCATCCAGGGCCTTCTGGTGGATTGGCGCGCGCCCCACCTGTGGACGCCAAACTATCTTAAAAGCGTAGCTGGCGATGAAATCATCGAATTCATGGCGGGGCGCGACGTCGATCCCAACTGCGACGCGAATGCGGCGAAGCATCGTTCGGAATCTCGTTTCGCCGATTTCATCGACAAGGTTTATAGCGGCAAAATGACCAATGATTACTACATGGGCGCCAGCAACGTGTTTTTCCAGAAGACGGCCGGCCAATCCCTGTTGAAGGATTTCAAGCCATTTGCCGAATACCTGCATCCGAGCAGCGATGGGCGGCAGTGCTTCCTCTGGTTTGGGCCGGCCGGCACTGTTACGTCTCTTCACCACGATACCAGCAACATTCTCATGGCACAGGTGCGCGGGCGAAAGCGCTACCGGCTGGTGCCACCATGTCAGACCGAATACGTCTACCATCGCAGCGGAGTCTTCAGCGACGTTGACTGCGAGCATCCGGATTACCGGCATTATCCAAAGTTTCGCCAGGCAGTCGTCACAGAAGTCGTCGTCGAGCCTGGAGAGGTGCTGTTCATGCCGGTGGGGTGGTGGCACCACGTGCGGGCGCTCGACGTCAGTATGACGATCGCCTTCACGAATTTTGCATTTCCGAATCATTTCACGTGGGAGCCATAGAATGCGTGCCTCACCGTTGACGGCGATTTATGAACATACAAACCACGCCAGTTATGAGGTAAGAGTGCGCGGCACCATCTATCTGTGGGGTTCAGCGGGCCTTGCCTCGGACCTTGCATTCGATAAGCCGCTGCTGTTGCACATCCGCAACGATGTAATGGGGGAAATCATCACAATCGGCACGCAACTGGCTGCTGGAACCAAAACGACGCTCGGAACGCTCCAGCCCGGAGAATGCGTTTCTATCCCCATGCAGAAAATATGCGGCGTATTCGCAACCTGCGCGTTGGAATCCGTCGTTGGCTGCCTGATCAAAGAGTAGGCGAGGAGCAACCATCATGGGAACCGCGAAGGTAGTTTCTCTTACGGTCAGACCGTTGCAGGCCTCGCATCTTTGCTTCGAGGTCGACGGCATTTTGGGCGAGTCGTATGCGCAGCTTGGCGCGCCCGTGACTGGCTTCGATTTTCCTGCCTTATACAACGCCCTCAGCAAGAGCCCGACAATATCGGGAGACCCGTCGCGCCTGCGATTCGACGCCACGGCGATTCACGATGGCGTGAAGTCGTATACATTGCTGACGCTGCGTGCGGAGGCGGGTAAGGCGACGCTGAACAAAGCGGTTGGCTCCCGGCAAAATTCATACTTTGCGAAATATGGCAACGCCACAGATATCATCGCCAAGATGAATACATTCTATTCTCCGGCCGTCTTTAACTCCAAGCCCAATCGCCTGGCCATTCTCAGCTCGCTGGCGGACGACCAAGCCACTGCGCTCAGATCTGCGTACATCAGTGATGGCCGCACCGGGGTGGTGAAGACCACCGGCAGCATTCTAAATTCCAGCACGCAAAGCGGTGGTCAGTCGAGCGAGTCGGGGCAAAGTAACCTGGAGTCGGTCGGGACGGTGGTCTCCGGCACGATTCCGCTCCCTCCGGGAAGCGGCGCGCCGTTCGCCGGCTGGACGTTTCCCGGTCCCGACACTTTGCAGCTGGAGCAGGGAACCAGTAGCGACAGTACGACGAGTACCGCGAGATCCAGCGAACATCAAATGATCGTAAATACGGATTACGGCTATCGGACACCCTACTTCGAGAGTCAGGCGCAGAACGAACGGGCGCAAATCAGCCTGATCGATCAACAGTTTGCGCAATTCATGTCAGGTCAAAACCTGCCCAATCTGGTGGAGGTATTCAAGAACGAGCTGAGTGCCATCGATAGCGACGTTTATCGTTTGCAGATTGCTTACCTCAACACGATTCTGCTATCGCCGTTCGACGGCACCGTGACGGGCATTTATAAGACGCCGGGTGATGCCGTCCGGGCGGGCGAACCGGTCGTTCGAGTAGAGAACAATGGCGTTGTTCTGCTGGTGGCCACATTGATTTACAGGGGCCCGATTACGATAGGAGCGAGCGTAACCGTCACGACGCAATTGTTCGACAGCAGTGGAGCGCCGACGAGCATCATGGGAACCGTTGCCGCCGCTCGCGGCCATACTGCCGACGATCATTGGGAAGTGATCGTTCAATGCAATAACCTCGATTCCACGGCCAAGCCGATCTTCCCCCTGGGATATCACTTCGATTACGACGATACGACCGTGTCGATTACGTGAGCTCGTGAGAGTCCGATGAGCTTCGGCACCAAGTCCTCGCCGCCCCCGTCGCCTGCGCCGCTGTCAACGCCGACGCCGACCCCGACGCCGTCATCGGATGGCGATGTGGAGGTCGTCCCGCAGGACGCGGCAACAGACGCTGCCACGGATTCGACGGACGAATCCGTACTCGCCGATACCGATTCCATCCTCTATCAGTTCTTGATAGGCGATGCGTCTTCCATGAATGCCCGTGTGGGCGGTTGGGATATGAATCCCCAGGAGGTGGATTCATATAGCGCGACTTGGGCGCCGAACGGCGCGGCCGACCCGTACGTGGGCTTCGATGTCGATCCGTACACCAACGCGGCCCCGGAGAGCACCAATCTCAATGCCTTTACGGGCGATCAAAATGTAAACCCTCTCTCGGGCGTTGCAAACGGTCCATTGCTGACCCCAGTGGTTCTGGATACATCTCAGTTGGTAGCCTCGGACGGTCCCGCCGCGGCGAGCAATCCCAAGAACCCCCCGCCGGTTCAACTGCCCTATTCTGCCGACCGAACCTCGGCCGGCTCCGGCACGTTGGACGGCACCCCGGTCGCCATTTATCACGCCACGATCGACGGTGTTCAGTACACGGAATACTACAACGATAAATTGAATATCTATCAGCGAGAGGCTGTGCCGACCAGTCCGCCCGCACCTGCGTCCCCTTCTCTGACTCCAGCGCCGACGCCTGCACCTCAGGTGCCTTCGCCAGCTCTCATGCCCGTGCCGGCCCAAATGCGGTCTGCGGCGCCAACAGCCTCGTCGCTGACACCCTCGTCGCCGCCCGCCGGCTCATGGACCACGGCGATCGGTGACTTCTTTGCGGGCATTGCGGGGCTATTCGGTCCGAGCAGTGTGGGGCCCTATTTGCATCCACGAACCCCGGCAGATTTGGGGGCGGGTCTGACGCAAATGGGACAAATGAACGCCGCAATGGCGCAACAGTCGATGCAAGCGAGTGGAGTCATCACTCGCAGAACGATGGTGGCCGCCGGGCTGCCCTATGCAATGGTTCTGGGAGCGCTTGCCGCTCCAGCGGTCGCCGATGCTGGCGCCGAGGGCGGTCTGCGCTTGGCCGCGCGATTTCCGAACGCAACCGCGACGGCACTGGATGTCGGCAATGCGCTCACGGGCACGTCAGTACCGCGCGCTGCGATCGGAGTAGGAGGCGTAGGCGCAGCCGCAGCACTCAAGAGTGCCGGCAGCAGTGCGCTTGCCCCGCCCGGGTTGGGTAGCGGTCAGCCCGGGGCCGCATTGCCGGCCCTTGCGAGTGAGCTCGCTGAGAGCCTGCCGCGCGTTCCGTCTACCGCTGCGACGTCCACAGAAGCCGCTGCTCTATTTCAGGCTCGGGACGAGGCGGTTGGAACCGCAAGTAAACTGGTCCAACAGGAATTGGCCGCCGGGTCGATTCAGCCAGCTCAGGCCCAAGCACGCTTTGGCACATGGTTGGATGCCCTGGCAAAGACAAATGTCCGTCAGGCGGTCGCGGAGGGGCGTTTGCCCAGCACATTTGTAACGAGTCCGACGGTTACCTTGAGCCGTGGTTATCAACGCGGGTGGATCAGTGCCCCTGATGTGTGGGACACGGCATCCGGACGCGCCTGGGACTTTATGCCCGCGAGGGAACCGTCGTTTTACGCGCACGAGTCGCTGTATTTAGGATCTGACGCATTCGGGCGTCTCGACCCAACGGGCACCACAATCACCGAGGTCACGCCACTTTTTCATCTGGGCTTTCGTGGCCCGTAGTGCGCACTGAAAATCGCGCCGAGCGTCGTTACAGCCACACCTTGGCCGCTGGCTTGGTTGGCCGCGGACGGTTTCAACAGGCATAGCCGCAAGCCGCTCGATCAGGACCTTCAGTGCTTCACCGGGCGTCGGTGGGGAGCGTGCGTACAACAAATGCTCGCATCTGGCTCGTCGGATAGGTTCTCCGCAGATGCAGCGCAGGTACGGCCCGATAAGTCATTGATTATTGGCGCCCCCTACGGGATTTGAACCCGTGTTACAGCCTTGAGAGGGCAGGAATCGAACGGCGTAGCCACCAATCCATACCCAATCTCGATCGTGGCCGCTGGATTGTGCTTCCCTGTTTAGGTAAACTTCTTTCCCGTTTTAGGTAAAGATCGAGATGACCTCCGGACTTCGATCCAACCGGAATCCCTTCGTATACGGGCGCGTCTTGCAGCCCTCCCATGCCGCCTGCGCTCGGCCGGTGTATGAAGCCGCGATTCTGGAGACTGCGCGCTCGAGCGGTCGGCTGGCGCTCGTGGGGGATAGGCGTCTCGGCAAAAGCACCTTGGTCGAGCGCACCTTGTCGAAGGCGAAGGAGCCTGTACTGCGATGGGACTTCCACCAGATCCTCTCGATGGACGACATCGTACGGAGGGCGGCCGAGGAATTCGACGTTTTCGTGCGCAATCTGAGTCCGGTCGCCCGACGCATCACTCCCTGGCTGCGGGAGGTCGGCCTCGGCATCGAGAATCTTCGTGTTAGCTATCACGGGATCGGCGCCGATTTGCGAGTCGGTGCACCGACAGATCATTTGAAGCGGCTCCTTGGCTATGTGGCACAGGTTGCCTCGAGGCGCAAGCTGTGCCTGTTCATCGACGAGCTCCAGGAAGTGCGTGATCGGCTACCAAAGCGGGAGGGAGATGCCGTACTTGGGATTTTGCGTTCCGAGATCCAGCGGCTCGATGTGCCGTGCTTCTTTGCAGGCAGTGCGCGGGAGTCCTTTCGTGGCATCTTTGTGAGCGAGGCATCACCGTTTTTTGACTCCGCCCGCCTTTTGGAGGTCGAGCCGATCCCACCGCAGGATTTCAGGCAGTTCTTGCGCGAGCAGTTCTCACGCGGCGGCCGAATGCTGCCCTTGGAAACCGGTGATGTCCTGCTTTCCATCGGCGGGCCGTCCCCAAACGACGTCCAGCACCTGGCACATGAAACGTGGAACACCAGTGGTGTAGGGCTTGTCGGTACGTTGGAAATCCATGCTGCTCTTTCAAAGATACTCTCCGACATCGCTCCAATGGGAGAGGCATGGCTTGAGCAGTTGACCAAACGCCAGGCCAGAACGCTCCTTGCGATAGCCCTGTTCAATCACCTGCCGGCAACTTCGGCGGAGTTCCTACGAATTGCCGGCCTTCGAAACCCAGGCGGCCTCTCGAGTGCGCTCAGACCCTGCATGCATGGGCATGAGCCCATCGTCGAGAAACTCGGTAAGAGCTATCGAGTGAGGAGCCGGTATCTGCGGATTTGGCTCGGCGCCCAGCGGCACATCGTGCAGGAACTGATCCCGATGACCCGTGACGACACGATGTACCGAGAAGCCTTCAACCGTGTCTGTCCCATAGGTCTTTTCGGCACCGAGCCATCGAGCCCAATTTCGAAGCCAGTGGATTTTGACTGATGGATGCCTGCATTGCCTCCGACATGGGGCAACAGGGTGCGGCCAGTACGCAGGGTCTTCTCAGGGATGACGCGGGCAGGGCTGTCCCTTGATTCTATGGCGCTCCCTACGGGATTCGAACCCGTGTTACAGCCTTGAGAGGGCTATGTCCTGGGCCTCTAGACGAAGGGAGCGTATGGTGCGGGCCGGATTCAGGAGCGCGGTATTATAGGGGGCCGTGTCCAATGCTCAAGCCGAAAGCCAGGAATTGAACTCTCCCCAAACGCATGTAGTGGCGCCCGCGGCCAAGCCCCGGGTGATTCCCCGGGCGGAACACACGATTTCGAGGTCGCACGTCTCTCCCAATGCCTTGCGGGTGCTCTATCGCCTCAAAGACGCGGGATTCCAGGGGTTCCTGGTGGGGGGCTGTGTGCGGGACCTCCTGCTCGGCATGGAGCCGAAGGACTTCGACGTGGCCACGGACGCCCTGCCTGACCAGGTCAGGCGGCTTTTCCGCAATTGCCGGCTGGTGGGGCGCCGCTTCCGCCTGGCCCACGTCTTCTTTGGCCAGGAGATCATCGAGGTAGCCACTTTCCGGGCGGCTTCCGCGCCGTCCCAGGGGGAGGAGCCGCTGGCGGATGCCGATCCTGAGGATGGCGAGGCGCCGGAGCTCGACGAGCCGGAGCAGCCCGTGGATCCCATGGGCGAGGACACAGTGGAGCTCTCGGCTGCTGATCTGCGCCAGATGACGGGCGGTTCCGCGGCGAAGCCAGGTGTGTCCGGCGAGCGCATGTTCGATGCGACCGGTCGCATCCTGCGGGACAACGTCTACGGCACAATCGATGAGGACGTCTGGCGCCGCGATTTCACGGCGAATTCGCTCTACTACAACATCGCCGACTTCTCCATTTGGGACTATGTGGGTGGCGTGGAAGACGTTGCCGCCCGGCGCCTGCGGATGATTGGTGATCCGGAGACACGCTTTCGCGAGGATCCGGTGCGCATGCTGCGCGCGGCGCGCTTCGAGGCGAAGCTCGGCTTCGAGATCGATCGGCACACGGCCGAGCCGATCGGGCGACTGCGGGACCTTCTGGGAGGCGTACCGGCGGCGCGGCTCTTCGACGAAACGCTGAAGCTCTTTCTCACCGGCCATGGAGCGAAGAGCCTCGACGTTTTGCGTCGGCGTGGGCTTCTGGCGCAGCTCCTGCCCAATGTGGATGCCTATCTCGGCGCGCACACCGGCGGCCTCGTCGAGCAGCTGCTGATCAAGGGGCTCGCGAATACCGATGAGCGCGTCGTGGCGGACAAACCGGTCACGCCGACCTTCCTGCTGGCACTCCTCCTCTACGGTCCCATCGCCCAGATCATCGAGTCGATGCCGCCGGAGAAGTGGCACGAGCTATCGGCTATCGGCGACGCTTGCGACCGCGCGGTACGCCAGGCGCAGGCGCACCTGATGATTCCGCGGCGCTTCTCCCTGGGACTGAGCGAAATGTTCTCCCTGCAGCCGCGGCTCGAGCATCCGAGCGGCCGGCGGGCGCTGCGCCTCCTGACCCACCCACGCTTCCGGGCAGCCTATGACCTGCTGTTGTTGCGGGCCGAATTTGGTCTGGCCTCGCCGGAAATGGCGGCGTGGTGGACCGAGGTGCAGGGCGCCGCGCAAGAGGACCAGGGGCGCATGGCTGATGAGCTTGCGCAGGCAGCGGGACCGCGTCCCGGTCGCGCCAAGTCCGGCCGGCGGCGGCGCCGGGGGCGGCGCGGACCCCGGGCCTCGTGAACAGCCGGGTCGTGACGACCTGGCGACCGGCGTACATCGGGCTCGGCAGCAATCTGCAGGATCCGAGGGCCCAGGTGCTGCGCGCGGGTGCGGCGCTGGAGCGGCTGGCTGCCACCCGCCTCATACGTCTCTCTCCCCTCTACCGCTCCAAGCCCTTTGGGCCCGTGGCACAGCCTGATTTCGTCAATGCAGTGGCGGGGGTGCTCACCCAGCTGGATCCTCACGCGATGCTGGCCGAGCTGCTGGCGCTGGAGAAGGCGCTCGGCAGGCCGGCCGAGCGGGAGCGCTGGGGACCCCGCATCATCGATCTCGACCTGCTCGTCCTCGGCCGGGAGCGCCGGGAGGAGCCGGGCTTGAGTCTCCCCCATCGTGGGATAGTGGAGCGGAACTTCGTTCTGTATCCTCTTTGCGACCTCGCCCCGGACCTCGATGTGCCCGGGCTCGGCCGGGTGGCTGAGCTCAAAGAGCGCCTTGCGCCTCTGGGGCTCGAGCGCCTGGGCGACTCCTGAATCCAACTGGATAGTGCGCAAAGACATGACCGGGGCTGAGCACCAGTTCATCGTGGTGGAAGGGCCGATCGGCGTCGGCAAGACGAGCCTCGCCCGGCGGCTTGCCGAGAGCCTCTCGGCACAGCCGGTGTTGGAAGATGCGGCGCAGAACCCATTTCTCGAGCGGTTCTACAAGAATCCGCGCGCCGGCGCGCTGCCGGCGCAGCTCTATTTCCTCTTCCAGCGCTGCCAGCAGCTCGGCGCGCTCAACCAGCAGGACCTCTTCGCCCAGGTACGGGTAGCGGACTACCTGTTGGAAAAAGACCGTCTGTTCGCGCGCGTGACGCTCGACGATGCTGAGTTCGCCCTCTACGAGCAGGTGTACGCCAAGCTCGACGTGCAGGCGCCGAAGCCCGACCTCGTCGTTTATCTGCAGGCGCCGGTCGATGTGCTGCTCGAGCGCATCGCGCGGCGCAGCATTGCCCACGAGCAATACATCGAGCGCGACTATCTGGTGCGTCTGAACGAGGCATACGCGCGCTTCTTCCATGCGTTCGCGGCAGCGCCTCTCCTCATCGTCAACGCCGCCTCCATCGATCCGATCAACAATCCCTCGGATTATGAGGAGTTGCTGGGGGCCATCCGGCGCATGAAGCGCGGGCGCCTGTACTACAACCCCATGCGCAGCAAGGCGCCATTTCAGTAATCGGTAGTAGACTGTCGCAATGTACACCCACCTGCAGCTTCGCGGCACCGACCGTCCGCCGGTTACCCTGAGCACGCTGGCGCGCATGAAGGCGGACGGACAAAAGATCGCGAGCCTCACTTGTTACGACGCGAGTTTCGCCGTGCTGCTGGATGAGGCGGACGTCGATCTCGTTCTGGTCGGCGACTCGATGGGCATGGTGATCCAGGGACACGACACGACAGTGCCGGTCACGATGGATGACATCGTGTATCACTGCCGCGCGGTGGCGCGCGGACTGCATCGGCCGTTCCTCATGGCCGACCTGCCGTTCATGAGCTATCCGTCGAAGGAGCGGGCACTCGAGAATTCGGTGCGCCTGATGCAGGAAGGCGGCGCCAAGATGGTGAAGCTGGAAAGCGGCGCCACGCAAGCCGAGACCGTCGAATGGCTGGCGCGTCATGACATCGCCGTGTGCGCGCACCTGGGATTGCGGCCGCAGTCCGTGCACAAGACTGGCGGCTTTCGCGTGCAGGGCCGGGAAGAAGATGCGGCGGCGCAGATGATCGACAATGCGAAGCGCCTCGAATCCGCGGGGGCCGACATCGTGCTGCTGGAATGCATCCCTGCCGACCTCGGCAAGGCGATTACCCAGGCGTTGCAGGTGCCGGTCATCGGCATCGGCGCCGGACCGGGTGCGGATGGGCAGATCCTGGTGCTCTACGACATTCTCGACATCACCACCGGGCGCAAGCCGCGCTTCGTGCAGAACTTCATGAAGGGCGCCGGCGACAACCGCGAGGCATTGAAGCGCTATGTCGAAGCAGTGCGCTCGGGCGCCTACCCGGCTCCCGAGCACTGCTTCTGACAGGCATGGAGACCGTCACCACGATTGCGGCCGTGCGCAAGCGCGTCCGCCGGTGGCGCGAGGAAGGATCGCGCGTCGCCTTCGTTCCGACCATGGGGAATCTCCACCCCGGGCACGTGAGTCTCATCGAGATGGCGCGCCGTCATGGTGACCGCTTCATTTCCAGCATCTTCGTCAATCCCATGCAATTCGGGCCGAACGAGGACTTCGCGCACTACCCGCGTACGCCGACCCAGGATGCCGGCATGCTGGCCGATGCCGGTTGCGACCTGATGTTCATGCCCGATGTCGTCGAGATATACCCCAACGGGTCGGAGCGGGCGACTCGGGTCGAGGTGCCCGGCCTCTCGAGCATCCTCGATGGCGAGTTCCGTCCAGGGCACTTCGAGGGCGTCGCGACGATAGTCGCGAAGCTCTTTCACATCGTGGAGCCGGACGTGGCGGTGTTCGGCGAAAAGGACTTCCAACAGCTCACCGTCATCCGGCGAATGGTCGTCGACCTGTGCATGCCGATTACCATCATCGCCGCCCCCACCGTGCGCGATCCGGATGGCCTCGCGATGAGCTCGCGCAACCAGTACCTGACCGACGAGGAGCGCAGCAGAGCCCCGCTCATACATCACACACTGCTCGCGGCAGTGGAGCGTTTGCGTGCCGGCGAGCGCGATTTCGCGGCCATCGAGCGCGCGGCTGTCGAAACGCTCGAGCAATCGGGCTTCCGTCCCGACTATTTCTCAGTGCGGCGCGCCGACGATCTCACCCTCCCCGTGGCCGACACGCGCCATCTGGTGGTTCTGGTTGCCGCACGCCTGGGCCGCGCCCGCCTGATAGATAATCTTCAGCTCGGTACTTAATATAAGAGCGCTCAGGCGCTCTGGGCATCGACAGCGCGACTGCGGTGCCGCTCGAGTGCCCACTCAATATGCTCCCGCACCAACTCCGAGGCACCCTCGAGCCTCCGCTCCAACGCCGCCACCACCACCTCCGAAGTAGGCGCATTCCCCAGCGCTACCGCGATGTTGCGCGACCACTTCTCATAGCCAATGCGATAGATAGCCGATCCCTGCATCCGCTCATCGAACTGCGCCTCCGTCCAGGCGAAGAGCTCCGTCAGCCGTGGCGCATCCAGGCCATGACGCACCTTGAAGTCCGGGTGCGAGGCCGTGTGCGCGAACTTGTTCCATGGGCAGACGAGCTGGCAGTCGTCGCAGCCATAAATGCGGTTGCCGATCGCCGGCCGCAGCTCCAGCGGAATCGCGCTGTGATGCTCTATCGTCAGATACGCAATGCAGCGGCGCGCGTCCAGGCGATACGGCGCGACGATCGCCTCCGTCGGACAGGCTGCAATGCAGGCGGTGCAGGTACCGCAGTGCGCGGTCGCCGGCTCGTCATCCGGCAGCGGGAGATCGGTCAGGATCTCGCCGAGGAAGAACCACGAGCCTGCCTCACGCGAAATGAGGGTGGTGTGCTTGCCTATCCATCCCAGGCCGGCGTTGCGTGCGAGCGCCTTCTCGAGCACGGGGGCGCTGTCGACGCAAACACGGTAGCCGAAGGCTCCAATCTCCTCGGCGAGCTCCTTCGCGAGCCGCGCGAGCGCCCCGCGCATCACCTTGTGATAATCGCGTCCGAGCGCATAGCGGGAGATGTAGCCGCTCTCGGTGTCGGCAAGCGCTGCGTCGGCATCCCGGGCGGCGGCAGGCCAGTAATCCATGCGAACGCTGACCACGCGGATCGTGCCCGGCGAGAGCTCGTGGGGACGGCTGCGCATCGTACCGTGACGGCGCATGTAATCCATCTCACCGTGGAAGCCCGCATCGAGCCAGTGCAGCAGATGTTGCTCGTCCTGCGGAATGTCGATGCGCGCAACGCCGATGCGGTCGAAGCCCAGCGCCCGGGCGCGCGCCGCGAGCTGGCGCTTGGCCGCTGCCGGATCGGGAGCCGGTTGCGTCATGACTTCCTCACGGCGCCAGTATAATCGGGACATGGCGCTGCCCGTCTGTCTCTACTCCACCGCCCAGGTGCGCGCGTTCGATGCTTATGCCATCGACACGCTCGGCATCCCGGGTTACACCCTCATGAAACGGGCCGGTGAGGCCGCGCTGCGGTATTTACGGACCCGCTTTCCGGTGGCACATCGCATCGTCATAGTCTGCGGGGCGGGGAACAACGGCGGCGACGGGTACGTGCTCGCTCGTTTCGCGCAGGCTGCAGGTCTTACCGTCACGGCTCTTGCCGCCACCTCGCCTGATGTGCTGCGTGAAGATGCCCGACGGGCATATGACGATCTGAAGGCAAGCGGCGCTCAGGTGCTGCCCTATGCACGCGAGCGGTTGACCGATGGAGAAGTGATCGTGGATGCGCTTCTCGGCACGGGCCTTCGCGGCGCTGCCCGTGAGGAGGTCGCGCGCGTCATCCGCGATATCAACAGCTCCGGTCGTCCGGTGCTCGCGGTGGATGTTCCATCGGGCCTCGACAGTGACACCGGCGTGCCGCTCGGTGAGACTGTGCGCGCGGATTGCACCGTCACCTTCGTCGGCCTGAAGACAGGTCTTTTCATCGGCGACGGGCCGGAATTTACCGGCACCGTGTTCTTCGACGACCTCGAGATCGCGCCGGCCGAGCCGGGGGCGCCGCGGCCGCGCATCGAGCGCATCCTGGAATCCGCCATTCAACGCGCGTTACCGCGCCGGGCGCGCTCGTCGCATAAAGGCAATTTCGGCCGCGTGTTGATAGTAGGGGGCGGAGTCGGCATGCCCGGCGCCGTTCGCCTCGCGGGCGAAGCCTGTCTGCGCGTCGGCGCGGGCCTGGTGACGGTCGCCGTGGCGCCGGAGAACGTACCGGCGATCTCGTCCGGACGGCCGGAGCTGATCTGTCTGCCGCTCACGGACGTGGATGCTCTGAGAGAGCCCGCGGACAAGGCCGACGTCATTGCCATTGGTCCCGGGCTCGGCCGCACGCCGTGGGCGCGCGCCGCGCTCGAGGTGGTGCTGCGCGCCGGCAAGTCGCTCGTAGTCGACGCGGACGCCCTCAACATCATCGCGGAATCCCATGAGCCCGCGCGCGCGGACTGGATCCTGACACCTCACCCGGGCGAGGCGGCGCGCCTGCTCGGCACCCCGACGGACGAGATCCAACGTGACCGGCTCACCGCGCTCGACCGCCTGGTCGGGAGATATCACGGGACGGTCGTCCTCAAAGGCGCGGGCACGCTGGTGGGGGCGCCCGGCCGCATACCGGCGCTCTGCGAGCGCGGCAATCCGGGCATGGCGACGGCCGGGATGGGCGATGTGCTGACCGGCACGATAGCCGGAATCCTGGCGCAGTGCCGCGATGTATGGCTCGCCGCCAGAGTGGGAGTGCTGGTGCACGCCATGGCGGGCGATGCGGCGGCGCGCATGGGCGAGCGGGGCCTTCTCGCCAGCGATGCCGCGCGGGAGCTGCGCAACTGCGTCAATCTCTGAAGACACCGGACGAGACCGAAGCGCTCGGCGAACGGCTCGCCGCGGCAACGCCGCGCAGTCCCGAGCAACCCCTCATCCTTTATCTGACAGGCGATCTGGGCGCCGGCAAGACCACGCTGGTGAAGGGCTTCGCACGCGCGTGCGGCATTACGGCACCGGTACGAAGCCCCACTTACACGCTGGTGAACGTCTATGAGACCGACACGCTCACGCTCGTTCACCTGGATCTCTATCGCTTGCGCGATCCCGGCGAGCTCGAGCATCTGGGGTTGCGGGAATGGGCGCGACCCGCGTGTCTCTGGCTGATCGAGTGGCCGGAACGCGCCGCGGGGCTTTTGCCGCACGCCGATCTGACGGTCGACCTGGTTGCGGGGTCGGACAAGCACCAAGCGGACGTGCATGCGACAGGCGCCACCGGCACCGCGTGGCTCGAGCGCACCCGAAGTAGTTGAAAACTTGCCGCGCAGCCCGTAGATTACGGGTCAAGTAGCGCCGCAAAGTTCATGATAAGAAAGGTCTTTCAGCTCAGCATTCTCGTAATTCTCGGGTTCGGTTCGGCAGCAATGGCGGTACCCTCCCGAGCGGGCGAGGCGCGCCTGAGGGCCGTGCACCTCGCGACTTCAGATACGGCGACCCGCCTCACGCTCGATATTTCGCGCGTGACTGGCGAGAAGTCCTTCATCCTCGAGCATCCGTTCCGCACCGTCATCGACCTGCCCCGGACCCGCTCCGTTGCGGGCCTCAAGCTTCCCGCGGCGCGCGGAGTCATTGCCGGCATTCGTGTAGGCCGCCGTCCCAACGGCGCATTGCGGTTGGTCCTGGTGCTGCGCGCCGCCAGCGGCCTGCACGCCGACTGGGCCTATTCACGGGCACGCGGCCCCCAGCTCATTCTGACGCTCGGCGATGGATCGGCGGGCGTGGCAACCGCTACGACGTCCGACACCATTCCAACTCCCATTCGCGCGCTGCACGCACCCTTGGACAGCGGGCGCAACATCATCGTGGCGATCGATGCGGGACACGGCGGCCAGGATCCGGGCACGATCGGCCCTGGCGGCACGCAGGAAAAGCGCGTGACGCTTGCCATTGCGCGGTTCCTCGCGCAACGGATCGATGAGCAGCGTGGCATGCGGGCGGTCCTGACACGCGACAGCGACATCTTCATCCCGCTGCGCGAGCGCATGGTGATCGCGCGCCGCGCCAAGGCCGATCTCTTCGTCTCCATCCATGCCGACTGCGTGGCCAACCGGCAGATCGCCGGTGCGTCGGTCTACATCCTTTCCGTCCGCGGCGCCTCGAGCGAGGCGGCGCGCTGGCTGGCGGAGCGCGAGAACGACGCCGACCTCAAGGGCGGTGTGCAGCTCGAAGACAAGTCGAGCACTCTCGCATCCGTGCTCCTGAACCTTTCCCAGTCCGCTACGATCAGCGACAGCATGACGGTCGCCCAGCAGGTGCTCGCCTCGCTCGATCACTCGGTTCCGGTACGCAAGCTCGATGTGCAGCAGGCCGCCTTCGTCGTGCTGAAGTCGCCCGACATCCCCTCGATGCTGGTCGAGACCGATTACCTCTCCGATCCCACCGAGGAGCGCAAGCTCCGCAGCCCGACGCGCCAGATGCAGATCGCCGGCGCGATCTTCCAGGGTGTCCGCGGCTACTTCCGCCAGCACCCGCCCCCCGGCACGCTCTTCGCCGAAACGCAGAAGCCGCTGAAGGACCTGGTCGCCGCCGGCAATTGAGCCGCTGCGAATGCTCTACAGGAGCATTTTATGGCGCGCTCCGGAGCCGATAGACTTGAGCGGCCATGCCCATCCGCATCCTCCCGAACGAGCTGATAGACCAGATCGCCGCCGGCGAAGTGATCGAGCGTCCGGCATCCGTCATCAAGGAGCTGGTCGAGAACAGCCTGGACGCCGGTGCTCGCCGCATCGAGGTGGACATAGAGCGGGGCGGCGTCGGCCTCATGCGCGTACGCGATGACGGCTCCGGCATCTCGGCCGAAGAGCTGCCGGTCGCGATCTGTCGTCACGCCACGAGCAAGATCGCCGGTCTCGATGACCTCGCTGCTATCACCACCCTCGGCTTTCGCGGCGAGGCGCTGCCTTCCATCGGGTCCGTCGCGCGCTTGCGCGTCATCTCCCATCCATCTGACACGGAGCGGGGTGCAGAGATCGCCGTCGACGGTGGGGCGGTGGCCGCCGTGCGTCCCGCAGCGCATCCGCCCGGCACGACCGTCGAGGTACGCGACCTATTCTTCAACATTCCCGCCCGGCGCAAATTCGTGCGCAGCGCTTCCACGGAGACAGGGCACATCGCGCGTTTGCTGGAACGCTTGGCGCTCTCCCGTCCGGATGTATCGTTCCGCCTTCGCAGCGGCGAGCGCGTGCTGCTCGATGCGCCGGCGCCGACGCGGGAGCCAGCGGGCGAGGAGCGCCTCGCCCAGGTGTTGGGCGAAGAGCTCGTCGGGACTCTCATACCCATCGAGCACGCCTCCGGCCCCGTCCAGCTCACGGGTTGGATAGGACTGCCGACCGCCGCGCGCGCGCAACCGGATCAGCAGTTCTGGTTCGTCAACGGCAGGAGCGTGCGCGACAAGCTGCTCGCGAGCGCCGTGCGGATCGGCTACCGCGACGTGCTCTACCACGGCAGGCACGCCGCGTACGTACTGCATTTGTCGCTGGACCCGGAGCTCGTCGATGTCAACGCGCATCCGGCGAAGCTCGAAGTGCGCTTCCGCGATGGCCATCAGATGCACGAGTTCATCTTCCGGGCTATCGAGCGCGCTCTTGCGGCCACGCGGCCGGAAGCAGGGGCGGCACCGGCGGCGAGCACACACCCCGTGTTGGCGGGCGGACCCGCGAGTGCCCCCGGGCCGCCGCGCCACTGGTCAGGTCCCGAGTCCAGGATGGGGCCGATCAATGTTTCTGCCGCGCTGCCGTTTCACATATCGCGCGGGTACGAGCCTGCCCGTGATCCGTGGCTGTTGGCACAGTCGGTCAGCGAGCCCGCGCCGGCCGCCGCGGCCAATCTGCCGCTCGGCGTAGCGCTCGCACAGCTTCACGGCATCTACATCCTGGCCCAGAGCGAAGAGGGGCTCATCCTCGTCGACATGCACGCGGCGCATGAGCGCGTGCTCTACGAGAAACTGAAGGCCGATCGTGGTGACGGTCCGGCCGCCTCGCAGCTGCTCCTCGAGCCGCTGATCGTCACCGTGAAGCCGCACGAGCTCGATGCCGTTCTCGAGGATCAGGCGGCCTGGGTGCGGGCGGGGTTCGAAATCGATTCCGTCGGCCCCACCTCGCTCGCACTGCGGCGCGTGCCGGCGCTGCTCGCGAACGAGCGCGTCACGGATATAGTCAAATCGGTCGTCGAGGATCTCGCGCGCGAGGACGGACTGCACCACCTCGATGCAGCCGCCGACCGGTTCCTCGGGACACTCGCCTGTCGCACGTCGATCCATGCCCGCCGCCGACTGACGCTACCTGAGATGGACGCGCTGCTGCGGCAGATGGAAGCCACGGATCGCGCCAACCAGTGCAACCACGGGCGCCCGACCTGGACGCGCCTCACTCTCGGGGAGCTCGATCAGCTCTTCCTGCGGGGGCGGTGATGTCCTCACCGGCGCAGGCCGGCCCTGCCGCCGCGTTGCAGCTCCCGGTGTACCTGCTCACCGGCCCCACCGGCACCGGCAAGAGCGATTGGGCCATCCGCCTGGCGCAGGCCGCGCAGGTGGAGATCGTGAGTGTGGATTCCGCGCTGGTATACCGCAGCCTCGACATCGGCACCGCCAAGCCCGCCCGTGAACTGCGGGCGCGGCTGCCGCACCATCTGATCGACATCTGCGACCCGACGGAAAGCTACTCCGCGGGACGGTTCGTAACCGATGCGATGGCGGCGATAGCGGCCATACACTCGCGCCGCCGTGTCCCGCTGCTGGTCGGCGGAACCATGCTCTATCTGCGTGCGCTGCTCAAAGGTTTGGCGCCGCTGCCACAGGCATCCGCGCAGCTTCGCGGCGAAATCGACCGGCGCGCCGCACGGTCGGGCTGGCCTGCTCTTCACGACGAGCTCGCGCGGCTGGATCCCGACGCGGCAACGCGCATCAATCGCAACGACAGCCAGCGAATTCAACGGGCTCTGGAGGTTTGTCTCGCAACCGGCCGGCGTCTCTCGGAGCTGCAGCGCGCGACGGTGAGCCCACTCGCCAGCGTCCCGCTCAAAGCGTGGGCGCTCGCCCCCCGCAGTCGCCCCGCGTTGCATCAGCGCCTCGCTGCCCGCTTCCACGCGATGATGGGCGCGGGCCTCCTCGATGAGGTGCGCTCGCTTCACGGCAGGGGTGATCTCACCGCGCGCCATTCCTCGATGCGTGCGGTCGGCTATCGCCAGCTCTGGGCGCACCTCGAGGGCGAGGTCAGCCTCGCCGAGGCGGTCGAGCAGGGCATTGCCGCCACGCGCCAGCTCGCCAAGCGCCAGCTCACCTGGATGCGCGCCGAGACGACCCCGAGGTGGCTCGATCCGGACACTGACGAGCTGTCGTGGAATCGCGACGTTCGTGACGAGTTGTTGCGGCTTGGGCTTTGATTCGGCCCGCATGTTAAGATCTCATCCGTCGGTCCCTCTCGTCGGCGGGGTACATGCCTTGCTGGACGCAGTCAGGGACGCTTGCTTGCAAATTCCAATCTCTCTCTCTGCCTCTCGAACAATTAGAAGTCGTGAAAACAAGGAGAACCCGATGGCCAAAGGCCAGTCGCTCCAAGATCCCTTTTTGAACGCCCTACGCAAGGAACGGGTGCCCGTATCCATCTACCTGGTCAACGGCATCAAGTTGCAGGGTCAGATCGATTCGTTCGACCAGTTCGTGGTGCTGTTGAAAAACAGCGTCAGCCAGATGGTCTACAAGCATGCCATCTCCACCGTGGTGCCGGCGCGCAATGTGCGCCTCACGGCGGAAGAGGGCGCGGCGACAGTGGAGTCCGCTGTCGAGTGATGCGCCGCATGGAGGTGCCGAATGTTCGAGCGCCCGCGTTCCGGTGAGCGCGCGCTGCTGGTGCGCATTGGTCTCGGCGCCCAGATCGATCCGGAAGATCTCGAGGAGTTCACCCAGCTTGCGGTGTCGGCCGGCGCGCAGCCCATCGCCACGGTGACGGGCCGGCGCCAGCGGCCGGATCCGCGGTTCTTCGTGGGCAGCGGTAAAGCCGAGGAGTTGCGGCAGGCGGCCGAGGCCGGTGAGGCGGATGTGATCCTGGTGGATCACGCCCTTTCCCCCAGCCAGGAGCGCAATCTCGAGAAGCTCACCGGCCGCAGAGTCCTCGACCGCAACGGCTTGATCCTCGACATCTTCGCGCAGCGGGCGCGCAGCTTCGAAGGCAAGCTCGAAGTCGAGCTGGCGCAACTGCGGCACATCGGCAGCCGGCTGGTGCGCGGCTGGAGTCACCTCGAGCGTCAGAAGGGCGGTATCGGCCTGCGCGGACCCGGTGAGACACAGCTCGAGACCGACCGGCGCCTGATCGCGCAGCGCGTGCGCGTGCTGACCCGCCGCCTGGAAAAGATCAAACAGCAGCGCGAGACCGGACGGCGGATGCGCGCCGAGATTCCGGTGCCCTCGCTCGCGCTGGTCGGCTACACCAATGCGGGCAAGTCGACGCTGTTTGGTGCGCTGACGGGTGCCGATGCCTACGTCGCCGATCAACTCTTCGCGACCCTCGACCCAACAGTGCGGCGCGTCACGCTGCCGGGTGGCACACCAATCGTCGCCGCCGATACCGTCGGCTTCATCCGGGAGTTGCCGCACGAGCTGGTGGCGGCATTCCAATCCACCCTCACCGAAGCGCGCGAGGCAACGCTGCTGCTGCACGTCATCGATGCCAGCGATCCGCGGCGGGATGAGCACATAGCGCAGGTGAACGAAGTGCTGGCGGAGATCGGCGCGGAGTCGATCCCGCAGATCGTCGTCTACAACAAGATCGATCGCCTGCAGCGTCCGGCGGCCATCGAGCGCGACGACGGCGGCATGCCCTCGGCCGTGTGGATCTCCGCGCAGCAGCGCCTCGGCCTCGACCTGCTGGCAAGCGCGATCGCGCAGCGGCTGTCGCGGTTCGCCCGCCGCTCGCGGGTGCGTCTGCCAGTCGATGCGGGTGCATTGCGTTCCCGTCTCTATGCCGCCAAGGCCGTCCGCGAGGAGCGCACGGGCCCTGACGGCTCCATCGAGCTCACCGTGGAACTGCCCGAGGCCGAGATCAGTGTCCTGGAGCGAACCGCCGGAGTGCAGATTTTGCAGGCGCCGCAGCCCGATATTCCTTGTGCCTCCCCGGATGCGTACCTAGAATCCATCACGGGTTAGAAGGCGTCCCGGAGCATAGATTCCTTGGGTAAGTTCGTCGTCGTCATCGGCACCCAGTGGGGCGATGAGGGCAAAGGTAAAGTCGTCGACCTGCTGACGGAGCGCGCCGTGGCGGTCGCCCGCTTTCAGGGTGGGCACAACGCCGGCCATACGCTGGTCATCGGTGGCCGCAAGACCATCCTGTCCCTGATTCCCTCCGGGATTCTTCGCGATGATGTGCGCTGCTTCATTGGCAACGGCGTCGTTCTCTCGCTGCAGGCGCTGCTTGCCGAGAGCCGGACGCTGATGGAGCAGGGTGTGCCCGTATTCGAGCGGTTGCGCATCTCGCCTTACTGCCCGCTGATCCTGCCGTCGCACATACTCCTCGACAAGGCGCGCGAGCAGGCGCGCGGACCCAACGCCATCGGCACCACCGGCCGCGGCATCGGTCCCGCCTATGAGGACAAGGTGGCGCGTCGCGCGGTGCGGGTGGCGGACCTGTACCAACGCGACCGCTTCGCGGCCAAGCTGGGCGAAGTGCTGGATTTCCACAATTTCGTGCTGCAGCACTATTTCCGTCAGCAGGCGGTCGATTTCCAGAAGACCCTGGATGAGGTGCTCGCCCTCAGCGAGACCATCACGCCACTCGTCACCGACGTGACACTGGCGCTGCACGATCTTCGCCGCTCCGGCGCCAATGTTCTCTTCGAAGGTGCGCAAGGCGCGATGCTGGATGTCGACCTCGGCACCTATCCCTTCGTCACCTCATCCAACACCACGGCCAGTTTCGCCGGCACGGGCACGGGTCTGGGGCCACGCGCCTTCGATTACGTGCTCGGGATCGTCAAGGCCTACACGACGCGGGTCGGCGCGGGTCCCTTCCCGACCGAGCTCTTCGATGGCTACGGCGAGCATCTGTCGCGCGTGGGGCACGAGTTCGGCTCGGTGACCGGCCGGCGGCGGCGCTGCGGTTGGTTCGACTCCGTGGCGCTGAAGCGCTCCATCGTTCACTCGAGCGTCTCCGGCCTCTGCATCACCAAGCTGGACGTCCTCGATGGTCTCGATACGATCAGGGTGGCCATCGGCTATCGTGTTGGCGGTCAGGTCGTGGCGGAGCCGCCGCTCAGCATCGAGGGCTACGCCGGTCTCGAGCCGGTATACGAGGAGCTGCCCGGTTGGGCGGAATCGACGGTGGGCATCACCGATTACACCGCCCTGCCGCTGAATGCGCGCAAGTACCTGGAACGCCTGCAGGCGCTGGTCGAGGTGCCGATCGATGTCATCTCGACGGGCCCGGACCGCGAGCAGACGATCGTCCTGCGACATCCGTTCGACCTGAAGTAGCGCCGCGCCGCGACGCCGGGCGCTAGATGCCGGCGGGCAGCGCCCGGAAGAAGACCCGGGCCATGCCCGGAACGAGGCGCGACTCAATATTTGTCGGAACCACGGGCATGTTGCAACTCCCTTCTTCCTTCCATCCAATACCACGACAACAGTGCGGGCGTGCCGAAGAGGATCTCCCGCATCCGCTTGGCGAGCGACAGGGCCAGGGCGAGGTCGCCGTTGATGCCGAGCAGCGCCCCGAATCCCACCAAGCTCGCCTCCTGAACCCCGAGCCCGGCGGGCACCAGGAAGACGAAATTGCGTATGGTCATGGTCAGGCTCTCGAGCGCCACCGCGGCGCCGAACGGCACCGGATGTCCGAGCCAGCGCAGCGCGAACCATGTCTCGAGTGAGCCTGACGCCATGCTCGTGACCTGCCACGCCACGGCCGTGAGCAGGCGCGGCCGATCGCTGCAGAGCTCCCGGATGGCGGCGTCGAGGTTGGCGGACTGTCCGGCGAGGAAGCTCAACGCCTGATCGCCGAGCAGGCGCACCGCGAGCCGCTCCAGTCGCCCGAACACCGAGCCATAGCGCAGCAGCACCGCGAGCAGCACGACCAGTGGCAGGCTCGCCGCCAGGCCAATGAGCACATCGTCGGCGAGTCGTACGGTGTGGGTGAGCCGCAGCAGGCACAGCACGCCGACCAGGACGAAGACGTACTGGCTGACGACGGTGAGCACCACCTCGGTGGTGACGCTTGCCGCGGAGCTCACGCGGTCGACACCGCGCTCGGCGAGGAGTCGAATGCCGATGAGCGCGCCGCCGATGTTGGCTGTCGGCAGCAGTCGGTCGACGCCCTCGCGGATGGTGGCGATCCAGAAGAGAGTGCCGAGCTTGCTGTCGCGCCAGCGTGCGATCAGCACGCGCCAGCCGAGCACGTCGAGGAAGATCGGCAGCGCATGCAGCGGTACCAGCCAGAGCAGTACACGCCCGGCGCGGGCGAATGGGATGAGGATGGCGCTGCCCTCGCGCATGATGAGCGCGATCAGCAGCGCGAGGCCCGCCGCCAGGGCGATGCGGACCGCGAGCCTCATGCCGCGCGCCGCTGCGCGGTCCGGGCAACCGACAGCAGTCTGAAGCCACCCGTCTGCGCGCCACACGCGGTGATGGCCGCGCGCACCCTCGGGCTGAGGAGCGCGGCGAGCTCGTCCGCGTGGCGGTAGCCGCTCATGCCGGGCGCGATCGCTGCGCCCGACTCGAGCGCGGGATGCAGATAGATTTCGCTTACACCGTCGGGCAGTCGGGCGAGTATCTGCAGCAGTCGCGCCTCGTCCATCGAGCCGCTGTCCGACATACCAAAGACATGGTCGTTGTGCACGATGCCCGCCGCCCGCAGCCGCCGTCGCATGATTGCCAGCCACGGAGAGAGGAGACCCGCGACGGCGGGTCCGGCTATTACACCCCCTGCACGACGCGCGACCCAAGCGGGCTCCCGCGGCAGTCTCACGGCCGGTCGGCCGAACTGCGCGCCAATCCGCAGCAGCATCTCGAGCAGCGTCGGATGGAGGTGAAAATGCTTATGGGCATTCACGTGATCCAGCGGCAGCCCGGTGTCGGCGAACGCCTGGAACTGGGCGCGTATCTCCGCCTCGAGCTGGCGGCGTACGGCCGGCAATGCGAAGAAGCGTACCCCGTCGCGCACCATGTTGTTGCCGAATCGGCCCTGAGCGTCAACGAGCGCCGGGATGCTCCGCTGTGGCAACACCGACCATCCGTCCGCCAGTACGAGATGCAGGCCTACGGAAAGACCAGGGAGATCTCGTGCGCGGCGCACGGCATCCGCTGCCGCCGGCGCGCCGATCATCAAGCTGGCAGTGGTGAGCACGCCCTCGCGGGCGGCACCCTCCACTGCAGCATTGACCGCCGGTTGAAGCCCGAAATCGTCCGCGGTGACGATGAGGAATTTCAACGACCCGATCCGCCGGCCGCTCAGGCCTCGTGCGCGTGCAGGAAGCGGAAGAACTCCACCCCCTCGCGCAGCCGTCGCTTGGTCATCTCCCAGCTGCGCAGCATCTCGCCGGTGAGCTCGGCGATCTTGCGCGGCCGGAAGTAGAACCTCTTGTAGAAAGTCTCCACCGCGTGATAGATCTCCTTCGCCGGCAGATGCGGGTAGCTGATGGGCGAGAGCTGCACGCCGCGGTCGTTCACCAGATTCAGATTGTCGTGGGCGGCGATCCAGCCGTTCTCGACCGCCTGGTCGTAAAGCTGGGTGCCGGGGTACGGGGCGGCGAGGGACACCTGGATCGTATGCGGGTTGATGTCGACGGCGAACTGAATCGTCTCGCGTATGGTCGCGGTGGTTTCTCCCGGGAGCCCGAGGATGAACGTGCCATGGATGACGATGCCGAGCTTGCGGCAGTCGCTGGTGAAGCGGCGTGCGATGTCGGTCCGCAGTCCCTTGCGGATGTTGTGCAGGATCTGGTCGTTGCCCGACTCATAGCCGACCAGCAGCAGCCGCAGGCCGTTGTCCTTCATCACCTTCAGGGTGTCGTAAGGCACGTTGGCCTTGGCGTTGCACGACCAGGTGACGCCGAGCTTGCCCAAGCCGCGGGCGATCTCTTCCGCCCGCGAGCGGAAGTCGGTGAAAGTATCGTCGTCGAAGAAGATCTCCTTGACCTGCGGCATGTTCTCCTTGATCCAGCGCACTTCCTCGACGACGCTCGCGGCGCTGCGCACGCGATAGCGGTGGCCGCCCACGGTCTGCGGCCACAGGCAGAAGGTGCACTTCGAGCGGCAGCCGCGTCCCGTATAGAAGGACACATAAGGATGCTGCAGATAGCCGATGAAGTAGTTCTCGATGGTGAGGTCGCGCTTGTAGACCGGCGTCACCCAGGGCAGGTCGTCCATGTTCTCGATCATCGGCCGGGCCGGATTGTGCTCGATCGTACCGTCGGGGCGGCGGAAAGAGATTCCGGGGATGGTGCCGAGATCGCGGCCCTCGGCTACTTCCTTACAGGTGTAGTCGAATTCCTCGCGCGCGACGAAGTCGATGGCGGTGGAGGCACCGAGAGAGCCTGCCGGGTCGACGGCGACCTTGGCGCCGACCATGCCGACCATGAGCCGCGGATTCTGCTCCTTGAGCAACTCCGCGACTTTCGCATCCGTCGGGAAGGACGGCGAGCTGGTGTGCATCACGACCAGGTCGTATTCCTTCGCGAGCGGCAGCACCTGCGACATCGGCGTGCCGTCCGCGGGCGCATCGAGCAGTCGACTGCCGGGCACCAACGCCGCGGGCTGCGCCAGCCAGGTCGGATACCAGAAGGAGCGGATCTCGCGCTTTGCCTGGTAGCGGGAACCGGCGCCGCCGTCGAAGCCGTCGAATGAGGGAGGATGCAGGAACAGCGTTTTCATCATGATTGAAATCCTCGGGAAATCGGCTGCACCGAGCCGTCGCGCGCCACGCGGTAGCGGCCTTGCCGCCACTGCACCTCGCGCGTAAGAAAGGCGCCACACCAGAGCGCGAAGCCGAGCGCATCGGCGAGCGGTATGGCCCAGAGTCGCGACCAGGATCGCTCCGGGACCTGCACGGCCAGGTGCAACATCAGGCGCAACACCAGGGTCGCGACGAGCAACGACAGCGTCAAGCGCGTCCCACCAGCGAGTACGCAGCCGATGACGGCTATCGGCAAGCTAAAGGTGATTGCCGAGAGAGCGTATCCCCCCGGACGCACCACCCGGATGGTGCGCAGCCACCTCAGCCCGTGCTGCACAAGCTGGAGGAACGTGCGCTCATCGACGGAGGTGTCCACTACAACGTTTGACAACACCGTCCGTTGACCGCGGCGGCGGGTCAGCTGCCCCAGGCGATAATCGTCCGCCAGCTGGTCTGCGATTGCACCAAAGCCGCCGATCGCATCGAGCGCATCGCGCCGCAGGGCGATCGTGGCCCCGAAGGCGAAGGCGCGCGAGCCGAAGAGCGCCGCCACCCGCACCGACGGAATGAACCAGTCGTTTACGAACAGCGTTCCGAGCAGCGACCACAGGCCGGGACGCGGAACGCCGTGATAGGGGCAGGTGACTATGCCAACCGCAGGGTCCGCGAGCGGCGCCGCAACCGCGGTGAGGTATCCGGGCGGCACGCGTACGTCGCTGTCGGCGAGCACGAGCCAGTCATGTCGGGCGGCACGCATCATGTTGATGAGATTGCTGACCTTGGCGCTGGTACCGTGCCGGGTCGGATCGACGACCACGGTGATATCGAGGCCCGGATAATCGCGCTTCAGCCCCTCGAGCACCGCGAGGGCCGGGTCGGCCGCGTGCTGCACGCCGAAGACGAGCTGTACGCCGCCCGCATATTGCTGCTCGCAGAAGGAGCGCAGTGAACGGTCAAGCCCTGGCTCAGCGCCGCAAAGTGGCTTGAGAACCGTCACCGGCGGCGCCTGCTGCGCCGCCGAAGCCGCGTCGCTGCCGAGCCCGCGCCGCGCACGTCCGTTGCGCCAAAGCCGCACGGCCAGCCACGCGGTGACCGCATAGCCGAGCGCGGCCGCGCCCAGCAGGGTGCCGAGCGAGGTCATGATTGCCTGGGCAGTTACAGCGACCGTGGAGCCGGTTATCATGGGCGGAAGAATGCCTACACCGCGGATTGCAATGAATGAAGTAGCCGGATGGTTTCAAGTCCATGAATTCGGCACATGGTACACGCTTGCTCGCCTGCCGGGGGTGCCCGCTTGAGGCCCGCAGGCGGTGCCCAGCCAAAACTGTGGGGTGGCAGCGACAGCCCGGCCGAGGCCGAGTCGCTCATCCTCGTGGACGACGCGGACCGCGAGGTCGGCTATCTGAGCAAGGCACGCTGCCACGAGGGGCGCGGTGTCCTGCACCGCGCGTTCTCGCTGCTCATATTCAACGACCGTGGCGACCTGTTGTTGCAGCGCCGCGCGGCCGCGAAGCGGTTGTGGCCGAACTATTGGTCGAACAGTTGCTGCAGTCATCCGCGTCGTACCGAGAGCATGGAGACAGCTATACACCGGCGGCTGCGCGAGGAACTTGGCCTTACGTGCTCGCTGCGCTTCCTGTTCAAGTTTCAGTACCAGGCGCAGTTCGACAATATCGGCGCCGAGCATGAGCTGTGCTCGGTATTCATCGGGCGCAGCACCGGCTGCGTACTCGCCGACCGGAACGAGATCTCGGATTGGCGTTGGGTGAGCGCGGCGGAGCTCATGGCAGAGATGCAGGGCGTGGGCGCAGAGCGCTTCACGCCATGGTTCATTATGGAGTGGGAACGGATTTGGCAGTATCACCGTCCGGCAGTTCATGCGTTACAGTCGCAGGGCGCCGGATCCTGAGCTGCGCCAAGTATTAGGAGCTGATTTTGGGTATTCCACTGATTCAAAAGTACCGGGTTACGCGTTACATCCTCGGCAGGAAGTTCCGTCGCGACAAGCGCTATCCGCTGGTGCTCATGCTCGAGCCCCTGTTCCAGTGCAACCTCGCCTGCGCCGGTTGCGGCAAGATCGATTATCCGAAGGAGATCCTGCAAAAGCGGGTCTCGGTCGAGGATGCCCTGCGCGCGGTCGATGAGTGCGGCGCACCGATGGTCTCGATCCCGGGAGGCGAGCCACTCATCCACAAGGAGATGCCGCAGATCGTGGCCGGGATCGTCGCGCGCAAGCGCTTCGTCTATCTCTGCACCAACGCCATCCTGCTGGCGAAGCACATCGACGACTACCGCCCCTCGCCCTATCTCACCTTCTCCGTGCACCTCGACGGCAATCGCGAGCGGCACGACGAGTCGGTGTGTCAGGAAGGGGTGTTCGACAAGGCGGTCGCGGCCATCAGGCTGGCCCGCTCCAAGGGCTTCCGCTGCACCGTCAACTGCACGCTCTTCCAGAACGAGAAGCCGGAGGAAGTGGCCGACTTCTTCGACATGGCCCAGTCGCTCGGCGTGGAGGGAATCACCGTCTCCCCCGGATACAGCTACCAGCATGCTCCGCGGCAGGACGTATTCCTCGGGCGCAGCGCCAGCAAGCAGCTCTTCCGTGACATCTTCAAGCTCGGCCGCGAGCGCGGTACGCGCTGGCCGTTCAACCAGTCGTCGCTGTTCCTCGATTTCCTGGCCGGCAACCAGACTTATCAGTGCACGCCGTGGAGCAATCCGACCTACAACGTCTTCGGTTGGCAGCGGCCTTGCTATCTGCTGACGGACGAGGGCTACGCGCCGTCATTCCGCTCCCTCATGGAGGAGACCAACTGGGAAAGCTACGGCGTCGGGCGCAACCGCAAGTGCGACAATTGCATGGCGCATTGCGGCTTCGAGGGTACGGCCGTGGACGACACGTTCGCTCATCCGCTGAAGGCGCTGAAGGTGGCGCTGCGCGGCCCGCGGGTCGATGGCCCGATGGCACCCGAGCTGCCGTTCCTCTACGACGATCAGTCGCCCTACGCCCCGGCGGCTTCGGGCGACAAGCCGCCGGCGGTAGTGGCAATCCCGGTCGGCGACATCAAGCGCACGAGCCGCCACGAGGAAAGCCGGCGTGCCAGTCGTGCCTGATTCGTTCGCCGGTCAGCTCGAGGCATGGCGTGCGCGGATGGAGGTGGCACTGGCAGCGCGGCTGCCGCGCACCGACCAGACACCCGAGCGGCTGCACGCCGCGATGCGCTACAGTGTGCTCGGTGGCGGCAAGCGCGTCCGCCCGATCCTGCTGCTCGCCACGGCGCGTGCGCTGGGGCTCGCGGAAGAACGGGTCGAGGGCGCGGCCTGCGCGCTCGAACTGGTGCATGTCTATTCGCTGGTACACGATGACCTGCCCTCGATGGACGACGACGATCTGCGCCGGGGCCGGCCGACGTGTCACAAGGCGTACGATGAGGCGACAGCTCTTCTCGTGGGCGATGCGCTTCAATCCCTCTCGTTCGAGCTGCTGGCGCACGATGCGGCGCTCCCGGCCGATCCGTCCATCCGCGTGCGTCTGGTGCAGCTGCTCGCGCGCGCGATCGGCAGTCTCGGCATGGCGGGCGGTCAGGCGATCGACCTCGAGGCCGAGGGGCGCAAGCTCGCCATCGCGCAGGTGGAAGAGATGCATTCACTGAAGACCGGCGCGCTGATCAGGGCGAGTGTCATGATGGGGGCCGCGTGCGCCGGCGCGCTCGAGCCGAGTCTCGAGCAGGCCCTCGCCGGCTTCGCCGGGCCGATCGGGCTCGCGTTCCAGATCCAGGACGACCTGCTCGATGTACTCTCGGACACCGCGACGCTCGGCAAGGCGGCGGGTGCGGATCGCGAGCGCGGCAAGCCGACCTATCCCGCCATCCTCGGCGTGAGCGCCTCCCAGGAGCAGGTGCACCGCCTGCACGCGCAAGCCATGGAATCCCTCGTTCCCTTCGGCGCTCGCGCGGATGCGCTGCGCGGCGTGACGGACTGGCTGCTCGCCAGGCGCAATTGACCGGAGGCAAGAGGCCGTGGAACCCGATTCCGGCATGTCCGACGAGGCGTATCAGGACGAGATCCTGCCGCTCGTCTCGCGCACCTTCGCGCTGACGATCCCACAGCTGCCGGCGGCGCTGCGCACGGCGGTGACGAGCGCCTACCTTCTCTGCCGCATCGCCGACACCATCGAGGACGAGCCCGCGCTGTTGGCTACCGACACTTATATCTTTCTCGAGCGCTTCACCGCGGTCGTGAAGGGCACGGAGGATGCGGCCCGCCTCGCACGCGACGTGGTGCCGCGGCTTTCCGAGCGCACGCTGCCCGCGGAGCGCGCTCTCGTCGCCAACATGGAGAGGGTGATCCGGGTCGTGAGCCGATTCGATCAGCGCCAGCGAGCCGCGATCCGCCGCTGTATCGAGGTGATGAGCCGCGGCATGCACCAGTTCCAGCGCACCGCGAGCCTCAAGGGGCTTGCCCGCGCGACGGACATGGATTCCTACTGCTACTACGTGGCGGGAATCGTCGGCGAAACACTGACGGAGCTCTTCTGCGCCTACTCGCCAGCGATCATGCGCCACTACGGCTCGCTCTACGAGCTCGCGCCCTCCTTCGGCCAGGGCCTGCAGATGACCAACATCCTGAAGGATGTCTGGGAGGACCGCAGCCGCGGCGCGTGCTGGCTGCCGCAGGAAGTCTTCAGCCGCTACGGAGTGGACCTGGCGCAGCTCTCCCCCGAGCGCAGCGACGCGCGCTTTCACGCGGGCATAGTGGAGCTCATCGGAGTCGCGCACCGGCATCTTCGCAATGCGCTCGCCTTCACGCTGCTCATTCCGGGCGAGGAGGCGGGTATCCGGCTCTTCTGCCTGTGGGCGCTCGGCCTCGCGGCGCTGACGCTGCGCAAGATCCAGACCACCCCGGGCTTCACCGCGGGCGCGCAGGTGAAAATTTCACGATCGACGGTGATGATGACCCGGACCTTGACCAGTCTCTCGGTACGCAACGACCGTGTGCTGCAACAGCTGTTCGAGCGCGCCGCGCGGGGCCTGCCGCTTTCGGCCGCGCCGGTGCCGATGAAGCCTGCGGCGGCACGCGCCGCCAGCGCGAGCGCGGATGAGCTCGCGGGTCCACAACGGCTCGGGGGGTCGCTGCCGTGACACCCGGCGCCCAGGCGGGTGCCGCCCCGCGCGAGCTTTCCGGTGCCCTGGGCATGGCAGAGATCGCGCGCGCGCGCGCCGCGCGCCCGGTAGGGCCGCTCGGGCAGGCGATCACCGCGGCGCGTGATGGGCTGATCGGGCTGCAGCGACGCGATGGGCACTGGCT
>DASXFY010000034.1:0-61905 GCA_036489335.1 Steroidobacteraceae bacterium
CGGTCGACGCGGTGATTGCCTGGGTTGGCGCGCGCGGCGCGGAATCCGTTGCGGCAGCGACCGCCATTTCCGACCGCATCGCCAAATCCGGCGGCACGCCGCTTGCCGTCGCGAAAGACGGCAAGATATTGGGCGTCATACACCTGAAAGACATTGTAAAAGGCGGCATCAAGGAGCGCTTCGCGGCCCTTCGCAAAATGGGTATCCGCACCGTGATGATCACGGGCGATAACCCCCTCACCGCTGCCGCTATCGCCGCCGAATCGGGCGTGGATGATTTTCTCGCGCAGGCGACGCCTGAAACCAAGCTCAAGCTCATCCGCGACGAGCAGGCCAAAGGCAAGCTTGTCGCCATGTGCGGCGACGGCACCAACGATGCGCCTGCGCTCGCCCAGGCCGATGTCGGCGTCGCGATGAATACGGGTCCCATGGCCGCGCGCGAGGCGGGCAATATGGTCGATCTGGACAGCGATCCGACCAAGCTCATCGAAGTGGTGGAAATCGGCAAACAATTGCTGATGACGCGCGGCGCGTTGACCACATTTTCTATCGCCAATGACGTGGCGAAATATTTGGCGACGTCATTGGCGATGGAGAAGGTGGTCAGCGCGCCGCGCGTCATCAGGAGCTGCTTGCCGATGGCGACGATCTCGATGAGCTTGGTCGGGTCGCTGTCGAGATCGACCATGTTGCCGGCCTCACGCGCCGCCATCGTGCCGGTGTTCATGGCGACGCCGACATCCGCCTGCGCCAGCGCCGGTGCGTCGTTGGTGCCGTCGCCGCACATGGCGACGAGCTTGCCCTTGGCCTGCTCGTCGCGGATAAGGCGCAGCTTGTCCTCGGGCGTCGCCTGGGCGAGGAAATCGTCGACCCCCGCTTCGGCCGCGATCGCCGCCGCGGTCAGCGGATTGTCGCCGGTGATCATGATGGTCTTGATGCCCATCCGGCGTAGCTCACCGAAGCGCTCCTTGATGCCGCCTTTGACGATGTCCTTGAGCTCGATGACGCCCAGGACACGAGGACCATCACTGACGAGCAGCGGCGTGCTGCCGCGCCGCGCGACTTCCTGCACGGCGGTGAGCACCGCCCTCGGAAACGTCTGGCCCATGGACTCCACGTGCTTCTGGATCGCGTCCGCCGCACCCTTGCGGACCTGGCGCACCGGGTCAGTGCCGATATCGACGCCACTCATGCGTGTATGCGCGGAAAACGGCACGAACGTGCCGTGCAGGGCAGTCAGGTCGCGCTCGCGAAGCTTGAAGCGCTGCTTGGCGAGCACGACGATGCTGCGGCCCTCCGGCGTCTCATCGGCGAGGGAGGCCAGCTGGGCTGCTGCCCCGAGCTCTTCCTCCGTGACACCCGCGGCCGGAATGAATGCGGCCGCCTGCCGATTGCCGAGTGTGATCGTGCCGGTCTTGTCGAGCAGCAGCACATCGACATCTCCAGCGGCTTCCACGGCGCGGCCGGACATGGCGATGACGTTGGCCTGCATCATCCGGCTCATCCCGGCCACTCCGATCGCCGACAGGAGGCCACCGATGGTGGTCGGAATCAGGCACACCAGCAGCGCGATGAGGGCAGCGATGGTGACGACCGCGCCGAGCTTGGTCACCGCGACGCTGTAGAGCGAATACGGCAGGAGGGTTGCCGTGGCGAAGAGAAAGACGAGAGTCAGCGCCACCAGCAGGATCGTGAGGGCGATCTCGTTCGGCGTCTTCTGGCGCTTGGCGCTTTCCACCATGGCGATCATACGATCGATGAAGGTCTCGCCGGGATTGGCGGTGATGCGCACCACGATCCAGTCGGAAAGCACGCGTGTGCCGCCCGTGACCGAGGAGAAATCACCGCCGGACTCGCGAATGACCGGTGCGGATTCGCCAGTGATCGCGCTCTCGTCGACCGAGGCGGCCCCCTCGATGACTTCCCCATCTCCCGGAATGTAGTCGCCGGCCTCGACGAGCACGATCTCGCCCCTGCGCAGCTGATCCGCCCTTACCGGCGTCACCCGCAGGCGATCGGCCGGGTTGGCCAGGCGCTTTGCCACGACTGCCTGTTTCAGCCCTTTGAGGCTCGCCGCCTGGGCCTTGCTGCGGCCCTCGGCGAGCGCCTCGGCGAAGTTGGCGAACAGCACCGTGAACCAGAGCCAGATCGCGACGTTCAGAATGAACCACGCCGGAGCCTCGCCGCGCCCCCCGAGCGCCTGCAGCCACAACCCCGTCGTGAGGATGCTGCCGATGTACACGACGAACATCACGGGATTGCGCCACTGCACTCGAGGATCGAGCTTGCGCACCGAGTCGACCACTGCGGGCCAGATCAGTGCGCGATCGAACATGGACAATTTTACCGCAGCCATCTCAACCACCCCAGAGGGTCAGATGCTCAACCACGGGTCCGAGCGCCAGCGCCGGCACGAAGGTGAGCGCGCCGACCAGCAGCACCGTGCCAATCAGCAAAATGATGAATGTCGGGCCATGGGTCGGCATGGTGCCCGCGGTCACCGGGATGCGCTTCTTCCCCGCGAGCGCACCGGCGATCGCGAGCACGGCGACGATGGGCCAGAAGCGGCCGAGCCACATGCAAAGGCCCAGCGCCGTGTTATAGAAGAGGGTGTTGGCGGAGATGCCGGCGAAGGCGCTGCCGTTGTTGTTGCTCGCCGAGGTGAATGCGTAGAGGATCTCCGAGAAGCCATGCGCGCCCGGGTTGGCCGGCCCCGCCTGGCCGGGCGCGGCGCTGACCGCGATGGCGGTGCCGACGAGCACGATGAACGGCATCACCAGGATGGCGATCGAGCTCATCTTCATCTCGAACGACTCGATTTTCTTGCCCAGGTACTCGGGCGTGCGCCCGATCATCAGCCCGGCGATGAACACCCCTACGATGGCGAAGATCAGCATCGAATAAAGGCCCGTGCCCACCCCGCCGAATACGACCTCGCCCAGCATCATGGCGAAGAGCGGCACGAACCCGCCCAATGGCGTGAAAGAGTCGGGCACCGAGTCCACTGCGCCAGTGGAGGTGCTGGTGGCGAGGGTGATGAAGAGCGAGGAATCGGCGATGCCGAAGCGTGCCTCCTTGCCCTCCATGTTGCCGCCCGGCTGCAGCGCGCTGACCGTCTGATCGACTCCGAGAGCGCCAATCCGCGGATTGCCGAGCTGCTCGTAGTGGGAGCACATCGCGTACAGCCCGACGAACAGAATGGCCATCGCCCCGAGCACCGCCCATCCCTGGCGGGTATCGCCCACCATGTGCCCGAAGGTATACGTGAGGGCGGCGGGGATGACGATGATCAGCAGCATCTCGAGCAGGTTCGACAGCGGCGTCGGATTCTCGTACGGATGCGCGGAGTTGGCGTTGAAGAAGCCGCCGCCATTCGTACCGAGCTCCTTGATGACCTCCTGCGAAGCAGTCGGCCCCATCGGCAGTGTCTGGGTCGACGTCGTGACGTTCTCCATCACAGGGTTGCCGGACGCGTCCTTGACCGGATTGCCGGCGGCATCGGTCTTCTGCTGCTGGTAGGTCACGGGCGCCAGCATCGTCACGTCTTTGTAGGCACTGAAGTTCTGGATCGCGCCCTGGCTGACCAGCAGCAGTGCGCCCACGAAAGCGATCGGCAAGAGCACGTACAGCGTCGAGCGGGTGACGTCGGCCCAGAAATTGCCGATCGCCTTGGCGCTGTGGCGGGCGAGCCCGCGGATGAGCGCCACGGCAACCACGATCCCGGTCGCGGCCGAGAGGAAGTTCTGCACCGCGAGCCCGGCCATCTGGGTGAGATAGCCCATGGTGGACTCGGGGGTATAGCCCTGCCAGTTGGTGTTCGTGACGAAGCTGACGGCGGTATTGAACGAGGAGTCGGGCGAGACGGCCGTGAAGTGCTCGGGGTTGAGCGGCAGCCAGTACTGCAGGCGCTGCAGTGCGTAGACGAGAAGCGTTCCGAGGCCGTTGAAGACGAGCAGCGCCACCGCATAGCGCTTCCAGGCCATTTCCGCGGCCGGATCGATCCCGCAGAGCCGGTAGATGAGGCGCTCGAGCCCGCCGCCGGCACGCACCGGCCAGATCGGCCGACCTTCCATTACGTGCGCCATGTAGAGGCCGAGCGGCTTGACGCAGACGAGCACGATGATGAGATACAGGGCGAGCAGGCCCACGGATTGGCCGGTCATTTCAGAACTTCTCCGGCTTGAACATGGCGTAGAGCAGATAGACGCAGAGGCCTAGTGCGAGCAGGCCACTCACGAGGTAGGCGGCGCTCACGACTCCACCCCGAGCCGCGAGATGGCCCACGCGATCCAGTGCGAGACCGCGTACAGGGCCACGATGACGACGACGAATACCATGTCCACGCCCGACCTCCGGGATGCTTGCGCGACGGTGGCGAGCCCACCGCGCTGCTCAAAGGACACGCAAATTAGCGCGCCGGCCGTGAGCGCGTGGTGAGGATTCAGCCCTCATTCAGAAGGTCTTTGATTAGATATAAGCGTAGAGGAAGCAGAGGTGAGGCGCGCGACGGGTGAGAGGCGCGCCGGCGATGTGAGCCAGCGGTGAAGATGAAGAGGCGCTGTTTGTGACGAGGAGCGGCAATTTCGGACGACCAGCGGCAGTCGCGAACCGTGCAGGTCGCATGCTCGACGGCGACACTCGAATTGCGACGTCCGCGGCCTCGCTGCTCCGCCGGATCCAGTCTGCGAGCTGCTTCAAAGTTTTTTCGCCGCGTGGCCAAAGTCGCCATGGGGAGACTTCCCGCCCGCATCCGCACGGTGTTATGTTCAACGCACATCGCACGGGGGATCTTTCATGCATCTGGAAATACTGACATCCGCGCCGCGAACGCTCGCCATGCTCGCGCGCGACAACGGCAATATTTCTGTCCTGGCTCTGGTCCTGGGCGTGGTCGGCGGCTGCATGCTGTCGGCATGGCGCGAGCAGATTCGTGAACGCAAGGCGCAGTTCGCCCGCCGGGGCAATCCTTCGGAGTGAGGCGCAGATGCTGTACTGGAACGTAGCTTGCTTACCTGACTGTCAGACGCCCGTCACGAACGAGTGGCATCCTTCACCCGCCATGCAGGTCAGTCCCCTTTACGTCGTCACCCAGCGCCGCGACCTGGCGGCCCGATATGCCACGACCACTCGCCAATGGCTGGTGGCGCGCACCACCTACCGCAGGCTGCACGAGGCGCCGGTGAAGAACATCAGCGCGCTGCGCGATGCCGCCAAGCGGCTGGACCAGCTCGAGCGCGGACGCGCGGCTCTGCTGCGGGACCTCAAAGCCCTAGCGGATTGATACCCGCGGATTGTGAGGCTCTCGGATTGAGGTGGTAGCGCCGCTGGCGGACAATGCGGCCGCAAAGAAGTCGCACTCTCCGCCCGATGCCTACAACCACGCCCTACGGCGCATTCCCTGCCCTTCGGCCCGGTGATCCGGTCGTCGTGGTCGCGCCAGCGAGCTCGTTCGACCGCGCCTCGTTCGAGGCGGGCCTCGAGGTCATTTCCCGCCGCTACCGGGTGCACTACGATCCCGGCCTGCTGACGCGGCACCGTTATCTCGCCGGCCATGACGAGCGCCGGCTTGCCGAGCTGGCGTCCGCACTCGCCGATACTGGCACTCGCGCCATCTTCTGTGCGCGCGGTGGCTACGGAATGATGCGGCTGCTCCCCGGGCTCGAGGGCGTCGACCTGGCGGCGAAGCCGGTGATCGGATTCTCCGATATCACGGCGCTTCACCAGCTGCTGCAGCGGCGCGGGCTCGTCAGCGTTCACGGCCCCGTAGTCACCCAGCTCGCACGGCTCGACGCGCCTGCTCATGAGCGCCTGTTCGAGCTTCTCGAGTCAAATGCGCCGGCCGCCGAGCTCATCGGTCGGGAAACATACGTCGCCGGCACTGTGGAGGGGCCGCTCCTGGGCGGCAACCTCGCGGTGCTGACCCGGCTTCTCGGTACGCCCTTCCTTGCGCCGCTCGAGGGCGCCATCCTGCTGCTCGAGGACGTTGGCGAGCGTCCTTACCGTCTGGACCGCATGTGGACCCATCTTGCGCTCGCCGGGGTGTTCCGTCGGGTACGCGGCATCGCCCTTGGGGAGTTCACGGGCTGCGAGGACAAGGATGCGGATTACTCCAGCGCCGATGTGCTGCGTGAGCTGGCCGCCGCGACAGGCCTGCCCTGCGTGGCCGGATTCCCGATAGGTCATGGCGCTCAAAACCAACCGGTGCCGCTCGGCGTGCGCGTGCGCTTGGATGCGGATCACCGCCGCCTCACTTTTCTGGAGAGCGCCGCTCGGTGAGGGTGAGTCCGCCGATTAGCTCAACCACTCGGTTGGGCGGGCGGGGTTTCGGGCGTGGCCAGCGAGCGCAGCACGGCGGCGAGATACCCCGCGAACGACGGCGGTGTCCGCAGGGTTATGGCGCGGCGCCACATGCTCAGAGTGGTGAGAATCACCGCGATGAGACGCGGCAGCACGATATAAAGGAGCGCCGTCCAGTCAATGAGGTAGAGCCACTGCCCGGCGGGCCCGCCGCCGGTCGCGGGAGCCGTCCAGGCGAGCGCCAGGAGATCATGCGCCGAAGGGATGCGAACACCCGAGACCTTGGAGGCTGCGCCATACAGCGTCACGAGCCCTGCATGGGCGCTCGTGGGACCAAGAACCCCGTTGCTCCACCCCGCCGCCTGCCGCAGCAGCCAGCCGCGAAGGTCATAACCTGCCATGAGACCGGCCGCCGCGAGAATGGCCGCGAGGTGCAGGAGGCGCCGAGTGCGCTCGCGGAAGATCGGCCGGCCAACCTCGCACCAGTCCGCCGCGAAGCGCCGCAAGCCCGGCGCGAGCGGCGCGTTGAAACCAATTGAGTGAGTGATGAATGCGTCGATGCGGGCATGCACGCGGTTGGCATAGACCCGGGCGAGCCAACGCCTGAAAAATCCATCCCGCTGCATCGCCATCGCTTCGCGAGCGGCCGCCGCGTCTGCAGCCTGATCGCCCTTGGCAGCGGGCCGGAATGTCCTCACGATCAGGAGAAGGTAGACAATCAGGTTCCAGAGCACAAAGCCCAGCAGCGGGTACGCGAAGATGTCGATCCGGCGGCCGTCCGCGAACGCGAGCGCCACGCCCAGGAGAAACCCGAGCAGCAGAATCGTGCGGTCGAGTCCGGTAGCGGCGGCGGTAAGGACGCGATCGACACCAGGTGAGCGAACGCGCAGGCGCGCCAGGAGAGCGTCCGCGCGGCGCACGAGGAAGCGTTCCGAGTCGCCGTTGATCTGCACCTGAACATCAGCGGGCGCGGGCAATGGACGGCCGCCCGCCGCCTCCCGACTGGCGAGGATGCGGTCGTCGAGCGACAGGACATCGCCGGCCAGATCGGTTTGCTCGATGGCATGAACCAGCAGAAGCGCCTGCAGGGCCCGCTGTCGCATCGGACCATTTTGCTGCACGATAGCGGTTGCAGGCAAAATATCGGGTCGGAGCCATGCCCCCCAACGCGGAAGTCGAGCGGATTCTGAGGCTGTCGCCGGTCATGCCGGTCGTCGTCATCGACGATGCAGCCCTCGCCCCCGAGCTGGCGCGAGCCCTCGTGCGTGGCGGAATCCGCGTGGTCGAGGTCACGCTGCGGACCCCCGCGGCACTGCCCGCGATCGAGGCGATCGCGCGCCAGGTGCCGGAGATCGCGCTCGGAGCGGGCACGGTACTAACCGTAGAGGATCTGCGGGCCGCCGCAAGCGCAGGTGCCATCTTCGCGATATCGCCAGGGGCAACGCCAGCCCTCCTCTCGGCGGCGGCATCGGCGCCCATACCTTATCTACCCGCGGTAGCGACAGCGTCAGAGCTGATGCAAGGATTGGCCGCCGGCTACCAGTGTTTCAAATTCTTTCCGGCCGGTCCGGCGGGCGGGCCCGCGATGCTCAAAGCCTTGGCAGGTCCGTTCCCGCAGGCGCGCTTCTGTCCTACCGGGGGCATCACACAAGAGTCCGTAAAATCATACCTCGACCTGCCGAACGTCCTCTGCGCCGGTGGCTCCTGGCTGTCGCCGGCGGAGGCGCTCGCGGCTCGCGACTGGAAGCGCATCGAGGCCCTGGCCTCGCGGGCAGCGGCATCCAGAACTTAGGCGCGTTTACAGCAGTCGAACTCCGCGGCCCCTCTTCGCCCTCATTCAGAGCATCCGAATGTCCTCAACCCCAGCCAGTGCAATCCCCCTGTGCGCCAGCCTGATCGTGGCAGCAGCCCTTGCCGGCTGCAGCTCGGTCAGGGTGTCCGCGCAACTGCCGTCCGGCGTGCACCTCGCGGGCGACTGGAAACTCGATCCGGCCCGCAGCGACGATCTCGGCAAGGCCGTCCAGGAATTGCACACGCAGCATATGAAGGCGCGTCACGACGCGGATCAGCAACAGCCGCAACAGGGAGTCGGCGGCTATGGCAGGCGACACGGAGGCGGGGCCGGGCAGGGAGGCCAGCAGGGTGGGGAGTCGGGACAGAGCGAGAGCCAGGAGCCTGAGCCGGCGATTGGGGGCATCGGCCCAACGCGGTCTTCACCCGTGGATGAGCTGATGTCGAACGTGCCGCAGGGTGATTACCTCAGGATCAAGGTGAGCTCCGGCGCCTTCACGGTTGTATCGGGCGCGTCCTCTGACGAATACACGCCGGGCGTCGAGAGCGACGTGTCCGCGGAGCAAGGTGATGCGCAGCAGATATCGGGCTGGAAAGGGACCGACTACGTGATCGACACCAAGCCGCAATTCGGAGCGGAGATCATCCAGACGTACAGCATCACCCAGGACGGCACCCTCTCGATGACGCTGCGGCTGAGCGGCAGCGGGACTAACTTCACTTTCACCCGTATCTACGACCGCACTACGAGTGCACCGCCTCTCGCTCCACCGACGCTCAACTGATGCCGCGGTTACCCCGGTGAGCTCGAGCGGATTGCCGCGCCCCTGCGGGATCGTGGGCCTGCTCGCGGCTGTCGTACTCCTCGCCACCGCGATGTCCGGGGCCGCCGCTGCGCAGAGTGAGACATCAGCGCCGGCATCCGCGCCACTACAGGTGGTGATCTCCGGGAGCTATCGCGGCCCGAAGCTCTGGCGGGTGAGCAAGGATGGCAATGCGCTCTGGCTGCTCGGCACCGTGGAGCCGCTGCCGAAGCGCATGGTCTGGCAAACGGAAGACATCCGGGGGCTCCTGAAGAACACGCAGGAAGTCATTCCCGCATGGCCGTCGGTGGGTATCGGTTTTCACCCCCTCACCGCCTTGCACCTGTACGCGTTGTGGCGCGAGGCGCAGACGAATCCGGGGCATCAGCCTCTGCAGGCTGTGCTGCCGGCCGCCATGTATGCGCGCTTCAGCGCGCTCAAGTCGCGTTATGCCCCGCGCGACCGCCGGATCGAGCAGCTGCGCCCTATTCTCGCCGCGCGGCGGCTCTATGACGACGCCCTCCGCGCTTCCGACCTGACTCCTCACAACGACATCCAAACTACGGTGGTCCGGCTGGCGAGGCAGCAGAACGTGCCCATCCATCAGGACAAGCTTCTCGTCAAGGACCCGGTCGAGGTCATGCGGGACCTGACCGAGATTCCCCGCTCCGCGGAGATCGCCTGTCTGCAGTCGGTCATGATGCGGCTGGAGACCGACGTCGGCCCGATGCAGGCGCGAGCCCGCGCCTGGGCGCTCGGCGATGTGGCGCTGCTGCGCCGCCTGCCGCACATCGACAATCGCGCCACCTGCCTCGAGGCGGTATCAGGGTCGCAGCGCGTGCGCACGCTGGTTGCCAGTGCGGAGCACGACTGGATGACAGCCGCCGTGCAGGCGCTGGCGCAGAATCGCTCGACGCTCGCGCTGCAATCAATGGATCTGCTGCTCGGGCCCGAAGGCACGCTGGCAACCTTCAGGCGGATGGGATATCGGGTGGAAGGACCGTAGAGACGGCGGGTCACCGGCCGGGGCGGCACTTTCCCTGGGAAACTCAAGTGCGTTCAAGACGTCGCCCAGCCCACCGGGCAGTCTGACTCCTATGAAATCAATACTCTGCCTGACGTCAGCGGCGTTCATTCTCGCACTCGCCTCTCCCTGCCCGGCCGTGGCCGGCGAAAGCGGCAACCCGGGAGAGATGCACTGGCCACCGAACCGCACCTATCACGTGGAGAATTACAAGCTCAAGTTGCACTTCTCCCAGTCCAAGAGAGAGGTGTTCGGCGACGAGGTGGTCACGATCAGGCCCTTCCAACCGGCGTTCGACAGGTTCTGCATCAACAGCACTGAGCTCACGATCGACTCCGTGGCGCTTCTCACGCCGGCAGGCGAGCCCCGAGCGCTGGCTCATTCGACCGATGACCATTGCCTGTGGATCACCCTGGATCATCCCTATGATGCCGCGCACTCGCTCGACATCCGCATCGACTATCACGGCCATCCGAGAATAGGGCTCTTCTTCGTCAACCCCGACAGGAACGACCCCTCCGCGCCCAAGGAGATCTACACGCAGGGCGAGCCGGAATTCAATCACTATTGGTTCCCCAGTTGGGATACCCCCAACGACATGGCCACCAGCGAGACGATCACCACCGTGCCGCAGGGACAGGTCGTCGTCTCGAACGGGACGCTGGTGAGCGTGAAGCGAGCCGGCGCCCAGGTGACATACGACTGGGTCGAGAGCGTGCCACACAGTACCTACCTGACAACGCTGGCGATAGGTCCGTGGCAGAAAACGGTGGACCATTACAAGGACAAGCCGGTGGACTACTACGTTCCGCGGGGTATCGACGCGGCTACAGTGCAGCGGCTCTTCCATCTTACGCCCGATATGATCGGATTCTTCTCACGCGCGACGGGCGTCGAATATCCGTTTGAGAAGTACGATCAGATTGCGGTCCGCGACTTCATCTTCGGCGGTCAGGAAAATGTCAGCGCAACATCGCTGACGGACGCTGCGCTGCACGACGCCCAGGCGGAACGGGACGACCCCACCACGCTTCTGGTTGCTCACGAGTTGGGGCAGCATTGGTTCGGCGATTACGTCCAGGGCCGGGACTGGGCCGATATCTGGCTCAACGAAGGCTTCGCCACCTACATGACCGCGCTGTACACGCAGTATCACGAGAGTAACGATGACTATCGCTACGAAATCTATGGCGATCAGGAGGAGTCTCTACACGTAGAAGCGTCACGCGCGCCGCGGCCGATTGTCGATCGCAAGTACGTCGATCCCCTGGATATGCTGGAAGAGATCACGCACGACAAGGGCGCCGCCGTCCTGGACATGATGCGTTACGTCGTCGATGGCGATGCCGCGATGCAGTCGCCGGCCTCGCAGAACGAGACGCTCTTCCAGGGCCTGAATTACTACCTTACCACCCACGCTGCGCACTCTGCGGACACAAGCGAGCTGTTACAAAGCATCTGGACCAGGACGGGATGGGAGCTCGGCTGGTTTTTCGACGAATGGGTATACAAGGGCGGCCATCCGGACTATCGCGTCAGCGCCACTTACGACCCGACGAGAAAATCGGAAGTGCTGACGGTTGTCCAGGCACAGGCCCTGAGTGCCGATATCCCGATCTTCGACATGCCCATCGATGTCGCATTTTTCGGCGACGACAACCAAAAAGTGGTGACGCGCATCCGCGACTACGCCGCCAAGCAGACATTCGTCATACCGCTGGCGTTCGAGCCCTCCTGGGTCGATTTCGATCCCAATGACATTCTTTATAAAACCGTCACCTTCGACAAGTCGAACGATCAGCTGACCAGGGAAGCTGAGAAAGACCCTTACATGATGAGTCGGCTCTGGGCGACGAAGCAGCTCGGCGAGCGGCTGAAGGCGGATCCGGCCTGTTGCGTGCAGGCGCTGACGGAAGTCCTCGACGCAGACTCCTTCTATGGCATTCGCCTGCAGGCAGCTTCCAGCCTCGGCATGGGTAAGTCCGACCAGGCAAAGGAGGCGCTGCTGGACGCCATGAGACAGCCCGACAGCCGCGTGCGGGCGGCCGCGGTAAGTGCGCTGAGCAACTTCCTAGGCGATCGGACGCTCATCGCAGCATTGATCAAGGCGCTGCGAGACGACCCAAGTTATGCCGTGCAAGCCGCTGCGGCCGAGGAGCTAGGCCGCTCCAAGGATGCGAGCGCTTTCAGTGCGCTTCGCGCCCGGTCTGCGACCAAGCTCCAGGATATCGTCGCCGTCGGGGTCTTGAATGGACTGGCCGAAACCGGAAAGCCGGAGGCGGCCAGAATCCTCCTGGCTTATTCGCAACCTGGCACGCCCGAGCGGCTGCGCACGCGCGCGCTATCGGCCCTGCCGAAGTTCAAGGAGGAACTGCAACGATCTGATCCGCAAGCCTTGGCACGTACCGTCGGTGATGCATTGGACGACAGCGTGGATGACGCCTTCCTGCCGGTCCACGAAGTGGCGGCTCAGCTGGTCGGCGTGTTCAAGCTCAAACAGTATAGGGCGGCCATCGAGCGCGATGCGAAAGACGCCGTCATCATGGACGACCGCAACGATGCCAAGCACATCCTGCAAGAGTTGGACAAATAGCCTAGCTCGGGAGCAGAGATGAGACCGTTGCTCTGATCCGCATCTTGCCTCGCCACCATCCTGGGGATGCCATGCCATGCCCAAGGTGGGGCGGCGACTCTGAGTCAGGACGCGTTGGTGCGCTTGACGCAGGAACGAATGAATGCGGTGGCACCAGGGGATGCAAAGCCCTTCGAGCGGCAGTTCTATGACGACGCGCTCATCTTCGATGAGCGTGGGCGGGCGATGAGCAAGGCCAGGCTGGTGAAGGAGATAACGCCTGTCTTGGTGTCGTGGCGGAGGCCAATCTGGCACAAGCTAATCATTTAATCTGGCACTTAATATTATACCAGGTACGCGCGATTATTCTCGTGCCCAACAGAGCGAGGGTCAGAGATGATCGCGCAGATCTGGCGTGGCCGAACGCGAGCCGACGACCTGACCGAGTTCACCAGATTGCTGGAGGAGCGAGTGCAAACGCAGATGGCGGCTGCGATTTGCCTGGGCGCCTATGTGTTGCAGCGCCCGCTCGAGAGCAGTCAAGCCGAATCGCTGGTTCTGACGCTGTACGACCGGCCGTCTCCCTCCGCGCCACCCATATCCGACAAGGAAGCGCGCTTCCTGCTGAGTTGTGACCCAGCGCCCGCAGGGTACGAAGTCGTCATCGATCCGCGCCGCGCGCGCCTGTACGCGGATCTGCGTCGCCGGTTCCCATTGCGGATTGCTGCCCTTCGATGATCCAATTGGCATCGCACGCCCAGGCTTCATCACTCCCATTGCAGCATTGAGTTACCTGTGATGGGTCGGCTTGCGGGAGACCGCGCCATGTACCTGCTAGCCGCATTCCTTGGTGTTTCGGCGATCATCATCGTGACACCGGGTCCGGACACGGCACTGGTGATCCGCAACACCTTGCTCGGCGGCCGTGCGTCGGGAGCGGCTGCGGCTGTCGGCGTCGCGATGGGACAGGTCGTGTGGGCACTCGCCACGAGCTTTGGAATCGTGCGGCTCCTGACCGCATTCCATCCGCTATTCACGCTGGTGAAACTCGCGGGGGCGGCCTATCTCTTGCTCCTTGGCGCGCAGGCCTTGCGCGCAGCCGCCGCGACATCCTATCCGGAAGATACCGGCCCGCCGCCGACGTCCGGCCGCAGACTGACTGCTTCGCGGTCGCTCCGGCAGGGTCTCCTCAGCAATCTGGGCAATCCGAAGATGGCTATCTTCTTCGCCAGCCTGCTGCCTCAATTTGCTCCTCCCGGGCGTGCATCATTCGCAGCTCTGTTCGCTCTCGGCGCAATTTTCGCTCTGATGACGCTCACCTGGCTTACGACCTATTCCGTGGTGGTCGCCAAACTCGGTGCGGCGCTGCGTCGACGGCGGATTCGCCGCACGCTCGAAGCCCTCACCGGCTCCGCGCTGATCGCGCTCGGTCTGCGTGTCGCGGTGGAGCGATGAGCATTTAGTTCCAGATGCAACACGTGGTGCGCTCGATCCACCACGTGGCCCCAAACATCACGCGATGCCTGGCCTCGTTCCCGGCTGGCGGCTTTGGCTATACTGCCGCGAGGAGCCGGGCCTCCAGGGATAGCATTGATGGACCTGGTGCGGTATGTCGGGCCTCTCGACACGATCGCGGCCAGTGAGTGAACCGCGGCGCGGGCCATTCACCCGCACCGCAACATCGGCCGTCGCGGCCAAGGTACCGTTCCATTCGATCGGCCGGGTTATGTCACGTCCATCGCACTGATGCGTGAGCGCCGAACCGCCTACGGCAATGTCGGTGGGATTTAGCTGAGCGGCTTGTGCACCAATTTTTGTATTTTAACAACACATTACCGATCTTTAATCTGTAGATTCCCACTTGTGTTGTCGTATAGTTACAGTTGGGAACATAGATTCGCGACGGGATGTCGTAGTGTCCGGATAAGGGGGAAAACAGAATGCAACTCAAATGGTCCAGGCCATTGCGGCCGATATTGTCCGCTCGAGCCATCGTCACTGCCCTGATCCTGCTGGGGAGCGTGCTGGCGCCTCTGCACGTCGTCCGGGCAGCCGATGGGCCCCAGCCCGCGCCTGCCGCCGCCGAGCAGCCGCAGCCGCAGCTGGAAACGGTGGTGGTCACCGGTACTCTGATCCCGACTTCAAAGGCGGTCATGGTGCCGACGCCGATCGTGACGATCTCGGCGGACGATCTGAAGAGCGATGGATTTACCTCGATCGCGACTGCCCTGCAGCAGTCGGTCTTCGCCACCGGCAGTGTCCAGCCGAGCGACCCCAATACCTTTACGCCCGGCGCCCGGACCATCAGCATGTTCGGCCTGGATCCCGCCTACACCAAGCTGTTGATCAACGGCCGCCCGCTGGGCCAGTACCCGGCTCTCTACAACGGCAGCGACATGATCAGCAGCATTGGCGGTATCCCGTCAGAGCTGATCGATCATATCGACATCCTGCCTGGCGGCCAATCGTCGATCTACGGCTCCGACGCCATCGCGGGCGTCGTCAACGTGGTGATGAAAACCAAGATGGATGGACCTACCGCGGACGCGCGTTACGGCTGGGATCAGCTCGGTGGCGGGCGCGACCTCAGGCTGGCGCTGGCGGACGGAGTCAGTTTGGGCAAACTGAATGTGGTGGGCGGGGTGCAGTACGAGGATACCGCGCCGATCTGGGGCTACACGCGGCCGCTGACCAGTACCTACAACTATGGCGGCCTGAGTCCCGGCATCGCCGCGCGCGACTGGATGCTGTTCGGATATTACGGCGATCCGACCACCGGCGACACTTACTACCACAGCACGCTGGTCGATCCCAGCCAGTGCGGCAATGTGGCCAGTCAGTTCAATAACAGCGTGGGTGTCCGCTATCGCCCGGACGATCACGGATATTATTGCGGCAGCTACGACGCGGGTGAGGACACGCTGGGAAACGGCGAATCACAGGTCCAGGGCTATATTTCCGCGACCTTCGATGTCAACGCCCACCTGCAGTTGTACGCCAATACACTGCTGAACCACGATGTGAACCAGTTCAGCACCGGTGCCGGCTCGTTCCAGACCATCGGTATGACCAGCAGCCCGTGGTACTACTTCGAGGATCCCCGCTTCCCGGAGCCCGGACAGGTGGGCGACTACCTGAATCTGCAGCACATCTTCTCGCCCGAGGAGGCGGGGGGTCTCGGCAACACTCTCAGCGAGGACGACCTCAATGGCGAGCGGTTCGAGGTGGGCGGCAGGGGTGATATCGGCCCTTCCAACTGGCATTACGATGCCAGCCTGGATTACGAGCAGGACAAGCTGACGGAACGCATTTTCATGCAGTTCACCACGCCCATCTCGAATTACTACAACGGCATCATGGGTCCGCAGCTCGGCGTCGACCCCGCGGGCGGAGACGCCATCTACGAGCCGAATTACGCGGCATTCTTCCAGCCGATTTCACCCGCAACGTACGCCGGTTTCAGCGGTCATGCGATCAGCCAGTCATACACCGAGAGCTCGCTCGCCCGCGGCCAGTTGACCAACACGGATCTGTTTGCGTTGCCCGGCGGCAATGCCGCGCTGGCTGTGGTGGGCGAAGGTGGCGACGAGGGCTGGAACTACTCGCCCGATCCGCGTTATGCCACGCAAGAGACCTACCTCTACACCTCGGTGGGTGGCTCCGGGCGCCGCTCGCGCTATGCGGGTACGATGGAGTTGCGCCTACCCGTGATCAAGGACGGGAGCATCACGGCCTCCGGCCGCTACGATAAATTCAATGTAACCGGCGGGGACTTCCAGAAGTTCACCTATAACCTGGGCGCGGAGTACCACCCGGTGAGGATGCTCACCTTTCGCGCCCGCTACGGCACGGCGTTCAAAGCGCCGACGCTGGCGGACGAGTTCCAGGGGGTGAGCGGCGCCTATACGAGCACCGTGGACTACTACCAGTGCGCGCTGCGTGGCTACACCGGATCCAACCTCGAGAACTGCCCGGCCAACTACCTCAGCGCGAGCATCTTCAATCCGACCCAGGGCAACCCGACGCTGAAGCCGCTGACCGCCAAGGTGTGGGATGCCGGGTTGGTGCTGACACCGCTGCCCCGCCTCTCCATCAGCTCGGATTTGATGTCGTGGAGCATCGACAACGAGATTACGGAGGCCATTCTCGACCAGGTGGTGAAGACCGAGTCGGAGTGCCTGCTCGGCCAGCTGGATAACTCATCGCCGACCTGCGTGGAGGACGATGCGCTGGTGACGCGTAGCGGCAGTGGGGTCCTGGAAGCGGTCGAGACTCCCAAGGTCAATCAGTCGAACGAGCGCGTGACCACCGTGCTCACCCAGTTGAACTACGTGCTGCCCATGGGCCGGCTGGGCGACTTCGTGCTGGGCGCGGCCTGGACCGACATGATCAAGCACACCTTCGTGCAGTTCGCCGGCGACCAGACCATCGATCTTCTGGGCAGTCCCTTCTACAGCACGGAGTTCAAATCCAAGGTCACCCTCTCGGTGGGTTGGCTGATCGACAAGCTGTCCGCCACCGCGTTCGTGATCCGCGACGGCAGGACACCGAATTATCTCGCCACCCTGAGCACGGTAGGTTATGCGACGCCGGGGGCGGCAGCGCTCGCGCCATACACGTCCGTCAATCTGACAGTGCAGTATCAGGTGCTGCGCAGTCTCCAGTTGACGGCTTCGGTCAGCAATCTCTTCAATTCGATGCCGCCGTTGGATAACACCTATCCGAACTACACAGAAGGTCCGTACAACGAGAACGACTACGGCATAATCGGGCGGCAGTTCATGGTGGAAGGCACCTACAAGTTCGAGAGGTAGGCACCTGCATGGCGCCCGGCGCTCCTCGCCGGGCGCCGGCGGGGACCATTGGGTCGGCTTCTGCGGCAGCGAGGATTATGACTTCCAAAGAGTTCGCAAGCGCGCGTGGCCGCGCGCTGTGGGGGTTCCTGAGCTTCGCGACATTGACCGTTTGCGCGCTCGCAAGTGCATCGCCTGCTGCGCCGCCTGTCTCGCAGCGCGGGGACGAGAGTCCGCGCGCGGTCATCGCCGCCGCCGAGGCGTTGCCTCCTGGCGGCATCGATGAGCTGCGAACCGTTGAGATCGGAGGTGTGCCGCAATGGCTCAGCATACGCGGCGCCAATCGGTCCAACCCCATCCTGCTCTTCATTCACGGCGGACCCGGCGCCCCGATAATGCCCGAGAGCTGGACATTTCAGCGTCCCTGGGAGGATTACTTCACCGTGGTGCAGTGGGATCAGCGCGGTGCCGGCAAGACTTTCTCAGCCGCGCACCGAACACCGGACAAAGTGATGACCGTCGCGCAGCTGGAGTCGGACACCGACCAGGTCATCACCTGGCTCAGACATCGATACCACAAGAGGAAGATTTTCATCCTCGGCCTGTCGTTTGGCAGCGTCCTGGGCTTGCGGGTGGCGATACACCATCCCGACTGGCTGTATGCCTATATTGGCGTTGGTCAGGTCGTCAACGCCTATCAAAATGAAGCCGTAGGTTATCGCGAGACTCTTGCAAGGGCTGAGGCGGTCCATGACCGAGCGGCGATCACTGCGTTGCAGTCCATCGCTCCCTATCCGAACCTGAGCGGGCCAACCCCCATTTCCAAGACGGCGGTGGAGCGTAAGTGGGACGTGGCGCTCGGTGGAATGCTCTACGGCCGAACGAGTGACGACGGGCCACTCTTCTGGAGCCTGAGCCCGGACTACACCGCCTACGACGTGGAGTCAGCGAAGCTCGGCGAGTCGGCCTCCGCTGTCATTCTGCTACGGCAGCTGTGGGGCATCAATTTCGACGCTGATCTCGCGTTCAAGTGCCCGGTAATCTTCTTTGCCGGCGAGGATGATCGGACGACACCGGAGTCGCTCGTCGCCGCCTACTACGCGAGGATCCACGCTCCGCTCAAGAAATTCCTGTTGATCAGGAATGCGGCCCATTACGTCGTGAACGAGGCTCCTGGAATTGTATTGATGGACCTGGTCCGATATGCCAGGCCCCTGGATACGACCGCAGTAGACGCGCGCCACTAACCGTCGGACTAGGTCAGGGAAACGACCAGCTTCGCCGAGTGGCTGCGCCAGTTGATCGGAATGATGAAGGAGCGCTGGCCGGGCTTCTGCGGGATCGGGGGCTTCTCGCCCGCGAGCACGCTCGGAACGGAGATGACGAAGTCGCGGCCGAAGTCCCGGCGGGCGTTGCCGGAGATGGTGTTGGCCACTTCGCCGACCAGATCGCGCATGGTCTCGTGGCTGAAGTCGTTCTCCTGCATCTTCATCAGCAGCACGGTGAGCATCGCCCGTGGCGCGGTGAAGTACACGACACCCTCGCGCTTGCCGGAGATGGTGATCATTCCGGTGTAGTCGTGCACCGCGGGCGCTCCTTCCATGAGGTATGGCGAGCCGATGGTGGCCGGCTGTTGGGCCGCCACCTCGAAGTAGTTCGTCGTCCCTTCGACGAAAGTTTTCAGCTCCTCTTCCCGCAACATCTAGCCGCTCTCCGACTCGCCTTCAGGACATCAGCTCGGCGATCGCTTCATTCAACTGCCGATCCGTGAACGGCTTGTTGAGGAAGCCGTTTGCGCCGCGCTCCATGGCCTCGACGGCGGTCGCCTTGTCGGCCAGCGCCGAGATCACCAGGATACGCACCGCCGGCTTCAATTGCACCAGCCTCGAGATGCACTCGATGCCGTCCATCTGTGGCATGGTGAGGTCCATCGTGACCATGTCGGGATCGGTCTTGCGGAACAGCTCCAGCGCCTCGACCCCGTTGCCGGCGGTACCGACGACCTCGAGCTCCTCGAACTGCTGCGAGCGCTCGATCCGGCGCCGCATGATGTTCGAGTCGTCCACGATCAGGAGCTTCAGCGATCGCCTGCCCGCCCCATTGCGTTGCGCCACGCTCATCCGCGCTCTCCCTTCCTCTTCGTCATGCCACCGCCGAGCTTGCGGCTTCGGCGGGCAGCACGATCTTGAAGCGTGTGAAGCGGCCAGGGTTCGTGCTCACCCCGATCTTGCCGCCAAGACCGTAAACCGTCCGGGCGACGATGTCCATGCCCACACCTCTTCCCGCGTCCATGGTCACTTCGTCTTGTGTCGAGAACCCCGGACGGAAGATGAGCGACATGGCAGCTCGGGTGTCCATCGCGGCTGCTTCCTCTGCGGTGACCATGCTCTTGCGCACGGCCGCTTCTTTCAACGTCTGCGGTGAGATACCGGCCCCGTCATCCTCGAACACCAGCTCGAACCCATCGCCGGCGCGGTGGAAGTCGATGCGTACCGTGCCGACGTCAGCCTTCGCCACGGCGCGACGGACCTCTCTCGTCTCAATCCCATGGACCGCAGAATTGCGCAGCATCTGTATGACGCAGTCCTTCACTGTCGTCACATATGCCGGCGGCACGTCCGCGAGTCCCGCAAGTGTCAGTTTGAACGCCTTGTGATGGTCCCTGGCCAGCTTCTCGGCGAGCGCCTGCAGCGTGGGCGAGATGTCCTCACCCGCGCGGCCGGCGAGCGCGGCCTTGGACCGCTGGGGCGCGCCCTGGGCTGCGGCCGCCGCGGGATCTTTCAGGGCCGTGAGTCGTGTGGCCATTTCCCGCACGCCGCGCAGGTGCGCCAGCAGGTCATCGAGCTTCAGTACCATCGGCAGGAAGTCGTTGCCGGAGATCTCCGCTCTCTTCTTCAGGTCGCTCACCAAGTCCTCGAGCTGATGGACTCGGTTGGCGATACTCATCAGGTTCAAGGCCGACGCCTCGCCCTTGATCGAATGCAGCTCGCGGAAGAGGCCGCCGAGCTTCTTGCGGAATTCCCCGTCGGTGCGCGCCGGCTCCTTGAGGATCGCATTGATCATCTGCAGCCCGGTCTCGGTGGTGTCGAGGAAGGACCCCAGCTGCAACGGATCGACGTGCAGCATGCCGACCATCATGTCGACCTGCGCGTTCGCGTTCTCCTGCGCCTCCTGCAGCTCCTTCGCCAGCAGCACATTCGAAGTGATGTCGGTCACGGAGCACAGCACGTGCTTGACGCCGCCCTTGGGGGCGACGACGCGGTGGAAGTCGAATTGCAGATAGCGGGTTTCCTTGCCGCCGCGGCCGTTGTTTATGCTGATCTCGAGCTGCCCGAGCGGGTTGATGCTCTTCATCAGGTTCTCGTGGGCGCGATCGCCCCAGAGCAGCTTGATGTATTTCACCGCCGTCGCCAGGGTGGCGGCTGGCACGCGATCCTCGAGCAGCTTCTCGAATGACAGGCCGGCGAAGTCGTTGCGGCCGAAAATGTGCGTCAGCGCTTCCGACCAGACGGAGCCGATCCGGTAGTCCGCATCGAGCAGGAAGAAGCCTTCGCGCACCGTCTTCAGGATGTCACGAGTCTGTTCCTGAGCCTCGCGCGCGGCCCGCTCGTGCTTGGCCCGGGTGAGCTGCAGGTAAGCGGCGGCGGCGGCGAGCACCAGCGCCGCGAGCACGCCGGCCGAGAGCAACAACCGCAGCAGCGCGGCGGCGCCCGAGGTCTGCTTCTCGAACGTGCCACTCACCGCGGTGAGCAGCCGATGCAGGCGCCCCACATTCTGCTTCGCGAGCAGCTGCGCCTGGCGCACGTTGTCGTAATACATCCGGCCGCTCTCGGAGAGTGAGCTGCCGGAGTCCGTATCGACGTATGGCTCACCAGAGAAGGCGACCACGGGAGCGAGCACCGGGCTATACGCCTGCCACATCTGCACTGCCGCTTGCAGCTGCGGCGATTGTCCCTTGCTGCGCTTTGTGAGCAGCTGGATATCGTCATTGAAGCGCTGTACGGTGCCCACGAGCTCGCCGTGCGCCTGGCCCGTGTATTCGCGCGTCTCCAACCGCTCGCGCAAGGCCGTGAGCTGCTGCGCGATCACACCCGGGAAAGTCTGCAGCTCGCTCGCGGTCTGCAATGCGGTGATGCTCGAGCGGATCTGCGTCGCCAGCCTGAAGCCGAAGAGCAGGGCGAGGCCCATCAGCACAGCGAGGAAAGTGCCCGCTCCGGCCGTCAGCAGCCGGCGGTTGCGATCTGCGCCTTTGACTTTCATGTTGGTTCCCTGACGGCCTGATTAGGACTAGTTGCTCGGCAGCTCGAAACGGATGCGGGTGCGCACGGGCACCTCGACCGACTGGCCGTTGTATTGCGCGGGTCGATAGCGCCAGCGCCGGATGGCCTCGGTCGCGGCACTGTCGAAGACACCCTTCGGAACCGACTCGATCACCTGCACGTCCTTCGTATAGCCCTTCTTATCCACCACGTACTGTACCGTCACGCTGCCGCCGATCCGACTCGACAGGGCACGGTCGGGATACTCCGGCGGGACATAGCGCGTGCGCTGCAGCTGCGCGGCAAGAGCCTGCAGATTCGGGCCAGCCGCTGCCTGGGGCTGGGCCTGTGCGGCTGAGCCCAGGCGCTGCACCGCCGCCACCGCGGCTGCGCTGGCGCCCCAGCTGGTGGCGGCCGCGAGATCAGCCTGGGCGGGCGCAGTCGCCCCGGCGCGCATCTCGGAGCGCGCGCGCGCGATCAGCTCCGCAGCCAGCGCGCTTCTCGCCTGCGCCGCCGAGGCCTGAGCGGAGCCCGTCGGACGGCTGGCTTCGAGCTGCTGCAGATAATCCGCGGCGCTGTCGCCGGCAGGTGAAGTCAGTGAGCCGCTGCTCAGACGCTCTCGGACGAGAGACACCAGACCTTCAGTCTTGGCATGTGCAGCCTTGGTCTGCGCGCTCGTGAGCTGCCGCTGGAAGGCTGCGATGTCGGCGGCTGACGCGCCGTTGCTACGCGCGGCGGCAAGCCAGCGATCCTCATCGCTGGCGTCGCCGGAGAGCGCATTCTGCCTGGCCTTTGCGAAGAGAGCGTCAACCAGCGCGTTTGCGGCCCGCTCCGTCGCAGGGGCGTTGGGCGCCGCAGCCCGCAGTTGGCCGAGATAGGACTGTGCGCTGTCGCCCGCCGGACTCGTCAACTCATCGCTGCGGATGCGATCGAGAACCAGGGAGGCGAGACTCTGCGTCTTGTCGACCTGCTGCAGGCGCGCAAGCTGGGCCCGCCAGGTGGCGAGCTGATCGGCGGGAACCGCACCGGATTGCTCCGCCTGGTGCAGCAGCGCGGCCGCGCGCTCGGCACTGCCGTCAGCGAAGGCCTTGGAGATTTCAGCGGTGGAGAGCTGCAGCTGGAATGGGCCGAGGTGCGAATCCGCAGGCTCGACGAGCTTCAAAGTGGCCAGCGCCAGCGCGGCGTCGCTGTAGTGAGTGCCCGACACCGCGTCAGTGAAGCGCGAGATCAGCACGTCGCCCACTCGGCGCAAGCCGTCTTTGGCCTCACCGTTGGTCGGGTCTGCGGCCACCGCGGAGCGGTAATAAACGAGCGCGTTATCGCCGGTCGGAGCCGTGTAGCGCCGATCGCGCATGGCGCGCCGCGCCTTCTCCAGCAGATCATCGACCTGGCCCGCCACGATCGATGTGTCGACCGCGGGCTGCGGGAGGACTGCTGCAGTCTGAGATGCCGTCGCGGCACGAGAGGCGATGGCCCCTGAGGCCTGAGTCGCGGGGCCCGATGCTGTTTTGCCGTGGATGAAGTACCACGCGCCGCCTGCGGCGAGCGCAACGACCGCAAGACCCAAGCCCGCCCACACAGCCCAATTGCCTGCGCGTTCTGCGGGCTCCTCGGGCTTTTTCGCCCCGGAAGAGGACATCGTGGGGCGAAACGCATCCAGTGTGACTGCGGGGCCCGTACCCGAGCCACGCGCAGCGGCGCTGCGGTTGCCGGCATCGGCGATGGCGGCATCCAGCACCGCGGTCGTCTTCGCTCCCTCGATCGGAATCGTCAGCACCGCAAAGACACTCGTGCCTTTGACCGCGGAGGCGACCTGTTTCTCGGAATCTGCTTCCGCAAAGACGACGACCACCGCGTTGGGCGCTTGCTGAGTCGCACGCTGCACGAGCGCGCGGACATCGCGCGCTGAGCGCGCGTCGATCACCAGCATCTGCCCACGCTTGGTGCTCGCCAGTTGCCCGATTGCGCTATCAATCGAATCGACCGGGTTGACCGATGCCTGTCCGCCGAGCGCCTCTCCCAGCTCGAGCAGGAAGTCATCACGGTCTGTGAGTGCCGTCAGGTCGACTGTCGGTCGCTGCGTGGGGGACGGTGTGTCCGCGGGACTTGCGGCATTAGGCGCATTCGCTGCTGGATTGGCCACTGGTTGGTGTCTCCACGCTCGAAAAAGGAGCTCTGCCGCGCGCGATCTGCCTTGGGTTCCGGCCGTCGAGCGCCCACCAGCTTTGATAACGCACGCAAAACGCGGTCTTATGGAGCATATTGCGCGGCCGATGCACCGCAGTGCCGCAGTTCACACTACCGACAGCCCTGTCCGGTAGGCGCGACAGCGCATCGCGGAAACTCTGAAGCAGTGCTCGCTTTCCGGCAGCGTGCGCAGTAGCGCGGGCCGCGAACAGAACATAAGATGTCCCCATGCGCGCGGACACGCTGCCACAATTCTCGCCGCATCGCGGCACAACTGGGCATGCATTTTGCTGTGAGACCCGCATGCGCCAAGCGGACGGCGAGCTGGAAACGGGTTGAACGATCCGCTGTCATGACCGTCTTAAATGTAACGGGACCGGGACATCGAGCGCCACCAAGCACCGTTGAATCAGACGCCTTGGCATCGTTGGCCTCCCGGCTCATCTTTCATGGGGTTACGTACTGAAACGGGAGGGGAGGACGATGCGATCGCTTTCTACTGACCCGGAACCGAAGAGCCACGCCGCCTTCATCGAGTCGCTGAGCTCCTTCAGCCGATTGCATCGGGCCCAGCGCTGGGAAGGCACCTTCGGCGAGTTTCTCGCCGACATCCTGCCCGCGAACCCCGCGGCGCTGGCGCGAACCAGCCACGAGTACATCTGGGACATGCTCCGCTGGCATGGACGCACCGCGCAGCCGGACGCCACCGAGAGCTCACGGGCACGGGAGCTCTTCAAGCGCGAGCTGTTCGGCATCGACGAGCCGCTGTCGCGTGTCGTGGAATACTTCAAGGCCGCCGCCGCCGGCTCGGATGTTGGCCGGCGTCTGTTGCTGCTGCTGGGCCCTCCCTCCGGCGGCAAGTCAACGATGGCCATTCTCCTGAAGCGCGGCCTCGAGGAATACAGCCGCACCGATGAGGGTGCCCTGTATGCCATCAGAGGTTCGCCGCTGCGCGAGAGCCCGTTGAACCTGATTCCGGCGAGTCTGCGACCGGAGTTCCGCGAACGCTATGGCGTTGCCATCCAGGGGGAGCTGTCACCCTGGGCACGCGATTATGTGGAGCGGGAGTTCGATGGCGACTTCGTGCGCGTGCCGCTGGAGCGGATCTTCCTCTCCGAGGCGTCGCGCTCCGGCATCGGCACTTATGCACCGCACGACCCCACTACAGCCGACATCGCCGACCTCGTCGGGTCGGTCGATCTCGCCAAGGTTGCACAGATAGGCGATGAAGGCGATCCGCGCGCCTGGTCGTGGTCCGGCGCGGTGTATGCGGCGAGCCGCGGCGTCCTCGAGATGATCGAGATCCTGAAGGTGAAGCGGGAGTTCCTCTATCTGCTGCTCACCCTCACCCAGGAGAAGAACGTCAAAGTCTCCCGGTTCCCGCTCATTCATGTCGATGAGACCATTCTCGCGCATACCAACCTCGCGGAATTCCACAAGTTTCTGCAGGAGAAGGAGAACGAGGCGCTGCTCGATCGCATGGTGATCATCAAGGTTCCCTATGCGCTTTCCTACCGCGACGAGGCTCGGATCTATCAGAAGCTCGTTTCCGGCGCCCCGGCCTTCCGCAATGTGCATCTCGATCCGCACGTGCTCAACCTGGCGGCCGTTTTCGCCATCCTGACGCGATTGACGAAGCCGGAGCGCGAAGGCCTCGATGTTGCCAAGAAGCTGCGTCTCTATGCCGGCGAAGCGGTCGAGGGCGTACCCGAGAGCGAGGCCTCTCGCCTGCGCACCGAGTCGCCGGACGAAGGCATGACCGGTGTCAGCCCGCGTTTCATCATCAACGCCATTTCCAACGCGATCACTCGCGGCACTTCTCGCAGCCTGACCAGCATGGAGCTGCTGCTCGCGATAAAGGACGGCATCGAGAGCGACGCGCGCATGGAGGCGAAGCACAAGAAGGCGTGGATCGATCACCTGGTGACCGCGCGCAAGGAGTTCTACAACCGCTGGGTCAAGGAAGATGTCCACCGCGCGATGTTCGCCTCCTTCGAGGAGGAGGCGCAGCAGCTGCTCGAGAAGTATCTCGATGAAGTGGAAGCCTCTCTCGATCATCGCCAGGTCACCGACCCCATCACTGGCGAGACGCGGCCGGCCGATGAGCGCTTCCTGCGCTCCGTGGAGGAGAAGATCAAGGTCTCCGATTCCGGCAAGCTCTCCTTTCGGCAGGAAGTGGTGCGCAAGGCGATGGTCGCCTTCAAGACAGGCGAGAAGTTCAAGCTTGCGAGCCACGCGCGCATGCGCGAGGCGATCGAGCAATACCTCTTCGAGGAGCGGCGTGACGTCCTCAGGCTCGTCACCTCCAGCGCGCGTCCGGACGATGAGGCGCGACAGAAGATCTCGGCGGTGCAGCAACGTCTGATCACCGAGTACGGCTACGACGAGCACAGCGCCAAGGAAGCCTTGAGCTACGTCACCACCTTGCTCGCGCAGGAGTAGCGCGTCACCCTAAAAAGGAGTACCAGTAGCATCATGGCTGCGAACAGCGAGAGCGGCGGCGGACAGTCTGGCGGGAATGCCGGCAAGTGGTACGAGCTCTTCTCGCGCGGCGCACGCGACTGGCTGCGTCACGATGAGAAGGTCCGCGAGTCCGTGCGCCAGCACTTACCGCAGATCGTGGCGGGTGGGGAGCTGATCAATGGCGGCTCGCGCACCGTGAGGGTGCCGGTCCGCATGCTGGAGCATTATCATTTTCGTTTGCGCCGGCCCGAAGAGCAGCAGGGCGCCGGCCAGGGCAAGGCGAAGCCTGGCGACGTGTTCTCCGATCCCTCGCGCCAGCGCGGCGCCGGCGAGAAGGGTCCGGGAGGGCAGGACGAGGGCGAGGTGCAGCTCCTGCTCGAGTTCAAGGTCGACGACATCGTCGATTGGCTGTGGGAGGAAATGCAGCTCCCCAACCTCAAGGCCCGCGTGGGACCCTCGGAGGACTCCGACTGGATACGTGAGGGGTGGGATCGGCGCGGCGCCCGCTCCAGGCTGGATCGCCGCCGCTCTTTCAAGGAGTTGGTCAAGCGGCGCGGCGCCCCCGGCGCAACACAGACATTCACGGACGACGACCTGCGCTATCGCCAGCTTGCCCGCCGTCGCCAGCCGGCAATCCATGCCGTGGTGTTCTTCCTCCTCGATGTCTCCGGCAGCATGTCGGACCGCGACCGGAAGCTGGCGAAGACCTTCTTCTTCTGGGTGGTGCAGGGCCTGAGGCGCGAATACCGCTCGCTCGAGACCGTGTTTGTCGCCCACACCACCGAGGCTTGGGAGTTCACCGAAGCCGAGTTCTTCCAGGTGAGCGGCACCGGCGGTACGGTCGCCTCGACCGGCCTGGGAAAGGTGCGTGAAATCATCGACGAGCGCTACAACCCGGGCCGTTGCAACATCTATCTCTTCTACGCTTCCGACGGCGACAACTCGGTAAGCGACGCCGCCGCTGCGCGTGAGGGATTGTCCGCAATCGCCGAGGACACCTGCTTCACCGGTTACGTGGAAGTCTCATCCGGCCTGTCGCGGCAACTCGCCACCGAGACCGGCCGCCTGTTCGCCGATCTGTCGGCGGCGGGCTGCGCCGCGGGCAGCTACGCGCTCAACGACTTCGACGATGTCTGGGGCGCCGTGCGTCATTTCTTCTCCGCCGAGAGTCGTGCGGAGGAGGCCGCTTCGCCGTGAGTCGCTCGCCCTCATGACAGAAGAGACCTGGCAGAGCTACACCCGACGCATCGAGGAGCAGGCGACCCGCTCGGGACTCAACTTTCACCCCGTGGAGTTCGAGGCTGTCCCTGATAGCTTCATGATGGAGATCGCGGTCTATGGTTTGCCGGTGCGCATGCCGCACTGGTCGTTCGGGGTCCGCTACATCTACCAGCTCATCCAGCGCCACATGGGCCACTCGCGGCTCTTCGAAGTGGTTTTCCCGGGGAATCCGGGGCACGCCTACCTCGCCTCGAGCAATGGCCTGGCGGAGAATATTCTCGTGACGGCGCACGTGCTGGGGCACGCGGACTTCTCGCGCAACAACCTGCTGTTTCAGCGCTGCCAGGACCAGGTGAGCGAGCACATCGTCGAGCACGCGGCCAACCACGCCCGCCAGATCCAGCAGGCGATAGAGACTTACGGCGCGCAGCGCGTCGAAGTTGTGCTCGATGCCGCCCTCGCCCTGGAGCAACACATCGACGTCGATCAGTCGCTGCGGCGTGAGCGTTACCCTGAATACCTCGAAGACCGGAGGTCGCAGGAAGACGATGAGTTCCGCAAGCGGTTTGCGCAGCTCGAGCCGGCAGCCGCCAGCACCGGCGTGGAGCCCAAGAAACGCGCGCCCATTCCGCCGCATCCGGAGCGCGACCTTCTCTGGTTCGTGGCGCAATACGCGCCGGAGATGGAAAGCTGGGAACGGGACATCTTTCTCGCGGTACGCGAGGAGTCATTCTATTTCTATCCGGTGTTCGCCACGCAGATCATGAACGAAGGGTGGGCATCGTACTGGCACGCGCGGCTCATGCGCGAGGCTGACTTCGTCCCGCAACAGGCCTACCTGGACGCGATCAAGTGCCACTCGGACGTGGTCCGGCCGGTAGCGGCGGATCAACAGGTGGCGCTCAGCATCAACCCCTATCACCTCGGCTTCGCCATGTGGGAGAAGATCGTCGAGGCGGAGGGGCTGGAGGCGGCGCGCAGCATCATGGTTCAGGACGATGACTTCGCATTCGTACGCAACCATCTGACGCGGGAGCTGGCGGAGGAATTGAATCTCTTCCGCTTCAGCGCGCGCAGCGACGGACAGATCAAGGTGCTGGAACAGGACCTGACGGCCTTACACGAGGCCATCCTCGGCCCCAAGTACAACTTCGGCGCGCCGAGCGTGTCGGCGAAGCACGTCCGCAACGACGGCACTCTCGAGCTGGTGCACGACTATACGCTGGACGCTCGAGGGCTCGACCTCGAGCGCAGCCGCAAGGTGCTCGACTACCTGCAGCGGGTCTGGCGCCGCCCGGTGCAGCTCACGACCACCAATCAGGCTGGTCTGGCGCTGGAGCTGACCGCGCCCTAGTTTATTGGCGCAAAGTGCGCCCGGGACTGCTCGGCCCATCCTGGGCCTCGCCCCTTCGGGGCCGGCGCGGTGCGCTTCCTTATGTGCTCTCGGGCTAACCCCAATCTTCTTCTTCGTGTGACGTGACTATGGAGATCGGGTCGCTGGCGGGGAAGCTGTCGGCCAACGCCTCGTCCAACTGGTCCTGGATTTTCTGTTTCCGCGTTTCATCGGCAGATAGCGGGGCTGCCGCTCGGCCGTCGGGTGCCTGGGGGAATTTGGGGGACTCCGTCATGGTGCACCTATCGTAGGCAATCGTCCTCATGGAACAGGACCTGGCCGGCCGGCTTTCGCTCCGCGTCGTCATCGCGCTGGCCGAACACCGGTGGGTCCCATTGAGTATACGGCGGCACGTCGCGGTGCTGGGGTTGCATCTGCTGCCGCCAGGGATCGGCTTTGGGCTTGATGTGGGGCTTGGGTGCGCTCATGGGCGGTCCACGGTGACCCGGTTTCCAAGCATTTAGCGTGCCGACTGCAAATCGGCCACCGCGGGGAGTACGCTCTCGGTTCTCCGATGCCGCCGCTTACCGCGGCGACTCTTTGCCGGGGGAGCGACTCATGGGGCATACGACCTCGGGCATCCGAAATATCGCGCTGGTCGGAGCGGCCGGCGCGGGCAAGACACTGCTGGCGGAGAGCCTGCTGCTGCAGGCTGGCGCCATCCGGGCCAAGGGGAGCGTGGCGCGCGGTAACACCGTCTCGGATTTCGATCCGCAGGAGCGGGAGCTGCGACACTCCCTCGAGCCCGCCGTGCTGAGCCTCGATTGCGGCTCGACACGCATCCATCTTCTGGATACGCCGGGGTACCCGGATTTCTTCGGGCGCGCGCTTGCCGTGCTGGAGGCGGTGGAAGCGGTCGCGGTCGTCGTCAGCGCGGCGAGCGGACCTGACACTGTGACGCAGCGTCTGATGGATTTTGCGCGCGACCGAGGGCTCTGCCGGCTGATGATCATCAACAAGATCGACGGCCGCGACGCCAAAGCCGCGGATGTCCTGGCGCAGATACGCGCGACATTCGGCTCCGAGTGTCTGCCGCTCAACCTGCCCGCCGACGGCGGCCGATCCGTGGTCGATTGCTTCTTTCAGCCGCATGGCGCGCCGGCTGACTTCTCGTCCGTCGAGACCGCGCACACCCAGCTCGTGGACCAGGTGATCGAGCTCGACGAGCAGCTCATGGCCGTATACCTCGAGCAGGGCGAAGAGATCTCACCGGAGCAGCTCCACGACCCTTTTGAGCAGGCCCTGCGCGAGGGCCATCTCGTTCCCGTGTGCTTCGCTTCGGCCGAGACCGGCGCCGGCGTTGCGGACCTGCTCCAAGTCTTCACTCGTCTCATGCCGAGCCCGGGCGAAGGCAACCCACCGCCATTCCTCAAAGGTTCGGGCGAGCGCGCGCAGCGAGTCACGGTCGCACCGGACCCGAGCAGACACGTTGTCGCGCACGTGTTCAAAGTTACTATCGACCCGTACGTGGGAAAGTTGGGCGTTTTGCGCATACATCAAGGCACGGTGCGCCCGGGTGCTCAACTTTTCGTTGGCGACGCGCGCAAGCCGTTCAAGGTCGCGCATATATATCAACTCCTCGGCAAGGACACCATCGAGATTCCCGAAGCGATCCCCGGCGACATCTGTGCCCTCGCCAAGGTGGAAGAGCTGCACCTCGATGCGGTGTTACATGACTCCCACGACGAGGATCAGTACCATCTCGCGCCGGTCGCCTTTCCGCCGCCGATGCTCGGGCTGGCCATAGAGCCGGAGCGCCGCGGTGACGAGCAGCGCCTCGCCGATACGCTTCACAAGCTCACCGCCGAAGACCCGTGCATCCGGATCGAGCATCATGCCGCGGTCAACGAGACCGTCCTCTACGGCACCGGGGAATTGCACCTGCGGACCCTTCTGGAGCGAATGGGTCAACGCTACGGCGTGCACGTGAAAACACACCCGCCGAGTATCCCCTACCGCGAGACAGTGACCCGCCCGGCGGAAGGCCACTGCCGCCACAAGAAGCAGACCGGCGGCGCGGGCCAGTTCGGTGAGGTCTACCTGCGCATCGAGGCGCTGCAGCGTGGCGCCGGCTTCGAGTTCGTGGACGACGTGGTGGGCGGCGCCATTCCCGGTCAATTCATCCCTGCGGTGGAGAAGGGTGTGCGCCAGGTGCTGACTGAGGGAGCGCTCGCGGGCTATCCGCTCCAGGATATCCGCGTCACCGTCTATGACGGCAAACACCACGCGGTCGATTCGAAGGAAGTCGCATTCGTCTCCGCCGGGCGCAAGGCGTTTCTGAACGCCATCCAAAAGGCCAGCCCAATCGTCCTCGAGCCCATCGTCCATCTCGAGATCACCGCGCCCGCACGCGCCATCGGCGACATCACCGGCGACCTGGCCACCAAGCGCGCGCGCATCAACGGTAACAACGCGCTCCCGGGACAGCTCGCTACCGTCTCCGCGCTGGTGCCGCTGGCCGAGATCTCGGAGTATCAGACACGTCTCAAGGCATTGACCGGGGGCCAGGGTACGTATTCGATGCAGCTCAGCCACTACGACCCGGTTCCGCCGCGCCGACAGCAGGAGCTCGTGCAGGCGTACCGGCCCAGAGCGGAGGAAGAATGAAGAGAATTTCGCGGCGGGATTTCGGGCAGCGGGCGGCACTGACACTGGCCGGCGGGGCGCTGGGATCCGCCGTCATGTTGGGTCCGGATCCGGCTCAGGCGGCCGCGGCGGTCTCGCCGCCTGCGCAGGCCGAGATCGCTGGCAAGCTGCGGCACATTTTCGCCCTTTACGGTGACCGGTTGTCGGACGGGCAACGCAAGATGTTGCACGGCGTGGTCACCGATCAGGTGCGCATGTTGGAGCGTATTCGCGCGCTACAGGTGCACAACTCCGATCCGCCCGCATCGGTTCTGAAGCTGATCGACAGCGGCGGCGCACGGTCGCGAGAGTAGCCAGCAGCATGATCGACGAAAGTGTCCTTTATCTGCCGGTTCGTCAGCTGGCGGAGCGGATTCGGACCAGGCGGCTTTCACCTGTGGAGCTGGCCGAGAGCTATTTGGCCCGCAGCGAGCGATGGAACCCGCGGCTGAACGCCTACGCCACTCTGACGCGCGAGCGGGCGATCGAGCAGGCACGCGCCGCGGAGAAGGAGATTGCCGCCGGAAACTATCGCGGCCCGCTGCACGGAATTCCCTACGCGGCGAAGGATCTGCTGGCGGCAAAGGGTTATCCGACCACGTGGGGTGCACCGCCATATGCTGACCAGCGATTCGATTACGACGCCGCGGTGATCGAGCGGTTGCATCGCGCAGGCGCCGTATTGATCGGCAAGGCGGCGATGATCGAGCTTGCCGGCGGACTGGGATACGAGAGCGGCTATGCTTCACTCACCGGTCCGTGCCGCAACCCATGGAACACGAAATACTGGACCTGCGGCTCATCGAGCGGCTCGGGAGCGATCGTGGCCGCTGGGCTGGCCGCGTTCGCCCTCGGCTCCGACACTCGCGGCTCGATCATCTGCCCTGCGACCCATTGTGGGATAAGCGGCATGCGGCCGAGCTTCGGCCGAGTCAGCCGCTACGGTGCGATGGCGATTGCCTGGTCGATGGACAAAATTGGACCGATGTGCCGTACCGCCGACGACTGCGGACTCGTGCTCGAGGCCATGGCCGGGCACGATGCACGCGACCACTGCTCGCTGCCGCAGCCGCGGGCTGCGTTCGCCTACCAGTCGACACAGACGCACGGACGGCCGTTGCGCATCGCACGGCTCACCAACGTCTTCCCGCATGCCGATCGCGAACTGCACGACGCTGCCGACCGTGCCCTTCGCGTGCTGGAGCAGCACGGGGCGCAGGTTTCCGACGCGGAGATCCCGCAGGGGCCGTTCGAGGAAGCCGCCGAGCTGGTGATACTGATGGAAGCGGCATCGGCCTTCTCCGATACGATCGATTCCGGCCGCGCCGCTCGGCTTGCCGATCCGCTCGGCCGCATCAACGGCTACGCCAGTCGGGAATTCTCCGCGCAGGACTACCTTCAGGTGCAACGTGTCCGGCTCTTACTGCAGGAAAGTATCGACAGGTTGTTCGACCGCTTCGATGTGATCGCCGCGCCGGGGGAGGGCGACACCGCGGATGAGCTGCAGCCCGCCAAGGGGCAAAGCGACTCCGATGAAGGTGGACCTGCCGACAGCTTGCAACCCGATGCCATCTCCAGCCTGTGCGGCTTGCCGGCAGTAACGGTACCTTGCGGTTTTGACAAAAACGGAATGCCCGTTGGCGTTCAGTTCATGGCTCGCGCGCTTGACGATCAGGCGGTGCTATCGGCGGCCAACCTGCTTCAGGCGCATACCGACTGGCACAGCAGGCATCCCGCGTTGACCTGACCACGCGTTCTGGCCGAATTCGGACCCCGATCTCGATACCGGCGGGCGCCGCTAAACGGGTCTGGGTAATATGGCCACGTGGAGCTCGACGAGCAGACCTGCGAGCAGGCCCGGCTGAACCGCGATGCGCGCTTCGACGGCCGCATCTTCATCGGGATTACCTCGACCGGCATCTATTGCCGTCCGATCTGTCCCTCTCCCCACGCCAAGCGCGTGCACGTGCGGTTTTTCCTTTCCGCCGCGGCCGCCTCCGCCGCCGGCTTCCGTCCCTGTCTGCGTTGTCGCCCGGAAGTGGCGCCCGGCACGCCGGCCTGGAACGGGACCTCGACGACGGTGAGCCGCGGTCTGCGCCTCATCGCACAGGGCGCTCTCGATGAGGCGGGAGTCGAGACACTCTCGGCGCGACTCGGAGTCAGCTCGCGGCATCTGTCGCGTCTCTTCCGGCGGCATCTCGGGGCGCTTCCGACCACGGTCGCCCAGACGCGCAGGCTCCACTTTGCCAAACAGCTGATCAGCGATACCAACCTTTCGATAGCCGAGGTCGCGCTGGCGTCGGGGTTCAGGAGCATCCGGCGCTTCAACGACGTTTTTCGCCAGTTCTATGGACGCCCGCCATCGGAGCTGCGCCGACTGGGAACGCGAGCCGCCGTCGGCGACGGCGAATATGTCTTTCGTCTGGCTTTTCGCCCTCCCTACGACTGGAGCGCGCTGCTGCGATTTCTTGCCGCTCGCTCGATCCCGGGCGTCGAGGAGACAGGGGGTGGCGCTTATCGCCGGACCGTGTCGGTCCAGAATCACCATGGGCTGCTGGAGGTGCGGCCGGTGCCGGGTGAGCACGCGCTGCGGGCCCATATCAGATTCGCGAAAGCGGAATACCTGCTGCAGATCATCGCCCGGGTGCGTGTTATGTTCGATCTCACAGCCGACCCGGAGGTGATCGGTCACACCCTGGGTACAGACCCCATGCTTGCGCCGCTGCTCGAGCGCCATCCGGGCCCGCGGCTTCCGGGGGCGTGGGACTGCCTCGAGCCGATCGTGCACGCGGTTCTGAGGCAGCGGCTCTCCCTGGAGGAGACGCAGGATATGCAGGCTCTCATCGCCGAGGAGTGCGGCGAGCCGATATCGGCGCCTGGCTCGGGCGAGCTCAGCCGGATTTTTCCGAGCGCAGCCGTGCTGGCCGAAAGCGCCCTGGGCTTCCTGCCTCGATCGACTGCCGATGCCCTCCGAGCCGCTGCGCAGACCGTCGCCGGGCTCCGTTCCAACGCGCCACCCGACGATCTGCTTGCAAAGCTGCGCGCCACAAAGGGGGTAGGCGAAGCCGCAATCGAGTATGTCGCGATGCGCGCTCTGAACGATTCCGATGCGCTGCCTGCGGACCTCATGGAACTGCGAGTTGCCTGCGACCGCGCCGAGGGTTGGAAGCCATGGCGCGCCTATGGAGCAATGCTTCTCCTGCAGCGCGGACACGCCCCCGCTAGCGGCGCTCGAGGATCTTGACGTCGACGGCGGCGCGGATCTCGAAGCCGAGCGACTCATACAGGGATATCGCCGGCCGATTCGTCTGCCACGCGTGCAGGAACGGTTGCTCGCCCCGTGCTTCTATGCGGGCGGCAACCGCGGCGGAGAGGCGGCGCGCAAGCCCGCGGCCGCGAAAATCAGGGTGCGTGCAGACGCCGCTCACTTCCGTGTAACCCGGGAAGCGGAAACGCTCTCCCGCCATGGCGGCGAGTCGCCCATCGATCCGTATGCCGCGAAACGTTCCCATCAGGTGCGTGCGGGCCAGAAAGGGTCCCGGCTCGGTGAGCGTCGCCAGGGCCAACATCTCGGGCGCGTCGCTGTCGGTGAGCTCGACGATGTCATCATCTGGCCCCGCGGCCTGTATGCTTCGCGTCGCGATCATTTGCACGCCCTTGCCGGCCTTCGTCGGCACGAGTCCGCCCGGCACGGCGATATCCGGCACCTGCAGGACGAATATGCGCTCTCCGGGCTGCACCAACTCCATCAGCGCAACGAGCGAGGCGGGGGTATCGTCGCGCGCGGACGCGAACAGATTGACGTCAGTCGCGTACCGCCGCGCCAGCGCACCGCCCACGGACAGGGGAAGATGCCGGGTGCTGAGAGCGGACCATACGGGCCGATCAAGCATATCTTCGATCCCGCGCCGGCGGTCTGGGCGCCCGCATGTGCAGTGGGACGGCGGCCAGCGCTTCCTCCAACGCTGACAGTTGTGCCAGCAGAGGGCCCGATGCACCGGCGCATGCCTCGGACACCGCCGCCTCGATTCTGGGCCAGGTCAGCTGTTTCGCGCGCGCGATGAGTTGTTGGCCGGCTTTCGTGAGCACGATCGGCCGCAGCCGACGATCCCCCTTGCGCCGCTGCGACGTGACTAAGGCGTCGGACTGCAGGTTTTCCAGCATGCGCGACACTCCCGGCTGGCTGATGCCCACCGCCTGAGCAAGCTCACCGACGCTCAGCGGCCCCAGCCGGTCGAGCGCCGCAAGCAGCGGAAAGTGAGATGCCGGCAGGCTCAAGTCGGCCTCCGCGAGCATGACCTGCGTCTGCGCCTGCAGGCGCTCGCCCAGGCGCTTCAGTCTGCTGCCCAAAGCCAGATGCCCCAGCTCTCGAACGATGTCCGTAATCACGTCGGCTCCAATTGGATAACATGATATATAGCATGTGATGCATATCGACGCAAATACGGCCGCAAGCTGTGCGATGCTGTGCATCTCTTCCAGCGGAATACGATCATGCCGACAGCCAAGGGCAAGTCTCCGGAATCCTCCCGCATGGTGGAGCGCGTCCAAACTGGAGTTCGTTTGGAAAGGCGCTTGCTCAAGGTACTGAAGGGATTGGCCGAGTATCTCGATCTGTCTCTGGGCGATCTGCTCGAGGGAATCGCCCTTCATGCCCTGGACAATAAGCTGCCCTTCAAGCCGGCGACGCTGGAGAAGATCGCCGATCTGCGCCGGGTTTACGGCCTCGATCTGCGCGCCGACGACAGTCACCATCTGCGCGAGCGCTAGCGCTTCATTTGCTTTCCTCGACGAGCCGTCCATTGAGTGACTGCAGCGGCCGCGCATCGTCAGGAAAAAGCCTGGCGAAAGCCGCAACCTGAGCCGCTGAAACCTCCACCGGGGTTTTCAGGACGATCCAGCGGACGCCTTCCGTGCATGGTGGCGCCGACACGGATCCCATGTACATGTAGTAAGACTTGTCGCGAGGTAACATCGCGGCCGGATCAATCATGAGTCCGGGCACCGCCAACTGTCCCTCCGTGGGCGGCCCGTGATCCAGGACGCGCTGAAGCGTCGCGCTGGCGCGGCCCGTCTTCAGGAATACCGCGACTCCGACGACCCGACCGTCGTCGCTCTTGTGCATCAGATGCAGGACCATCGGGTATCGCTTGCCGTCAACCGCCTCCTCGCCCGGATGGTGGAAGTGGAATTGCACCAGCTGGTAGCGCTTCTTCCCGAACATGAGAAAGCCGCCCGTACCCGGAGCGTCGTGGTAGTTCACGCGCAGGGTATAGCGATTGTTGATCACATATCCCGCCGGCTCGCTCTTGTACACGAATCGCAGCGCTGGCAGGTCGGCTCGTCGAGGATTGCGGATGTCGATCGGAGACTGCTCCCTGCCGGTATTGCAGATCGCGTATGCAGGGTCCAGCGAGCTCCAATGTGCCGCCCCGCGCGGGCCCTGGTAGTCCCAGGCGGTTTTCCAGGGAGAAACGTAGCGCGAGTAATCGGGGCTCTGCGCCTGCGATCCCATGGGTGCGGCGCCTGCCGCCGCGATCAGCAATACGACAAGTGAGCGCGCTCTCATGGTTATTTCCTCGACTTGTGTGCGGTTGTGGCGGCAATCTAGCGCGGCTGCCGCCGACGATGATTCGTTCCCGGTCGAACCATGGTATTTAGATACCGATGGATGTCACCACCGCCAGTTGCACCGCTGCCCGCCGCGTGAAGGAGGCCCGATGTCCACCGGGCGCGTCCTGGCGGTACCTCGCTGCGTTGCTACCGGTCTTGCAGCTGGCGAGCTGCGCGGGTCCGGGATCGAGGGTTGCTCGCCAAGCGCTCCATCCAGTGGACGTCCGGGCCGTCATCGACAGCACTCTGCCCGCCACGGTCTCCGATCGGGCGGCCTGGACGGCCGACATCGCCCTGAGCTTCAGCAAGCTTGGCCTGCCGCCCACACGGGAGAATGCCTGTGCGGTCGCGGCGGTCATCGAGCAGGAATCGGGCTTCCAGGTCGATCCGGTCATTCCCGGTCTCGGCAAGCTGGCACTGCGCACCATCGACGAGCGCGCATCGCATGTCGGAGTGCCGGTCGCTCTCGTGCATGCGGCGCTCGAGCTCAAATCGACCGATGGACGGACCTACCGCGAGCGAATCGGGGCCGCGCGAACCGAGAAGCAGCTGAGCGATGTGTACGAGGACTTCACCGGCCGTGTGCCGCTCGGCCGCAGACTGTTCGCCAGCCATAATCCGATCCGCACGCGCGGTCCCATGCAGGTCAATGTTGCGTTCGCCGAGCGATTCGACGCAGTCAAGCCGTACCCCTATCACGCATCCGGGCGCGACCTGCGCGACGAGCTGTTCACGCGTCGCGCCAGTATCTACTTCGGCGTCGCGCATCTGCTCGATTATGAAGCTCCCTATGACCGATATCTTTATCGATTCGCCGACTACAACTCGGGCCAGTACGCCAGCCGCAATGCCGCCTTCCAGCAGGCGGCAGCCATTGCCGCTGGGAAGCCGCTGACGGCTGACGGCGCCCTGCTCGCGCAAGATCCGACCGTCAAGGGCGCGGGCAGGACGCAACGCCTTCTCTTTGCGATTGCCGGGCGGTTGCGCCTGAGCACTGCGGATATCCAGGCCGCGCTCGAGCAAGGCCCGGCGGCGAGCTTCGGGCGAACCACCCTGTATCGCCGCGTATTCGCGTTGGCCGAGCACAAGAGCGGGCGGCGGCTGCCGCGCGCCGTGCTGCCCGACATCCGTCTGCAAGGACCGAAGATCGAACGGCCGCTGACAACAGGTTGGTATGCGCGCCGGGTGAACGGCCGCTTCGAGCGCTGCCTGCGCGGCTGAAAACTGCCCTTGTCGCTCTCGATGAGCGGAAAGGCTGGGGCGGCAGGGCAGAGTTCCTTATTTGGGCCGCCCGGGGTAGGCTGACATGCCCACTTCACGCTCTCGCACAGCACACAACAGGGGGATGCCGCATGTCCGTGACGTATCCGGCTGGTTTTCGGAGCAGGAGTGCGCTTCTCGGCCTGCTTACGCTGCTGGCTGCCGGCGCGGGCATGGCCCAGGGCCGCCATATGACGGCACAGGACTACGCGCGCGCGGAGCGCTTCCTGCCCTACGACACCGAGCCTCTCGTGGATCATGACGTGCAGAGCGTGCACTGGCTCGATGAGCGGCGCTTCTGGTACGTCGACCATGATTCCAGCGGCGATAACTACCGGATGATGACCGCGGCGAGCGGTCGCGTGGCTCCCGTATTCGATCAGCAGAAGCTCGCCGCCGCGCTGAGCCAGCTCGGCGGCAAGCCGGTCGCGGCGAGCAAACTCGCGATCAGCGACATCCGCATCGAGGCGTCCGGTCGATTTGAAATCACCCGGGAGGACAAGCAGTACGTCTGCGACCTCTCCGGCACCGGTCATTGCGACGACAAGGCGCGCCTGGTGAAGACCGGCAAAGAGCCGGGCATCCGTTCCCCTGACGGCAAGCTCGAGGCCTTCATTCGCGACTGGAACCTGTGGGTGCGCGACACGGCCAGCGGCAAGGAGACCCAGCTCACCGCCGATGGCAGCAAGGATTTCGGCTACGCCACTGACAACGCGGGCTGGCTGCACTCCGACCGCGCGGTGCTCAACTGGTCGCCGGACTCGACCGAGATCGCCACTTACCAGCAGGACCAGCGCCAGGTGGCGGATATGGAGCTCGTGGGCGCGCGGCTGGGACATCCCCGATTCGAGCAGTGGAAATACCCCGTGCCGGGAGATGCGCAGGTATTCATGATCGAGCCGGTGGTCATCGTCGTGGCCACCCATCGGGTGGTACGCCTGCAGATTCCGCCGCAGCAGCGGCTCTCGAGTCTGTGCGATGACATCAGCTGCAAGTCCGATGGTAATTGGGATGATGCGCAATGGGCGCCTGACGGCAAGAGCCTGGCGCTGGTGACCACTTCGCGTGACCGCAGGCACGAATGGTTTCGGATTGCCGACCCTGCCACCGGTGCGGTGCGGACTGCGTTCGAGGATAGCGTCACGACCTATTACCGCAGCGGTATCGACGCGGTCAGTTGGCGTTACCTCCCGGCCTCGAACGAGGCGATCTGGTACAGCGAGAGCAGCAACTGGGGCAATCTCTACCTCTACAACCTCAAGACCGGCAAGCTGGAGCACCCGATCACCACGGGCTCCGGTGACGTGACGGAGGTCGTGCGCGTCGATCCCAAGAAGAGAACGGTGTGGTTCCGGGCCGTGGGTCGGACGCCCGGTTTGAACCCGTATTATCAGCAGCTCTGGAAAGCCGACTTGAATGGCCGCAGCGCCACGCTGCTGACACCGGGATCGTGCGATCACGACATCAGCATGTCACCGCATGGCAAATACTTCGTCGACAGCTGCTCCACGCCGACCCAGCCTCCGATCACCACGCTGCGCAACGCGAGCAACGGACGCACTCGGGTCCGGGTGGCGACCGCCGACATCTCCCGCCTGAAGGCGGCCGGGTGGCAGCCGCCGGAATTGATCGTCGTCAAGGCGCGCGATCACCAGACGGACCTTTACGGCCTGCTCTTCAAGCCGACGGACTTCGACCCCAACAAGCACTATCCGATCATCGACTACGTCTATCCCGGCCCGCAGATTGGCTCGGTATTCAGCTGGAATTTCGCTCCCTCGCACTACGACGACCAGTCCCTCGCCGAGCTGGGCTTCATCGTGGTCGCCATCAACGGCATGGGCACGCCATACCGCTCCGCCAGCTTTCAGCGGCTGTGGTACGGCAACATGGGCGACAACACCCTGCCGGACCAGGTGGTCGCGCTCAAGGAGCTCGGCGCCAGGTATCCCTGGATCGATCTCACCCGTCTCGGTATGTGGGGTCATTCAGGCGGTGGCAACACTACCGCGGACGCCATGTTCCGCTATCCGGATTTCTTCAAGGTCGGCTGGGCCGAGAGTGGCAATCACGACAACCGCAACTACGAGAACCCCTGGGGCGAGATGTACCAGGGGCTGCTGGTGAAGCAAAAGGATGGCAAGACGAACTACGACAATCAGGCCAACCAGGCGCTGGCGTCGCAGCTCCAGGGTCATCTGATGCTCACCTACGGTACGATGGATGACAACGTGCCGCCCGAGAACACTCAGCTCGTGGTGCAGGCGCTGATCGAGGCGAACAAAACCTTCGACATGATCGCCATTCCCAACGCGCGCCACGCCTATCTTTACGCGACGCCGTACATCACGCGACGGCGGTGGGACTACTTCGTGCGCTATCTCGCCGGCGATGTTCCGCCCGAAAATTACGCGCTGAAGCCGTGGCCCTGGAAATGAGGCGAGGCTAGACCCCTTCCTCCAGCATCGCGATTGCCCGCCGGCGGCCTCCGCTCTCATCGATCCGGCCGCTGGCGATGTCGGCCACCAGGCGCGCCTGCTCGCGGTAACGCAGTATGTAAAGCGAAGCGCCGAGACTGTGAGCGGCTTCGGCCAGCGCCGTGCGGATATCCGGCGCGAATTGCTCCCCGGCGCGCGGCCGACATATGATCGCGCCGCTCAGCATCTCTCCCACGACCATCGGAAAGGCCAGGCTGTCGGTTCCGACAGTGCTTGCAATCTCCCGCAGAGCGACTTCCTGCCTCCGAGCCCGCAGCGCGACGAATACCGGATCGTCGATGTCGACCGCCTCCGGCCAGGCGTGCCCGCTCGAGCCGCGGAGTTGGTAAGCGGCCGGCGCGCGCTCGTAGATGGCGACGGCATCGCAATGATGATGCAATCGCTCGACCGCCGTCTCGAGCAGTCGGCTCCCTTGTTCGATGAAAGCACATTCGGCCGCGAAGGCTCTCAGGCTCGCGATCGCGAGACGCTGCTTGCGGAAGAAAACGCGCTCCACGCGATGCTCCAGCCGGCGATGCAGCGGACTCAGCGCGACTGCCAGCAACAACGCGGCGATCGCCTGCAGCGCCCAGCTCAACCGGTCGCCCACCGCGAGCTCGTGCAGGCCCAGCTCGAGCAGCGAGAAGATGCCGAACAGGAATCCGGTGATCGCCGCATAAACGAGGGCGCGGTTGACGACGAAGGAAACGTCGACCAGTCGCGTCCGGACCGCGGCGTAGAGATAACCGCTCATGCAGAGCAGTCGCGCCATATAGAAGAACTCGAAAAGATACGGGTAGCGGCTTTGGACTCGCCCGAGCAGTACAACGGCCAGAGCACACAGCAGCAGGAGGGCGGTGGTCCAGAGCACCCAGCGGATCCTCAGCCGCCTTTCGTGCGGCGCTCTGCGATAGCCTGCGAAGAGCATCAGCACGGGGATTGCGATCAAGACGATGGTGAATGCCTGGATGAATTCGCCAATCGCGGCGTTCAGAGCGATTCCGTAGTCTATGGAGGAAATATCCACCGTCAGGTCGAGGCCGAGCGCCGCCACCCCAAGGCACGCCATGAGAACTTGGGCGAGTCGCCGCGTACGCGCCGACACTCCGCCAGCGAGCGCTGCGGCCATGACATACAGGCCCGGGAGGGCCACGATGTATTGCGCCTCGACCGCTATCACGATCAGCCAGGCCGCTACGAGCGGCGCGGCCAAAACGGCGCCGAGACTCTGCAATGCGCTCGCGACCAGCCCATAGAACGACAGGGCGCAAAGTCCCGCGGCCACGCGATCATGACCGCGCCAGAGTGTCAGCAGGGCCAGAGCCGCGAGAAATGGCGCAGTCAGAAATGCGGTGACGTGCCGGCTCAATAGATTGTGGCTGAGAGGCGGAGCCGGCTGTGCCGCGACCGGGATGCGCAGAATGCGGGCATCCCGCAGTACCGCGATGCCGATCGGAGAGCCGACCGGAACTCCCGCACCGCGCAACGCGACCGCTCGGGCGGCGGGAGTCATTTCCCTGAGTGCCAGCACATCGCCATCGGCGAGAGACGGTGGCAGCGGGAAGTCGGCATCGGCGTGCACCACGTAATGACCGGTCGCCGTCTGCCGCACATCCAAGGGGAGGACCCCGGCGGACCATAAGCCCAGCGATTGCAACAGCACGATGACGACGCTCGCGAGAGCTACCGCACTAAGCAATAGCCGGACTGCGAGCCCACGGCTCATTCGGCCTCCATCGAGGCGCTCGTTGGGGCGGCCTCATGGACTGCAATCGTACCGAATAGCGGCGCACTTTAGGCAGCGCTTCCGAGTAAGCTCCGGCTAGACCTGCGGGAGGCGCAATGGGCAGCTCAGAGACACAGGGCCATGTCGTTCGCACGCTGACACCGGCTGACGTTCCACAGCTGCGTGAGTTGAACCGGTTGTTCGGCAATGCATTCCGCGACTCGCAGACCTACGGCTCCCAGCCTCCGGGCGATGACTATGTCCGGGGACTGCTCGGTGATCCTCATATCATCGTGCTGGTCGCGCTCCTGGGCTGCGAAGTCGCCGGCGGGCTGGTCGCCTATGAGCTGCGCAAGTTCGAGCAGCAGCGCAGCGAGATCTACCTCTACGATCTGGCCGTCGCCGAGCCTTTCTGGCGCCGCGGAATCGCCTCGGCGCTGCTCGAGCGTCTCTGCGCGATGGCAGCGGAGCGAGGCGCCTCTTCGGTATTCGTGCAGGCGGATCAGGTCGATGCGCCGGCGATCGCGCTTTACGAGAAGTTCGGCGCCCGGGAGGAAGTGCTGCACTTCGACATCAAGTCTCCCGGCTCGTGACGGCCCTGCGCGTCAGGTACAGGTAGATGACGGCACAGGCGGCGATGCCAGCCGACCAGAGCAGGTACAGCCGCGTGGTCGCCAGGAGAAGAATGTCGAAGATCAGAGCGAGGAGGGCGGCTCGCCTCGCCCAGCTTCCGGCCTCGAGCAGACGGAGAGCCGCCGCGGTTCCGAGGATGTAAACGATGACGAAGGCGCCGGTGGTCATGAGCACGAGCGCCTCGACATGCACATGAGCGGCCGCCGTCGCAATCAGCACGATCAGCGTGAGACCGGCGAGTGAGAGCAGGGCGCGCCTGGGTATGCCTCCCGCCTCGCTTCCATGCGCAAACCAATCCGGCAGCGCGCCGTCCCTGCCAAGGGCCGCACCGAGCTTGGCGGCTCCCGCGAAGTAGGCGTTCATCGTCCCCGCGGTCAGTAGCAGCGCCGCGATCGCAGCCAACATCTTCACCGGGCCTCCTATCCCAACAGCGAGCAGGAGCGCCAGAGGCGCTGCCGTCGATGCGGCACCCATGCCGAGGACCAGGATGGTAGCGGCGGCCACGGCGAAGTAAAGGACTCCGATGACGATGACGGCCGCAGCGGCGGCCCTCGGCATGTCCTGCGCGGGCTGCCGAAACTCCGCCGCCAGATAAGTGATAGCCTCCCACCCGGCGAAGCTCCATACGAGCAGCCCTGCGGCAGACCCTACTGCGAGCCAGCCGTGCGGCGCGAACGGATGCAGATTGCGCAATTGCACGTGCGGCAACGAGGCACACACGGCCGTAATCAGAAATGCGATCAGCAGGCCCGCCACGAACACCTGAACCTTGCCGGAAATCGTCACGCCGAAGGCGTTGATGAGGGCGATGCACAACACGAGCACGAATGCCGTGAGCATGAGAGTCGTCGCACCGCCGCCGATCGCGGCCTGAACGTAAGCCCCCGCGAAGAGGGCGGCAGCCGGCGCGCCCACGGGCACCGCGAAGAGAAAACACCAGCCAACGACCGCCGCGGGGTACGGGCCAAAGGCGAGCTTGACACAGGTGGCGATCCCTCCCGCGTCCGGATAGCGCGCGCCGAGCGCCGAGAATGTCGCCGCCAGAGGAATCGAGAGGAGGATGAGAGCGAACCACGCCAGAAGTGACGCCGGTCCCGCGGTCCTTGCGGCCAGTGCCGGCAATGCGATCACGCCGGTTCCCAGAACGGCACCGATGTAGAGCGCCGTTCCCTGTAGCCAGGTCAGGCCACCGGCGGCCGATTTCATCCCCTGTTGCCGTCCCCTTCGATCAGTGGGAAGCCTTCGTCCAGCCAACCGGTGACGCCGCCGATCATGATCTTGACCGGACGCCCCAACGCGCTCAGCCGAACGGCCGCCCGGGCGGCGCCGTTGCAATGCGGTCCCCAGCAGTAGACGACGAAGAGCGTCTCCGGCGGCCAGGCCGTCATCTTCGAAGCGATGATTTTACCGTGTGGAAGACTGAGCGCTCCGGCGATGTGGCCCTTGCTGAAGTGCTCCGGGCTGCGCACGTCGAGCAGTACGAACTCCGGGCGTTCGCAGGACAGCGCCCCATGGACATCCGAGCAATCCGTCTCGAAGGCGAAGAGCCCCTGGAAATGCGCCAACGCCTCGTGGCTTGGCGCCGCCGCAATCGAAGTGACGTTGTTTGGCACGAAGACTCCCCGCTGACTGCGCTGCAGCTTGGCGCGGGCAGCAATCCGTGGCAATCGGCAAGAATGCCATATATCATCGAAATCGTGCCAAAGGCTCGCAGTGCACCCAATCGGCTGGTCGCGGCGCTGCTGCTCGAGCGGGTCGCCACCTTCGAGCTCGGCATCGTCGTCGAGATATTCGGCGTGCAGAGACCGGAGATGGGGCCGGACTGGTACCGCTTCGTCACGGTCGCGGAGGAGCAGAGACCTTTGCGCGCCACGGGCGGGCTGCAGGTCTGCCCGGAGGCCGGGCTCGAGGTGCTCGCTCAGGCCGGCACCATCATCATCCCCGGTTGGCGCATCGACGGCGCCACCCCTGCTCCCGCCGTTAAGCAGGCGCTGTCGGCGGCATACGCGCGCGGAGCACGTCTGGTTTCGATCTGCTCCGGTGCTTTCCTCCTCGCCGCCTGCGGCCTGCTCGCAGGCCGCCAGGCGACCACGCATTGGCTCTATGCCGATCGCTTCAGATCGCTCTTTCCCGCTATCGAGCTCAAGCCGGACGTCCTCTATGTCGATGAGGGGCAGATCCTGACTTCTGCCGGCTCCGCGGCCGGCGTGGATCTGATGCTGCACATCGTGCGCAAGGACTTCGGCGCGCGGGCGGCGAACGAGGTCGCGCGCCGGATGGTCATGGCGCCGCACCGGGAAGGAGGTCAGGCCCAGTTCATCGATCGTCCGGTGCCAAGGCGCGCGGACGACCGGCTCGGGACCTTGTTGGAGGCGGTCAGGCGGCGACCCGCCGAGCGCTGGACGATTGCACGCATGGCGCGCCGGGTGGCCATGAGTCAGCGGACTTTCATCAGGCGCTTTCACGACTCCACGGGGATGAGCCCGGGAGAATGGGTCATTGCCGCCCGCCTCGAACTGGCCCGTTATCTGCTCGAATCCACGGCGGCCGACCTCGTTGAGATCTGCCACCGCTCGGGCTTCGGCAATGCGGCTGCGCTCCGCCACCATCTCAGGCGGCACGTCGGTCTGACCCCCACGGCCTATCGTGCTTCGTTCGGCGCGACTTGACTCGTCAGAGCACGAGGTTTCGAACGATTGCCCAGCCGCCATCCGGTCCCCGCCGCCAGACGGTGAAATACGGGCCCGAGCTCACCCGTCGGCTTCCGTCCTTGCGCGTGAACGCCAGCCATCCGTGTCCCCACTCGTAGATCAGGCCGCCGGATACGGTCACTCCTTCCTGCACCAGGCCCCCGCCACTGACCCGTCCCAACTGCGCCATCTCGTTGCGATAGAGCGCCGCGATCGCCGAGCGGCCACGAATGGCCACTCCCTTCGATGTGATGAGGACTCCGTCCACGGCGTACGCCGCTGCCACCGATGCGGCATCACCTCGCTCCATTGCGGGCAGCCAACCCGTATTTGCAGCCTCGATCGCCTGCCGGGCGGAAGCGATGATGGTGATAGGATCCGCGCTCGCCGTCGGCGTTGCCGGCACGGGCATTGGTGCCGCCGCGCCGCGCAGCGCCAACAGGCAGACCGGCAACACGACCGTCCAGCCGGGCCAACCTGGGTTGCGAGAGGGGCTCATGGGCGCTTTGCGAGCACCATCCCGGGCGCCGGTTGCTTCCCGGCGGCGAGGTAGCGGGCGCAGAATGCGACTATCAGGCCGAAGACGAACATTGCCAACAGATTCTCGGCGGCCTTTGCCGGCCGCAAGCGTGCGATCACTTCGTGCAGGGTGACCGGCGCGGCCGAGAACGGCATGACGATGAAGTTCATCACCAGATAGATCACGGCTCCCGCGAGCAGGCCGCCGAGCCACCACTGGGCGCGCAGCCGTGGCATCCTGGCGGTCACGGACCAGTAGATGGCGGCGATGATCACTGACATTCCCCACTGCAACAGGACGCCAATGTATGCCGCCGAGGTACCGGCGGACAGCGCGCTTTTTCCCAGAGCACCGCTCGCGATGTAGTGAGCGATCAGCACGGGACTGACGTGATTGATGAGCGCGGCGGCCTCTATGTCTATCGTGCCCGCCACCAGGCCGCCTATCAGTATTGCCCGAAGTCCCGATGTTGCGTTGTTGCTCATGACCCGGCCCCTTCTGCGGATATGTCAGATCGGACGGCGATTATAGAGGGGCTGCGCCACGGGCGCTCGCATCGCGCTCTTCGCGTGGTCATGTCGCGCTGACCAAAGTGGTAAGCGCGCACGGCTGCGTGTTGGCGGACTGCGAGTGGACGATTCGACCGCGCTCGCAAGGATCCGGGCCTGGTGCCAGCCGGTGTCCGCCAACTGGCCCCATGCACGGGCTGCACGCGGGAGCGGCCGGCAGTGGCTGACCGAGACGCAGCCGGTTTGCGGCGTGGCCCACCTTGTGCTCAGATGCAATCCATGTATGCCGCGCTGAGGATCATTCGGCAGCTCAGTGCGCCCCTGGCGGCTACCGCCTTGGCCTGCTCCGGGCTTGCTGCTTTTGCTCAGGGCGCCGGCACCCCGCCGGCGCCCGTCGCCGGCCCGCCCCCCGCTGCGCAGTCTCCTGCGGCCCCCAAGCCGCAAGACCTACTGCTCGCTTGTCCGACCACGCGCGATTACGTCGGCAGGGTGGTGGCGGCAATCATGGTCAACGGCAAGGGACCCTACCGCTTCATCATCGATACCGGAGCCAACGATTCGACCGTCTCCCCCAAGCTCGTGGCTGCTCTGGGGCTCGCCACCTCGCCCGGCAGGTCTCTCCGGGTTGCCGGCGTCACCGGCACGGCGATCCTGCCATCGGTGCCGATCGAGAGCATGCAAGCCGGCGCCCTCTTCATAGCGCACACGGAGGTTCCAGTGATCTGGTCACCGATCATGGCCGGGGCTGACGGCATTCTCGGAGCAGCCGGCCTCGCCGAGGACAGCCTTCAGGTCGATTTCCGGCACAACACGGTGACGATTCGCACCGCGGATGCCGGTGCGATCCCGTTGGGTTATGCGCGCGTGCAGGCAACGCGGCTTCGCAGCGGGCTTCTCAGCGTGCCCGGTAGGGTAGGCGATGTGCCCGTCGATGCGATCATCGACACCGGATCACCGCAGACACTCGGCAACATGGCGCTCTATCGTGCACTCTACGTGAAGCCGGACACCCGTGACCGGGCACGCGTCTTCGGCGTCACCAAACAAGTGCGGCCTGGCAATGTGCAAGTGGCGCCCACGGTTGACCTCGGCGCGATCCGCATAGGTAACGCCGTGCTGGTGTTCGGAGATTTCCCCATCTTCAAAGTGTGGGGCCTGACGGCACATCCGGCGATCATCCTGGGCATGGATGTGCTCGGGACGGTCGATGCTTTCTCCATCGATTTCCGCCACGCCCAAATCGGTATCGCGCCCCGCGACTACGACCTGAGCGAGCGCATTCCGCCGAGCGGATGAAGCTGCGCCGATACGTCGGCGCCCTTCGCTATCACTGACATGTCCGGGCGGCGCGCGGATGCAGCGCGTCCGTCGCAAACGTGGGCTGGCGAGCGGCGTGACTCGCCTGCTCGTAGCTGTAGCCGAGGCCCAGAAGCCGTGCCTCGGACCACTTCGGCCCGATGAAGGAGAGTCCGACGGGCATTCCATGGACCTCGCCCATCGGTACGGTAATGTATGGATAGGCCGCGACCGCCGCCAGGCTGCTGTCGCCGCCGCTGGCGGAGTCGCCGTTCACCAGGTCGATCACGAAGGCCGGATTTTGCGTGGGGGAGATCAGGGCGACGACGTGGTGCTCTTTCAGCAGCCGATCGATCCCATCCGGTCCGGCAAGTCGCAGATTGGCGGCACGCGCCTTGATATACGCCGGATCCTGCAGGCCCTTCGTCCGCTGCGCGTTGACGAAAAAGCCCTGTCCGAACCAGGTCATTTCCTCGGGGTGCGCGTCGTCGAACGCAATCAGCTGCGCGAGCGTCCGGGATTGCACCGCCGGCGGCGACCCGGAGAGATAGGAGTTGAGATCGGCCTTGAGCTCCGTCATCAGGACGAGATTCTCGTTGTTGCCGAGCTTCTGCACGTCGTAGTCATCGACGTTCACCAGAGTGGCGCCCTGTGCTTTTAGCACGGCGAGCGCGCGTTCGAAGACGCCCAGGGTCGCGGGAGTGAAGCCCTTGAGGAAAAAGCGCGCCACTCCCAGGCGCACCCCTTTCAGGGCTCGTGGATCGAGCGCACGGGTGTAATCCATGCGATGCGCATTGGCATCCACCGTGGCCGGATCGGCAGGATCGCTCCCGGCCATTGCCGTCAGGAGTATCGCCGCGTCACGCACCGTATGAGTGATGGGTCCCGCCGTATCCTGTGTGTGGCTGATGGGCACGATGCCGGCACGCGAGACGAGCCCTACCGTCGGCTTCAGTCCCACCAGCCCGTTCATGGATGAGGGACAACTGATGGAGCCGTCCGTCTCCGTCCCGATGGCCGCAGCCGCCATGCCGGCAGCGACAGCCGCCGCGGATCCGGAGCTCGACCCGCATGCGCTCCGATCCAGCATATAGGGATTGCGCGTGAGGCCGCCCACCGCGCTCCAGCCGCTGCTCGAATGTTGCGAGCGGATATTCGCCCACTCCGACAGGTTCGTCCGGCCCAGGATCACCGCGCCGGCACGGGTCACGTTCTGCGCCACCGTGGCGCTCGTGCCGCGGACGTTCTGGGCGAGGGCCAGCGAGCCGGCGGTAGTGGGCAGGCCGGCGATGCCGATGTTGTCCTTGACCAGGATGGGCAGCCCATCGGCAGCGCCTCGCAGCCGGCCAGCCGCGCGGCGTGCATCCGATGCCTGGCCTTCGGCCAGGGCCCGCGGGTTCAGGCCAATGACCGCGTGGATCTCGCCGTTACGGGCGGCAATCCGCTCTCGATAATCACCGACCAAGGCCGCCGAGGTGACCCGATGTGCCGCCAGGTCCGCGGATTCTTCGCCTGCCGACTTGCAGACTGTGTCGTAGCGGGCCGCCGCGGACGCGTGGGTGATGCAACAGAGCACGCCCGCGATGATGTATGCGCAGGAGAGGGAAACATGACGGTTCACGAGATGCTCCTCAATGGACGTTGTTCTCGCGGCGCCCCGCGGCCCAGGCGGGGAGTGCGCGATGGTGGCTGAGTATGCCATGGTGGCAGGCATCGTCGCCTGCGCTGACCGGCCACCGGGGCGTCGCATGCGATGAGTGGCGGGGCTGGAAGGACCAATCGCGGCCATGCGCGAGCGCCCCCGAAGGTGTGCCACGGCGGGGCTCATGGCGGCTGTGGACGATACGCAAAAAAAAGCCCCGCACGAGGCGGGGCTTGAAAAAGGATCCTGAGGTTTGGATCAGAAATCGTACTTCAGGTTGATGTAGAACGTCCGCAGCGTCGGGTCCGAGTAGATCGGGTTGTAGCCCGCGGGCCAGTTGCCGAGCTGGTTGGAGAACGGCGGATACCTGTTGAACAGGTTGCGGATTCCCACCAGCACGGTCACCGGCCTGATCGGCTTGTAGGACCCGTACACATCCCAGGTCGAATTGCTGCCCACGTTTCTCGGATTGCCATTGGCGTCGGGCAGCTGGTCGATGTACGTCGACATGAAGCGGTTGTTGAGTCCCGCGCCCCACCTGGCGTCCGGGCTCATCCAGGTCACCCGCAGGGTATGCTGCCAGCGCAGTGCCGGCTGATTGCCACTGTTGTACCAACCCACCAGGTTCAGCACGGGGCCGCCGGTGTACTCCTGCAGATCGAACTTCGTGATTGCAGTACCTTCAAAGTCCTCGGCGAAGGTACCGATCGCGGTGTGCTGCGAATAGTTCACGCTCAAGTCGACACCGTCGGTCGTGATGAACCCGGTATTCGTCGCTTCCTGCAGAACGTAGCCGCAGCTCGACACGGTATACGGAGTGCAGTCAGGTCCCAGATTGATCGACTGGGAGAGCGACCCGGCCGCGTTCAATACGTACTCGTTCGCGAATGCCGTCGGATTGCCGTAGATGGCCGTGTACGGAATGGTCCCGATGGGGCTCTTGAGCAGGATCCGGTAGTAATCGAGCGTAATGCCCAGATTCCGCAGCGGCTCGACCACGATGCCGATATCGAAATTCTCCGACGTCTCGGGCGTCAGGTGCCTGTTGCCACCGTACAGTCCCAATCCCTGGTTGTCGCAGACCGTCTCGGTGAATTCCCCCGAAGCAGGGAAGTTGTTCGCCAACAGCTCCGCCTCGCAGACCGGATTCCCGTAGCCGGAGGTGTGCGTGCCGATGCCCACCGTACCGCCCGTCGCGCCCAGTGTGTTGGGCCCATACAGAGAGTTGAGCGTGGGCGCACGGAACCCGGTGGACGCAGATCCCCTGAAGGTCACGAAGTGGGATGGCTGATAGCGCAGCGATATCTTTCCGTTGTTGGTCTGGCCGAAATCGCTGTACCGGTCCTCGCGATCCGAGATGTCGAGATCGATCTGCGACGACATCGGCACGTCCAATTCCGCATAGATCGCCTGTGTCGCGCGGCTGCCATTGACGACCTGGGGATTGAATGCCGTCGCCGCAGCCAGCAGGACGGCCTCCGGAGTCGTGGCGGAATTGAAGTTCTCGCCGCCGAAGCTGAAGCCCAGGGCTACCGTCGCCGGGGTACCCGCGTTGAAGGCGTCGCCCAATTCGTGGCTGGCGTGACCGTCGACGCTCCAGAGCTTGTCCTTGCCGTGGCTGAGTGGGCCATTGATATATGAGCTGTCAATCAGGGCCTGCCCGGCCGCGCTCTGCGGACCGAAGGGATTGATCAGATTGCTGAGCGAACCGTCGGCCTGGTAGAACACCGCCTCGTTGGGCAGGTCGGCTACAGTCAGCTGCGTGGCCTTGTTTTGACTGTAGTTGATGTCCGCGGTGTAATCCCACCCGAAGTTTGTGCCAGAAAACGTCAGCAGCATTCGCTGCTCGTTGTTGATGTTGCCGAGGTAGCGATTGTTGTTCGGATCGCTCCAGTATGCGGTGATGGGATCCGTCGCGTCGAATGGAGTGCACGGCACGGACACGCATGTCAGCTGGGACGCCTTGGGGAAATACGCCGGATTGTCCTGCGGCGTCATCGTGAAGCCGTAGAACATGGCGCCGCCCCAATCGGTCAGCTTGGAGCGGGTATAGAAGTACTGCAGACGGATCTGATTGTTGGCCGGCAGCGCCTTGGTGAAGGACGCCATCGCCGATTCCTCTTCCGACTGCGGCAGGATGTCGGTCGCGGCGGAGTACTCGTACAAGCATTCGTTGTTCTGTCTGGTCAGGAACAACGGATCGCCCGCGCAGGCCGGATAACCCGGCTGCCACTCATTGCCGGCGCCGTCGACGACGGATCCGGGCCAGGTTCCAATGCCGTTGGTATTATCGAGACCCTGGGGAATGTTGATGCCCGTGGCGGAAAACGGCCGCTGCTGCGCCTTCAGCTCATTCTGCTTGCTGTAATTTCCCGTAACCATGAAGTTATAGCCATCCGCCGCCAGATCGCCGTGCCCGAAGATGAAATTCGCATCTCCGGAGCCGCCGCCGGCCAACTGTGGATGGTTGACATCGACCTGCACCTCGCCACCCTGATAATCCTTGTGGGTGATGAAGTTGACCACGCCGGCGATCGCATCCGAGCCATACAGTGACGAGGCGCCGTCGCGCAGCACCTGCACGTCCTCGATCGCCGAGAACGGGATGCCGCTGACGTCGACCCCCAGACCGGTGGTGGCGTTAGGGGCCAACCGCTGACCGTCGACGAGGACCAGCGTTCGCTCCGCCTGCAGGTCGCGCAGGTTGACGTAGGAACCGCCACCGGTGTACTGGCCGACGGACTGCGCGATGTTGATTCCCGGGACGTTGGCGGTGATCTGGTCGACCGCCTGCTCCACATTGGTCAGACCCTGGTTCTTGAGGGCGTCTGCCTTCATGATCGTGATGGGCTCGGCGGTTTCGGCCGCCGGCCTCGCAATCAGGGTGCCAGTGACGACTACGGTTTGAAGTTGTGCGGGCTCGGCGGGCGAGGCCGGCGCTGCGGCCGTGGTCGACTCCGTCGCCTGTGCGAGCAGGATGGGCTTCTTGACGGTGGGCGTTTTCGCGGACTTGACTGCCGCCTTCGCGGTCGTCGCCTGCGGAACAGCCGGCTGCGCGGTCGTCGCCTGCTGAGCGTAGGCCGCCATCGAGGCTGCGCCGCACAGGGCTATCGTGCCCGTCGCAAGAACTCGCCTGACAGCGAGTGCCAGTTCACGGTTCGGTATCATTCAAAATCTCCTCTTCGGCGGCTCTTCGGCCGCGTCCACATTCGACCGGGGCCTCCCGCGGAGGCGGATCCGGTCCTGCTTAGGGTTGCGAGTGTTTCCGGCCGGGCTTCGCGCCAAGCCGGATCTGCGTGGGCGTGGATCTTAGCAGTGTGTCGGCAAAAGAACATACTGTTTTGGTAAAAAAACCACACTAGCTCCGACTTTGATTCGGGATGACAGACCAAAAAGGGGGGTGACCAGGGCCAGTTTGCGTCAGCGAAGGACGAGGCGCCCATTAACGTGGGGCCCGTACAACGAGGCTGACATGCCTGCATCGGTCCCAGGCACCCTGATGTCGCGTTCGGCGTTACTGGGGCGGAGGCCAAAAAAAATGGGCCCCCGAAGGGGCCCATCGCTAAATGAGCGAGAAATAGATCCGGTCAGAAGTCGTAGTCGAATCCGACCAGGAAGTACCGGCCCACCGCGCCGTCCTGATGCAGGGCCGCATCGTAGGGCAGGAACACGCTGCCGGATCCGTAGGTCTGGACGTCCACCGGCGGCTGCTTGTTGAAGAGATTCGTCACTGACGCGTGCAGCTGGAAGTTGGTGGTCAGCTGATACGAGCCATAGACGTCCGTCTCCAGGAAGTACCCTATGTTGCAGAACCCCTTGTTGGCGGAGGTCACGCCGTCCGGGAAGTTGCTCCCGTAGGCGATCGCCGAGGCACAGTCCGGAATGCCGGAGGACGGATCGCTGAGGCTGAAGTGGCTGATGAAGTTGATGCTGGGGGTGATCGTGACCGGTCCCTTGCTCCAGCTCAGCCGCCAGTTCACGCGATCCTTCGGGTTGCCGGTATCGCCCGATACGCCCGACGGGCCGTGCGTGCCGGCAAGATCGAAGGTGCTACCGCCGATGATCAGCTGATACGTCAGCTCATGCGTCCACGTCATCTCGCCGGTGAAGCGGCCGATGGCTCCCATGTCCCAGTGATACTGCAGGTCGACGTCGTAGCCGCTCGTCTTGGTCGAGCTGGCATTCACGTATGGGAAGCTCTCCTCCAGGATCAGGCCCACCGGTGTCGCTTGACTCACCGTCTGGCCCTGGGCGTTGACGTAGGGCAGGACGACCGTGGGGCCGCGAACCAGGCTGATGTCGCTGGCAAAGCCCGCGCCGGCCTCGAATACCGGCACGATGTCATTGTCGAGCTTGATGTTGTAATAGTCGAGGGAGACGCTTGCCTGGGTGAGCGGCTGGAAGACGATGCCCGTCGTCCAGTTGGTCGACTTGACGTTCTGCAGGTGTGAGTTCGCCAGCAGCACGCCCGTCAACGCCACGTTACACTGGCTCGGGTAGTTCCCGGGCGTATTGGGAGTGGTGGGATTCGGACACAGGACCGGATCGTTGGAGGTGCCCGCGCCGAACGCCTCGCCTGAGGATATGCCCTCCGCCGCCGACGGCACGCGGAAGCCCTTGCCCCAGGTGCCGCGCAACGCGATCCAGTTCCACGGCGTGAACTTGAAGCCGATCTTCGGTGTGAAGTCCGAGCCGAAGGTCTGGTAATTGTCGTAACGTCCCTGGATATTGATGTTGAGCGCCTTGACTGGGTTGCCGTCGAGCTCGGCGAAGGCCGCTCGATCGTACTCGGTGCCGATCACATAGATGGAGTCGCCGGCCTGCACTCCCGACTCGATGAGCGGCGGCGGCGTCTCGTCATGCTCCTCCTTGAACCACTGCGCACCGATCGCGAAATTCAGCGGTCCGCCCGGCAGGTCGAGCAGCTTGTGGGTGCCGTGGACGTCGATCAGGTCGAGCTGGCTGGTGGGGGTGGTCTGGGCCGGCGGGGCAAAGAGCGACGCGCCGGTGGAGCTGCCGAGGATGTAGCCGTTGTTCAGCGCGTTCTGCAGCGCGGAAGGCTCGATGTTGCCATACAGCCACTGGTCCATCTTGGCATACATGGCGCCGGCGGTGCCGCTGATATCCCAGCCGGCCGCATTGCCCGAGATCGAGGCCAGCAGGCGGTAGGTATTGGTCTCGACCTGGGTGTTGGTGAGTCCGAGCTCGGGGAAGCTGTAGACCAGCGGCGCCGGCGCACCGTAGTTGTTGCCCGGGTAATTGGTCGGCACGGTAATGACCGGGTAAGTGATCACGTTGGGTGCCTGGCCGGGCGCCAAGCCGATGTTCGTGGGCCCACCGTCGGCGTAGCCGGTGCCGCCCCCCGCGCTGATGTCGCCATTGTACGAGGCGACCTGATCAGCTCTGCTGTAGAACCAGGACGCCTGCACGCCGATCTCCCAGCCGCTGCCGAGCTCCTTGGTGAACTTGGCCAATATGTCGACGTTGCTGGTCGCCGGCTGCAGCTGTGCGCCCGCGGGGAAATAGCCGCATTTATTGACGGCTTGAGACGCGGCATCGCAGCCCGGTAGATAGGTGTAGGGCGTCCCGTCAGTGCTGTTGGGATTGATCAGGTAGCCGGTGAGCACGTTGGGGTACGGAATGTTCGGATTCTCGGCCAGGCTGACACCCGGCGTGCGGTTGTAGCCACCGTAGCCGGTAAAGTCGAGGCTGTCCCATTGGCCGCTGCGGTTGGCGGCGAGAACGTCGTCCTGATGGCGAATATCGCCGGAGACGTACCAGTTGTAGCCGTCGCTCGCCAGGTCGCCCCGGCCGCCGATGAAGCCGATGTGCTCCTGGGTGCCGTCCCAGTGCTGCGAAGTACCGGCCTCGGTCGAGATGTGGAAGCCCTGATACTCCTTTCTAAGGATGACGTTGACGACGCCGGCGACTGCATCCGCACCGTATAGAGCGGAGGCGCCGTCCTTCAGGACCTGCACCTGCTGGATCGCCGTGAAGGGAATGGAGGAGAGGTCGACGAAGCTGCGCTCGTTGTCATCGAGCAGCGGGTAGGGCACTGAGCGCTCACCGTCGATCAGCACCAGCGTGTCGCCCAGCGACAGTCCGCGTAGGGAGATGCCCGACGCGCCGGCGGCAAACGCGAAGCTGAAAGACTGACTCAGCGTGCTGGCGCCGTTGGCGCTGATGTTGCGCAGAACGTCCGAAATGTCGGTGTAACCGGACTGGACGAGATCCTTGGCGCTGATGACCTGCACCGGGTTCGGTGACTCGGTCGCCGTCCGCTCGATCAGCGAGCCGGTGATCACGATCGTCTGCAGCTGTTGCGAGGCCGGACTCGCGGCGGCAGGCGCCGGAGTCGTCTGTGCGAGCACGATGGGCGCGCTTGCAGTGGTCGCCTTGGCGGGCGTTGCCTTCGCAGTCGTCGTCCGTTTCGTAGTTGTCTGCGTTGTGGTCGGCTTCGGCGAGGGAGTTGGCTGCGCATACGCCGTCACGGCTCCAGCACCGCATAACGCTAGGGTACCTGTTGCAAGAGCACGCTTGATGGCGAGTGCCAATTCACGGTTCGTTCTCATCAATGTCTCCTCTCTCGGACGGCTCATTGGCCGCCTATATTGTTTGGCCGGCGCCTCCCGGGAGGAGGGTGACTCGGCTCTGGCGAGCTGTGCGTGATCACGCCCAGGCTCGGGCCCAGGTCGGATTTGCGTGGCCCGATTCTAGCAGTGCGTCACAGAAAGGAGATACATTTTTGGCTAAAAAACAACAATCAGGGTGCCCGAAGTCGTCCCAAAAGGGCGCGAAACCGCCACTTCCACCGACGGGAATGTCCCCAAAAGAAGCAATTCAGGATCTTGGCGTTGCAGCGGTGCAACGCGTGGCGCTTATGGTAGCGCTATCAATGAGCCTTCCAGCTGACCCGATCGCCGACGCTCAGGCCGAGCGCCTGCGCTTCTCCGCCGAGGATCTCGAGCACGGCGACCACCGGCACGTCGGACGACAGCACATCCAGCGAGAACGGATGCGCGTTGGCGATGATCTTGGCGATCCGCCCGTCCTCGCCGATGAAAACCATGTCCAGGGGGATGTACGTGTTCTTCATCCAGAAGTGCGCCACCTGCGGCGAGCCTTGCGGAAAGATCATTCCCTGGCTGCGGGGCAGATCGCGCACGAACATCAGCCCCTGCTCCTGGCGCGCCGGTGTGTCGGCGATCCAGATCTGGAAGCGGTCCCGATTGCCGTGCGCCGTTATCTCGAGGGTTGTGCGCGGGAAGCGCGTCAGGCTCTCGATCGGCGCCGACTGCGCCAGGCACACGGGACTGAGCAAGCAGCCAAGGGCCAGCCCGAGCGTCAGCTGGACCATCAGGAAGTGCAGGGGACGCGAATGAGTCGTCACGGGCGTTGTCCTCGTCTCTTATCCAGTGTTGAAGTCCGCACGCCCGGCGAAGTCGAAAGTCGTCACCAGAATGCGCCGATGACCCGAGAGGTCATTGGCGGGCGCGATGCAGAAGCCGTGGGCGACTATGCGGTACGCGCGACCTGCATGTCCACGCGAGCGGACGCGTGCCTGTGTCAGTCGATCCACGGTGCAGTTGCTGTCGCCCTGCGTCGCGAACAGCAGCTTCTCACCTTCGAAGATCACTGTCAGATTGGTCGGCAGCTCCCGCCCGGGCCGGCCTTCCTTCGCGCCGTCGATCCCGAACACCATGCGCATTCGCCGCTGTCCCGGCCCCACGCGCCCCTCGAAGCCCATGCGGATGCCGCTGCCATCCAGGCGTGGCCCGCCCTCGCATGAAAGAAGCGGCCCGCGCAGATCGACGTCGAGCCGGATCGCCCCGCGGATGCGGGCCCGCAGATACGCTTTGCCGGTGCGCAGGCAAGGGCCGCCGAGCGAGGCCGCCGGCAGGCCGGCACCCAGCAGTGAGCGCTGCCGCGCCTGCACTGACGCGCTCGAGATCGTTTGAGCGGCCATCAGGGCGGCGAGCGCGCTCACCGCGCCCAGCAGCCTCATCCGAGTGCGATCGTTGCGCATCCGCTTAGTGTAGCGGCTGCGCATCGCAGCGCAGGCTGGATCCACGCAGTACCACGGCACAGGATGCCCAGCCGCGCCCGCATTGCGGCGAGCTGTGGCATGGGGGCGACGAAAACCCACCGGCAGGTAGCCGCGCCTGCACATCCGTGCGTGGTACAGTTGCCACAATTACATCGAAGTCGACTCGAGAATCATGGGGGCAATGTGAGCACCGATCGAAGTATCCCGAGAGTTACGGCGCGTCTTGTGAGCGCTATCCCAACTTTGAGCGTCATCGGCCTCGTGGGCGGCTTGCCGGCGATAGCCGCCGGCGCGCCCGCCGATCCGCAGGCGCAGACCGTCGCCTCCGGCACCGCCAGCGCCGCACCAGGCACTGCCCCCACCCTGCAGGAAGTGGTGGTCACCGGTACCTCGATCCAGGGAGGCAACACGCAAGCGTTGCCGGTACAGGTTCTGAACGCTGCGGATATCTCTCGCACCGGCGCGGTCAGCGTGCCGGAGCTCATGCAGAACGTTGCCGCCGTCGACAGTGTGGGCAGCACACTGCCGGCGCAGGGAACAGGCTATACGACGGGCGGCATCTCAACGGTGTCGCTGCATGGCCTCGGCAGCGCCCGTACGCTCGTGCTCATCAACGGACTGCGCTCGACACTTTACGGCGGCACCTCGGCGGATGACTCGGTCGATATCGGCGCCATTCCCGTGGCGGCGATCGACAACATCCAGATCCTGAAGGATGGCGCCTCGGCGGTGTACGGTAGTGATGCGATCTCGGGTGTCGTCAATTTCATCCTGAAGCAGAATTTCCAGGGGCTGGACACGACCGCGACGGTGGGCACGCCCACGGAGGCTGGAGGAGGTACCCAGGAAACCGTATCGATCTATGCGGGCACGGGCAACTTCGACACCGACCGATACAACATTGGCATCGGCCTGATGTTCAATCACTCGTCGCCTCTCATGGGCAGCTCGCGCGACTTTGCCACTCGCTACAGTCCCGGGTACGGTAACGACGTGACCTCGTCGTTCGCCTTCCCCGCAAACGTGGCGGTTCCGGCGAATTCCGTGTACCCCAGTAAGATCACGCTCAATCCGGAGGTGGGCAACTGCGGGCCGGATTCCCTCAACGACGTGAACTATCCCAACCAGTGCCGCTTCGACAACTCCAAGTCGGACGCGCTGGAGCCGCTGCAGAAGAGGATGAGTGTCTATCTCAACGGCGCTTTCAAGTTGTCGGATACCAGCCAGCTCTACGGCAACGTATTGTTCTCACAGAATCGGACCACGCAGTGGGAGCAGCCGGTGCCCCTCTCGTACCAGAACCCGATGGTGCCCGGCGATCCGTACATCGCGTACCTCGGCAACCTGCTGGCCACGCAGTATCCCAATTACAATAATCCGGCCGTCGCGGCCGGCGATGGGGCGTTCCTGCTGCCGCCCACCAGCCCGTACTATCCGACCGCCTGGGCTGCCTCCCACGGCCTTGCAGGGCAGCCGCTGAATCTCATCTACCGCGGCTTCGCGACCGGCCTCCGGCAGACGGAGGATACGGCCAACACGACCCGCGTGGTGGGCGGCATGAAAGGCGATGCCGGCGGATGGCATTACGACACCTCGCTGCTCTACAGCGGCGTGAGCGTCTATGACAACCTGCAGAGCGGATGGCCTCTCTATTCCGAGATCATGCCGCTGCTCGATTCGGGCGTCATCAACCCCTTCGGCCCGACGACGGATCCGGCCGCAGAGGCCGCAGCCATGGCGACCAATGACGACCAGGAGGACTATTCGACCAGGACGTCGCTCACCGCGCTCGACGCCTCCGCCAGCCGCGCGATCGCGCAGCTTCCTGCAGGCCCCCTGCGCATGGCGGTCGGCGGGGAGATACGCCGGGAGACCTACGACTTCTCGCCCTCGGCTGCGCTCCTCTCGGGCGATATCGCCGGTCTGGGCGGCAATCAGTTGCCGGAATCGGTCTCGCGCATGTCGCAGGCCGCCTACGTCGAGTTCAACGGCAACATCACTCCGTCGCTGGGGGCCGACATCGCGGCGCGCTGGGATCACTATCAGACGGTTGGCAACACGTTCAATCCGCAGCTGACACTGCATTGGCAGGCGCTGAAGCAGCTGCTGGTGCGCGGTGCGGTGGGAACGGGCTTCCGTGCGCCCTCGCTGACGGACCTGTACGCGCCCCAGGTGCCCAGCGTCACATCGAACGGAACGCGCGATCCCATCAAATGCCCGACGTTCGATCCGAACAATTCCGCCTGCAGCTTCCAGTTCCAGACCGTCACGGGCGGCAATCCCGGTCTGAAGCCCGAGAAGTCGCTGAACTACACGCTGGGCTTCGTGGCCAAGCCCATATCGGGCCTGACCGTGGATGTGGACTCGTTCTGGATCTACCTGCGTGATTCGATCCAGGGCGGCGGTCTGCCCTATAACGTCATTCTGCAGAATGCGGCGACGGCGACGGAATTCGCCAGCTACATCCAGCGCGATGGGTCGGGCAACATCGTCTTCATCAGCCAGACCAACGCCAACCTCTTCAAGCTCAACGTCAGCGGCTTGGACATCAACCTGGACTACGATATCCCGGTGGGGCCGGGATACATCCTGCTGCGCGGCAATGGCTCCTATTACTACACGTACAACGCGCAGCAGTTCGACGGTACCTGGATCAGCCAGATCAACATAGGCGACTCGCAGGCCGGCGTGGGTGGCGGTGCCATCGTCCGCTGGCGGCATAGCCTCACGCTCGGCTATACGGCGCCCTCCTGGCAGGTCTCGGTGACACAGCACTACCAGGAGGCGTACCAGGACGTTCCGTCGGACATCTCGGGAGTGCCGCGCAATGTTTCGCCGTACGACACCCTGGACTCGCAGGCGTCGTATACGGGTCTTGACCACTTCGACTTCACCATCGGGGTGAAGAACGTCTTCAATCATAATCCGCCGTATACGAACTACGGCTCCACGACCAACAACTTCGTCGGCGGCTACGACCTCGCGTACGGCAATCCTTATGGCCGCCAGGTCTACGCCACTGTCGACTACACCATCGGCGGCCAATAGCCGCTGAGCCAAAAAAAATCGGCCCCCGCAAGGGGGCCGATCCCGGTGGCGCGCCTTACGACCCCGCGTGCGGCGCCATGATCTTCGCCAGCATGTCGGGGGTGCCCGGGACCCGCACCAGGTGCGGATACTTCGGCCCACCGTGATAATCGATGTTCAGCGTGCTGTACCACCCGTCTTCCTGTACCAGGAACGCCGTCGGCCCGTTGGAATGCTCCGCCTGGGTGGACACATACTTCAGTACATCGTCCGTATAAGCCTGGCCGTCGATCGCGGCGATCTTCATGCCTGGTGCCATGCCGGCATTCCACGCCGGCGAGCCTTCACGCACGTCCATCACCGTGTCGTCCTTGCCGACCTGGAGGCCATAGCTGTACCACTGATCGTTCATGTGCCGCAGGGTCTCGAAAGCCGCGATGAACTCGTTCGGCTTGCTCGTGTACACCAACCGCCACCCCGAGCGTGCCAGCTCGCCGGGCGGCGGCGTCGCTGCGACTTCGTACACGCGCTGCTGAGTGAAGGCGTGCCAATCGTACGGCACCACTTCGTTGAGCAGCCGCTCGATGTCGCCGCGGGTGTAAGTCTTGGTGATCGGCCCGGTGAGCGCCGGAGCGCTGTAAAGATGCAGGAAGTCATCGAGTGACTTGGCACCGTGAGTCTTCTCGCGGATGAGCGTATCGGCATCGAGCCAGAGCAACTCTCCTTCCCCGTAGAAATCACCCGCCGTGCGGCGGATGCTCGGATACGCGCCGTCCACCAGGTAGAGGTAGGGTGCCGCCGTCGTGGTATCGATCAGCGGCTCGGTGTTCCTCCCGGGCTCGCTCGCCAGGCCGGCATAGAGCGCCGCGAGATATTCCGCGTACTCGGCCGGCTTCCTGACTCCCGTGCGGAAGGAAAGGAGGTCACCCAGGTATTGGTTCATGCCCTCGTAGACCCACAGGAGATCCGTGCGCATCGGGATCTGGAAGTTGAGCGTTTTGAGGTCCTGTGGCCGCCGATACTTGCCGTTCCAGGAG
>DASXFY010000046.1:0-5892 GCA_036489335.1 Steroidobacteraceae bacterium
GACCTTCGCCCTGGAGAATCCGGCGGCCTTCCACGCGCCCGATGGCAATGGCTACGTCTTCGTTGCGGAGCAGATCCTCGCCGTCGACCGGTTCAATCCCATCACCGCCGCGCGCCTGATGGACTGCTTCGCGGACTGGCGCCGCTACGTGAGACCGCTCGCCGAGCACATGCACGGACAGCTGCAGCAGATCGTCGCCACCGACGGGATCTCGGCCAATCTCGCTGAGCGCGCGAGCGCCGCCGTAGCGGGTGATCCCCCCTGAGCCTGGGCCCGGAATTCACGCATGGCACCGTCATCATCTCACCGCAGCATATGAGCCCGACGCATCCTCTCCCGGAAGAGCTGTTTGATCTCGAGCTGCCGACCGCACCCGCGGTATCGCGCAGCGGACACATCGCCTACCTGCGGCACCGGGGGAACCGGGAGGAGGATCGGGTGTTCGGCGAGCTCTGGGTCCTGCAGCCCGACAGCCGCGAGCACCTGCGGCTCGCGCCCTCGGAGCTCGACATCCGCTCCTTCGCCTGGTCGCCGGATGGTCGCGAGATGGTCTACGTGGCGAAGTCGAATCCGGTTGACGATACGAACGCAGAGTTTCGACTGATGCGGCTCGAGCTCGCCTCAGGTGCGGCATTGCGCATCTGCGCGCTGCCCGCCGAGCCACGGCTGTCGACCTGGTCGCCCGACGGCAGATGGCTGGCATTCGTAATGCCGGTGCGGCTTCCCGCCCCAACCCGTATCCGCGGACTCCCGCCGGTGAGCCGCCAGTGGGCGCCCGCCGCCCACTATGTCGATCGACGGTTCTACCGCAGCGAGGGACATGGGCTGATCGAGCATTCGGACCAGCTGTTCGTCGCCGAGGTGGCGACGGGCGGTCCTTGGCAAGCGCCCGGCATCGAGCTGCGCGGCGGCGGCCTGTTGCCGGCGACACTCGCCTGGCGGCCCGACGGATCGGAGATCCTGTTCACCAGCAACCTGGATGCCAACTGGCAGGAGCATCAGGGTCATTCAGATATGTACGCGGTCGAGCCCCGGTCGAGCCGCCTCACCCGACTGACTCACGGTCATGTCGCGGCCTGCCCCGCGGCTTCGCCGGATGGCCAATGGATCGCATACATGAGCTCCGAGGATCGGCTGCGCTTTCACAACCAGCCGCACCTCCGGCTGATGCGCTCGGACGGCAGCGAGGACCGGCTGTTGCTCGATATGGATCGGGACCTGTTCGCGCCGGCATGGGACCCGCAGAGCCGCGGCGTGTACTTCTCCTATTTCGACGCTGGCGTGGACAAGATCGGCTTCGTCGACCTCGAGGGTCGGTCGCGGGAAGCGCTCGCTCACGTGGGTGGTACGGCGGGTCCGAACGTCAACATCTTCGGTACCGACTACGCCGTGGGGAGCGATTTCCTCGTCACGACGACCTCGATGCCCGACCGTCCTCCGCAGATCGGCATCGCCCGCGACGGTGAGCTTCGGGCACTGACGGCTCTCAATCCGGATTGGGACGAACGCCCTCACCCACGCCAGGTGAGGGAAATCCGTTATCGATCAGAGCTCGACGGCGAGGCGATACAGGGTTGGATCGTGTATCCGCCGGACTTCGACCCGTCGCGCCCACACCCGCTGATCGTCGAGATTCACGGCGGCCCCAACGCCGCCTACGGTCCGAAATTCTCGTTCTGGTTCCAGTGCTGGGCCGCGGCCGGCTTCGTGGTCTTCTACCCTAATTATCGCGGCAGCACCTCCTATGGGCGCGCCTTCATGCGCATCCTGGACGAGGACGGGCACCCGAGCCGCGAGCACGAGGACATCCTCTCGGGGGTACGCGCCGTCGAGGCTCTGGGCGGAATCGACGCCACCAGGCTCTACATCCTCGGCACCAGCGCGGGCGGCACGCTGACCGCGTGGACGATCGGCCACTCCGAGCGCTTTCGGGCCGCGGTGGTGCTGCATCCCATCATCAATTACACGAGTCTCATGCTGACCTGGGACCTCAGTTCGCTCTACTCACGCCGCTGGCTGCCGCGCACGCCGTGGGAGGACCCCGCAGCCGCATGGGCGCACTCGCCGCTCTCCCGCGTCGGTCACGTGCGCACCCGAACGCTTGTCGTCGTGGGCGATCACGATCAGCGCACGCCCCCAGGCGAGGGCGAGCAGTACTACAACGCGCTTCGGCAGTGCGGCGTCGACTCCGCCCTTCTCATCCGGCGGGGCGTTGGCCACGCAAGAGGCCGACCGAGCCAGGAAATTGAGCTGAATCAATACATCCTGGACTGGTTCTCCCGATGAGCGCATCCCTGAGAGGGCAGCTGCCCAGGGCGGCTGCCATCCACGCCTACATCATTTCGGGAGTTTCCTTTCAACTCGTCCCGCTGCTGATCGGCGCCATCAAGCAGAGCCTCCATCTCACGACCGTCCAGGTGGGTGCGATTCCCTCGTCAGAGCTGATCGGCCTGACCGCGGCAAATCTCATCTGCGCAGCACTCATACGCCGGACGAGCTGGAGGTTGCTGACTCTGGTCGGTTGGATCTTATGGATCGCAGGCAACCTGTCCTCAACGCTCGCCACGGCGGCGGGGGCGCTCTTGACGCTGCGCTTCGTCGCCGGCATCGGCACCGGAATGCTGAGCGCGGTGAGTATGGCGGCACTGGCGCGCCTGGCCGCTCCGGAGCGCTCCTTCGCCGCCGCCGCCGTGATTCAGGCCCTGGTGGCCGCAGCCTGCACACTGGCGACGCCGCTCCTCCTGCGGACAGACTCCTGGATGGCCGTGTACGTACTGCTGGCTCTCCTCGGAGTCCCGGGCCTGTTTCTCTTCGGATTCCTGGCGAATCTCGGTCGCTCCTCTATGGCGTCCGGGACCGCCGCCGACGCGCGCCGCCGGTACACTGTCCTCATGCTCCTCGGTCCCCTTGGCGTGTTGCTCACCTATGTCGCCATGAGCATGGTATGGACCTATTACGGCGAGATCGGCGAGTCCGGCGGCTTGTCGACGCAGGCCATTGCCAACGCGCTCTCCGCGGGCGCGGTCGCCGTGGTCGGCGTGTCTTTGCTCGTCACCGCGTTGGGGCGCAGGGTACCCCGCCCGGCAGCGATATCGGCCAGTCTGATATTCACCTGCAGTGCCGTGCTGATGGCGTTTTCCGCGGCCAAACCCTGGACGTTCGGGCTCAGCGTCATCGTGTGGACGTGTGGAACGGGAATCTTCACGCCATATGCGTTCGCCGCGACGGCCGAAATCGACCCCACAGGCTCATCCACCGCGCTCGCCGGCGGTTTGTCGGGAGCCGGTATCGCCATAGGCCCCCTCCTCGCGGCGCCTTTCGTAGGGTCCGTCGGCATCGCAAGCATCCGGATCCTCGCGCCGGTATTCCTCGTCGCAGGTTTTGTCGTGCTTCTGCCGTTGCTGCACAAACGCCATTCCAGCCTCGTGCCTGCCCGATAAGCTCGACGCGCCCGAGATTACGCCTTCCCGTCCGCCCCTTTGTGGACGACTCCGCCCTTCATGACGAAGGCGATGTCGCTCAGCAAAGCAATGTTGGACACCGGATCGCCCCGCACCGCGACGAGATCGGCCTTCATACCCGGAGCGACGGACCCGATGCGGGGCTCGCCGAGCAGCTCGGCCGCATGCGTCGTCGCAGCTCGGATCGCCTCCATGGGAGACATCCCATGCTCCACCATGTAGTGGAACTCGCGCGCGCCGGTATCGTGCGGACAGACTACGCTGTCGGACCCGAGTGCCACCCTTACACCCGCACGGACAGCGTGCTGGAACGCCGTCCCGTGGTGAGAGACGACCGCTTTCGCCTTGGCCAGGAACTCCGCATCCAGGTGACTGCCCTCTCCCATGCAGTCGCGGACCGACAGGGTGGGCACCAGGAAAGTGCCGCGCGACTTCATGAGCGTTGCGGTTTCCTCATCCAGCATCGTGCCGTGCTCGATCGAGGCGACGCCTGCCTCCACGGCGTTGCGGATCGCCGTTGCCGAGTGCGCGTGCGCCATTACTTTCAACCCGAGCCGCTTCGCTTCCTCGACCGCGGCTCTGAGCTCCTCGACCGAATACTCGCAAGAAGTGGGCAGGTTGCGACCGTGGCTGATGATCGCGCCACTGGCGAAGATCTTGATCACGTCCGCACCATGACTGGCAACATCGCGCACGCGCTCCTGCAGGCCGGCGATCCCGTTCGCCTTGCCATAGCGCAGCATCGGCGGCAGCGGGATGTCCGGCGCCAGTCCGGTCAGCGCCCCGGCGCCCCCGGTCATCGTGATCATGGCGCCCGGCGCCAGTACCGTGGGGCCGAGCACGTCGCCGCGGGCAATGGCCTCACGCAGCGCGAGATCGACGAACGCCCAGTATGAGCCCGCCTCACGGACGGTGGTGAAGCCTGACAGCAGCTTCAGGCGCGCGTTCGGTATCGACTCGAAGGCGCATTGCGCCGGCGTCTTGCGCAGCTGCTCCATGATGTCCTTCATCTCATGTTGCAGCGTGAGATGCGTATGACAGTCGATCAATCCGGGCAGCACCGTCATCCCGCCGAGGTCGATCACTCGGTCGGCGCGAGTCGATGCGCCCAGCGGCTCCACCGCGACGATCAGGCCGTCCCGCACCAGGATGCCTTGCCGCTCGAGCACCGCCTCCCGCTCCGGCAGCAGGAGCTTTCCGGCGACGACCAGGGTGTCTTGCCCCATGTGAGAGTCACTCCGATAAAAAATGGTGAGTAAAGTATGCCTGCACGCAAGGCGCGCCAGCCCGGGTCAGGTTACCGAGGAGTGTAGCTGCGGATGGTACCGAGGTGCCAAGGAGCCGTTTAGGAGGCCCGGCGGAAAACCGAGGGCTTTAGGCATTCAGTCCACGTCGACATGCAGTTGACGACAAACCGTACGGTCCGTACACTCCCTCGGGTCATGGTCAAGCCGATTCGAAAAGGCGCCGAGGAAGCGCGTAGTCAATTGCCTGAGCTGCTGACGGCCGCGCAGCAAGGCCGCCAGACGATCATTACGCGTCATGGGCGCCCTGTTGCCGTTTTGGCGCCGGTGTCATCGGGAGAAGCGCACCCGCAACGCTCACTGCTACCCCTAGCGGGCAGTGGACGTGGGTTATACGGTCGCGACAGTCAGGCGACCCTGCGTCGGCCGAGAGACGAATGGAGCCGATAAGCCTCGAGGGGCTATCGGAGAACGCTCTTCTTCTGATCGACTCCGCTCCAATCATTTATGTGCTCGAAGACCATCCCGAGCTCGGTGCGGTGTTCAGGCCGGTATTTGAGGCTCACGACGAAGGGCTAGTGCATCTGGCAGTCACGACGGTGACGCTCGCGGAGGTACTCAATGGACCCTTGAGCGCTCGCGACGAGGTTCTCACCGAACGCTACCGGGCCACACTCAAATCGTGGTTCGTCGTGGACCTGGACGCGGAGATCGCGGAAAGTGCGGCCCGGCTTCGCGCCGCGTGCAAGTTGAAGCCGGCGGATGCGGTCCAAGCGGCGAGCGCACTCGCGATCGGCGCCGACGGACTGGTCACGCACGGCCGTGACTTCTCGGCTCTGCGCGACTTGCGTGTCCTGGGCGTCGAGAGGAAGGGCCCCCCGAGTAGCCGGCGTAGTAAGTAGGCCGAGAATTTTCGCGACGTAAGTGTCGCAGGTTCAAACCCGGTCACCCCGACCATTGATTTCATTCACATTTTCTTCAAGCCATCTCCACTGGGCGTCAGTTTCACGGCACTCTGGGTGTAGATTGGGTGTTAATTTCGGACGATATGAGAGCCGGAAGAACGGCCAGCGACCAAGTTGGTTGCTCACTGCTGGGCCGACCGACGTAACGCTAGACACGCAGAATTCCGATATGGTCTGGCCATCCACGGTCCCGCTTCTGCAGTAGATAGTAATCACTTCGAT
>DASXFY010000091.1:0-112024 GCA_036489335.1 Steroidobacteraceae bacterium
TCGCCACATCGGCCATCGACACCTGATTGCCGGTGAGAAACTCGCGCAGCTCGAGACTCGCCTGCTCCAGAGCGCCTTGTGTTTCCCCTGACAGCAGCAAGAGTTGCGGCTCCGCATCGCCCGCCAGTGTCACCTCCACACTGGCACCTCCGCCGTTGCGGGGCGCGACCGAGGCCAGGGCCTCGGCAATGCCGGTGCTGGGAACTGCCGCCATGATTTATCTGCTCGCGATTGCCGGCGGATCACTCGCCGCGAGTGCCGCTTCGGTTCATTGTACTTTGAGCTATCTTATACGTCGCTCCGGGCGACTGTAAACCACCGCGGCAGCGCAGATTACATATGCAGGGCCATCAGGTCACGGCGCAGAAACCTCACACGGCAGCCTGGATGGGCGGCGCGTTCATTACAACCGCCCTGATCGGCGCGGTGGAGCTGCTGCGCCACGGTACTGGAACGCATGGCACGGAGACCGCTCTGCGGCTGACTGCGCGCTGGGCCTACTGCTTCTTCTGGCCGGCATACGCCGGCGGCGCGCTCACGGCCACCTTCGGACTTTTCTTCCGCCCCCTCGCACGGCGGGCACGGGAGTTGGGTCTCGCCTTCGCCTCGGCACAGAGTGTCCATCTGCTGCTCGTTGCCTGGCTCTACGCCATCTCGCCGACGCCGCCGCTGTCCCGCTCCCTGGCGCTGTTCTTCCTGATCGCGGCCACGTTCATGTACATCCTCGCGCTCTGCTCGATTCCGACGCTCGCCGCCAAACTGCCGCCGCCGCTCTGGCGCGCGCTGCGCATCGTCGCCATGGAGTACATCGCGCTCGCCTTCCTGCTGGATTTCATCCGCCACCCGCTCAGCCTCCAGACACGACACCTTTTCGAGTACACGCCCTTCGCACTTCTCGGGCTCGGCGCACTGCTGCTGCGCCTGGTGGGATATGCGCGGGCACTGCTGCCGCGCCGAGGAATGAGACCCGATGCCGTTTGAAATCGAGGACAGCGGTCAGGCCCGCCCGCCGGACGGCGCCATCGTGATCGCCCTGCTGAACAACATGCCCGATCCGGCGCTCGAGGCTACCGAGGGTCAGTTCGGCTCGCTGCTCGCCGCTGCCGCGGGCACGCTGCCGGTGCGGCTGCGCCATGTTTGGCTGCCGGAAGTGCCTCGCGGACCGCAGGCGCTCGAGCGCCTCAACCGCCGCTATTTCAGCATCGAGGCGCTGTACGCCGACCCGCCTGACGGGCTCATCGTGACGGGCATGGAGCCACGTGCCGCCACCCTTCAGGAAGAGCCTTACTGGAATCGCATGGTGCAGGTTCTGGAGTGGGCGCAGACGCACACCGCCTCCAGCATCTGGTCGTGTCTCGCCGCGCATGTAGCCGCCGACGCCCTATATGGTATACGGCGGCGGCGTCTGCCGGAGAAGTGCTTCGGTGTCTTCGAGCATCAGGTCATCGGCGACCACGCGCTGCTGCGCGGCGTCGGCCCGGTCCTGCCGACGCCCCACTCACGCTGGAATGAGTTGCCCGTCGATCGCTTGCGGGCCGCGGGGTTCGAGATCATGAGCCTGTCGGGCGAGACCGGCGCGGATCTCTTCCTGTCTCCCGGCGACAGTCCGCTCATCTGCTTCCAGGGTCATCCGGAATACGACGAGTTGGCGCTTCTCAAGGAATACCGGCGCGATGTCGGCCGCTACCTGCGCGCCGAGGTGGCGGGCTGGCCCAACCTGCCGCAGGGCTACTTCTCAGCGGCGGGTGTTGCCACGCTGGCGCAATACCGTGCACGGGTCGAGCAGGCGCGTGATCCGGACCAGCTGGGCAACTTCCCCATGGCGGAGCTCGCTGCGGACATCCGGCCGCACTGGCAGCCCGCAGGCGTCACGATCTACCGCAACTGGCTCACCCATCTGGCGACGCTGCGGGCCTCGTCAGCGTCAGCGCGCAGCTTCCAACGCTGACACCAGCACGTCGACGTCCGCGCTCGTTATCTCGCCATGCGTGGCGCAGATTCTGACTACTTCGCGCCCCTCGAGCTTCGCGACCGCCACCCATGCGTGGCCGGATGCCAACACCTTGCGCACGATCTCGCGCACGGGAGCGGAGCCGGCGGGCGGCAACACGCAAAGCACGGCGAGCCGCGAATCGTTGGCGATGCTCCAGCCGCGAGCGGCGAGCCGCTCCCTGGCGCAGTCGATCACCTGCGCGGCGCGCTCCACGTGCGCGCCATAGCCCTGCCAGCCGGCCGCGCCGAGTGAGAGAAAGAGCCGCAGGCCGAGGAAGCGGCGCGACCACTGCACGGTGTTGAGATAAGGATCGATGCCGGTCGCGCTCGAGGGCATGAACTCCGCACCGACCCGGAACGCCTCACTCAGGATCGCCGGATGTCGCGTGATGAACATCCCGCACCCCATGGTCGTCGCGAGCCACTTGTGCGCATCGAGTGTCACCGAGTCCGCAAGCTCGATGCCGGCCATCTCGCGCCGCAGGCGGTCGGAGCAGAGTGCCGCCCCGCCCCACGCGGCGTCGACGTGATACCAAACGTCATTCTCGCGCGCGACGCTCGCGCAGGGCTCCAGCGGATCGACCATGCCGGCACCGGTCGTACCGGCCGTGGTGGAAATCAACACCGGCACCGTGCCCTGGCGCCGATCTGCACGCACCGCCTCGGCAAGCGCCCGCACATCCATTCGCCCGGAGCCGTCGGTGGCGATGAGCCGCAGCGCCGAGCGGCCGACCCCCGCCTGGTGCGCGATCTTGTGCCACGCGGGCTGACACTCTCTGGAGGTGTAGAAAGCCACCGGGCCGTCGAAGGCTCTGACCCCATCGGATGCGAAGCGCTCGTTCGCACGGGTGAGCGCGCAGATGAGCGCCGTGAAGTTGGCCTCGGAGCCCGCCGTGGTGAAATGCCCGGCGGCATCTTGCGGAAGTCCTGCCCGCGCCGCGAATGCGCGGATCACGTGCTGCTCGATTGCGACCGGCGCCGGCGAGGAGCCGGAGCTGGCAAGCTGCGGGTTGAAGGCGCCGGAGATCCGGTCGGCGCACTGCGAGGGGAAGTTGGGCGCTGGATTGAAGAGGCCGAAGTATCGCGGGTGCGTCATGTGCACCGTGCCGTGCTCGAGGCTGCCGATGGCCCAGTCGATCAGCTCTTGCAGCGGCCGCGGCTGCGTGAAATCAAAAGCGGCCAGCTCGCGGCGCAGCGCCGTCATGTCGATATCGGGCATCACCGGGCCGCGCAGGACCCGTTCCGCCGCTTGCGCCAGCGCCCGGGTGAGCCGATCTTCCACACGCTCGCGGGTGGCCCCGTCGGGGAACAGGGTTGCCGTCGGCGCCGGGATTTCGTCGTGAGAGCTCATGAGATCGTCGAGTGACTACGATGGCCAGGAGGCCAGGACTTTGCGCAGCTGCTCCGACTCCCTGAGATAGGCGTCGTGACCGTAGATGGATGAGATCTCGTGCACCCTGGCATTGCCGAGCCGCGCGCCGAGGCCGCGCACGTCGGAGAGCGGCACCAGCTGATCCTCGCGCGCGGCGACCGCTGAGGTCGGCACGAAGATCCGCGCCGCATCGACCCGATGCAGGTCGAGGGACTCCGACAATGCGAGGAAAGCCTCCGGCCTCAAGCCCGCGACCCACTCCGAGTTGTCGGCGAAGAGGTATTGCTCCACGGGGAAGACGAACCTTCCGCTCTCGAGCCGCGGCAGCGGCGGGAAGCGCGCCGCGAATTCCTCCGAGCTGCGGTAGGTCGACATGCCCACCGCGCGCGCGAGCTGCAGTCCCTCCGGACCGCGGCCGCAGCCGATCGCGAAGCGGACGATGTGCCGCTGGATGCTGTGCCAGGCAACCGCCATCGGGTGGGGCTGATCAGCAGCGGAAATGGTGACGAGCGCGCCCACGCGCTCCGGATAGCGCTCCGCGAACGCGAGCGCCACCATGCCGCCGTAGGAGCCGCCCACGATCGCTCGCAGCTCGCGTACCTTCAGGTGATCCAGGAGCCGCGCGAGCGCGTCCGCCTGGTCGTACGTGGACACACTTGGAAAGTCGCCGCCGGCCCGCGGCCCGGTCGACTCCCCCTTGCCGGCGATGTAGTCGAAGCTGAGGATGCGATGCCGATCCGCATCGAGCGGCCGCCCGGGCCCCACGATCTCGCGCCAGCAGCCGCGCCGCGGATCGTCCGGCTCATACAGGCGCCGGTCGCACCACACGCCGCCCATGGCACAGACGAGTGGGGCTTCGGGGACACCCGAAAGCCGCCAGGCGAGGTGTACGTCGCGCAGCACGCCACCGTGATGCAATGCCCAAACGTCGGGCAGCTCCAACACCCCTTCGGAAACGGGAACCGGTTCGACTCTGCCGCTCATGAGCCCTCCACGATATCTGCTATCGTAAATCATGCCTGGATCGCAAGATGAGAGGTCGCGCTCGCCGCTGAAAGCCTGGGTCCGAGCGCTCGAGCGTACCGCAAGAATCGATGGCAACCCCCGGATTACGCTACCGGTCCTGATCGAGTCGCTCGCCGACCGGTTCGACTCGGCGCCGGCGCTGGTCGCTCCGGGCGCGACCCTGAGCTACCGCGCGCTGTCGCAGACCGCGAACCGCTATGCCCGCTGGGCGGCGGCGCAGGGATGGCGGCAGGGCGACGTCGTCTGCCTGCTGATGGGCAATTGCCCGGACTATCTGGCGATCTGGCTCGGCCTCACGCGGGCCGGGGTGACGGTGGCGCTGGTCAATACCCAGCTCGCGGGCCCTCCTCTCGGCCATTCGATTCGCATCGCCGCGCCGCGCGCCCTCATCGCCGGCCCGGGCTTCACGCAGCCGATCCGTGCCCTGGGGGCGGAGCTGCCGCAAATGGCATGCTGGGCGCATGGCGCGGACGACTCCGACTTCCGCCGGGTCGACCATGCGGTTGGCGATCAAGCCGGCGACACCATCCCGGACACGGAGATTCCTCTCCCGACGCTCTCACAGCGGGCGCTCTACATCTACACGTCCGGCACCACCGGCTTGCCTAAGGCCGCGGTGGTCAGTCATCACCGCCTGATGCAGTGGAGCCTCTGGTTCTCCGGGCTCATGGACATCACTCCCGCGGACCGGCTGTACGACTGCCTGCCGATGTATCACAGCGTCGGGGGTGTGGTCGCAACCGGTGCGACCCTGGTCGGCGGCGGCGCGGTCGTACTGCGCGAGCGTTTCTCGGCCAGCCGCTTCTGGCAGGACATCCGCGACGAGCGCTGCACGATCTTCCAGTACATCGGCGAGCTCTGCCGGTATCTCTTGCAGACCCCGCAGCCGCCGGATGGCGAGTCCCCAGCTCATGGCCTGCGGCTCGCATGCGGCAATGGCCTGCGGGCCGAAGTGTGGAATGCCTTCCAGGCTCGCTTTCGGATTCCACAGATCCTCGAGTACTACGCCGCCACCGAAGGCACGTTCTCGCTTTACAACTGCGAGGGCCGGCCAGGCTCGATCGGGCGCATCCCGCCATTTCTGTCGCATCGCTACGCGGTGGCGCTGGTGCGCTTCGATCCCGCAACGGGCTTGCCCGTACGCGACAGCCAGGGTCGGTGCGTGCGCAGTAGCCCCGGTGAGCCCGGGGAGGCCATCGGGCGCATCGCGGAGGGCGACTCGACAGCCGGTGCGCGGTTCGAGGGCTACGCGGACGCCGACGCCACCCGCTCCAAGGTGCTTCGCGATGTCTTCACGGCCGGGGACGCCTGGTACCGCACCGGCGACCTCATGAGCCGCGATGCGGAGGGCTTTTTCTATTTCGTCGATCGGATCGGCGATACGTTCCGCTGGAAAGGCGAGAACGTCTCGACTGGCGAGGTCGCATCGGTGCTGGGAAGCTGCAGAGGCGTCATCGATGTCGCGGTGTATGGAGTGTCAGTTGCGCACGCCGAAGGCAAGGCGGGGATGGCGGCTCTGGTCGTCAATGGCGACTTCGATCTCGCCGCCTTCCGGCAGGAGCTGGCGACGCGCCTGCCGGCGTACGCTCGCCCGCTTTTCCTGCGCATGGTCCCCGGGCTCGATCTCACCGGCACCTTCAAGGTGACGAAGCAGGAGCTGGCTGCCCAGGGATACGATCCGCAGCGCGTGCGTGACCCGCTCTACTTCGACAGCCCTCGAGAAGAGAGCTACGCCAGGCTTGACGCGCCGCTGCACCAGCGGATCATTCAGGGCCTGGAGAGGCTCTAGCCTCGAAATACGCACTGGCATGCCAGCCGAACGCAGTCCCGACGACGCCCTCCGCTTTCGCAGCGCGCTCGGTGCCTTCGCCACCGGGGTCACGATCGTGACGACGCGGGATACCGAAGGCCACGACGTCGGCCTGACCGCGAACAGCTTCAACTCCGTGTCGCTCGACCCGCCCATGGTCCTCTGGAGCCTCGCCAAGAACGCCCGCAGCCTGCCGGCATTCCTCGCCGCGACTCATTTCGCCGTGCACGTGCTCGCGGCCGACCAGGAGGAGCTGTCGGGGCGCTTCAGCGCCCGCGGCTCGGACAAGTTCGCCGGCCTCGACCTGGAGCGGGGTCCGGCGCAGGTGCCGCTGCTGCGTGGTTGCTCGGCGAGATTCCAGTGCAGCACCGCCTTCCGGCACGAGGGCGGCGATCACGTGATATTCGTCGGGGCGGTGGAGTCGTTCGATCAGTCGGACCGGCCGCCGCTGATCTTTCACGGCGGTCGCTACGCGCTCGCCATACGCAAGGATCCGATCCCCGAGCCCGCCCAGGAGGCCGCCGAGCCCGACAGCAGCTTCAGTCACGACTTTTTGGTCTACCTCCTCGGCCGGGCTCAATTTCAACTCTTCCTCTCCCTGCGGGCCGACCTGGAGCAGCATGGGCTGACCGAGGGCCAGTGGTTCGCTATCAGCATCCTGGGCGTATCCGACGGGCGCAGCGTGGCGGAGCTCGATCGCCTGCTCCGCTACACCGGCCACCGCGTCACCCATGAGCTGCTCACCAGCCTCACGGCTGCGGGATTCGTCGAATTGCGGGGCTACGACCCGCACATCAGGATCACTCTGACCGAGGCCGGCCGGCGGGCAGTGATCGAGCTGGTTGCGGGGGCGAAGGCGGCCGAGGCGCATGCGGAACGAAACCTCGGCACCGGGGAGATCCGCATGCTCAAGCAGGCGTTGCGCGCGATCATCCGCGGGACCGACCCGGGCGCCCCGCCGCAGGCGACTGTCAACTACCCGGAGTAGTAGGCCCCCGGGCGCCTCCGGCCGCCCGCATTCTGTCAACTGCGAATGTGACCTGCGCCACAGATTGCCGACCGACGGCGTTGGAATCCGCCGCACGCTGAGTCATAATTTCAAACAATGGAGGCGGCTCGAGAACCGCCGATCAAGAAGATCCCATTGTGAGCGCAAATCTGACGGGGCGTCTGCCAGAGACCTGCATTCACCAGCTCGATGACTTCGAGCTGGAGGGCTTCCTTGCGGTCGCGGCACGCTTCGGCACGGGCCGGTTCGGCTTCGTGGTCACGCCCAATGTCGACCACATGATCCGCTGCCATGAGGATGCGGTCTTTCGCTCCCGCTATGCGTCGGCGGATTACGCCCTGCTCGACAGCCGGTTCGCCGCGCAGCTGCTGTGGCTCGTGAAGGGCCTGCGGCTGCCGGTCTGCACCGGCTCGGACCTCACGGCGGCCCTCTTCCGCAGAGTGATCGCCGCTGACGACCGCATCGTCCTCGTCGGGGGCAGCGCCGAGCAGGCCGCCCAGATCGCGACGACCTTCGGCCTGCGCAATGTGCGCCACTACGATCCGCCGATGGGATTCGTCGGGGACGAGAAGGCCGTCGATGATTGCCTCGAATTCATCGAGCAGGCGAGTCCTTTCCGGTTCTGCTTCCTCGCCGTGGGCTCGCCGCAGCAGGAACTGGTCGCGACGCTCGTCAAGCAGCGCGGGGTCGCTCGCGGGCTGGCGCTCTGCATCGGTGGCTCGCTCAATTTCCTGACGGGCCGCGAGCGACGGGCACCACTCTGGATGCAGCGCCTGTCGCTCGAATGGCTCTATCGTCTCGCGCAGGATCCCCGCCGGCTCTGGGTTCGCTATCTGGTGCGTGGCCCGCGGATCTTCGGCCACCTGCGCCAGGCGCAGGTGGTACTGCGCCCGCGCGCAACATCGCTGCAATAGCGTCGTAGCTTTGATCGGCGAAGATGGCGCCGCCGCTTGGGCAGCGGCCGATCGGCCGCGGTGTTACATAATCCGGTAGCCACCTGAAGTGTGCGCCGCATCCCAGAAAGACTTCGACCGTACCCTGATACTTGTCTCTAGGCACCGACACCGGGCAGGTATACTCGTAGAGTGCGAGCTCACCGAGCAGCGGCGCAACGCGCCGGTGAGCCGAGAAGAATTCGAAGACTGTTTACGCGGCTGGGTCGCAGAAGAAGAAAGTGAAGAGCAATGTCGTCCGTCGCTGAATCATTAGCACATCGGCGCGTCCGTCTCGGCAATGTCGAGCCGGCGCTGGTCGCGCTGCTGAAGCAGCTCGATCCGCTTATCATGCTGGTGTCGCTCTTTTGCTGCGAGCGCGTATTCGGCGAGCAGCCCTCGCCCGCTTTTCTGATTCTCACGCTCCTCATCTGGATCATCTCGGGGCAGCTCTTCGACCGGATCGGCTCCTCCGAGGCGGCCTCGTTCGGCTACTGGGATTTCGCCAGGAGCTACACCCGGCTGATGCTGCAGTGGGGCACGGTCGTCGGCATGCTGTTCCTCGCGGGCCTGACCTTCAAGTCGACCGACATCTTTTCTCGCCAGTCACTGTTGACATGGTTCATGGTGACGCCGATCGCGTTGTCAGGTACCCACCTTCTGCGGCGTCAGGTGCGCTGGCAGGTGGAGCATGGCGCCGCGGCGGCGCGCTACATCATCATCGGTGTGAACGACGTCGGCGTGGAGCTCGCGCGGCGGCTGCCCGCGGCGGGCTTCATGGGTTATTTCGATTTCCGCAGCGCCGATCGCCTGGCGCACATCACCGACCCCGAGAATCTGGCCGGCCACTGCCGCGACACGGCGAACTTCGTGCGCGAGCACGGCATCAAGGTGGTCTACATCGCACTGCCGCTCGCCAACGTCCCGCGCATGAGCGAGCTGGTCAACGCCCTGCGCGATACCACCGCTTCGGTCTATTTCGTGCCGGATGCCTTCGCCTTCGATCTCATCCAGGGCCGTCTGGTCGCCATCAACGGCATGCCGGCGCTCTCGGTCTGCGAGACGCCGCTTCACGGACTGGAAGCGGTATTCAAGCGGGTCATGGATCTCGTGATCGCGAGCATGGCCCTGCTGCTGCTGTCACCGCTCTTCCTCGTGGTGTCTGCCGCCGTGAAGCTCACCTCGCGCGGCACGGTCTTCTTCCGACAGCGCCGTTACGGCCTCGATGGAGAAGAGATCGTCGTCTACAAATTCCGCTCGATGAGAGTCAGCGAGGACGGCGCCGTGGTCACGCAGGCAACGAAGGAGGATCCGCGCGTCACCCGCGTGGGCGCCATCCTGCGCAAGACTTCGATCGACGAGCTGCCGCAGCTCTTCAACGTGCTGCAGGGCAAGATGAGCCTGGTCGGCCCGCGGCCCCATGCGATCGTCCACAATGAGGTGTATCGCAAACTGATCAACGGCTACATGATCCGCCACAAGGTGCGGCCCGGGATCACGGGACTCGCGCAGGTGAACGGCCTGCGAGGCGAGACGGAGACGCTGGAGAAGATGTCCGAGCGCGTCCGCTACGACCTCGAGTACCTGCGCAACTGGTCGCCGTGGCTCGACATCAAGATCCTCTTCAAGACCTTCCTCGTGGTCCTCCAGGACCAGCGCAACGCTTACTGAAGCTTTTCCTGCATCCACGAGGCCGTCGCGACGGCCTCGGCGGAGCCGACGGCGCGCAAGCCCGCGATGGCTCCCTGCACATTGCCGGCCTGATGATTCTGGCCGAGCTTCATTTTGACCTGCACCTCGTCAGCCGCGAGCTCGAACCCGACGATTGCCTTGAGCCGTGCGCGTCCCGCATCGCCAGTGGACTCGAAGCGCCACGGCTCCGCTGCCCCGGACTCGTATTGCGCCGCCAGGGCGGTGACGATCCGCTCGAGCTCGACGGTGTCGTGAGTGACGCGAACCCGCCCATAGACGTGCGCCACGACGTAGTTCCAGGTAGGGACGTTCTTCTCCGGCTCCAGGTACCAGCGCGGCGAGATGTAGGCGTGCGGCCCGTGGAAGATGAAGAGCGCCCGCTGGCCGTCGAGCTCGCGCCATTGCGGGTTGGCCCGCGCCCAGTGCCCGGTCAGGATCACCTGGCCTTCGGCGCGGCGATACAACACCGGCAGGTGTGAGGCGAAAGGGGCGCCGCCAAACTGCGACACCAGCGTGCCGAATGCGTTGTGCGCAGCCAGCCGGTCGAGCACGGCCGGATCCTCGGAGCTGAACGCTTGCGGGATGTACATGGTGATCAAATGTTACCCGGGCACCGAATCTCTAGAAATCCAAAGAAAGGTGAATCCGATCAACTTCCGGCGGTCTCGTGCGTCAAACCACATGAGGATTGAGGCACACACGATTGCGTTGTGATCCCGGTGTGCCGGTAGCGTTCGAGACTTCCCCTCCCTGAGACTCGAGCTGCGCCGGCGACACTCGCCCAGCTACGGCTGAACAGTCGCGAGCACCGTTGGAAGCCTACCGCCTTGGTTAATCCCAAGGCGGTTTTTTTTGAGCCTTACGCTGCCTCAACCGCCGGCGTAGGCGCATCGGTCGCCAGCCGCCGCAGCGCCGGCAGTCGCATGGCGACCTCCAGGCCGCCATCGGCGACGTTGTGAGCTTCTATGCTGCCGCCGTGCACCACGATCGCGCGCGCCGCGATTGCCAGGCCCAGGCCATCGCCGCCGCCGGCACGATCGCGCGCTTCATCGACGCGATAGAAGGGCTCGAAGATCAGTTTCAGGTCCTTCTCGGGGACCCCGGGACCGTGGTCACGTACGGTGATCTCGATCCAGTTGCCACGCCCGGCGGTTACCACGACTGCGGAACCGGACGGTCCGTAGCGCACGGCGTTGCGGACTACGTTCTCGAAGGCGCTGCGCAAAAGCTCCGGATCGCCGGAAACTTCCAACTTTGAGTCGGCATGCAGCGCTACCGTGCAGTTTCGTGCGTCCGCCTCGATAGCGACGTCCTGAGCGATCATCTCCAGCAGCCTGCTCACATCGACCGGCACACCCTGCAGCGCGCTTGCGGGACGCTCCAGCCGGACGATCTTCAAAATGCGGGCAATGAGCTGCTCCAGGCGGTCGGCTTCGCACGCAATCCGCGTCAGTTGCCGCTCCACTCCACCGTCCTCGCGCCGTGCGAGCGACAGCGCGAGCTGCAGCCGCGTGAGCGGCGAGCGCAGTTCGTGCGAGACGTCGCGCATCAGTTGCTGCTTGGACTCGAGCAGGCTCTGCACACGTTCCGCCATGGCGTCGAAATCCGCAGCGAGGAGCGCGAGGTCATCCTGACGCCCTTTGAGCCTTGGCAGCATGCGCACGCTGAGGTCCCCTGCGGCCATCTCGCGCGTGGCCTGACGCAGCCGATCAATGGGACCGACGAGGTGCCGCGTCAGGAAGAAGCAGATGACGGTACTGACCAACAGCGCGATCGCGAGTGTGGCCGCGGCGACGGCTGGCAGCTGCAGCTCGCCGAAGAGAAGCGGATGCTCGTGCAGAGGCCCCACGATGACGTGGTAGGTACTTCCGTCGGGCGCCACCAACACGAGGGCCCCACCAACAGGGGCGATGGCGCCGGAGCGCACCGTTCGCTTGCCGCGCTTCGTCCGCCCATTGAGAGGAACCTGCAGGGAGTGCGGCAGCTTTCGATCGAGCATGTCCTGGCCGTTTGGACCGACGACATAGGTACGGGAGAACGCCGGATCCGTCGCGATGCTCTCCAGCCACTCGCGCAGAGCGTCCGGGCCGCCTGTCTCGAAAGCGTCGTCGGCCTGAGCGAAGAGCTCGCCCCGCTGCACCCAGGGGACCTCGTCCCGGTGCTGTATCGCCGCACTCACGGCCACGGTCACCGTCCCGGCGAGAATGAGAACGATGGCGAGCCAGAATGACCTGAAGATGCGCCAGTATAAGGAGTGCATGCGAGCCGGCTATTTCTGGGTTAGCGCGTAGCCCGAGCCCCGTACGCTCTGCACGGAGACCCGGTCCGTCAGTTTGACGAGCTTACGCCGCAAATTGCTGACGTGGGTATCGAGGCTGCGGTCAGTGGGCAGCAGCCGCCGGCCCAGGGCCTGCAGCATCAGGTCCTCCCGGCTCACCGTGCGGGTATCGGCGCGCACCAGCAGCTCGAGAATCCGCAGCTCGGCGGCGGTGAGCTCGAGATCCTGCCCGTCGATTTCCGCCCGCCGGGCACGCAAGTCGAGGCGCAGCGGGCCCCACATGACCGCGCCCGCGACCGGCTGCGGCTCGCTGGCCATGCGCCGCAGCACCGCGCGGATGCGCGCCACCAGTTCCCGCGGGCTGAAGGGCTTGGCGAGGTAGTCGTCGGCGCCGAGCTCGAGGCCGATCACCCGATCCACTTCCTCGCCACGCGCGGTCAGCATGATGACCGGGATGCGGCTCACCGAGCGCAGGCGCCGCAATACCTCGAACCCCGACAGCTCCGGCAGCATGACATCGAGCACCACCAGATCGAGGGCACCGCGCACGACACGCTCCAGTGCGATGGGACCCGTGCCGGCCGTCTCGGTGGTGAAGCCCTCGGGACCGAGGTACTCGATCAGCATGGAGCAGAGCTCGTGGTCATCATCGACGATGAGGAGGTGGGTTCGGGCGTCGGCCGCCTCGGGGTGTCCGCTCAAGCAGGGTTCTCGAGGCTGAAGACCTGCCGCTGGTCGTCGTAGGCAAAGGTCTCCGCGTAGCGGCCCCAGCTGATGATGGTGCGCAGCGTCTGCTCGGCCGACTCCTCGGCCATGTAGTCCTCGAGCTCGTCGAAAAAGCGGCTCTTGGGCGCGGTGTGGCTGCTGCGCTCATCGAGAATCCGGCGGATGTGCGCGGCAAGCGGAACGTAGGTCAGCAGATGCCGCGCAAAGAGGTGCTTGCGCTCGTCGCTCTCGCCGCGGGCGAAGGCCGAGCCTGCCTCCGTCAGGCGGATATCGCCGCCCTCGACCTCTGCGAGCCGCAACATCTGCAGCGCCTCGGCGACGCGCAGGAGCTCGTCGATCTCCATGTGCAAGTCCTCGGCGATCACCGGCAGGTCCGCCTTGCCGTTGAAAGGTGATTCGTTCACCGCCTCGAGCAATCCCGACAGCAGATTGGAGGAGACGTGGATCAGTGCCGTGCCGATGCCCGTTCCCGCGAAACGCTCGGTCTTCAGCTCGCCGCCGCGCAGCTCACCCCGCCGCTTCGCAGTCATCTCGACATACACACGATCGACGACGGCCTGGAAGCGCGGATCCATCGTGGATCGCGGGTGCGGCAGATCGACTGAGAGCTCGCTCACCACCCGCCCGGGATTGGTCGAGAAAATGAGCAGCCGGTCGCACATCTGCACCGCCTCCTCGATGTTGTGAGTCACGAGGAGCACGGAGCGGATGGGAAGCTGACCCTCGCCCCAGAGATCGAGGAAGTCGGTGCGCAGCGTCTCGGCAGTCAATATGTCGAGAGCGGAGAACGGCTCGTCCATGAGGAGGATGCTCGGGTGCACGACCAGCGCGCGCGCGAAGCCCACGCGCTGACGCATGCCGCCCGAGAGCTCGCGCGGGTAGGCGGATTCGAAGCCGTCGAGGCCGATGAGGTCGATGGCCTGGAGCGAGCGCTTGCGGATCTCCGCCTCCGGCAGCCGCAACGCCTCCAGGCCGAGCTGCACGTTCTCGAGCACGGTCAGCCAGGGAAAGAGCGCGAAGCTCTGAAACACCATGGCGATGCCGCGTGTGGGTCCTGCCACCGGGTTCCCCTGGTAGTCCACCACTCCGCTCGTTGGCGTGTCGAGCCCGCAGATGAGCCGCAGCAGCGTCGACTTGCCCGAGCCCGAGCGTCCGAGCAGGCCGACGATTTCCCCGGGCCGCAGTGTCAGGCCAACATGGTCGAGGACGACGAGCTCGTCGCCATCGGGCTTCAGGAAGGACTTGCACACGCTCTTGACGATGAGGAGCGGCGCGAGATTGAGCGTCTGCGGGTTGGCATTCATGTCGCAGGTCCCGATTCGGTTCAACTCAGGCGAAACTTGCGTTCGGCTCGCGCATAGAGCTGGCGCCAGAAGAGGCGGTTCACCGCCACCACGATCACGCTCATCACCGCGATCCCGAGCACGTCACGCGGGAAGTCGCCGGCGCTCGTGGCGTCGGCGATATACGCGCCCAGTCCGGCGGCGTGCAGGTGCGTGGTGCCCCAATCCGCCACCTCCGCGACGACGCTTGCATTCCATGAGCCTCCCGACGCCGTGATGGCGCCCGTCACATAGAACGGGAACACCGCCGGCAGCGCAATCTTCCGCCACCAGAGCCAGCCCCGCACGCCGAGATTCTCACCCGCGTATTTGAGATCGGGTGACAACGAAGAAGCCCCAACGATAACGTTGAAGAGAATGTACCACTGGGTGCCGAGGACCATCAGGGGGCTGAGCCAAATGTTCGGATCGAGCCTGTAGACGACGATCCCGGACACGACGATGGGAAAAAGCAGGTTGGCCGGGAACGCGGCCAGGAATTGCGCGATGGGCTGTGCCGCGCGCGCCAGCCGCGGGCGTATGCCGATGTACACCCCGATGGGTACCCAGAAAGCGCTTGCGAGCGCAATGAGAACGGCGACGCGCAGGAGCGTGAGGCCGCTCAGGGCGACGACATGCCCGACTTCCGCCAGCGGAATATGGTCGAGGATGAAACGCGCGATGCGCCACATTGCCAGGGCGATCAGCGCCGCAATGACCACGTACCACGCTATGTCTCCCAGAGACGTGCTCGCGGCGGCGGAACGGTTGACGCGCGGCGGCGGCGGCCGCGCGCCGCCACGATTGAAGCCGAGCTGAATGGCGGAGCCGAAGAATCGCACGCCGAAGGAAAGCAGACGCGAGCGCCTCATCATGGTGAGCGCCCAGGAGCGCGAGGGCGTCAGACCCGCCTCCTGCTCGAGGCGGAACCAGTCAGCGCTCGCCGTGAGCGGCCGGAAGAGCAGCTGGTCGTAGATCAGGATGACGATCGCCATGGCCGCGATGGCCCAGCCGATGGCGCCGAGACTCTTGTCCTGGATGGCCTTCGCGATGTAGGCGCCGACCCCGGGAAGCGTGACGGTGGTGTTTCCGACGCTCATCGCCTCCGCCGCGACCACGAAAAACCAGCCGCCTGACATCGACATCATCATGTTCCAGATGAGTGGAGGCATGGCGAACGGGACCTCCAGCCGCCAGAAACGCATCCACGGACCCAGATGGAAGCTTCGCGCGGCCTCGTCGAGCTCTTCCGGAATGCTGCGCAGCGAGTGAATGAAGCTGAAGGCCATGTTCCACGCCTGGCTGGTGAAGACGAGGAAGACGGCGGCGAGCTCGGCGCCCGCGACCCGCCCCGGGGTGAGCTGCAGGAAGAACACGATGACGATGGCGAAGCCCAGGATGGGCACCGACTGCAGGATGTCGAGCAGCGGGATGAGGACGATCGCGGCCCGCCGGCTCTTTGCGGCCAGAGTGCCGTAGGTGAAGGTGAAAACGAGCGAGGCGCCCATGGCCACGAGCATGCGCAGCGCCGTGCGGGCCGCGTATCCCGGCAGATAGCGCGGATCCAGTGAGATCGGCTGCGCCTCCAGATGCGCCAGTGAGCCGGCAAGACCGTGGGCCGCATCCGCGAGATAGGCGAAGCCCGCGAAGACCAGAATGAAGGCGATCACGTCCCAGGGGCCGGGGACATACCGGGTCTTCAGAACGGAGTTCGGCAGCTGGAAGCGCATCCGGTCAAGTGTGCCCGTTTCCAGGCGTGCTGGCACCCGCGACAGGGGGTCTCGGAGGCATGCGGGAGTGCGGTAACATCGCGCCCTGGTCTCCAAGCGCGTGAAAACGTCATGAAGCCGTCACAATCGCTACTACTCCTCGCGGCCACGGCCGCCCTGGCACTCTCGCCACTCGCCACGACAGCAGCCTACGCGGACGACACTACGGTCAAGCAGGATGCACACCACGTCTCGCAGGATGCGAAGCATGTCGGTAACTCGGTCGCCGACCACTCGCGCAAGGTCGGTCATACGATCGCGCGCAATTCCCGCAGCGCGGGCCACAGCATCGCTCGCGAGTCGAAGGCCGCAGGCCACACGATTGCGCGTCAGTCGCGCGCCGCCGGGCACGCCATAGCCCACGGTGCGCGGCAGGTCGGCGCAAAGGTCCGCACTCAGGCGCACAAGGTGAAGGATTTCATCGAGAAGCCGCCCGCGAGCAAGGCGGCGTCGGGCTGATCGCGAAATGACGGAGTCCGAGGCCGACGTCGTCGTCATCGGCGGCGGGCCGGGAGGATCGACCGCAGCGGCCCTGCTGGCCGAGGCCGGTCATCGGGTCGTGCTGCTGGAGAAGTCTCACCACCCCCGCTTTCACATTGGTGAGTCGCTGTTGCCGGCGAGCCTGCCGTTGTTGCAGCGCCTGGGGGTCGCATCGCAGGTCGAGGCCATCGGCCTCACCAAGCACGGCGTGGAGTTTTTCTCCCCGACGCATCGCCACCCGCAGCGCTTCGACTTCGCAGACAGCTGGAACAAAGCGCTCTGCCATGCCTACGAGGTCCGCCGCTCGAGCTTCGATGCCATCCTGCTGCAGCGCGCCGCCGGTCTCGGGGCGCAGGTCATGGAAGGCTGCCGCGCGCGGGAGATCGAGTTCCGCGGCGCGGAAGGTGTCTCGGTGCACTCGCAGCGGGAGGACGGGTCACGCCAATGCTGGCGCGCCCGCTATCTCATCGATGCTTCCGGCCGCGACACGATCCTGGGCACCCGCCTCGGCACCAAGCGCCGCAATCGTCACCACAACAGCTCCGCGATGTACGCGCACTTCCACAATGCATGGCGCAGCGAGGATCCCTACCGCGCCGGCGACATCGCCATTTTCTGGTTCGACTACGGCTGGTTCTGGTCCATCCCGCTGGCGGACGGCATCACCAGCGTGGGTGCCGTTGTCTGGCCGCACTACATGAAGACCCGTGCGATACCGCTACGGGAGTTCTTCATGCAGACGATCGCCCTCTGCCCGCCCCTCGGCAAGCGACTGGAGTCCGCCACGCTCGCGACCGATGTCGAAGCCACTGGCAACTACGCTTACGCCTGCCGCCGCGCCAGCGGCGACAGCTTCCTGTTGGTAGGCGATGCGTACGCTTTCGTCGATCCGGTGTTTTCGTCGGGTGTCATGTTTGCAATGCATGGCGGCGTCGCCGCCGCGGAAGCGATCGACGAGGCGCTGCGAATGCCCGCGCGACGCCGTCCGGCTTTCCGGCGCTACGAGCGTCGGATGCGCCGCGGCCCGCGCGTCTTCTCCTGGTTCATCTATCGGATGACCCGGCCCGTCATGCGGAACCTCTTCATGGCGCCGCGCAACGTACTGCGCATGAAAGAGGCGCTGCTGTCGCTTCTCGCCGGCGACATTTTCGGTACGACGCCCATCTGGGCATCGCTGCGTGCATTCAAGGTGGTCTATTACGTGACGAGCCTCGCCCATCCACGGACCTCGCTGGCGGCGCTGCGCGCGCAGGCGAGAAACATCCGGCCCGAGCGGGCTGCTGCCGACGGATGAGCGCCGGGCAGCTCCTGCGTCTCGAGTACCTCGCCCCTTCCGAATCCCGTTCGGAGGGCTGGCAGGGCGTGCTCGGGGCGGCAGCCTTCGCGGACACTACGCAGAGCCCGCAGGGCGGCGGCGACTTCCCCGTCGCACGCGTGCATACCCCGGTGCTGAGCGATGCGCACGAGATAATGGAGGTCTGGCGCGCGGGCGGGCGCGTGCATGCTGGCTCCCACGGCCGGGTACGCTATGCGCGCGGCGGCGACTTCTTCTTTGGCAGTGTCGCGGTGCATGAGAGCGAGCTGACGAATGGTGGCGGGACGGGCCAGCGTCCGCCGCTGGAGCAGGCTACGGACCTCGCCTACCGTGAGATGTACGCGACGCTCGCGGCGGCCGGCAACCCTCAGCTCGTACGTGTCTGGAACTACATCCCCGACATCAACCTCGATGCTCACGGGCTGGAGCGCTATCGGCATTTCAACACTGCACGCCAGGAGGCCTCGCTCGCCTCCGGTCGCGCCGTCGCCGGCAACGTCCCTGCCGCAAGCGCCCTCGGCGGCGCCAGCGGCAGTCCGCTGACGGTCTACTTTCTGGCGAGCCGCCACGCACCGGCCTTCATCGAGAACCCCCGCCAGATGAGCGCCTACCGCTATCCGACGCAGTACGGCCCGCGCAGCCCGGCCTTCTCGCGCGCCACCGTGCTCGGCGAAGACAGCCAGGCGACGATCTTCGTCTCCGGTACGGCGAGCATCGTCGGCCACCGCACCCTGCACGCCGGCGATCCCGCGGCGCAGACGCGCGAGACGCTGGTCAACATCGAGTCCCTGCTCGAAGAGGCCGCGCGCAGCACCAGCATCGAGCTGCTGCGGCTCGAGACTTTGGCGTTCAAAGTCTACGTGCGCGCACCGAAGGACCTGCCCGTCATCCGCGCCGAGCTCGAATCAGCTCTTGGATCCGACGCCAACTTCTTGTATCTCAAAGCAGATATCTGCCGGCAGGACCTCGCCGTGGAGATCGAGGCGGTGGGCGGCGCCGGTTGGCGGCCGGCGAATTGAGCCGGCACACCGCGGCCGGGATGGCATATCCTTCGATGGGATCAGCGCTCGAAGAGCGTCGCGACAGGGGCCCCGAGTTGAAGCGAGCCTGCGATTACCTCGCCACCTACGGCCTGCTGGTCATTCTGGCGCTGGTGATCCTCGCCTGGACCGTTCCGGCCGCCATCCTGCTGCCGCTTCTGCCGCAGCGCCGGCGCCACTCGCTGGCTCGCTACACGATGATGCAGGCCTTCCGGTTTCACTCGTGGATGCTCGCTGCCACGGGGGCCTATCAGCTCGACCTCGACGCCATCGAGACCCTGCGTGGCGGTCCGCCCATGATCCTCGCACCGAACCATCCGACCTCCGCCGACGCTATTCTCTTTCTGGCGCGGCATCCGAACCTCACCTGCATCCTCAAGCCCGAGCTCCTGGGCAACTTCCTTTTGGGCCCCGGCGCCCGCCTCGCGGGCTTCATCCGCAGCGATCCGCCGCGACGCATGATCCGGGAGGCGGTCGCGGAGCTCAGCCGCGGCGGGATGGTCTTACTCTTCCCGGAAGGCACCCGCACCATCCGCGCACCGCTCAACCGGCTGACAGGCAGCGCCGCCGTCATCGCCCGCCACGCGCAGGTGCCCATCCAGGTGGTGATCATCGAGACCGACTCGCCGTACCTCAGCAAGGGCTGGCCGATCTTCAGGGTGCCGCGATTGCCGATCCGTTATCGGGTGCGCCTGGGAAGGCGGCTGGAGCCGGCCGACGATGCCTCGGCGGGCATTCTGGCTCTGGAGCGGGAGCTCACGCGCGAGCTGGCGGGCGCACCGCAGAACGTCTGGCTCGGCAAAGCCGACATCGGCGCCCGCTCGCGCCAGTGCCAAACCCAATAGCCCCGCCGCACGCGTGAATCCCGGAGGCATGCCATCCAGCACGCACCTCGTGCTGATCCCCAGCTACAACCCCGGCACCAAGGTGTTCGAGACGGTGCGCGCCGCTCGCGAGCAATGGGCTCCGGTCTGGGTCGTCGTCGACGGCAGCACCGACGGGACGGCCGCCGCTCTGGCATCGATGGCACAGACCGACCCTGGACTCCACGTCCTGCTGCGGCAACGAAATGGCGGTAAGGGGGCCGCGGTCTTCGACGGCCTCGAGGAGGCAGAGCGGCAAGGCTTCACGCACGCGCTGGTGATGGACTCGGACGGCCAGCACCCAGCGGGCAGGATTCGGGCGTTCATGGAGGCGTCCGCCGCCCGACCGGCGGCGATGGTGCTCGGCGAGCCGGTATTCGACGCCAGCGCACCGGCCATTCGGGTCAAGGGCCGGCGGATCTCGAACTGGTGGGCGAACTGCGAGACCCTCTGGGCGGGCATTCACGACTCCCTCTGCGGCTTTCGCGTGTACCCCATTGCACCGCTCGGGCGCGAGATGCGCAGCAGCATCGGCATGCGCCGGTTCGACTTCGACGTCGAGGCGGCGGTCCGCCTGTCGTGGCGGGGGGTGCCGGCCGTGAACCTGAGCGCCCCGATCCGGTATTTCAGTGCCGCGGAGGGCGGCGTATCACATTTCAACTATTGGCGCGACAATGTGCTGCTGACTTCGATGCATGCCCGCCTCTTGCTGGGGTTCCTGGTCCGGCTGCCGCAACTGCTCGCGCGCCGGCTGGTCGGCCGGCATCCCGGTGTATAAAATTGTCCGACCAAACGGGGGGTAGAGACGTTTTCCTTTGAGCTCAATGTCCAATCACACTTCAACCGCGCGACAGTCATCCGCGCCCGATACCGATGCGCTCACGCGCGAGCTGGCGGAGCTCATCGTCCAGGCCCTCAACCTGGAGCTGAGCCCGGCGGCCATCGATCCGGATACCCCGCTCTACGGCGAGGGTCTGGGCCTCGATTCCATCGATATCCTGGAGATCGCGCTCGTGGTCTCCAAGCGCTATGCCGTGCAGCTGCGCGCCGACAGTGCGGAGAACGAGCAGATATTCCGCTCGTTGCGGCGGCTCGCCGAATACATCATTGCCCACCGGACGACTTGACGCCTGGCCACCTACCCGCTGATCTCGCACGCGACGGCTGATGCGGTAATCGCGTACCGCGCGGGCGCACCTCTCCGCGCTGGGGAATTCCTCAGCGACGCTGCCTTGCTCGCGGCGCAGCTTCCGTCCGGGCAGCACATCATCAATGTGTGCGCCGATCGCTACCGGTTCGCAGTCGGCCTCGCGGCCTGCCTGCTGGCGCGCAAGGTCTGTCTGTTGCCTCCCACCCGCACGCCGGAGGTCATCCGACAGCTCGTTGCCTTCGCCCCCGATGTCGCCTGTCTGACGGACGAGGCTGACTGCGACATCGCGCTTCCCCAGGTCCGCTTTCCACAGCGGCCGAGCACTCGGCCCGGCAGACACGGCGCCTGGCACGTGCCCGAGATCGAAGCCGACCAGGTGGCGGCGTACGTCTTTACCTCCGGCTCGACCGGAGTACCGGTGCCCTACCCCAAAACCTGGGGCAAGCTGGTCCGGTGCGTGCGCGATGGGGCGGCGAGACTCGGACTGGCCGATGGCCGCGCCCACGCCTTGCTCGCCACGGTGCCGCCGCAGCACATGTATGGCTTCGAATCGAGCGTCCTGCTCGCGCTGCAGAGCAGCGGCGCACTCTGCGCGGAGCGGCCGTTCTATCCGGCCGATGTGTGCGCCGAATTCGCCGCCTTGCCCCGGCCGCGCGCCCTCGTCTCGACGCCGATCCACCTGCGCGCGCTGCTCGCCTCCCAGGCAGAGCTTCCCGTTGCCGACCTGATCATGTCAGCCACCGCGCCGCTGCAGCGGGAGCTCGCGCGCGAGGCGGAGCAGCGATTCCAGGCGCCGCTGCTGGAGATCTACGGTTCCACCGAAAGCGGTCAGCTCGCGACCCGCAGGACCGGCCGCGACGAGGAATGGCGGTTGTGGCCGGGCGTGTGCCTGACTCTGGAGGAAGAAGGCCGCGCCTGGGCGCGCGGCGGCCATCTCGAGCAACCGACACCGATGTGCGATGAGCTGGAGCCCCTCGATGCGGAGCGCTTCCTCCTCGGTGGGCGGCTGGCCGACCTGGTCAACATTGCGGGCAAGCGCAGCTCACTCTCTTATCTAACACATCAGCTCAACTCCATCGCGGGCGTCGTCGATGGCGTGTTCTTCTTTCCCGAGGAGCCGCATCCCTCGCAGGCGGGAGTCGCGCGGGTCGCGGCGGCCGTGGTCGCCCCGGGACTGGATCCGGTGCGTCTCACGGAGGCATTGCGGCAGCGGATCGATCCGGTCTTTCTGCCGCGGCCCCTGCTTTTCGTGGCCAGCCTGCCGCGCAACAGCACGGGCAAGCTGCCTCGCGAGGCGTTGCGGTCGCTCGCCGCCGGCCAGGTGGACTGATGACAGCCGTTGCGCTGCCGATCGCCGCGGCTCATCCGGCTTTCGACGGACACTTCCCCGGCGCCCCGGTGTTGCCGGGGGTGGTGCTGCTCGATGAGGCAGTCCGTGCGCTCGAGCTCGAGGCGGGCGGCGAGTCGCGCTGTTGGCGCGTTGCAGCGGTAAAGTTTCTGCGCGCGGTCCTCCCGGGTGAGGCGCTGACGCTGGAGCGGGAGCGGCTGGCGGGCGGCGCCGTCCGTTTCACGGTCCGCAGTGCCGGACAAGCGGTAGCCACCGGGACCCTGTCCCCACTTGAAGGCTGAGTGGGCAACTCAGCGGGAGCGCGGCAGCGTCCGGCTGCTGCGCCTCATGACCGTATTCTCGCTGACAGTGGGGCGGCGCACGGCGCGCATGGTCCTCTATGTCATTGCGGCATACTTCTTCCTCTTTGCGCCGCGTGCGCGCCGTGCATCGCTGGCGTATCTGCGGCAGGTGCTCGGGAGGCGCCCGACTGTGCGGGACCGCTTCCGGCAGGTGATGGCGTTCGCCACGACCATTCATGATCGCGTGTATCTGCTCAACGACCGGTTCGAGCTCTTCGACATCACGGTGGTGGGAGAGGAGCTGATGCAGCAGCGCGTGCGCGCCGGCGGCGGCGCGTTCCTCGTCGGGGCGCATCTGGGTAGCTTTGAGGTGACACGGGCGCTCGGCCGGCAGCAGCCGGATCTGCGCGTCTCGATGGTGGCCTACGAGGCCAATGCACGCAAGATCAACGCGATGATCGCAGCCATCAATCCGTCGCTGGTCGCCGGAACGGTGGTGTTGGGTAGCGCGGAGGCGATGCTGAAGGTGCGGGGGTTGCTCGATGAAGGGGTATTCGTCGGCATGTTGGCGGATCGCACGCCGGGAGGCGAGCCTACGGAGGCGGTGCAGTTTCTGGGCGGAAAAGCCAACTTTCCGCTCGGGCCGATGCGGCTGGCGGCGCTGTTGCAGCGGCCCGTCATTCTGATGCTGGGCATCTACTGCGGCGGCAACCGCTATCGGGTGATGTTCGAGGAGCTCGCGGACTTCTCCACGGTGGGCCGGGCGGAGCGGGCGGGGGCGATCCGGGCGGCCGTGATCGGCTATGCCGCGCGCCTGGAGAAGTATTGCCTCGAGTACCCTTACAACTGGTTCAATTTCTTCGACTTCTGGGTGGAGTGAGGCACATGCGGATGCTCGCGGCGATCGTGCTCGCAATGTCGACGTGCTGCTCTGCCGCGCAACCGGCGCCGCCTGCGGGCCTCACGCTGGATCAGCTGATGTCGTCGCTCGCGCAGCGCAAGCATGGCGAAGTGAGCTTCGCGGAGACGGATTATCTCGCCCTACTCGATCGGCCGGTGAAGTCATCGGGAGTGTTGGTTTATCAGGCGCCGGCACATCTGGAGAAAAGGACGCTGCTGCCCAGGCGGGAGTCGCTGGTTCTGGATGGGGACCAGCTCACGGTTCAGCGAGGGCACCGGACCTACCAGATGCAAATGAGCGCTTATCCGCAGGTCGCACCGTATGTCGATGCGATTCGCGACACGCTCGCGGGGAATGCGCAGGCGCTGGAAAAGGTCTTCACGCTGAGCCTCACGGGCGGGCCGCAGGATTGGAAGCTGCAGCTGGTGCCGCTCGACCCGGGTGTCGCGCGCAAGCTGAAGCAGGTGACGATCAGCGGAGCGCAGGACGTGATCCGGTCAGTCGAGACCCTGCAGGCGGATGGGGACCACTCGGTGATGACACTGGCACCGCCGCAATGAGCGGGCGGCGCACCGGGGCGCTTCTCGTCTGGGCGGCGCTGCTCGTGATCGCGCTCTGGGTGGTGGCGCGCGCGCGCTATTCGGCGGATCTGTCGGCGTTTCTGCCGCAGGCGCCCACGGGAGCGCAACGGCTGCTCGTGGAGCAGCTGCGCCAGGGGGTGACGTCGCGTCTCATCATCGTCGCGCTCGAGGGAGCGGATGAGAAAGAGCGAAGCCGGCTGTCGGTGGCGATGGCGGCGCGATTGCGCACGGACCCGGAGTTCCTCGCGATCGAGAACGGGGATGCGGCGGCGGCGAGCAGGGACGAGGCCTTTCTGCTTGCGCAACGGTATCTGCTCAGCAGCACAGTGACGCCGGCGCGATTCAGCGTCGACGGACTGAAGTCGGCCATCGGCAACACGATCGACCTGCTCGCCTCGCCGGCGGGGATGCTGGCCAAGTCATGGGTGCCGAGCGATCCGACCGGCGAGATGATGACGCTGCTCGATCAGTTGAGCCACAATCAGCCGCCGCGAACCGAAGATGGGGTGTGGGTGTCCCGGGACGGTGGCCGCGCCCTGCTGTTGGTACGGACGCGCACGGCAGGGTCGGACACCGACGGCCAGCAGCACGCGGTGGAGGCCATCCAGGCAGCGTTCGGCACGGCACTGGCGAGTGATCATGCCCGTGCGGCGCTGGTGATGTCGGGCCCTGGAGTCTTCGCGGTCCAGGCACGGACCCACATCAAGTCAGAGGTGACTCGCCTTTCCATCATCGGCTCTGTGCTCGTCGTCGTCCTCCTCCTGCTGGTGTATCGATCGCTGCCGGCGCTGCTGCTCGGCCTGGTGCCGGTGGTCTCGGGGGCGATCGCGGGAATCGCCGCGGTGGCACTGGGGTTCGGTGTCGTCCAGGGCATAACGCTCGCCTTTGGCGTCACGCTGATCGGTGAAGGGGTCGACTACTCGATCTACCTGTTCATTCAATCGCGGGCGGACAGCGGCGCGGACTGGCGGCGCTCGGTGTGGCCGACGATCCGGCTCGGCATGCTGACTTCGGTGTGCGGCTTCGCCGTGCTGCTGGTGTCTAGTTTTCCCGGCCTGGCGCAGCTCGGTCTCTACTCGCTCACGGGTGTGCTGGCGGCGGGCCTGGTCACGCGATTCGTGCTGCCCGAGCTGCTGCCGCGCGATTTCAGGATCAGGGACCTGACTCCGATCGGCCGCGCAGCCGGACGGGTGCTGAGCAAGGCCTCGGCCGCACGGATCGCGGTCGCGCTCGTCGCCGTCGGTGCCGCCGCCGTGCTCGGCCTCTACCGTCATCAGCTGTGGAGCCATGACCTCTCGGCTCTCAGCCCCGTGCCCGTGGCGGCGCAAAATCTCGACGGGCGGCTGCGGGCCGATCTCGGCGCTCCCGACGTACGTTACCTGGTGGTGATTTCGGCACCAGACGAGCAGTCCGCGCTCGAAGGAGCGGAGCACGTCGACGCCGAGCTCGACACACTCGTCGACGGAGACGTCATCTCGGGGTATCAGAGCCCGGCTCAGTACCTGCCCAGCCTCGCGGTTCAGCGACAACGACAGCAGAGCCTGCCGCCGCCCGATGTGCTGCGTGCACGGCTCACACAGGCGCTGTCAGGCCTGCCGCTGCGGCAAGACCGGCTTGGACCTTTCCTCCACGACGTGGAGTTTGCGCGTACCGAGGCACCCTTGACGCGTGCCTCCCTCGACGGCACGTCCTTCGCGGCGGTGGCTGACGCACTGTTGGTCAGGGACGCCGGCGAATGGCATGCGCTGGTGCCGCTCGAAGCGCCTGTCTCGCACGGGAACGCGCTCGACGTCGACATTGGGCGCGTGCGCCAGGTCCTGTCCATCGGCGCTCCGGATCGGGTCACGGTGTTGAACCTGAAGGACCAGGCGGATGCGCTGTACTCCAGCTACCTCGCCGGGGCGGTGCGGCTCTCGCTCGCTGGCTTCGCCGCGATCGTCGTCCTCCTCGTCATCGCGCTCCGCCGCCCGGCACGGGTCCTGCGCGCCGTGTTGCCCCTGGCGCTGGCGGTACTCACCGTCGCCGCCTGCCTGCGACTCTTTGGTGGCCCGCTGACGCTGCTGCACGTGGTCGGCATGCTGCTCATCGTCGCGGTCGGCTCGAATTACGCCCTCTTCTTCGACCAGGTCTCCAGCTCACCCGGCATCGATACGGCGGCGCGCGGCGAAACCGCGGCGAGCGAGCTCACGCTCGCTTCGCTCCTGGTGGCGAACTGCGCCACGGTGGTGGCCTTCGGGGTGCTGGCCCTCTCCTCGGTGCCGGTGCTGCACGATCTCGGGGAGACGGTGGCGCCGGGGGCCTTTCTCGCGCTCATCTACGCCGCGCTACTGGCACGACGGCCGGGCTAGAATTCCGCGATGGCGTCCAAGCTACCGCCCTCCCCGATTCCAGCGCGCTGGCGGCCGTCGCCGCTCGTGAGCGCCTCGCTCGGGTTGCACGCGGGCGCTCTGGCGCTCGTCATCGCGCGGCCGTCCGCGTGGCCCTGGGCGATCGGCGCCGTGATTGCCGATCATGCCCTGCTCACAGCCGCGGGCCTCACGCCGCGCAGCGCCCTGCTGGGGCCCAACTGGACCCGGCTGCCTGTGGCGGCCAGCGGACGGCGCGAAATCGCCATCACGATCGACGACGGTCCCGATCAGCGGATCACCCCCAGGGTGCTCGACCTCCTGGATGAGCGCGGCGCCAAGGCGACCTTCTTCTGCATCGGTGAGCGCGTACAGCGTTACGCGGAGCTGACGCGTGAAATGGTGCGTCGAGGGCACTCCGTGGAGAACCACAGCCAGCGGCACCTGAACTATTTCTCGCTCCTCGGTCCGCGGGGCCTCATCGCGGAAGTCGAGCGCGCACAGGACACCATCGGCATCACGACGGGTCAACAGCCACTCTTTTTCCGCGCACCGGCGGGATTGCGCAGCCCGTTCCTCGACCCGGTGTTGAGCCGGGTCGGATTGCGCCTGGCGAGCTGGACGCGGCGCGGCTTCGATACTGTCAACTCCAGGACCCCGACGGTGCTCGGCAAACTGACCCGCGGCCTCGGCGCAGGCGACATCCTGTTGCTGCACGATGGCCATGCGGCGCTCACCGACAACGGCGCGGCGGTGATTCTCGAAGTCCTGCCGCGACTTCTCGATGCGTTGGCGGCCGCGCGGCTGACGCCAGTCACATTGCGGGCCGCGCTGGCGCCATGACTCCTCTCCTCCTGCGCTGCTTCACTGCCACGAGCTGCATCGGTCGCGGTCTCCAGGCGACGCTCGAGTCACTGCGCGCGCAGCGCAGCGGGCTGACGCCCTGCGCCTTCGAGACGGTGGCCCTGGACACTTACATCGGCGAAGTACTGGCGGTGGATGACATACGGCTGCCTGCGGCGCTGAGGCACTTCGACTGTCGCAACAACCGCCTGGCGCAGCTCGGAATCGCACAGGATGGCTTCATGGAATCGGTGGCGGCCTGCGCCGGCCGGTGGGGCCCGCGGCGCGTCGGTCTCTTCCTCGGCACCAGCACCTCCGGCATCCTCGAAACCGAGATCGCCTACCGGCGGCGGGACCCCGGCACCGGCGCGCTGCCCGCCGACTTCGATTACGCCGGCACTCACAATTCCTACTCCCTCGCGGCTTTCGCGCGCGAGGTTCTCGCCCTCGAGGGGCCCTCGGTCGTCGTTTCCTCCGCCTGCTCCTCCAGCGCCAAGGTATTCGGCACCGCGCAGCGGATGATCGCCGCCGGACTCATCGATGCAGCGGTGGTGGGCGGCGTCGACTCGCTCTGTCTGACGACGCTGTACGGATTCCACTCGCTGCAGCTCGTCTCGCGCGCTCCCTGCAAGCCCTTCGATGTCGCGCGCGACGGCATCTCGATCGGCGAGGCAGCCGCCTTCGCGCTCGTCGAGCGCGTACCGGAAAGTCTCGACGGCGATGCCATTCTGCTTCGCGGTGTCGGGGAGTCGAGTGATGCCTACCACATGTCATCACCCCATCCCGAAGGGCGCGGCGCGCGCGCGGCAATGCTCCAGGCCCTGGCTGGCGCCGGCCTGAGCGCGGCGGACATCGACTACATCAACCTGCACGGCACGGGCACGCCGAGCAACGACAGCGCCGAGGGGAAGGCAGTCGCCTCCGTGTTCCTCGACCGCGGGCGGCCCGTCGAGGCAAGCTCTACCAAGGGAGCAACGGGTCATACGCTCGGTGCCGCGGGCGCGCTCGAGGCAGTGATCTGCGCGCTCGCGCTGCGGCACGAATTCCTTCCCGGCAGCGCCAACACGCAACGGGTCGACGCCCCCGAAGGCCTGGAATATCTGTGCGCCAACCGATATCGGGCTGTCGCGCGCGTGCTCAGCAACTCCTTCGGTTTCGGCGGCTCCAACTGCGCGCTGGTCCTGGCGCGGGCACAGTGATGCTGACCGCGTACATCCAGGGCATCGGCCTCATCGGACCCGGCCTTGCGGACTGGCGAAGCGGCGCGCGCGCGATTGCCGGCGAGGAAAACTACTCGCCGCGCCCAACGATGGTGCCCGCGCCGGAGGGGCTGCCCGCCGCGGAGCGCCGCAGAACAGGCGCCACCGTCAAGCTCGCCCTGACCGTGGCACAGCAGGCGGTTGCCGCCGCGGGCATCGATCCGGTGGAGCTGCCGGCGGTATTCAGCTCCTCGGGGGGCGATGGCCTCATCTGTCACGAAATCTGCGAGACGCTCGCCTCCGCGGACCGGCAGCTCTCACCGACACGCTTTCACAACTCCGTGCACAACGCCGCCGCGGGCTACTGGAGTCTCGCGACAGGCGCCACCGCGGCCTCCACCGCGCTCTGCGCTCACGACGGCAGTTTTGCCGCGGGTCTCCTCGAGGCGCTCGCTCTGGTGGCGGCGAACCGTGTCACCGTCCTGCTGTGCGCCTACGAGACGAGTTATCCGGAGCCACTGCGCGCCAAGCGGCCGTTGCCGGACTCCTTCGCCGTGGCGCTGGTCCTGACACCAGCGCCTGCGCCCAATAGTTGCGCCCGCCTCGGTGCGCGTCTTTGCGACGCCGTGACGGCCGCCGACCGGGTTCCGGAACCGCAGCTCGAGGCACTGCGCCAGGCGCTGCCGTCGGCGCGCAGCCTGCCGCTGTTGCGGCTCCTCGCGCGCCGCGACCCTGGGGATGTGGTTCTCGATTACATCGGCGGGCAGCGCGTAGCGGTGGAGGTACGCGAGTGTCGTTAGGCACCCGGCTCGATCGGGAGTGGATCGGGAGTCATATTCCGCATCGCGGTCGCATGTGCCTCCTCGATGAGGTGTTGAGCTGGGACGAGGCGCGCATCAGCTGCCGCGCGACGAGCCACCGCCTGGGCGACAATCCGTTGCGCGCCCACGGCCGGCTCGGCGCCGCCTGCGGAGTGGAGTACGCGGCGCAGGCCATGGCGGTTCACGGCGCCATCATGGCCCAGATGGCTGGTACGCAGGCACGCGGCGGCCTGCTCACGAGTGTCAGGAATCTCGTGCTGCGGGTCAGCCGCCTCGACGACCTCGATGCCGATCTGATTGCAAGCGCCGCGCGTCTGGCCGGCGATGAGGGCAGTACCTTGTACGAATTCACGCTATCGAGCGGCGGACGCGAGCTGCTGAGCGGTCGCGCAAGCATCGTGTTCGCAGCGGGGCCGATATGAGCGAGACAGCGAAACGGGCACTGGTTACCGGCGGCAGCGGCGGCATCGGCGCCGCGATCTGCCGCCGCCTGGCGAGTGCCGGTCATCACGTGTATGTACACGCCCGCAAAGGGGTCGACGCCGCGGAGAAAGTGGTCGCGGAGATTGCCGCGGCCGGCGGCAGCGCCACGGCGCTGCACTTCGATGTAACCGATATGGAAGGCGCACACGCAGCGCTGGAGTCCGCGCTGACCTCGGGACCGATCCAGATCCTGGTGAACAACGCCGGCGTCATCGACGATGCCGTCCTCCCCGGAATGCGCCCGGAACAGTGGCACCGGGTCATCGATGTGTCGGTGAGCGGCTTCTTCAACGTCACCCAGACGCTCCTCATGCCGATGATCCGCACCCGCTGGGGCCGCATCGTCAACATCTCATCGGTCTCGGCTCTCCTCGGCAACAGGGGCCAGGTCAACTACTCGGCCGCCAAGGGGGCGCTCAACTCCGCCACCAAGGCGCTCGCGCTGGAGGTCGCCACCCGTGGCATCACGGTCAATGCGGTGGCTCCCGGCATCATCCGCACGCCGATGAGCGAAGGCCTCTTCGATGACGATGCGATCAGCCGGCTCGTGCCCATGAACCGCGCGGGGCTGCCGGAGGAAGTGGCGAACGTGGTCGCCTTTCTCGCCTCGGAGGAGGCGTCGTACGTCACCTCGCAGGTCATTTCCGTCAGCGGCGGAATGGTCTGATAAAATGCCGCGATGAAAGCTTGCCTGATAGCCGGCCTGATCCTCATTGCCGCCGGGATCTTCCTGATCCTGCGGCCACCCCACTACCCCGCCGAGCAGAGCGTCTTCAAGGTCGGCGGCTTCGAAGCGCGAATGCAACAGGAGCGGCCGCTGCCCGAGTGGGTCGGCGGCGCGGTGCTCGGCGTTGGTATTGGGCTGCTCGGGGTCGCGCTGGTCAAGCGTCGATAGACTCGCCTCGAAGCTCGGTTCGCGACACGCAACGCGACATCCGACGTCGGTTTCATACGTGCGGGCGGACGGAAAATTTGTCCCAAATCATTGGCGAATGGGCAGAAATCTCGCAATATTGCCGCAAGCGCCCGATTATCCGGGCTGGCGATGGTCCTGCTCTCTCTGTCGGAATGACGGGCAGGTGTAATCAGGGAGAGCAACCATGGCGGCGGCGACAGTGATGGCAGACCAGACTCTGGAGGCGCGGGTAGCAAGGCTCGAATCGGATGTGGCACATATCCGCTCCGACATTACGGAGGTCAAGGTCGATATTCGCGGGGTCGAGACTGAGATCAAGGGACTGCGCGGAGAAGTAAAGGACCTCGGGACGGAGTTGCGGGCGGAGATCGGCAGCTTCGCGATGGGGCTGCGGGCGGAAATGGGCAGCCTCGGGACGGAACTGCGGGCGGAAATCGCCAACCTCGGGACGGAGCTGCGGGCAGAAAGCGGCAGCCTCGGGACATCTCTGCGCGCAGAAATACACAAAATGGATTCCTCGCTGCGCGGTGAGATCGCGCGGCTGGATCACACTTTGACTCGCGGCCTCGCCTCCAACCGCATCTGGATGCTGCTACAGAGCGCAGGAATCCTGGGCGTGATGGCGCGCGCGTTCGGCTGGCTGTAGTTGGACCTTTAGGGTCTCTTACTGCGCTGGCAGTCCGTCGAAGAACTCGACTTCGCCTGTCTCCAGCGAGTATTCCGCGCCGACGACCGCGAGGCCCTCATTGCGGATCAGCTTCTCGAGCACGTCCGAGCCGTATCGCAGGTGGCTGACGGAAACCCCCACGTTGGCACGGACTGCGTGCCGTACGAGCGCTTCCTCATCGTGCCGCAGATCCGTCTTGAGCAAGACCTCCACCGACGGCCGCACCCGATCTACGATGGAGCGGATGTTGCGCGATTGATTCTCCGCCGGCTGCCGCAGCTCCTCCAGTGTCGCGCGGATGGCGCCGCACTGGGAGTGGCCGAGCACCACGACCAGTCGCGTCCCGAAACGGGAGGCCGCGAACTCGACGCTACCGATTTGGGAGGGGGAGACGATGTTGCCGGCGACCCGGATGACGAAGAGATCGCCCAGTCCCTGATCGAAGACGAGCTCCGCCGGAACGCGCGCATCGGAGCATCCGAGCACGATCGCGATCGGCTCCTGGCTCTGCGTGAGCTCGAGCCGCGCCGAGGCATCAAGCAACGCGACGCGGTTGCGCACGCGCTCGACGAAGCGGCAGTTACCTTCTTTGAGGCGCCTCAGCGCCTCTGCTGCGGGGATCATGTAATGAAGGGTAACATGACGCGATGCCCTGCTAGAATCCCTTCCCCCGCGCCGACTGACGGCGCAGCGCAGGAGTCCACCATGGCGATTCGCGAGCGGCTGATCGAGTACCGGGACGGCTCGACCGTCCTCGAAGGCTTCTTCTGCCATGACGACTCACGTCCCGGCCCGCTGCCGGGCCTGCTGATCGCCCACGAGTGGGGCGGGCGCGGCGAGTTCGTGGAGCGCAAGGCGCGGCGGCTCGCCTGGCACGGCTTCGCCACCTTCGCCCTCGACATGTTCGGCAAGGGCAAGCGCGGCACCACCAACGCGGAGTGCGCCGCGCTCGCGGGTCCCTTCTTCCAGAATCGCGCGCTGGTCATCCCGCGCATCACCGCGGCACTCGCGACCTTGAAGGAGTTTCCGGAGGTCGACGCGCGCCGCGTCGCCGCCATGGGATTCTGCTTTGGCGGAATGTGTGTGCTGGATCTGGCGCGAAGCGGTGCGGACGTCCGCGGCGTCGCCAGCTTCCACGGGCAGCTCAAGCCAAGTGGCCTGCCGTCGCAGGGCAAGATTGGCGCCAAGGTACTCGTGCTCCACGGGTATGGCGATCCCATGGGGCCACCGGAGGACGTTCTCGCCATCGGCAAAGAGCTCACCGCGGCCGGCGCGGACTGGCAGCTCCATGCCTACGGCAACACCATGCACTCCTTCACCAATCCACACGCCAACGACCGCGCCAACGGCATGGTGTACGACGAAGCGGCCGACCGCCGCTCCTGGCACTCCCTGCTGGAGTTCCTGGACGAGGTACTGCGCTAGGCGTTCACCACTCGCTCGCGAGCACTGCGACCATCCGGCCAAGGCCGGCGACATCCTGCGTGCTCACCGTCTCCACCGGGGAGTGGGAATAGATCATCGGCCAGCCCAGCGCGATGTCCACCGTCCCATAACGCGTATAGACAGAACCGTCGTTCCCACCTCCTGTCGCGCCGTATTGGACCGCTATGTCGTGGGCATGCGCCAACTGGACTACACGTGCGACATCGGTGGGCGGATCGATGTTGGAATCGTCGACTGCGCGCACCACGAAGCCTTTCCCCAACACCCCATCCGCGAACCGCTGCGTCTCCATGGGCGAGTCGCTGCTGACGAAAGTGTCGATGGCAAACACTACGTCCGCTGGATGCCCCTGTTTCGCCATGCGGGCTGCATACTCGCGCGCGCCGTCCAGCCCAACCTCCTCGCCTGTCGTCCAGACAAAGGTCACCCGGCGCCCCGGCGACTTGCTCGCGAAGTCCGGACCGAGCGCACGGACGGCTGCCACCAGGGCAGTATCGCCGACCCGGTCATCCAGACTCCGTACCGCTGCCAGTGAGCCGACGAGCGGATGATAGGCCTTGGGGATGGTCAGGTAGTCGTGTACGTGGATCCCGAGCTCCTCGGTTTCCGCCTCGCTCTTCGTACCGACATACACATAAGCGGGTTGCCGGTAGGTACTGAACGGCGGCGGCCACTTGAAGTCCGGCCGGTCCCAGCCGGTCGGCAGCTCCAGCACTCCTCCGACATCGTGGCCAGCGCCCGTATGAACCAACATCGTGTGACCGAGGTAGTACCGGCCGTAGAAGCCGCCGATCTCCTGCACCTGCAGACGGCCATCGCTCTCGATATGGGTGACTTCGTAGCCGATCTCGTCCATGTGCGCATCGAAAACAAGATCCCGGCCATGCCCGCCCCGCACCGAGCCGCCGAGGGTGAGCACCAGATTGCCTCCCGCGTCGGTCTTCGTCCGGCGCCGGGCCCAGGCGGGCAACTGCGCGAGCACTGCCTGGCGCACGCCCTCCTCGTGACCACTCGCGCCGTACGCGAGCGTGAGCGCCTTCAATGTGGAGACTACCTGCGCGTCAGGCGCGGAGCTTTCCGCCGGGCTGCCTGCGTCCGCGCGTGTCGTCTCGCCGGACTGCGTATCGGACGTCCGCGCCGCGTCGAAGGGATCGTCCGTCGCACTCATCCGCACGGCTGGTTCCTTGAGATACGCCTCCAGCAACTGAGTGAGCTCGCGCAGATCGGCGCGCGCGAAGGTCTCCGCGGGAGTGACGGGCAGCATGGTCGCCACGCCGAGCTCTGCCAGGCGCTGCGGCAGAGCCGGAGGCTTGTCGAAGCCCGCCATACGCGGCGGTGCCGACGCAACCGAGTGATAAGCAATGTGTCGTGAGGCGGCGAGTGATTGCAGTGCGTTCGCGACATCGCCCGATCCGCCAACCAACACGCCGACACCGGGCTCAGGCGCTGCAGCCTCGCCCGTAGTTGCACCAACTGATGTCGGCGGCGTGACGCGCCCGACGAAGATCATCTCGTCTGCGGGCGACTCCGTCAAAAGCCGGATCAAGCCACGTCCCCCGAGCCACTGTTGGGTGACGAAGGCGACCGTCGTCGTGCCCGACGCGTGAGATCGGCGAAGGTTCCGGGCGGCCTCGAGCAAGGCCTCCCACCCGAATCGATCGCCGGCGCTGGCACCGGCCTCATCGTCCGCGCCGACAGTGATCGGTGGCTGAGCGAGGCTGACTGGGTCGAGAAAGTCGGCGCCGGCCGCTCGCGCGGCGTCCGCCGACCGTGCGCCGATATCCAGGTAGAGCTCATCGATGTGAGTCATGTCCGGCGGATTCAGGCGTCCCGGCGACAGATGAATGCTGAGCCCGGCAAAGGAGCCATCGAGCAATCCGTTTGCAGTGCGGACCCACACCGGCTGCGCAAAGCTCAGCGTATCGAACACGGCGTTCGGCGGTCGTTGCGGCAGCCTCTCCACCCGCAGATATCCCTGCGGCGTGATGCCGCTGACCACGTATCCGGGCTGATCGATCGCGGCGACGATGAGGCGATGCGGTGAGCCACTGCCGACCGTCACCCAGACGTCGTCGAAGTTGTCCGTGCTCGGATTCAGCCCCATCTCCCCGAGATCGCGCTGGATGGCGCTCGCGAGAGGTTGCTCATAACCGGAGACGGCGGGGATGCGGCTGAGCGCGGCGAGATCAGGCCCCGCCCCGGTGGCCGCCGCCGTGGCGCAATGCAGCACGCCCGCGAGCACTACGGGACCGATCGCATGAGTGAGTCTGCCCATCGAAGTTCCCGTCCCGGGCCGTTCTTGTTGCTTCCATGATAGCCACGCCCGTCCCGCACGGCATCATAGCCGCGACGGGACGAGCGCTTTCTGGCGCTCAGTGCCAGTTGTTGCGGCTCTGGAAGTCCTTCGCCTGGCGCTCCGCCTCCTCGCGCGCGAGGCCGTATCGCTCCTGCAATTTGCCCGCGAGCTTCTCGCTGTTGCCCTCGAGCTGCGTGATCTCATCGTCCGTGAGCTTGCCCCATTGCTCCTTGATACTGCCCTTGATCTGCTTCCACTGGCCCGCCGTGCGGTCGCTGTTCGTCATGATCTTGATCCTCGGTATGGTGTGAACGGATACCGGGGGCATCGAGCAAGCAGCAGACCACGCCAAGCTCAGGCCGGCACGAGCACCAGCGTGACCGTGTTGGATTCGGGATCGAAGAGGATGCGCGCCTGCCCACGCTCGAGCTGCGCGCGCACGTGCGCGACCTTCTCTTCCAGGGAGTACTCGCGCGCGCCGTAGTCCGTGCCCTCGCGCAGCACGAAGGACTCGATCACCCCCCGCAGCGCCTCGGCGGAGAGCTCCCCGGCGGGGATGAGGATGGACTCGGTCAGTTGCGGCGCGTCAGGGCCAGGAGGCGCAGAATCTCGAGATATAGCCATACCAGGGCGACCATCAGGCCGAAGGCGCAGTACCACTCCATGTACTTCGGTGCCCCGCCGGCGACGCCACGCTCGATCAGGTCGAAAGACAGCACGACGTTCATCGCAGCGATCCCGACGATCACCAGCGAGATGCCGATGCCGAGCGGGGTGGGCGCGAAGAGCGCCTGCGTCGAGAAATGGAAGAAGCCGAGAACGATGGTCGCGAGGTAGAAAAGCATGATGCCGAAGGTGGCGGCGACCACCATGGCCCGGAACTGGTCCGTGACCCTGATGAGGCGTGTGCGGTAGGCGATGAGGAGCGCGCCCAGTACACCGAAGGTCAAGCCCACGGCCTGGATGGCGATGCCATGGTAGCGCTGCTCCAGCACGGCCGAAATGCCGCCGAGGAAGAGGCCCTCCAGCGCCGCATACGGAATCGCCAGGTAGCGTGCGGTGGTCGGCTTGAAACTGACGATTATGGCCAGGATGAAGCCACCGAAGGCGCCGAGCGTGGTGATGCCCGAGACCGCCTGGACGTCCCCGCCCACCATCTGCGACCAGGGCCAGAGCGCGGCCACCATGAGCACGATGAGCAGCAGGAACGACTTGTCGATCGTCCCCTTGAGGGTCATCCCCTCGAACCCGACCCCGACCCGCGGCAGGCTGCCGAAGGTCCTCTCATTCAGCATTGGATTGCCGGTACGGCGCACTGGAAGAGGCATCTAGGGTCTCCTTTGGGTACGAAGGCCCTATTTTAGCAGGTTGAGGGCCAGCCACCGACCCTCCGTGGCCGCGGCCTCCGCGGCCCGGCGATCAGGTCTACGGGCCGCCGGGCGGCTCGTCCTGGGGCCCCTCGGGGTCGCGCCGGGCGGCTTCGTCGCGCTCGCGGTGAATCCGCTCGTAGATCTCCTCCCGATGCACGGCAACCTCCTTCGGCGCGTTGATGCCGCAGCGCACCTGGTTGCCTTTGACGCCGAGGACCGTGAACGTCACCGTGTCGCCGACCATGATGGTCTCGCCTACTCGTCGCGTGAGGATAAGCATACTCTCCATGCTCCTTTGTTATTTGACCCTAGGCGCGTTGATGCGCCGGCAACATCCTACAACATCCGGCCGGCGCCCGCATCCTCAGCTGTTCGCGCGGTTGTCGCGCCACACCCGCTCGAAGGGCAGGCGCCAGGCGTGGGGCGCGACGAGCTGGTGCATGGAATTCGGCCCCCAGGATCCGGCCGCATACAGCCGCACCGGCGGCGGCGACTCCAACAGCGGCGCCGACACTTCCCACAGCCGCTCGATGCCCTCGGCGTTGGTGAACAGCGTGCGGTCGCCCCGCATCGCATCCAGGACCAGGCGCTCGTAGGCCTCGAGCACCTCGCCGACGAGCGCGGTGTCGTTCATCGCGAATTGCAGACTCAACTTGTCGAGCCGCATGCCCGGCCCCGGCCGCTTGCCATAGAAGGAAAGCGACATTTTCGAGACGTCGGCGAGATCGAACGTCAGGTGGTCCGGTCCCTGCGCGCCGACGCCGGAATCGGCCGGAAACATGCTCTTCGGCGGCTCACGGAAGGCGATGGAGATGATGCGCTGCCCCTCGGCGAGACGTTTGCCCGTGCGCAGATAGAAAGGCACGCCCGCCCAACGCCAGTTGTCGATGCTGCATCTCAAGGCGATGAAGGTTTCGGTGTCCGACTCCGGGCTGACTCCCTCCTCGCTGCGATAGCCATTGTATTGTCCGCGCACCACCTGCCCCGGCTGGATGGGCAGCATGCTGCGGAAGACCTTGTATTTCTCCTCACCGATCGATGCCGGCTCGAGCGCCGTCGGCGGCTCCATCGCCATGAAAGCGAGGATCTGGAAAAGGTGTGTCACCACCATGTCGCGGAACGCGCCCACCTTGTCGTAGAACGCCGCCCGCTTGTCGAGCCCGAGCGTCTCCGGAACATCGATCTGCACGTGATCGATGAAGTTGCGGTTCCAGATCGGCTCGAACAGGCCGTTGGCGAAGCGGAAAGCGAGGATGTTCTGCGCCGGCTCCTTGCCGAGGAAATGATCGATGCGGAAGATCTGCTCCTCCGCAAACACTTCGTGCAGATTGGCGTTGAGCGAGCGGGCGCTCGCGAAGTCGGTGCCGAAAGGCTTCTCCATGATGATGCGCGAGCGCTCGACGAGGCCGGCCTCCCCCAGCATCCGCACCGCGGGCAGCGCGGCGTTCGGCGGCACACTGAGATAGTGCAGTCGCCGGCTCTCCGTGCCGAGCGACTTCTCCGCGCGATCCACCGCGGCCCTGAGCCCGGCCGCTCCAGCACGCAGCGGAACGTAGTCCAACCCCTCGGCAAACGCCGCCCAATCCGCATCGGCGACCTCGCGCGTGGAGAACTCGTCCAGCGCGGCACGCGCGAGCTTGCGGAAGCCCTGCGCATCAAGGTCGTCGAGAGAGACTCCAATGATGCGGCAGCCGGGGATGAACCCGACGGCGGCGAGATGAAACAGCCCCGGAAGGAGCTTGCGCCGGGCGAGATCGCCCGTGGCGCCCACCAGAACCACGACCTGCGGAAACCGCGGACCTACTCCAGGAGGTATTTTGGTCAACCTGCTCTACCTTTCGCCTCGACCTTGAACCGAAGCGAAAGGATAGCCGGCCGCTGCGCTCGATTCCATCGAGCGCGCACGCTTTTCCGCTCGCGGGCGGGCAAAAAGGACTTTTTCAGCCCCGCCGGAGCTTAGGAGGTGGCTCGCGGCGCCGCCACGCCGGCCGTTGCGTTTGTTTTGCGCCGTGTCGTGATGACGATCACGCTGGCCAACACCAGCGCCGTCCCGATCGCGACAGGGGCGTCCAACACCTCACCGCCGAGGAAGTGGCCGAGCCCGACCGCGACCACGGGGTTGACATAGGCGTAGGTGCCCACCTTGGTGGGCGACTGATGATGGATCAGCCAGGTGTAGGCTGTGAAGCCGACGATCGAGCCCGCAACGGTCAGGTACGCCAGGGCGATCCAGGCCCCACGCGAGACGGCTTGCGGGTGAAAGCCGTGCTCCTCGCCCGCGGCGGTCGCGACGATGCAGAGCAGCAGGCCTCCGGCCAGCATCTGTGCGGCCGCGCTCATCACCTTGGACGACGGCATCGGCAGCTTCTTGGAGAGCACCGAGGCGACGGACCAGCTCACGGCGCTCACCAGAAGGGCTGCCGCGCCGAGGGCATACACCGGCGCTCCCGCCATATCGGACGAAGGGTCGACCAGCACCACGACACCTGCGAGTCCGATGAGAAGTGCGATGCCGAGGCGCAGCGTCAGCCGCTCCGTGCGCAGCAGGACGATCTCCGCGAGTGCCATGAACGCTGGAATGGTCGCCAGGATCACCGCGGCGGTGCCCGAAGCCACCCGCTGCTCTGCCCAGAAGAGAAGACCGTAGTCCACCACGAAGATGAGTGCCGCCACGACGGCGATGGCTGCCCACTCGCGCCGGCTCGGCAGCGTCTCGCCCTTTACCACGGCCCATATGAAGAGAGTCACACCCGCGATGGTGAAGCGCATCGCAGCGAGCAGCAGCGGCGGCACCTCGTGGACGCCGACGCGAATCGCGAAGAACGTGGATCCCCAGACGAGATAGATGATCGCGAAGGCGAGCAGCGTCTTCCATCGGGGCGGGTGGCTGTGCACGAGAGGAGCCTTTCGTAAGGGGCCGTGCATTCTGCCGGGAAGGCGCCGGTTCTCAAAGATACAGAAGTGCATCGATCGCTACAGTCCAGCCTCCGGGCACGCTACGTGCAGCACTGGCCGACAGCAGATGGAACCGGGGGATACTGCAATGAACGCGATGAAAGTGGGGATTGGGATTCTGGCGGCGCTGGCCTGCGCATCGTGCGGCGGAGGCCCCTCAGGGTCGATGAACGAGCCATCGGCGTCGGCTGCCACGGCGCCAGTGGCAGCGACATCGCCTTCCACCCCAAGCCCCACGCCTTCGACTCCCAGCCCCGCACCTTCGACCCCAAGCCCAGCGCCCTCGACACCCAGCCCGACGCCTTCGAGCCCGCCCTCCGCCGGACCTCTCCTTTACAAAATCGTTGAAATTCCCCGCCTCGCCGCCACCGGCTCCGTCACCGCGAACGCGCTGAATGACCAGGGCATCGTCGTGGGCGCACTGGAGACCACCGGCGCGCCAAGAGCCTGGATGTACTCGCAGAGCTCCGGCGCCCTGGATGAGCTCACACTGGATCCATCGGAGGTTGGCGCCTACGCCAACGGAATCAGCAACAGTGGCGTGATCGCCGGCTCCGAGATCCCCGCCGGCGGATCTCCCATCCCCGGCTTCTGGACCGCGACAGGCGGCGCGATGTTGTTGACAGGAGAATATCAGTCCTTCGCACAGGCCGTGGCGGCGAACGACAGCGGCACCGTCATCGGCAACTACGGACAATCCGGCACCGTCTCCAGCCTGCCCCTCGTGTGGACGGCGCCCGGCTATGCCGAGACCACTCTGCCGGGACTGGAGTGCGATCAATGCACGCGCTTCAATGTCACGGCAAGCTCCATCAACAGCGGCGGCCTGATCGTCGGCAACAGCAATTACGACATCACGGGTAGCGACGGCAACACCACCGCGAGCGGCATGCATGCGGTCGAATGGCAGAGCGGCGCGGTCACCGATCTCGGCGGCCTGCAGGGTGCCGACTACAGCGCGGCGTACTCGGCGAACGACAGCGGCGATGTCGTCGGCGGGTCGCGGACCGATCAGTCCTCCGGCGCTCCCACGCACGCCTTCCTCTATCACCAGGGAGTCATGACCGACCTCGGTACTCTCGCCGGCGACTCCAGCAGCTCGGCGAATTCCATCAGCGACAGCGGGCAGATCGTCGGCGTATCGCAAAGCGATACGGTGTCGCGGGCCTTCCTCTATGAGAACGGCCACATGTACGACCTCAACACCCTGATCGATCCCGCGAGCCCGCTCGTTGGGCTCGTGAGCCTGCAAGAGGCCGTCGGCATCAACGTCAATGGCTGGATAGCGGTCGACGGCACGGATTCCAGCGATCCCGGGTGGACGCACGCCTTCCTGCTGATTCCCTCTCAGTGAGGCGGCGGCCCGCCGCCGGCCTCCTCGAGCTCGAGAATGAGCAGCGCGGCGGCGAGATCCTCGATGGCCGTCCCGACCGACTTGAAGAGAATGATCTCTTCCTGTGTGTTGCGTCCGCTCACTCTGCCGGCGATGAGATCGGCCAGCTCCCCTTCGATGCGACCGCGCTCGATGATGCCGCGCCGCAGGGGATCCAGCAGATCGCCTGCCTCGCCGAGCGCTCCCGCGAGCGTATCGACGAAGACGCGCGAGCGCAGCACCGCCTCGTCATCCACTTCCCGCCGGCTGGGTGAGAAGCTGCCGACGAGATCGAGGAAAGTGCCGGCGCCCAGCCACCTGCCCGCCAGAACGGGCTGGGCACTGCTGGTGGCGCAGGAAATGATGTCCGCCTCGGCAACCGCCCGCTCCAGGGCGGTGACGACCGCAACCTCGATACTCTCTCCAACGAGAGTCCGTATTTCCGCGGCAGTCGCCTGCGCGCGCGCCTCATCGCGTCCCGACACGCTCACTCGTCTGATCGGCCGTGCCGAGCAGTGTCCCAGCGCCATGTAGGGAGCGAGCGCGCCCGTTCCAATGACGAGTAGCTGCGAGCTGTCGGCTCGCGCCAGATAACTGGCGGCCAAGGCGGAAGCGGCGCCTGTCCGCAGTCTCGTCACCATGGATCCATCGAGCAGTGCCACCGGCGCACCTATCGGCGAGAAGACTACGAGGGCCGCCTGTATCGTGGGCAGGCCGAGTCGGTCATTGTCGGGCGTGACGGTCGCGAGCTTCACGATCCCGCGACCGTCCTGGCTGAACGCCGGCATCGAAAGGAGCAGGCGGTCTCCCTGGCCACCGGGAATCGCGGCTATCTGGCGGACGGGAGCGACGATCCCGCCGGCAAACGCCTGCCGCAGGCTTGCGATGAGCCGCGGCATCGAGACCAACTGTCTGATCTGATCGGCATCGAGTACGCGCATGCTACCCCTCTAACGCAAGAAAAAGCCGTACCTGAGCGGGTCGTCGGGGTCGAAGCAGAATTCGCTGCGGCCGATGATGTGGGCCGTGCCGCTCACCTCGGGGAGGATGGCGGCGTAGGGACCGAATCGGGTCTCCTCCATGCAGCGTACGGTCATCGTGCTTCCCAGGATGCTCTCGATCGCGAGCTTCTCGCCCGTGCGCAGCTCCCCCCTGGCATGCAGCAGCGCGGCGCGAGCACTCACACCGGTTCCCGTCGCCGAGCGATCGATCTCTCCGTCGGCAAAGACCGTCACGTTGCGGCTGTGATGACCCGCATGCATCGCAGGTCCGGTGAAGATAGTCCCGTAGAGGAAACTCAGGTCGCTCTCCGTGGGATGGACGATGGGATGTTGCTCCATGACGGCCCGCTTGATCCTGCGGCCGTAATCGATCAGTCGACCGTACTCTTCCGGTGCGAGCGTGAGTCCGAGCGGCGCCGCCTCGGTGATTGCGTAGAACGCGCCGCCATAGGCGATGTCGAGCCGCAGGCGGCCGAGTCCCGGCACCTCCACCTGCAGGTCCTGCAGGTACGCGAAGGAAGGCACATTGCGGAAAAGCACTTCGCGCACGTGCCGTTCCTCGACCACCCCGTGGGCCTGCACCGTCCCGGCAGGAGTATTGATCGTGAGGTACGACGCATCGCCTGTGTCGCTCCGGCCACCCGTCGCGAGGACAAGTGTCGTCAGCGCGATGATCGCGTGGCCGCACATCGTGCTGTACCCTTCATTGTGCAGGAAGAACACGTCGAAGTCGGCCGTCTCCGAAGGCGTGACCACCGCGCCATACATGTCGGCGTGTCCGCGTGGCTCCCAGATCAGTCCGGTACGCAGATGATCGTAGCGCTCCCGGAAGTCACGCCGCTTCTCGAGCACGGTGTGCCCTGCGATCGGCGGCAGGCCGGAGGTGATCACGCGCAGCGGCTCGCCGCCAGTGTGCATCTCGACGGTGCTGATGCGGCACCAGTGCGCCGGCGCCTGCCAAGCCTCGTCGTTGAAGAACGCCATCGCAGACCACTCCCGGAGCCCGTCGCTTTGCAAAGGGGGTAAAATAGATCGGTTGCGCGTCCTTGTCGATGTGAGCTCTGCGGCAGTGGTGAACCTGGATTCCGACGAACGTGGATTGCTCGAAGGCGCCCGCGGTGCCGGCGCGGCGCTGGCAATGCGCGTGGTCGTGGAATCCGCCCGGGTGCTCGGCGCCGCGGGGCTGGTGCGGATCCGGTCCGCGCACATCGACAGCTGCCTCTATCACGGCGACAGCGGTACGCTCTTCGCCGAACGCCTGCTCAGTCTCGGCGCCCGGGTCGCGGTGCCAACGACACTGAACGTCGGTGCCCTCGACCTATTGCACTCCGGCATGGCTCGTTTGCCCCCCGCGACTCACCGGATGGCGCAACGAATGATGGCCGCCTACGTCGCCCTCGGTGCCCGCCAGACCTGGACGTGCGCGCCCTATCAGGCGGGCCATCGGCCCGCTGCGGGAGAGGATGTCGCCTGGGGCGAAAGCAACGCCGTCGCTTTCTGCAATTCCGTGTTGGGTGCGCGCACCAATCGCTATGGCGACTTCCTCGACATATGCGCGGCGATCACCGCCAGCGCACCGCGGATCGGACTGCATCTGCCGGAGAACCGCCTGGCCCGGGTTCTGATCGATGCCAGCGCCGTGCCGGCCGCTTTCTGGCGCGACGATGTCGCGTTTCCCATCCTGGGGGCGTGGTTGGGACGGGTCGTCGGCCAAAAGATAGCCGCCATCGAGGGCATCGGACACCCGACGGAAGATCAGCTCAAGGCACTCGGTGCGGCGGCCGCCTCGAGCGGCTCGGTCGGCCTCTTCCACGTCATCGGCGTTACGCCCGAGGCGAGCTCCTGCGCCGCTGCGTTCGGGGAGTCCGCGCCAGAGGAAATCATTCGCCTCGACCTGATGGCGCTCGGCGCAGCGCGGGCCAGCCTGTCCACGGCCAGCCGCAACGCCGGCGATCCGATCGATGCGGTGGCCATCGGCAGCCCTCACCTCTCGGTCGAGGAGCTGCGCAACCTCGATCGGCTGCTCGGCGAGCATCGGTGCAGCAAACCGTTGTATGCCTGCACGGGCCGACACACCCTCCAAGCGTTGCGCGACGAAGACCTCATAGAGCGTCTCAGCATCCGAGGCGTGGTCGTGGTGGTCGACACGTGCATCGTTGTAACGCCGATACTACCGCGCGGGGCCGGCGTCCTGGTCACCAACTCCGGCAAGTTCGCGCACTACGCGCCGTCGACCACGGGTTATGATGTTGTCTTCGCAAGCCTCGCGGAGTGCGTCGAAAGCGCGGTCCGGGGATCGCTCCATCTGGATCCGCGGGGCTGGCATGAGACTTGAAATCATCGTCCGCGGCCTTCCCGACGAGGATGTCGAGCGAGCACCCGCCATTCGGCTCGTGGAGCCGATCAGCTTCTGGGGCGGAGTATCTCCCGTCAACGGCGCGCTCACCGACCCGCGATCCCGCAATCACAACCGTGTGATCGCTGGAGCGGCCCTCTTCATCAGCGAGCTGCGCGGCTCTTCCTCGGGGAGCTCGGTGCTGCTCGAGCTGATTCACCGCGGACTGGCGCCGGCCGTCATCATCGTCGATTCCGCGGATGCCATCCTCGCTTTGGGTGCCATCGTCGGTCGCGAGATGGGCTGGAAGTCGCCGCCGATTCTCCGCTTGCCAGTAGTGGAGCAACGGCTCATAGCCGATGGCGCCCTGATCTCGATCACCAAGCATGGCCACTTGACCGTCGTTGGGCGATGATCGACGACACCTGGTAAGAGGACCGATCCGATGCCCAGAGCAGCAAGCCCCTTTCGCTGGTTGCCCGCCGCCGTGCTCGCGGCGACTACGACCACATTCGCCAGCGGCGCGGCGATCGCGAATTTTCCGTCGAGACCGCCTGCGGCGGATCTGGTGCTGCGCGACGCCGTCATTGTGACACTGGACCCCCTGCAGCCGCAGGTGCAGGCGCTAGCCGTGCGCGGCGGCAGACTTCTGGCGCTCGGCAGCGACGGCGAGATGGACCGCTACGTCGGAGCCAAGACCCAGGTGCTGGACCTGCACGGCGCATTCGTTGCGCCCGGCTTCATCGAAGGCCATGGGCACCTGCTGGGGACGGGCCAATCGCTGATGGAGCTGGACGTCGGCAAGGCACAGAGCTGGGATGCCATCGTGGCTCAGGTCAAAGCCGCCGTCGCCACGGCGAAAGCGGGCGAATGGATCCTGGGCCAGGGCTGGCAGCAGACCAAGTGGACCCGGAAACCGCAGCCCAACATCGACGGGGTGCCGCTGCCGGCGAGCCTGGATGCGGTGTCGCCGCGCAACCCGGTGATGCTGTGGCACGCCAGCGGACACGCGATCTATGTCAACGCTGCGGCGTTGCGGGCCGCCGGAATCACCGCGAAAACGCCCGATCCGGTTGGTGGCAGCATCGTCCACAATGCACATGGCGACCCTATCGGCATGCTGCGCGATACCGCGGAGCGTCCGGTGATGGCCGCTTTTGAGCGGTATCTCGCCACTCTCCCGGCGAGCCAGGTCGAGGCCCTGCGTAAGACCGCGCTGCGACTCGCAATGCAGAACGAGATCAGCAAGGGGGTGACCAGCTTCGTCGACATGGGCGAGAACTTTCAGACGATCGATTGGCTGAAGCAGCAGGCCACGAAGGGGCTGCCGTTACGGCTGTACGTCAACATCAACGGTGAGTCCATCACGCAACTCGACCAGCACCTGAACGCATACCGCACGATCGGCTATGCCGACGATCATTTCACCGTGCGTGGCGTCGGTGAAATCCTGTCAGATGGAGCGCTGGGCACGCGCAGCGCATGGTTTTTGCAGCCATACAGCGATGCACCGGATGTCACCGGCAAGAACGTGACACCGATGAGCGATATCGCGGGGATAGCGGAAATCGCCGCACGCGACGGCTTCCAGCTCTCGGTGCACGCCATCGGCGATCGCGCCAACCACGAAACCCTGAACCTCTACCAGCAGGTGTTCTCGCGGGATCCGGCCGCGCACGCGCTGCGCTGGCGGATCGAGCACGCACAGCATCTCGCGGCTGCCGACATCCCGCGTTTCGCGCAACTCGGCGTGATTGCATCGATGCAATCGATCCACGCCTGCTCGGATGTGCCAATGGTGATCCCGCGTCTGGGTGAGCAGCGTGCGCGCGTGGGCGCCTACGTGTGGCACACGCTCATCGAGAGCGGCGCGATCGTGCTCGAGGGCACCGACACGCCGGTGGAGGATACGAGGCCCATCCCGAACTTCTATTGCGGCGTCACTCGCGCCGACGGACACGGCAGAACGTTCTTTCCGGAACAGTCGAAGACACGTCTGCAGGAGCTACGCTCCTACACCTGGAACAACGCATATGCGATCTTCCAGGAGCGGCAGCTCGGGTCCCTCACGCCGGGCAAACTCGCCGACATGGTGGTCATTTCCGGCAATCTGCTGACGCTTCCCGCCGAGGACATCCTGCGCACGCGCGTGCTGTACACGATCATCGGCGGCCGCGTGGTATACACGCGGCCGCGGGCGCAGGCGTGGCGCAGCGGCCAGCTCTTCGATGCGATGCCGGAATTCAATCACGCCGAGTGACGGCCGCCGGCGCCTTTCTCACTCCGAGACTGTAGGCCTCGAACGCCCACACATCCGCCGCCTGCGCAATCTGCTTGTCGGTCGGCATGTAGGTGTGACTCGTCGCGCCGGTGGTGCGCAGCAGGATCGGGTTCGCGCATCCCTGAGCACGCTGGATCGCGGCGGCAAACTTGAACTCGTGCATCGGCACCACCCGATCATCGTCCCACGACGTCGTGATCAGGGTCGGCGGGTAGCAGGTGCCGGAGTGAATGTTGTGCAGCGGTGAGTAGGCATAGAGCCACTTGAAAGCCTGCGGCTCACTGGCGGTGCCGTATTCGGGCGCCCAGAGCGCACCGCCGGAGAAATCCTGGTAGCGCAGCATGTCGAGCACGCCGTGGCCGATGTAAGCGGTGCCGAAGAGCTCCGGGTGCTCAGTGATCGAGGCCCCCGTGAGCAAGCCGCCGTTCGAGTAGCCCTGGATGCCGATGCGTGTGGCGCTCGCATAGCCGTTCGCGGTCAGGTACTTCGCGGCCCAGGCGAAATCGTCGAACACATTCTGCTTGTGCCCGAGCATGCCGGCCTGGTGCCACTTCTCGCCGTAGGTCCCGCCGCCGCGCATGTTGGCCACGGCGTAGACACCGCCCAGCTCGAGCCACACGGGCAGCATCGGATCGAACTCGGGCATGACGGTGATATCGAAGCCGCCGTATCCATAGAGGACCGTGGGATTGTGGCCATCGAGCTTCACGCCCTTGCGGGCGACGATGAACAGCGGCACCCGGGTTCCGTCCTTGGAAGGGAAAAAGACCAGCCGCGTCTCATAGCGGCTCGGATCGAAGCTCACCTGCGGTGCGAACACCGTCTGCGTGCTCGCCTGCTGCAGATCGTAGCGGTAGATCCGCTGCGCGTAGAGAAAGGAAGTAAATCCGAAGTAGACACTGTTGGAGTCATTGCGCGCGGACACCCCCGTCACTGTGCCAAGAGTTGGCAGCGGCAGATTGCGCAGCACCTTCCCGTCGGTCGTGTAGAGCGTCAGGCGGCTGGTTGCATCGATCTGGGCGTGCAGGATGATACGCCCGCCCGCCATGTCGGCCTCCTGAATGACCCCCCTGCCCTCGGGGATCACCGTGCGCCAGTGCGCGGGCGCCGGATCCGAGAGAGTGGTTGCGACGACGCGGCCTTTTGGCGCATCGAGCGTCGTTTGGAGATAGAGAGTCCCGTTCTGCACGCCGACGACTGCGTACTCGGCATCGTTGCGCGTATAAAGAGGCTCGAGCTTTGCCCCGACCTCAGGTTGCGCCGGCTTGCCCAGATCGGCGTAGTAGAGCTCGTTTTCGGGTGCCGTACCGTTGATGAGGAAGACGAAGAGGTAGTGGCCGTCTTCGCTCACCTGCCCCTGGATGATCCAATGCGCGAGGTCCGGGCGGCGGTAGATCAGCCGGTCGGCGCTCTGCGTCTGCCCGAGAGAGTGGAAATAAAGCTGCTGATTGACGACTTCCTGGTTGATCGCATTGGTCTTGGGCGGGGTCGGGTAACGAGAGTAAAAGAAGCCGTTGTCGCCCTTCGTCCAGGAGATGTTGGAGAATTTCACCCAGTGGACGACGTCCGGGAGCGTCTTGCCCGTCGACACGTCGAGCACGCGCAGAGTCTCCCAGTCGGACCCGCCAGCCGACAATGCATAAGCGAGATAGTGTCCGTCGGGCGACGGCTGGAGGTCGACGAGGGCCACCGAGCCGTCCGGCGATAGCTTGTTGGGATCGATCAGGACCCGCGGCTTTGCCGCGGGCGAATCCTGCACATATAGGACCGACTGGTTCTGCAGGCCCTCGTTGCGACGGAAGAAGATGCGGCTGCCGGCGACCTGAATCGGCGCACTCTCCTTCGGGAAATTCCACAACTGCGTCAGGCGCCGTGTGATCCAGGCGCGCACCGGGATTTTGGCGAGATAGCCGTCGGTCAGCCGATTCTCGGCGTCGACCCAGCCGTGCAGCGCGGGGCTCTGCATGTCCTCCATCCACCGATAGGGCGCCGGCACCTGCGTGCCGAAGTAATCGGTCACGATCCGGTCGCGGGGAGCCACGGGGTACTGCAACGTCCCCCGCGGCGCGGCGATGCCGGCGGCGCTGACGAACAGCAGCAGAGAGGCAAGTACCGGGGCGGTTCTTTGCATGGGCACGACTTCTGGTCAGGACAGACTGGGCAGCCTAGCTGCTAGCTACGGATAGAGCGGTCGCTGGCCGATAAATGGCCGATATCGCTTGATGCTGGTCGCCATGGCCGATATATTGGCCGATAAATGGCCGATAAATCGACTTTACTATCCGTCCTGAGGGCATCCGGCCGCTGGATGTCGGCTGCCGAACTCAAGGCAGCAGTGGGAAGCGTACCCGATAGGACGCTTCGCAACTGGCTCGCCGACCTGGTTAGGACTGGCGAAGTCGAGCCTACTGGCGAGCGCAAAGGTCGCAAGTACCGCTTGCAACCACAAGGCGCGATGGCTGGCGCCGCGACATCAGGGAACACGGCCCACGGGCAGCTCACGAGCAACATCTTTTCCGCGGAAGGCCAGCAGCTGCTCCGGCGTATCGAGGCGCCGATCTATACCCGCCCGCCAGCGACTTACCGTGAAGAGTGGCTCGCCGCCTACGTTCCAAACGAAAGTGCATATCTGTCACTCGCGCAACGCGAGACGCTGCACACCCTCGGCAAGCGTGATCCGATCTTCAGGCAGGCGGGCACTTACATCCGCAAGATCTATGACCGACTGCTGATCGATTTCAGCTACAACTCCGCCCGGCTGGAGGGTAATACGTACACGTTGGCGGACACCGAGCGACTCTTGCTCCAGGGCGCGGCCGCACCTGGGAAGCAGAACGCAGAGCGCATCATGATTCTCAACCACAAGGAAGCAATCGCGTACCTCGTGCGTCAGGGCACCACCCCGCAGGCGGACGAATCGACCATTCGCACGCTTCATTACCTGCTTGCCGACAGTCTGGTATCACCGGGCGCCGCCGGGCAGATACGCGATGAGAGTGTCCGCGTCTCTGGGACGACCTATGCGCCGCTCGAAGGTCGCGAGCGGCTGACCCGGCTGCTCAACACGCTACTTGCGAAGGCACGGGCGATAGTCGACCCCTTTGAGCAGAGCCTGTTTCTGCTGGTGCATCTCTCCTATCTGCAGGCTTTCGTGGACGTGAACAAGCGAACGGCTCGTCTTGCGTCCATCATTCCGCTGATTCGCGGAGACTTCGTGCCACAGTCCTTCGTAGAAGTCGATCCAGACGCATATCTGAAAGCAACGATAGTGGTGTATGAACTGAACGAGGTCGGGCCGCTAGCGGAGCTATACGCCTGGTCATACCGTCGCGGCTGCGCTCGCTATGACACGCAGGCAAAGGTCATCGGGTTCGACGAGATCTCAGCGCTCTACCGGCCATTACGGCGCGCGGCCGTGGCGGATCTGGTGCGGCAACGGATACCGCCCGCGAAGGTAGCCCAATGGATCGCGCAACATGTTCCACCCGGCGTCGAGCCGCAGCATCGGCAAAAATTCATTTCGGATGTACAAGCGGAGCTCGAGAACCTGGATGGCTCGAGAATAGCAGGGCTGGGAATCACGAGGGAGGAACTGGAGGACTGGAAAAAACAGTCATGAAGTCCGGGCGATACCCCGACAGGCTGCTTACCGCTCGTGCCCCGAGCAACCGCAAGTCGCGGCGTGAAAGCGGCCGTTGCTCTCGACCGCGCCGCCCTTGCCATACTGATCATGAGGCCGTGCCCAGTCGGCCAGCGAGTGGCTCGGGCCGTTCTCGTTACGTCCCTTCGGCATGGCGTCGAGGATCGCGTAGATGCCGAGACCACCCTCGCCGCCGCGCGCGTAGCTGGAATAGGTGTGAAAGATCTCCCCGGCTTCGTTCCGGTAGAACACGCTGTGTCCTGACAGGTCCTGAAGCTGGGCCGCCCATTCCTGAGCGCGTCCGTAGTTGTACTCGGCGCGCCCCGCCGCGACGTCTTCCGGCCTGAACGAGACCTCGAAGTCGTAGTTGAATTCGCTGTTGAATGACGAGACCCAGAGAAACCTCCAATCCATCCGCCTGCGGACGACCTCGATCTCCTCGATCGGCGCGCGGGCTACGACGGCATAACTGACGTCGTGATTCTCGAGGTGCGGCAGAATGCCGCCCATGTGGTCGACCTCGAGGGAGCAACCCACGCACTGATGCTGGGCACCGGGCCCCATCATGAAATGCTTGAGGTAGAGCTGGCTGCGCCCCCGGAAGAGGTCGGACAGGCTGAGCATCCCGTTGGGACCATCGAACACGTAGTCCTTGTCGAGACGGACCCACGGCAGACGCGAACGCTCGGCCGAAACGAGGTCACGATGCCTCGTCAGGGCCTTCTCCTGCTTGAGAAGCGCGACTCTCCGCTTACGCCACTCTTCGCGTGAAACGACTTCATGCTGCATCTCGGCCCCCGCGTGTCCGCTCTCGTTGGCGGCTGCTACCGGTCACAGGTGAACTGTAGCACCGCGCGGGGGCCATCGTCTCGCCCGCATGGGCTCAAGGGCCGTCGCCATGATTCAAGAGCGGACTCTCGACATACATGCTGCTCATCCAGACCGCGTGCTGCCCCGATTGCGCCGGCAGCATGTAGACCCGGGCGCGGGGATAGTCCAGCGCCAGCACCTCGACCGTGCTGAGCACATTCATACCGATGATCAGCGCCGGTTGCGAGTCGAGATGCCAGATCTTGAAGATGGGAATGTCCGCATAGACGATCGCCAGGTGCTCGATCGCCGCGGCTCCCAGATAGACCTCGGGCGAGGCGGCGACGCCTCCCTTGGAGGTCTGGTGGGTGACACCGAAGATCTGCGTATTCCCGGCCTGTTTGGCCGCATCACGCAATAATGCCCGCTGCAGCGCCGAATTGCCGAGCGTCACGGTGGCACCGGTGTCGATTACCGCTGCAACCTTGACGTTTCCTACGCGCGCCGGCATCACCAGCAGGCCGCCCGGCGTGCGCTTGGCCTCGATCTCCAGGAACCCCGGCAACCCTCCCGGGCTCGAGCGGTCGATGATGACCCGGTTGCGGTGAAAGTCGACCACTACCCGGACGGCACCGAGACCAGCCAGGCCGAGGATGCCATCGATGCCATCGAGAACCGGACTGTCCCCAATGGGCAGCCGCAGGTTCCGTTTGACGATGTCCCCGATGCGCAAGCTCTCGATCGGCGCCCACGGCAATCGCTCGCTGCCCGTGATTCCCTGGACTTGCTCGGTCGCGGACACGACCGGGGTCAGCGCCAGCTTTTGCACCAGCGCCGGGCTGACCATGGAGCTGTTGGCTCCTGTATCCACCAGGAACTGGAACGGCCCCTTACCGTCGATCATCACCTGCGCGATGATCCGTCCCCTTCGATCCCGCGTAGTCGGCGCCCCAGGAAGCGCGTGTGCCACCGACGGCGGCTTCGCCGCCAGCGCGGGCAGTGGCAGCACGGCACCCGCAAGACAACATCCCAGGGTAAAGGAGGCCGTCAATGTGGGCGTCATTTGCGCCTGCATCCACCGCTGCAGCCGCGGTGGTCCTCGGGGTTTCACTGCGGGTAGCCGCCCTGGGCCAACGCTTCAGCGACGCGGCGGCGCCTGTCCGCCGTGGGGATCGAGAAATTGAGAGCATTCACGTAGCGGGTGATGAGATTGAACACGGCCCCTACGGCGATCGCATCCGCCAGCGATTGCTCGCTGACGCCTTTGCCGAGCACCGCTCTCGCATCGCCCTCCGTCAGCTCCGTGGGTCGCAGTGTCATCGTCTCCAGGAACGACAATGTCGCCTTCAATCCCGCGGATATCGGCGCAGCGTCATAATTCGACAGCGCCGCCTCCACCGACCTGCTGCCCACGTGCTCTGCCGCCACGACGCTGTGCACATCCGTGCAATAGATGCACGAGTTCCACTTCGATATCAGCGCGGCCATCAACTCGCGCTCGCCGATGCTCCAGGCGCTCGGTCCGCGCATCGCGGCTTGCGTCCATGCTCCCATTGACGCGCCGAAATAGACCTGATGATCGAGATTGGCGCGGAACTCATTCCTGCCCTTGCGTCGCTTGCCGGATGCCCAGGAAATCATCCGCATCAGAATGCGATCGTTCACCCGCCCGCTGAGATCAACCTCTTTTAGAAGCATGCCGGCCCCGCTCCAAAGTACGCCTCCGATGCACGGCGCGAACGGCGCGATGAGGTCTGCCCATCGGAGTCACCGACGGGCCATGACCGTCGCAAGACCTCATCGCGCACTAACCGCGCCACCCGTATCGCTGGTATCACTCCATGTCGTACGTAACACCGATGGTCATGAAGCGGCCCACCGCCCCGTCCTCGTGCATGGCGGCATCATACGGATAGAAGTAGCTGCCGCTGCCATAAGTCTGCGCGTCGAACGGCGGCTGCTTGTTGAACAGGTTCGTTATCGAGGCATGCACCTCGAGGCTGGCGTTCCACTGATAGCTGGCATAGACGTCCGTCTCAAGGAAGTACTTGACCGTGCAGAAATTCGCCTGGTTGCCGGGCACCGTGGCCGAATACGGGAAACGCTGGAAGTAAATGAGTCCGATATTGCAGGTGCCAACGCCGGAGGATGGATCCGTAATGCTGAAGTGCGAGATGAAGTCGATGCTGGGAGTGACGGTGAGCGGGCCCTTGGTCCAGCTCAACCGCGCATTGAAGAGATCCTTCGGATTGCCGGTGTCGCCTGAAATGCCGGACGGGCCATGCGTACCGGCCAGCTCGTAGATTGTCCCGTTGACGACTGTTTGGTACGTCAGCTCATGCGTCCACGTCACCTCGCCGGTGAAGCGGCCGATGTTCCCCGAGTCCCAGTGGTACTGCATATCCAGGTCGTATCCACTGACGTTGGTCGAGCTGGCGTTGATGTAGGGCGAAGTCTCATATCTGATCGTGCCTACCGGCGTCTCCTGGGGAACGAGCTGCGATTGGGTGCACCCGGCGGTGTCGGCGGTCGGACAGTAGAGGAGTGGTGCCGGCGAGCCGCGAACCTGGGCCAGATATCCCTGGCCGAAGCCGCCCGCCTCGAAGGCCGACAGGATGTCGTTGTTGATCTTGATGTTGTAATAGTCGACCGAGACGTTCGCCTGCCGTATCGGCTCAAATACCACACCCGCGGTGAAGTTTGTGGAAGTGACATCCTTCAGGTGCTGGTTGGCCAGCGACACGCCTTCCAATGCGAAATTGCACGTTGACTCGTAGTCCCCGGGACCAACGGCCTTGCCTGTGGGGACGGCGTTCGGGCAGAGGATGGGATCGGTAAAGCCGCCGGCGCCGAATGTCTCGCCTGAAGAGACACCTTCGGCCACCGTCGGCACGCGGAAGCCCTTGCTCCAGGTGCCGCGCACCGCGAGCCACTGCCAGGGTGTGTACTTGATGCCGAGCTTGGGCGTGGTATCCGAGCCGAAGACCTTGTAGTTGTCGTAGCGCGCCTCGGCGTCGATCTCGATCTGCTTGATGGGATTGCCCTGCAGCTCGACGAAGGCCGCCCGGTCGTACTCGTTTCCGACGGCGTAGACGGGATCGCCACCTGAGGCGAAGCCATCCAGTACATCGGGCGAGGTAACGACATCGTGGCCCTCCTTGACCCATTGCGCACCGATGGCGAGGCTCAGCGGCCCTCCCGGCATCGTGAACAGCTTGCGCGTACCGTGAACGTCCAGCAGGTCCATGTTACTGGTCGGCCGCCACTCCTGCACTGGCGAGAAAAGCTGTGTCGCGCCGGAGCTACCGAGAATGTAGCCGTTGTTCAGCGCTGTTTGCAGTTCCGAGGGTATGACGAGATTCGCTTGCGACTGCTGCGTCACTGCCTCCATTGCGCCGACGGTACCCTTGATGTCCCAGCCCCCCGCCGTACCGGTGAGCGTCGCCAGCAGTCGATACGTGTTCGTATCGACCGCGGTCATCCCCTCACCGAGCTCGGGGAACGGATAGAGCAGGGGCGCGGCCGCGCCGAAGGGGTTGCCAGGATAGTTCGCCGGTACGGTGATCGGAGGTGAAGTGATCGTTTCCGGCGCAGTGAAGGGCCCGAATGCCGTTGTGCTGATCTCGCCGTTCGTACCGTCGTTCCAGGCGGAATAAAGCTGATTGACGTACTGAGTCCTCTGCTGCGAGACGCTGTCGAACCAGGAAGCCTGCACTCCGAGCTCCCAGCCACTGCTGCCGAGTTGCTTGGTGAACTTTCCCAGGATATCGGTGTTGGTGCCTGCCGGCCGCAGCTGCGCGCCATTGGGAAGCGCGTTGCATTGATTGGACATCAGCGCCGTGTAGTTGCAACCGGGAAGGAAGAAGGCAGCTTGCAGGCTGGTTGGATTGCTCGGATTGAGCACGTAACCGCTGGAGATCGCCGGATAGGGAAAGTTTGGATCCTGGTGACCCGGGATCGTGTCGTAGCCGCCCCAGGGCGCGAAGTCGAGCGAGTCCCACAATCCCGAGCGGCTGGCCGCGAGTATCTGGTCCTGGTGGCGGTAGTCGCCCGAGATGTACCAGTTGTAACCATCGTCGGCGAGATCGCCGCGGCCGAAGATGAAGCCGACGTGCTCCGTAGTGCCGTCCCAATGTGACGAGGTGCCACCTTCAGTGGTGACGTTGAACCCCTGGTATTCCTTGCGCAGAATGACGTTCACCACGCCCGCGATCGCGTCCGACCCATAGAGCGCCGAGCCGCCATCCTTCAGTACCTGCACCTGCTGGACGGCGGTAAAGGGAATGGACGAGAGGTCGACGAAGTTGCGCTCATTGTCGTCGAGCAGCGGATAGGGCACGGTGCGCTCACCGTCGACCAGCACCAGCGTGTCACCGACCGACAGGCCGCGCAGCGAGATTCCGGCGCCGCCGGCCGCGAAAGCGAAGCTGAACGACTGGGTCAGCGTGCTCGCGCCGTTTGCCGAAATGTTGCGCAGCACATCGGAGATGTCCGTGTAGCCGGACTGAACGATCTGCTTCATGTCGACGATCTGCACCGGGCTCGGCGTCACGACGCTCGTCTGACTGATCAGCGAGCCGGTCACCACGATGGTCTGCAGCGTCTGGGTCGCTGCTGATGAGCTTGCCGGGGCCGGCGCTGCCGCCGGGAGAGCCACCGCCTGCGCCAGCAAAATCTTGTGCGAAGCGGCCGCCTTCTGCTGAGTGGCAGTCTTGTGAGTATTTGCGACCTGCGCAGAAGCGGTAGCCTGCTGGGAAGGAGCGGCCTGCTGCGAAGTGGCAGCCTGATGAGCATTCGCTGCGAAGCCGCCCGTCGCGAGAGCGACGAGTGCGCCCGAGGCGAGGGCCTGCTTGACGGCGCGTCTGATAGCGAGATTGACGGTCATTACGTGAGTCCCCCAATTTGTTGTTCGGGCGCTACGACCTAGCATACCGATTAGTTGGTACACTATACCGACCACTCGGTATGCGTCAAGCATCCACGGATCCGAAATCAAGGCGGCGTTGTCCTGGGGAATGGGGGCCGCCCGGATCCGCGCGCTCGCCTGGCCAGGGTGGCCGCGGCTCATGCGTTGCCAGCGCGCCACGCGGACTGCGCCACCATCACGATGGCGGAGTCAGTTTGAATCCCGGATTTTCGCCCCGCAGATGGGGCTATGTGAGGAGGCTCGAGCGGTCAGAAGCCCGGCGCCGGCGAGCCGTCGGACCACACCGGCACCAATACCGAATACGTGGTGGTGTCGTCATCGGCGGGGCCGGAATAAATCGGAATGCCGTCCATGTCAGCGCCCCAATTCGGCGCTTGTGAGTTGGAGAAATAGAACATCAGGTGCGGGCGCCAGGCGCCCGGCCTGCCGGCCACTCCCCAACTTCGCTTCGACATCATGTAGCAGATCGACCCCGCCATGTTGCCCATGGTCCGCGCGGCCTTTACCCGCTTGCCTATCTCGGCCTTCGACGCGCCGGCGAGCACCCATTGCGACTTCATCAGATATTCGGCGAGCATGGAGCGCGCGCCTGCCGCATTGACGCAGTATGGGACCCGGGTCTTCGGATCCCAGAATCTGCCGCTCGCCACCGCCGCCGTGTTATCCCACGATCGTGTCACGATGCAGACGAAGCCGTTGTTGCCTTTCGCCGCGGTGATGTAGCCGTGGGCGGTGAGCACCATCACCGCCGCATGTGCCGAGACCGAAGCCGGTGCCGCGCTTCGCGCCAGCGCGATCTCCTCCTGCTGGCTTGCCATCAGGTATGCGGCGATCCGAGCGGACGCGGGGTGGTCCGAGGCTGCAGATGCGACCGCCGCCGATCCTGCCATGACGACCGCCAATGCGCATGCGATCGACACAGCGATGCCTCGGCGATGCGCGAAGTAGCTTTTCATTGGCTCATCTCCACGCGGACGCAGGCGCGGCTCAATGCTTTTGGGAGCTGGCGCGCCCCGTGCGGCGCTGGGGTCCCTGAGCGAACAACAGCTCGATGTAGCGGTGCAGATGATCCAGGCTTTCGGCGGCGGCCGTGGCGCTTCCTTCCGCCTTCGCCAGGATGAAGCCGCCATGAGTCACCGTCAGGATGTGCCGCGCGAGGCTTTCCGCCGTCCAACCCGCGCGCATGCCGTGATCGCGCATCGCCTCGCGGATATCGGCTTCCAGCATTTTGATCTGGCCGGCGAAATCGCGCGCACAGGCGGCGCTCACATCCGGATGGGTCCGATACGCTTCCTGGACGATCGTGCCCGCGAAGCAGGTGAAATCGGGCAGATCGCCCGTCAGCAGCGCCTTGCGAAAATCCACATAAGCCAGCAGGCGGCCGAGCGCATCCCCGGCTTTGTGATAGGGCGCCGCCGCGAAAGTCTCTATCGAGAGCGCCCGCCAATACTCGGCCGCGGCCAGAGCAAGGTCCTCTTTGCTCTTGAAATGGTGAAAGAAGCTTCCCTTGGTCAGCCCGGCTTCGGCGCAAACGTCCTCGATCCGGGTCGCGCTGTAACCCTTCGTGCGCACTACCTTCAGAGTTGCCTCGAGCAGCCTTTTCTTCGATTCGTGTGGTGGCGGTGTCATGTACCCCTAGCCGTGAAAATAGTGTATATACCTACCGGTCGGTACGGTCAACAACCGAACGGTAAACCGTGCCGTCAATCCGGGGATGGGTTCGTCGCCCATCGTCCGTAAGTATATGATTTTTGGGTCGCCAGGCATGAAATGCTGAAGCTGTTTCATAATCCCGATTCCCGTTCCTCACGTTTCATTTGGCTGCTCGAAGAGCTCGGCGTCGACTATGAGCTCGTCTATGTGGACATTCCCCGTTGGAGCGGCAAGGGCGCGCCAGACTCGGGCAATCCGCATCCGGACAAGCGGGTCCCGGCTCTCATGCACGACGATCAGCTCGTGACCGAGTCCGCGGCGATCGCCCTTTATCTTACCGACGCCTTCCCTCTCGCCGGTCTGGGGCCACGCGTTGGCGATTCCGGTCGGGCGGCCTATCTCACCTGGCTCGCCTTTTATGCGGGCGAGATGGAGCTCGCATTCGGCATGCAGCGGCGCGGCTGGACGTCGCGGGATCCGCATCGCCAACTCGAAAAGGATCACGGGCGGATTCAGCGACGCGTTCTCGCGGCGCTCTCTCAGGGCCCGTACATCATGGGCCAGCGATTTACAGCCGCCGACATCATGGTCTCGAGCCCCTATCAATGGGTGCGTGACTTCGGGCCGCCCTCGCCTCTCATCGATGACTGGCTCGCCAGGCTCGCCGCCCGGCCCGCTGCGATACGCGGGGCGGCAAGGGACGAACGAAACGCGTCCAGATAAGGACGCATAGGTCGGCGGGGGAGCCCTCAGGCCGCGCTCAGACGCATGTACGTTACTTGAGCGACCGCAACAGCGGTCCCATTGCGGTCGCAGATCTCCACGGACACCGGGCAGAGTGTCTTGCCGAATTTGATGACCTTCGCATGAGCCATCGCGTCCGAGCGACACGCCGCCAGGAACCGAATGTTCATGTCGGTCGTGGTCACTTTCGCGTCCAGCTCTGCCAGTGTCAGTACGGCCACGCAGGCAGCGGTATCCGCCAGCGTCATCAGCAGTCCTCCGTGATACGACTTGAAGATGCCGTCATAGCGCGGCTCGTAAGGTACGGTCAGCTTGGCCTCGCCACTTGCGAGACCGTCGACGCGAAAGCCCAAGGTCTTGAAAATTGGGATGGAATCCATGCGCTCGCGCACCGCATTCAGTTCCGCCATCAGCGCTCCGTTGTTATCGAACCCACACAGTCTCTGGATCTAGCGTAGGCTCACGTTGAACGTGTTGCAACTAAACGGCGAGCGCATACTGTCCGGCGGCGCTCACCAGCGCCCGGATCAACACATGGGATGAGCCTGCCTCCCGCAGCGCCTGCGGCACGTAGTCCCGACAATTCGACGACTCGCGCCTCGTCGCCATCGCCGACTCCGCTGACGCGCAGCCCGTGCGGCTCCAGCAGCGACCGGTACTCCGGGTTCAGACCGTAATTGCAGTAAAAGGGCTCACGAACTTCCTCGGCGTCGTAAATCGCCCGCGCGCGCGCGCCGCGCACGAGACGCACCCGATGGACCTGTCCGGCAAGTGAGCACTGCAGCGCGGTGACGGCCAAGTGCGGCGCATCCGGACTGGTTTCTTCGTGGTCTGCGTCGGCGACACCGACCACATTGCGCAGGAACTCGACGATGAGATGCTGGAATCCGCCGCAGGTGCCGAGTAGCGGCACGCGTTGCACGCGCGCATGGCAAATGGCGGTCAGCGCGCCATCCTGGACCGGTAAGGACTGCCGGGTGCGATCAGGAAGCCGGCATAGCGCGACAACGCCGGGTCCACCGGCGATCGAATGCTATCCGTCGCTATCCACTCGACGACGGGCCGATCCGTATCCTCGGCCAATGCCTGCTCGCTGGCGAGGTGCACCGGATAACGCGAGTTGCGATCGCCGACGATACCGATGATCGGCCGCCCGCGACCAGAGTTGATGTTCTGCATCGAGACCTCCACGATTGGACTCTACATCGGGCGCCAGTCTGCCTCGACGGATCGGTAAGGTCCATCTGCAACGCACCGCCGGGAGAGGCAAGGAGGATGGCTATCGCAGCGGTGCCAGCCACGGATGGTCAGGACGCGAGCGGCTGTCCAGTTGGTTGACCTTCCCGGGACATCCGATGCCCAGGCTTACCGTGGTCACGCGTTCGTTGCGCGATCGGATGGCAGCGCGGTAGCAGCTACCCATCGAGTCGCTGAAGCTCGCCTGCTCGCTGCCGACCTCCTCGGACGCGAAGCTACTGCGGTCGAGGGGGTCGGGAATGGCCTTTCCGTCAGCGTGATCGCGCGTGACGAGGTTCTCGTCCAGCATCGCGTGGTAGGCCATCCCTCGCACCGGCACACGGCGGATCTCGATGCAATGACCCTGTTTGACCATCACCTGCGCGGTGAAGCCTTGCCCATGGGTCACTACGATCTTGCGCCAGGAGAGGTAGAGCGGGTCGCGCTGATGCACGGTGTAGAGTTCAAGGGGGCGACCCTCCAGCGTGCGCCGCACCGTCAGCGACATCGTGCCCAGCTGGGCGATGGTCTCGTCGTAGCGTTTGTCCCCCGGTCGTCCGAACTTCTGCTGGTTGTGGAATTCGTCGCTGTAGTGCACGGTGGTAACGAGGTCGCCGCGCGGAGTTCTCAGGCGGCCGGCGATCACATATGACTGCACTTGGTCGGTATCGATCGCGCCCACGATGCGACCAGCGGTATCAGCGTGCAGCGTGTCGCGCACACTGAGACCCGCCGGCTGTTGCGACGCCAACGTGTTCTGCGTCAGCTCGCCCTGCAGCTGCCTGGCGTGCGGATCCTGGTAGACCAGGAGGTTCGCCGCGACGTTGAAGAAGTGGTCGGTACCCAGCACGCGCACCGCCACGGTGTGCGGTTTGCCATCGTCGAACAGGCCGGCGAACGGCGTCAGGTCCAACCGGGTCGGGATGAAATTGGTGGTCTGGAGGGCCGGTGTCGGCAACCAGAGATGCGGCGCCACGCCGCCGGCGAAGATCCACGGGTAGACCGGCGCCAGCCCGGCCGGCTCGCCGTCCACCAACACCTCCACGCCGCGGAAGCTGCCCCCGTCGCAGGCTTCGAAAGATTCCAGCGAGTAGTCGCGTGTCTTTTCCAGGTAAGGCTGCTCGACACAGGTGTACCAGCGCTCGTCGTGAGCCTGGCTCTGGGCAATGACGTCGAGATATGTGCGCTCGACGTTGCGCGGGAAGATGATTCGGCGTGAAAGGCTGTCGTTCGGATGCTCCAGCGGCGTCTGCTCCCCGCGCGGATCGCTGCCAAGTGCATACACACGGTCGGCCACCGTCGTCGGCGCCTGCCCTGAGTCGGCCGGATAGAAGACCAGGCGCACATCCGCAAAAATCGGGCTGCTGGTCGTGGGGCTCACCCAATTGTTGAGGATCATCTGCCCCGCCTGCACGTGGCGGAAGAGCGCGGCGTAGTCGGTGAGGTCGCGCTCCACATGCCAGTGCTGCGCCAAAGCAGGCTCGGGCTCGATGGTGGTGCCGAAATAAAGGTTCACACCGCCCAGCCAGAGCGCCACGGTGCGGTCGTACTGGCGCCCGGCCGGCACCGAGAAATCCGCCTCCAGCACCACCTTGCTCCAGCCTCCCTCGCATCCCTTGGGTGGCGCAAAGCCAAAGCGATGCGGATGCGCCGCCATCGACGACGCATCGCCATGCTCGTCAAACGCCTCATGGGCCAGCAACGTTATCGTGCAGGGTTTGCTCGCTGGCCGCGACACCAACGGCTCAACCGAAGTCAGTACACGCGAACCGAGCTGCACCCCGCTTGCCGCAGCAACCTGCGAGACCGTCGCTGAAGCCACGCACACCAACAGCAAGGCCGCGGTTCCCAGCAGCCGACGCCGCGGCGCCCCCATCAGTACGTCGCCTCAGCCGCGCGCAGTTCGTCGACGAGCCGCCGCACCGCCTCCGCATCGGTCTGCCGCCAGTCAGCATCGAGCCCCTGCAGCACAGCGCTTCGCCCGCTCGTCCTGGATCTTTGCAGCGCCGACGCGGAGGCGTGGACCTCGCTCACCCCGGTCGCCGCTACGAGGGGCCTCACGTCTTGCGGCCGGATCCCGGCCCCGGCTATGACGCCGATCCGCCCGGCCGCCTGGCGCACCACGGCGGCAATGGCCGCCGCTCCCTCGGGTGCGCTCGAATGCGCGCCGGAGGTGAGAACCCGCTTGCAGCCGAGCCCGACGAGTGCCTCGAGCGCGGCCTGCGGATCGCTCACCGTGTCGAAAGCCCGATGAAACGTGATGGACATGGACCCCGCCGCTGCGATGAGATCACGACACACCGCCAGATCGACGTTGCCGGTGGCATCGAGCGCACCGATCACGACACCGTGGCAGCCGAGGCGTGCGCACTCCTCGATGTCGTGTTGCATGACACGGGTCTCCGCATGCGAATAACAGAAGTCTCCGGCGCGCGGCCGGATCAGTACGTGCACCGGCAAGGTGAGCGCGGCGCGCGCCACAGCGATGAGTCCGACCGAGGGCGTGACGCCCCCCCCGGCGAGGTCAGCGCAGAGCTCAATCCGATCCGCACCGCCGGCCTGAGCGGCGAGCGCGGAGCCGAGCCCATCGGCGGCGATCTCGAGCAGCAATCGGGCCACTGGCTAATGCTCTTCTGTCACGTAACTCGTTGATATTTGGCGTCCCCGACGGGATTCGAACCCGTGTTACCGCCGTGAAAGGGCGATGTCCTGGGCCTCTAGACGACGGGGACGCTGCTGCGAGAAGAGAGGCGCGGTAGGCCGGCCGCACCGGGCGCGCAAGATTACACGGGCGGCGGGCCGGGGACAATCGGGGCCACCCGCTGCCCTCAGGTGGCCGACTTTGCGCCCACCGGCGGGCTGCCATTCGCGGCGGGACGGCCGCGCGCACCGGATGCGCTGGAAGGCAGCCGGGCCAGAAGATCGGTGAGCGTCTCGAGGTCGAGCGGCTTCACCAGGTGAGAGTCGAATCCGGCCTCGCGCGAGCGGCGCCGGTCGGAGTCCTGACCCCAGCCGGTCAGCGCGACCAGTGTGATCCGCTGGCCCCAGGGTTGTGCGCGGATGCGCCTCGCTACCTCGTAGCCGTCCAGCAACGGCATGCCGATGTCGAGCAACACCACCTCCGGGAGGTGCCGCTCGACGCTCTGCAGAGCGGTGCCGCCATTGGTCGCCGTGAAAACCTCGTGTCCGCTGAGCTGCAGCAGCGTCGCCAGGCTCTCCAGAGCGTCGTTGTTGTCGTCCGCAATCAGGATTCTGCGGGCCATGCGCGCCGCACTCGCCGTCACGAGCGGCGTGACGACGGACGCCATCTCGCTCTCTGTCGGAGCAACATTCATAGCCGCAACCACAGCCCGCGGTGCCTCCACTGGCTCCTCGTCGTCGCGCAATCGCGGCAGTCGGATTACGAACTCGCTGCCCATGCCGGGCCCCTGGCTCGACGCCGATACGGCGCCGCCGTGCATCTGCACCAATCGCTGCACCAGTGCGAGCCCGATGCCGAGGCCACCCTGAGTCCGGCCGTTGTCGCGATCGAGCTGCGTGAAGAGCTCGAACACGTGCGGTAACAGCTCCGGCCGGATGCCGATGCCGTTGTCGCGGACACATATGTCGACGTCGCTCGCGCTGATAACGGCACTCACGGCGATCTGGCCACCTTCATCCGTGTACTTCGCCGCGTTGCCGAGCACGTTGGCGATGGCTTGCGTGAGACGCGTGGTATCGCCGAAGACCCGAATACCGGGCTCCGGCAGCTCGAGAGTGAGCTGATGCTTGCGCTCATCGAAAAGCGGATGCACCGTCTCGACCGCGCGCGAGATGAGCGCTTCGAGCTCGACCGCCTGCCGGGTCAAGTTGATCTTGCCGCGCGTGATGCGCGACACGTCGAGCAGATCATCGACCAGGCGCGTCAGGCTCGTGAGCTGGCGCGCGATGACGTCGCGCGACCAATTGAGCTGCGGATCGGCGAGCGGCTTCAGGCGCATCAGCTCGATTGCGTTGTGGATGGGAGCCAGCGGATTGCGCAGCTCGTGAGCGAGCATCGCCAGGAACTCGTCCTTGTGCCGGTCCGCCTCTTTCAGCGCCTCCTCCGCGCGCGCCCGCTCGGCGATCTCGCTCTGCAGGGACTGATTCGCCGCCTCGAGCTCGGAGTTCGCGCGCTGCAGGCTGTCGTTGAGCCTCTCGAGCTCGCGCGTCTTCTCCTCCTGCAGGGCGATGTTCGCCTCGGAGAGCCGCGCATTGGCGCTCGCCAGCTCCTCGTTCGCCCGCTGCAGCGCCTTGCGCTTGCAGTAGAGCTCGACGAGCACCGACACTTTGCTGCGCAGGATCTCCGGCACGATGGGCACCGAGACGTAATCGACGGCGCCGAGCGAGTAGCCCCGCAGCCGGTCGAGATCATCGAGATGCACTCCGGTCACGAAGATGATCGGCGTCTTCTCGAAGCGCGGGTGCTCATGGATCAGCTTTGCGGCCTCGAAACCGTCCATGTCCGGCATGCTGACATCGAGCAGCACGACCGCGAATTCGCTGTCCATCAGGTGCTCCAGGGCCTCCCGTCCGGAGCGGGCGCACACCAGATCCAGACCCAGGTTACCCAGGATGGCGCGGTACGCGACCAGCCGCTGCGGCTGGTCGTCCACCAGCAGAATGCTGACCTTCTCTTGCAACTCGGTGTCTGACATTCGATAGAGCCCTCGGTCGCGCGCACCACTCACCGGCGCAGCCACATCCGGACCAGGGACAGCAGCTGGTCGCTATTGACCGGCTTGGCTACATAGTCGGACGCGCCCGCCTCCAGGCATTTCTCCCGGTCGCCCTTCATGGCCTTGGCCGTGAGCGCGATGATCGGCAGCAGCTTGAACTGCGGTTTGGTGCGAATGCGGCGCATCGTCTCATAGCCGTCCATCTCGGGCATCATGACATCCATCAGCACCAGCGACAGATCATCTGCGCCCTCCAGGAGGTCGATCGCCTCGTAGCCGTTGCTGGCGTTGATCACCCGCATCTCATGCCGCTCGAGCAGGCTGTTGAGCGCGAATACGTTGCGGATGTCATCGTCGACCACGAGCACCTTGCGGCCACGCAGCGCATCGTCGCTCTCGTGCAGCGAGTGAATCATCTCCTGTTTCTCCGGCGGCAGATCGGCCACCGGCCGGTGCAGGAAGAGCGCGGTCTCATCGAGCAGCCGCTCGGGAGAGCGCACGCCCTTGAGCACGATGCTCTTTGCCTGCTGCCGCAGCGCGCCCTCCTCTTCCACCGTCAGCTCCCGTCCGGTGAAGACGACAATGGGCGTATCGCGAAGCTTGGCGTCCTTCTGCACCTCCGCGAGCAACTCGAAACCAGAGATGTCGGGCAGCGCGAGATCCAGCACCACGCAATCGAAAGAGCGCTCGCGCATCAGCTCGAGCGCGGCTTTGCCGCTGTCGGCCGTGACGATCTCGATATCCTCGAACGCCAGCAATTCCGTGATGCTCATCCGCTCCGCCGCATTGTCCTCGACCACGAGCAGCCGGCGCGGGCGCACGGACGTGAAAGTCTTCAGCCGATCGAGCGCCTCTTCCAGGCTTTCGGTGGTGATCGTCTTGGTGACGAAGGAGAAGGCGCCGCGCTCCAGGCCGTATTGGCGCTCATCCTCCACCGTGAGCAGCTGCACCGGAATGTGCCGCGTCTCCGGGTTGCGCTTCAACTGGTTGAGCACGGTCCAGCCGAGCATGTCGGGCAGAAAAATATCGAGCGAAATCGCGGTCGGCTTGTGCTTCGCCGCGAGCGACAGCGCCCTTTCCCCGGTGCCGGCCACCAGCACCTTGAATCCCTTGCGGCGCGCAAGGTCGAGCAGCACCCGCGCATAGTGGGGATCGTCCTCCACGACGAGCAGAATTGCGTCCGACGGCGCGATGTCATCTCGATCGTCCGCGATTTCCTCCACACGGGCCACCGCCGCGCGCACTGCCGGCGCCAAGGCGGCCTGCGTTGCCGGTAACGCGCCTGTAACGCCCGCGGCCGCCTTGGTGTGAGTCAGCACGACATGCGACTGCGGCAGATACAAGGTGAATGTGCTGCCGGCGCCCGGTGAGCTGCTCAGGCGGATCTCGCCGCCGAGCAGCTGCGCGAGCTCGCGGCTGATCGCCAGTCCGAGACCGGTGCCGCCGTACTTGCGCGCCGTGCCGGCGTCCGCCTGTTGGAAGGCTTCGAAGATGATGCGCTGCTTCTCGGCCGGGATGCCGATGCCGGTATCGCTTACCGAGAACTCGATGACGGTGCCGCTTTGGTTCAGCGTCGGATGATCGAGAGTCCAGCCGCCGGTGGCGCTTGCAATGTGCAACCGCACGCCGCCCCGCTCCGTGAACTTGAAGGCATTCGACAGCAGGTTCTTCAGGATTTGCAGCAGGCGCTTCGAGTCCGTAGTCATGGAGCGCGCGGCATGCGCGTCGAAATCCAGCGTGAAGACGAGCTTGCGCGTCTCGGCCTCGTGGCGGAAGCTGCGCTCGATCGTCTCCTTGAGGGTGCCGAAGCTCAGCTCTTCGTACTCGACGGTGACCGTTCCGGACTCGATCTTCGACAGGTCGAGAATGTCGGTGATGAGGTTCAGCAGGTCCGTGCCCGCGGAATGGATGGTGCGCGCATACTCGACCTGTCTGTTGCTGAGATTGCCCTCACTGTTCTGCGACAGCTGCTGCCCGAGAATGAGGATGCTGTTGAGCGGCGTGCGCAGCTCGTGCGACATGTTGGCCAGGAACTCGGACTTGTAGCGCGAGGTCAGCGCCAGCTCCGCGGCCTTCTCCTCCAGGGCCTTGCGGGCGAGCTCGATCTCGGTGTTCTTCCTCTCCACCTCGACGTTCTGGTCGGCGAGCAGGCGCGCCTTGGTGGCCAGCTCCTCGTTCGTCTGCTGCAGCTCACGCTGCTGGGTCTGCAGCTCGCCGGCGAGCTGCTGCGACTGCTTCAGCAGCTCCTCGGTGCGCATCGTCGCCTCGATGGTGTTGAGCACCACCCCGATGCTGTCGGTGAGCTGCTCGAGGAAAGCGAGCTGCGAAGGCGTGAAGTCATACAGCGAGGCGAGCTCGAGCACCGCCTTCACCTCGCCTTCGTACAACACCGGCAGCACGATGACGCTGCGCGGACAAGCGGAAACGAGCCCGCCGCGCACCTCGATCGAGCGCGTATCGAGGTCGGTGATGAGCAGGCGCCGGCGATCGGCCGCCGCCTGGCCGACCAGTCCCTCGCCGATCGCGAAGAAGCGCGGATCGCGGATCTCCTGCGCGCCGTCGGCGTAGCTCGCCAGCTCCTTGAGACAGGAGGAGCCGCCCGCCCCTTCCATCACGTACATGACGCCCTGCTGGCCATTGACGAGCGGTGCGACCTCCGAGAGCAGCAGCCGGCCGACCGTCACCAGGTCGCGCTGGCCCTGCAGCATGCGGCTGAACTTCGCGATGTTGGTCTTCAGCCAGTCCTGCTCCGTGTTGCGCTCCGTCGTGCCGCGCAGGTTGCCGATCATGGCGTTGATGTTGTCCTTGAGCTCCGACACCTCGCCGCGCGCATCCACCTGAATCGAGCGGGTGAGGTCGCCCTGGGTCACCGCGGTCGCCACTTCCGCGATGGCGCGCACCTGGGTCGTGAGGTTGGCGGCGAGCAGGTTCACGTTGGCCGTCAGGTCCTTCCAGGTGCCCGCCGCGCCCGGCACGTGCGCCTGGCCGCCGAGGCGGCCTTCGACTCCCACCTCGCGCGCCACGCTCGTCACCTGATCGGCGAAGATCGCGAGCGTATCGGTCATGCTGTTGATGGTATCCGCCAGCGCCGCGACCTCTCCCTTCGATTCCACGGTCAGCCTCTGTCTCAGGTCGCCGTTCGCCACGGCGGTCACCACCTTGACGATGCCGCGCACCTGGTTCGTGAGGTTGTTCGCCATCACGTTGACGTTGTCGGTGAGGTCCTTCCACGTGCCGGCGACTTCCGGCACCTCGGCCTGGCCGCCGAGCTTGCCCTCGGTGCCCACCTCGCGCGCCAGGCGCGTGACCTCGGCCGCGAAGCTGTTCAGCTGGTCCACCATCGTGTTGATGGTGTTCTTGAGCTCGAGGATCTCGCCCTTCACGTCCACCGTGATCTTGCGCGACAGGTCGCCGCGCGCCACGGCGGTCGTCACTTCCGCGATGTTGCGCACCTGGCCGGTCAGGTTGCGCGCCATCGAATTGACGTTGTCGGTGAGGTCCTTCCAAGTGCCGGCGACGCCCGGCACGACGGCCTGGCCGCCCAGCTTGCCTTCGGAGCCCACCTCGCGCGCCACGCGGGTGACTTCCGCCGCGAAGCTGTTCAGCTGGTCGACCATGGTGTTGATGGTCTCCTTGAGCTGCAGGATCTCGCCGCGCACGTCCACCGTGATCTTGCGCGACAGGTCGCCACGGGCGATGGCGGTCGAAACCTCGGCGATGTTGCGCACCTGACCGGTCAGATTGCCGGCCATGAAGTTGACGTTGTCGGTGAGGTCCTTCCAGACGCCGCTCACGTCTTTCACCTCGGCCTGGCCGCCGAGCTTGCCTTCGGTGCCCACTTCACGCGCCACGCGCGTCACCTCGGCCGCGAAGCTGTTGAGCTGATCCACCATCGTGTTGACGGTATTCTTGAGCTCGAGGATCTCGCCCTTCACGTCGGCGGTGATCTTGCGCGACAGGTCGCCGCGGGCGATGGCGGTCGCCACCTCCGCGATGTTGCGCACCTGACCGGTGAGGTTGCCGGCCATGGAGTTGACGCTGTCGGTGAGATCCTTCCAGGTGCCGGCGACTCCAGGCACCGCCGCCTGGCCACCGAGCTTGCCCTCGGTGCCCACCTCGCGCGCCACGCGCGTCACTTCGGAGGCGAACGAGCGCAGCTGATCCACCATCGTGTTGATGGCTTCCTTTAGCTGCAGGATCTCGCCCTTCACGTCCACCGTGATCTTGCGCGACAGGTCGCCGTTCGCCACCGCGACCGTCACCTCCGCGATGTTGCGCACCTGACCGGTGAGGTTGCCGGCCATGGAGTTGACGCTGTCGGTGAGATCCTTCCAGGTGCCGGCGACTCCAGGCACCGCCGCCTGGCCACCGAGCTTGCCGTCGGTGCCCACCTCGCGCGCCACGCGCGTCACCTCAGCCGCGAAGCCGTTGAGCTGATCCACCATCGTATTGATGGTGTTCTTGAGCTCGAGGATTTCGCCCTTCACGTCCACCGTGATCTTGCGCGACAGGTCGCCGCGCGCCACGGCGGTGGTCACTTCCGCGATATTGCGCACCTGGCCGGTGAGGTTGGTGGCCATCGCGTTGACGCTGTCCGTGAGGTCCTTCCAGGTTCCGGCGACGCCCGGTACGATCGCCTGGCCGCCCAGCTTGCCCTCGGTACCCACCTCGCGCGCCACGCGCGTCACTTCGGAAGCGAAGGAGCGCAGCTGATCCACCATCGTATTGATGGCTTCCTTGAGCTGCAGGATCTCGCCGCGCACGTCCACCGTGATCTTGCGAGAGAGATCGCCGCTCGCGACGGCGATGGTCACCTCGGAAATGTTGCGCACCTGTCCCGTCAGGTTGCTCGCCATGGAGTTGACGCTGTCGGTCAGATCCTTCCAGGTGCCGGATACGCCGGCCACGGCCGCCTGACCTCCCAGCTTGCCTTCGGTGCCCACCTCTCTGGCGACGCGCGTCACCTCCGAGGTGAAGGCGCTCATCTGCTCGATCATCGCGTTCACGATGCTGGCGGAGCGCAGGAACTCGCCCTGCAGCGAGCGTCCGTCCACCTCGAGGCTCACGGTTTGTGACAGCTCGCCCTTGGCGACCGCCGCAATGGCGCGCGTGACTTCCGTGGTCGGCCAGAGCAGATCGTCGATCAGCGTATTGACCGAGCCTTCCATCGCACCCCAGGCGCCCGAGCGGCGATCGAGTCCGACGCGATGGCGCGTGCGGCCTTCCTTGCCGACTATGCGTCCGGCACGCTCGAGCTCACTCGCCAGCCGCTCGTTCGAGATCACGATTTCATTGAACGTGTCGGCAACCTTGCCGGCCAGGCCCGCCTTGTCTCCAGGCAGACGCACGGAGAAATCGCCGTTGCGCACCGACTGCAGCGCCCGCAGGATCTCGCGCAGATCGAGAGCATCGGCTTCGCTGCGCATGTGGCCGTTCGTCTTGCGGCGCTTGGGCTCGCTTCCTTGTTCTGGCGATTGCATTCTCATTCTCCAGCGTGAAAGCTGGCCCGCGCATGGTCGGCGTGGGCGTCAAAAGGGTGCCGAGGCTGGGGGCGATGCCGGCAAAGGGCGGGCGCCGGTGCACCGGGCACCGGTCAGTGGCGTGTTCTGCCGGGCGGTGGAAACGGCATCCAGTCGCCGCATCGCCGGCAGTCCGCTTTGCACCACGGACAATCTCCCGCTAGCTGCGTCCGGAGTTCCGTGCGACTCAAGCCCCGAAGAAAAATTCTAGTAATAAATACCGGCTAGCCTCTCACTGGCTGACCGTCGGCAAACCATAGCGGAAAGCCGCCAGCGAGGCAAAGTGTATTCGAGGCAAGGCAGGGCTAACGCGACCGGTCCGGGCACGGCCTCACGCGTCGCCATCCACGGACGACCAGAGGGAAGTGGTGTACACTTTACATCCTGGAGGCAGGGGTCCAAATCGCACGCACGACCGGTCGCGGGTCGAGCAGGACGTCAGCAGCAATGAGTGGGTCGCAGCCGGCTGGGCACAACCAGCCTGCGCCGGAACAACGGTCCGGCCGGTTATCGGTGGCAGCCTTGCGCAGCGCCATCCCCGGGCGCCTGTGGGGCGGCAAGGGCTGCGGTACGCCCTGCGATTTCTGCCGGGTGCTGGTCAGCGCCGAGGAAATCGAGTACGAGGTCGAAGCCTCGGTCGAGCGCGAGAGCTTCGTGCTGCACTTCCACACCCGCTGCTATGACGCCTGGCGCGCCAGCCGGGAGCCGCCCGCCACCGAATCCGCGTCCGCGGACATATAGCCGAACCGCCCAGCTCGAGCCTCACATCGCCCACCCGCCGTCGACGATGTGGACCTGTCCCGTCGTATAGGCCGCCGCGGCCAGATATACCACCAGGTCCGCGATCTCCTCCGGCCGCCCTAGCCGTCCGATCGGCTGGCGCGCGATGAATGCGGCCCGCGCCTTCTCATAGCCCTCCGCGGTCTTTCCCTGGGCCTTCAGGCGCTCCTCCAGCGAAGGAGTCTCGACGGTGCCCGGACAGATGGCATTGCAGCGGACGCCGCGGCTGACGAAATCCGCCGCCACCGACTTCGTCAGCCCGATGACTGCCGCCTTGGTGGTTGCGTACACGCAGCGCACGGGGACCCCTTTGACGCTGCTCGCCACGGACGCCATGTTGATGATGGAGCCAGCGCTCTTCGCCAGCATGCCAGGCAGGACCGCCCGAATCGTGCGCACCATGGCCTTTACGTTCAGGTCATATGCAAGATCCAGTTCCTCGTCCGTGCAATCGAGCACCGTACCGTGATGCACGAACCCGGCGCAGTTGAAGAGGACATCGACGATGCCTGCGAGCGCGACCGCAGACGCAACGCTGGAGGTGTCACGCACATCCATTCGGCAGATTTCGATTCCAGCGTGCTCCTCCCGCAACGTAGTTAGTTTCGCATCGTCAATATCAGTAGCGATGACGCGTGCGCCCGCTGCCGCGAGCGCCACGGCGCTGGAGCGTCCGATGCCCTGCGCGGCCGCGGTGACCAGCGCAGTCTTGCCTTGCAGATCCGACGATGTAGTCATGGCAACCCCTCAGTTGGGATGCAGGCGCGCCAGTCGCTCGCATATGTAGTCCATCGCCAGCGCGGGGCTCGAGAGCACCGCAGCGGTGAGCGCTTCGCGAGGCAGCCCTTCGACCACACGCGCCAGCGATGCCTGCGCCAACACGATGACATCGACGTCGCCCAGTTTATTGACCATGGTCTTGGACACCAGAGCGTCGTGCATCTGCGCATCGCCTGCCAGGACCGCATCGAATGCGCCCTCACAGAGGCATTCGATCAGCTCCACTTCCTTCCCTGCCTCCTTTGCCTTGCGTAGAAGGAGCTCCGATGTCGGCTCGAGCGTCGCGCGCAGCGTTGCCGCCACGCCGATTCTACGGCCCTTGGCGACAGCTGCCTCGGCCATCGGCTCGTCGATCCGCAGCACGGGCTTGCGGAACCGGCTCTGGATGAGATCCACTGCCGGCCCGATGGAGGGGCAAGTGACCATGACGAGCTCCGTTCCCATGTTGAAGCACGCATCGGCGAACGTGATCAGCGCATCGATCGTCGGCTGGCGAACCCTGCCCGCCTCCATCGTGTCCTTGATCATCGATTCGTTGATGATTTGAGTGACCTTGACCTCGGGCAGATGGTCACGGCAGAGGGGCGTGAAGAGCTCCACCATCAGAGGCGCGGTGTGGATCAGAGAAATCCTCCGCGGCGTCATGCCCGTCGCCTTTAGGAGCGGCGCCAGGGAACGACGGCCTGGCGCTGCTCGCCGAGCTTTGCAATTCCGAGCCTCATGCTGTCGCCGGCGGCGAGGTAGATCGGCTCGGGTTTGCGGCCCATTCCTACTCCGGGCGGCGTGCCGGTGGTGATGATGTCGCCGGGCTCCAGAGTCATGAAGTGGCTGACATAGCTGACGATCTTGGCAACGGAAAAGATCATTGTGCGGGTGTTACCCGTCTGCATGCGTTGCTCATTGACGTCGAGCCACATATCGAGGCTCTGCACATCGCCGACCTCGTCCCTGGTCACGAGCCACGGACCCACGGGCCCGAAGGTATCGCAGCCCTTGCCCTTGTCCCAGGTGCCGCCGCGCTCGATCTGGTATTCCCGCTCGGAGATGTCGTTGATGACACAGTAGCCGGCGACGTGCTCGAGCGCCTCGCGCTCCTCCACGTAGCGGGCCTTGCTGCCGATCACGACACCGAGCTCGACCTCCCAATCGGTCTTCTTCGAGCCTTTCGGCAGCATGACCTCGTCGTTGGGTCCCTGCAGACAGCTCACCGCCTTGGTGAAGATGACGGGCTCGGTCGGCAGGGCGAGATTCGATTCGACGGCGTGGTCGGCATAATTCAAGCCGATGGCAATGAACTTGCGGGTGCCGGCAAAGGGCACGCCGAGTCGCGGGTTGCCCGTCGCGACGGGAAGCGAGGCCGGATCGATGGCGGCGAGGCGCTTGAGAGCGGCCGGCGATAGCTGTTGCGGTGTCAGGTCAGGGATGGTGCCGGTAAGCGACCGGACCCGGCCGTGGACGTCGAGAAGACCGGGCTGTTCGTGGCCGGCGGGACCGTAGCGCAGCAGTTTCATGGTTGTATCGGGGTCCTCGGGTGACAGCGCACTGTTGCGATCGGAGAGCCTCGTCCCACATACTAATGCCGGTACCATATAATGAGAAGCGCGCGAACCCCTCGCCTCGGCAGCCAGACGCTGCTGCGCGGCCTCGATGTGATCGACATGGTCGCCGGCGGCCCGATCAGGCTCGGCGATCTGGCCGCACGGCTGGGCCTCACCCGCAGCACCACGCACCGGCTCGCCTCCGCCCTCACCGACCGGCGCTACCTCAGCTTCGTGCCGCACAGCGGCTACAGTCTGGGGCCCAAGCTCCTCGAGCTCGGTTTTCGCGTGCGCGACGGGCTCGATCTGCCGCGCGTGGCCGCACCGCACCTCGAGCGCCTCGCCGTGTTCACCGAGGACACGGTGCACCTTGGCGTCCTCGACCGCAGGCGCGTACTTTATCTCGACAAGGTGCCCGGCAAGCGCCGCGTCAACATCAGCTCACGGATCGGCGAGCTGCAGCCAGTGACCTCCACCGGTCTCGGCAAGGCGCTGATCCTCGATCTCGATGAGAGCGCATGGCTCGAGTTCTTCCGCGCGGAGCGCGGTGAGGCTGCTCGGCAGGGCAGCCGGCGGCGCGCGGAGATCTCCCAACAGGAATGGCTGGCGCGCATGCGCGGCTATGTGCAGGCGGGCTACGCCTTCGACCTGGAGGAGAACGAGGAGCAGATCCGCTGCATCGCCGCGCCCATCCGCGATGTCGCGGGGCGAGCCATTGCCGCCATCAGCGTTTCCAGCGCCGCCCAGTACATGAGCGACCATCGCATGCAGGCATTGAGCAAAGACGTCATGGCGGCCGCGCACCGCATCAGCGAGGGCCTCGGTTGGACCGGTCGCCAACCCGCTCAGGCATCCAGGCCACATCCGCCGGCACGCGGCGTCGCCAAGGCCGCCAAGCGGCGTTAGCCGCAGCGTGTTAAGCTCCGTTGCGTCGCTCCAACTATTATATGGCCCCGGGTGGCCGCTGCCGCGAAGGCCCCCGCGACAATGAAGCTACTGCTCCGCCTCAACGTGGTGTTCGTCATCGCTTTCGCGGTGATGGGCTTCATTGCGTATCAGGCCTGCGCCTCGCTGCAGCAGGTGGATGCGCGGCGGGAGGTGCTCGCCACGGCAGGGCTCATGCTCGACAGCGCGCTCGCGAGCCGCGCCTACACGGCCGATGAGATCGACCCGCTGCTCGAAGCTCACATGCAGGACACCTTCCCGCCCCAGGTCATCCCCTTCTACGCGGCCACGCAGACGTTCAACAATCTGCGCAAGGTGCATCCGGACTTCACGTATAAGGAAGCGACGCTCAACCCGACCAATCCGCGCGATCGCGCCACCGACTGGGAGGCGGACATCATCGATCAGTTCCGCAACCATTCCGGCTCGCAGCAGATCCAGGGTGAGCGCGCCACACCCATGGGCCGATCGCTGTATCTCGCGCGGCCCATCCGCGCTCAGCCGGAATGCCTCGCGTGTCACGGAATGGCGACTGCCGCGCCAGCGACGCTCATCGCCCGCTACGGCCATGACAACGGCTTTGGCTGGCAGGCGAACGAGGTCATCGGCGCGCAGATCGTATCGGTCCCCCTCGCAGATGCCGTGGCGGGCGCGCAGCGTCTTTTCTCCGGCGTCGCGGCGCTCATCGTCGCGGTGTTGGTGGTGCTGCTGGCCATCGTCAACGCCACGGTATACTGGATGATGCTGCGTCCCCTCAGCCTGATCACCCGGCACGCCGACCAGGTGAGCCTCGGTCAGGCGGCGGAGGTGGCCTTCGACAGCGGGCGCAACGATGAGATCGGGGCACTCGGCGAAGCTTTCGAGCGCATGCGCAAGAGCCTGGAGAAGGCCATGAAGATGATCGGGGGCCCGGGCCGTGGCGCGTGACGTCTTCATCAGCTATTCGCAGCCGGATCGCGACTGCGCGTATGACATGACGCATCACCTGGAGGCGAGCGGCTTCACGGTCTGGATCGCGCCGCGGGACGTCTCACCCGCGGCGGAGTGGGCCGCGGAAATCATCGATGCGATCTCCGCCGCCCGCGTGATGGTTCTCGTCTTCTCCGCCAGCAGCAACACCTCCCCGCAGGTGCGGCGCGAGGTGGAGCGCGCCGTGCACAAGGACCTGCGCATCCTGCCGTTTCGAATCGAGGACGTGCTCCCCTCGAAGAGCCTGGAATACTTCCTCAGCGCACAGCATTGGCTCGATGGATTCCCGGCGCCACGTGAGCCGCATTACGACCGGCTCCGCACATGCCTGCAGCAGTGGCTGCCGGACGTTGCGGCGCAACCCGCCAGGCCCGTGGCAACTGCTACGGCCATCCCACGGACGGCCATTTCGCCGTCAATCGCCGACGCGAGATCCAATGGTGCCGTCATACACGGCACGCGAATTTCCGCCGAGCACCTGCGCGAGCTCGAGACGCGCCTGGCTCGAATCCTGGGACCGATAGCCGGCATCCTGGTAGACCGCATGGCCGCCGGCGCGGCGGATTACGCCGAACTGGAGCGGCTGCTCGCCGCCGAGCTCGACTCGCCCGAGGACCGGCGGCGCTTTCTCCAAGCCCGACAGTGAGCACTACCGCACCGGACGGGCGCCTGCCTATCGTCATCGGCGTGACCGGACACCGCCATCTGCGCGCCGCCGACCTGCCGCAGCTTCGCCAGCAGATTCGTGAGCTCTTCACGAATCTGCGGCGGCGCTATCCGTCGACACCCCTGAGGATCGTGACCGCGCTCGCGGAAGGCGCCGATCGGCTGGTCGCCGAAGTGGCGCTCGAGGACGGTCACGAGGTCCTGGTGCCGCTACCGCTCGAGCCGTCGGATTACGAGCTCGACTTTCCCGAGACCACCGCGGAGTTTCATTCCATCCTGCAGCGCGTTCCGCCCGCAGAGGTGTTCGTGTTGCCGCGGGATGACGACGACGCGGTGCGGCCGACACCGCCCGAGCAGCGGGAGAAGCGCTATCGCGCCGTGGGCCTCTTCCTCGCCCAGCAGAGTCATCTGTTGCTCGCGCTCTGGGATGGGCGGCCGACCGAGTCCACCTCGGGAACCGCCGCGGTCGTACGCATGAAGCTCGATGGGCCCTCCGGCCTGCCCGAGGCCGGCCTGCGCCCGCTCGACGCCGAGGACGGCGGCCCCGTGTATCACATTCACGCGCCGCGCGCCGCCGAGCCGGCGGAGCACGCGGCCAGGAAACCCGAATGGATGTTTCCGCAGGAAGGCGACGAGGCGCTCTTCCGCACTCTGTGCGGCCGCATCGAGCGATTCAACAGCGAGCCGCTGCGCCGCTCGCTCGCCGCGAGTCTGCCGGAGGCGGCGCGCGCGCTGCTGCCCGACATAGAGTCGCGCTCCCCCGGCGGGCGCGCGCTCGCCGCCGCGTTTGCCGCCGCCGACCTGTTGGCTCGGCACTACCAGCGGGTCACCCGGGTGGTGCTGCGGCTCACCCTGTTGTTCGCGGCGCTGCTCGCGCTCATCTTCGAGATCTACGCCGAAGTACTGCCCTCGCGCGCGCTGCCCGCGGCCTATCTGGTCGCGTTCGCCTCGCTGACCCTCATCCTCCTCTGGCAGGGCCGGCGCGACGTACAGGGACGATATCTCGATTATCGGGCGCTCGCGGAAGGGCTGCGCGTGCAGTTCTACTGGCGGCTCGCCGGACTGCACGACAGCGCCTCCTCCTCCTACCTGCGCAAACAGGCCGATGAGCTGCGCTGGATCCGTGAGGCGCTGCGGGCAGCCGCCGCGCTGCCGCCGCCGGACACCGCGCACCCGGAGCTTGCGGTGCAGCACTGGGTCGGCGGCCAGGCCGCCTACTATTCAGACCGTGCGCACTCGCAGCGCCAGCGCCTGCATCACCTCGAGCGCCGCTCGCGCTTCTTCCTCGGCGCCGGCCTCGTCGCGACCGCGCTCCTCGTGGTGTTCTGGGATTTGCTGGAAAGCCTCCCGGTCTGGCACCACTGGATCGTGGTCCTCATGGGTTTCGCGCCCATCGGCGCCGCACTCTGGGAAACCTATGCCGAGCGGCTCGGCTTACGCACACAGGTCAATCAGTACGCGCGCTTCGCGGGCATCTTCCGCCGCGCAGGCCGCTTCGCGGAGCGCCTCGACAGCCATCCCGGGCGGCACGACAGGCACCATGCGCTCATCGCGCTGCTGCGCGAGCTCGGTCGCGAGGCGCTGATGGAGAATGGTGATTGGGTGCTGTTGCTGCGCGAGCGGCCGATCGTCCTACCCAAGGGCTGATGAAGCGCAGGCCCAGGTAGTAGATGATCGTCACGATCAGCGCCGAGCACACCTGCCAGGGGATGAAATGGGTGAGGCCCTTCGGCAGCCGAGCCTCCGACTGACCGAGCGCTACTCCCACGACCAACATCGCGATCGCCCAGGGCGCGGGCCATGAGAACCACTCCGCGAAGCGAGTCGCTCTCCTGTAGAACGAAGACACGGAGTCGGCGTAATAACGGCCGTGGAACCAGTCCACGACCAGGATGAAGGTGAACGGAAAGAGAAGCGAGCCGAGCAGGTCGAGAAAACCCTCGATGACGGCCAGGATGCCGAGAATCGCCAGGATGGTGGCGAAGACGCCCAGGATGATCACCACCACCGGCTGCAGCATGCGATGCGATCTCTCGCCGGCGACATTGATGACCGCCAGCAGGCTGGTGGCGGCGGGATACAGATTCATCGCGTTGCAGTGCGCGATGGCGAGGATCACGCCGATGGCGGCGATCTCGCCCCACACGGGCAGACGCCTGGCGAGCATGGCGACGTTCCACTCACCGGTCATCTGCAGTGTGATCAGGCCCAGCGCCCCCATGAGCAAAACCGCCGCCATGACACCGATGCTTGGATTCAGGAGATAGAGCGCGCGGTCGCGCGGCCTCTCAGCGGCATGTGGCGGCGTACAGAAGCGGGAGACCGTCGGGAAGATATAAGCCCACGCCAACAGGCTGAAGCTCAGGATAAGATCGATGTCCTTGCCCCAGGCGACCGGCCCTTTCTGCGCCGGCATGGCGAACGGATAGCGGGTGAAGAGGAAATAGGAGAGCACGGCATAGCACAGGAGAAAAACCAGCGCGGTGTAGTTGTAGAATTTCTCCAGCACCTCCATGCCAAAAAATACCAGCGCGATCTGCACGATGCCGAGGAGCACGTACCAGGTCACGCCGTAGCCGGGGAACATCGTTCCCAGGATCTCCCCGCCGACGTCCGTATTCAGTCCGAACCAACCGGCCCCGACAATCGTATACAGCACCGCGAGCAGCGTCGCGCCGGCCACGCCGTAGGTGCGGCGGGCCATGACCATGGAAATGATCGGCACCTGGCGGCCCATGTGCGACAGGAGCATCGACGGCACCAGCCCTATGGCCAAAGCGAGCACGTTGAGCCAGGTGAAATTCCACAGGCCCGTGCCCTTCAACACCAGCCCGATCACGGGTGTGGTCGCCGACGCCGAAGCCAACCCCCAGATGACGAAGAGCGAACCCGGCCGCATGGTTCGCTCGCGGTCCGGGACCGGCGCCACGCCCAGCGTCTCGAAACCGTGCGTTTCCGCCTCCACGTTACTTCAGCCCCTGCGCAGCCGGGACGCGGCGAAGCCGTTCGGCAGCAGCTCGGACACGGTCCAGCGATGCGGCTCCCCGGGCGCATCGCAATAGACGGGAACGTCGGGCGCCGCGAACTCCGCCAGCACCTGCCGGCAGGCGCCGCAGGGCGACAGGAGATCCGCACCGGCGGCGGCGACTGCCACGGCCGTGATGCGGCGCGCGCCGGCGGCAACCGCGGAAAAAATCGCAACGCGCTCGGCGCAGACGCTCAGGCCGTAAGAGATGTTCTCCACGTTGACGCCCGTGAACACGCGTCCCTGCTCGTCGACGACCGCCGCCGCGACACGGAAGTTGGAATAGGGCGCGTAGGCCCGGTCGAGGCACTCGCGGGCACGCGCAATGAGAGCAGTCGGGTCGGTTGCCATGGGCGCTGGTCCTGACTCACTCGGCCGCGGTCAGACGTCCGTACACCTCGGGCCTGCGGTCGCGGAAGAACTGCCACCGGTCGCGGACCTCGGTCACCATTCCCATGTCCATGTCGTGGACCAGCAGCTCATCCTTGTCGCGGCTGGCAATCGCCTCGATCTGCCCTCGCGGGTTGACGAAGTAACTCTGGCCGTAGAACTCGCCGATGTCCCAGGGTTGCTCGCGGCCGACGCGATTGATCGCCCCGATCCAGCAGCCGTTGGCGGCGGCGGAGGCCGGCTGCTCCAGCTTCCACAGGTACTCCGAGAGCCCGGCAACCGTCGCCGACGGGTTGACGATATATTCGGCGCCGTTCAGCGCCAGTGCGCGCCAGCCCTCCGGGAAGTGCCGGTCGTAGCAGATGTAGACGCCGAGCTTGCAATAGCGCGTGCGGAACACCGGCCATTGCGATGCCCCCGGCTTGAAAAAGAACTTCTCCCAGAATCCCGACACCTGTGGAATGTGGGTCTTGCGGTACTTGCCGAGGTAGCTGCCGTCGGCATCGATGACGGCCGCCGTGTTGTAGTAGATCCCGGCCACCGGGTCGGCCTCGTAGACTGGCGCCACGATCACCATCCGGTGCTTGCGCGCGTGGCCTTGCATCTCTTCGGTGGTCGGCCCGGGAACCGGCTCGGCCGCGGCGTACCACTTCGGATCCTGGCTGGGGCAGAAGTACGGCTGGGTGAAGACTTCCTGGAAGCACAGCACCTGTACACCGCGCGCCCCGGCCTGCTCGATGAGCGGCCGATGCGCCTCCAGCATGGCCTGCCGGATTTTCTCCGGCGACTGCTCGGTCGGCGCCTTCAAGGCCATCTGGATCAGACCGCCACGCAACATAGCCATCGCTTTTTTCTCCGCTCAACGCATCACTGCGGTAGGTTTCGTCAGCCGCGCCTTGCGGCCGAGAGCTCCGAATGCCGGCGCGAACGGCGGCCGTTTCACATAGCGGCCGGCGCCAGGCTCGGCGCGCAGATCGCCGCGCGCGTACACCACCTTGCCCTGACTCACGGTGTGAGTCGGCACACCGGTTACGGTCCGCCCTTCGAAGACGTTGTAATCGACACGCGAGCGCTGGGTCTTCGCCGAAAGCGTGCGCGTGGCCTGCGGATCCCACAGGACCAGATCGGCATCGGAGCCCGCCGCGATGACACCCTTGCGCGGGTAGATGTTGAAAATCCTGGCCGCATTCGCCGAGGTGACGGCGACGAATTCGCTGCTCGTCAGCCGCCCGGTATTCACACCGGCATCCCACACGACCATCATGCGCTCCTCGATGCCGCCGCAGCCGTTGGGGATCTTGCGGAAGTCATCGCGGCCGGCGGCTTTCTGCGGCGCGCAGAACGTGCAGTGATCCGTTGCCGTGGTCTGCAGGTTGCCGGCCTGCAGGCTGCGCCAGAGCACCTCCTGGTGCCGCTTCTCCCTGAAGGGCGGACTCATCACGTGCGCCGCGGCCAGCGCAAAATCGGCGCTGCGGTAAACGCTCTCGTCGATCAGCAGGTGTCCTGCCAGGACTTCGCCGAAGACCCGCTGGCCGCGTGCACGCGCCCGAGCGATGGCTTCCGCCGATTCCGCACACGAGACGTGCACCACATAGAGCGGCACTTGCAACACATCGGCGATCGCGATCGCCCGTTGCGCAGCCTCGGCTTCCACCGCCGGTGGCCGCGAGAGTGGATGCCCTTCCGGGCCGCTGATGCCCTGCTCCATCATCTGCTTCTGCAGCTGAAACACCAACTCACCGTTCTCGGCGTGCACGGTCGGCATCGCCCCGAGCTCGAGTGCGCGCCGGAAGCTGTTCACCAGCGTCTCGTCATCCGCCATGATGGCGTTCTTGTAGGCCATGAAGTGCTTGAAGCTATTGACGCCCTCCTCCTGAACGAGCGTACCCATGTCCGCGCGCACCTGCTCGGACCACCACGTGACCGCGACGTGGAACCCGTAGTCGGCCGCCGCCTTCTGCGCCCAGTCGCGCCACTTCCGATAGGCGCCGAGCAGCGGCTCTTTCGGATCGGGAATGACGAAATCGATGATGCACGTCGTACCTCCGGCGAGCCCCGCGGCCGTGCCAGTGTAGAAATCATCGACCGCCACCGTACCCATGAAGGGCAGTTGCATGTGCGTGTGCGGGTCGATGCCTCCCGGCATCACCAGTTGACCGCCGGCGTCCAGCACCTGAACACCCGTCGGCACCTGCAGGTTTTCTCCGACGTTGACGATTACGCCTTGCGCACACAACACATCGGCGCGTTGAGCGCAATCAGCGTTGACCACCGTGCCGCCCCGAATGAGTAATCCGTCCATCGCAGTCACCTCCTCATGTCAGTCCGCACCCGCGCAGGACGAGCGATACGACGTGCTGCGTGGCCTTCGCCTGCGCCTGCGCGTCGAGGGACGCGCGACCCAGCACGGCGCAGATCTGCACCTCGAAATCGGCGTAAGTCTGCGTGGCGGCCCAGATCGTGAAGAATAGATGTGTGCTGTCGAGGGGCGCCATGCAGCCCTCGGCGATCCACTGGTCGAGCACCGCGGCCTTGCGCCGCACCAGTGGACGAAGAGTACGAACGAGCGTCCCGTGCAGCTCCGGGGCTCCGTGCAGCAGCTCGTTGGCCCACACGCGCGATGCATAAGGCCGCGCGAACGATTGGCGCATTTTCTCACGGATGTAGCGCTCGAGCGCCGCGCGCGGCTCGGCGTCCGCGACGATGCTGTCCGCGGGCTCCAGCCACTCCCGCAGGGTGCGCTCCAGGACGGCGCGGTACAGGGCCTTCTTGCTACCGAAATAGTAGTGCAGATTGGGCTTGGGCAAGCCGGCCGCCATGGCGATGGCGGCCATGGTGGCACCACCGAAGCCGGCCCCGGCGAAAACGCGCTCGGCCGCGGTGATGATGGCGGCCTCCTGGGCCGGACGGTTGCGCGCCTTTTGACCCTTGCCTTTGCCGTCGGCGCGTGTCCGCACGGCGCGCCGGCGGGCCGCGACCGGCGACTTGCCCTGGCGCACTCCCGCCTTCCCCGAAGAGCTATTGCGGCGGATGCCTTGGAGTCTGGCTGCCATCAGACACTCGTGCGCAGCGGGTTGTTCGGATGCGCCGTCCAGTCGAGCCGGTCGGCGCTCACCACACGGCCCGTGCGCCGGTCGAGCTCGCCCGGCGCGAGATCCCGCAGGGTGATGCATTCCGGCACGGGGCATACGTTGACACACAGGTTGCAGCCCACGCATTCCTCCTCTTTGACCTCGAAGTGACGGCGGCCGTTCTGTGTGCACGTGATCGCCTGATGCTCCGTGTCCTCGCATACGATGTGACATCGGCCGCATTGAATGCACTTGTCCTGGTCGATCACCGCCTTGGAGACGCGGTTCAGGTCGAGGAGGCTCCAATCCGTGACGCTGGGGAGCGCGCGGCCGCGCAGCTCCGCGATGCTCGCGAAACCCTTGGCATCCAGGTAAGCGGCAAGGCCACTCGCCATCTCCTGCACGATCTTGAAGCCGAAGACCATCGCCGCGGTGCACACCTGCACGGTGCCCGCGCCGAGAGCGATGAATTCCAACGCATCACGCCAACTGCCGATGCCGCCGATGCCGGAGATCGGCAGGCCGGCGGTTTCCCGGTCGCGGGCGATCTCCGCCACCATGTTGAGTGCGATCGGCTTGACCGCCGGACCGCAGTAGCCGCCATGCGATCCCTTGCCGCCGACCGCGGGACTCATCGTCAGAGTCTCAGGGTCCACGCCCATGATGGAATTGACGGTGTTGATGAGCGACACCGCATCCGCGCCGCCAGCTTTGGCCGCACGCGCCGGATAGCGTATGTCGGTGACATTCGGCGTCAGCTTCACGATGACGGGCAGCCGCGTGTAGTGCTTGCACCAGGCCGTCACCATCCGGATGTACTCGGGGACCTGCCCGACCGCCGAGCCCATGCCTCGCTCGCTCATCCCGTGCGGACAGCCGAAGTTGAGCTCGATACCGTCGCAGCCGGTGTCCTCGACGCGCGGCAGGATCGCCTTCCAGGACTCCTCCTGGCACGGCACCATGATGGAGACCACCACCGCCCGGTTGGGCCAGCGCCGCTTGACGGCGGCGATCTCCTCGAGGTTGGTATCGAGATCCCGGTCGGTGATGAGCTCGATGTTGTTGAAGCCGATGAGGCTCCGGTCCACCGCCAGCAGCGCGCCGTAGCGCGCTCCGCTCACGTTGACCAGCGGCGGTCCCGCCTCCCCCAGGGTCTTCCACACGACACCGCCCCAGCCGGCCTCGAAAGCGCGCTCGACGTTGTAAGCCTTGTCGGTGGGCGGAGCGGAGGCCAGCCAGAAGGGGTTCGGGCTGCGGATGCCGCAGAATTCACTGTCTAGTCGGGCCATGACATTCTTCCCCGCAGGGTCACTCCTCGGCAGGCGGCTGGTTGCGCAGCAGAAGATCGATGTCGCGCGCGGCGCGCAGGCCGTGGGCGACCGCATCGACCGTCAGGTCCTGTCCCTCGGCGATACAGTCGCCGCCCGCCCACACGCCCGCGACGCTGGTACGCCCGCACGCATCGACCGCGATGCGCCCGTCTTGCAGCGACAGTCCGCAGCGTGTCAGCACCTGATTGCCCAGCCGCTGCCCGATTGCCTTCAACACCATGTCGGCTTCGAGTATACATTCCTCGCCCGCGGGCACTAGCCGCCCGGCCACCAGCCGCTGGCGGGCGAGGCGCACGGCGCGCACGCTGCCGCCCTCGCCGAGCAGCTCCACGGGGGCGAGCCAGTACTGAATGCTCACGCCGCGCGTGCGCGCCAGGTCCTGCTCCTCCCGCGAGGCACTCATGTGCTCAGGACCGCGGCGATAAACCATGTCCACGCGCTCCGCGCCAAGCAGCTTCGACTGCACGGCTGCGTCGACTGCGGTCATGCCGCCGCCGATCACCACCACGCGGCGGCCCACCGGCACCGTTGCCGGGTCCGCCTGGCGCAGCGCACTGATGAACTCCACCGCATCGGCCACGCCGGCGAGCGTCTCCCCCGCCACCTCCAGTCGATAGGTGTCGGCAAGACCAACGCCGAGGAATACGGCATCGTACTCCCGCCGCAGCCTTTCGAACTGCTCGACACTGGTGAGCGTCCAGCCGCACTCGAGTGTGATGCCGCCCACACCCAGGAGCCACTCGACCTCGCGCTGCGCGTAGTCCGCCACGGTCTTGTAGGTGGCCACGCCGTACTCGTTGAGGCCGCCGGGCTTGGGCTTTGCATCGTAGAGCGTGACGGCGTGGCCGGCCCGTGCCAGCAGATGCGCGCAGGCGAGCCCCGCGGGGCCGGCGCCGACCACCGTCACGCGCCGGCCGCTCGCCGGGGCGCGCTCGAAAATCTGATTGCTCGCGCTCGCTAGCAGCCGATCGACGGCGAAGCGCTGCAGCCGGCCGATGGCGACCGGCCGGCCCTGCTGCGTGTTGCGCACGCAGACCTGCTCGCACAGCACCTCGGTCGGGCAATCGCGCGCACAGAAGCCGCCGAGCGGGTTCGCCTGCAGGATCGCCTCGGCCGCGCCGCGCACGTTGTCCTCGGCGATGCGCTTGATGAACGACGGCACGTCGATGCGGGTCGGGCAGGCCTGCATGCAGGGAGCGTCGAAGCAGTAGAGGCAACGGCTGGCTTCCAACACCGCCTGTGCCTGCGTGAGCGGCGGCGCGATGTCGGCGAAGTGCGTGGCATACGCCTCGGCCGTCAGGCGTCCCGGATGGATATCCGGTTTGCGCTGCTCGCTCATCCGCTTTCCCCCGGCCTCACCTTGATGGAAAGTCAGCATGCACAACTTTGACCATTTGGTCAATATTGCCGGAGCCGCTGCCGGCGAGCCTCATGCCGAGCGCGTAGGCGACCGCGGAAAGCCCCAGCGCGACGAACCAGGCGTAGCTGTAGAGGCCGTCGAAGAACGCGCCGATGCGGGGAAATGCGTCCGGCAGCGCGGCGTGGAGAAACCCCGGCAGACAAGGCAGCACGCCTATCAGAAAGGCGCTCAGGGCGATCGGATTCCAGCCGCCGCGGTAGTAGTAGCCGCTGCCCTGCCGCCGATACAACCCCTGCACGTCGATGCGGGTTCGGCGCACATAGTAGTAGTCCACGATCAGGATGCCGGCCACCGAGCCGAGGAGCGCCGAATAGCCGACGAGCCAGGTGAATATGTATCCGTGCGTGCTCGACAGGATCTTCCAGGGCATCATCGCCACGGCGATGACGGCCGTGATGTAGCCGCCCGCCTTGTAGCTGATGCGTCGCGGATACAGGGAAGAGAAGTCGAACGCCGGCCCGACGAGATTGGCCGCCAGATTGACGCTGATCGTATCGACGAGCAGCACCAGCAACGCCACCAGCACCGCCGCTCCCGTCATGCGCCCGGCGAGGGTCACCGGATCCCAGATCGCCTGGCCGTAGATCACCACCGTCGCCGAGGTGACGAACACGGCCAGCGCGGCGAGCAATCCCATCGGCGCCGGCAGGCCGATCGCCTGGCCGACCACCTGATCGCGCTGCGAGCTCGCGAAGCGGGTGAAATCCGGAATGTTCAGCGCCAGGGTCGACCAGAAGCCAACCATGGCGGTCAGCGAGGGCCAGAACACCGAATAGAACTGGCCGCTGCGGGCTCCGCCGGGCGCGAACTGTGACGGGCTGCGGACGATCGGACCGAAGCCGCCCGCTTTGTCGTAGGCCCAGTAGAGCAGCAGGACGCAGATCACGACTTTGAGCAGCGCGGTGTAGGTCTCCAGGCGGCGAATCGACTCGATGCCATGCACGATGAAATAGAACTGCAGCAGCCAGAAGACGAGGAAGCAGCCGGCCTGCCACGAATTGATGCCGAGCGCCGGGATTTCGCGGCCGCCGAGCGGATGACCGATGAGCACGCCGAGCAGCGCGTAGATCATCATCCCACCGAACCAACTCTGGATGCCGTACCAGCCGCACGCCACCAAGGCGCGCAGCATGGCGGGGAAGCGCCCGCCAAGAGTACCGAATGAGCACCGTGCCAGAACCGCATAGGGAATACCGTACTTCGCCCCAGCATGGCCGATGAGCAGCATCGGGACGAGAACGATCAGGTTGCCGAGCGTCACGGTGGTGATCGCCTGGCCCGCCGACATGCCCGAGCCGACCAGGCTGGACGCCAGCGTGTACGCCGGGACACACATCACCATGCCGAGCCATAGCGCCGCGTAGTGATACCAGCGCCAGGTACGCTTGTCTGTCGGGGTAGGCGCCAGATCCCTGTTCCAGAGATCCATTGCCACTTCGCTTTGCGCGGTCATCACCGTCACCGTCAGGCGGCCACCAATATCTCATGGATGATCGGCGGCGGCGAAACCACCCTGTCGGAAAGCAGTGTTGCGGCGCGCAGCGCATCGGCGGCCTGCCGTATTTGCTCCCGCGACCGCGCGTGAACCATGGCAAGTGGCCGCGCCCGATCGACGCGTGCGCCAATGCCGGCCACGTCACTCAAGCCAACGGCCAGGTCGAGCGTCTCGCCGGCCACGCGCCGGCCGCCGCCCAGCCCGACCAGCACGTTGCCGACCGCACGGGCGTCCACGCTCCAGACGTAGCCTTCAGTCAATGGAAAGATGGGTTCTACGAGAGGCGCCCGCGGCAGATAGCGGGCCGCATTCCTCAGCAGATCGCCCGGTCCGCCGAGCTCCGCGACCATGCGCTCGAATCGTTGCGCGGCCTCGCCGGAGCGGACCGCGGCATCGATGCGCACGCGCGCCTGCGCGTGATCACCAGCCAATTTTCCCATGACCAGCATCTCGGCCACCAGGGAGAGCACCACCTCCTCCAGCCTCGGCTCGCGCGCTCCCCCCTTGAGGAACTCCACCGCTTCAGCGATCTCGAGAGCATTGCCCACCGTCCAGCCGAGTGTCTGGGACATGTCGGTAATGAGGGCGTGAGTCTGTAGACCGGTGGCGCCCGCGACGCCGATGATGCTGCGCGCAAGAGCCCGCGCCTCCGCCAGTGTCTCCATGAAAGCGCCCGAGCCGGTCTTGATATCCATCACCAGCGCATCGAGGCCCGCGGCGATCTTCTTCGACAGGATCGATGCCGTGATGAGCGGGACGGATTCCACTGTGGCAGTGACGTCACGGATGGCGTAGAGGCGGCGGTCCGCAGGCGCCAGATCGTCGGTCTGCCCGATGATGGCGCAGCCGACCGAGCCGACCACCCTGCGAAAGTCCTCCACCGTGGGAATCGAGCGATAGCCGGGGACGGCATCGAGCTTATCGAGTGTACCCCCGGTATGACCGAGGCCCCGGCCCGAGATCATGGGGACGAAGCCGCCGCACGCAGCGACAATCGGCGCCAGGAGAAAGCTCACCTTGTCGCCGACGCCGCCCGTCGAGTGCTTATCCATCACCGGGCCACGGTCGCGCAACTCGTCCCAGCGCATTCTGCGACCTGAATCGGCCATCGCCACCGTGAGCGCCCCGGTCTCGGCCGGCTCCATCGAGCGGTAGAACACCGCCATGGCGAAGGCCGCGACCTGCTCCGCCGGAATGGATCCATCGCTCAGCCCACGCGCGAAGAACTCCAGTTCCTCGCGCGTGAGCGGCAGACCATCCCGCTTCTTGCGGATGAGGTGCTTGAAGATCACGCCGCGGCGCCTCCCGTCCCGGCCGGCAGCCGTGCCTCAGAACAGATTGGCGGTCAGCTCCAGCGAGGCGAACATCGGCGTGTTGTAGCTGTCCCAGATGAACTCGAGACCCTTGCTCAGGTCCCCTGGCGTGTTCAGTTGCGCTCCCGGCGAGTACGCGATCGCATGGCGATCCAATATGTTGTCGACGTGCAGCTCCACGGTCACGGACTGCAGGGTCGTATTGTCGAGAACCCAGTTGTAGTCGCCATCGAAATTCAGCGTTCCATAGCCGCCGAGCTTGTAGGGAGTCGTTTCGCCGTCGTTGTAGTCCTGAATGTACTGCGAGCCGATGTAGTGCTCATTCAGCCTGGCGAACCAGGGTCCGTTGCTGTAGTCGAGCTCCAGGTTCGCGGTCTCCTCCGGAATATTCGGCCGCCACATGCCGTCGGTTATCGTGGAGCCGTTCACGTTGCTGAAGCTCTGCGTGTACTTCGCGCTGGTGTAGCCGAAATTCCCCTTGAACTGCAGGTTGTACGGAAGATTGATGCCGCCGTCGACGGTGAATCCCCTGAAGAGGGCCTTGCCCGCGTTGTACGTCAGAGTGATGCCCGTTACATCGCTGTAGGTCGAGCTGAAGATATTGTTGAAGTCGCGATTGAAGAACGCCACGTCCCAATTGTAGGTGGCGTTCTTGAAGCGAATGCCGGCGTCGATATTGTTGACGTATTCGGGCTTCACCGTCGGCGCCACCGGCTGCGGCTTCGCGCCGATATTGCCGTACAGCGCGCTGACATCGGGCGGCTTCGTCGACTGTCCGTAGTTGACGTAGGCGTTCAGCTCGTGCGTGAAGGCATAGTTCACGCCGATCGAGCGCTCGACCCACTTGTAGGTCTCCTCCACCGAGCCTGAATAGTCGTAGTAATACCCCTGATCGTCGTTCGAGTACATGTCCAGGCTGTTGTACTTGAAGCCCGGGTAGATGTGCAGCTTGTCATCGAGCAGCGAGATATTGTCCTCGGCGTAGACGTTGTACCAGGTCTGGCCATCGTGCTCGAGCCACGCCATGTCGTATCCGGTCGTACCGATCGGCACCGGATAGGATCCGTACCAGGACTCCTCCGACAGTTCCGAGCCGAGAAGACCCATCACGCCCACCGTGACGGTGTTGTTCGGGATCAGCAGGGTGAGCGTGCCCACGCCGCCCTCGTCGTCGTAGTTGTTGATGTAGTGCTGGTAGGCGGTTCCCGCGCCGGCTCCGCCGAACAGCGCCGTCGCCTGCGCGCAATCGTAGGTCTCCGGATACGACCCCGGCGCCGGGCTGGAAGACTCATACGCGTTAAGCGCGAGGCAGTTCTTCAGCGTGTCCGGCAGGTCACCGTAGTACCCCAGGTAGGCGTTGTCGTAGATTGGGTTGGACCAGTCGGTGCGATTGTTCGAGGTACCGTCGTAGAAGACCTTGGCCTCGCCGATCACCCAGGGGTTCAGCAGTGACTTCATCGACAGGTCGACGAACGTGGATCGGGACGTGGTGGTGAACTGCGCGACGTTCAGCGGGTAGTTGTAATCGTACGTGCTTCCGATGAGGACCGACGGATAGCCATCCGACGGCGGGTGCGAAGTCTGGTCGGTGACCGCCGCGATCAGCTTCACCTCGCCCGATTCCGTCGGCTGCACGGCCGCCAGATAGAACGCATTCTTCTGGGCGGACACATTGTCCCAGGGCCCATCCAGGCTGGTATGACTGACCTTCGCCAGCACATCGAGGCCGTTCATCGAGCTGATCGCCCCGGAGTTGAATCCAAAGTACTCCTGCGTCTGGTGCCCGCCGCCCGCATAGAAGCCGCCGTTCAGGCCGAGCTGCACGTTGAAATTGGGACCCGGCAGCGCCGGCAGATAAGCCAGCGTGCCGCCCAGATCGTCGAGCGAGGACTGCGACATCGTATTGGCGCCGCTATACAGCTTCATGCCGCTGATGAAAAGGGGATCGATGGGTGATGCGGCCTGATCGTCGCCTTCACCGTAGAGGCCGCCGAGAAACGTATTGATGTACGGTACGCCGTCGAAAGTCGTGCCGACCTCGTTGCTGGCAAAGCCATCCACCGTGAAAGCAGTATCGCTGGGGATGAAGCCCATGGGGCCCAACGCCTGGGAGTTGACTCCAGGGATGGTGTTCAGCACCGAGACGACGGACATTGCCGGACTGATATGGGTGAAGGCGACGGGGCTTATGGTTGCCACCGCCTCTTCCGGCGCCACGACCACTACCTGTTTGAGCGTCGTCACCGATTCGGTGGAGCTGCTCGCTGAGCTGGAGGTGCTCTGGGTGGCATCGGACGTGCTCTGTGTGGAATCGGCCGATTGCGGATCGGCAGACGATTGAGTCGTGCTGCTGGAGTCGCCTTGACCCGTGCCTGGCGTAGTCGCGAACGCGGGTGCGGCCGCCATCAACGCCATGCACGGGACGACGAACGCCACCGGCGCCAGGATCTGTCGTACGACCTTACGGATCTCAATGGACATTGCAGACTCTCCGAAAGTGATCACAACACGGCCGCAGCCACTGAAAAATCCGCGGCTCGATCGGCGGGGCCTGCCGGTCGAATGCCAGGTTTTTACGAGTGTTGCGGGAACAATACGATATTACTTGGCGGATATTGCATTACCGTTACGAGGCGGCGCTCGCCACCCCTATTCTTCTGAAACGTTTAACCCCTTTTGTAAAACGATAGACTTGCGGAAAATACCTGTCAATCGTTAGGTAACGAATACCAGCACAATGATGCCGCGTTGCGCGTAAGCAACGCCGTGCCGCGGTGGCGCCTCAGGCGAAATCGCCATAAGGCAACCATATGTTCTTGATCTGAGTTGCCTGGCGCAGGAATGCGCGCCCCTCGCCGTGGCGCGCGGACATCCAGTCGCGGCGGCGGCCGTGGCTCACCCAGGTTCGCTTCACCGAGGATGCTGCCAGCTCTTCTACGCGTTTGCTGCCGTCCTTGGAGCCGAAATACCAGACGCACTCCACCTGTTCATGTGCGGCCAATGTTTCCGTCAGTTCCTCACGAAGGCCCGTCACGATGTTTACGACGCCCGCAGGTACATCCGAGGTCTCGATGACCTGGACCAGATCGAGGGCCGGCAGCGGCATGCGTTCGGAGGGGATGATCACACAGCGATTGCCCATCGCAATCACCGGTGCGAGCAGTGAGATGAACCCGAGGAGCGGCACCTCGTCGGGACAGACGACGCCGATCACTCCTATCGGCTCCGGTACGGCGAGCGATATGCTCCTCACCGGCGGCGTGTGAATCAAACCGTCGTATTTGTCGGCCCAGCCGCCATAGCTGAACAGGCGCTCGATGGTCAGATCGACTTCGCCGCGGCATTGCGCCGGCTTGCGCCCGGTCAGGCGTCGCAGGCTGTCGCCGAGCTCCTTGCGCCGCAGCGCGAGGTTCTCGGCGAAATAGTAGAGGATCTGGCTGCGCAGATGGGTGGTCGTCGCGGACCAGCGTTCGGCCACAAACGCCGCCTCGACCGCATCGCGAATGTCCTTGCGGTTACCGCGCGCAACCCAGCCGGCGAGACGGCCACGGCTGTCGCTGACCGGGAGCGACAGGCCGCCATCGGGGCGAGTCTGTTTGCCGCCGAGGTAATTCTTGAAGGTCCGGTCGATGCCACCGCGTTGCGTCTCGGCCGCCTGTGGCTGCCCCGATGCCGCGGCCGGACTCGAAGGCTCCTCGCGCGCGGGCTGCCACGCATCACGCTCCCGCAGGTAGTCCAGCATTCCTTCGAGGCCGCCCTCGCGCCCGAAGCCGCTCTCGCGGATGCCGCCGAATCCGCAGGCCGCATCCAGCTGGTTGGTCGTGTTGATCCACACCACGCCGGCTTTGAGCTTCACCGCCAGCTCCAACGCGCGATTGATGTTCTCCGTGTAGAGCGTTGCGGCGAGGCCGTAGCGTGTATTGTTCGCAAGCTCGACCGCTTCCTGCAGCGTGCGAAAGCTCGTGGCTGCGAGTACCGGTCCGAACACCTCCTCGCGCCATACGATGTTCGCTGGCGAGACATCCGTCAGCAGGGTCGGCGGATAAAACGCCCCCTGCCGCGGCAACGGGATCTCTGGCTGCCAGACGGTCGCGCCCTGCGCCTGCGCCTGCTCGACCAGTCGCTGTACCCGCTGACGATGAGCGGGTGAAATCAGCGCGCCCATGTCGATGGCCTTGTCCAGCGGATCGCCGATGCGCATGTGAGTGAGGCGCGTCTTGATCTTGCTCACCAGCGCGGCGAGCGCGCCTTCCTCGACGATGAGCCGCGATCCGGCACAGCAAACCTGTCCCTGGTTGAACCAGATCGCATCGATCAGGCCCTCGACGGCAGCGTCGAGATCCGCGTCTTCGAGGACGACAAACGGCGATTTACCACCCAATTCCAGCGTCAGTGACTTTCCCGTGCCTGCCGTGCTGCGGCGGATGAGCCTGCCGACTTCGGTTGAGCCGGTGAACGCGATCTTCGCGATCCCGGGATGTTGCACAATCAGCTCACCCACCCTGCCGTCCCCCGTCAGGATGTTGATGACGCCCGGCGGCACTCCGGCCTCGGCGCACAAGCTGGCGAAGAAGAGTGCCGTCAGGCTGGTGTCCTCGGCCGGCTTGAGCACCACGCAGTTGCCCGCAGCCAACGCCGGCGCGATCTTCCAGGCCAGCATCAGCAGCGGAAAGTTCCACGGGATGATCTGGCCTACCACCCCGAGCGGCTCGTGGTCGGGGAGCTCCCGCGCTACGAGCTGCGCCCAGCCGGCGTGGTAGGTGAAATGGCGCGCCGCAAGTGGTATGTCGAGATCGCGCGTCTCGCGAATCGGCTTGCCGTTGTCCAGCGACTCGAGCACGGCGAAGAAGCGGCCGTGCTTCTGGATGAGCCGCCCGAGCGCGTACAGCACTCGAGCTCGCTCGTATCCCGATTTCGACCATGATGGGAATGCAGCCTGGGCGCAGGTGACGGCGGCATCGACATCCCCTGCGCAGCTCTGCGTGAGACTCGAGAGTGCCTCGCCATTGGCCGGGTTGACGCACGGAAGTGGCGGACTCTGCTCCTGCGAGGGCCGCCACTCCCCGCCGATGAAGAGGCGAAAGCCATCCGCGTGCGCCGCGAGCCACTCGCGCACGGCGCGCGCATCTTCCGGCGCCGGACCGTAGCTCAAAGTGTCGAAAATCTCCGGGACGCTGCTCATCGAATCGACGCTCCGGATCCTCTAGCTCAAGGGATGGCGGTGGGCGGCCGAATAGCGGCCGGTGACCTGGTGCTCGAGCTGGCGCTCGATGTCGCCGAGCAGCCGCGAGGCGCCGAAGCGGAACCTCTCGGGCGCCAGCCATGCATCGCCCAGCTCCTCCTTGACCAACATCAGATACGTCAGCGCCGATTTGGCGCTGGAGATTCCGCCCGCCGGCTTGAAGCCCGGCCGGTATCCCGTCCGCTCGCTGAACTCGCGAATCATGCGCATCATCACCAGGCTCACCGGCAACGTCGCATTCACGGGCTCCATTCCCGTGGAAGTCTTGATGAAGTCCGAGCCAGCCATCATGGCTACCACCGCGGCCTTTGCCACCTTGCCGATCGAGCCCAGCTGGCCCGTGCCCAGGATGGTCTTCATATGTGCAGGTCCGCAGGCGTCACGGAAGGCGCGAACCTCCGCGTAGAGCGCCCGCCAATCCGAAGTCAACACATGCCGGCGGCTGATCACCACGTCGATTTCCGTCGCGCCCGCCTGCACCGAGCGGCGGATCTCTTCGAGGCGCAGCTCCATCGGCGAGAGTCCCGCAGGAAATCCCGCCGAAACGGCGGCGATGGCGATTCCGCTGCCGGCGAGCGCGGTGCGCGCGATCGGAACCATCTCGTAGTAAACGCAGACGGCGGCGGTCGTCAGCGGGCGTCCATCCCAGCCGAGCGCCGCCAACAGATCCGCCCTGACCGGCGCGCGCGCCTTGGCGCACAGGCGGCTAACGCGCCCGGCCGTGTCATCGGCCGACAGCGTTGTCAGATCCATCAGGGTCACGGCTTTGAGGAGCCATGCGGCCTGCCAAACCTTCTTGACGGTACGGCGCTTGGGCAGTGTCTCGACCCGGCGCTCGGCCGCGGACAGATTGACGCGCACACGGCTCACCCAGCCGGCATCGAACTCGATCCCGGGGTTGCTCGCAGGCGGCGCCACGGTCTCGGCAATGACCTGTGTCCGCTCCGATACGAGGCGGGGAAAGGCGAGCGTCGGGTCTGAACCGGTCATCGAACTCATTCGGTACCGCCGCGGCGGAATCTTCCCTGAGACTGATATTGGACCAATTGGTCAAATACCGTACCGAAGCGCGGCATTCAAGTCAATCGAGCGCGCCTGCCGGAGCGGGGCCGTGCCGCATCCATTGCCTGATCGATTGGACGCTGGGTAGTATTGGCGCGGCCGTCGTGAGTGGAGTCAGAATGAGACGCGCGATCGTCGTCGTGCTGGATTCGCTGGGTGTGGGAGCCGCCGCCGATGCGGACGCCTATGGGGACGGCGGTGCGGACACATTCGGACACATTGTCGAGGCGTGCGCGGCCGGGCAGGCGGATAGCGATCGCCGCGCAGGTCTGCTGAACGTTCCAGAGCTGACGGCCCTGGGGCTGATGGATGCCGCGGAGGCGGCGCGCGGCGCGCCGTTGCCCGCTGCGCGACCGCCATTTCGCACCGGCCGCTTCGGCTACGCCGCGGAGCGCAGCCGCGGCAAGGACACGCCCAGCGGGCATTGGGAAATGATGGGGCTGCCGGTCGAATTCGACTGGGGCTACTTTCCGCACACGCAGCCCTGCTTCCCGGCGGAGCTGACTGACGCCCTGATCCGTCGCGGTGGAATCGGCGGCATACTCGGCAATCGGCATGCCTCCGGCACGCAGATCGTCGCGGAACTCGGCGAGGAGCACCTGCGCACCCTGCATCCGATCGTGTATACCTCCGGTGATTCGGTGCTGCAGATCGCCGCGCACGAGGAGCGCTTCGGCCTCCAGAGGCTGTACGCGCTGTGTCAGGTCGCGCGCACGCTGGTCGATGACTACCGTATCGCCAGAGTCATTGCGCGCCCGTTCGTGGGCGAGCCGGGCAGCGGCTTCACCCGCACCGGCAATCGGCGCGACCTCGCGACGCCACCGCATGGCCCGACATTGCTCGACTCTTTGCAGGCCTTCGGTGGGGAGGTCATCTGCGTCGGAAAAGTCGCCGATATATTCGCCCATCGCGGCGTCACGCAGACTATCAAGGCCCACGGCAATCGCGCGGTCATGGACCGGTTGCTGGAAGCGATGGGCACGGCGCCTGACCGCAGCCTGTTGTTCGCCAATTGCGTGGATTTCGACACCAGCTTCGGCCACCGGCGCGATGTGAGCGGCTACGCCGGCGCGCTCGAGGACTTCGACGCTTACATACCACCGTTGCGCGCCGCAATGCGACAGGGAGATGTCGCCATCATTACAGCCGATCATGGCTGCGACCCGACGTTCCCCGGCAGCGACCACACTCGCGAATACATTCCGGTGCTCGCCTTCGGCGACTCGGTCACTCCGGGGCCGCTCGGCAGGCGGTCCGGTTTCGCCGATATCGGGCAGAGCCTGGCGGCTCACCTCGGCCTGCAGGCCCTCGCCCACGGCCTCGCATTCCTCTAGTCCAGTTAAACGTTTTTCCTCTCATTGGGGCGTGTATACTCGTCCCGAATACCGGACCACGCACGCACGATGGCAACCATAAAAGACCTTGCCGCCAGAGTCGGCGTCTCGGTCGCCACCGTCTCGAATGTTCTCAACGACAAGCCGAACGTCGGCGCGACGGTGCGGCAGAAGGTGTTGCGCGCGGCCAAGGACCTCGGCTATCGCCCGCATCGGGCAGCGCAGGCGATGCGCAAAGGCCGCACGCGCGCGATCGGCCTCGTTCTACCCGACCTCACCAACCCGTTCTTTCCGCAGCTCGCCCAGGCGGTGGAGAACACCGCCCGCAACCTCGGGCTGCTGGTGTGTCTGATCGACAGTCAGGGCGGCGCCCAGGGAGAGACCGACGGCCTGATCCTGCTGTCGCAGCACGGAGTGGATGGCGTCATCTGGTGCCCGGTCGGATCGCAGGTACCCGCTCCGTTGCGCACGCTCGACCGACCGGTCGTACTGATCGACCGCCCCAAGCCGGGATTTGCCGCGGTTCATTCGAACTACCTCATGGGCGGACAGCTCCTCGCCAAGTACGCGCTGCAGCAGGGACATACGCGTGTCGGACTGTTGTCGGGCCCGCGCAACCTGGAGAGCGCGCAGCAGCGGCGCAACGGCTTCGTTCGCGCCTTTCCCAGGCAGATCGGGATCGCCTGGGAGGTCCGGGTCGGATTCGATGGAATCCTCACCCGTGAGGCCAGGGACGCGTTGCTGCGGCGACAGCGGGCCACACTGATCGTCGCGGGCAATGACCTCATCGCCATCAACGCCATTCATTTTCTGGCCGAATACAACGTCCATGTTCCCAATGACGTCTCCGTCGTGGGATTCGACGACATCAGCTGGGCCAAGGTCGTCAGTCCGCGCCTGACGACCATTGCGCAACCGCTCATGGCCATCGGCACCCGCGCGGTGGAGCTGCTGCAGGAGCGCATGGCTGGCGCCAGGATCCCCAGCCGGGCCACCGTTTTCGACGTCACGCTGGTCGAGCGGGAATCCGTGAAGAACATCTGATCGCCCTGACATTCCTATGGGAGGCACCGCATTGGCCAAGAAACCTCGTATCGTCATCGTTGGAAGCGCCAACACCGACCTGCAATTCATGAGCAATGTAGTGCCCAGGGGCGGGGAGACGGTGTTCGGCACCGGCTTCGACATGGGATTTGGCGGCAAGGGCGCCAATCAGGCGGTTGCCGCGAGTCTCTGTGGCGCGGACGTGGAGATGGTAGCCGCGGTGGGCGGCGATCTGCTCGGCAAAGAGACCGTAAAGAACTTCACATCCATTGGGGTGCGCACTTCCGGCGTGCGAGTGATCGCCGATGCACCCACCGGCGCAGCGCTGATCCTGGTCACACCGGACGGTGAAAACCGCATCATCGTCGCAAGCGGTGCCAACGATCTTCTGCGACCGGCGGACGTCGATGCCGCAGCATCGCTGTTCGCCGGCGCCGACATGGTGCTTTTGCAGTTCGAGGTTCCCCTCGAAACCATCTACCACACCATCCGCTTGGCGAAGACGCACAAGGTGCGCTGCGTGGTCAATCCGGCGCCGGCGCTTGCAGCCGACTTGAGCGTGCTCTCCCTCGCCGAATATCTGATTCTGAACGAGACGGAAGCCGAGGTGATCACCGGCAAGCACGTTCAGACGCAAGCCGACCTCGATGCCTGTGTGACGTCCCTGCTGAATGGCGGCATACGGCGGGTGATCCTCACGCTGGGCAGCCGCGGAGCGATACTGGCATCGCACTCGGGACGTGTGCACGTGCCGGCATTCGCGGTTTCCACGGTGGATACGACCGGTGCGGGAGATGCGTTCATCGGCAGCCTGGCGGTATTCCTCACCGAGGGGATGGCCGACGAGGAGGCAGTGACCCGCGCCAATCTGTACGCGGCGCTGTCCACCACGCGCACCGGCACCCAGAAATCCTTCGTCAAGCGCGGCGATTTCGAAGCCGAGCTCGCCCGGCGGCGGCCGGACGCTGATCGCAAGGCACCACAGTAGTGCTCGGCCGGTAAAGACAATCGGGGGTATTCCGCTATGTACGTCGTCCACAGCTATTCGCTGGCTGTCCTCTTCTGCGTCATCACGATGTTCTGCTGGGGGTCTTGGGCCAACTCCCGTAAGCTCGCGCCGGCGGCCTGGCGGTTCGAGCTCTTCTACTGGGATTACGCGCTCGGCGTCCTGCTGATCACCTTCGTTCTGGGCGCCACGCTCGGCACCCTGAGCCACGGCGGTCCGGCATTCTTCGCCGATCTGCGCCAGGCCAACGGCGCCAGCATCGGCCATGCACTCTTCGGCGGCGCGGTGTTCAACCTGGCCAACATCCTGCTGGTGGCCGCCATCGAAGTCGCCGGCATGGCGGTGGCTTTCCCGGTCGGCATCGGGCTGGCGCTGGTGCTCGGTGTCATTCTCAACTACGTGGCCACCCCGGTCGGCAATCCCACCCTCCTCGGCCTGGGCGTCGCGCTGGTGGCACTCGCAATCGTTCTCGACGCGCTCGCCTACCGCCGGCAGGCGGCCGCGGCGGTGCGCATGAGCGCGAAGGGCCTGCTGCTGTCGCTCGCCTGCGGCGTGTTCATGGGCGTGTTCTACCGCTTCGTCGCGGCAGCGATGTACGCCGATCCCGCGCACCCCATTCCCGGACTGATGGGCAGCTACGCCGCCGTGTTCGTCTTCGCGGTCGGCGTATTCGTCAGCAATTTCCTGTGGAACACGCTCGCCATGCGATTCCCCGTCATGGGCCCGCCGGTGCCGGCCTCACACTACCTGCAGGGGCGGTTCAACACCCACCTCGCAGGAGTGTTCGGCGGCGTGATATGGGGCATCGGCATGTCGCTCAACCTCATCGCATCGGGCCGAGCTGGATACGCCATATCGTACGGGCTGGGTCAGGGCGCGACCATGGTCGCCGCGCTCTGGGGCGTATTCGTCTGGCGGGAATTCCGCGGCGCACGCGCAAGCGTAACCGCCCTCCTCACGGCGATGTTTCTCTGCTTCATCGCCGGCCTGGCACTCATCATCCTCGCCCGCACGAGCTGAGTGCGCACGGGACTCACGGAGCGCAAGACATGAGCACATCGGTATCACGGATCTCGCGCACAGCCGCCGTTTTGGGCGCCCTCCTCGTGGCGCAGCTCGCGTGCGTCATGGCGAAGCCCCTCCACGCGGCGTCTGCCGACTCGCGGCCGAAGGTCATCATCGATCAGGATGCGTCCGGCCCGGCCAGTACGGACATTCAGTCGATACTGATGCTGATGCAGGACAAGGACGTCGATCTTCTCGGCATCACCGTGATGACCGGAGACGCATGGCGGGATGAGGAGGTGAGCCATGCCCTGAGAGTGTTGGAAATCGCCCGCCGCACGGACATACCGGTGGTTCCCGGTGCGGTGTTCCCGCTGCTCAATTCGCCGCAGCGAACCGAGGCGTGGGAGAAGCTCTATGGACCGCTCTTCTATGACGGAGCCTTCATGAGCAAGTGGCCGTCTGAGAACACGGTCAACTGGGCACCGCTTCATCCGACGAGACCGTATTGGGTGCCACCACTTCCGGAGGGCGCGCCCACGACACACGCGGCAAACGAGAGCGCCGTCAGCTTCCTGTTGCGCATGGTGCACCGGTATCCGCACCAGGTCACGATCATCGCGGCTGGCCCGCTGACCGATCTCGCGCTCGCGGCGAGCCTGGACCCGCAGTTCGCAGCGCTGGCCAAACAGCTGGTATTCATGGGCGGCAGCTTCAATCCCGTGCCGGCCAACACTCCGTTCGCGCAGGAATACGACAACAGTCCGCGGCAGGAATTCAACATGCGGTTCGATCCGGAGGCCGCCTCCATCGTGCTCCACCAGCCCTGGAGCCGGATCATCGAAGTGCCGGTGGATCCCACGAGCCCGACGCTGATGTCGCATGAGCTTCTCGGCCAGGTGGCGCAAGGCAGCGCCCCGTTCGATCACTACCTGGGCCGATACGGGCAGGTGTATCCCCTTTGGGACGAGACTGCCGTGGCAGTCTGGCTCGAGCCATCACTGATCACGCGCGAGAAGACGCTGCTCGTCGATGTGGACACGAGTTTCACCGCGAACTACGGCGCCATCCTGAGCTGGCCCAAGGGCGCAGGCCCCGGCGTAGGTGAGCGTCCGGTCGAGGTCGTATTCACGGTCGATGTGCCGCGACTCAATAGCCTCGTAGTGCGGTTACTGACTGCGGCGAAACCGGTTTCTCTCTCGAAGACGATCGCCTCGGCGCGCTGACGAAAGGACCTCTCATGCCTACATCGAAGCTGCGGCAGTGGACGCGCCGCACGGGGCTGGCATTCGCGTCGATCCTGCTTGCGGCCGGCAACGGCATTGCCGCAGCTGTGCCGCCCCCTCCCATCGGCGGCGTGCCATGTCAGGCGGTAGTCAGCAACTTCCTGGTGCGCATGCCAGTCACCCACCGGTCCGATGAGATCATCGCGCGACTGCTCGATGGGCGAGACTACCCGCAAGCGGCGCTGGCATTACGCAGCGCGGTGGACCGCTATCAGGATGCTTGGGCTGGGTATGCGCTCGGGAATCTCTACGCGGCGGGACTCGGCGTGCACCGCAGCGCCGCTGAGGCCTTCCATTGGTATCTTTGGTCGGCTGAAAGAGGCAATCGATTTGCACAGCAGCAGGTCGCGAACGCGTATCTGCACGGGGATGGAACGCAACGCGATGCCACCAGGGCCGCCTACTGGTTTCGCATAGGCATCGCTCCCTTTCAGCTCGCCCGCATGTACTACAGTCTGTCGCAGGTTTACGCCAGCGGACACCTTGCTCCCGTCGATCGCGGCAAGTCGGGCTACTATCTCGACAAGAGCCTGAACGAATTGCGCGCGCTGGCAAAGGAACCCAACGGCGAGGCCGCATACTATCTGGGACTCGCTTATGAGCACGGGGACGGGGTACCGCGGAACCGGACAGAGTCCCTCGGGTATTTGTGCCGCGCGGCGTCGTTGCAGTATGCCCCGGCCATTACGGCCCTTCGCCGTCTTCAGGGACATTCGCAATGAAGCGCCGTGAGTTTCTCAAATCCGCGGGTTTGGCAGCGGCCGCTCTCCTGCGCAATAGCCTGGCACGAGCCGCCGAGCTGCCGGCCATCGGCCGGTCGGGCACGCTCGATGACGTCGAGCATGTCGTGATCTTCATGCTGGAGAACCGCTCGTTCGACCATTATTTCGGGCATCTGAGCGGCGTACGCGGCTACAACGACCGCTTTGCGGTGCGGCTCGCCAACGGCAAGCCCGTCTGGTTTCAGCCACGCATGCTGCGTCCGGATGAGCCGATACTGCCATTCCATCTTGACACGCACCGCAGCTCGGCCCAGCTGCTGCAGGATCTCGACCATGAGTGGGCGTCCCAACACGGCGCCATCGCCGCGGGACGCATGGACGCCTGGCCGCTCAACAAGACCGATATGACGATGGGATATTTCCAGCGGCAGGACATCCCATTTCATTACGCCCTCGCTGACACTTTCACCGTCTGCGACCATTATTTCTGTTCCATAGCAGGCCCCACCTGCCCCAATCGAGCCATGCTGTGGACGGGATCCGTCGACCCGCAGGGCCTGGGCGGCGGCCCGTTCATCGACAACGATGTGTGGATCTACACCAAAGGCGTCAAGCCGTTCGTCTGGAGCACGTATGCGGAACGCCTGCAGCGCGCCGGAATCACCTGGCAGGTGTATCAGGAGGCATTGGAGGAAGTCGACGACGACCCGATGACGGGTAACTTCGACTGCAACGCCCTCGCTTATTTCGAGCCGTTCGCGCAGGCCCCCCCAGGGTCGCAGCTGCGGCGGCGCGCGATGTCGGCGGGCGGCACCGCCCGCCTGCGCCAGGATGTCCTCAACGAGCGCCTGCCGCAGGTGTCCTGGATCGTCGCCCCGGCGGGATACTCCGAGCATCCCTCTTATCCGCCCGCCTATGGCGCCATCTACATCGCCCGCGTCCTCGAGGCCCTGACAGCCAATCCGAAAGTCTGGGGCAAAACCGCACTGCTGTTGAACTACGACGAAAACGATGGGTTCTTCGACCACATGGTTCCGCCGCAGCCGCCAACACCCGTGCAGCCGGGCATATCCACAGTGTCGACGGAGGGCGAGATCCACAACATCATCAACCCGCGGCACAAGACTCTCTATACGCCGGATCAGTTGCCGTACGGTCTGGGACCCCGCGTACCGATGATGGCCATCTCGCCCTGGAGCAAGGGCGGCTACGTTTGTTCCGAGGTCTTCGATCACACCTCGGTGATTCGCTTCCTCGAGGCGCGATTCGGCGTGAAGGAGCCGAACATCAGCCCGTGGCGCCGCGCGGTCTGCGGCGACCTGACGGCGGCATTCGATTTCGCCGCCTACAGCAGCCCGATGGTGGCATTGCCGAGCACCTCCGGCTATCGCGATCTCCTTCATCAGCAGGCAAAGCTCCCGCCACCCGACGTTCCCGAGCGGCAGGCGATCGAGATCATCCCGCAGGAGCGGGGCGTGCGGCCGGCGCGAGCGCTGCCCTACGCGCTCGAGCTCAACCTCGCGGCAGGCGACGGCGGGGTTCGGTTGCGGTTCGACAATCCCTCGACCGCAGCGGTTTGCTGCACTGCCTATTGGGATGGCAGCTTTGCCCTTCCGCGACGCTATACCATCGGCGCGGGACACAAGCTCCAGGACTTCGTGCGTCCCGCGTCGGGGCGCGGCTTGGCATTATCCGTGTTTGGGCCCAACGGCTTCCTGCGAAGCGTGCGCGGCCCAGACGATAGCGCCGTCGAGGTCGAAAGCGCCTCAGCGCCGGGAGGCGACATCCGGCTACGCCTGCGTAACGGGGGCGACCGGGCAATGACGGTAAGCGTGCGCGACGAGAGCTACGGTCGCGGCGAGCAGCGCGTCTCACTGACACCGGGCGGCGCACAGGAACTGCTCTGGGATCTGCAAGGCAGTTACCACTGGTACGATCTGATCGTCAGTGCGGGGCAACATCAGTGGCGGCTTGCCGGACATATCGAGGACGGCCGTGAAAGCTTCTCGGATCCGGCGAACGTCGCACCGGTCCTGACATAGCCGGACTCAGGGAATGTAGGGATAGATCACGGCGGCAAACATCAGCAATGCCGTCACGCCGATGACCGCTTTGCCCCTGTTCATCTCGGATACGTCGAGCTAATCGGCAATCAGCAACGCAAGTACGATCGACAATATCCCCGAGGCCACCGCCGGGGCGGGTCCGGCGAGGACCGTCGGCAGCGACAGCACGATCAGAATTCCACAAATGATGTACGCGGCGATCCTATAGCACTCGAGCGTAACAGCGGGATCCTCGGGCAACCCCTGCTCATCCCAGCAGTCCGTCGAAGGCTCGCCCTTCATCATGACTACGACGCTCAGCGAAGCGACCAGGCTGACGACTACGAGCATTGCCGCCATCGCACCCGACGTCACCAAAGCCATGGGCGTGGCAGTGAACATCAACAGCAGGAATACGCCGAACACGACCCATCCCTGCCAGTTGACCGGCATGCCCCAGCCGTCTCCTTCGGTCCTTTTGGGGAACCACCACTTCGGCTCACCGCTCATGGGTTGGCTCGGCGCGTCTCCAGCGTGAAGGTTTCAGGCACGTCATGACCCGGCGCGTTACCCGCCAGCAGCCGCATGAGTCCGCGGGCCTGTTCGAGCTGGCGCCTCAGCCGCGGCAGCAATGCCCGTGCCCGCCCAAGTGAAGTCGGCTTGCACGATGGTATGGAGTTCCCAGGCAAATCGGCCGATAGGATTCATGGCCGCTCAAAATGGCAGCGTCCCCGCCGCGCGTCTGCCCGGCGCCGCCGCGAATTTTTGTCAGGCCGGATCCTACAAAGTCGCGGCCGCGCTCACTCCGAGAGCTTCCCGTCGTGCCAGCGCACGGCTTCCCGCAGCAGCTCCGTCGCGCTGCCGACGTTGAGTTTCTCCTTGATGCGTGCGCAGTAGGCCTGCACCGTCTTGATGCTGACGGAGAAGTCCTCCGCGATCTGGCGTGTGCCGATCCCCTGCCCCAGCTTCTCGAAGACCTCGAGTTCGCGATCGCTCAGGCGCTCGATCGCCGGCTGGTCCGGCGGCGCACGCCCGCGCGCGGTCTGCGCCGCGAGGATCTCGGCCGCCTTTTCGCTGACGTATAGCTTGCCATCGAGCACGCGGCGCACGGCCTCGACTACACGCTGCGCGCTCTCACGCTTGTTGACATAGCCGCGCGCTCCCGCGCGAAAGGCACGTTCCGCGTAGAGCGACTCGTCGTGCATCGAAAGGACGAGAGCGCGTACCGCGGGCGTGAGCTTCTGCAGGCTTTTGACGAGGTCGAGGCCTGCCGAATTCTCAAGACTCAGGTCCACGATGGCGAGGTCCGCGGACGCGGTGCCGAGAGCCGCCAGGGCCGCGGATGCACTGCCCGCCTCACCGCACACCGTGAGATCGGGCTGCTGATCGATGAGCTGCGTCAGCCACTCCCGCACCAGCGGATGATCGTCCACCAGGAAGATTCGTTTCCTGGTTCGGGTCTCAGGCGACTTCAAATCGATCTGCGCGTCGGCTGACATGTGTAAGACGCTCAGGTTCGCAGCAGTGCAAACGAACACGTCACCAGCGTGCCGCCCGTCGGGCTCGGCTCGATCGACAGCGTCCCGCCGATCATGACCGCCCGATGCCGCATGATGCGGGTACCGAGACCGCGGACACTCTGCCAGTCCTCGGGCAGACCCGCGCCATCATCCTCAATACTGAGCTGGGCGCGCTCGCGCACCCGGCTCAGGCTCAGCACGATCTGCTGTGGCTTGCTGTGGCGCAAAGCGTTGTTCACCGCCTCCTGCGCGATCCGATACAGATGCGTCGCCGTCGCGCCATCCTCTATCGGCGGCGGCGAGTCGCACTCGAGGGTGCAGGCGACCTTGAACATCCGGCCGATGTTCGCGGCCAGTGCCCGCAGCGCCGTGGCCAGACCATCCGATTCCATCTCGAGCGGCGCGATCCCATGGGCCATGTCGCGTGTCATGGCGATGCCGTCCTCGATGAGGCGGACCAGCTCACTGGCGTCCGCGGCCTCCGGCATCGTGCGGGCGGTGAGTTTCTGGCCGAGCACTTGACCGGCCATCGCGGTGGCGGTCAGATGTTGGCACAGTCCGTCGTGCAGGTCGTGACCGATGCGCTGCTGCTCGCGCTCGCTGACCTCCAGGATCTCCTTCTCCAGCCGCTCGCGCTCACTCACTTCCCGGGTCAGCGCCTGGGTGCGCTGCTCGACCTTTTGCTCGAGCTCGCGCTGCGCCGCGCGCAACGAGCCGAGAAGCCAGATGACCATGCCATAGACGACAGCCTGGATCAGCGCGTTCCAGATGGGAATGAAGACGGTCGAATAGTGCGCGCCCGCCGCCCAGTCGCCCGCGATCCAGAAGACGATGCTGAGGACCGCCACGATGAGCGCGAAACGCCGGCCGATGAGCCAGGCGGCGAAGCCGATGTCGAGGAGATAGAAGACCGCGAAGGAGAGATTGAACCCGGTCAGGTAATCGACGGCCCCAACCATCGTGAGGAAGGCGAGGCAGATCGTGACCAGGGCGGCGCGGGGCCATGCCAGGTGCATACCGGCCAGGCCCGATGGGTCCTGGGCCGAGCCTGAGGGCGGCGTGCCCGATCGACTGTGCTCCAGGTGGCGAGCATCGGGAGCTAAGGGGGTGGTGGAGCCAGGCGGGATCGAACCGCCGACCTCTTGCATGCCATGCAAGCGCTCTCCCAGCTGAGCTATGGCCCCACATCTCTCCCGGAGCCCCGCAGGTCGTGGGGGCGGGAGGCCGGCGAAGGTACGTAAGCCCCGCCGGGCTGTCAAGAAGAAGCGGCTTTCAACGCCTTATCGATGCGACCCAGTGCACGCCCGCGGCCCAGGATCTCCAGGGTCGCGTCGATCGGCGGCGATACCGCGGTGCCGGTGACGGCCACCCGCACCGGTTGCGCGATCTTGCCGAGCCCGGCCCCCAGGGCCGTGGCCAGGTCGTTGAGCGCACCGTGGATGCCAGCGGCGCTCCAATCCGGCAGCGCCGCGAGGCGCTCACGGACCTGGGACAGCATCTCGAGCCCGCCGCCCGCGAGGTGCTTGGCGGCGGCCTTGGGGTCGATCTCCAGCGCATCGGTGAAGAAGAAGCGACTGTTCTGCGCCATCTCCTTCAGCGTCTTGGCCCGCTCGCGCTGCGCGAGGATCACTCCCTCGAGCAGGCGCTGGTTATCGCTATCCAGCCCCAGCCGGCGCAGCTGCGAGCGCAGGTAGGGCACGATCGCGGCCGGCTCCGCCCGCATCATGTGCTGTTGGTTCAGCCACAGGAGCTTCTCGGGGTTGAAAGCCGAAGCCGCCTTGTTGACCTTGTGGATGTCGAACGCGGCGATCATCTCCTCGCGCGTGAACACCTCCTGGTCGCCGTGTGACCAGCCGAGGCGCACCAGGTAATTGAGGAGCGCATCCGGCAGGAAGCCCTCCTCCTCGTACTGCAGCACGCTCACCGCGCCGTGGCGCTTCGACAGTTTGGTACCATCCGGACCCAGGATCATCGGCACGTGGGCGTAGACAGGCGGCGTGGCGCCGAGCGCGCGCAGCATGTTCATCTGCCGCGGCGTGTTGTTGAGGTGATCATCGCCGCGGATCACGTGAGTGACGCCCATGTCACGATCGTCCACCACCACGCAGAAGTTGTAGGTGGGTGTGCCGTCGGAGCGTGCAATGATGAGGTCATCCAGCTCAGTGTTCTGGAACGTGACCGGCCCATGGATCAGATCCTCGACCACGACGGCGCCGTCCAACGGGTTACGGAAGCGCACCACTGGCGCCACTCCCGGGCGCGGCTCGTTGCGATCACGGCATCGTCCCGTGTAGCGCGGCTTCTCCTTGCGCGCGATCTGCTCCTCACGCATCGCGTCGAGCTCCGCCTTGGTGCAGTAGCAGTGATAGGCGTTGCCCGCGGCCAACATCTCCGCAATCACGGCGCGGTAGCGATCGAAGCGCTGTGACTGGTAGAACGGACCCTCGTCCGGAGCGAGTCCGAGCCAGGCCATGCCCTCGAGGATCACGCGCACGGCCTCCTCCGTCGAGCGCTCACGGTCCGTGTCCTCGATGCGCAGAATGAACTTGCCGCCCGTGCGGCGGGCGTAGAGCCAGCTGTAGAGCGCGGTTCGCACTCCACCGACATGGAGCAGGCCGGTGGGGCTCGGGGCAAATCGGGTGACTACGGTCATGGGTCGCGCATGGTATCAAGCACCAGGGCCGGCCGACAGTATTCGATGAATCAATAGCTTATAATGTCTATCGAGACTGCCTCAGGAGGTGGCGAATGAGTTCTTCACGACACGTTGCTCTCGGTCTCGGTATTGCGCTCTTCCTCAGCGCCTTTGCTGCTTACCCGCAGGCCTCGCCATCGAGCAGCGCAGGGCCGCCCGGAACCGTACCGCTCGACACTCTCATCGCGGACGTTGCGAAGAATACCGGTCTGAAGTTCGTTCTCGATCCACGGGTGCGGGCGCCCGTGACGCTGATCGGAGAGCGCCCGTCGAGCGTCACTTATGACGAGCTGCTGACGATCCTCGGCGTGTATGGCTTTGTCGCGGTGAAAAGCGGCGGCTACGTGTTGGTCCTGCCTGATGCCTTCACCCGCATGGAGCAGACTCCAGTCGTCACCGGCAGTGAGAAGCTCCCCGATAATCAGGCCGTCACGGCAGTCATACACGTGAGGAGCACGCCCGCCGCAGTGCTCGTGCCGATTCTGCGACCGCTGGTGCCGCAATGGGGCCATCTCGCAGCCGAGGTGTGCACCAATGACCTCGTCATTGTGGAGCGATTTGCGAACGTGCGGCGGATGGAAGCCATTGTCAAAGCCATGGATACCGGCGCGCCCATCACGCCGCCGAAATGCCCCTATCCGATGCCCCAGTGACGCCGCGCGCGGGTCGGACCAGCATGTCATAGAGGGCCCGCGCCGCCGGCGACAGCTGTGCATTCGTCGGCGCGATGAGCACGATGGCCCTTGCGACAGCCGGATCGATCAGTGGAATGACGCGGATCCTGGGATACGCGTCTTTCTGCACGGCCAGGCCCGGCACAACCGCCGCCCCCACTCCCTCGGCGACCAGCCCGAGAGCCGTGGAGCTGTGCTGCACCTCGTAGTACGTGCGCGGGCGCAGGCGCTCGGCAGTCAGGGCGAGATCCAACACCGGCTTGTTGGCACTCAAGCTTCCGGGAAAGATCAGCAGATGCGGCTGCAGCTGTGCCCATGACACCTTCCTGCGTGCCGCGAGGGGGTGATCGTCACGGCAGATGAGGACGAAGCGGTCGCGCGCCAGCGGCACGTTCGCCAGCCCGGCATCGTGTGAGCCGGTGACGTTGATGCCGAATTCCGCCTCCCGCCGCAGCACGGCCTCCGCCACTCCGAAGGAGGAGTGGTCGTGGATCGTGATCCTGTTGTCCGGATACACCGCCGAATACTGCTGTATCACGCGCGGCAGATAGCGCGCGCCAATGGAGGGAACGCAGGCAATCGTGACCGAGCCGCGCATGGCCTTACCCGTCTCCCGGATGTCGGTGAGCGAGGTCTCGAGCTCCGTGAGCAGTCGCTGCGCGCGTGGCAGGAAGTCGCTGCCGGTAAGGGTGAGCTCCACGGAGCGCGTCGTACGCTCGATGAGCTTCACGCCAAGGTACGCTTCCAGCGTCTGCAGCCGACGCGACAACGCCGTCTGGGTGATATGGAGATCGGCGGCCGCGCGGCGGAAATTGCGCCGTGTCGCAATGGCAATGAATGCCTGCACGCCCAGAGTGTCGATCTTCACGCACCCTCCGAGATGGATTGATGCGTACAGCACATCAATCCGCTTGATAAATGCATTATGCGTCGGGGGACACGCGAGCGCAAACTGCCGCCGCGTTGCAACCGAGGGGCACCCATGACGAGCATCGAATCGACACCCGAGATGGCGGCCGGAATCTACGCCGCCATGGAGCACAGACTGGAGATCGTGCGCCGCCGCCTGCGACGGCCCCTCACCCTTGCGGAGAAAGTACTGCTCGGGCATCTGGATGATCCGCAGCGGCAGGAGCTTGCTCCAGGCAAGAGTTATCTGCTGCTGCGTCCCGATCGGGTCGTCTTCCAGGACCTGCTGGGGCAGACGGGCATCCTGCAATTCATGCAGAGCGGGCGCGAGCGCGTCGCCATTCCGACCAGCATTCACTGTGACCACCTGATCGAGGCACGCCGGACGGCGCGACAGGATCTCGAGGAGTCGATCGGCGAAAATGCCGAGGTCTACGATTTCCTGCGCCGGGCCGCGGCCAAATACCACGCAGGCTTCTGGGCGCCCGGCGCCGGGATCATGCATCAGGTCGTGCTGGAGAACTACGCCTTCCCGGGCGAGCTGATCGTCGGCACCGATTCCCACACCACCAACTCGGGCGGACTCGGCGCCTGCGCCGTAGGTGTGGGCGGCGCCGATGCCGTGGAGGCCATCGCCGGCCTGCCATGGGAGCTTCTCTATCCGAAACGCATCGCGGTCTACCTCACGGGTCGGCTCAACGGCTGGACCGCGCCCAAGGATGTGATCATCGCCGTCGCCGGCAAGTTGACCGTCTCCGGTGGCACGAACGCGATCGTCGAATATATAGGCCCTGGCGCGCGAACCATCAGCGCCACCGGCAAGGCCACCATCGCCAACATGGGCGCCGAGATCGGTGCCACGACCTCGATGTTTCCGGCCGATGAGCACATGCTGACCTATCTCGAGGCCACCCACCGTAGTCACCTCGCGCCCTTCATCGAACGCTATGGGCATCTCCTCGAGCCGGATCCCGAAGCCGAAGAGACGCCGGAGGCGCACTACGACAGCGTGCTGAGAATCGACCTCTCCACCCTGGAGCCGCATATCGCGGGCCCCTACTCGCCCGATCGCGCCCGCCCACTGTCGAAGCTTGCCGCGGAGGTAGCCGATTCCGGATCGGGTTTTCCCCGCAGCATCTCGGCCGCTCTGATCGGCAGCTGCACCAACTCATCCTACGAGGATATGAGTCGCGCCGCCGACGTCGCCGAGCAGGCGCGTGCCCGCGGCCTCAAAGCCGCGGTGCCTTACCTGGTCACCCCGGGCTCCGAGCAGGTCCGCGCGACGATCGAGCGCGACGGCCAGCTCAAATCCCTCGAGAACATCGGTGCAGCGGTGCTAGCCAGCGCCTGCGGACCCTGCGTCGGTCAATGGCGCAGAGCGGACGTAAGCGAAGACACACCCAATGCCATTGTCACTTCCTACAATCGTAACTTCGCCGGCCGCAACGACGGACGACGCAACACCATGAACTTTCTCGCCAGCCCGGAGATCGTGACCGCGCTCGCGATCGCAGGCCGGCTCGATTTCAATCCGCTGCAGGATCCGCTCATGGGTGCGAACGGCGAGGCCTTCATGCTGCAACCGCCGCAGCCGGCCCCAGAAGTTCCGGCGCGCGACTTCGAAAACCGGCGGGAACACTACATCGCGCCTCCGGCCGATGGCAGGTCCATCGACCTGGCTGTGGACCCGGACAGCGAGCGCCTGCAGCTCATGCAGCCCTGGGCCGCGTGGGACGGCGAGGATCTCCTCGACATGCCCGTCCTGATCAAGACTCGCGGCAAGACCACCACGGACCACATCTCGCCCCCGGGTATATGGCTGCGCTACCGCGGCCACCTCGAGCGGTTCAGCGAGAATCTGCTGCTGGGCGCCACCAACTCCGCGACGGGCGAAATCGGCAAGACCTCGAACGTGATGAGCGGAGCCACCGGCCAGCCGATCGCTGCCGTCGGCCGCGACTACCGCGCGAGAGGCTTGCGCTGGGTGATCGTGGGAGATGACAACTACGGAGAGGGCAGCAGCCGCGAGCACGCCGCGCTGTCTCCCCGGCTGCTCGGCGGCGCGGCCGTGATCGCGCGCAGCTTCGCCCGGATCCATGAGTCGAACCTCAAGAAGCAGGGACTGCTCGCCCTGACTTTCGCCGATCCGAGCGACTACGAGCGGCTACGCGCCTCGGATCGCGTGAGTCTGCTCGGGTTGCGGCGGCTGGCGGCCGGCAAGCCGGTCGAATGCCGCCTGCTGCACGCCGACGGCACCGAGGAGACCCTGCGGTTGCGCCACTCCTATAGCGAGCGGCAGCTAGAGTGGTTCCGGGCCGGCTCCGCGCTGAACACGATCACCAAGTCCGCCGCCCGGCGCTCGCATCAAGCCTAGTGGCGGAGGTTGTCGGTGCGGCGAATGAAGGCCGCCACGTTGTGGTGCAGCTGCTTCAGCGCGGGCAGGTGCACATAGACCATGTGGCCCGACTGGTAGTAGTGGTACTCGATATTGCTCTGCAGGCTCGCCGGGATCGGTAAGTGATGCGTCTCGAACCAGCCTTCGTAGAACGGCGTCGAGACGTCGAAATAGCCGCCATTGACCATCACCTTCATGTTCGGATTGCGCTTCATGGCGGCCGCGAGATCCGGCAGCACGTTGGGAAGCGCGATCAGCGCGCTGTGCGCGCCCGGCGGCTGATGCTTGTAGTCCCAGCTGTCGTAGATAGGGATGTCCGGCTTGTAGTACTCGCCTGCTCCGTAGTGCAGTTTCTCACGGACGTAGGTATTGAAGGCGGCGACATAGGCCGAGCTAATGGCGGCGGCCTGTGGATCGTAGCTGGCGACCTTGCTGAGAGGATCCAGTGTCGGCCCGCTGAACCGGGTGTCGAGCGTGCCCACGGTCAGGCCCTGATCGGCCAGCAACTCCTTCTGAAAGGCGCCGTACTCGATGCGCAGGTTGGTTTTCAGCAGGTACGCTACCGGCAGCCCGGTATAGGCGTGCAGCTTCTGCGCGATCGCCTGGCGCTGCTGCGCCGGCAGGCCGTTGCCTCGCATCAGCGCCAGCGCATAGTCGGTAGTCGCGAAGTGCTCGACTTGGCTCAGGAACGCAGGTAGATCCGGCTGTTGGCCCGACAGCCTGTGCTGATACCAAGCGCTTGCCGCGTAGGTCGGCAACGCGACGATATAGGGCAGATCAACCGACGGGTTCACCTCCGGATCGTCCGGCATCAAGTCCCAGTCGAGGATGCACGACAGCAGCCCCACGCCATTGAGGTCGATGTCCTCGTTCTCCAGTGCGAGCGCCAGTCCTGCCGAGCGCATGGTTCCATAGCTCTCGCCGAACACGTATTTGGGCGAGTTCCAGCGGTCGTACTTGGAAAGGAAATCCCGGATGAACACGGCATAGGCGTGAATGTCCTGATCGACGCCATAGAAGGACTTCACTGCATCCTTGCCGCCGATGCGGCTGAATCCGGTGCCCGGCGCGTCGATGAACACCAGATCGCTGACGTCCAGCAGGCTTTCGTCGTTGTTCACGCTCTCGTACGGCGCTCCCTGCATGTGGCCATGGTCGGTAGTCAGAACCCTCACCGGGCCGAAAGCCCCCATGTGCAGCCATATCGAAGACGAGCCAGGACCGCCATTGAAAAGGAATGTGATCGGTCGGCCGGCCGCCGGCACACCGCGCTTGAAATAGGCGGCGTAGAACATGGAGGCCTCGGCCTTTCCTCTGTCATCCTCACCAGCCCCGCCGCCCGCATCTGCGCCCCCGGCCTGAACGACCAGCGTACCCGCTACCGCCTGATAGTCGATCCGCGAGCCGCCCACCGTCACGAAACCGGTGGAGGTCACCGCGGTCGGCTTGAAATCCGGCGGTTTCGGCTTTTCCGCAGCGTAACCGGCAGAGATGCAAAAGCAGAGAGCGCTGGCGAGCAGAAGGTGCTTTTTCATGAAAATGTTCCGTGGCTTGGCCGGCGACGGTAAAGCAGAACCCGGCCCGTTCCAAGGGAATTGCGGTCCGCCACGATCCGGCTCCCCGCGCCATTGCCTCCGGCGTGGCTGGCCGATAGACTTGCTCCCCCTCAAAGGATGGGCGGTTAGCTCAGCGGTAGAGCACTGCTTTCACACGGCAGGGGCCACTGGTTCGATCCCAGTACCGCCCACCATTCAGAACAAAGTCTTCGCGCGACTTCCGTATCTATGATGGTGTCAATGTTTTCTCGCTGGGGTGAGCGTTCTCTTCCGAGCCTTTGAAGGGGCGTGCGCCTGATGACCTGGGCAGCGCTTCTGGTGCGGTATTTCGACACGCTGCTCGCGCCCGAGGTGCTCCAGAAG
>DASXFY010000114.1:0-6899 GCA_036489335.1 Steroidobacteraceae bacterium
GGTCGAACGGCATCGCCTCCAGATAGCGCCAGCCGTCGCGCGCGGCCTCGGGGTTCTTGTAGAAGATCAGGCCGCCGGACGGGCCGACGTCGCCCACCTCGTAGTCCGCCGCCAGCAGCCAGGTGGTCATCTCGCCCGCGCCGCGATTGGCCCAGAGGTGGTAGGGAATCAGGGTAAGCCTGGTGGCCTTCGCCGCCCCATCGGCGGCGTGGTGCGCCACGGTATCGATCAGCATCGCGCCGTCCATGAAACCGGCGTCGAAACGCGGGGTCAGCGGCGCGTCGGGCGTCACCACCAGGTCGAGCGCCTTGCGGCCAGGCGCCTCCGGCCATTCCGCGCAATAGACGATCGGCCCGAGCGAGATGGCCACGCGCCGCGACGTCTCGCGCACACGCTGGTCGGCGACGATGCGGCGTGGCGCCATCGGCAGGTCGATCAGCACCGTGTCGCCGTTGCGCCAGGTGCGGTCGATGGCCACGTAACCCAGTCGATCCGGTTGCGCGGATACCGCTGCTCCGTTCACGGTGATCGTCACCGGGGCCGCCCGATCCATGTAGCGATAGAGGCCGCCCGGCGCCGGTTGGTCGCGCGCCCAGCCGGGGATGCGCAAGCGTATGGCTGTCTTCAGCGGTGCGGCGGCGCCGACTTTGATCTGCGTGCGGCCGCGCCAGGGCATCTGGCTGTCCACAGCCAGCTGCAGCGTGCCGTCGCCTACGGCGAAGCTGGCCTCGCTCGAGACGTAGAGATTGACGTGGATCGCGCCGGCTTTGTCCTGTGCGTAGATCATCCCCGGCATCGAGGCGAGGAAGCGCACCAGATTGGGCGGGCAGCATTCAAGCGAGGCGTGCTGCCAGCGCTCGTCGCGTCCGTCGCCGGCGCTGGCGAGTCGATTGACGTAGAAGAAGTGGTCGCCGGAATGGGATACGCCGTCGAGCATGTTGTTGTACATGCCACGCTCGAGCAGGTCGATATAGCGCGCGTCGCCGGTCGCCATGAACCAGCGATGGTTGAGGTTCTGGAACATCAGGGTCGCGCAAGTTTCGGTGTAGGACGACACATTGGGCAGCACATGCGGCCGGCCGAAGCCTTCGTTGCCGGTCTGCCCGATGCCGCCGGAGACGTACAGCTTGTTGGTGACGGCGTCGGTCCATATCGCGTGGGCGGCATCGAAATAGCGCCGGTCGCCGCTGTAGACGCCGACATCGAGCATCGACAGGATCAGCGTGGCGCCGTTCACGGCATGGCCGGCCGCCTCGCGTTGGTCGAGCACGGGGAGCCAGCTCTGGGTATGGCGGCTACGCCCCGGCGCGTCGGCACGCCCGCGGATGTCGAGATAGTGTTTGGCAAGAGCGAGATGGCCCGGATCGCGCGTCACGCGATAGAGATGCGTGCAGCTCATCGACGGGCGTTCGCCGCCGGGGTAGGGCGGGTCTTTCTCGCGGAATTCGCGCTCCAGAGCGGCGGCCTCGGGCAGGCACTTGTCGATCAGCCGGCGGTCGCCGAGGGTGAACCAGAGCGCCGCGCCGAGCTCGAACTGCCGGTTTTCGTGGCCGGCGGTCGGTGACGCGAGCATCGGCTGCAGGCAGCGTTCGACATAATCCTTCATGTTCAGGTCGGGCCGCGATTTGGCGATGTAGATCGCCGCCTCGAGCACGCCGCCGGAGAGTTGGTCGCTGACGACGCCGAGCTTCCTGATCTCGAACGGCACCGTGACTTCGGCGTTGCGTGCCACCTTGGGCGCCCAGAAATCGTCCTTCAGCGTCACCTCCCAGAAAGGCAGGGGCCGCATCGGGTATTCACGTTCCGCGGGAAAGTCCGCTTCGGCGATGGGCTGTCGAGGCACGGACGTCGCGCCCTTTGCCGACGCCGACAACGTTGCGAGGCCGACGGCGACGGCAGGAACCGTCTCCAAAAAAGCGCGACGCTGCATATCCATGGAACTCATGAAAAGCACCCCGTGTGGGTAAGCCCTGCGTATTCTATATACGATGACCTCGCCTTCGCGACCCTCGACAGCTACCGCAAGATCCTCGGTGCTCGCCCCGCACTACCGGTAAGAGCGATTAGAAACTCGGGGCCGGCGACTGGTCGGACCAGACCAGCGCCAGCATGTTGACCACGATCGTATGGTCGTCCTCAGCACCGGACACGACGGGAACGCCTCTCAAATTGGCACCCAGATCAGGGACCTTTCCGACGGGGAAATAGAACATCAGATGAGGGCGCCAAGCCCCAGGATGGCCGCCCACTCCCCAGCTGCGCTTGGACATCATGTAGGACATCGCCCCGGCGGCGGGACTCTCGATCTTGCCCGCAGCCCAGGCAGTCTTCACTCGCTCGACTATCTCAGCCTGGGACACACCGGCGACCACCAATCGCGTCTTCATCAGCAGATTCTCGGCGAACACCGTACGTGCGGCCAATGCGTTGTAGCATTTGGGGACGCTGATCCTTGGGTCCCAGAAGCCGGGCTGGTTAGGTTTACCAGCGCTGTCCCAGGACCGCGTAACGACACAGACGAACCCGTTACTTCCTTTCACCTTGGTGACATAGCCGTGGGCGGTAAGCACCATGACCGCGGCGTGCATCGAGATCGAAGGCGGAGCCGCGCTTCGTGCAAGTGCGATCTCTTGCTCTTGGTTTGCCATGAGGTACGGTTCAATCCGAGTCAATGCGGACTGGCCGGAAGCCGCGGCTGCGGCTGCGGCTGCGGCTGCGGCTGCGGCCACATGAGGTGCAGAGACCACCAACGCGGATACGACCAGAGCCCAGGTGCTCCGGCGGTGATTGAGTAGCTTTTTCATGGGCTTATCGTCCTCAATGCTGCGATTTAGGAATGGGCGCGGCTGGCTGGACGCTTGAGTCCTCGCCGAAGGCCGCTTCGCAATATACCAACTAGTAGGTATGATACAAAACTAGATGGTTAACCTTAATGCGGCCGCGACTGGGTCTGACCCTGCCGGGGACCCCGTCGGAGTCCAGCTTTCCCGTGGGGGTAACAGGACGTGAGGGCTATCGACCGAGAGATCCGCACGAAAGGGAGCGCCATGCGGCAGCTGATCGCAGCGATCGCGGTAGCGTGCGCGCTCGCCATCGTCTCATCCGCGAGAGCCGTCAACTGCCAGTCGTTGACAGGCCGCAGGGCGACATCCGGTGTCGTGGTGAAGGCGCAGCATTTTGCGGCAGGGAAGACGATCGCAGCGGGTCTTCATCCCTGGAAGGTACCGCGCGCATTCTGCCGCGTGCAGGCGCGCCTGAGGCCGGCTGCCGGCTCCGACATTCAGGTCGACGTCTGGCTGCCCGATGCGGCCGACTGGAATGGGAAGCTGCTGGGCGCGGGCAATGGTGGGTACGGTGGCTCGTTCATCATGCCCTATTTCGAGATGCTGCCGGCGCTGAGGCACGGCTATGCAACAGCCGCAACGGACATGGGGCATGAGGCCATTCGGGGTAATCACCGCTCGCTGGGCTTACGGCCATCCACAGAAGCTGATCGATTGGGCCTACCGCGCGACCCACCTGACTGCCCTCTTTGCCAAGGAAATGATCGGAGCCTACTACGGCAGCGGGCCGCGCCGATCCTACTTCCAGGGCTGCTCGGATGGAGGTCACGAGGGGCTGATGGAGGCAATGCGCTATCCGGCTGACTTTGACGGCATCATCATCGGCGCACCGGCTTCACCGTGGACGCGGACGATGGCGGACCTCAATCTGATGCTTCGGTCCAAGCTGATGTCCGCTATCTGCCAGATGGCCCGAGGTATGACGCGGCCGAAAGCTGCTAAACGCTTCGGCATCACCCAGCCGCGGGTCAACGATCTGCTTCGTGGCAAGGTCGATAAGTTCAGTCTCGACGCACTTGTCAGCATGGTCCCCGCCGCAGGGCTGCACGTTCAGATTCGGGTTCGGAAAGTTGGCTGACTCCATGGGCCAGCGGATTCGCGAGGGAGAAGCACGGCATGCGGGGGCCTACGGCCGCCAGCCTGCAATGCCCGGAGAATTCGATTTCTGGCTGAACGGGCAGGACTGGAAGGCTTCGTGTACCTTCGGCTGGGCGCAGGAATTACCGGGGGCACAAGCCGACGCGCGGAGCCGCGCCCAACCCTTCCCAATTGGACGCATTTCTAATCCCAAATGGACGATATCCGATTCCCAATTGGACGTTGCTCAATTACCAATTGGACGGTATTCTACGCGACATACCGGCAGCCAAAGCTCAAGAGCGTGTATCCGCGTTTCTCAGAAGTCCTCGTACGCGCGGCCCTGCGTGATACGCGGGTTGTCGCAATCAGCGGCCCACGGCAATCTGGGAAGACCACGCTTTCGAAACGCTTTGCGCAGCAAGGTCGCTCTTACTTCACTCTCGATAGCCAGCCTACCCTGGCATCCGCCAAAAGCGATCCGGTGGCATTCATTCGCGGACTCGATCGGGCGATCATCGATGAGGTACAGCGCGGCCCGGACCTTCTGCTCGCGGTGAAGCAAAGCGTGGACGAGGACCCGCGGCCGGGCCGTTTTCTGCTCACCGGTTCCGCAAATCTCCTGACCATTAAGACAGTCAACGAGTCTCTGGCCGGCCGCATCGAAGTTGTACCCCTGTACCCGCTGAGCCGCGGCGAGCGACTGCGGTCCAAGGTCCCTCAGTTCATCTCCAAGGCGTTTCGTGGGCACTTGCCGCGCCCCACCGAGTCGCTCAGCGGGGACAGGCTATTGCAAGTCGTCACGAGTGGAGGATACCCAGACGCAATCAGGCGCCGAGCCGAAAGACGTCGCCAAGATTGGTGTCGGGAATACATAAGATCGCTCGTCGAACGAGATATTCCGGATATTGCCCACATCGCGGCACCAGGTCAGATCCCACGCCTGTTGGAGCTCGCTGCGCGATTCGCAGGTCAGCTGATCAATCAGTCGGAAATCGGCCGCACACTCGGACTCGATCACAAGACAGTTTCGCATTACTTGCGGGTTCTCGAGCAGATCTATCTCATCGAGCGCGTACAGCCATGGTCGCGGAATGAGTTGTCAAGACTGGTGAAAACGCCGAAGTTACATTTCATCGACTCCGGCCTCCTCGCTGCAATGCGTGGCTATTCAGTCGCAAGGTTACGCTCGGACCGAAATCTACTCGGGCCTCTTCTCGAGACATTTGTATTCTCGGAACTGGTGAAGGCTGCGGCCTGGAGCAGAGAGCGCGTTTCAATCTTTCATTATCGCGACAAGGATCAAATCGAGGTTGATTTTGTTTTGGAGAACGCAGCAGGTCAGATAGTCGGAATCGAAGTCAAGGCAGCTGCATCGGTGACTCGACGAGACTTCGCCGGCTTGGAACGGGTGGCAGCGGCAAGCGGCAAGTCATTCGTACAGGGCGTTCTGCTCTATGACGGGGACCAGACACTGTCCTTCGGAGAGCATCTGACGGCCGCTCCCTTTCCAACACTGTGGGCGTAAACCAGGGAGCCGTGATTGGCCGATTGGCAGGGTCGCGCGTCAATAGAGAGGGATTCGCTCCTACTCGGTGGCCATCACCAAAAATTGCCACTTGCGAGCAGCTGCTTCCCCATAAGTTATGAAGTGGTCCCTACACTGCGGACCTCATAGACGGGATTCGATCGACGTGTTGCATTCTGCGCGCATACTCGTTTGGCGACAAGTATCCGAGGGATGAGTGCAGGCGGACTGGATTGTAGAATCCGTGGATGTATTGCGCGATTGCGCGGTGCGCCTCGTGTTTCGTCGCATACGGCTCTGTGGCTTCTTCTGCCTTCAGCGTCGCGAAGAAACTCTTCGAGATCGCATTGTCCCAGCAGTTTCCTTTGCGACTCATGCTGGCCACCATGCCGAGCGCGCCGAGGGCGTCGCGAAAATCATCGCTGGCGTATTGACTGCCACGGTCGGAGTGAAACAGCGTTCCAGATGCCGGTGGCTCGAGGTGACAGGCGTTGCGTAACGCATTGAGCACGAGCTCATCGGGCATGCGATCCGAGAGGCTGTAGCCGAGGACCTGACGGGTATGCAAAGCAATGATCAGCGCCAAGTACAGCCAGCCTTCGCGGGTGGCAACGTAGGTAATGTCGCTCGCCCACGCTCGCAGAGCTGTATCGACGCCAAATCGCCTCTGCAGGACGTTCTGGGCGATGGCGCGCTGATGGGCACTGTCGGTCGTACGCGGCACAAAGCGCCCCTTACGCACGCCTCGCAGGCCTTCCTCCCGCATCACGCGTCGCACGCGCTTGGGGTTGACCTGCCAGCCCTGAGCGCGCAGTGCGTGGGTGAGACGCCGGCGACCATAGCGTCGCCGGCTTTGCGCGTGGACCTGGACGATCGCTTTCCGCAGCGGCGCATCCGCGTCGCTTTGTGGCGCCTTCTCTCGAGCCTGCCATGCGAAGAATCCTGAGCGTGACCCCCCGAGAGTTCGACACATCAGTCCGATCGGATAGTGAGTCCTGTGGGAGGCGATGCAGGCGTACTTCACTTGGACTCCTTCGCGAAGAACGCCGTCGCTTTTTTTAAGAAATCTCGCTCCATTCGCAACTGCGTGTTCTCGGCTCGCAACCTGGAGACCTCAGCTTCCAGATCGCTCACGGGACGGCGTTTGCCGTCCTTGACAATCCCTCCGTCACGCGCAAGACGGATCCAATTGGCCAGCGTCTTAACCGAGATAGCGAGCTTACGAGCCGCCTTTGTTGCCCCGAGACTCTGAGCGCTTGCGCCTTATAATCGGCGGTATATTGAGCACGACTCCGACGTTCCATAGTGACCTGTCCGGCGTCAACTATATCTTCCGTTGGCGACTTTCATTTTTTCCGGTCTTTGGCCTTCATCAGTGGTCCACCGTAGGGCGGTCTGACGCCGGAGGCGTCAGAAGCTCCCTGTAGAAGTGCAAATCCGAGATCAAGGGC
>DASXFY010000005.1:0-7704 GCA_036489335.1 Steroidobacteraceae bacterium
CGCGCTGAAGGGCGAGAACTCCGAGGGCTTCAGCACCATGGTGCAGCCGGCGGCGAGCGCGGGGACGACCTTCGCCGCGACCTGATTCATGGGCCAGTTCCACGGGGTGATCAGGGCGCAGACGCCGACCGGCTCGAGGACGAGGCGGCTCGAGCCGCGGCGCTCCTCGAACTCGAACGTCTCGAGCAGATCGATCATCGCGGAAATGTGTCCGACGCCGACACCGGCCTGCGACCCTTTGGCGAGGGTGGTCGGAGCGCCCATCTCCTCGCGGATGGCGTTGGCGATATCCTGGTAGCGCTTCTTGTAGACCGCGAGAATCTTCTGCATGAGCGCCCGCCGCTCGTCGCGCGAGGTCTGCGCGAAGGACTCGAAGGCGCGGCGGGCCGCCGCCACGGCCCGGTCCACGTCTTTGGCCGAGCCTAGGGATATGAGACCGCCGGACGCCTCGGTGGCCGGGTTGATGACCGAGAATTCCCTCGGTTCGAGGGGATCGACCCAGCGACCGTCGATGTAGAATTTGCGGTAGTCGTACGCCATGGTGAGCCTGCTGCAGGGTATTGCGCCATCGCAGGCATCACTCTACATAGCATCCGTCTGGATTGCACATTCGCCTCAGAAGCGGGTCCGTGCCCCGATATACGCCGAGCGCCCGAAAGTCCCGTACTGATACGCGACCTCGTAGTGGCGGTCGGTCAGGTTCTCGACCCGCGCATACATCTCCAGGTGGTCATTGATGGGATACGAGGTACGAATATCCAGGAGCACGTAGCCCCCGAGCCTGATCGTGTTCGCGGCATCGTCGAAGCTTGGCCCGGAATAACGCATGGCGAGAGCGGTGCTCAGCCGGAAGGGCCACACGTAAGTCACGTCAGCATTGCCGGAATCTGTCGGCCGGCGCGGCAGCTCATTTCCATAGGTCGACGATCCCGGTGAGGTGTCCTCGGTATCCGCCAACGTGTAGTTGGCCGTGATCGACAGCTGCTCAGTCGCCTCGAGCGAGCCGTCGAGCTCGATGCCGTGCGCTTGCGAGCGCGCGATGTTGGCGTAATAGCCGAAGGGCTCGGTCGCGCACAGCGGGCTCGGAGTGGTGCAGTCGAAGAAGTTGATGAGATCGCGGCTGGTGCGCTCGAAGTAAGTGGCGGCGACCACGAGGCGATTCTGCAGCGCATGGTGCTCGATGCCCGCGTCCCAGCTGTTCGCCGCCTCGGGCTGCAGCGCCTGATTGCCGTAATTGCTGTAGAGCTGGTAGAGGGAAGGCGCTTTGAATCCCTGCCCGAAGCTCGCTCGCAACACGGTCGCCTGGTCCGGCAGCGCCCACGCGGCGGCAAGCTGGCCGGTACCATGCCCGCCATAGACACTATGATGATCGTAACGGCCGCCGGCCGTCAGCGTGAGTCCTTTCAGGACCTCGTACTGGCCCTGTACGTAGCCGCTGTCGAGGATCGTTCCGGCGCCGATGAAGGGCGAGAAAGGACTGACGGTGGCGATGGTGGAGTGCTCGTTCTGCGCTCCGTAGACGACCTGTCCGGCATCGGAGAATTTCCAGGTGCCCTGGTACTCCTCACGAATGTTGCGCCCGAACCCATAAAAGGTTTCCGTCGTGGGATAGCCGTAGTTTATCGGCGCGTTCGGGTCGTATTCGCGTGTCTCGGAGCCGGTGTACTGAACGGAGAGCCGGTTCGTCAACGAGCGGTCCGGCGACCACCAGTTGAGTCCCGCGTAACCGATGCCCTGTTGTGTCTCGCCATATTCGCTATCATCGCCGAACTTACAGACATTGGAAGTGGCGCAGCCGGGAGTGTCATAACCGTCGAAGTCGGTCCGCGATGAAACCAGGTAGCCGCGCAGATCAAGTTGCATGTCGGAGGTCAGGTCATAGCGTATCTGTCCGGCGCCATCACCGATCTGGCTCGCGCAATCACGCCGGCCGCCGAGGTACTGGTCGAAGCAGGGGATGCCGCTGGTGCCGTAATAGCTGCCCGCGGCGCGCCACATGAGCGCGTCGGACACGCCGCCGATGTTTACGGTGCCATAGCCCGTGTCATGCGAGCCGCCCTCGAGGCTGGCGCCGCCCTCGGTCCTCTCGGTGGGGTCCGCGGTCTCGATGTCGATGACACCACCTATCGCATCGCTGCCGTACAGCGTCGACTGCGCGCCGCGGAGAATCTCGATGCGCGAGATGTCGCCGATCAGCAGGTCCTGGAAATCGAAACCTCCTCCGGCGAGGGAGGGATCGGTCATCTTGACGCCGTCGATGACGACTACGGTCTGATCGCTTTCGGCGCCGCGGATGAATACGGATGTCGGCTCACCGACGCCGCCCGTGCGCGCCACCGTGATGCCCGGTGTCTGTTCCAGCAAATCGGAGGCGACGGCCGCCTGACTCTGCCTGATGTCCCTGGCGGTGAGCACCGTGACCGAGTCGCCGACCTTCGACAGCGGCACGGGAGTGCGATTGGCGACCACCACGACTTGCTCGAGCGCGCTGGTCGTATCGGTGGCCGATTGAGCGGACGCTTGAGTGACGACGAGAATGAGCGGGAAAACGGCAGGCAGCAGAGCGATTCGATGTCTCACGGCGGAACTCCCCAAGTCGCGCATATCCGGGCGGATCGCGCGCGTGGACGCCGGTGGATCGAGCTCTTGCGGGCGCGACCGTACACCACGTCCTGTCACGCGGTCCGTGTCGCCACTCGGTTGGTTCCGCTCGCGCAGCGCACCCCGGCTGCTCGATTGGGCGACCGCGACAAGCAGGTCTCCTGGCTTGCGGCTCGAATCCTCGCATCACCTTCCCGGACTCTGCTGTCCAGTGGTCTTCGATGCGTGGCACACCGCTTACAGTTGCGGGGGCAGCCCGGGCTTTTACCCGAGTTCCCGTTTTAATCCCCTTTGCGGAGAACTTGTCGCGCGTGGGAAAGGTGCCTGAATGTCACTGCGGAGTCAACCGGCGCGGAGCGTTTGACCGCGAACTTCGATGACGGCAAAGTGAGCCATGCCTGAGTCGCCAGCGCGAAAGAAGCCCTACAGCCGCCCGACCGGCAAGCGCCGCGGGCTTCTGATCATCAACACCGGAGACGGCAAGGGCAAGACGACCGCCGCGCTGGGCCTTGCGGCCCGGGCGCACGGCCGCGACAAATCCGTGCGGTTCTTTCAGTTCATGAAAGTGGGAGTCGCACGCTTCGGAGAGCATCGCGCCTTCGACCAGCTCGGAATCAAGCTCGAGGGGCTCGGCGATGGCTTCAGCTGGAAGAGCAAGGATCTGGAGCGATCGGCCGCGCTGGCCCGCGGCGGATGGCTGCGCGCGGCCGAGGCGATCTCGGGAGGAGAACACTTTCTCGTGGTTCTCGATGAGTTGACCTATCCGATCCTCTATGGGTGGTTGCCGGTCGCCGACGTGGTGGCGACACTGCGCGATCGGCCCGGTCACGTGCACGTGCTGATCACCGGCCGGCGCTGCCCGCCGGAGCTGATCGAGATCGCCGACACCGTGACGGAGATGACCGCCGTCAAGCACGCATTCAAAGCCGGAATCCCGGCCCAACGCGGCATCGAGCATTGAACAATGACCGCTGCGTCACTGAGAGCGGGCGCGGTGATCGTTGCATTTGCGCTCGATGGGCTGTTTGGCGAGCCGCCATCTGCCTTGCATCCTGTCGTCTGGATGGGCAAGGCGCTCAGCGCAACCGGCGCGCCTTGGCCACGCCTGCCGCCATCGAGTCAGTTCCTCCGCGGCGCCATTGCCTGGATCGTCGGTGGCGGTGCAGTGCTTACTGTAGCAGCCCTCGCGGTAGCAGCGATGCACAGACTACCGCAACTTCCACCCTGGACTCTGCTCGTACAGCTGCTGCTGATGGGAGTCCTGCTCAAGCCGCTGCTGGCCTGGCGGATGCTGCGCGATGAAGTCACTGGCGTCGAGCGCGCGCTTGCCGCGGGGCTCGGGCAGGGCCGGGACCAGCTTAGCCGTCTGGTGAGCCGTGATACGCGGCAACTGAGCGCGAGTCAGGTTCGCGAGAGCGCACTCGAGAGTCTGGCGGAAAATCTCAGCGACTCGCTGGTCGCGCCGCTCTTCTGGTTCAGCTTGGGTGGCTTGCCGGCAGCCGCACTCTATCGCTTCGCCAATACGGCCGATGCCATGTGGGGCTACCGTGATCGCTGGGAATGGGCGGGCAAGTGGGCCGCTCGCGCCGATGATGTGCTGTCATATCTTCCGGCCCGACTGACGGCACTGCTGTTGGCGCTCAGCGGGTGGCGATCGCCCAGCGGACTGAGGGCGGTGGCGCGCCTCACTCCCTCACCCAACAGCGGTTGGCCCATGGGAATGCTCGCGCTCGGCCTGGGTGTGCGCCTGAGCAAGCCGGGTGTCTACGCGTTGAATGCCGCGGCCCAGGAGCCAAGCGTTACGCACACCGAGCGCGCAATCAAAATCTGCAGCCGAGCCGCGCGGCTCACTGTCGGCATCAGTGCCGGCGCGCTCGCTGTCGTGGGTTGGCTGTGGTGAATCGCAGGAGCGCGCCCGTTCATGGCGGCCCGGACGGCGGTCCACTCATTGCAGTGGATTTTTCGACCAATGCGCATCCCATGGGACCCAACCCCTGGGTCGACGAGTGCATCAGGCGCGCCGACCGGAGCCGTTATCCCGATCCCGGGTACGCCGCTCTGCGCGAGGCGCTGGGGCAGTTTCACGGGGTGACGCCGGAGCGCGTGGTGATCGGCGCCAGCGCGAGCGAGCTCATTTGGCGTCTCACCAGGGCCTGGGGCGCACTGCGGCGAGCGGCGGTGGTGACGAGCCAGCGTACGTTCGGCGAATATCTGCGGGCGGCGCGCGCGCTTGGCCTTCCCGTACGCACCGACACGCGCGGAGCGACGCAGGCGCATCTTCTCTGGTGTTGTGATCCGGACAATCCGAGCGGTGAGATACGCGACGGCGAAGTTGCCGCGACGGTGACGAGCATGGCAACTCGCAGCGGATCCCGAGGAGTCGTCGTGGCGGACCTTGCGTATTGGCCGTTTCGGCAACTGCTCGGCGGCAGGCCGTCGCTCCAGTTGGATACTCCCTGGAGGAATGAAGTCGTGCAGCTCTGGTCGCCCAACAAGCTCCATGGACTGACCGGCGTTCGCGCCGCCTACCTGATTCTGCCCGCGGCCGGCCGGCAGTTGCGACGGACCGACCTGGAAAGCCTCGCCCCGAGCTGGCCGCTCGGGGCGGATGGCGTGGCGCTCCTGACCGCTCACACCCAACGCGAGGCGACGTTGTTTCTGGATGACACGGGGCCGAAGCTATGCGAATGGAAAGCGTTCCAGGACCGGCGCCTGCTGCAGGCGGGTTGGAGGCCGCAGGTCAGCGAAATGCACTTTGGGCTGTGGCAACCGCCGGTGCCGCGCGCGGCACAGGGAGATTGGCACGCGCAGCTGCGACTGTCGGGAATCAAGGTGCGCGATGCGCGCTCGTTCGGTCGCCCGGGATGGGTCCGCCTCGTCTCGCGAGCGCCGCAGCAGGTCGAAGACCTCATTGCCATCACTGATCGATGCGTCGGGCAGAGGCGTCGATTGACACTGGCGGGCTAAGCACCCTATTGTGCGGCTGCCAGCGGCGCCTGCCCCTTGGGGTGGGCTTAATAGGGAAGCCGGTGAAGCCTGGACTTCCAGGCCATTCCGGCGCTGTCCCGCAGCGGTAATTGGGAACGAACGATGCCTCAGGCACTGGGTCCTCTGGGACCTGGGAAGCGGCATCCAGTAGACAGGGGCGCCTCGCGTGCCTCACGCCCATGAGCCCGAAGACCTGCCGCGGTCATCGCGCCAAGCGCGGTGAACAGCTGTCGAGCTCTCGCGGTAGGAGCTGCTGGAATGACACTCAAAATGCGCTCGCGCAATGCCTTTCTCACCCTCGTTGGTCTGCTCGTCGTCATGCTTGCGACGCGCTGCGGACTTGCAAGCAACCTGCATTTGCAGGATGCGTCCTGGGCGATCTTCTTCATCGGCGGGTTCTATCTCGGTGACAGATGGCGTTGGGGCTTTCCGGCACTGATGGCGACCGCGGTAGTGATCGACTGGGTGGCGATCCGGTACTACGGAATAAGCAACTACTGCGTGACGGTGGCCTACGGGTTTCTGGTGCCGGCGTACGCCGCGTTGTGGCTGGGCGGCTCCTGGCTTCGCCGGCATGCATCTTTCGACGCGCCGGGCCTGCTTGCGCTGGCTGCCAGCGCCCCCATCGCCGCGAGTGTCTGCTTCCTACTCTCCAACGGCAGCTTCTACTGGCTCGGCGGTCGTGGACCTGCGCCGACTCTCGCTGGCTGGAGAGTCAATGTCGCCGCCTGGTATTGGCCGCTCGTCCGGGTCTGCCTGGCCTATGTGGCCACGGCGGCTCTCATTCACGTATTGGTCGGGAAGCTCACCGTCCCGGCGCGGCCGCGAGCGGCGAGGATGAGGTAGTAGAGGACGCCGGCGGCAAGCCAGCAGCCGCCGAGGATCTTGGCGGTGCGGTCCATTCCATAGAGCACGTAGAGGATCACCGCGAAGCCGGCGAGCGGAAAGATCAGATGCCGCAGCCAGGCGCCGCTGCGCTGCCGGAAAAAGTGATGGTAGGCGACCGCCAGATGCAGCAGCGCGAAGCTCGTGAGCGCGCCGAAATTGACCACCCGGGTGAGATCGTCGATGCGGCTGGCGAAGAAGAGTCCAACCATCAGCGACACGGCCGCCACCAGGAGCGTGCTCACGTAGGGCGTCTTGAAGCGCGGATGCACCACCGCGAGTATCGCGGGCAGCTTTCTGTCGCGCGCCATGGCGAAGAGCACGCGGGAGACCGCAGCCTGGGCGGCCATCGCATTAGCGATCCCGAATGAGACCGCGATCGCGACGATCGAGATCAGTCGAAGCGGAGTGCCGCCGGCGCGGGCGGCGATGTCATAGAAGGCCGTCGACGGGTCATCGAAGCGCATGCCGCGGCCGAGATCGGCGGCAATCCAGGTCTGCAGCATGAAGAGCGCGCCGATCAGCACCAGCGAGAGCACTGTCGCTCTGGCAACGGCATTGCGCGCCGTGCTCTCCTCCGCCAGCGTCGAGATGCCGTCGAAGCCGAGAAACGACAGGACGGCGATGGAGGTCGCTCCCGCCACGGTGGTGAGCGAGAAGTTGTGTGCGTCGTAAAGCGGCGCGAGCGTCAGGCCGCCGGCTCCGGCGCCCCTGTGGAGCGCGAGCGCGCCGAAGATCACGAACAGGGCGAGCGTCAGGAGCTCGAGCACCAGGAGCGCCTTGTAGACACGTGCCGTGAAGCGCACGCCGATGAGGTTGGCCGCGGCGTTCAACGAGACGAAACCGGCGAGCCATGCCCATTCGGGCACCTGGGGCAACAGCGGCTGCAGGGCTACCGCCGAGAAGAGGTAGAGGAGGGCGGGTATCAGAATGTAATCGAGCAGGATGAGCCAGCCGGCGAGAAAGCCCGCTGACTCGTGCAGTCCGCGCTGCACATAGGCGTATACGGAGCCCGCCAGCGGATATGCCTGCGACATGGCCGCGTAGCTGAGCGCGGTGAACAGCATCCCCACCATGCCGATGAGGTAGGTCAGGGCCACCATGCCCTTGGCGTCCTGCCACGCGAAGCCGAAGACCGCGAACGGCGCGATCGGCACCATGAAGATCATCCCGTAGACGATCAGGTCGGTCAGCGTGAGCGCCCGATCGAGCTGGTCTTCGTAGCCGAAT
>DASXFY010000061.1:0-6032 GCA_036489335.1 Steroidobacteraceae bacterium
CGGATTACCTGGTGTCGCGTGTCACGGCGGAGGACGAGCTGCTGATCGTGGATGACGTCTTCGACTCCGGCCACAGTCTCGAGGCGGTGATCGCGCAGCTCAAGCGGCGCTGCCGGCGCAACCTGCCGCAGAAGATCCGCATCGCTACCGTGTACTACAAGCCGGAGCGCCGGCAGACCCTGCTGGCGCCGGACTACTTCGTGCACGAGACGTCACAATGGCTGGTCTTTCCGCACGAGATCCAGGGACTCACCCGTGAGGAGATCCTGGCGCACAAACCCGTCGCGGCGGACTTCCTGGATCTTTGAATGCCGCCATGCGCGCCGACCCGAGCCGCCGGTCACGTGAGGTAAACGAAACGAACGACGCACAGCGCCGCGAGCACGTAGACCAGCCAGTCGCGCACGCGCGCCTGTCCGCGCACCAGCCTGAGGACCGCATGGCTCACGATGCCAAAGGCGAGTCCGTTCGCGATCGAGTAGCTGAGCGGCACCATGATGGCGGTGAGGAAAGCCGGAATGCCCTCGGCCGGGTCGAGCCAGTCCACCTCCGCGAGCGCACCCATCATCATGGCGCCGACCAATATCAGCGCCGGCGCCGTTGCCACGGCCGGAATGGCCTGCACGAACGGCGCCACGAACAGCGTGCCCAGGAAGAGCACCCCGACAGTGACACTCGTCAGGCCCGTGCGCCCGCCCACCGCGACGCCCGCAGTACTCTCGACGTAGCTGGTGACCGGACTCGTGCCCGCGAGCGCGCCGGCGAGCATCGAGATCGAGTCCGCGAGCAGGATTCGGTTCATGCGGGGGACCCTGCCGTCGGCGGCAACGAGCCCCGCTCGCTTGGTGACTGCCATCAGCGTGCCGACGTTGTCGAACAGGTCCACGAACAGGAACACGAACACGATCTCGACCAGCGAGATGCCGGCGCCCCCTCTCAGATTGAGGGCCGCGGGTATATCGAGCCGGAATGCGGCCGCCGACAGGTCCCGCAGGTGATAGGTGAACGGAGTGATGTGGGCAAGCCCGAAGATCCAGGCTATGGCCGTGATGCTCAGGATACCGAGGAGCATCGCGCCCTTGACGGCCCGGGCTTGCAGAACGGCAATCACCAGCAGGCCCAGGATGGCAAGCGCCGGGGTCGACGCCGTCAGCTTTCCCAGACCCACGGTCGTGCCGGGATCGGCGACGATGATTCCCGCATTCTTCAGGCCGATGAAGGCGATGAAGAGCCCGATGCCGCCGGCGACGGCCGCGAACAGCGAGCGCGGTATTGCGTCCATGATGAGCTGCCGAACCCCCGAAAGCGTGAGCAGCAGAAACGCCACCGCCGAGAGGAACACGCAGCCGAGCGCCACCTGCCACGGCAGGCCCATTGTTTTCACCACGGTGTAAGTGAAGTAGGCGTTGAGCCCCATCCCGGGCGCGAGCGCAAGCGGGTAATTGGAGAGCAGCCCCATCAAAATGCTGCCGAAGCCCGCCGCAAGACAGGTTGCCGCCGCCACACCCGCCACCGGCATGCCCGCGGCGCCGAGAATGAGCGGATTGACCGCGACGATGTATGCCATCGTAAGGAAAGTCGTCAGCCCGGCGAAGAGCTCCGTGCGTACCGTCGTGCCATGGCCATCGAGGTCGAAGGTTCGTGTGAGCATAGGCTGGGGTCGCGGCAGAGGATCCAAAATCTAAGGCAAAATCCGCCTCATGAGTAGAGCGAATTCAATCCCAGCGAGCGACGCCTTCATCAGGGGCCTGCCAAAAGCGGAGCTGCACCTGCACATCGAAGGGGCCCTCGAGCCGGAGCTCGCTTTCCGCCTCGCGCGCAAACATGGCGTCGCGCTGCCGTATGCCAGCGTAGCCGAATTGCGCGCCGCCTACGATTTCGACAACTTGCAGTCGTTTCTCGACATCTACTACGCCGTTGCCGACGTTCTACGGGACACGGAAGACTTTTACCAGCTCGCCCTCGCTTATATGCAGCGCGCGCATGACCAGGGCGTGGTCCATGCGGAGATCTTCTTCGATCCGCAGACACACACCGCGCGCGGGATCCCCTTCGCCACGGTCATCGCGGGTTTGAATCGAGCGCTCACGGAGGCGGAGCGCTCCTTCGGCATGACGCATCGCCTCATTGCCTGCTTCCTGCGGCACCTGAGTGCCGCGGAAGCGAGGCACACGCTCGATCAGGTGCTCGAGCACCGTGACAGCATTGCCGGGGTGGGCCTCGATTCCTCGGAGATGGGGCATCCGCCGTCTAAATTTACCGCGGTGTTCGAGCATGCGCGGGCGCAGGGCCTGCTCACCGTCGCGCATGCCGGGGAAGAGGGACCACCGGCCTATATTCACGAGGCGCTCGACCTGCTCGCCGTCCGGCGCATCGATCACGGCGTGCGGTGTGAAGAGGACCCCGAGCTCGTCCGGCGCCTGGCTCGGGAGCAGGTCACGCTGACCGTCTGTCCGCTGTCGAACGTGAAGCTGGGGGTGTTTGACCGCATGGAGGATCATAACCTGAAGCGCCTGCTCGAGGCCGGTCTGCGTGTGACCGTGAACTCGGATGATCCAGCGTACTTCGGCGGTTACATCCTGGAGAATTATCTCGCGGTGGAACGCGCGCTGGGACTGACGCACGCCCAGCTCTCGACTCTGGCACGCAACTCGATCGAGGGATCGTTTCTCGATGTTGCCTCGAAGCGGCGCTGGACAGCTGCGATAGATGCCCGCACGCCCGATACGCCGGCCTCCTGAGGGACGGGCGCGGCAGCGTTTCGGCGCTACGAACAACGCCGCCGGGGCACGCGATCCTGAGATGCATCAGGCAAAGAAGGGAAAAGACTGGATGTCGTCGACCTATTTAGACTTGCATAAGTAGGTGACATGTTCAGAACAGATCAATTTGCTTCCAGAATGCGGTTGCCAACGTCGGCCTGCGCTGCATGGATCGCAGATTGCTGCGGGCTCGATGAGCTACATCGCCGAGATCGCGAGCGCAGTAGTTGGGCATAGCGTGATGTTTGAGATATCCCCAAATGCACTCGACCGGGTTCATGTCGGGTGCGTAGGCCGGCAGGTAGTCGATTGCGATCTGCCCGCGCTGGGACTCGACGTGCGCCTTCACGAGCTTCGAGCGGTGGGCCTGCAGTCGGTCCCAGATGATGAGCAGCTTTTTGCCGATCGTGGCCTGCAAGGAACCTGATGGCCGCGGCGCCCCTCGGGCACTGGCAGCACGTGATGGAGGAAGCCATCCTGAAGTTCGTGGCCGCGGAGCGCCCCGATCGCCGCGCCGACACCCAACGGGCGTATCGTCCATGAGAGCCAAGCTTCTCATCATCGATCCCCAAAACGACTTCTGTGACATCCCCGGGGCGACGCTGCCGGTGGCCGGCGCGGTCGCGGACCTCGGCCGCGTTGCTCAGCTCGTGCGCGAGGCGGGAACCTGGAATCGGAAGTCGTCAGAGTGCGTCTATGTTAAGTCCCTATTTTTATTGGTGGAGCCAGGCGGGATCGAACCGCCGACCTCTTGCATGCCATGCAAGCGCTCTCCCAGCTGAGCTATGGCCCCACACGTCTCCCGGAGCCCGGGCCGTGGGTCGGGAGGCCGGCGAAGGTACGTAAGCCCCGCCGGACTGTCAAGAAGAAGCGGGTTTCAGCGCCTGATCGATGCGAGCCAGCGCACGTTCGCGGCCCAGAAGCTCCAGCGTCGCATCGATCGGGGGCGATACCGCCGTGCCCGTGACGGCCACCCGCACCGGCTGCGCGATCTTGCCCAGCCCCGTCCCGAGGGCGGTCGCCAGGTCGTTGAGCGCACCGTGGATGGCGGCGGTACTCCACTCGGGCAGCGCGCCGAGGCGCTCGCGGACCTTACCCAGCATCTCGAGCCCTCCCCCGGCGAAGTGCTTGGCGGCCGCCTTCGGGTCGATCTCCACGGTGTCCGTGAAGAAGAACCGGCTGTTCTGCGCCATCTCCTTGAGGGTCTTCGCCCGCTCGCGCTGGGCGAGGATCACTCCCTCGAGGAGGGGCTGGTCGTCACTGTCCAAACCGAGCCGGCGCAGCTGCGAGCGCAGGTAAGGCACGAGGGCCGCGGGCTGCGCCCGCATCATGTGCTGTTGGTTCAGCCACAGGAGCTTCTCGGGATTGAAGGCCGAGGCTGCCTTGTTGACGTCGTGGATGTCGAACGCTGCGATCATCTCCTCGCGCGTGAACACCTCCTGGTCGCCGTGCGACCAGCCGAGGCGCACCAGATAGTTGAGGAGCGCGTCCGATAGAAACCCCTCTTCCTCGTACTGCAGCACGCTCACCGCCCCGTGGCGCTTGGACAGCTTCGTGCCGTCCGGCCCCAGGATCATCGGCACGTGGGCGTAGACAGGCGGCGTCGCGCCGAGCGCACGCAGCATGTTTATCTGCCGCGGCGTGTTATTGAGGTGATCGTCACCGCGGATCACATGCGTGATCCCCATATCACGATCATCCACGACCACGCAGAAGTTGTAGGTCGGCGTGCCGTCGGAGCGCGCAATGATGAGGTCATCGAGCTCAGCGTTCTGGAACGTCACCGCCCCATGGATCAGGTCCTCGACAACCACAGCGCCGTCGAGCGGATTGCGAAAGCGAACCACCGGCGCCACTCCCGGGCGCGGCTCCTTGCGATCGCGGCAGAGGCCGGTGTAGCGCGGCTTCTCCTTGCGCGCGATTTGCTCCTCGCGCATGGCATCGAGCTCCGCCTTGGTGCAGTAGCAGTGATAGGCGTTGCCGGCCGCGAGCATCTCCGCGATCACGGCGCGGTAGCGATCGAAGCGCTGCGACTGGTAGTAGGGCCCCTCGTCGGGATCGAGTCCGAGCCAGGCCATGCCCTCGAGGATGACCCGCACGGCCTCCTCCGTCGAGCGCTCGCGGTCCGTGTCCTCGATGCGCAGGATGAACTTGCCGTGTGAGCGGCGCGAGTAGAGCCAGCTATAGAGCGCGGTGCGCACGCCGCCCACGTGGAGCAAACCAGTGGGGCTCGGGGCAAATCGGGTGACTACGGTCATGGGGCGCGAATGGTATCAAGCACTGGGCCCGGCCGACAGTATTTGGTGAATCAATGGCTTAGAACCTCTATCTCGAGAGCATCGCGACGGCTCGTGTGATACTGGGGCGGAAGCTTCGTATAAACACACCATGGGCCTCCCGCATGCGACGCCGGATCGACGGATGGCGTGGGTCTCCGCCAGAGAATTGGACTGGGACGCGCTGTACTCGGATCAGCTGCCGCGCATCTACAACTACTTTCGCTTCCGCGTGGGCACGGATGCTGACGCAGAGGATCTGACGGCACGCACCTTCGAGAGTGCCTGGCGGGCGCGTGAGCGCTATCGGCAGGATCTGGCAGGCTTCTCGACCTGGCTGTTCACGATCGCGCACAACGTGGCGGTGGACTTCCTCCGGTCGCAGCGCCTTCAGGTCTCCCGCGACGCCGTAGAGGAAATCGCCACAGACGGCGCTCCCGAGGAGGATGCGGCGCGCGATTCCGACCTCGAGCGATTGAGCATCCTGGCCGCGCGCCTGTCGGACCGCGAGCAGGAGCTGATCGCGCTCAAGTACGGGGCAGCGCTCGACAACCGCCAGATTTCAACCCTGACGCGACTCAGCGAGTCCAACGTTGGCACGATCCTCCATCGGGCCGTGCAGACGCTGCGGAGCCAATGGTGATGCGGAGGCGCCAACCATGAACGATGAATTTCTCCATCGGCTGCGCAAGGCCCCTCGCCCGGCATTCGCCGTGCGGCTGCGCACGCAACTACAGCGGCAGTCGAGCATCAAGCCGCGCCGCGGAGCACCTTCATGGGTGCGCACGTTCATCGTCTTGCTGTCGCTCGGCGGCGCGGCGTTCGCAGTCACCATGGCGGTCAGGGGTGTACCCGCGCCGCTCCTCCAGCTTTTCCATCATGCGGCCAGCCCGGTCGCAACCGAGCGGAAGATCTCCTCAAAGCCATTCGATATAGGGAACCACCAGGCATCTCTGGCGCAGCCGCTGAGCGAGCGGGAATCGACTTCCTCAGC
>DASXFY010000087.1:0-3726 GCA_036489335.1 Steroidobacteraceae bacterium
GCGCCATTGCGCCAGCGGCTGCGTGGAGCGCTGGCCGAACGCGGCATAGCGTGCGGGGACGACCAGCTCTTCATGACCCACGGCGCCAATCACGCAATGGACCTGGTGATCCGGCGCTATGTGGCCGCTGGCGATGCCGTCCTTGTCGATGATCCCGGCTATTATCCCTTGCTCGCCAAGCTCGCCCTTGCAGGCGCGAATGCCATCGGCGTAGATCGTCGGCACGACGGCCCGGATGTTGCCGATCTCGAGGCAAAGGCCAGGAAAAGTGGGGCGCGCCTCTTCTTCACACAATCCCTCGCGCACAATCCAACCGGGGGGTCGATCACCTCGGGCAACGCGTATGCGGTCCTGCGAATAGCGACGGATTTCGGCCTCCTGGTCGTCGAGGACGATCCGTTCGCGGACATTCTGCCATATGCCGCCCTCCGCCTTGCGGCGCTCGATCAGCTCAACCGTGTCATCTATATCGGGACATTCTCGAAGACTCTCGCCGGAAGTCTGCGGACCGGCTATCTCGCCGCATCGTCCAAGCTCGCCGCCGAGTTGAACGAGCTCAAGGTCGTCACTACGGTAGCCACCTCCGCGCACGATGAGCGCCTGATCTTCCAGCTGATCGAGAATGGACACTACCTAAAGCATCTACGTCGTCTGCGCGCACGCGCGAGCAAAGCGACCGACGAGAGCGTCCAGGCCCTCGAGGGGTGTGGTTTCGATATCCGCCGACCGATCGGCGGCGGCTTCTACCTATGGATCGAGCTTCCCGAACACATGGCGGACGAAAACCTGGCGCATGATGCAGCTGAGGCCGGCATCTTCATCGCACCTGCCATCAACTTCTCGACGTCGAGCAACCCCAAGCCCGCTATGAGGATCAATGTGGCCTACGGCTGCAATCCCACGTTCCTCTCCTGGCTCAATGAAAAAGCAAGCGCCAAGTGAGCAGCCTGGCGCCCTCTTTCCAGCCGCCTACCGGTCGGGTTTCGGCGCACGATCGGCGAAGCGGTCGAGCGCCTCCTTTGCCTGGCTGCTCGTGAAGGCACGCTGCCCCAGCACGGCCTCCTTCGCGAACGCGGCCTCGCTCGAAAGATCATAGAGGGTGAGCACCGCTTCCTTTATCGTCTGGACTGCTATGGGGCTCTTGCCAGCGATCTCCGCAGCGAGCGCCAACGCAGTCGGCTCAACGTCCTGAGACGGCACGACCTGGTTGAGGACACCGCGCCGCAGCAATTCCGCAGCGGTGAAGCGGCGACCCGATAACATCAGCTCCATCGCGTGCGCGTAAGCGATCTGCCGCGTCAGCCGCACCAGCGTGCCGCCAGCCGGAACAAAGCCATGGTTGACCTCCGGCAGCTGGAAGACGGCATCCTCGGCTGCGATCCGTAGGTCTGTTGCCAGCATGATCTCGAAGCCGCCGCCGATGCAGAGCCCGCGCACGGCAGAGACGATAGGCTTGTAAAACGCACCCGTCTTGAGGTGGGCAGGATCCCATTTGCTGATGTCGAACCGGCCGGAAGACAGCGCAGGGATTGACTCGGTGAGGTCGGCACCGACACAGAAGGCGCGATCGCCGGTTCCCGTCAGGACGACGGCGTTGATCCGGTCATCGCGGCCTATCTCGGCAAATGCACGCCCCAGGTCCTCGTACATCTCGAGTGTCAGAGCGTTCAGCTTGTTCGGCCGGGCAAATCGCACCGTGGCTACGGCACCGTCGCGTACGACATCGATCGCCATATCACGTGCCTCCGCCACGACTCAGTACAGTGACATCCTCGTCGCCCATTCCCAGCATCTCCCGAAGAATCACCTCGTTGTGCTCGCCCACCGCCGGGGCGGCAGCATGCGGTTGCGCCGGAGCGTTCGACAGCTTTATCGGCAAGCCCAGCATCGCAATCGCCTTGTCCCCCACCGGCACGTCGACGATCATTCCGCGTGCAGCGATATGCGGGTCGGCTACGACCTCGTCGATCGACTTGATTGCGCTGAGCGGCACTTCTCCACCAGCCATCTGCTCCAGCTCGGCCTTGGTATGGCGGCCGAACCACCGGTGCAGCAGCGGCTTGACGATAGTCTCGTACACCTGGGGATCGAAGCGCTTCTCCATCGTGTCGATCCGAGGATCGCGCGCCATCTCTGATTCGCCGAAGATCGCGCAGGTGATGGCCCAGAACTTATCGGTGTATCCACCGAAGAAGATATAACCGTCGGCACAAGGGAACTGCCCGTATGGCCGCACAAAGGGATGATCGTTTCCGAGCGGTCCTGCTACCTCGCGCGCGACCGTATAGCGAACGACGGCGTTTTCGGTGAGCGACAACACCGAGTCCTGTTGAGAGATATCGACCACTTGGCCGACCCCCGTGAGCTCGGCCTCACGCAACGCCGCCAAGGTGCCGATCGCGGCATAGAGTGATGCCGATAAATCGCCGATAATCGTGCCCACGCGCACCGGCGGCTGGTGCGCATATCCGTTCATCGACCACAGCCCACCCGCCGCCTGTCCGCTGTTGTCGTACGCGGGGCGGTTTGCGTTGGGGCCTGTGCGACCGTAACCGCTGATCGCGGTGTACACGAGACGCGGATTGGCCGCCTTGAGCACCTCGTACCCGAGCCCCAGCCTGTCCATCACGCCCGGCCGAAAGTTCTCGATGAGAATGTCGGCCCGCCCCACGAGACCCAGAAACACCTGCTTCGCACGCTCATTGCGCAGATCGAGCGAGACACCTTGCTTATTGCGGTTGTACTGCGCAAAAAAGGCGCTCGCCGGCCCATCGGCAGTGTCGACCATCGGCGGGAAGGCGCGGGCGTAATCGGGATCGTTCGGGTTCTCGATCTTGATGACCGTCGCGCCCAGGTCCGCGAGAATCATTGCACAGTAAGGTCCCGCCACGACGCGGGTGACGTCCAGTACGACGACGCCGGCCAATGGTCCATTGCGTGTTGCCGGTCGCTCGCTATCGAGGTGTCCTTCGTTCATTGACATGGTGCGTTGTACCGGGGGCAGAACGACTATACGATACCGCCGGACATGAGGTAGGTACAGTTCGGGACGATTTGAGGGGACGGGCTCGCAGTGCCATTCGCGGGGATCACTGGCCTAATTGAGCGATCTGCTCGCCAGTTCAGCGCGCAGATGGCGGGCAGCCAATAGGAAGCCGATCACGGAGACGGCGAATCCAGCCATTGCTACCAGCATCGCGATGCGCAACGAGTCTACTCCGACGAACGGGCGCAACGAGTCGCTCATCATTCCCACAAATTGCGGCCCCAGGCCCAGACCGACGACGTTGTCGACCAGGATCAGCATAGCCACCGATGTCGCACGCATACGCAGGGGGACGAGACGCTGGATGGTCGCGATCACAGGTCCAATGAAGGCGGCTGAGATCGAAAGAATGGGGATTGCGGCGATCAGTGCCGGCGTCGTTCCCTGCGAAAGGAAGCAGATCGGAGCGAGCGGCAACGGGATGAAAGCCGCGATAGCCGGTATATAGAGGTTCCACCGGGTGTCGCGGCGAGCCATCCGGTCCGCAAAGCACCCCGACAGGTAGGTCGCCAAGCCACCGCCGACGCCAGCGATCAACGCGATCACCAGCCCTATCTCACCCAGCCGCATGCCATGAGAGCGTTGGAGAAACGCCGCGAAAAAGCTGCCAACGGCGTAGACGCTGAAGCAGGTGGTGCACGCTCCGAGCGCGGTGTATCGGAATGTCCTGCTGGCCCATA
>DASXFY010000101.1:0-263751 GCA_036489335.1 Steroidobacteraceae bacterium
TCAGGCCTTGTTGCGACGCTCGTTGATATATTCGATCGCCTGATGGACCGTGGTGATCTTTTCGGCATCTTCATCCGGAATCTCGATCTCGAACTCCTCCTCGAGAGCCATCACGAGCTCGACCGTGTCGAGCGAGTCGGCCCCAAGATCGTCCACGAAGGAGGCGTCGTTGGTCACCTGCTCCTGCTTGACGCCAAGCTGCTCGGCCACGATGGCTTTGACCTGCTGCTCAACTGTGCTCATTAGCGGATGGTCCTTATGTTTTAGAAATTGGATTGCGAAAATACCGTCCCTCGCCGCCATGGCCGGGGCCGGCGGCGCGGGCGCGGTATTGTAGGGGAACACCCCCGGGCCTGCCAGTCGCCGTGCGGTCGCGCTGAGTGGTTGTTTTTCCTGGGGAATCAGCCCACGGCCGGCGGCACGCAAAGTGCCGCCGCCGACCCCGGCCGGCTCCCCGCTGTTGCGCCGGTCCAACAAATCGTCACGGCATGTACATGCCGCCATTGACGTGCAGCGTCTCGCCCGTGATGTAGCTGGCCTGCGGCGAGGCCAGGAAAAGGACCGCGGCGGCAACGTCCGCGCCGGCCCCGAGTCGCCCGGCCGGAATCTGCGTCAGCAGCGCCGTCCGCTGCTCCTCGGTGAGGGAGCGAGTCATATCGGTGTCGATGAATCCCGGGGCGACCGCGTTGACGGTGATGCCGCGCGAAGCGACCTCGCGCGCCAGGGACTTGGTGAAGCCCAGAATCCCTGCTTTAGACGCGGCGTAGTTGGCCTGGCCGGGGTTGCCGGTCACCCCGACCACGGAAGTCAGGTTGACGATCCGGCCGCGCCGCTCCTTCATCATGCGCCGCAGGCATGCCTTGGAGAGGCGGAACACCGAGGTCAGGTTGGTGACGATCACCTTGTCCCAGTCCTCCTGCTTCATGCGCAGGAGGAGCGTGTCACGCGTGATCGCCGCGTTGTTGACGAGGATGGTGGGCATGTCGCCGGCCGTGTCGAGATCGCTCAAGAGAGCATCGATGGACGCCCCGTCCGAGACGTCCAGCGTCGCTCCGCGGCCGTTGTATCCATGCGACGCCAGCGCCGCAGTGAGCGCACCCGCACCCTCGGCCGTGGTCGCCGTGCCGATCACTTTGGCACCGGCCCCGGCGAGGGCCAGGGCGATTTCCCGTCCGATGCCGCGGGAGGCTCCCGTGACCAGCGCTACGTCATTCGCAAGCATTCGTCTACCTCTCTCAAGCCTTGACCGCGGCGAGCGCGGCCTGGAGCGAGTCCGCATCCTCGAGTGCGAGGCACTGCAAACCGCGCTCGATACGGCGATTGAGCCCCGTCAGCACTTTGCCCGGGCCGCATTCCACGAGGGTGCCGATGCCGCTTGCCGCAAGCGCCCGGATGGTATCCGTCCAGCGCACCGGACTTGCCAACTGGCGGACGAGAAGCTGCCGCAAGTCCGCGGGATCCTCGTGCGCCGTGGCATCGACCGCGCTGACGAAACGGATGCGCGGCTTGCGCAAGTCCACCGTCGCGAGCCGCTCGCCCAGCCGCTGCGCAGCGGGGCCCATCAGGCTGCTGTGCGCCGGCACGCTGACCGGCAGCGCCATGGCGCGCTTGGCGCCGCGCGCCTTGGCTGCCTCGATGGCGCGCTCCACGGGCTCGCGCGCCCCGGCAATGACCACCTGGCCGGGAGAATTGAAGTTGACCGCCTCGACGATACCGCCCTGGGCAGCCTCGCGGCAGGCCTCGATCACCTGCGCATCGTCCAGCCCCAGGATCGCCGCCATGGCGCCGGAGCCCGGGGGCACGGCCTCCTGCATGGCCCGGCCGCGAAAGCCGACCAGACCGACGGCGACCCCGAAATCGAGGGCGCCGGCCGCCACCAGCGCCGAGAATTCGCCGAGGCTGTGGCCGCAGACCACCTCAGGCTCCGCACCCCCACGCTCGCGCCACAGCCGCCAGGTGGCGATCCCGGCCGCGAGCAGCGCCGGCTGGGTGCACTCGGTGCTGTTCAGGCGGTCCGCCGGCCCTTCCGCCACCAGCCGCCACAGGTCGTAGCCGAGCACCGCCGACGCCTCGGCGAAGGTGTCGCGAATTGGCGTCTCGGTCGCGGCCGCCGGAGCGAGGGCCGCCAGCATGCCGACCGACTGCGAGCCCTGCCCGGGAAATACGAAGCCAAACCTCATCACACCCTCGCGTGGTCTGGAAATTCCGTGGATTATAGCCAGCCGATCGAGGAACCGGCCTCCTGCCGGGACTGTCGAACCGCGCAAACAGGCGCTCGCGTCCGCGGTTATGATTCCGCGTCGCGCCCCGAAGCACATCCGCCGCCGCAGGAACCCTTCAGCTCACCATGCACCATCGACCATACCTCGCGAGACTCGCGCACGCCCCGGCCCGCAAGGCGCGCGGCTTCACCCTGATCGAGATCATGGTCGTCGTGATCATTATCGGCCTGCTCGCGGCCGTGATCGTGCCGCAGGTCGTCAACAAGGTCGATGAGGCTCGCGTCACCAAGGCCAAGGCGGACATCCAGGCCCTGGAGACCGCGCTCACGGAATACCGCCTCGACAACTCCGTCTACCCTTCCACGGACGACGGCCTGCAGTCGCTCCTCCAGCAGCCGAACGATCCGGCCGTGACGCACTGGCACGGCCCGTATATTCAGCAGCTCTCCAAAGACCCCTGGGGCCGTCAGTATCAGTACGAGTACCCCGGGACGCACGGACAGCCCTATGACCTCTACACCCTGGGTGCCGATGGTCAGCCGGGCGGCAATGACACGATTGGCAACTGGAACCTCAACGACTAGGCGCGGCGCGGTGGCGCAGGCCGGCGCGGGCGCGCCAGGGCGCCGGGCATCCCGCCATGCCGGCTTCACGCTGCTCGAGATCCTGGTCGTCGTCCTGATCATCGGGATCCTGACCGCGGGGATGCTGCTGTCGATGAACTTCGCCGGCAAGGACACGCAGCTCGAGACCGAGAGCAAGCGGCTGCTGTCGCTCATGAACTACGTCCAGGAGCAGGCGGAGCTGCAGACGCGCGATTACGGCATCTACTTCGGCCAGTCTGGTTATGAGTTCGTCGTCTATGACGTGCACACCGGCATGTGGCGCAGCGCGCCCGAAGACGACGCACTGGCCGAGCGGACGCTGCCGAGCGGACTCGACTTCAAATTGGTCGTGGACGCGCGGCCGATCGTGCTGGACGAGACCATGAAGGAGCCACCGACTCAGCAATCCAGCTCCGACTCCGACGCCGATTCCGGGTCCGACTCCACCTCAGGCCCGCAGACACATCCGAGCGCGGTGCCGCATACGAGCTCGGCCTCCGACTCCGATTCCGGATCGGGCTCGGCGTCGGATACCGATTCCGATTCGGACTCGCAGGCGAAAGCCTTCGCCCCCCAGGTGATGCTCTTCTCGAGCGGCGATCTCTCCTCCTTCACCATTACCGTGGAGCGCCCGAGCGCCGGCCGCAGCATCACGCTCGATGAGAACCGGAACGGCGAGATCGTCTCCAAGCCCATGACCGGCGGCGGGGGCGGCTCTTGAAAGCGGCCAGAGGATTCACTCTGATCGAGGTGCTGGTGGCGCTCGCCATCGTCGCCATCGGCATGGCCGCGGTCCTGGAGGTGCTGACCTCATCCGCCAACACCACCGTTTACCTTCAGGACAAGACTTTTGCCCAGTGGGTGGCGGTCAACCGGGTCGAGACCGTCAGGCTGACAGGCACGGTTCCGACCGCCGGCACCAGCAACGACGACATCACTTTCGCCGGGCGGAGCTGGACATGGCAGCAGAAGGTCACCGCCGTCAGTCAGATACCCGGGATGGTGCAGATCGAGGTCGACGTGCGTCCCTCCAACAGCGATGCCGGTGACAACAAAGGCTGGTATGCGAGCGCCACCGGCTTCATGAGCAACGCCATCGCACCGCCCACGGATCCGCCGGTGGTGTGGTCGCAGAATCCCATCGTCGGTCTGCCGACCACCACGCCGGGCCAACCGAGCGCCAACCCAACGGTTACCACGCCCACCCTCACCACCCCCACCAACAGCGGTCCCACGCAGTGATTGCGACGAGTGCTCGAGTGTCTGCTTCGCGCCGAGTTCCGGGGGCCCCTGGAGGATTCACGCTGATCGAGCTTCTGGTGGCGCTCTTCATCGCCGCCGTGATGTTCGCGATCGGCTACGGCGCCATCAACCAGGCGCTGCAGAACCGTGGCTCGATCCGCCGCCACCAGCAAAACCTGGTGCAGCTCGAGATGACCATGCAGATCATGGAGCAGGACTTCTTGCAGCTTGCGCCGCGGCCGGTGCGGTCGCCGGATGGCGATAACTACCTGCCCTGTCTCATGGGAAGCGCTACATCCGATATGTCCGACACGAGCGACTCATCCGGTGCTGCCACGGCTTCCAGCAGTTCGGATGCGGATGCCGATACATCCGACACGGATGCACTTCCCCCCCTCGTTCAACTCACACGGAGCGGCTGGAGCAATCCCATAGGCGTGCCTCGCTCGGAGCTCGAGCGCGTCGCCTACGCGTTGGACAACGGCACCCTGGTGCGTGAGCACTGGAATGTGCTCGATGGAACGCTGTCGAGCATCCCTGCCAAGCGCAATTTGCTGAAGCACGTGCGCAGCGTATCGTTCCGCTACATGTCGATGACGCATTCCTGGGTCGATACCTGGCCGCCGACCGGCGTAGGCGGCGGGAGTGTCGCGGATTCGCTCTTCCGCATGCGGCCCCTCGCCGTGCAGGTCACTCTGGATACCGAGCAGTGGGGCAAGATCCAGCGCATCTTCGAGACCGCCAATTGATCGCCAAACGACCTCAATCGACGGCTCACCGCGGACGCCGCATGCAGTGCGGCATACCCACGCGCCGTAGCCAACGAGGTGTGGCGCTCCTCGTCGCGATTCTGCTCGTAGCCTTCGGCACCATCATCGCCGCCGCGATGGCCTACAACAATGCAATGACGGCGCGGCGTGCAGCTGCGACATTCGAGTTCGATCAGGCGGTGCTAGTCGCCCAGGGCGCCGAGGCGATCGCGGCCTACGGCTTGCAGCAGACGGCCAAGCAGAACTATCCCGACACCGACAACAGCCAGCCCTGGGCCACGGCGCTTCCTTCCATGGAAGTGATGCCCGGCGTGACGCTCGATGCATCGATGGAGGATCTGCAGGGCCGGTTCAACCTCAATGATCTCGTGCAGACGGACGGTGAAACACCCAACACGGCCGCGATCGCGGCATTCCAGCGGCTGTTGACCGTGGTCAGCCTGGATCCCAAATGGGCCGATTACCTCGTCGACTGGATCGACAAGGACACCAATCCGATGTTTCCGGACGGCGCCGAGGACAGCGTCTACATGGAGATGGACCCGCCCTACCGCACGCCCAACATGCCGATCACCAGCACCAGCGAGCTTCTGGCACTGCCCGGCTTCACACGCGCCGATTTCGACAGGCTCGCGCCCTACATCGTCGCCCTCCCCCTCGGGACCGGCATCAACACTTGCGATGCCTCCCCGCAGCTGCTCGATGCGCTCACCGGCAACCAGCAATTCAGCGCCGATCCGCAGGCGTTCGCGAAGCAGCGCCAGACGACAGGGGGTTGTTTCCCGAGCCCCGGGGACGTGCAGGCAGCCACCACTAATGTGCAGGGGGAATCCGGGAGCCTCGGGACGAGCCCGAACACCTCCGGGCAGAACTCACAGCAGAGCATCTCGACCATCCTCGTGCAGAAATCGAGCTATTTCCGTCTGACGAGCTACATCACCCTCGGGTCGGCCGAATTCGCCGTATACACCACGCTCTACCAGGACCCGACCGGCATGGTTCGTCCGCTGTTGCGCAGCTTCACGCCGAACTGAGCCGGCCGCTGCTAGTATGAGGCCCCATGGCTGATTGGCTCCTTCTCAGGCTCCCGCGGACGCCGCAAGAGCAGGCTACCTGGCTCGTGGTCGACGGCCGCGGCGCCGCCGCCGGCCCGGCCATGGGCGGACCGCTGTCGCTGGCAGCGCCGCGCGCGGCGGGACGGCACGTCGTAGTGCTGGTGCCGGGGGCGGACGTCCTGTTGGCCCAGCCGGAGCTGCCCCCGGCCAAAGCGGGCGCGAAGCTGCAGCAGCTCGTACCTTTTGCGCTCGAGGAGCAGCTCGCCGAGGACATCGAGGACCTGCATTTCGCCATCGGCCGCCGCCAGGGCGACTCCACCCGAGTACCGGTCGCGGTGGCGGCCCGCAAGCTCATGGACGAGTGGCTGACCCTCCTCAAATTCAGCGGCATCGAGGCCGAGGCGCTCTATGCGGACAGCGAGCTGCTGCCACAGAATCCCGGTCAAGCCGTGGCGCTCCTCGAGGAGGAGACGATAGTCGTACGTCCCCCCTCGGGAAACGTGGTGACGCTTCCCGCCGACGCCTTGGGCGAGGCGTTCGAGATCGCCCTCGCCGGTATCGCGCCCGGTACAGGCGGCCGGGGCCTCATCCTCTACACAGGCCCGGCGGAGTGGCACCGTCATTCCGCCACTGTCGAGGCGGCGCGCGAGCGCTTCGAGGGCATCCAGATTCAGCTGCTGGCGGGCGGGCCGCTGACGCTGTTCGCGCAGCAGCTGCCGACGACCGCGGCCACCAACCTCCTGCAGGGTCCCTACACCCCTGCCGCAACACATCCGGTCGGCTGGAGCGCCTGGCGGGTCGCCGTGATACTGCTTGCGGGCTTCATCGGCCTGCACGTCGTCGGCAAGGCCGCCGAGCTCACTGTCCTCAAACACGCCGACCACCGGCTCAATGACTCCATAGAGCAGGTCTTCCACACGGCGATGCCGGGCGAGCCCGACACGTACGAGGCGCGGCGTGTCATGGAGCAGCGCCTCGCCGCGGCACGCGCGAATCAGGCCTCGGGCGGATTCCTGTTGGCGCTGCAGGCTCTGGTGCAGGCCCATCGCGCCGCGCCCGAAGCGGTGCTGCAAGCGCTGACCTTCCACGATGGAGCTCTGGAGCTCAAGGCGTCGGCGCCGACCGTCGAGTCATTGGACCGGCTGAGCCGCCAGCTGCGCCAGCAGGGATGGCAGGCGCGCCTGATCGCCGGCACTCCCCGGGGCTCGACCTACGAGGGCAGCATTCAGATGTCCCCGGGAAGCTGACATGGCAGGACTCGACGTCGCCGCATCGCTTCGCTCCCTCTCGCCACGGGACCGTCGCACGCTCATCATTGGCGGTGTGATCGCCGCGATCCTCTTCGTGCTCGCCGTCATCGTGCCGCTCGATCACAGCGTCTCGCGCCTGCACGATCAGGTGACCCAGAAGCAGGCGGACCTCGTGTGGATGCGCAGCGTCGCGCCCGAGATCGCCGCGGCGGGACCTGTGCACAACGCCGGCTCGGGCGAATCGCTGATCGTGATCATCGATCAGTCGGCGCGTGAGTCGGGGCTCGGCGGCTCGCTCACCGGCAGTCAGCCGAGTGGCCGCGGCGGCCTCAGTGTGCAGCTGGAGAAAGCGCCGTTCGACGCCCTGGTTGGATGGCTGGCGCGCTTGAGTCAGCAGAATGGAGTTCAGATCGAGAGTGCCAACATCGACAGCGCCGGCGAGCCCGGTCTGGTCAACGCCTCGCTCGTCCTGCAGACTCCTTGAGCTCCTGAAGCCTGGCTCCCGCGCATGAAACGGACCGTGACCGTCATCGTGCTGGTGATCGTGGCTTTCGCCGCGATCGTGCTCGCGCGCCTGCCGGCGAGCTGGCTGCTGCCGCGCGGCGGCGCCTTCACCTGTGCGAGCGTCGAGGGCTCGCTCTGGAGCGGCTATTGCAGTGGCCTCGCGGTGCGGGGCACGGCGCTCGGTGACCTCGCCTGGCAGTTGCGGCCTTCCCGGCTGCTCATCGGCCGGCTCGCGGCGCACATCGATCTGGAGCGCCCGCCGGCGACCTCCGCCCGGGGTGATGTCGAAATCGGTCTCGGCGGCACCATCGTCGCACGCAACCTGACAGCATCGCTGCCGCTCGACCCGACGCTCCTGCCGGCTCTGCCGCCGACGCTGACCGGCTCACTGCACGCCGACCTTGCGCTCGTGAAGGTCTCGAAGAAGGGTGTCGTCAGTGCGGTTCAGGGAAGTATCGAAGCCCACGACCTCGTCGACCATAGCGGCTACGTCACCCCGCTCGGCAATTTCTCCGTGACCTTTCCCGGCGGCGGCTCGCAGCCAACCGGCAACCTTCAGGACTTAGGTGGCCCGCTCGCGCTTCAAGGGACGCTCGTTCTCACGCCGCAACCCGGGTACAACCTGTCTGCCTACGTGACACCGCGTGCCAACGCGAGCCAACCTCTCATCAACGCCATCCAGTTTCTCGGCTCGCCGGATGCGCAGGGGCGCCGTCAGTTCGCGATGCAAGGCACTTACTGACACTCGCGAAACACGCCGAGCAGCGGGAAGTACAGTGCCGCCCGCACCGGTTGCGGTCCCAGCCCGCGTGCCAGCGCCGCGTATTTTTCCAACTGCCCGCGATAGCGCTCGAGCTCACGGCCAATGAAGTCCTCGAGCCGCCCACCCTCGTGGGGACTGGTCTTGAAATCGATGACCCAGCGCGTCCCGTGCCCATCGATGAAGGATCGATCGATGATCACGTTCGTCAGCCGGCCATCCGCCATGCCGGTGAGAGTCAGCTCGCTGCCGGCCTCCCGGTGCTCAGGCGAGAGAATCCAACGCCCTCTCGCGTCTTCGACAGTTCGAGTCAACGCCGCGACGACATCGGCCACTGCATTCGCGAGGTCGCGCTCCGGCACGCCGTGGCGGAGGAGTTGCTCGCCATAGAGGTCGGCTCGAGACTCGAGCCTCGCGCGCGTCGGCAGCTCGGCATCCGCAGCGATGCCCTGCAGCGCCGCATGGACCACGGTGCCGATGTGGCGCCGTGTCTCGCCCGCCCAACTGAACTCCAGCGTCTCGAGCGGGCGCTGTGCGAGCGGCAGTCGCTGTAACTGCGGCGCGGGTGGCAGCGCCGCTGGCGCCCAATCCGCGACCAGCCGGCGCAGCGGCCGGCGTGCCGGTGAGCCGGTGAAAAGCTCGAGCTGGCTGTCCCTGGGCGCGGCGACCGCGGTCTGCGGCGGCGGCGCCTGAAAGGCCTCCGCAACCGCCGGCCAGAGAGAAGCGAGGAGCGTCCGCGGGCGCGGAATCACGACCCCGTCAGTACGTGGCGCGGGCGCGGCATACAAGTGAAGCGAGCGCCGGGCGCGCGTGGCGGCGACGTAAAGGAGTCTCACCTGCTCGTTGGCGGCACGGCGCCCCATGAGTCGCTTGAGGAATGCGGTGACTTCGCCGGGCTGCTCGTCGCCGATCACCGGTGCGGGCGCCATGATGAGATCACTGCCGTCATCGGGGCGCGGCAGATCGAGCCAGCGCAACAACGGCTCGCGTCCCCGGTTGCGCTCGCGATCGAGGGCCGGCACCAGCACGTGATCGAACTCCAGGCCCTTGGCGCCATGGATTGTCATGACCTGCACCGGCGTGGCGGTGCGCGCGTGCGGCTGCGCGTAGAGGCTCGTCAGGACGGAATCCAACGTGCCGATCCCGCTCCACTCTCCCGCTGCCGTGCGCTCACTCAGCGCATCGAAAAAGGCGCGCGCGTGCCGCAGCTCCTCGGCCGGATAGGCATCCGGGGCACCGAGCGCCATCCATGCTCCCTCGAGCCAATCCGCGAGCGGCGCGAGATCGCGCTGCGCCATCGCGTTCTCGAGCACCAGCGCCACGCGCTCGAGCCGCGCACGCTCCTCCGCCGGACACTCCTCGAGTCGGCTGGGTTCGCGCAACGCCTCGCAGATGAGAAGCGGATCCTTCCGCCCCGAGAGATGGCTCAGCGTCGCAAGCGAGACGCCGCACCACGGCGCTCTGAGCACTGCGAGCCACGCCGTTCGGTCGCCCAAGTGAGAGAGCGCACGGCTGAGCGCCACCAGATCGCGCACCACCGGCACTTCGGCGAGCGGTATCAGGTCGACACCGATCGTGTCGATACCGGCATCGGCGAGCGCTGCAACGATGGGCTGCGCGTGCGAGCGCGCGGCCACCAGTATCGCGATGCTCGCCTTCGCGTCGCGCTCCTTCAGGTCCGCGACTCTCGTGACGATCGCCTCGGTCTCCGCTTCGCGCTGAGTACCGCCGAAGAGACGCAACTCCACGCAGTGACCGTCTCCGGCTCCTTCGTCAGGCTTGCCTGCGAGACTCGGCGTGAACGCCACCGCGCTCTCGCGCAGATCGTCGGCCTGCGGAAAAAGCCGGCCGAACGTCTCGTTGGTCCAGGCGATGAGCGCCGGCGTCGAACGGAAATTGCGCAGCAGGCTGAGAGCGGTCAGTCGTACCGTCCCGATGCCGAGATCGCGCGCGCGCAGAAAGCAGCCGACCTCCGCCTCGCGAAACTGATAGATCGATTGCATCGCATCGCCGACGACGAAGAGTGTGCGGCCATCGCCGGGCTCCCAGCCCGCGGTCAGGGCCTCCAGCAGCTCGAGTTGCGCCACCGAGGTGTCCTGGAACTCATCGACCAGGATATGGCGCAGCGACAGCCCCGTCCTCAGCGCCAGATCCGTCGGCAGGCCGGCCTCAGCGAGCGCCGCCCGCGCCGCGCCCGCAATGTAGGTATGGTCCACGCGGCCATCGAGCGCGAAGAGCGCCTGCAGGTGTGCCGCCGCCGCACGTAACACGCGCGACAGCGCCGCCAGGGCCGCAGCGTCCTGCTCGCAAAGATCCGGGCTCGGAAGCGACGCCATTTCCAGCAGCGTCTCGCGCGCCGCCGGCACCGCGGCCAGGCGCTCGATGCAGGCGCGCAACGCCTCCTTGCCGGCGCCGCTCGCGAAAGCCTCGCCGAGTCTGCGATCGATCGCTTTGCGCCAATCGCGATCGTTGGTGAGAGCGAGTCGCGCCAGAGCTTTCCAGGACGCGAGGCTTTGGGCCTGCTGCTCGAGCGGGCCCACGCCTGGCACGCGCGCCGCCTCGAGACAGGCAGCCACCCCCAGCGCCCGGGTGGCGACCCGCAAGCGATCCTCCACTACCCGCGCGAGGCTCGCCGATACGCGAAGGCAGAGCACCTGCGGCTCATGACCCAACACATGAGGCAGCCAATGCGCGCGCCGCGCCAGCATGTCCGCGAGGAGGTTCTCGACGTGGCCCCAGCGGTTGTCGAGCCGCTCAAACAGGAGCTCCAGATCCGCGGAGAGCTCCGCGTCCTCTTCTGCCGCGAGCAGGGTCTCACGCGCGGCGAGCTGATAGAGCTCCTTCGGACGCGAGCTGACCGATAACTGGCTCCCCGCCCGGGCGGTGACTGGAAGCTGATTCGCCAGCCGGAAGTCGAAGGAATCGATGGTCTGGATGCGCAACCGCCCCGGGTCCTGCGCCAGGCGCCAGCCTCGCTCCCGCGAGCGCTCCAGGGCAGCGGCCGCAAGCTGCCGCAGACGCTCACCTTGCGCTCCTTCATCGACGTTGCCGCGCAATGCCCGCAGTACACGCGCGCGCATCTCGGCCGCGGCGCGGCGGGTGAAAGTGATCGCGAGGATCTCTTCCGGCTCATCCACCACGGCGAGCAATCTCAACAGCCGTTGCGTGAGGACCGTGGTCTTACCCGAGCCCGCGGGCGCCTGCAGGATGACCGACAGGTTGGGGTCGGTCGCCCGCTCCCGCGCCAGCTCATCGCTCGAGGCCGCATCGGCTGATCCCGGTCCGGGCGTGCTACTCATCATCGCCCCACCTGGGAACGTCCTCGAGAGATTCGTCGTCGAGCGCCATGAGGCTGTCACCGACTCTGCACACGGGCGCTACATGGCAGAAGTCGCAGGCTCGCGGCTTCGGGTCGACCGCCGCTTGACCCGCGCCGAAGGCACTGGCCAACCGCTCGACGATGCCACGCCATTGCGCGACGCGGGATGGCCAGGGATCTTTCACCCGCCACACCTTGGGAAGCAGTTCCTCGCTCGCCGCGATACCGTCGAATTTGACTTCCCTCGCCGTAACGTGAACGTTCGCCATCGCGACGACGTCCTCGCCAACAGCCGCGAGATACACGAGAAGCTGCGGATGCGAAGGCCGATCGCCATACCAATCGGGGCTCACGCGCCTGCCGGTCTTGTAGTCGAGGATCGCCACGCCGCCGCTCTCGAGTACATCGAGCCGATCGATGCGCAGGCGAAGCTCCTGGCCAGCCAGGCGAAGATGCGACCCATGCTCGGTATGCAACACGCGAAAGGGAGCGCGCCCACTCTCGATCTGCAGCAGCTTGCGGATGAGCCGCTCGATACGGCGGCATTCGCGCGCCAACGCCTGCGGCGGAAGCGCATCCTTGCCGGCGGCATCGACCTCGGCCGCGGCACGCTCCACGCACGCGCCGATCAACTCATCAAGCGCCTGCGCGGAGAGTGCTGCCAGGGCGCGCGAGTCGCGCAGCCGGTCCCAGAGCTGCTGCAGGGCAGCGTGCAGGAGACGGCCGCGCGCCTCGGGCTCGATACCAGGCTCCGGCATGCCGAGCTCGAGGCTCCCGAGGCGAAGCTCCGCGTAGGCGCGAAACGGACACTGGTTCTGCAGCTCGAGACTGCGCGCGCCCGATGGCAGCGGCAGCTCCGGGCTCCATGCGAGGCCAACATCATCCCACCATTCCGTCAGGAGTCCGCGGCGGTGCAGCCGCACCGGCAGCCACACCGAGTTGCGAATCCGGGTTGCGCGCGGCGCGGCGGCGCGCCACTCCTCCAGCAACGGGCTCGGCAGCAGCTCGATGTCCTCGGTGCGCGCCGGCGCGCTCAGTACCAACTCGGCGGCGGCCGCTCGCCAGGTGGCAATGAGAGCCCGCGCTTCCTGCAGCCGGCCCGCGGCGGTCGCGGCGGGCCAGGCAGCCGCGATCTGCGCTGCCAGCGGCAGAAACGGATCGGGCCCCACCGGCTGCGGAAAGCTATCCGCATTGAGGCCAGCCACCCACACGCCCTCGTACTGCGCCACCGGATCCATGTATGTCGGAGAGATCGTTACGGCCGCATCGTCATCTGAAGGACGGTACGGCGTCCGAGAGGCTATTTCCGTCAGCCATTCCACGGCGGTGTCGACCGTCAGCGTCCGCACTGCCGTCGAAAGCTGACCAAGCTCGTCCAGTAGCTCGTGGAAGCGAGCCAGCGTCTGCTGCTCAGCGCTGCCGCGGCTTCGATCTCCAGGCCAGCCCAGTTGCCGCAGAGCCTTCTCGAACCGCTCCGACCACTCGCGCGGATTGCCGGAGCTCTCGCGAACGGACGCCACCGCTTGCTCGAGGCCCGCCGCGAGCGCGCTCGCCGGCCCCGCGACGGCCGCCGGCGCGCGCCGCAGTGCGGCCAGGAGCGAGGCGAGATCGAGACGCAGTTGGCGCCGCTCACGCAGCCAGAGGTCGAGAGCAGCTCGCTCCGCCGGGCTCGGAGTGGACCACCAGGGCGCCCGCAGCCACTCGAGGAGATCCTCCAACCCTGTGGCTCGCCCCGCGAGCAACGCCAGGCTGACGAGCGCGTGCGCGACCATGGGCGAGGTTGCAAGCGGCTGACCGCCTTCGATACCCAGAATGAGCTCGCTCTCCAGGCGCGGGTCGACAGCCTGGCGGATCAGAGTGGCCAACCTCTCACGCCGGCCGGCGGATCCCGGTAGCAGGATGAGGAGGCGTGCGTCCGCTCGCTCGGTCAGGCGCTGTTGGCACCACGCGGCGATCTGCTCCAGCTCCTCAGCTTCATCCGCTGGTGTGACGACACGCGTGGGTAACGGGATCGGAGGCTCGATTGCCGGTGCGTACGAGGTTTCAAAGCCCCGCTGCGCACGCGCGTCGACGATCGACCGCAGGCGCGGCGAGGGCGCGAGGAAACCGGCGAAAGCAACCGGCCGTTCGTCTCCCACACATGGCAGGGTGGCCAGACCTGCCGACGCTGGTGCCGCGCCCAATGCGTGGCAGCGTTGCATCACAGCGCGGTGCACCGCGACCAACAGGGCCGCCTCCGTTCCGGCCGGCTCACGAATCGTCTGCGGGTCGATGCCAAGGTCCGCACCGAGGGCGCTCGCGTGCCGCAAAGACTCCGCGAGCGAGGCGCGATTGATCAGGTCGAGATCGCCGGTGGCGTCAACTGTGCATTGCCGCCAGAGGAGCCACTCCTCCGCCGAAGAGAGCACACGCGGCACCTTGCTGTGGTCGACGGCGTAGCGCTCGATCTCGCGCCCCAGCCAGCCTTCCAGCGGCAGCACGTCCGGGCTCGTCCATACCCGCCTGCCTTGCGCGAGCTGAGCAGCGGCGTAGGCCAGCCACAGCGCATGCGCACGCTGGCGCGATGGCACAACCACCGTGCCTCCGCGTCGGAGGACTTCGTCAATATGAGGCGAAAGCTTCAGCAATACAAAGACTTATCGCATTTTACTGCGATATTACTTGAAGCGAGAGCTCGCCTCGACCACGTTGTTGGCCGCTCCGCCGCCGTCCGCGGCCGCGCTCGCATAGGACTGCAGCAACTCGTCGATGCGCGCAAACACTTCGCGCAGTGTTGCCGGATCCGGAAGGTTCGTCACCCGGAAATGATTGCGATAGGGCACGTTGAAGCTGACGCCGGGAGCCACGAGCACATGCTTCTGCTCGAGTAGATCCAGCGCGAACTTCTGATCGTCGAAGCCGGGCAGCTCGCGGGTGTCGACGCCGACGAACGCATACATCGCGCCCCTGGGCGGCGTGAGCTGAAGGAATCGGCTGCTGTCGGTCGCGCTCAGGATGGTCCGCCTCGATTCATACAGCCGGCCTCCGGGGCTGATGAGGTCTTTCACGCTCTGGTAGCCGCCGAGAGCCGTCTGCACCGCCCACTGCGCCAGCACGTTGCTGCAGAGACGCAGCGAAGTCAGCAGCTCGAGGCCGGCGAGGTAATCGGCCGCCGCGTGGGTGCGACCGGAGAACACCGCCCAGCCCACACGATACCCGCAGGCCCTGTAGACCTTGGAGAGGCCCGAGAGAGTTGCGCAGAGCGTGTCCCGCACGAGCGTCGCCATCGGGACGAACTCGGCGTCGTCGTAGACCATCTGGTCGTAGATCTCGTCGCTGAAGACGATGAGCCCGGAACGCTCCGCCAGCCGCGCCAGCGCCTCGAGCACCGGCCGCGGATAGACAGCGCCGGTTGGATTGTTGGGATTGATGATGACGATGGCGCGCGTGCGCGGTGTCACCAGCCGCGCCAGCTCCTCCGGATCGGGCACGAAGCCATTTTCCGGGCGGCAGGGATAGTGCACCGGACGCCCGCCATTCAGCGTGACGGCGGCCGTCCAGAGCGGGTAGTCCGGACTCGGCACCAGCACTTCGTCGCCGCTGTTGAGCAGCGCGCGCAGCACGAGATCGATGAGCTCGCTCACGCCGTTGCCGATGAAGACTTCCTCTGCGGTGACCCCGGTGACGCCGCGCGCCTGCTGCTGCATCACCACGGCCTCGCGGGCCGGGAAGATGCCCTTCTGATGGCAGTAGCCCTCGGCCTCGGCGAGATTCTCGATCATCGCCAGGCGCATGGTCTCCGGGGTGCGGAAGCCGAACGCCTTCGGGTTGCCGATGTTGAGCGAGACGATCTCATAGCCCTGCCGCTCGAGCTCATGGGCGCGCCGCGCCAGACGGCCACGGATCTCGTAGCGGACGTGGCGCAGGCTGTCGCTCGGGCGGATGCTGGGATCGGGCTTCATGACGCTTCCTGGCTCTCTCGACCAAGCATACCATCGGCCAGCTCCCGGAAGCGGAGGCACGCCACCCGGCCGCCCCCGGGCGCCGCCTCCCAGGCGGGAACGCGCGCGGCGCACTCGGCAATTGCGTACGGACACCGCGACCGGAATGAGCATCCGCTCGGCTCACCATCCTCTCCTTGCGTCTCCCCTACCCTCATGAGCCGTGTCAGTGCGAGCGCGAGCCTGCCCGGTTGCACATCCGGGTCCACGACCGGAACTGCATCCAGCAGCTCACGGGTGTAGGGATGCAGCGGGCGCGAGAAGATCGTTCGCGAGTCGGCAAGCTCCATCATGCGTCCGCGGTAGAGGACGAGGACGCGATCGCACAGCCGCCTCACCACGGCGAGATTGTGGCTGACGAGCAGAATCGACATGCCGTGCTCGCTCTTGAGACTGGCGAGCAGGTCGAGAATCTGTGCCTGCACGGAGACATCGAGCGCGCTCACCGGCTCGTCACACACGAGCAGCCGCGGCCCGAGAATCATCGCTCGCGCGATGCCGACACGCTGACATTGGCCGCCGGAAAGCTCGTGCGGATAGCGGCTCGCCATTTCCGTGCTCAGGCCGACGCGGCCCAGCATGTCCACCACCCGTCGCCTCCGCGCAGCGGCCTCGAGCCGCGGCTCGTGAACCTCAAGCGGCTCGGCGACGATGTCGCCGATCGTCATGCGCGGATCCAGGCTCGCCAGCGGATCCTGGAAAACGACCTGAAGGTCGCGGCGCAACCTCTTGAGCTCCGACGCCGGCAGCGTCCCCAGGCTCCGGCCCATCCATGTCACGCGCCCGGCACCCGGGCGGATGAGCTGCAGCGCCGCTCGCACCAGCGTCGACTTGCCGGAGCCGGACTCCCCTACCACCCCCAACGCCTCACCGGGATGCAGCTGCAGACTGACATCGTGCAGAGCGTGGAGCGCGCGGCCGGCGCCATTCCATGACGACCGCTGAGGGTACTGCACCGCGAGCGAGGAAATGGCGAGCGTGCCCTGTGAGGCTGCAGGCGATTCAGGCGCTGACTCGGGCGGCGCGGCTAGCGTGGCCGCCGGCGTAGAGTCCAGCGTCAGTACCTGGCCCAGCAGCTCCCGCGTGTACTCGTGTTGCGGCCTCTTGAGCACCGCCGCGACGGTATCCAACTCCACGATCCGTCCGGACTGCATGACGGCGACCCGGTCCGCGAGTCCGGCGACCGCCCCAAAGTCGTGCGTGATCAACACCATCGCCAGGCCGCGCTCGCGCTTCAACTCGAGGAGCAGCGCCAGGATTTGCGCCTGGATGGTGACATCGAGCGCCGTCGTCGGCTCGTCGGCGATCAGCAGCTCGGGCTCGCACGCCAGCGCGATCGCGATCATCACTCTCTGCCGCAGGCCACCCGAAAGCTCATGCGGGTACTGGCGCATCCGGCGCGCGGCATCCGGCACGTGCACACGCTCGAGCAGCGCCAGCGCCTTCCGTCGCGCGTCCCGCCAACTTGCACCGCGGTGCCTGACGATGGGCTCGGCAATTTGTTCCCCCACTCGCAGATGCGGCGTGAGCGAGGTCATCGGATCCTGAAAAACGAGCCCCACCCGTGCGCCGCGGAGTTGGTCGAGCGCCCGTTGCCCGCGGCCGATGAGCGGCTCGCCGCCGAGGGAAGCGCTGCCGCGCACGCGGGCGGTCGACGGCAGCAGGCCCAGGGTTGCCAGGAAGAGCTGCGTCTTGCCGGCGCCGGACTCACCGACCACGCCGAGACACTCGCCGCGGCCGACGCTGAGCGAGACGTCACGTACCGCAAGGACTTCACCCTGCGGCGTGTCGAACGTGACGCTGAGCTGCGCGACGCGCAGCACCGCGTCTGCACCTTCTTCCTCAGTGCGCGGCGGGATCGAGCGCATCTCGCAAACCATCGCCCAGCAGGTTGAAACAGAGAAGCAGCGTGAAGAGGAGCGCCGCCGGCACGAGCAGCATCCACGGCGCGGTCAGCATCTGCCGCGCACCCTGGTCGATGAGGCTTCCCAGGCTCGAGAGCGGCTCCTGCACGCCGAGGCCGAGAAAGCTGAGGAAGCTCTCGTAGGTGATCAGCTCCGGGACGGTGAGTGTGGCATAGACCGCCACCGTGCCGGCGAGGTTGGGCACGATGTGACGCAGCAGAATGGCCGTCGTCCCAAGACCGGTCGCGCGCGCCGCCTCGATGAACTCACGTCGCTTGAGCGACAGCGTCTGCCCGCGCACGATGCGCGCCATGGTCAGCCAGCCGACGGCTCCAATGGCGACCAGCAGCATCGCGACTCTGCCGCGTCCGAACACGGTCGCGAGGATGATGACGACGAATAGGTATGGCAGCGCATACAACACGTCCACCGTGCGCATCATCCACGCATCGGCACTGCCGCCGACATAGCCCGCGATCGCGCCCCACGCCACGCCAATCCCCACGCTGACGGCGGTCGCGAGCACGCCGATGAGTAGCGACAGGCGCAGTCCATAGAGCGTGCGTACGTAGAGATCGCGCCCCAGCGGATCTGTGCCCAGCCAATGGGAAGCCATGAGGCCTGGCGGCGCGGCGAGATGCTGCCAGTCGAGCGCATCGTACGTATAGGGGCTCACCCAGGGCCCGAAGATCGCGAGCAGCGCCAGCGCGGCGATCACCACCGCGGCGGCGACCGCCATGCGGCTCAGCCGCAGCCGGCGTGCCGGCCGCGCCCGCACCGGATCCAGGCCGAGAGCCTGCACCTCACTCATGTCGGACCCGCGGATCCAGCCAGCCGTACGCGAGGTCCGCGGCAAGGTTGAGCATCAACGTCAGTGCGCCATAGAGAATGATCATACCCATGACGAGCGTGTAGTCGCGATCGAGCGCGCCCTGTACCAGATAGCGTCCCGTGCCGGGCAGCGCGAAGACCGTCTCGACCACCAGCGAACCGGTGAAGACGTAGGTCGCAGCCGGCCCGAGATAACTCACGACCGGCAGCAGAGCGGGCCGCAGAGCGTGCCGCAACAGCACGCGCCTGGGTCCCAGGCCCCTGGCTCGCGCGGTGCGTATGAAGCTTGCGCTGAGTGTCTCGAGGAGACTCCCGCGCATCATGCGGGCGATGACGGCGCAGACCGGCAGGGCGAGCGTGATGGCCGGCAGGATGAGATACGTGAGATCGCCCTGCTGCCAGCCGGCCACCGGCAGCCAGCGCAGCGCCAGCCCGAAGACGAGCGCGAGCAGCGGACCCGTGACGAACGTCGGCAGCGCGATGGCGAGGGTAGCGAGGCCGGTGACGGCGTAATCGATTACGCCTCCGCGCCTGAGCGCCGCCCAGATACCGAGCGGAACACCGCAGAGCATTGCGAGCGCCAGCGCGGCGAAGCCGACGGTCACACTGACGGGAAGTCCCTGCGCGATGAGGCCCGCGACGCTCTCGTCGCGCAGCTTGTACGAAAGGCCCAGGTCACCGTGCGCGAGGCCTTCGAGATAATGCAGATACTGCACGCCGAGCGGGCGGTCGAGACCGTAGAGACGATCGAGATTGGCGCGCACCTGCGGCGTCAGCGCCTGTTCCTGCTCGAAGGGACCGCCGGGGGCGAGGCGGATGACGAAGAAGGACAGCGTGACGAGAATGAGCAAAATCGGGACGGTTCCGGCAATGCGGCGGACCGCGTATCCAAGCATCGTGTGACCCTTACCCACGCGTCGAATTCCGACCCCGGCGAGTGGCCTGATAATACTGCTATAGTGCTCGAAATATCGTGAATCGGCTCGACGTATGAAACGGATACTGATCGGTATCAAGCGAGTGGTGGACTACAACGTACGCATCCGTGTCAAGCCGGATGGCAGCGGCGTGGTCACCGACGGGGTGAAGATGAGCATCAACCCCTTCGACGAGATCGCGCTGGAAGAGGCGTTGCGGATCAAGGAGCGCGCAGCCGCCGAAGAGGTCATCGTCGCCAGCATAGGCCCCGCGGACTGCCAGCAGCAGTTGCGGACCTGCCTGGCCATGGGGGCCGATCGCGCGCTGCACGTGCAGGCCGAGGGTGTGGTCGAGCCACTCGTGGCCGCCCGCGCACTGCTGAAGCTGGTCGAGCGCGAGCAGCCCTTCCTCGTCATCCTGGGCAAGCAGGCGATCGATGACGACAACAGCCAGACCGGCCAGATGCTCGCGGCGCTCTGGCAGCGTCCGCAGGCCACCTTCGCTTCGAAGTTGGAGCTCGACGGTGAGAAGGCGCGCGTGACGCGCGAGGTCGATGCCGGTCTCGAGACCATCGAGGTCGATCTGCCGGCGGTGATCACGACCGATCTGCGCCTCAACGAGCCGCGCTACGTCAAGCTGCCGGACATCATGAAGGCGAAGAAAAAACCGCTCGAGACGCTGACGCTCGCCGCCCTCGGCGTGGAGCAGCGCCAACGGCTGAAACACACGCGGTTCGACCCGCCGCCGCAACGGCAGAAAGGCGTAAAGGTGAAAGACGCTGCGGAACTGGTCGCCGCACTGAAGAGCAAAGGTCTCCTGTAATCATGAGCAATCGCATCCTCATCGTCGCCGAGCACGACGGTGCACATCTCAACGCCAGCACCGCCAAGTGCGTCACCTGCGCCGCTTCCATTCCGCAGTCGGAGATCACCGTCGCGGTGTGTGCGGCTGACGCGGCCGCAGTCGCGGCTCAAGCAGCGGCGCTCCAAGGCGTTGCCCACGTGATCTCGCTCGAACATCCCGCCAACGCACACCTTCTGGCCGCTGTCCTGGCCCCGCAGATTGCGGCGATCGCCGGTCCATTCACTCACGTGTTGGGACCGTCGACGACATTCGGCAAGGATCTCATGCCGCGCGTCGCCGCCCTGCTCGATACGGCGCAGATCAGCGACATCATGGCGGCCGAGAGCGCAACGCGCTTCCGGCGGCCGATCTACGCCGGTAACGCCATCGTCACGGTGGATGTCGACTCCGGCTCCAAGGTGGTCGGCACCGTGCGCATGGCATCGTTCCAGCCCGCGGCGAGCGGCGGATCGGCGCCCATCGAGAAGAGCGCCGTCAGTGCAGAGATTCCTTCGCACACGCGCTTCGTGTCGGTCTCCGCGGCACGCAGCTACCGTCCCGACCTGCAGACCGCGACACGGGTGGTCTCGGGCGGACGCGCACTCGGCAGCGCCGAGTCCTTCCAGAAAACGCTCTACGGCCTCGCCGACAAGCTGGGTGCGGCGGTCGGTGCCTCACGCGCCGCGGTGGACGCCGGCTACGCCCCCAACGAGCTGCAGGTGGGCCAGACCGGCAAGATCATCGCCCCGGAGCTCTACGTCGCCATCGGGATCTCGGGCGCGATTCAGCATCTGACGGGCATCAAGGACGCCCGTACCATCGTCGCCATCAACAAGGATGGCGAAGCACCGATCTTCGAGGTGGCCGACATCGGTCTGGTCGGCGACCTCTTCCAGATCATCCCTGAACTGGAACGCCTGCTCGGCTGACCCGGCGGGCGCGGCTGATCAGTCCGATGCACCTGAGGCGCAGTCGGTCGAGATAGATGTAGACGACCGGAGTGGTGTAGAGCGTCAGGATCTGGCTGATGAAGAGCCCCCCGACGATGGCTATGCCAAGAGGGCGGCGCATCTCGGAGCCCTGCCCCGTCATGATGGCCAGCGGCACCGCGCCCAGCATCGCGGCCAGGGTCGTCATCAGGATCGGGCGGAAGCGCAGCATGCAGGCGGCGTGAATCGCCTCCGCTGCACTCTCCTCGTGCTCGCGCTGCGTCTCGAGCGCCACATCCACCATCATGATCGCATTCTTCAGGACGATGCCGATGACGAGAATCACCGCGATAAGGGCGATGAGCGTGAACGGCTCGCCGCATAGGAGGAGCGCCAGCACCGCGCCGATGCCACTCGACGGCAGGGTCGAGAGAATGGTGATCGGGTGGACGAGACTCTCGTAGAGAATCCCGAGCACGATGTAGACGGCCAGGATCGAGGCGAGAACGAGCAGCGGCTCCTGCAGGGAGGTCTGCTGGAAGACCTTGGCGGTGCCGGCGAACTCGCCCTGGATCGAGACCGGCACGTGCAGGCTCGCCATGGTTTCATGAATCGCGCTCACCGCCGTGCCGAGCGGCTCGCCCGGCGGCAGGTTGAATGAGAAAGTGGTCGCGACGAACGGCCCCTGATGATTCACCGCCAGCGGTGTCAGTCCAGGGCCGTAATAGCTGAAGGCCGAGAGCGGCACCATGGTCTCGGGCGCGATGCTGAGTGCGGACCCGGTGGACACACGGCCGGCATTGTTGACGAGCTGATTGAGCTGATAGTTCTCCACGCCGCTGGTCGGGGTCGTGGCCGCGCCATTCGAGCCGGAAGTGCCCGGGCTGACCGCACTCGCCCCCGTCGCGGTCGAGCCGAACGCCGCGGCAGCAGCCGATGTCGCCTCCGTGCCGCTCAGGGCGCCACCAGCAGTGCTGACGTAGATGTCGGAGAGCGTCTGCGGGCTCTGCCAGAAACTCGGTGCGACCTCCATCACGACGTGATACTGATTCATGTCCTGATAGATCGTAGACACCTCGCGCTGACCGAAGGCGTCGTAAAGTGTGTTGTCGACCTCCGTCATGTCGACGCCGAGACGCGCCACCATCCGACGATCGATGTGCAGCTTCACCTCGAGACCGCTCTCCTGCCGGTCGGAGCTGACGTCGCGCAGCGCCGGGTTCTTCTTGAGCGCATCGGTGATCTTCGCCGCCCAGGCATCGAGCGTACTCAGGTTGTCCGATAGCAGGGTGTACTGGTACTGGCCGTTACCCTGGCGGCCGCCGAAGCGGATCATCTGCGCGGACTGCAGAAAAACCTGTGCCCCGGGGACGCTGGCGAACTGCGGCCGCAGGCGCGCAATCACCGCATCGTCGTCGAGCTTGCGTACCGACAGGGGCTTGAGCTGCGAGAAGAGGAAGCCCTCATTCGTCGGACCGCCGCCGGTGAAGACAACGATGTGCGCGATCGCCGGATCATGCCGCACGATGGCCGCGATCGCCTGCATCTTCTTCTGCATCGCCTGGAAAGAGATGCTCTGATCGGCATTCACGAATCCGACCAGATCGCCCAGGCTCTGCTGCGGGAAGAAGCCCTTCGGGGCGATGGCAAACAGGACGAAGTTGAGCACGACCACGACCAGTAGCGCGAGCACCACCAGCCGCCGCTGCCGAATGGCATCGTGAAGCGTGCGTCCGTAAAAAACCCGCAGCGCGCTGAAGCCGCGCTCGACGGCGTGCAGGATGCGGCCGAGGTGCGCCGGCTGCCGCAGGATCCGCGCGCAGAGCATCGGCGTCGTCGTCAGGGAGACGACCAGCGACAGCACGACGGTCGCGACCAGGGTCGCCGCGAACTCGCGCAGCACGCGCCCCACGAGGCCGCCCATCAACAGGATCGGAAGAAAGACCGCGACCAGTGCCGCGCTCATCGCCAGCACGGTGAACCCGACCTCCTTTGCGCCCTGGAGCGCCGCCTGCGCGCGGGACATGCCCGCCTCCGCATGGCGGGAGATGTTCTCTATGACGACGATGGCATCGTCGACAACGAAGCCGGTGGCCACCGTCAGAGCCATGAGAGAAAGGATGTTCAGGCTGAATCCGAGCAGGTAGATGACCGCCACGGTCCCCGCGAGCGACAGTGGCACCGCTGCTGCCGCAACCAGCGCCGCGCGCGGATTGCGCAGCGTGAGCAACACGACGGTCACGATCAACAGGAAGGCAAAGAGCAGGGTGATATCGACATCATGCACGGAGGTGCGGATCGGCGTCGAAAAGTCATTGGTGACGGTGAGGTTGATACCCGCCGGGATGGAGGCACGGATCTGCGGCAGCGCCGCCTTGATGCGATCGACGGTATCGATGATGTTGGCGCCCGGCTGTTTGTGCATGATCATCAGCACGGCGTTCTGGCCATCGGCGAGCCCCAGCTCGCGCACGTCCTCGACACTCTCGGTCAGCGTCGCCACATCCCCCAGCCGCACGGGGGCGCCGTTACGGTACGCCACGATCAGCGAGCGATACTGCTCCGGGGTCGATGCCGTATCGTTGACATAGATCTGATAGCGCCGCCGGGGTCCATCGATCGCGCCCTTGGGCGCATTCGCGTTGGCGGCCGCTATGGCGGCGCGAATGTCCTCGAGGCCGATGCCGTATTTGAAGAGCGCGAGCGGGTTCAGGTCGATGCGCACCGCCGGCAATGAGCTACCGGCAACGTCGACTTCCCCGACCCCCTCGATCTCCGACAGCCTCTGTTGGATGATGGTGGAGGCGGCATCGTAGACCTGCCCCATGGTCAGGGTCTTGGAGGTCAGCGCCAGAAGCAGGATCGCCGCATCCGCGGGGTTGAAGGTCTGATAGCTCGGATTGCTGCGCAGCGATGCCGGCATGTCCTGACGCGCAGCCTGGATGGCAGCCTCGACGTCGCTCGCCGCGCCGCGAATGCTGCGATCGAGGTCGAAGATGAGGATGATCCGGGAGTTGCCGACGGAGCTCTCCGAGGTCATCTCCTCGACGCCGGCGATCGCGCTCAAGTGACGCTCGAGAGGTGTCGTCACACTGGTCGCAACGGTCTCTGGGCTCGCGCCCGGCAGCTCCGCCTCGACCACGATGGCCGGGGAGTCGACTTCCGGCAGGGAGGCGACGGGCAGGAAGAAGTAGGCGATGATTCCGGCGAGCAACAGCCCGCAGGAGAGCAGCGTCGTCGCGACCGGCCGCGTAACGAACGGTCGCGAGATATTCACTGCCGGTCCCCCATCCGATGCGGCGCGCTCACCATGAGCGCATCCCTAATCGGCAGCCTCAGGGGCCAGAAAGTTCCGTCGTCAAGGCGCCGGACCCGGGCTCGTGCCCGCCCAGCGCGGTTACCCGAGCTGGCCCAGCACGTGCTCGGCGGCGGAAACCTTGAACTGCCCCGCCTCCTCGACGTTCACGCCCTTCAGGACGCCATTGTCGACCACCAGCGCGAACCGCTGGCCGCGCGTGCCCATGCCGAACTTGCGCGCATCCAGCTCCAGGCCGAGCGCCTTCGCGTACTCGCCATTGCCGTCCGCGAGCATCATCACCTTGTCGCCGGCGCTGGACGCCTTGCCCCACGCGTTCATGACGAACACGTCGTTGACGGCCATGCAGGCGATGGTATCCACGCCCTTGGCGCGAATCTGATCGGCGAGCTGCACGAAGCCCGGCAGGTGCTTGGCATCGCAGGTCGGGGTAAAAGCCCCCGGCACGGAGAACAGGACGACCTTCTTACCCTTGAAGAGGTCATCCGTCGAGACGTCCTTCGGCCCGTCCTTGGTCATTACCTTCAGCGTGCCCGAAGGCATGCGGTCGCCCGCCTTGATTCCCATGGTTCTCTCCTGCCGCTGGTTGATGTCAGGCCTGGCGGGCGCGCAGGCTCCACAGGGTCGCGAGCCGCTCGAGGGTCTGATCACCCTTCACGGCCTTGAAGGACTGCAGCGCAGCGCTCTTGTTGCCCTGCTTGAGCTGGGCAATACCGAGCAGCAGGTGCGCCGACGGGGCGTCCTTCAAGCTGCCCTTGGCGATGCCTTGCGTCAACGCCTGGACCGCCTTGTCGTACTGCTGATAGCCGAAATAGGCGAGCCCGACGCCTATCTCCTGATCGCCGCTGTGTGCCAGCGCAGCTTGCTTTGCCTGCCTGTCGAGCGACTGCTGATCTCGCTTGGCGGCCTTCTGGGCATCCAGGAGCAGGCGCTGTGCCTTACCCTTGGTGCGAGTGTCGGGGAAGATGTTCGCCGTCATCCCCTTCTGGATCACCTGTTCCGCCTCACCGGGAGAGCCGGCCTCGATCGCAAGCTGCGCGAAGTCCGTGAAGTCTTCCGGCCGCTTCAGGACGTCGACATCATCGGCCAGGCGGTAGGTCTGCAGGAGATTGCGGTCGCTCTTGACCGACTTGAACATGCCGTAGAGAAGCTGCTGCCAGTACTCCGGCTTGGGGTGATAGATGACCAGCTCCTGCAGCGCACCGTTGGTGCAGGGGTCATCGCCGCCCGGGTTCATCTTCAGGCAGCCGCTGAGGAGGAGCTGCAGCGACTCGTTGGTCGGCGCCGTGCCCTTGCTCTCGTCCGCCGCGATCTGCGACTTCTCGAAGCGCACCACGCCCTTCCAGTCGTTCTTCAGGTAGTACGCCTGTGCGACCAGGGTCGGCGTCTGCGCCTCGGCCCAGCCCTTGTCGATGGCCTGCTGCCCGAACTCGATCGCCTTGTCGTAGTTCTTGACCTGATAGTAGAGCTGCGACAGCGCGAGCGTATTGGTCCTCACCTGATCGGGGGTCAGGAATCCGCCCTGCATCTCCGCCTCGAGCGACTTGGCGGCCAGCGCGTACTGCTTCGTGCGCACGTAGGCGAAGCCCCTCATCTCATAGATGAGGAACTGCTCGTAGGCAGTCTTCTTCGGCCGCGAATCGGCCTTGTCGAGCTGCTGCAACGCACCGGGAAAATCGTTGCCCTTCAGACTCTTCTGCGCCGCCTGGAGGGCCACTCCTACGTCGCGGTCGGTGATGGTGTTCTTGGGCGCGTCTTTGGCCGCAGCCGGGGTGATCCCGACGAAACTCGCCCCGCACGCCATCGCGGCGCCGAGAGCGATCGCTGCAACCAGGTTACCTTTGACCTTCATGACATCATCTCGCATGGGTGATTCACTGATCTCGAGCCGTTATTGGGCGAATACGGAGGTGTTGACGAACCCTATCTTGGTCATCCGGTTGCGCTGCGCGGACGCGAGCACTTTGGCGACGACGTCGTACTTGGCCATGCCATCCGGGTTGAGGTGGATCTCGGGCTGCGGGTCTTTCACCGACTCGGTGGCGAAATAGCCATCGAGCTGCTGCATGGTCACCGGCGTGCCGTTCCAGACCACGGTGCCGTCGAAGTCGACCTCGAGGTCGATCACTTCGGGTTGCACCGGCGGCGGCTGCTGATGCTGATCCTGCGGCAGATCGAGCTTCACCGCATGCGTCATTACCGGCAGGGTGATGATGAGCGTCACGATCAACACCAGCAGGACGTCGATCAGTGGCGTCGTATTGATGTCGCAGAGTGGGCCCGCGCTCGAGCCCCCGACTTGCATGGACATGCTTCAGAACTCCTCAGTGCGCGCTGAACGTGCTCAGATCAGGCTCGGTGATGAAGGCGACCTTGACCATACCGCCGCGCTGCAGCTCGTAGAGAACGTGGCCGATGGCCTTGTAGCTCGCGTTCTGGTCGCCGCGGATGTGCATCTCGGGTTGCGGCACCTTGACCGCCTGCTGCTCGATCATGGTCAGCAGCTGCGAGTCGTTCGAGATCTCTTTGTCGTTCCAGTAGACGTTGCCCGCCTGATCCACCGCGATGGTGATGTCCTCGGGCTTGGTCTGCGTCGGAATGTTGTTGGCATTCGGCAGCTTGACCGGCACCGTCTTGGTGATCACGGGAATGGTAATGAGAAAGATGATGAGCAGCACCAACATGACGTCGACGAGCGGCGTCGTATTGATGGTAGCCATGACGGCCTGCTCTTCGTCTGCCCCTTGTACAGTCATCGACATATCGAAAAGCTCCTCACGCGCCGCGCAGGTGCGCGCTCGTGCCGCTAAGCAAATCAGCCAAATCGATCAGCTCAGCCGTGGCAGCCTGCCCCGCGCCGGGCGCGGGGCAGGCCTTACGGCACTCTCGTGATATCGACTCGTCTCTCACTTACGGACCGCTGCCGCGGGAGCCGCCGGACGGGAGGCAGCAACCTCCGCGCCCGAGGTCACACGCGCGCCGCTGACAAGATACGCGTGCAGGTCGCCGGCGAAGTTGCGCAGCGCATCCTGCAGGGCCTTGTTGCGGCCGAGCAGCCAGTTGTAACCCCACACCGCGGGTACCGCGGCGAAGAGGCCGAGCGCCGTCATGATCAGCGCGCCGCCGACCGGGCCCGCGACCTTGTCGATGCTCGCCTGGCCGGCCAGGCCGATCGCGATGAGGGCGTTCATGACGCCCCACACCGTGCCGAAGAGACCGACGAACGGAGCGGTGGAGCCGATGGTGGCCAGGGAGCCCAGGCCCTTGGTCATGTTGCTGTTCACCTGATCGACCGAGCGCTGCAGCGACATGGTGACCCATTCGTGCATGTCGATGCGGTCGGTGAGGCGACCCTCATGGTGCGAAACAGATCGCAAGCCGTCCTCGGCGATCAAGCGGAAGTAGTCGCCCTTCTTCAGGCGCTCCACACCGTCCTTCACGGACGGGGCGGACCAGAACTGCTTCTCAGCAAGGCGCGCCGACTGTTTCAGTCGATGCTGATCCCACAGCTTGATCAGAATGGTGTACCAGGACACCAGTGACAGGATGAGCAGCAGAACGATGACAGCACGGGTGACGATGTCGCCCGTGTTCCACATACCGGACAAGCCGTATGGGTTGTTGACGGAGGCAATTGCGTTGTTACCCATATATTCCTCGAGATCACGAAAGCGCCGCGGTGGTGGTTGCGGCTTCTGAGTGCGGAGACATAAGTGAGAGAGTCAGGGAGCGGTCAGAAAGAGTCAGTGAGCTGGAACTTGATCGGCAGCGATACGCACTCCGTTACGGGTACGCCGCCGCGCGTCGCCGGCTTGAAGTGGCCGGAGGTCGCCTGGGCATAGCGCAGAGCCGCCTGATCGAGACGGGAGCTGCCGGAGCTCCTCTCGACCGACGGATTGCTCATGACCCGGCCGCCGGCGCCGATGCAGAGCTTCACGAGCGCGGTGCCCTGCTCGCCGAGGCGGCGCGAGGCATCCGGATAATATGAAACGGTCTGCGGGAAATCATTCGGAATCGGCTGCAGCGGCGTGCCCGCTACCGGTGCCGGAGCCGGCGCCGCGCGCACCACTCTCTTCACCACGGTAATGGCGTGAGTCTGCTCAGCCTGCGGGATGTTGATGTTCACCACCGGCGGCGGCACCTGCACCTGCTGCTGCTGCAACTGCGGCGGCGGCGGCGGCGGCGGCTTCAGCTGCTGCTTCTGCTGCTGGACGACCGATGTCTGGATGGGGGGCGCAACGAGCTGGATGGCGCGAGTGGCCAGTCCCGTCGCCAGCACCCACGCAATGAACACGTGAATGGCAATGATGGCGAAGAGAACGATCGTGCGGCGTGTAAAGATCTGGGTGTCTTGTACGTAGGCGCTCATGAGTTGCTGGTGAGGCGTCGCTGTTGCAAGTCCGCAATTGCCGGATCGAAACGTAAGCGGTGAAAAGTAACCGTCTTTCTATCTAGTCGCAAGCGGTCCAATCCGGACCCGGTCTCGCCGGCACTGCGGTCCGCCGGCGCGTTCATACCTAGGATATCCGCGTGCGCCCTTCCCCGGGCCGGCGCGCGCGTATGGCTCAATCCCCCTGAATGTTTCAGTGTCGCGCCGCCTCGAGGCCACGAAGCCGTGGGCACGCGTCGCCCGCATCGGTGGATGCGAAGGCGAACTCTAACCGGTGCTCCGCGACGTGACAACTGCATGACGCTTCGACGCCCGATCGCCATAAAGCTAGCGCCCCCTCGCCCGGTTCGCCGCAGGTCCCGTTCCGGTCACCGCACCAGCCGAGGCACTGCCCACCAAATAGGCGTACTTGGCCAGGACGCCGGTCGTGGCGAACGGCTTGCGCGGCTTCCAGGCCGCGCGCCGCCGGCGCAGCTCCGCCGCGGAAAGCCCCGCCTGGATCTGCCTGCGCGCGGCATCGATCGTAATCTGGTCCCCGTTGCGCAATAGGCCTATGGGCCCCCCCACCGCCGCCTCGGGTGCAATATGTCCGACCACGAAACCATGGCTGCCGCCGGAAAAGCGGCCATCGGTGATCAGAGCCACCTTGTCCGCGAGACCGCGGCCGACGATGGCCCCTGTGGGACTGAGCATCTCGCGCATGCCTGGACCGCCGACCGGGCCTTCGTTGCGGATGACGACGACATCACCCGCACGCACGCGCCCGGAAAGAATGGCTGCGGTCGCCTGTTCCTCGCCGTCGAAAACCCGGGCAGTCCCGCTGAAGGCCTCGCCTTCCTTGCCCGAAATCTTGGCAACCGCTCCTTCGGGAGCTACATTCCCGTACAGAACGACGAGGTGGCTCTCCTTCCTGAGCGGCCGCGACAGCGGCCGCACGATGTCCTGTTCAGCAATATACGTACCTGTTTCAGCGAGGTTTTCCGCCATCGTGCGGCCGGTCACCGTCAGGCAGTCGCCATGCAGCAGGCCACCGTCGAGCAGCATTTTCATGAGCGGCTGGATACCCCCGATGGCCACCAGCTCGGACATCAGGTAGCGGCCGCTCGGTTTGAGGTCCGCGAGCACCGGCACTCTCCTGCCTATTCGAGTGAAGTCATCGAGGTGAAGTTTCACCCGCGCATCATGCGCTATGGCCAGCAGGTGCAGCACGGCGTTGGTCGAGCCGCCGAGGGCGATGACCACGGTGATCGCATTCTGGAACGCCCGCCGAGTCAGGATATCGCGCGGCCGGATGCCCTGGCGCACCAGCGCCACGACGGCCTCGGCCGCGCGGCGGCAGTCGGCGCGCTTCTCGCCGCTCACCGCCTCCTGGGCGGAGCTGCCGGGCAGCGAGAGGCCGAGAGCCTCGATGGCCGAGGCCATGGTGTTGGCGGTGTACATGCCGCCGCAGCTCCCCGGTCCGGGGATGGCCGTGCGCTCGACTTCCGCGAGCTGCTCGTCGCTGATCTTGCCGGCGGCGCGCGCACCGACCGCCTCGAACACCGCGACGATGTCGCGCCGGGCAGTCCCCGGCCGGATGGTGCCCCCGTAGACGAAGACCGACGGGCGATTCAGCCGCGCCATCGCCATGGCGCATCCGGGCATGTTCTTGTCGCAGCCGCCAATGGCGACGAAGCCATCGAAGCCTTCCGCTCCGACGACCGTCTCGATCGAATCCGCGATCACCTCCCGCGAGACCAGCGAGTACCGCATGCCCGGGGAGCCCATCGCGATGCCATCGGAGACGGTGATCGTATTGAAGAGCACGGCCTTGCCGCCCGCCGCATCGGCGCCGGCCACCGCCTCGCGGGCGAGCTCGCCGATGTGCATGTTGCAAGGTGTCAAATTGGCCCAGGTCGAGGCGATGCCGATCTGCGGCTTGGCGAAGTCCTCATCCTTGAAGCCGACCGCGCGCAGCATGGAGCGTGACGGCGTCTGCTTGATGCCATCCACCACCAGCCGCGAATACGCGCGCGGATCAATCGAGCGGGTTTTCGCCATCGCCCCTCATCAGCCATCGCAAGGTGTTGGCGTTCAGCTTAGCACTGGAAGCGCCGGCGTATCAGCTCGAAGAGCCCGCGCACGCATTGCGCCTCGGCGCCCACTGGGCGCCCGGGCCGCTCTTTGCCGTTCCACGCATACAGGTCGAGGTGTAACCAATTGCGCGTCTCGGTGACGAAGCGCTGTAGAAAGAGCGCGGCGATGATGGAGCCGGCGAACGGTGAGGCGGATACGTTGCCGAGATCCGCGACCTTGCTGGCGAGCTCCTCGTCGTATCCCTGCCACAAAGGGAGTGGCCAGACCGGATCGCTCTGTTCTTCCCCGCGGCGGCGCAGCTCATCGAGCAAGTCCGCGTTCGGTGAGTAGGCGGCCGGGAGCTCCGGGCCGAGCGCCGTGCGCGCGGCGCCGGTCAGTGTTGCCAGATCGATCAACAGGTCCGGCCGTTCGAGGTCAGCTTCGGCGAGCGCGTCGGCCAGCACGAGCCGTCCCTCCGCGTCGGTATTGCCGATTTCCACCGTCAGTCCCTTGCGCGAGCGCAACACATCGCCCGGGCGATAGGCGGCGCCACCGACACTATTCTCAACAGCGGGGATGAGCACCCGAAGCTGCACCGGGATCTCGAGCCGCATGATCATGTCGGCGAGGCCGAGCGCGCATGCGGCACCGCCCATGTCCTTCTTCATTAGGAGCATGCCGGCCGAAGGCTTGAGGTCGAGGCCGCCGGTGTCGAAACACACACCTTTGCCAACGAGGGTCACGCGCGGCGCAGCGCGCTCGCCCCAGCGCAGGTCGATCAGGCGCGGCTCGCGTGCGCTCGCGCCGCCCACGGCACGCAACATGGGGTAGCCCGCCAGCTCGCCGCCCGAGAGCACCTGACAGCGCGCGCCATGGTCGCGCGCCAGATCCATGGCGGCCTCGGCCAGCTCTTCGGGCCCGAGGTCGTTGGCCGGAGTGTTGATCAGGTCCCGCGCCAGCGCGGTGGCGCGCGCCGCCGCATCAGCGTATTCGCGGTCGGCTCCCGCCGGCGGTACCAGCGCGGCCCGAGGCACCTCGGGCGTGTCGAGCCGGTAGCGGCTCATGCGATAGCTGCCCATGAGCCAGCCGAGCAGGAAACGGGTCGCGGCAGGCTGCGGCAGTGGTGTCGCAAGATGCCACGGCTGCGCAGGTAGCCTGTCGGACAGACCGGCGGCATGCCAGTGAGTGAGGTCGCCGACCGACGCCAGCGCACCCAGACCGGCCACCGCGCCGCCGAGACCGCCGTCCGCCGCCGGTAGACTGAGAACGCGGTACTTCTCCGCCTGAAAACCATGCGCCCGCACCCAGGCGACCACCGGGGTGGGCTGGCCGGCGAGCCAGCTCTGCAGCTCCCCTTCCGTCACGACCCAAAGCGGCCGGCTTGCGGCCGGATCGGCGCTCAGCAACATCTCTTGCGACACCGGGCGAGCATAGCGGACCGGCCGTCATGTTGACAAAGTCGCCGCGAATGTGCTGACATCACCTGATCATTCGCCCTTTTTGGCATTCAACCTTTTAATCCCGGGTATCCAGCCGTGCCACTCCAAGCAGAGATTGACGTGAGCTGCGCAGCGTTCGAAGCGCCGCGCGGCGCGCTGCTTCCTCTGCTGGCACTGCCTATCGGAAAGCTGCTCCTTGCGAGCAGCCGGTGCGGGGATCTCGCGCACGCCTGAGGGCGACCCAGGCAGAGTGAGAAAAGACAAAAACCCCGCACCGGCAACCGCCGATGCGGGGTTTCTTTTTGGCTTTTTGGAATGTCGGGAGAATGATGATGAGGCTCTTTTCGCAGAAAGACGTGGACAAGAAGGCGCTGCGCGGCGCGCGCATCGCGGTGCTCGGCTACGGCAGCCAGGGCCGCGCGCATGCCCTCAACCTGAAAGACAGCGGCTTCGATGTCGTCGTCGGCGTGCGCAAGGCAGGGCCCGGCTGGAAGAAGGCAAAGAAGGACGGCCTTGAGGTGGCTGAGCCCGTTGCCGCCGCACGCAGCGCCAATCTGGTGGCGATGCTGGTGCCGGATCTCGCCCAGAAGGCCGTGTACGAGAGCATCGAGCCGGCGCTCAAGCCCGGCGTGACATTGCTCTTCGCTCACGGATTCAACATCCACTTCGGGCAGATCAAGCCGCGCAAGGATCTGGACGTGGTGCTCATCGCCCCCAAGGGACCCGGCGATCTGGTACGCCGCCAATACCAACAGGGCCGCGGTGTCCCATGCCTCATTGCGGTCGCGCAGGACGCGACAGGCAAGGGGCACGCCAAAGCGCTCGCCTATGCACACGGCATCGGCGGCACGCGCGGTGGAGTCCTCGAGACGACCTTCGCCGAGGAAACCGAGACCGATCTCTTCGGCGAGCAGGCAGTGCTCTGCGGCGGGGCGACGGAGCTCGTCGTCAAGGGCTTCGAGACTCTGGTCGAGGCCGGCTATCAGCCCGAGGTGGCCTACTACGAGTGTCTGCATGAGCTGAAGCTCATCGTCGACCTGCTGCACGAGGGCGGCCTGCGCAAGATGCACGAGTTCATTAGCGAGACCGCCAAGTACGGCGACCTGACCCGCGGTCCGCGCATCGTCAACGACCGGGTGAAGAACGAGATGCGCAAGGTGCTCAAGGAAGTGCAGACGGGCAAGTTCGCCCGCCAGTGGATCGAGGAGAACGCCAGCGGGCGCAAGAGCTACCAAAAGTTGCTCGAAAACGACATCGGGCATCAGATCGAGAAAGTCGGCGAGGCACTGCGGGCCCGCATGCCCTGGCTCAACGACAAGCGCGCCTGAGAAGACGTCACACCCCCGGAGGCTGCTCCCATGGCTCCCCAACCTGACCGAGTGCTGATTTTCGATACCACCTTGCGCGATGGGGAGCAGTCCCCAGGCTGCAGCATGACCCGTCCGGAGAAGCTGCGCGTGGCGCGCGCGCTGGCGGAGCTGGGAGTCGATGTCATCGAGGCGGGCTTCCCCGCCGCCTCCAAGGGAGACTGGGAAAGCGTGCAGGCGGTTTCCCGCGAGATCCAGGGGCCCATCATCTGCGGTCTCGCACGCTGCAACCGGCAGGACATCGAGCTCGCCGCCCGCGCCCTGGCCGATGCACCGCGCCGGCGTGTCCACGTGTTCCTGGCGACCAGCGCCATCCACCGGCAGTACAAACTCAACATGGCGCAGGAGGAGATCCTGCGCACGGCCATCGAGGGAGTGCGGCTCGCCCGCGAGCTCTGCGACGACGTGGAGTTCTCGCCCGAAGACGCCTCGCGCACGGAGCTCGAGTTCCTGGCCCAGGTGGTCGAGGCGGCCATCGAGGCCGGCGCGAGCACGGTCAATATTCCCGATACCGTGGGGTACACGGTGCCGGATGAGTTCGCGGAGCTCTTCCGCTACCTGCGCAAGAACGTGCGCGGGATCGACGGTATACGCCTCTCCGTCCATTGCCACGACGATCTCGGAATGGCTGTCGCCAACAGCCTGACCGCGGTCGTGGCCGGTGCGCGGCAGGTGGAGTGCACCATCAACGGCATCGGCGAGCGTGCGGGCAACTGCTCGCTCGAGGAAGTGGTCATGGCACTGAAGACGCGCGCGGCGTTCTTCAATGTCACCACTGGCGTCCAGACCAACCGACTCTATCCGACCTCGCGACTGGTCTCGAGCATCACCGGGATGCCGGTCCCACGCAACAAAGCGGTGGTCGGCGAGAACGCGTTCGCGCACGAGGCCGGAATCCATCAGCACGGCGTCCTGCGCCATCATTCCACTTACGAGATCCTGCGTCCCGAGGATGTAGGCCTTTCCCGCAGTCACCTGGTGCTGGGCAAGCACAGTGGCCGCCACGCTTTTCGCGACCGCGTGATGGCGCTTGGATTCGAGCTCGACGACGCCGAGCTCAATCGGGTATTCGAGGAGTTCAAGGCGCTCGCCGACAAGAAGAAGGAGCTGTTCGACGGCGACATCGAAGCGCTGGTGCTGCGTGCGGAAGGCACCGCGGCCGGTCCCTGGACCCTCACCAGCCTCGACACGATGGCGGCGAGCAACGCTCCCGCCACGGCGATGGTGCAGCTGAAGCATGCTGACGGCCGGACGGTGGAGCGCAAAGCATCGGGCGACGGTCCGGTGGATGCGGCATTCAAGGCGATTGAGACCGCGACGGGCATAAGCGTGATGTTGCGCAAGTTCGAGATTCGAGCGGTCACCGAGGGAGAGGACGCACAGGGTGAAGCGCTGGTCTACGTCGAATACAACCAGCGCACGTACCGCGGCTCGAGCGTGAGCACCAACATCGTGGAATCGAGCACGAGGGCATTCCTCGAGGTCATCAACCGAATCGAGCTGGCACAGGCCGGTAGCCGCTCGCGCGAGGAGCGCATTGGCGCGGTGCCCGCGACAGTATGAAAGAGACGCTGTTCGAGAAGGTGTGGCGCCGGCACGAGGTCGTTGCGGAAACGCCTGACACGCCCGCGGTTCTCTACGTCGACCTGCACCTCATTCACGAAGTCACTTCGCCGCAGGCTTTCACGGTTCTGCGTGAGCGGGGAATCAAAGTGCGGCGGCCGGAGCTGACCTTCGCCACCATGGACCACTCCACTCCCACCCGCACGGAGCAGGTTTTCGGCGGTGCGCCGATCGCCATCGAGGCCGCCGCGCGCCAGGTGCGGGAGCTCGAGGTCAACTGTGCCGCCTTCGGCGTGGAGCTTCTGGGGCTGCGGCACTCGCGCCGTGGCATCGTGCACATCATCGGCCCGGAGCTCGGCCTCACTCAGCCCGGCAAGACCGTGGTCTGCGGCGACAGCCACACGAGCACGCACGGGGCTCTCGGTTCGCTGGCGTTCGGCATCGGTACCACCGAGGTGGGCCATGTATTCGCTACGCAGTGCCTGCTGCAGCGCAAGCCGCGGACGCTCGCCATCAATGTCAGCGGCAAGCTTGCGGCCGGCGTGACCGCGAAGGACCTGATTCTTGCCATCATCGGCAGAATCGGAGTCGCGGGAGGCACCGGACACGTCATCGAGTATCGCGGCGAGACCATAAGCGCCCTCGACATGGATGAGCGCATGACGGTCTGCAACATGTCGATCGAGGCCGGAGCACGCGCCGGCATGATCGCGCCGGACGAAACGACCTACGCCTATCTCGCGGGCCGCGAGCGCGCGCCACAGGGCATGGCGTGGGATGAGGCACTCGAGCACTGGCGGCAGCTACCGACCGACGTCGGTGCGACGTTCGACAAGGAAGTGCACATCGACGCTTCTGCAATCGAACCCATGGTCACCTACGGCACCAACCCTGGCATGGTCATTCCAATCTCGGGCGCGATTCCGCAGCGTCCTGACGATGCGGTATTCGCGAAGTCTCTGGCCTACATGGGGTTCGAGGCAGGCCGTCCGGTCGCCGAGCAGCCGGTCAACGTAGTGTTCATCGGCAGCTGCACCAACGGGCGTCTGTCCGACCTGCGTGCAGCAGCCTCACTCCTGCGCGGCCGCAAGGTGGCTGCGGGGGTGCAGATGCTGGTGGTGCCAGGCTCGCAGGAGGTCAAACGCGAGGCGGAAGCGGAGGGCCTGCACAAGGTGTTTCTCGAGGCGGGCGCCGAATGGCGTGAATCGGGATGCTCGATGTGTCTGGGAATGAACGGCGACCTGGTGTCCAAGGGCCAATACGCGGTCAGCACCAGCAATCGCAATTTCGAGGGGCGGCAAGGCATCGGCGCACGTACGCTGCTGGCCAGCCCGCTGACGGCCGCAGCCTCCGCCGTACGCGGACGAGTCACCGACCCGCGTGAGCTGCTGTAAGGACTGAGAGTAGGAGCCGGCAACAGTGGATTCGATCAAGACTCTGCGCTCGCGCACGGTGGTGCTCCCGGCGAGCGATGTCGACACCGACCAGATCATCCCCGCGCGATTCCTCACCACGACGACTCGCTCGGGGCTCGGCGCGCACCTCTTCGCCGACTGGCGCTACGACGGCGACGGCGCGCCGAAACCCGACTTCGTGCTCAACCGGCCCGAGGCCCAGGGCTGCGCGATCCTCGTTGCGGGCAACAACTTCGGCTGCGGATCGTCGCGCGAGCATGCGCCCTGGGCTCTCTGCGACTATGGCTTTCGCGCTGTGGTGAGTACGCAGATCGCGGACATCTTTCGCGCCAACGCCTTGAAGAACGGCTTGCTGCCGATCATCGTCGATCAGGCCACCCATGGCTGGCTGCTGCAACACCCGGGCGCGGACCTCGGCATCGATCTGGAGAGCTCGACTCTCACCCTGCCCGACGGGCGGGCTGTTCCCTTCCCGCTGGAGCCGTTCGCACGCTACTGCCTGCTCAATGGCGTCGATGAGTTGGGATTTCTCCTCGGCCGGGAGGCGCAGATTCAGGCTTACGAGCGGCGGTCGCGCGCATGAAGGCCAGGATCGCCGTACTGGCCGGAGATGGAATCGGGCCGGAGGTGATGACTGAGGGATTGCAGTGCCTGCGCGCGATTGCCGACACTCATGGACACGAGTTCACCCTGACCGAGCTGCCGTTCGGCGGGGCTGCCATCGATCTTTGTGGCAACCCGTTGCCCGGGGAGACCTTGCGCGCCTGTCTCGAGGCCGACGCGGTTCTGCTCGGCGCCATCGGCGGCCCCAAATGGTCGGCGCCGGAAGCCAAGGTGCGGCCCGAGCAGGGGCTCCTTGGCCTGCGTAAGGCTCTCGGAGCCTATGCCAATCTGCGGCCGGTGAAAGTGCACCCCGCCCTGCTTTCCGCTTCCACCCTCAAACCGGAGATCCTGGAGGGCGTGGATCTGATATTCGTGCGTGAGCTCACCGGCGGAATCTACTTCGGGGAGAAGCGTCGAGACGCGGGGTCGGCGACGGATGTCTGCACTTACTCCGTGGATGAAGTTGAGCGGATAGTACGGGTGGCGGGGCGCCTGGCTCGGCAGCGGCGGCGCAAGCTCGTGTCGATCGATAAATCCAACGTGCTGGAGACCTCGCGCCTCTGGCGGGAAGTCACCACACGAGTGATGCGGGCTGAGTTCGCCGATGTCTCACTGGAGCATATGCTGGTCGACTCGGCGGCGATGCACCTCATCCGGCGACCGCGCGATTTCGATGTGCTGGTGACGGAGAACATGTTCGGCGACATCCTGACCGATGAGGCATCGATGTTGGCGGGCTCGCTGGGCCTGCTGCCGTCGGCCTCGCTGGGCGAAGGCTCGCGGGGGATATACGAGCCCATCCATGGGTCGGCGCCGGACATCGCAGGTCAGGGGATCGCCAATCCCTGCGGGATGATCCTGAGTATCGCCCTCCTCCTGCGACATTCGCTACGACTGGAGGCGGAGGCTTCGGCCCTGGAGCGGGCCGTGTCGCAGGCCATCGAGAATGGCGCTCGGACTCCCGATATCAGCGGTGAGCGCCACCCTGTTGCATCGACCCAACAGGTTGGCGCAGCGGTGCTGAACGAGATGCGGCGCTAGCGTCGGCTCGGCAATTTGATTATGATTGGCGCCCGATCCAAGGGGCGCACATGTATAAGAAGAACGCTCTCGCACTGGGACTCATCGCCGCATGCCTGACATGCGTCGGGGTCGCGCAGCAGAACAATTCCACGGCGGAAACTCCGGCGGAAGTGCTGCGCAACATTCCCCATAATTCCAACGACATCGAGCAGCTGCGAGCCGGGCTCTCCAGCCCGGATCCATCGGTCCGCGTGGCAACATTCTCGGCCATGATGCAGAGCAACAATCCGTCGCTCACTACCATCGCCAAATGCCCCCTTCCGACGTCCCTCCATCGGCCCACCGGAGCGGCAGCAGACGCGTCGCCAGGGCATCACATCGGCCTTCGCGCGCCAGCAGCGCCATAGTCTGTGAGGACGCGGCTGAAAACCGCTGCGGATAGACCGTTCCCATCGGGTGGGCGGCTTCGATGGGTATCTCCACATACGCCCCTTCCGCTTGCGGCTTGAATGTGTAGTTGTTGAAGGCTACGTAACTGCCGTCCACGCTTGCCGCCTGAAAGCAGACGGTCGACACTTGTGGTCCCGGGCTTCGTACGAGGAGGCGTCTTCCGAGGGCGCGCCAATCCTTTGGTCCGACGAGCACACCCATGATGTCACCGCCTACGACAGGCGCGTCGGAGCGTACGTGTTCGTCAAACATTGTGCCGGCAAGCCTCGCGACAGCCCATTGAGGCGTCCACGCGCCACAGAGCAACGCCACCGGCAACACAACTGCGCTGAGCAGCAACCATCTCCCCGGCTTGGCCATCGTTCGCCAGGCGCTCATTGCACCTGGACCTGCTGTACCTTCCAGGACCTCATCCAATCGGAAGTGACGACCCGGGTCATGAAGACGATGCCGTAGTGCACGAGCCACGCGCCGTCGGACCGGCTGATCACGACGCCGTTGTTGTTCAGGGCCGTGCAATGGACGTTCTGCGCATCTCCAAGCAGTGCGGGATTGAGCGTCGAGGCGGCAACGACGCTACCGAACCGGCAGCTCATGGCGCCACTCTGGAAGTTCATGATCTGCTGCGACAGCCCCTGCTCGAAATGAAAATCGATGTCGCCGGCCCCGGGGCCGCCGGCCGGCCACGCCGCCACCGGCTGCAGTGAGTGCATTGCGAAAATCTGGTTGGAGTTCGTCGCGTTCAGCTGCACCTGTTGCGTGCGCAGGAAGAGCAGGCCGCGGTAGGTGAGGGAATAATCCTCCTGGAACGGCACCCCATTGTTGTTGAGAACGTCCAATATCTGGACATAGGGTCCGCCGGCGGCGGTGTAGGTCGCGGTATTTACGAAGTGATTGACCTGGGCATCCGATGTTCGCGAAACCGTCAGGGCCAGCGTCAATTCCATTCTGTGAAAGGCCACGGGCGCTGAATCCGTCGCCGCTATCGTCGCGGTGACCTGCTGCGTGAGTTCCGCAACCGCGAAATGCGACTGCATGTAGTCGCTCTTGTTGGACTCGATCTGCTTCACCGCCTCCGGCATGCATCCGCAGAGCATCGCCGCGCAGATGAGCATCACCACCACACACGACCGACTCGCCGTCATGCGGATTCCCCCCGAGATCTTATTGTCCGGCGATGTTAGCAGGCGGCGGCGAGGGCCTCCACTCGATCCGGAAGAGCGCGCGCCGCGCGCTCCAGGCCGGCGGCCAGATCGGACCGGAGATCTTCCAGAGCCTCGATGCCGATGGACAGGCGGATGAGCCCGTCGACGAGGCCCGCCTTCTGGCGTGCCGCCGGATCCATCGCGGCGTGAGTCATGGTGGCCGGATGGGCAATGAGGCTCTCGACCCCGCCGAGAGACTCCGCCAGCGAGAAGCAGATGAGCTCGGAGCAGAAGGCCCTGACGGCCTCGTGCCCTCCCTCGAGCTCCAGGGTCACCATGGCGCCGTAGCCGCGCTGCTGGCGGCGGGCGACCTCATGGCCCGGATGGGTTGCCAGTCCCGGGTAATACACACGTCTCACGCCGGCTTGCCCGACGAGCCATTCCGCCAGCTCGGCGGAGTTGCGGCCATGGTGCTCGAGGCGCGCGTGCAGCGTGCGCAAGCCTCGCAGTGTCAGATAGCTGTCGAAAGGAGCGCCCGTGATGCCGAGACAGTTGGCCCACCAGATGAGCTGGTCGTGCAGCTCCTTGGTTCGGGCCACCACGGCCCCGCCCACCACATCGCTATGACCGTTCAGATACTTGGTCGTCGAGTGGACCACGAGGTCCGCCCCGAGAGTGAGCGGCTGCTGCCAGGCGGGCGAGAGGAACGTGTTGTCGACCACCACGAGTGCCCCGGCGGCGTGTCCAAGGCCCGCGAAAAGCTCGATATCGGTGATCCGCAGCAGCGGATTGCTCGGCGTCTCGATCCAAAGGAGCGCCGCCGGTCTCGCCAGGGCGGTCCTGACCGCCGCGAGATCGCCGAAGTCGACGAACTCGACTTCCCGCTCGCCACGGCGCCGCCATGCATCGAACAGCCGGTACGTGCCGCCATAACAGTCGTGGGGCGCAACGATGCGCGCTCCCGCCGGGACGAGATAACCCGCCAGGGTCACGGCAGCCATGCCGGTCGCCGTCACCACGGCGCCGACACCCAGCTCGAGCTCGGCGATCGCCTCGCCGAGCAGGTCACGCGTCGGGTTGCCGGAACGCGTGTAGTCGTAACGGCGCTTGTCACCGAAGCCTCTGAACGCAAATGTCGAGGTCAGGTGGATCGGCGGCACTACCGCGCCGGTGGCATCGTCACACTCGAGTCCCGCGCGTACCGTATGTGTGACCTGGTCAACGGCGTGGCGGCGTGTCAGCTTGGTCATGGTCAGTTGCTCTCCAACGCCGCGGCGAAGACGCCGCGAAGCTGCTGTGATTCCTTGAGGAAGGCGTCATGCCCGTAGATCGAGGAGATCTCGTGGAAGCGGCCGGCGCCGAGACGCGCCACCATGCCGCGGACGTCCGCGACCGGGACGAGCTGGTCCTCGCGGACGCCTATCGCGATCGTCGGGGTGAAAATACGGCTCGCATCGACCCGATGCAGGTCGATGGATTCCGACAGACAGATGAAGGAGTCGGGCCGATGCCGCGCCGCGAAATCGCTGCCGCGGGAGAGGAGATAGCGCTCGATCGGAAAGACGAACCGATTGGACTCCCGCACGGGCGGCCCGCTGAATCGCGCCGCGAGCTCCTCGCTGCCGCGGTAGGTCGACATCGCGAGCGCTCGTGCAAGCTTGAGTCCGTCGGCACCGCGGCCGCTTGCGAGCGTCAGCCGCACGATTTCCCGCTGCACGCTGCGCCAGGCAGTGGCGAGCGGGTGGGGTCGGTCCGTCGCGCAGAGGACGATCAGCCGCCCTGCCCGCTCCGGATATCGCTCACCGAAGGCCAGTGCCACCATGCCGCCGTAGGAGCCGCCGGCGATGGCGCGCAGAGCCACGATGCCGAGATGATTGAGGAGGCGAACCAGGATCTCGGCCTGGTCATAGCTGGAGATGCTGGGGAACGACTCCGAGGGCCGCGGCCCGGTGGTCTCCCCGCTGCCGCCCAGGTAGTCGAAGCTGAGGAGGCGATAGCGGTGGGTATCGAGCGGCCGGGCGGGTCCGGCGAGCTCCGGCCACCAGCCGCTGTGCTCGCGATCGCCGGAACATACGTATCGGCTTGCGGAAATTCCGCCCAGGGCGCAGACGACCGGCGCATTGACGGGCCCGACCAGACGCCAGCCGATGCGCACGCCGGTCAAACTTGCGCCGTGATAGAGAGCGAGCTCGCCGGGGATTTCCACTACCCCCTCGCGTACCGTCGGCTCGGCCGACGGCAGCACGGGCGCGCGAATGCGCTTGCCGATGATGGGTACACCCTCCTCGTGGAGGCGACCCTCAGGGGCGATCAGAACCGGCTCGCTCATTGAAACTCCGCATTCGTCTGGCTCGGTCTCACCGAAGCCCTCCTGCGGAGCGCCCACCAGGAACCTGGCGGGTTCGTCGCGTCCATCCCGGTCGCGCCCAAAGTAACGGCGCGACAAGGCTACGCTAACTCGCTCATCTGCCGACCGGGCTGCATGCGCCAAGGCGCGCGCGGCTGCGATCGCAGGAGTTGGCACCTTTCCAGGATGGTTAGTCCTGTCGGTTGCCCCGGCGTCTAAGGGCCTAATCCCTCAGCCGGTCTCGATGAGTGCGGGCAGTTTATGGTGCGGAGACGCAACACGTCAAGAGATACGCCTGTGCCGCACTTCACGGCGCAGCCTTATTGGCCGCGGGACTGGCACCCGCGGCCGGCTTCGTGCTAATGTACTAGCACGCTATTACATTGGTACGGCCATGAAAACCCATCGCAGCCTCACGCCGCGCCAGGAAGCGCTTGCCGAGCGCAACCTCTATGCCGCGATCGCGAGCCTGCGCAGTCCCGAGGAGGTGCGCTCATTCCTGCGTGACCTCTGCACGCCGGCGGAGCTGCAGGCCATGGCGGATCGCTGGGCGGTGGTGGATTATCTCGGCCGCGGCGTGCCTTATCGCGAGATCCACCGTCTGACCGGGGTCAGCGTCACGACGATCGGCCGTGTGGCGCGCTTCCTGGCCGCGGGCAACGGCGGCTACTCCCTGGCCATTTCCAGGCTGGAGAAGCCGCGCGCGCAACCGGAAGCTCCGCGCCATGGATGAGCCGCGCCTGAAACTCGCCATCCAGAAGTCGGGGCGGCTCACCGAGCCCTCCCTCGATCTGCTGATGCGCTGCGGCCTCAAGATCTCGCGCGGCAAGGACCAGCTGATGGCCTATGGCGAGAACATGCCGCTCGATGTGCTCTTCGTGCGCGACGACGACATCCCCGATCTCGTGCAGGAGGATGTCTGCGACCTCGGGCTCGTGGGCCGCAACGTGTTGGAGGAGAAGCGGCTGGAGCTCGCGGCACGCTGTCATCCGGCGCGCTTCCAGCAGGTGCGCACGCTCGACTTCGGCCGCTGCCGTCTGTCGCTGGCCGTGCCCGAAGGCACCCCGTTCGAAGGGTCGCGCACCCTGCGCGGCAAGCGCATCGCGACGACCTACCCTTACGTCCTCGAACAGTATCTGCGCCAGCGCGACATCGCGGCGGAGATCGTCACCCTGTCCGGGGCCGTGGAGATCGCGCCACGGCTGGGCAGGGCCGATCTCATCTGCGATCTCGTCTCGACCGGATCGACGCTGCACGCCAATCACCTGCGCGAGGTCGAGACCGTGCTGGAGAGCCACGCCGTGCTCATCCGCACGCCGCTCGAGCTGCCGCCGGAGAAGGACGAGTGGGTCGAGCGGCTGCTCATGCGCATCGATGGCGTGCAGCAGGTGCGCGAGAGCAAATACATCATGCTGCATGCGCCGCGCGCCGCGCTCGCGGAGATCCGCAAGCTGCTGCCGGGCAGCGAGTCGCCGACCATCATTCCGCTCGAGGGCTTTCCCGACAGAGTGGCGGTCCATGCCGTCTGCCGCGAGAACGTCTTCTGGGAGACGCTGGAGAGCCTGAAGAAGGCCGGCGCCAGCGCGCTCCTCGTGCTGCCGGTCGAAAAGATGCTGGCCTGAGCGATGCGCATCCTCGACTGGGAAACGCTCTCTGACAGTGAGCGCCGTGCGGCGCTCGCGCGCCCCGCACAGGCGGCCCGCGACGACGTCGAGGCGTTCGCACGCGAAGTCATCGCCAACGTTCGCGCGGGTGGAGATGAGGCGCTTCGTGCCTACAGCCGCCGTTTCGACGGCGCGGAGCTGCAGACTTTCGCGGTGACTCCGGAAGAATTCTCGCAGGCGCAGCGGACACTGACATCGGAGCAGCGCTCGGCGCTCGAGCGCGCGATCGACAACGTCGAGCGCTTCCATCAAGCGCAGCGACCCGAGCCTCTGACGCTCGAGACCATGCCGGGCGTGCGTTGCGAGCGCATCATCCGGCCGATCTCGGCAGTCGGCCTCTACGTGCCTGCCGGCTCCGCTCCCCTCCCCTCCGCGGTAATCATGTTGGCCGTGCCGGCGCGCATCGCCGGCTGCCCGCGGCGGCTGCTATGCACGCCGCCGCGCCGCGATGGGACCGCCAACCCCGCGGTGCTCGTCGCAGCCGCACTCTGCGGCATCGATTCGGTGTACAAAGTCGGCGGCGCGCAGGCCATCGCGGCGATGGCGTACGGCACCGCGACGGTGCCCAAGGTCGACAAAATCTTCGGTCCCGGCAATGCGTGGGTGACCGCTGCCAAGCAGGCGGTATCCGGCGATCCGGCCGGTGCGGCCTGCGATATGCCGGCGGGCCCGTCGGAAGTGCTCGTGATCGCCGACGAGAGCGCGCGCGCCGAGTTCGTCGCCGCGGATCTGCTCGCTCAGGCCGAGCATGACAGACAGTCGCAGGCGATCCTGTTGACGCCGAGCCGCGCGCTCGCCGAGAGTGTCGCCGTCGAGGTCGCCAGTCAGGCGCGCATCCTCTCGCGCCGCGAGATCCTGGACCACTCGCTTGCTGACAGCCGCTGCATCCTCGTGCGGGACCTCGAGAGCGCTATCGAGGTAGCCAACGAATACGCCGCGGAGCACCTCATTCTCGAGGTACGCGAGCCGCGTCGTTGGCTCGAGAAAGTGGCGAGCGCGGGCTCGGTGTTCCTCGGCACCTGGTCGCCGGAGCCGATGGGCGATTACTGCTCGGGCACCAACCACGTGCTGCCGACTTACGGCTATGCACGGGCCTACAGCGGCCTCTCGGTGCTCGACTTCGTCAAGCGCATCACCGTGCAGGAGCTCTCGCCGGAGGGCCTGCGCTCCCTCGGGCCGGTGGCTGTTGCCCTGGCCCAGCTCGAGGGTCTGGATGCGCACGCCGGCGCCGTGACTCGCCGGCTCGCCGCCCTGGAGAGCACACCGTGAGCTGGGTTCAGGAGCTCGCGCGTCCCGACATCGTGGCGCTAAAGCCCTATGAGCATGCCTCCTGGGAGCCGAGCCTCGAGCGGCTGCATGCCAACGAGCTGCCCTGGCGCCCTGCGGCCGACGACTCGCGCGCCGGACTCAACCGTTACCCGGAGCCGCAGCCTCGGGCGCTGGTGGAGCGGCTCGCGGAGCTCTATGCCGTCGCGCCTGCCTCCCTGCTCGTCGGCCGCGGCAGCGATGAGGCGATCGATCTGCTGACGCGGGCCTTCTGTCGCGCCGGCCGCGACGCGGTGCTCGTGTGTCCGCCCACCTTCGGCATGTATTCGGTCAGCGCGCGCATCCAGGGGGCGGAGGTTCTGCAGGCACCACTCCTCGCCGCCGGCGGCTTCGCACTCGATGAGGAGACTCTGTTTGCGCGCTGCACCGCCGACGTCAAACTTATCTTTCTCTGCTCGCCCAACAACCCGACCGGCAATCTGCTCGATGAGGCGGCGATCGTGCGGCTCGCACGGCGCCTGTCAGGTAGCGCGCTGGTGGTCGTCGACGAGGCCTACATCGAATTCGCCGCGTGTCCAAGCCTCACGCGCCTGGTGGCACAGCTGCCCAACCTCGCGGTCCTGCGCACCTTGTCCAAGTTTCACGGTCTTGCGGGGGCGCGCTGTGGGGCGCTCATCGCCGACCCCGAGATCATCGCTCTGCTGCGCAAGATCATTCCGCCATACGCCATCCCGCAGCTGACTCTGGAGGTGGTCCTCGATCGCCTGACACCCGCGGCCCTCACGCAGTCGCGGGCGCGACTCGAGGTGATGCTCGCGGAGCGCGAGCGGCTCCTGCACGCGCTGCCGCGGCTGAGCGGCATCACCCGAGTCTGGCCGAGCGCCGCCAATTTCGTGCTCGCGGAATTCGCGGACGCGGCGACGGCTCTGACGCGCGCTCGCGAGGCGCAGATTCTGGTTCGCGACGCGCGCGGCTACCCGGGGCTGGGACGCGCTCTGCGTGTCACGGTTGGAACCCCCGAGCAGAACAGTCGATTGCTGGAGGCTTGGTCTTGACCCGTCCGGCGGCCACGCTCTTCATCGATCGCGACGGCACTCTGGTGGAAGAGCCGCCGGACGAGCAGATCGATTCCCTGAAAAAGCTACGCTTCATGCCGGGGGTTTTCGCAGCCCTGGCGGACCTCGCGCATCACGGCTATCGCCTGGTGATGGTCACCAACCAGGACGGGCTCGGGACCGACTCCTTCCCGCAGGCGGCCTTCGAGCTGCCGCAGCGGTTCATCCTCGAGACGCTGCGCTCGCAGGGAATCGAGTTCGATGCCGTTTTCGTCTGCCCGCACCTCAAGAGCGACGGCTGCGGCTGCCGCAAACCCAACACCGGCCTGGTCACGGACTATATTCGTGCCAGCGGCGTCGACCTGTCCGCGAGCGCCGTGATAGGCGATCGCGGTACCGACCTGCAGTTCGCCGCCAACCTTGGGGTGCGCGGCGTGCGGGTACGCCGCGACGGAACGCCCGATGAAAGTTGGGCCGCGGCCGTCACGACGCTGACGGCCCGGCGGGCTCAGGTCGAGCGGCGAACGAAGGAAACCCGGATCGAGGTCCGCGTCAATCTCGATGAGACATCGCCGGTCCACATCACGACCGGCATTGGATTTTTCGACCACATGCTGGAGCAGCTCGCCAAGCACGGCGGCTTTGCTCTCGAGCTCACATGCAAGGGCGACCTGCAGATCGACGAGCATCACACAGTGGAGGATTGCGCGCTCGCACTGGGTGAAGCCCTGCGCCGGGCGCTCGGATCGAAGGTGGGCATTGCGCGCTACGGATTCCTCCTGCCGATGGACGAAGCGCAGGCTGAGGTCGCAATCGATCTTTCGGGACGGGCCTACGGCCAATTCTCCGGGCGCTTCAACCGCGAGGCAGTGGGCGGTCTGCCGACGGAGTTGGTCCCGCATTTCTTCCGCTCGCTGGCGGAAGCCCTCGGCGCCGCGCTGCACGTGAGCGTCACGGGCGAAAACAGCCATCACATGATCGAGGCCTGCTTCAAGGGCGTGGGCCGGGCGCTGCGCCAGGCACTGCGGCGCGAGAGCCGCGAGCTGCCGAGCACCAAGGGAGTGTTGTGACGACAGCCGTGATCATCGACAGTGGCGGCGCCAACCTCGCTTCGCTGCAATTCGCGCTCGAGCGGCTGGGTGCGTCCGCCGTCGTGAGCTGCGATGCGCGCACGATCGCCGCCGCGCCACGAGTCCTGTTACCGGGCGTGGGATCGGCAGCCGATGCGATGCGGCGACTGCGGCGCTCCGGCATCGCGGAGCTGCTGCCCACGTTACGCCAGCCGGTGCTCGGCATCTGCCTGGGGATGCAGTTGCTCTTCGAGCGCTCGGCGGAGGGCGGGACCGAGTGCCTGGGTGTGCTTCCGGGCGCCGCGCACCGCCTCGAGGCGGCCCCCGGACGGCCGGTGCCGCACATGGGATGGAATCTCCTGCATCAGTCGCGGCCGGATCCGCTGCTCGCGGGCATCGCGCCGGACGACTACTTTTATTTCGTGCACGGCTATGCCGTGCCCGCCTCGGAAGACACGCTTGCCTGCGTCACATACGGGAAATCGGTCTCCGCCGTGGTCAGGCGCGGCAATTTCTGGGGAACACAGTTTCATCCGGAGCGGTCGGCCTGCGCCGGGGCGCGGCTGCTCGGCAATTTTCTCGGATTGCCTCGATGCTGTTGATTCCTGCCATCGACTTGCGCGACGGACGCTGCGTCCGCCTGTACCAGGGCGACTTCGATGCGGAGACGCGATATGCATACTCACCGCGGCAGCTCCTCGACAAGCATCGTGCGCTGGGGGTGAGCTGGGTCCACGTCGTGGACCTGGACGGGGCGCGCGACGGCGTGCTGGCCAATCGCGCGGTCATCCTCGATCTCGCGGCGCAGCCGGGACTGAAGCTGCAGGTCGGTGGCGGAATTCGATCGATCGAGATCGTCAGGGACCTCCTCACGGGCGGGGTGGAGCGCATCGTCATCGGCAGCGCGGCAGTGGAGCGGCCGGATGAGGTCAGCGACTGGATGAGCCGCTTCGGCGCAGATCGCATCTGTCTGGCGCTCGATGTGCGCCATGATCGTAACGGCGAGCCGCAGGTGCGGACTCGCGGCTGGAAGGCCGGAGCGGCGATCTCTCTCTGGGAGGCTCTGCAGCGTTATCCCGCGACCGCCGTGCGGAACGTTCTCTGCACCGACATCGAGCGCGACGGCGCTCTCACCGGACCCAACCTCGAGCTGTATCGCGAAGCAGTCGAGCGCTTCCCACACATCGCCTGGCAGGCCTCGGGCGGCGTGCGGGATGCCGACGATCTACATGCGCTCGCCCGCATCGGCGCCGCCGCCGCGGTGAGCGGCAAGGCTCTGCTCGAAGAGCGCATCAGACCCGAGGAGCTGCGACCATTCTTGCCAGACGCATCATTCCCTGCCTCGACGTCCGCGACGGCCAGGTCGTAAAGGGTGTCCGCTTCCGCGACCACCAGGTCGTGGGCGACATCATGGAGCTCGCCGCGCGCTACCGCGACGAAGGCGCCGACGAGCTCGTCTTCTATGACATCACGGCGAGCCCGGAGCGCCGCTCCGTGGAACGCGATTGGGTGCGGCGGGTGGCGCGAGCACTCGACATCCCCTTCTGCGTGGCCGGCGGAATCCGCACCGTGGCCGATGCCGAGGAAGTCCTCAACGCCGGCGCGGAGAAAGTCTCGATCAACTCGCCGGCGCTGGCCGATCCCGACCTCATCGGGGCGCTCAGCGACCGCTTCGGCTCCCAATGCGTGGTTATCGGGATCGACAGTCAACTCACGAGCGACGGCTATCGCGCATACCAGTTCACCGGTGATCCCGGTCGCACGCGCGAGTCCGGCCGCGACGTGCTCTCCTGGGTGCGCGAAGTGCAGGAGCGCGGTGCCGGCGAGATCGTGCTCAACTGCATGGCGAGCGACGGTGTGCGCAACGGCTATGACATTCCGCAGCTGCGCGCGGTCCGCGACATCTGCAACGTTCCGCTGGTAGCCTCCGGGGGCGCGGGCTCGGTGGAGCATTTCACGGCCGTGTTTCGCGAAGCCAACGTGGATGCTGCACTCGCCGCGAGCGTCTTCCACACGGGCGCCATCGGCATCCGCGATCTCAAAGGCGCACTCCGCACGGCGGGCATCGAGGTGCGGCCATGAACCTGACCGACATCGACACCCTCGATTTCGATAAGACCGGCGGACTCCTGCCGGCCGTGGTCCAGCATGCCGACAACGGCGCCGTGCTGATGTTGGGTTACATGAATAGAGACGCGCTGCGCGAGACACTGACACGGCGGCGCGTCGTCTTCTTCAGTCGCAGCCGCCAGCGTCTGTGGCAGAAAGGCGAGACCTCCGGTCACACGCTGGAACTCGTCGACGTGCACACCGACTGCGACCGCGACACGCTATTGGTTACCGCCACGCCGACGGGACCGGTGTGCCATCTCGGTACTGCGACGTGCTTTGGCGATAGCACTGCTACCGCTGGTAACCTCGCGTTTCTCGGCGCTCTCGAAGACGTAATCGCACAGCGCATGGCCGATCGCCCCGAAGGAAGCTATACGGCGCGGCTGCATGCCGAAGGCCCGAAACGCATCGCGCAGAAAGTCGGTGAGGAAGGATTGGAGGTAGCTCTCGCAGCGGTGGCGGAAACGGATGACAAGCTGATCGCGGAGTCCGCCGACCTCCTCTATCACCTGCTCCTGCTGCTCAGGAGCCGCAACCTGCGGCTCGAGCACGTCGTCGCCGAGCTTCAGTCCCGACACGCCGCAGTTCGCTGACCTGGAGCGTGGCTCGGCGCTGCCAACCAGGAACGCTGCTCGCTACAGAGCAGCCGAGCCGAGCCCCGCGCCCGGCACGGAGTTGCGAACATGCCACATTCAATGCGTTTGGTCGGAGTACTGCTGTGCGCGCTGAGCTTCGGCGTCGGTGCCGCCCACGCGCAGGATTACTGGTCGAGTCGCTGGGGCACACAGGATCCCGCCACGGCGGCGGACACCGGCCTCTATGTCGGCGGCGGCTATGTCAGAGCCCAGGTCAACAACGTCTTCGGCTCCACCGGTTACGGTTTCAAGATCGACGACAACGCCTGGAAGGCGATCGTGGGCTTCCGGCCGATCCCGCCCTTCGCGGTGGAGGCCAACTATGTCAATCTCGGCCATCAGAGTCAGAGCCTGCTCGGCGGCTTCAACCCCTCGGGCCATGCGGATGCCCGCGCCTTCGACATCTCCGGCGTCGGGCTCCTGCCGCTCGGTCCGGTGGATCTGTTCGGCAAAGCCGGCGGCGCCCGCTGGACACTGAGCGGTGACACACAGGGACCCAACAGCACTCTCTTTGCACTCAATCGCAGCGGCACGAGCTTCGTTTGGGGCGCCGGCATACAAGCCCACTGGGGACCGCTTGGCGGGCGGCTCGAGTACGAGCATTTCCAGATGCCGTATACCGACGGGGCGCGACTTTTCTCGGCGGACGCGACCTTCACGTTCTGATCCGGCCGCTCCGGCCACGCTACCGTGACGGCTCAGCCGTCGCTCAGGAACGAATCTTGGTTGCTCTGCTCCAGGCATCGTTCCGACGGGTATTCTCTCACTCATGCGCAATCTCGCTGTGCTCGCCGCCACCACGGTCGTGGGCCTCAGCGCTTGCGCCCAGATACCGACGGTCAATGAGCGCCAACTGCTGCAGGAAGCCTCCGGTGCGCAGACCATCCGGGTCTACGGCACCAAGGGGCCGCTGTCGGCGCGCCAGGCGAAAAGAGTACTTGCGCGGGTAGCGGCGCAGGCGCCAAGCGCCGATGCGCTGGATCGCCATCTCGCGGCTGAGCAGATCGTGGCCCAAGGTCCACTCTACACGGGCAACAGCGTGCGCGTTCTGCAGGACGGCTCCGAGACGTTTCCCGCGATGTTCAGTGCCATTGCCGCGGCCAAGCACTATCTCGATCTCGAGTACTACATTTTCCAGGACGTGCAGAACGGCGGTCAGGATCTCGGCGACCTCCTGGTCCGCCAGAGCCGCGCCGGCGTCCACGTGCGCATCATCTATGATGCCGTCGGCTCCCTCGGTACGCCGGCGGCCTTCTATGACAAGCTGCGCGCCGGCGGAGTCCAGCTGCTGCAGTACAACCCGATCAATCCTCTCAAGGCACGCGCACACTATTCTCCCAACGACCGTGACCACCGCAAGATCCTCGTAGCGGACGATGAAATCGGGATCATCGGCGGCGTCAATCTCAGCACGGACTACGAAAGCGCCCCGTCGCTCGCGCACGGGATCGGCAGCAAGCCACCCAAGAGCAAGGCATCCCAGCCCGCAGCCTCTCATCCGGTATGGCATGACACCGACCTGGAGATACGGGGACCGGTGGTACCGCAGCTGTCGCAGCTCTTTCGCGAGCACTGGCGCGAGCAGAAAGGACCACCCCTCGCTCGTGGCACCCCGCCCGCCAAGCATGCGTGGGACAAACAGATCGTGCGCGTGATCGGCAGCAGCCCTTCCAACCTCGCGATACGCTATTACACCACGGCGCTGACGGCCATACGGACCGCGCAAAGCAGCATCTGGATGACGGCGGCCTACTTCGTTCCGACACCCGAGGAGTTGCGCGCGTTGAAGCGCGCTGCGCGCCGCGGCATCGACGTCCGCATCGTCCTGCCGTCACAAACTGATGAGCCTGAAGTCCTGGCCGTGCAGCGCTCCTACTATGCCGGATTGCTGCGCTCAGGGATCAAGATCTACGAGCGCCGCACGGGCATCGTGCATTCGAAAACGATGGTGGTCGACAGCGTATGGTCACTCGTCGGCTCGTCCAACTTCGACCAGCGCAGCGTTCTCTTCAACGACGAGGTCGACGTGGTGGTCCTGGGCAACAAGACCGCTGATCAGCTGCGCACGGGCATCCGGGCCGACATGCGCAACGGCCAGCAGATCGACTGGAAGTTCGTGCGGCAGCAGGGTGTCGCGCAGCACCTCAGGGCGTGGTTCTGGAGGTTGTGGCAGCGGCTCTTGTGACTCAGTTCGGGTTCAGCGCGACCGCCTTCTCTTCCGCCACATAAGCCTCGTCGTTGCGCCCCTGCGCGCGCAATGACGCGGCGATCAGTTGCCAGGCGCTCGACTGCGCGCGTGGGTCGCCGCTGGCCAGATAGAGAGCCTTGCGGCCCATCCCGTAGGCCTGCGCCGGGTTGCCCGCGAGAATGTTCTCGCGCCCCAGCTCGATCCACACGAGCGGATTGCGGGGCTCGATGCTCAGCGCCCTTTCCAGCGTCTCGGTCGCCAATCCGAAGTTGCGACTCTGCTCCTGCGTGTGCGCGTCTCCCACCAGCGCAGTAGCCGCCGGCCCGAGCGTGAACGACGGCTGCTGCGGCGCCTGTTGCTCAGGCGGTACGTTGGGTGATTCCTGGGAGGGCGCCGGCTGCGATCCCGGCGCCGCGGGCGGTGGCGCCTGCCGTTGCGAGGGTTGCGGATAGCCGCCCGTGTTTCCCGAGGTTTCCGGCGGCGGCGCATTCAACAGGGCGCAACCCGCCAACAGTCCACCGAGCGCGAGCGCGCCGAGCATCAGCTTCATGACTTCAAGCTACCTCAATGTACCAGGCGGTGCAGCAGCTTCCCGGCCCGATCCAACAGTGTCCCCGCCGTGGTGCCGGATCCGCAGCCCGGCATTGGCGGCACCTGCGTGCCCGTCGGCAAGGCCACCTGCACCGGTATCGCGCCCGCGCACCCGGGCTGCGCACCCAAGCCGGTCAGATAGTCGATCCAGGTGTCCGTCACGCCTTCCGGTGCGGGCATCTCCAGCGACGTCGTACCGAGCCCCGCCATCAGATGCGCCCAGACCGGCAGCGCGCCCTCAGAGCCCGTGAGCCCGGTCGGCTGGTAATGATCGTATCCCACCCAGACCACCGCCAGCTCCCCACCCGAAAACCCCGCGAACCAACTGTCCCGATCCTGCGAGGAGGTACCGGACTTGCCCGCGGTCGTGAGCCCTGGAGGCAGGATGCGCAAGGCCGGCACTCCGGTGCCGTGAGTCATCACCTGCTCCATCATGCTCTCGACCTCATAAACGTCCGCTGAAGAGGCAACCTGGGTCACCTGCAGAGGGAACGCCTTGAGTGGCTTGTCGTCCGCGCTGACGACCGCCCGCACTGCCCGTAGAGGCGTGCGGAATCCTCCGTCCGCCAGCCCGTTATAGATCTGTGCAACCTCGAGCGGCGGGATGTCGATGGCGCCCAGCAGCATTGCCGGTACCTGATCCGGCGCCCGCTGGAGCCCGAATCGCTGCAGGGTACCGGAGATCTTGTCGAGCCCGATATCCATGCCGACGCCGACCGTCGCGTCATTCAGCGACTCCGCAAGCGCCCGCACCACGGGCACAGGCCCGTAATTGCGGCGTGTGAAGTTCTCCGGACGCCAATAGCGGCCGTTTGCCAGCTTGATACTCACGGGCTGGTCCTGGATTACCGTGGCGGCGTTGTAGCGGCCTGTCTCCAGCGCCGTCAGATAGACGAAGGGCTTGATCAGCGAGCCGATGGAGCGATTGGCATCGAGCGCACGATTGAACCCGTCGAAATCGACGTTGCGTCCGCCCACGATCGCAAGCACGTCGCCACTCTGCGGCGAGGTGACGACGACCGCCCCCTCCAGCTTCGCGTCATGGCGGTGGTGCCGCTTGTCGAGCACCTGCAATTGCGCATCGAGGGACTGTTCCGCGAGCTCCTGCACGCGGGGTTGAAGGCTCGTGTAGACGCTGAGGCCGGCCTCGGTCAGCTCCTTTTCCGGATAGTCGCTTCGCAGCGTCCGGCGCACGAGGTCGAGGTACGCCGGATAGTAGGCGCCGGAGGCGCCGATCGTGACGCCAAGAGGCTGCTGCTGCGCGACCTGCGCCTGCTCCGGCTTGACGACTCCCTGCCGCGCCAGGATCTGCAACACCAGGTTCCGGCGGGCGAGCGTCCGCGGCGCATGACTGCGCGGATCGTAGTAGGTGGGTCCGCGCACGATCGCCACCAGAGTCGCCACCTGCGGCAGATCGAGCTCCGACAGAGGTTTGCCGAAATAGAACTCGCTTGCGAGCCCGAAGCCGTGGATCGAGCGGTTGCCGTCCTGGCCGAGGAAGATCTCATTGATGTAGGCGTTCATAAGATCGTCCTTGCTGAAGTGCGAGGCGAGCGAGATCGCCATGATGGCCTCGCGCACCTTGCGCCCGAGCGTCTGCCGGTTGGTGAGGAAGTAGCTCTTGACGAGCTGCTGGGTCAGGGTGCTGCCGCCCTCCTCTATCCGGTGCGAGCGCAGATCGACCCAGAGCGCGCGCAGCATGGCGAATGGATCGACCCCACGGTTGGTATCGAAGGTCCGGTCCTCCACCGCCTTCAGCGCCGCCGGCAGCAGCGGTGGCACTTCCTGCGGAGTGACGACGATGCGGTCCACCCCATCCACGGGGAAGAGACTGCCGATCAGAAGCGGATCGAGCCGCGTCACAGGTACCTGCCGGTTCGAGCTGTCGCGCAGGTCCTGGATCCCGGTGGGACCGAAGAAGATCGACAGCACCGTCGCTGGCCGGCTGCCGTCGGCGAACTGCACGGCGCGCAGCGCCACGTCGACGCGATTATCCGTAGCGCGGTAAGTGCCGGGCTGCTCGAGGTCGGTCACGCCGTGGTAGGACAGGCGCTGCAATTCGTGCTCGAGTTGCGGCTCGGAGAGCGGCAGCCCGGCGTAGAGGTCCATCGGTGCCGCATAGACGTGGGCCGGAAGCGTCCAGCGCAGGCCCTCGAACTGGTGCGTGACCAGCAGGTTGAGGTAATAGATGTAGGCGCCGCCCACCACCAGGCCCACCAGCACCACTCCGGTGAGCAGCCCGCGCAGACCCCACCGCGCCGCGGACCGTTTCCGGCCTCGGGACCTGGACTTCCCGCCTGAGGGCTTGGCCGCGCTCTTCAGAGCACCAGCTCCTCGGCGGGGTCGCGCAGGTTGTAGTGCGAGCTCATGCAATGGCCGTACGCGCCGGCATTGGAAATGAGGATCACGTCGCCTTCCCGTGTGGGCGGCAGCAGCCGGTCATGGCCGAGAACATCCGCGCTCTCGCAGATGGGACCCACGATGTTCACGAGTTCCGTAGCCGGCTCTCCCAGGCGCGTGAGATTGGCGATCTCATGGTACGCACCATAGAGTGCCGGCCGGATCAGGGAGTTCATCCCGGTCGCGACGCCGACATAGCGCACATCGCCCTTGCTCTTCAGCTGCGTGACGCGGGCGAGCAACACGCCGGCGGGGGCGGTCAGGTAGCGACCGGGCTCGATCCAGAACTCGAGCCGCGGATGCTCAGCCCGCACCGCCGCGAGCAGAGTGTCGAGCTTCGCGAGGTCGACACCGGGCTGATCACTGCGTTCCGGCACCCCGAGGCCGCCACCGACGTCTATGGCGCCCACCGAATCGAAGCGCTGCGCGAGATCCGCCAGCTGCCGGGCCGTGCGCTGCCAGGTCGTCACATCGAAGATGCCGCTACCGACGTGCGCCTGAAGACCCACGACAGTCGCTCCTAGCTTGCGCGCCTCCCGCGCTAGACGCTCGACGTCAGCGACAGGTACACCAAACTTGGCGTGCGCGCCGGCAGTGCGCACGTGATGGTGATGACCCGCGCCCACACCGGTATCGATCCTGACGAAGATCTCATGGTCGCGAAATAGGCTCCCCCACTCGATCAGCGCATAAGTGTTGTCGACGGTTACCTGCACCCCGCGCGCGAGCGCCCAGGCATACTCCTCGCGCGAAGCGAAATTGGGCGTATAGAGGACACGCCGCGGATCGAGGTCCGGAAAAAGTGTCAGGACGCGCTCCGCCTCGTTGCGCGCCACGCACTCGAACTCGACTCCTTCCGCGCGCACTGCCGCGAGCACTGCCGGATGCGGATTGGCCTTCATGGAATAGTGCACCCGCTGGACGGAGCTCAGATCGCGCAACGCCCGCGCGGCCGCACGCACGACGTCGAGGTCGTAGATATAAGCCGCCTCGCGGTCACCGAGCGTCTTCAGAAGCCGTGCACGCTTCTCCCACCACCACGACGTCGCCCGCACTGCCGGCAGCTGCGGCTGCGCGAAGAGCTCCTGCCACGTGGGCCCGAGCACCCTATCGCCCGGCACCGGCCGGATCAGCAGCTCATGGAGCTGATCGACCAGCCGGTCTCCCTGGCGCTCATCGACGACGAAGGTGAAGTTGAGATCGTTGGCCGCCTGGCTCACCAGATAGATCTTTTGCTCCTCGAAGAACTCGAAGGCGCCACCCAACTGGTGGAGGATCGCCCGGATGTTGCGCCCGACGAGGCTCACCGAAGCGCAGGGGCCTATCACCTGCACGCGACAGAGCCGGGACAAGTCGCTCACCAGATCCTCCACCAGGGTCTCATCGAGCGTGTTGGCCGCCGGATCCAGCGACACCGTGACGGTGGTCTCCGAGGTCGACACCAGGTCCACCGACATGCCGTGGCTCTTGAAGACCTGGAAGGCATCGGCGAGGAATCCCACCTGGTGCCACATGCCGGGGCTCTCGAGCGAGATCAGGGTGATGCCCTTTTTGGTGCAGACCGCCTTCACCTGCGGGTTGCCATCGCTGCCTTCCGCGCTGAGCACGGTGCCTTCGAGGTCGGGCGCCTGCGTCGCATAGACGTGCAGCGGAATCCGATATTGCCTCGCAGGCAGAATGCAGCGCGGGTGCAGGACTTTCGCACCACTGGTCGCGATCTCCTGCGCCTCATCGTAATGAAGAGAGCGCAGCAGACGCGCCGTCGGCGTCGCGCGCGGGTTGGCGCTGAACATGCCGGGCACATCCGTCCAGATCTCGAGCCGGCGCGCGCTGAGCTTGGCCGCGAGATACGACGCCGAGGTATCGGAGCCGCCGCGCCCGAGAAGAACGGTGTTGCCTTCGCTGTCGCTCGCGATGAAACCCTGGGTGACCACGATAGCCGCCAGACCCGCCAGGCGCTGCGTGAGCGCGCTGTCGGGAGCGAAGGCGCACGTGGCGTTGAGGATGTTGGCTTTCGCGGAGGCGCCGCGCTCCTCGGCGAGGAGCATCGTGCGCGCATCGGCCCAGTCGACCGCCAGCCCCTGGCTACGCAGGAACCGCGCACCCAGGTCGGTCGCCAGCAGCTCGCCGCTCGACATGACGCGCGCGCGCGTGCGATCGCTCACTTCACCTATGAGCGCAATGCCGGCGGCGATGTGTCGCAGTTCCGCGAGCTGACGCTCGCAGTCGGGACCCAGGGGAACGCCGAGCTCGGCGGCGAGCCGCCGATGCCGCTCCTCGATGATCCTCAGCTCCTCCTCCTGCGCCTCGCCGCGCGCGGCCACGAGCAGCTTCTCCAGGCGATCGGTGATGCCGGTCACCGCGGAATGCACGATGAGCACTCGTGCACCCTCGGCGTGCCGCGCGGCAGCGACCTTGGCGATATTGCGCCAATTGACGAGCGAAGAGACGCTGGTCCCGCCGAATTTGAGGACGATCCAGTCGGACGCGGTGCGAGTCACAGGAGTATTCCACGGGGCAAGCAGCGGCGAGGGCGTCCGCCTGTGAGGCCCCATCCGGGGCCCGAAGTTGACGAAGGCCGAGCAGTCCCCCGAGGCGGGCCGGCCGCGCTGTCACGCGGGGCCGCCCTGCTCGCGTCATGCAGCGCTGTTACGTTTCCTCATCGAAGTCGCGGAGGTCCTTCTCCAGCTTCTTGTCCGCCAGGACTTCTTCCAGGCGGCTCCACGCGGCTTTGCCGCGCTTCGCCTGGTTGCGGACGCGCTTGTCCACCCGGTCGAGCAGCCGATCGTAATCGGTGCTGTCCTCGGTGGCCCCGCTCAAGAATTCCTCGTCGAGATCGAAGCTCTCGTTGTCTCGTTCCGACATCTATCGCCGCAAATCCTGAGTTAAATCAATGAGTAGTGCATCGGGTGCACATAGCAAGGCAGCGAACTATAGCGGATTCCCGCGCGAGAGCAATATCCAGAAGGTATGACGCTCCCATCACTCTGTCCTGTCTCGGACGGTGACTGGAGCACCCCGGCTGAGACCCAGCCCTTCGGCGGCGCTTTGCTCCGCGCGCGCGATCTCTATCACCCCGAAAGAATTGACGAGTGCGAGGTACTGCCCGGGCCGCGTGTCGCCGTAGGTCCGCAGCAGCGGGAAGGCATGGTTGCCGGCATGCACCAGCGGCAGCCGGAAGCGCTCGATCAGCGTCGCGTCGATGTTGCTGATGAGATTGCCGAAATGATCGATGCTGATGATGACCCCGGAGACGCTCGCACGCTCGACCGCGGGCTCATCGACCCAGGAGGGCACGATGGCCTCCGCGGCCACGGGCTCACCCAGGTCCGCGGGACTGCAGCGCCCTGCCGCAAGCTCCGCGCTCACCGGCGCGAAGATATCGCGCCCGTGAAAGGTAGCGCTGGCGTGATGGACGCCGATCGAAGCCAGACCTCCGGACCGCAACCGCACGACAGCGGCACCCGCGTGCCGTGCCACCACGGGGGCCAAAAGCCCGTTGTCAGGGGCGACGAAGAGGTGCTCGGCCGCGCTCACCAGGATGATGTCGCGCGAGGTTCCCACGCCGGGATCCACGACCGCCACGTGCACGGTGCCGGGCGGGAAGTACTCGAACGCCCTTGCCAGCCAGAACCCGGCTTCCGCCGGCCAGTGGACCACGATCTCGTGGGTGAGGTCGATGATCCGCGCAGTCGGCAGGCGGCTGAGGATGCGGCCCTTCATCACGCCGACGAACGGGCCCTGGTGACCGAAGTCCGTGGTGATGGTGATGACGCCGGATGGTTTTGCCACGCTCAGCCTTTCCGCGGTGGGGCGGAGCCGGGGCTGCGGCGGCGCGTACGCTCGGCGCAGGTGCGGCAGCGGTCCGTGTACGGCACTGCCTGCAGCCTCTCTTCCTCGATCGGCTCACCGCAGACCGCGCAGGTCGTATAGTGGCCCTCCTCGAGCCGCCTCAGGGCTGCCTGCAGCAGGCGCAACTCCTGCTGCGCCGACTCGGAGATGGCGCCGAGGACATCGTCGGTCTCGCGCTGAGTCACCTGCTCGGCGAAGTCCGCGCTGAGGGGATCGGACTCGTGCCTCAAGTCCGCGCTGGCTCTGCTCGCCCGCGTCTGCAGCTCCTCCCGGCGCTTGAGCAGGCTTGCGCGTACCGCTTCTGTGTCCACTGGAGCCTCCCGGCAAATGCACGGGCCATGTTACTCCGTAATATAAACCGGTCATGATCGTGTTGACCGTCAACACCGGCAGTACGTCGGTGAAACTGGGCGCCTTCCGGGTCGATGGCGCCGCGCGCGAGGCTGAAGCGCTGCCGAAGCGGCTCGAAATGCAGCACCTGGCCGGCCAGTCGCCGGATCCCGCCGCAGCCCTGCGGGCGTTTCTCGGGCGCCTGGCCGTCCGTCCGACGGTCATCGTGCATCGGGTGGTACATGGCGGCACCCGCTTCACCGGACCTACCCTCATCGATGACCCCGTGCGCGCGGCGATCGCCAGCCTTTCGGAGCTGGCGCCCCTGCACAATCCGGTGGCGCTGCGCTGGATCGACGCCGCCCGTGACGCCTGCGGGGCGGGCGTAACCCACGTGGCGGCCTTTGATACGGCATTCTTCTCCACCCTGCCCCGCGTAGCCGCGGAATATGCATTGCCGCCCGACCTCGGGGTCGAGCTCGGCGTCCGCCGGTACGGTTTTCACGGCCTGGCGCACGAGGCGATGTGGCGGCGCTGGCGGCAGCTCGAGCCCCGGCTCCCGGGCGGCGGCAAGCTGATCACCCTGCAGCTCGGGGGCGGCTGCTCCATTGCAGCGCTCGACCAGGGGCGGCCGCGCGACACTTCCATGGGGTTCTCGCCGCTCGAAGGGCTGGTCATGGAGACGCGCTCGGGAGATCTCGACGCCGCCATCGTGCCTTACCTCGAGCGGCGGCTGGGCCAGAGCGGTGAGCAGATCGTGGCGATCCTGAACCAGCGCTGCGGCCTCGCGGGAGTTGCCGGCAGCCCCTCCGATCCCCAGACGCTGCTCGATGCTGGCTCAGCACGGGCCCAGTTCGCGGTCGAGCTCTACTGTTACCGGGCGCGCAAATACCTCGGCGCCTATCTTGCTGTACTCGGCGGCTGCGACGGCATCGCCTTTGGTGGCGGCGTCGGGGAGCACGTACCGGAGGTCAGGACGCGGATCCTCTCGGACCTGGAATGGTCGGGCATCGAGCTCGACCCAACCGCCAACCAGGCCGCGCGGGGCAGCGAATCCCGTATCAACGGCACGCGCAGCCGCGTCAGCGTCTGGGTGATACCGGTCGATGAAGAGCTGCTGATGGTGCATGCGGCGCTGACGGTGGCTAAACTGCCTTGAAACCTTATGCCGAGTGCAATCCCATGAGCCCACAGTTCGATGCCGGAAAGCTGGCCGAAGACATCCAGACGCTGGTGAGAGACACCGAGACGCTGCTGCGAGCCAGCGCCGAGAACGCGGAAGACCTGACCGAGGAGGCACGGCGGCGCGCCGAGCAGTCCCTTGGGGATCTGCGCGCCCGACTCGGCGAGATCGAGCGCGATCTCAAGGGACGTGCCGAGTTCCTCGATGGCTACGTACGGGACAACCCCTGGACCGCGGTGGCCATCGCCGGCGGTGTCGCGCTGCTCGTCGGGCTGCTGGTGGGCCGCCGTTGATGGATGACTACATCATCCCCCCGCCGGAGCAGTCTGATGGTCAGGCCGGCGGGGCGCGCGAGCCGGGTCTCGTGCGCGGACTCCTCGCCGCAGTCATCGATTCCCTCAAGACTCGTCTCGACCTGGCCGCGGTCGAGGCGGAAATCTATCTCGTTTACGTTGTCCAACTTCTCCTCTGGGGTTTCGCGGCTGTCGCCTGCGCGCTGCTGGCGATCGTCTTCGCACTGACCGCGATGGTGGCCGCGCTCTGGACCACGCACCCCGTCGCCGGCCTGCTCGGCAGCATGGGCGTGCTCCTGGTGTTGGCTGTCCTTTGCGGCATGATCGGCGCGCGGATTTTCCGCGGCCGCCCGCCCCTACTGGCCGGAACGCTCGGGCAATTCGAGCACGATCAGCGCCGCGTCGGCGGCACCGAGGGAGGAGAAGCATGAGGCGCCTGCATGAGCTCGAGGCGCGCCGGCGCAACCTCATCGCCCGCTGCGAGCAGCAGCGGCTGGAGATCGCCTATCGGATCGCGGAGCTGAGCCCCGCGGCACAGCTCTCCAACTGGACGCGGCGGGCGCCTGCCTCGGCCGCGACCCATCCTTTCAAATGGCTGCTCTCGCTCGGGACGCTGCTGCTCATGATGCGCGAGCGGCGCGTGGTCGGCTTCATCGGCAAGCTGAGCGCCGGCGTGGCGCTCCTCTCACGCGCGAGCGCGATCGTCAGGTTGCTCCGGCAGATCCGCTCGATGAATGGTGCGGCGCGCTGAGCGTCGTTTCCTGAGTCGGCTGCGGCTGAGCGCCTGCCGGTGTCGCCGGCATGTTGGTGTCGGCCTGGACTCCGATGAGCTCCGGAATGCCGTTTGCCTGGGTCGCCACCTGACGGACCTTCTCCCAGTCGATGGCGACGACGTTCTTGCCGATCGCCGTGTCGATGATCTGCGAGATCTGGTCGTAGTTGGGCGGCGCGGGGACATGATTGCCGGTGGTCGGCGGATGGACCTCCAGATAGAGCTGCCCACCCTGCAGACTCGCCAGCACCGGCTCGTTGACGATGGTCACCGGCGTACCCACGCGCACGATCGGATAGAGCGCCGCGATGTCCTCGGGGTACAACCGAACACAGCCGTGCGTGACCGACATGCCGATCGCCATCGGATTGTTGGTGCCGTGGATGTAGATCTCACCGCGGCTCAGCGTTGTCTCCAACGCCCACTCTCCCATCGGATTGTCGGGTCCCGCCTTCCAGATCCTCGGGATCGGATCGCCCGCTTCCTCGTGCGCCTTCAGGATGTGCGCCGTCGGGATCCAGACCGGGTGCGGTACCTTGCGGACGATGCGAGTCACACCGACAGGGGTCGGAAAGTCACCCTCGCCGGGGCTCACCGGGTAGGTGATCACGATCGGCTGATCGTGGCGACTGCGCTTCGGGAAGTAGAACAGGCGATGCTGCGGCAGGTTGATCACGATGCCCTTGTGATCGACCGGCGGCACGATGAAGGTGCCGGGAATGGTGATGCTGGTGCCCTGACCGGGCAGCCACATGTCGACCTTCGGGTTCGCCTCCTGGATCTCCCAGTACCCCACGCTGTATCTGCGCGCGAGGTCGAGCAGCGTGTCGGCAGATTGCGACTGGATCTGCTGATCCTGCCCGATGAGCGAGCTGTCGTCCGGCGGCAGGGTGAACACGGCCGCCCGGCTGGGCGTGGCCAGCGAGGAGACCAGCACCCCGGCTGCCAGCAATGCGCCGGTAGCCGCCCAGCTCGAGCCACGGCCCGGGCGCATCAGCCTTCGCATCAATCTCATTCCCGCATACCTCTTGGGCCAGTCGGACCCGCCCGCTATTGTAACATACGCCGCGCATGCCGCCGGCACGGAAAATAACTCGCGCTTTCTACGCCAGAGACACGCTCACCGTTGCCCGCGAGCTGATCGGCATGCACCTGGTGCATGCGGACGGCGGCTCGACCCGCGTTGGCCGGATCGTGGAGACCGAGGCCTATCAGGGGCCGCAGGACCTGGCCGCCCATTCCTCCCGCGGACGCACGTCGCGGACGGAGGTCATGTTCGGTCCTCCCGGGCACGCCTACGTATATTTCATTTACGGCTTCTGGCATTGCCTGAACGTCGTCACGGAGGCTACGGACGTGCCACACGCCGTGCTGCTGCGGGCACTGGAGCCGGTCGCCGGGATCGATGACAAGACCTGGGGTCCCGGCCTGCTCTGCCGCGCGATGCACATCGACAAGAGACTGAACGGCGCGGACCTCTGCGGTGATGCGCTCTGGCTCGAGAGGCCGCCCGCCTCGGCCCGCCAGCCGCCGCGCATCGCGCGCAGCGCCCGCATCGGCGTCGACTACGCCGGCGAATGGGCGTGCCGTCCCTGGCGATTCTATGATCGAGACTCGTGTTATGTCTCAACTGTGTCGGCCCGCTTGCGCACCAAACAACTGCGAGCGTAGCAATGACCGGCTGAACGGCAACTAACTCGCGCTGTCGCCCGCGCGCGACAGCGCGAGCAGCTCGCTGCCTTCGGGCACGCGATCACCGCGGGCAAAGTGGATCGTCCGCACCACGCCGTCGTAGGGAGCGGCGATGGTGTGCTCCATCTTCATCGCCTCGATGACCATCAAGACCTCGCCCGCGGTTACGGCCTGACCTTCGACAACCGCCACCGCCGACACGACGCCGGGCAGCGGAGTCGTGAGGCCGCCGGTCGCGGCACTCGCGCTGAACTCGTGCGTGCGCGGGTCGTCAAGCAACAGCTCCTGATGCGTATCACCCATCCAGAGATGAAGCTGCGGTCCGCGGTGGAACCAGCGGGCACTGTGCCGCACATCGTCCAGCGACGCCGTGACCGTGCTCTCAGTCACCGCAACGCCGGCGAGGCGCAGCCGCGCGCCGCCATCCTGCTGAGCGGATTTGTCGGCCGGCGGGCGCAGCACCGCCTCGCGCGGCTCACCGCCCTCGAGCATCAATTGCACCGGCTGCGACCGCCCACCTGAGGACAGTGTCAGGTCGATGCGGGCGGGCAGGTTGGGTTGGAAGCCGTCGCTCACCGCCCAAGGGCTTTGCCCCGCGGGCGCCGCGCCCGGGCTGTCCGTCCCGGCGATATGCCGGGCCGCGAGCGCGGCCAACGTCAGTACGGCAGGTGTTGCTTCGGCCGGACGCGAGAACTCCGCCGCGCTCCGGTCGAGCAGCGCCACACTGTGGCGCACCTCGAGAAAAACCCGCGAGCGCAGGATGCGACCGAGCCAACGCTCGTTGGTATGGATGCCGGCGAGGTAAGTGTGATCGAGCGCATCCGCGAGCCGCGCCGCCGCCTCATCGCGCGCAGGCGCCCAGGCGATCACCTTGGCGATGAGCGAATCGTATACGGGCGGCACGGCATCACCACTCTCGAAGCCTCCGTCAACCCGCAGCGACTCGCCGCGCGGCCAGTCCGCGAGCTGCAGCGTGCCGGCGCTCGGCAGGAAGTCGCGCTCCGGATCCTCCGCGCAGACGCGCGCCTCGATGGCATGGCCCTCCAGGCGGATCTGCGCCTGCGCGAGCGGCAGCGGCTCGCCCGCGGCGACCCGCAGCTGCCACTCGACCAGATCCAGCCCCGTGACCGCTTCCGTGACGGTGTGCTCCACCTGCAGCCGCGTGTTCATCTCGAGGAAAAAGAAGTCACGGCCATCGTAGAGAAACTCCACCGTGCCGGCGCTGCGGTAGCCGATGTTGCGCGCCACCAGCACGGCGGCGGCATGCAGCGACTCGCGCACCGGTTGCGGCAGTCCGGGAGCCGGCGCCTCCTCGATCAGCTTCTGATGGCGCCGCTGCACCGAGCAGTCGCGGTCACCGAGATGCACGTAAGACCCCTGCGCATCGGCAAACACCTGCACCTCGATGTGGCGCGGTTGCGGCAGATAGCGCTCGATGAGCAGAGTGCCGTCGCCAAAGGCGCTCTCCGCCAGGCGCCGCGCCGCCGCCAGGGCATCGCGCAGCTCTTCCTTCGTGTGTACGACGCGCATGCCCTTGCCGCCGCCGCCGGAGGCGGGCTTGACGATGAGCGGTAGCCCCGCCTCGAGCGCGCGCGCCTCGAGGTGATCGATATCCTGACGGTCGCCATCATAGCCGGGCAACACCGGTACTCCTGCCGCGCGCACGCTCGCCTTGGCGAGGCTCTTCGAGCCCATGGCGGCGATAGCGGCGGGAGGTGGTCCCACGTATACCAGCCCTGCATCGAGGCAGGTCTGGGCGAATTGCGGGTTCTCCGACAGAAATCCGTATCCCGGGTGGATCGCCTCGGCACCGGTCGCGCCTGCCGCCCGGATGATCGCCTGAATGTCGAGATAACTCTCCGCTGCCGGCGGCGGCCCGATGCGGACGGCCTCATCGGCCTCTCGTACGTGGCGGGCGGATGCGTCCGCGTCGGAATAAACCGCGATCGTGCGAATACCCATCCTGCGGGCAGTGCGGAAGATGCGGCAGGCAATCTCGCCGCGGTTGGCCACCAGAAGGCTGCGGATCATGTTTGTCATCTGCGTCGGTGGAGTGTGGCCATCACATGCGGAAGAGTCCGAAGCGCGTATCCTCCCCGGGTCCGTTGCGCACCGCGGCGAGGGAGAGCCCGAGGATCCGGCGCGTCTCGAGCGGATCGATCACACCATCATCCCAGAGCCGGGCGGAGGAATAATAAGGGTGTCCCTGCCGCTCGTACTGCTCGCGGATCGGCTGTTTGAAAGCTTCCTCCTCTGCCGCCGGCCAACCGCCGCCCGCGCCCTCGAACTGCCCGCGCTTGACGGTCGCCAGTACGCTCGCCGCCTGCTCACCGCCCATGACCGAGATGCGGGCATTGGGCCACTGAAAGAGGAGTCGCGGCGAGTACGCGCGGCCGCACATGGCGTAGTTGCCGGCACCGTAACTGCCACCGATGATGACGGTGAGCTTCGGAACCTGTGCGCACGCCACCGCGGTGACCAGCTTGGCCCCGTCCTTGGCGATGCCACCCGCCTCGGCGCGGCGGCCCACCATGAAGCCGGTGATGTTCTGCAGGAAAAGGAGCGGGATGCGCTCGCGGGCGCAGAGCTCGATGAAGTGCGTCCCTTTGAGCGAGCTCTCGGAGAAGAGAATGCCGTTGTTGGCCAGGATGCCGACCGGAAAACCCGCGATGTGGGCGAAGCCACACACCAGCGTAGTGCCGTAGAGCTGCTTGAACTCATCGAGCTCCGAGCCGTCCACGAGGCGGGCGATCACCTCGCGCACATCGTACGGGCGGCGCAGGCTCGCGGGCACGGCGCCATAGAGCTCCCGCGGATCGTAATGAGGGTCGCGCGACGCCTGCGGTGGCGAGGTATCCGCGGCAGGACGCAAGCGCGCCACGATGCGCCGCGCAATGGCCAGCGCATGCGTATCGTTCTCCGCGTAGTGATCGCAGACACCTGACTCGCGGCAATGGACGTCCGCGCCACCCAGCGACTCCGCATCGATGTCCTCGCCCGTCGCGGCCTTGACGAGCGGCGGTCCGCCGAGAAACACCCTGCCCTGCCCGCGCACGATGACGTTCTCATCCGACATCGCGGGCACGTAAGCGCCTCCCGCGGTGCATGAGCCATGAACGACGGCGATCTGCGCCACGCCCGCGGATGAGAGCGTCGCCTGGTTGTAGAAGATCCGGCCGAAATGCTCGCGGTCGGGGAACACCTCATCCTGCGCGGGCAGGAACGCGCCGCCGCTCTCCACCAGATAGACGCAGGGAAGCCGATTTTCGCGCGCAACTTCCTGCGCCCGCAGATGCTTCTTGACGGTGATCGGGTAGTAGGTGCCGCCCTTGACCGTCGGATCGTTGGCGACGACCACGCACTCCCGCCCGCTCACCCGTCCGATCCCGGTGATGATGCCGCCGCAGGCGATACCGCCGCCGTACATGCCGTGTGCGGCAAGCTGCGACAGCTCGAGAAAGGGACTGCCGGTATCGAGCAGCATCTGGACGCGCTCGCGGGCCGTGAGCTTGCCTGCGGCGCGATGCCGGCTCACCGCCTGGGCGGATCCACCGGCGGCGGCGCGGGTCACTTCGGCCCTGAGCTGTATGGTGAGCTCGCGCATGGCCGCCTCGTTGTCGCGGAACTGCTGCGAGCGGGGATCGAGCCGCGAGGCTATTCGGGGCATGGGCTTGTCACGATGGCCTGATTGTCGGACAATCATACGATCCTACCCCGATGGATGACAAGCTCATGGCGGCGAACTCACCGGTAGACAGCGATTTCGGCCTCGGTGAAAGCATCGAGGAAGTCCGCGACCAGGTCCGGCGCTTCGCCGCGGAGCGGATCGCCCCGCGCGCGGACGAGATCGACCGCAGCAACCAGTTCCCGCGCGACCTCTGGCCGGCGCTCGGCGAGCTCGGCCTCCTCGGCATCACGGTGCCCGAGCGCTGGGGCGGCGCCGGCCTCGGCTATCTCGCCCACGCCGTGGCGATGGAAGAGATCTCCCGCGCCTCCGGCTCCGTTGGGCTCTCGTATGGCGCGCATTCCAACCTCTGCGTCAACCAGCTGCGCCTGAACGGCAGTGATGCGCAACGCGACCGGTACCTGCCGAAGCTCGTCAGCGGCGAGCATGTCGGCGCCCTGGCCATGTCGGAGCCTCAGGCCGGCTCGGACGTGGTTTCGATGCAGCTGCGTGCGGCGCGCCACGGCGACAGGTACGTGCTCAACGGCCGCAAAATGTGGATCACGAATGGACCTGACGCCGACGTGGTCGTCGTTTATGCGAAGACGGACCCCGCGGCGGGCGCTCGCGGTATCAGCACCTTCATCGTGGAGCGTGGCTGGCCCGGCTTCAGCACCGCGCAGAAGCTCGACAAGCTCGGCATGCGCGGCTCCAGCACCAGCGAGCTAGTATTCGACGACTGCGCCGTGCCGGCGGAGAACCGCATCGGGCCCGAGAACGGCGGCGCCCGGGTGTTGATGAGCGGACTGGACTACGAGCGGGTCGTGCTCGCCGGCGGCCCCTTGGGTCTCATGGCGGCGGCGCTCGATCTCGTGCTCCCCTACGTGCACGAGCGCAAGCAGTTCGGGCAGCCGATCGGCACTTTCGAGCTGATGCAGGCCAAGGTGGCCGACATGTATACCGCGCTCAGCGCCTCCCGCGCCTATGTCTACTCGGTGGCAGGCGCATGCGATGCGGGCAAGGTGAAGCGCCGCGATGCGGCGGCCTGCATTCTCTTCGCCGCGGAAAACGCGACGCGCGTCGCGCTGGAGGCGATCCAGGCGCTCGGCGGCAATGGCTACATCAATGACTTCCCCGCGGGGCGGCTGCTGCGCGATGCCAAGCTCTACGAGATCGGCGCCGGCACGCAGGAGATCCGCCGCATGCTGATCGGCCGCGAGCTGTACGAAGCCGCAGCATGAGCGTCGAGTTCGATCAGATCCTGCTGGTGCCGGGCTACCGCAAGGTGGCCACGGCCATCACGGAGCGCATCCTCAGCCGCGAGCTGCGCGAAGGCGAGCGGCTGCCGCCGGAAACAGAGCTTGCCCGTCAGTTCGGCGTCAACCGCTCGACCGTGCGCGAGGCACTGCGCGAGCTGCAGAGCGGCGGGCTGCTCGAGCGTCGCCCGGGCTCGAAGCTGATGACGGTCAGCCGCCCGCAGCACCGCGCCATCGCGAAGGATGTCAGCCGCGCTCTGGCGCTCCACGATGTCACGTTTTTCGAGGTTTGGGAGGCGCTGACGCAACTTGAGCCGCCCATTGCCGAGATCGCGACGCGCAATCGCACCGCGGTCGACCTGGCCAGCATCAGCGCGGCATGCGAGCAGTTTGCGCAGCGCAGCACGGAGACGGAGAAGGCGGTGCATCACGCCGCGGAGTTCTTCCGCTGCGTCGGGCGCGCCACGCACAATCAGGTGCTCGCGCTGGCGCAGGAACCGCTGCTCGATCTGCTCGAGCCCTCGCTGCGCGTGTTGATCGACAGGATCCCGCAGGCGCGAGCGCGCATTGCCGGCGCGCAGCATCGCATTCACGAAGCGATCGCCAAGCGCGACGTCGAGGCGGCGCGCGGCTGGATGGTCAAGCACATCCGCGACTTCAGAAAAGGCTACGAGCTCGCCGACATCGCGCTGGACTGTCGCATCGGCTGAAACCCCGGCGGAGCCGGAGGGGGATTCCGGCTCCACCGGTAACTTGCACGGGCGGCAAGTGAGGGGGGCTACCGCCGCCGCGAACCAGCATCCATTACGAAGCAAAGCGCATGCCAGCCGCTGGCGGCCCGCCATACGCCGTTGCGTCGCACTGCGCGTGCGATTGCGGTGCAACAGCAGCGCGGTGCGCACAGCGCGTGAGCATCTACTGCCCGCCCCAGAGCTTGCCCGTGACCGGATGCGGGTAGTGGAATGCCACGACCCTCGTCTCGGGCCAGGTCTTTGGCGCTTCGGGCAGAAGTTCGTCGGGGCCGTTCGGATCGTCCGGATACGCGCGCGTGATCGGTGTCAGATGCACGTCGCTGTTGGCCCAGCCCTGGTGGTAGTCGGCGCGCCAGAGCATGTTGTAGTGCAGGCACTTGATCTTCCAGAGCCCCTCCTCCTTGAGGTAGGTATTCTCGTAGATCCCGGCTTCCCAGAACTGGCGGGGGAAGTTCGGAATGGGCTCGGGCATGCTCTCGTGACAGCCGCCCTGCAGCACGCAGCGGAATCTTCCTTTGGCGCTCGCGCCGTCGGCCGCGATGTCCACGATGTCCTGCAGCATCAGATGATCGAGCAGCAGGCCGCGCAGCGGTCCGTTGACGCCACCGGTAAAGTATTTGCGGAACCAGTTGCAATAGAGCCGGCGGATGCCCGACTTGCCGCGATAGACCCCGTTGAGGAAGCGGACCTCGCCGGTGTCGGCAAAGAGCGTCACGGCCTCGTCATACAAACACTTGTCGATGTAGTAGCCGTATTTGTACTGCAGGCACTTGACGGCGTGAGTGTCCTCCAGGCGCGCTACCTGGCGCGTGAGCTGTGTGACGCGGCTTTCGAGCGCCGCGAGCGCATCCGGATCGGTCATCTGATCTCTCCGCGGCGGAAACCTCGCCGTTCAGGGCCAGGAGGAGACGCTCTCGGTCGCTCTCCCAGGTATACATTGACTTCGAACGAGACGTAGCGACTGGCGTCGTCGAGTGACACTGTCAAGGGCGTTGCACATACACCTCATCCAATATGGTTCCACTTCTGACACTAAAGACCGCGGATTGCGTACGTGACATTCCCAGGAAAATTCTGCGTCCTGGTTGTCGACTTCGCGCATTGCAACTACCCTGTTGCCATGGTGCTGACCTACCGCTACCGGATCAAGGATGCGAACAGGCGGCATCTTCAGCGACAGGCTTGGGCGGTGAACCAGGTCTGGAACTATTGCGGCGAGACCCAGAACGCCGCTCGGCGACACAATAAGCGCTGGCCCTCGGGCTTCGATCTGATCAAGCTCACCCTCGGCAGCAGCAAGCTCCTCGGCCTGCATTCGGGTACCGTGCAGGCGGTCTGTAAACAGTTCGTCATCTCCCGGGATAGCTGCGGCAAGCGGCCGCGATGGCGTGGCAGAAGGGCCTTGGGGTGGATTCCCTTTCAGGCGGCCCGCGCCATTCGCTTGGATGGCGATGCGATGATCTTCCTCGGGCGGCGGTACCGGATTTGGCTCAGCCGCCCGGTAGAGGGAAGGATCCTCTGCGGCTGCTTCGCTGAGGATGCCCGCGGCCGCTGGTACTTGAATGTGCACGAGTTGTCCACGCGGCTGGTGCGCCAGAACCGACGCATCTGCATCGGTAACCTCAATGCGGGAGGACTCGCCAGAACCAGCCTGGCCAAGTCCGTGCTCGATGCCGGCTGGTCGCAGCTTCGATCCCAGCTCCACTACAAGGCGATCAGGCACGGAGTTGAGTACCTCGAGGTTGACGAGCGATTGACCACGCAGGTCTGTTCCGCGTGCGGTGCCCGCGGCGGCCCACAAGGCCGAGAGGACCTCGTAGTGAGAGTGGATCTGTGGCGGCTGTGGTGCTTGGCATGACCGGGACATCAACTCTGCTATCAATATCCTCGTCTCGGGCCGGAACGTCGGCCTCCAGAGGACGGAAATCCCCTCACTTCAGTGAGCGGAAGACGTTAACGCATCCACCCTGGCCTCTGCAGGCTCTTTGATAACCCGGGATTATGATGGCATAGCCCATTGGCGCCACGCCCGCCATCAGGGCCCGCTAAGATATGTGTACCGGAATATCCGGCCGGAACAGCCGAATTGGCAGGTGACCCTCTTGGCGGCGATAGGCAGCGAGCGCGTTCTCTCGGTGGAGCACTGGACGGATACGCAATTCACCTTCACGACCACGCGCGACTCGGGGCTGCGCTTCGAGAACGGGCAATTCGTCATGGTCGGCCTCAAGGTCGACAGCCGCCCGCTGCTGCGCGCCTACAGCATCGCCAGCGCCAATCACGAGGAGCACCTCGAGTTCCTCAGCATCAAAGTGCCCGACGGCCCTCTCACCTCGCGCCTGCAGCACATTCGCCAGGGCGATGAGGTCCTGGTCAGCCGCAAGCCGACCGGCACCCTGGTGCTGCACGATCTGAAGCCCGGCAAGCGGCTCTATATGCTCTCGACCGGCACCGGGGCCGCGCCTTTCATGGGGCTCATCAAGGACCCGGAAGTCTACGAGCGCTTCGAGCAGGTCATTTTCGTGCACGGCGTGCGCTGGGCGCGCGAGACGGCCGTGGTCACGCATCGCATCGAGGGACTGCGGACGCACGAGCTGCTCGGCGAGTGGGTGCGGGCGAAGCTGCTCTACTACCCGACCGTCACGCGCGAGCCGCACGCCAACCGTGGTCGCCTCACGACCCTCATCGGGTCCGGACGTCTCTCCTACGACCTCGGGTTGCCGCCGCTCGATGCGGCCAACGATCGCGTGATGGTGTGCGGCAGCCCGGCGATGCTCACCGATACTTGCGGCCTGCTCGATGAGCGCGGGTTCGAGATCTCCCCGGCAATCGGTGAGCCCGGCGACTATGTGATCGAGCGGGCGTTCGTCAGCCGCTGACCGCCGCAGCCTTCGCTGCGGCCAGCCACAGCGCCCCCGACACCGCGACGGCGATGGGCACGACCATCACCGCGCTGCCGAGTGACGAAAGGTCCGACAGCGCCCCGATCAGGGACGGTGAGAACACATCGCCCAGCATATGGATCATGAGCACGCAGAGGGCGACAGCCGAGGCACGATCGAGGGGACTGACCAGATTGACCACCGCCGTGTTGATGGGCCCCGTCGACATGAAGAGCAACAGCTCCGCGGCGATGAGCGCGGGATAGAAAACCGACGGCGAGCCGGCGGCCAGCGCCACGTAGGTTACAGGCACCGCGAGCAGCGTGATCAGGCCGGACATCCACAGATACGCCTGACGCGAGTACTTCAGCCAATAATCCCCGAGCCAGCCGCCGGCGAAGGTACCCACGAATCCGGTGACGACCACGATCTCACCGAATCCCGCTGAGGCTTTCATGGCCGAAATGCCGCGCACGCGCTCGAGGAACGTCGGTGCCCAGAAGGCGAGGCCGCCCAGCGCGAAAGTGTAGGCGGCATAGCCGAGAACGGTGAGTACGTAAGGCCGTTGCCGCAGCAGCTGCAGATACACCGACCACCAGTTCCGCCGATCGGCATCGGCTGCGGCGGGGACCCCGTCCGTCCCCTCGTCCTGGGTACCTCGAGGTGGATCCGGAAGTCGAAACATCCAGGCGGCGAGCAACAAGCCGGGCACGCCGGCAACATAGAACGCAGCGCGCCAGCCGTAGTGCGCGCGCACGAGGCCGCCGACGATGTAGCCGAGAGCCGCGCCCACGGGGATGGCCATGTTGAATATGGCGAATGCCCGCCCGCGGGTTCGCCTCGGGAAACAATCCGCCAGCAGCGATGAGGCGATGGTCACATAGGCGGCCTCGCCGATCCCCACGACCGCCCGTGCGCCGAGCAGCTGGGAGTAATTGCGGACGAGCCCCGACAGGCCGGTCGCCAGACTCCAGAGGAAGACGCCGATGGCAATCGGGCGTGTGCGCGAGCCGCGATCGCCGATCCGCCCGAAGAACGGCGCGATGAGCGTATAGACCACGAGAAAGCCGCTCATCAGCAGGCCGAGCTTGAAGTCGCTGACATGCATCGCCCGCTTGATGTCCGGCAGCAATGCCGTCACCACGTAGCGGTCGAGGTAGTTGAGCAGATTGATGCCGGTGAGGACGCAAAGCACCAGCGTGCCCATGCGCGTGCTGCGCTCACGGAGGCTGTTTTCGGGCGGGGACCCGCTGCCGCTGAGCGCCCGTGACACGGCTGCGCCCGCCTTCAGCCCGCGCGAACTTTCAACCGGTCGAGATGCTGCCGCACCGCATCGCGGAAGCCTTCACTGCTCGTGACGGTGGCGCCCCCGGCGAGTACCAGGATGAAATCGCCCCGCGGCGTGCGGCTCACTTCCCGCACATGGTTGATGTTCACGAGACAGGAGCGGCTGATGCGCAGCATGGGCTGCGACTGTAGTGTCTTTTCAGCCTGTTGCAAAGTGCTGCGCGCCTGAAAGGTGTCGCGGCCAACGGTGAAGCGGACGTAATTGCGGTCCGCCTCGGCGATCTCGATCTGCGCCACATCGAGCATGTGCATGCGGCTGCCGGACTCCGCGAGGACCCTGACGCGCGCATCCGTGGCCGCCATTCCGCGCTCGATGCGCTCGAGCATGGCATCGAGCGCATCGCGCCGTTGCACCGCGCTCTCCGCTGCCCGGCGGCGCCGAACCCGCTCGATGGTGCGTCGAAAGCGCTCGTCGTCGAACGGCTTCAGCAGGTAATCCACGGCGCTGATGTCGAACGCATCGAGAGCATACTGATCGTAAGCGGTGACGAAGACGATCAGCGGCAGAGTCCCGGGCTCGAGCGAGCGGGCGAGCGATACCCCGTCGAGCGAGTCCATCTGGATGTCCAGGAAGAGAAGATCCGGGGGCCGCGCCCGGATCGACTCGAGCGCCTCGCGGCTGTCACCGTATTCGCCAATGACCTTGAGATCGGGCTCGCGCGCGCAACACTCGCGCAACGTGCGCCGGCCCGCGAGCTCATCGTCCACGATCACTACATCGAGCACTACAATGGCTCCGCGAACACCGCGCTCGCAGTCGCGTCCGCAGGCGCTGCCGTGGCCTCGAGAACATCGGTGAGGAGCGGCATGCGGATCTCCGCGACCCACTCGCCCTCGCCGGGTCCGGCGCGGAACGAGGCACGCTCGCCGAACTGAATCGCGAGGCGATCGCGCACGTTTCGCAGACCTATGCCGTCGTTACCGCTCGGGCGCCTGGCGCCGAGCGTGTTGACAACCCGAAGGATGAGCTCGCCGCGCGAGCTGACCGCCGATACCTGCACGGCTACCGAGCCCTGATGGCCCCCCAGCCCATGCACCACCGCGTTCTCGACCAGCGGCTGCAGGATGAGGCTCGGCACCCATGCCGGTGGCAGCTCCGCGGGCTGCGGAATATCGACGCTCAGCCGGTCCGCGAAGCGCCGCTGTTGCAACTCGAGGTACAGCCGCACGAACTGCACCTCATCGCCGAGGCGGGAATATTCGCGCTCACCGGCGTTGAGCAGGCGACGCAGCAGATCCCCGAGCTGCACGATCATGGTGCGCGCCGCCGGCGGATCCCACTCGATGTGGCCGCGGATGGTGTGCAGCAGGTTGAAGAGCGAATGCGGCGAGAGCTGCATCCGCAGCGATGCCAGATGCGCGCTGGTGAGCGCCCGCTCCAGGGCTGCGGCGCGGATCTGCGAATCGCGCAGCCGGCGATAGAAATCGAATCCGCTCACCAGAGCAACGGCGAAGCCGTAGGTCAGCAGGAACGTCGTGGCACTCGCCAGCCAGACGGGCCACCTCGCGCCGGGCATTTCGCTCATGACCCCGGCGGCGTTCGCCCACGAGTCCTGGTGGTGGTGCGAGCCGGTCACCAGCCATTCCCCCAGCCAGAGCGCCGGCGATGCCGCGAACGCGAATACGCCACCCATCAGCAGCTGCACGGGCAGGCGCCGGCCGATCGGCTGCCAGCCGAGCCGCACCGAGCACCAGACGCCGGCGAGAAGGAGCGGATACAGAAAAAGGTGTTGCAACAGTCGCGGCGCCCAGCCGGAAAACACGTCCTGGGCACGCAGCGCCGCGAGGCTCTCCTGCATCGCGTGCGCGTAGATCACGTTCGAGGCGGCCACATAAGCCCAGAAGGCCGTGACGATCAGGAACGTGGGGCGGATGCGCGGCGCCATATGCATAGATTACGCGAAGAAGACCCATGCCAGCACATCGGCGTGAGAAAAGTCGTTTCCAAGGGACCAATTCGCAATCGGCAGGGACGAATCCGTTGAGTTGTATGCGAACGCTCGCGATCGGCACCGAACACTCAGCGTGTCGTCGATCTGCGCCAAAAGACCTTCCTGGTGCCGGTACGTCGCCGGTCGGGACGAATACGTGGCCGACCGGCTTACCCGGCATTTAAACCGAGTGTCTCATATGCGTGTCGAAGTGAATGACAGAGATCGAAGCAACATTTGACAGGAGACATAGCATGAGCCGATTCACCACCAACGTCAGCTCCCGCCCGCGCGCCCTCGGGGTCGCCCTCACCGCCCTGGGCATCCTCACGGCCGCGGTGGCACTCGGGTCACCGGCCATCGCCTCGGCCGGCGAGCAGCCGGCAGACGGCTTGCAGACGAACGTGTTTTACACCCAGCGCGATCTGGCGACCGTGAAGGGATCGCGGGCGCTCTATCGGCGCCTGGAAAATGCCGCCGCGGAAGTATGCCCGGTATCCAGCTCGCTGTTTCCCGACCCGGCTGCGGCGAGCAAGGAGTGTCAGCAGCGGGCGATCGCGCGCGCCATCGGAGAGATTGGCAGCTCGCGGCTCGCAGCCATCCAAGCTCAGGCGGTTGCGAAACGCGGCTGAGCTCCGTGGGCTGCCACACACCCCGCCGTCCGGCAAGACGGCGGGGTTTCCTAGCCGGAAGCCGGACGGTCAGGAGGCTCCCCACGGTCGCATTTGAGGCAATCGAGCATCGTGCCAAGCATGCTGGCGCGCCCTTCGGCGGTCGTGACCCAGGGACGGCTGACCCATGGGGGTTTGTGACGCACGTGCTGATTGTGTCCGCAGGCGAGCTCCGCCACCCAATGGCGCTCCTGGTCGCGGTGATAGCCGGTGATTGTGCGTTCCATGGGGTTTGGTACATTGCCGGGGATGGAGATCTTCAAGGAATTCCGCATCGAGGCGGCACACCGCCTGCCCAACGTACCACCGGGCCACAAGTGCGCGCGCCTGCATGGCCATTCTTTTCGCGTGGCCGTGCATGTCGCGGGCCCGCTCGACCAGCACCTCGGCTGGGTGTGCGATTTCGCCGATCTCTCGGCGGCCTTCGCACCTCTTCATGAGGCGCTCGATCACCGCTATCTCAACGAGATTGCCGGACTCGAGAATCCGACCAGCGAGCGGCTCGCTGCGTGGCTGTGGGAACGCCTCGCGCCCGGCCTGCCGGCCCTGAGCCGGATCGTCATCCACGAGACCTGTACCAGCGGTTGCGAGTATCGTGGCCCTGGCGCGCCGGCGCCCGCCCCGTGATGTCATGCTAGGCTTGGCTTGCGCCGGCCCGCAAACGGAGCACGGCACCTGGGAGAGAGCTCATGAGCACGCGCGCGCCCGCCTTGCGGTTGCCGGCTTTCGCTTCGGCGGCTCTTCTCTTGTCCCTCTGCCTCACGGGCGCCGGCGCACGCACGGCTGCGGCCAAAGAGTGTGATGGGGTCACGTTCCCGGACCGTGTGCAGGCACGCGGAGAAACACTGACGCTCAACGGCCTCGGTCTGCGCAAGGCCACGATCTTTTCCATCAAGGTCTACGTGGGTGCGCTCTACGTGGCACATCCGACAGCCGATGCGAACGCCATCCTGAGCTCGCCGCAACCGGTCGAGATCGATCTCGCGTTCATCTTTCACGTGACCGCCGGTCAGATGCGCGACGCCTGGCAGGAAGGCTTCGCGAGGACCGCGGGCAACCGGTTACCGCAACTGCAGAGCCGGATCGCGCAGCTCGATGGCCGGGTCGCGGGCGTCAAGTCGGGCCAGCGCATGAGTTTCCTGCGCATTCCGGGCGTGGGCATCCAGTTCTCGCTCGATGGCAAGGTGCTCGGCACGATTTCCGGCGACGACTTCGCCAGAGCCTTCCTTGCGATCTGGCTCGGCCCCTCGCCTCCCAACCCGCAGCTGCGCACGGGCCTCCTCGGCGGCCCGTGCACCTGAGCTACGGGCAACCGCCCCGCCGCACCTCCGTCGCTACCTGACTCGCCAGCGCATGGGCATCGCCCGCGGGACGGTCGGAATAGCGCTGGGTACCGTGACTCCATTGTTCACCGAGGGAATACCAGTCGATCGGCTGCGGCCTGGCGCCGGTACGCAGCGACTCATCGAGCGCGTGGAAGTAGCGCTGCCACCGCGGCCGATAGTAATCGCGAGTCAATCCGGCCCAATCCTTGTTACCGTAGTCATGTAAGGCGCCCTCCTCGCTCGCTTGGCGGTCGCCCCAGACAGTCAGGAGAGAGCGCGCGTCGAACTCGAGGCGCCTCCGCTCCGCAGGCGAGGATGCCCACGGTCGTACCTGCGACAGCCAACCGCCGAGCAGAAAGTATCGATCGGCGGCGAGCAGGCGGTCCTGCAGATCCATCGAGCCGAGCCAGCACCGCGTGAGCGCCTCGAAACGCGGACGGTCGTGGTCCTCATAGGCGCGCCTGATTCGCGGCAGCAGCACACGGCTTTCATTGGCCAGGGTCTGCCGCGCGACGTCCACGAGATCGTATCGATACGTTTCGCTGGTGCGCAGGCGGGGCGCCACCTGCAGCAACTGCGGCAGCGCGCGCTCGAATGTCACAGCGCTGTACCGCATGTCCTCCGGAGACCAGTTGGATGCCCGATTGACCGTCAGCCCGGGTTGCGCGTCGAACAGGGACTCCTGCGCCGCGTCCCGTTCGCTGTTGAAGACGACCCGATCGACACGAATATCGTAGGCGGTATGTATCAACACGTCCCATGCGGCGAGCGCGTGCGGATCGGCCCCACCGTAGCGGCGCAGCACATATGCCCTGGTCCACGCCTCGAGGTCCACAGGCTCATCGCGCCATGCCATCTCGGTGAAGAGATCGAACATGAATGGATTGGTGCCCATGCCTTCGGTGAAGACGGCCGTGCCGGCCATGTTGCCGTTGGTGCGGCCAACGCGCTGCAGCCGATCGGTGAGATCACGGACGTCGGCGCCGAGGGTCGTGCGTCCGCCGAACTCCCATAGGCCGCCGAAAAGAAAGGGCGCTCCGCGGAAATCCCTCTCCCGCTGCTCGCGCGGTACCCGCGAGTGGTCGATATCGATGATCAGCAGATGCCGCCGATCGACGCCGGCGAGCAGTGCCTGCCGCGGATTGCCCTGCCAGGCGAGCATCATCCAGCTCGCGCCCGGGTGGGCGGCCAGAAGGGCCGTCTGTACGGCCCGTGCCGCAGGCGCCACCTGAACGTCGCCGGCCTGGCCGCCTTCCTGGAAAACCTCCATGTCATAAACACGGCTGTTGCCCAGGAGCTCGCGCTGGTACCGATAGAAGGCGGCAGCCACGCGCACGAACATTGGATTGCGCGGATCCAGCCAGCCGGGCCGCACGAATCCGGCCCACTCTCCCTGGGGCACGACGTGCGCATCCGCAAAGCGCTGCTGGAAATCGGCGGGCACGATGCCGTAATAGCCCGGCAGGACGGGAGTGATGCCGAGCTCGCGCAGGCGCGCGACGATCCGCTGCGCGGAGCGCAGGCGCTTCTGCAGCAGCGCGCGGCTGACTGGCCCGGCGAAGCAGCAGAGATTCCCCATGAGTTGCCAGTTCTGATGCGCCGGGGCGGCGAGCCAACGGCGAATCGCGAGATCGGAGTAACCGAGGTCACGGAACGTGCGGTAGAGGACACTGTCCGTGCCCCGCTCGACCAACACGGCGTTGATCCCGGCGAGCGCCAGCACATCGATTTCCCGTTGCCATCTCGGCCAGCTCCAGTAAGGCGCGGAGTAGCCGTCGACGTTCTCGTTCAAAGCGAAGCGGTACGCATACGGCGTACTGCGCTCGATCACCGCCCGCGGCGAAGGCAGAGTCGCGCTGCCGACGCGATCTCCATTCGGCGAGATCTGCACGTGCGCGACATATTTCAGATACCAGTTAAGACCGAAGAGGAGCGCGCTCGGAGTACTGCCTGCGACCTCGATGTGACCGTTCGCGCTCGCGACACGGAAGCGCTCGCGGCCGCCCTCGGCAGGGAGCGTCCCGAGAACGAACTGCCGCGCCTGGTGGGGCAGCAGGCGGCCGAGCAAAGCCTGCTCCGGGCGGACATCGAAGCTGGCAGCGCCGGCCGCGTAGCCCGATGTCCAGACGGCCGCGGCGAGCAACAGCGCGATCGGAAATCTGCGCATGGCGCTTCAGAGATGCACGCCCGTCAACTCCACGATCCGCAGGATCACGAGTCCGCCCGCGATCACCAGATAGCCGCGCAGCGCGAGCATCGAGAGGCGCGTGAGCGGCGTGATGCGCGCGGGTCCCAGCGCGCTCAGTGCCGGCATACGCCACGAGTCGCGCAGCCGCGGATCTATCCGCCAGGAAGGCGAGCGCAGCGTCTTCAGGAAGAGCGGCGCCGTGCCAACGAGCCCGATCGCCGCACCGCCGCCCAGGATGGTGAGCATCGCGCCCGAGCCGAGCCCGGGAAAGAGCACCGCGGCGGTCAGGATGACGGACAGCAGCAGCAGCACCCCGATCACCATGCCGGTGAAGAGATTGAGCCAGGGGCCGTTGACCCAGGGTCCGAGCACTTCCTCGTCATTGCAGAGGAGCAGCAGGAAGACCGTCGCGCTCGGCAGCAACACCCCGGCCAGCGTCTGTACCGCGTTGGTGAGCAGGCCGAGAGGAGTGCCAGGCGTCAGCACCAGTGCCGCCGCCAACGCAACCAGTCCACCGTAGATGAGATAGAACGTCTTCGCGTCCTTCGGCCGATGATGCAGTGAATGCCGAAGGGACAGCACATCGCCGATGGCGTAGGCCGTCGACAGGGAGACGGCCATAGCGCCGATGACGCTGGCATCGATCAGAGCAACTGCGAAGCACACGCCCGCAGCGTGTCCGACGTACTTGCCGAGCCCCGCCGCCACCGCACCCGCATCCTGAAAAGCGCCGAACTCCGGATGCCCGGCGAAGGTCGCGGCCGTGAAGCCGATCATGGCAACGGCACCGAACACCACGAGGACGATACCCACGCAGAGATCGACCCGCTCGTAACGCATGAACCGGGGAGTGATCCGCTTGTCGATGACATAGCTTTGCTGGAAGAAGAGCTGCCAGGGGGCGACGGTCGTGCCGACGATCGCGATGATGAGCAGCATGATCTCGCTCAGCTTGCCCTGCGGCAGGCGCGGCAGCAGCAGATCGTGCGCCAACTGCCCCGCGGGCGGATGCACCCAGATCAGCACGGGGACGAGCAGCAGGCTTCCCGCCACGAGAATCATCGAGAACCGCTCGAACCGCCGGAATTCGCCCGTGCCGGCCGCTCCCACCACCACCGCGGCGGCGGTCAGCACGCCGAGCGGACGCGAGACGCCGAGGTAGGAGAGCGCCAGGCTGATGCCGATGAACTCCGTGACGATCGTGAGGGCATTGAGAATGAAAAGGTCGACGACGCTGAACGCGCCCCAGAATTTGCCGTAGCGCTTGAGAATGAGCCGCGCGTGGCCGACGCGCGTCACAGCACCGAGGCGCAGCACCATCTCCTGGTTTACATAGAGGACGGGCACGAGCAGGAGCAGCGTCCACAGCAGCGTGGTGCCATAGTTCTGTCCCGCCTGCGCATACGTCCCGAAGGCGCCGGCATCGTTGTCGCCCACCATGACGATGAGGCCGGGGCCGAGGATGGCGAGCAGCGTCCGAAGGCGCGCCCCCCAACCGCTGCGCGGTCCGACATCGTGGCGACGAATCGTGCCAAAGGCGCCATGGATGTCGCCGCTGTGGGCCTCACCGAGCGCGGCATCGGCAGTCGCAGTGAAAGCTTCTGAGTAAGACATGGGCAGATCCTCGAAAAACATGCTTCGCGGTGCGGCATCACAGCCAGCCCATGAGCCAGCGTGCGACGCGCGTCGTGTCGAGAGCCCTTCAATGGAAGATGCGAGGAAGCCGGCTTCGACTTCCGTGCCATGGCCACCGTGATGGTCTCATGGCATGCACGTCCCGCGCCGGATGGCGAGACGGCGAGGAGGCGGGTTTGCTGGACCGCGACCCTGTGACGTCTCGCCGATCAGACGGCGATGAAGGTACTAGGGCTTGGGTCCATACGATTCCCGGTGACTGAGCTGGGCGCGGATTCTTTTGTCTCGCGATGAGAAAGTCAAGCGCGGCGTGCGTGTTAGCTCAGGTCGGGTGGCGCGGGTGTTGGCTTCGGCGGCGGCGGCGTGCTCGTGGGCGGGGTTGCGGCGGCATGCCGGACACTCGCCCGCTCCGACTCCTGCGGGCTCGGGGGCAGCTCACGCGTGTCGACCGACGCCGTGTTGACGACGCCGGGGTCATCGCGAAGCTTCACGAAGATCTGCCCGTTCCGCGGATGCGGCAGGGGCAATGTGTAGCCCGGGAAGCCATCGGGGACCTGCACCGCGTGCTCGAAGTGCGGGTCGATGGCGATCGAGTCGACCAGGAAGAGATCGCTGCCCGAGAGCTTGCATGCGAGCTCCCGGGTCGCGGGACACACGAGCTCGCGCAGCTTCGGCAGGCGTACCAGGGTCGCAAGCGGCTGCCAGTCGCCGGTGACACCGCCATCCACCACACGAAACTGCAGCGGTCCGAAAGCCGAGGGTCCGAATGCCGTGGCGGGGTCCAGACTGGCGATCGCGACCGAGCGGTTCTCGAGTGTGATACCGCCGTTGGCGAGACTCAGCGTGGTCGAGTACGAGCCGTCCGCCGTCGCTATCTGCAGCGTTTCGTCCCGGCCGAAGCTCGCCGGAGCCTTGGCGCGCACGGAAAACGTCAACTGCGCGCGCTGCGGCAGCTCGTCGTCGTTCGCCAGTTGAATGTGGCTGCCGGAATTCGAGGCTGACGGCTGCACGCTCTTGCCGATGAGGTCGACGCTGGGCCGGGGTGCGGCAATCAGGGCCTCGAGCTCGAGCACCCTGCCGTCCTTCAATCTTACTTTCGCCAGTCCGGCATCGCCCGGCTTCAGAGCGACCGCGGTCGCGCCGTCCTGCGCCGTCATGGTGAGCTGGTCGACTCCCTGGCTGGTCGCGAGCGCGCCCGGAGCGAATGCCACGCCGGCCACGGCGAGCCCCGACACCTCGTCGAGGCGGGCGCCCGTGAGCACGCCCTGACTGTCACCGGCATGCAGCGTGAAGCTGTCGAGATGCGCGGCCTCCGCGAATGCCTGCAGCGGCACCGGCTGTGGCGGGGTCGCGCCATACTGTTTGACCAGAAGAGTCAGCTGCCCGGGCGCCGCGGCCTGCAGCGGCAGCTTCACTTCCACCTCATCGGCACGCACGGCCTTCCATTCGGCCGCGAGCCCCTTGCCGGCCGGATCGCGCACCATGATGTGATCGATGCAGCTCACGCTGCTCGCCTGCAGATGAATGGTGTCCTCCCGGCCGATGATCGCCGCGCTCTCATCGGCGGCCAGCCGCCAGGACTCGGCGCGTGCGTTGACCAGCTGGAAGGCGGGCCCGGCGAAAGGCTCGAAGCCCCAGTATCCCTTCAGCGAGCCGTGCACGATGTTGCCGAGAGTCGCGGCTCCGACGCCGGAGGTATCGACCACGAAGCCGCCCTGCACCGGGTCGGCGCTGGCCGGCAGGTCGATGGTCTTGCCGTCGCTGCCGGTCAGGCTCAGGTGCAGGTCATGGGCGTAGCCGGTGGAGAATACGAGCGGCGCGCCTTCCACCGGCAGGACGAGCGAGCTCTTGCGGGCGCAGTAGATCTCCTTCGGATCGACCGCATGCAGCGGCGGCGGTTGCGGCGCCTCGACCGCCGGCAGCGCGGTCACGAGCACCGACTTCGGTTCGTGGAATGACGGCGGAGTGTTGAGGGTGAGCGCCACCACCTCACCGCGCTGCGTCGCGAGCGCGGGAATGTATTGGTACTGCGCGGTCGTGAAGGAGCCGAAGATGCGCGCGATGTCTAGCACGGAAGCGATATACGGACTGTAGTAGCCATAGCTGAGCTGCGGCGTGTAGCTCGCTTCCATCGCCAGGTCGCTCGCCGGGCCCGAGGTCAACGCTTCGACGATGGACGTGCTGTGGCCGTCATTGAGGATCAGCGCGTCCTGGCCCTGCATCAGACAGGATGCCTGCAGCTCCGCAATCCGGTCGAGGCAGCTCGCATTCACTTTGATCGCGAGGCTGCGCCCGAGCAGCGGCGCGGCCTCCTTGAGCGAGCCGGGCGCGCGCTCATCGAGGGCATGCACCGCTCTGAGATAGGCTACGAGCCGCGAGCTGTCGAGCGTCGCCTGGTTGAGGTCCTGGGAGGTGCGCACGAACGCGCCGGGGCGCCCCTGCACGGCGCCGATCAATGTCCTGACGTCTCCGGTCGCCTGCGGCGCAAGGAATGCCAGTACCTGCCCGGCGCCTTCGGGCACCGTGAGCTTGAGGCCGTTCTGCGAGCAGGAGCGCTTCCAGGTCTGGCAGACGTGAAACCAGTCTCGTGGCGGCGGATTCGTGGCGCCGCGCAGAAAGGCAATGACGAGCAGGTAGTGCTGCGACTGCGTGGGCGGCAGATCGGCACGGACCCAGAGGCGATCGCCGACGGCGAGATTCGGCACCTCTGCGATGGGTAGTGTTTCCTGCCCGCGTCCGACCGTCACCTGCAGGTCGGGCCCGGCGAGATCGAACGGCGCCACGCCCGCTTGCGCGGCCGACGCGGCCAACGTGGACAGGAGAGCGGCGAGCGCCGCAGACGTGCGCGCGCGCGGTACATGTCCGCGATTACCGACAATAGAGCTCGAGGCTGTCATCGATCGGGGCTCCTGCGCGCCATCGGCACCCGGCCACGATCATAGCCCAAGGCCGGGCTGCGCATGCTCGCGGCAACCAACAGCCAGACGATGGCGACCGCGGCCGCGAACAGGAATACGGCGGGCGTACCGGCCACCTCGTGCACCCAGCCGCCGATGACACCACCGGCGAAAATGCCCAGAAACTGCGAGCTCGAGTAGATCCCGGTCGCCGTGCCCCTGGATCCGACGGACGCGGTCTTCGTGACCAGCGACGGCAGGCTCGCCTCCATGATGTTGAAGCCGGCGAAGAACACCACCAGGCCCGCGAGCAGGATGTACCTATCCGAGCCGCCCACCGCGAGCATGACCTGACTGACCGCCAGCGCCGCCACCGCTGCGACCAACGCGCTCTTCATCCGCCGGTAGCGCTCCGCGACGATGATGGCGGGCAGCATCACGGCGACCGACAGCAGCAGCACCGGCAGATAAACGCGCCATTGATCGCGGCTGCTCACCGCCAGCGTGTTGCGCAGGAGCGCGGGCACCACGAGAAAACTCGCCGTGAGCATGGCGTGCAGGGCGAAGATGCCGAAGTTGAGGCGCAGCAGCTCCGGATTGCGCAGGCTGGCGGCGATCAACGCCGGCACCGTCTCCGCCTGCGGCTGCAGGTGCGGCCGCGGCGCCGCGGGCACGACGAAAGCCGTGATCGCGATGCCGGCGAGCGCGAGCCCCGCCATCAGCCAGAAGATGCCGCTGACACCGACCCAACCCGCGATCGCCGGCCCGGTGACGATGGCCAGCAGAAAGGAGAAGCCGATGGTCATCCCGACCAGCGCCATCGCCTTGGTGCGGCTCTGCTCCGCGGTGAGATCGGCGATGAGAGCCAGCACGACGGAGCCTATGGCGCCGGCGCCCTGCAGCAGCCGTCCGACGATCATCCCGTCGATGCTGTCCGCGCGCGCCGCGACCGCGCTGCCGACGCCGAAGACGATCAGGCCGATGACGATCATCGTCTTGCGCCCGATCCGATCTGACAGCGTCCCGAAGGGAATCTGCAGCGCGCCCTGACTCAAGCCATAGATGCCGAGCGCAACTCCAATCTTGTAGGGAGTCGCGCCGGCCAGGTGGCGGGCGAAGGCGGCGAACACCGGGTACACCATGAAAAGCCCCAGCATCCGCACAGAGAACACCGCCGCCAGGGACGTGGCGGCGCGCAGCTCGTGCTTTTCCATAGTCGTGCGCGAGCTTACTTCGTCGGCGGCGCTTTGGCCACGCGCGCGTCCGCGTTGCCCGCCATGAGGCTCGGCGCTTAGACTGCATTCCGGCCCCGCTGGAGAGTCGCTCGCGATGCAAAGCTCACACTTTCGCTTCTGGCTGCTCGAGCTCGGCATTCGCGGCGGCTCCGATCCGGCCTGAGCCATGCGCGGCAAGACCGTTGTCATCACCGGCGCCACCTCCGGAATCGGCGCCGTCGCGGCGCGGCGCCTCGCCGAGCAGGGCGCGCGGATCGTAATCGTCGCCCGCGACCGGCAACGGGCCGAGGCAACGTTGCGCGATCTGCGCTCCGTGGGTACGGACCAGGCGCACAGCGTCTTCTATGCCGACCTCTCGCGGCTGCGTGAAATGAAGCGCGTCGCCGCGGAGATCGCCGCGGCGGAACCGAAGATCGACGTGCTGCTGAACAACGCCGGCCTCATCTCCGGAGACAACCCGAAGACCGAGGACGGCCTCGGGCTGATGTTCGCCACCAACCACCTGTCGTATTTCGTGCTCACCCTTCTCCTGCTCGGGCCGCTGCGCGCCGCCGGCGCCGCCCGGATCGTGTCGACGGCTTCGGACGCCCATCGGCGTGCACGCCTCGATTTCGACCGCCTGCAGGAGCAGAAGAGCATGACCGGTTACAGCATCACCAAGCTGTGCAACATCCTGTTCACGCGCGAGCTCGCCCGGCGCATCTCCGCAACCGATGTCACCGCCAACTGTCTGCACCCGGGTTTCGTAGCCACCCGCTTCGGCGATGATGCGGGTGGCGCGATGCGCACCGGCCTCGCGCTCGCCAAGCGGCTCTTCGCCCTCTCACCCGAGGAGGGAGCGCGGACCATGGTCTATCTCGCCAGCTCACCGACAGTGGCCGGCCGCAGCGGCGGCTACTACGAGCGGTGCGCTCCGGCCGAACCGACGCGCGCGGCGCAGAGCGACACGGATGCGCAACGGTTGTGGGAACTGTCGGCGGAAATTGCGGGATTTGGTGGTTAGGTCACATGTTGAGGCGGGCGCCGTCGCGCCGGGTTTGTGGTATCTTGCAACGAGGAAGCGACGCGCCGAGGGAGGCGCTCAGTGAATAAGACGACAAAGGTCCTGCTCGCCATCGGGGTCATCATCGTGTTGTCGTATCCGGGCATCGCCTGGGTCACGGGCATGGCGGTCGAAAGCCACTTGCAACACAACGAGCAGCAGGCGCTCGCCAAGTCGCCTTACGTCACCGTGGTGAAGCGCGAATATCACCGCGGCGTCTATCGCTCCACCGCGACCACGACCTTCAGTCTTCACATTCCGGCCGGCGCGGCCGGCGCCCTCCTCTCCTCGTTCACGCTCACCGTCAACAGCAACATTCAGCATGGGCCGCTGCTCGGGTTGCATGGGGTGGGGCTGGCGCAGATCGACTCGACGATCGTCGCGCCGCCGGCGCTGCAGAAGGAGTTGTCGGCCGTCATCGGCGGGCAGCCGCTCGCGCAGTTGCACTCGACCGTCAGTCTGCTCGGCGGCACCACCGGCGAGCTGACCAGTCCGGCGTTCAGCCTGCCGCTGTCGAACGGCGGCAATCTCGTGTGGGGCGGGATCACCGTCAGCGGCAGCGCCAGCCGCAATCAGGCGGGCTGGTCGGGCAAGTTGAGCGCACCGCGGCTCTCCGTCCAGGGCCCCCGCGGCGGCCGTTTCGAGCTCACGGGCATGGAGTATTCCGGCAGCCACCAGAAGGCCTTCGGCGACCTATACCTCGGCTCCGGCACCTCCACCATCGAGCACCTGGATGGCAGCGGCCCGCGCCCGGGAAGCGACTTCTCCCTGCAGCGCATCGCGGTCACCACCCGTTCGAAGGCCGACGGCGATTTCTTCGACATGCGGGTCGATATCGCGATGGATGCCGCGAAGATCGCCGCGGTGCAGCTGACGAATGTCATGTACTCACTGGGCTTGGAGCATCTCCATGGCCCGTCTTTCGCGTCCCTGGTGCGGGCGCTGCGTACCGCCCAGCTGCGCTCGGCCGGCAATCAGGCGCGGCTTCAGGCCGGTTTCCAGGACGCTTTCCGCCAGTACGGCGTCGCGCTGCTGGCACACGATCCGGTGATCGACATCCGCCAGCTCAGCTTCACCATGCCCGAAGGCAGCCTGCTCCTCTCGGCGAAGATCAGCGCGCCGGGGCTCGCCGCCGCCGACCTGCAGATGCCCGCGGCCATCATGGCGCTGCGGACCCATGGCCAGGTCACGGCGGACCTGCGGGTCGACAACGGGTTGGTGCAGAAGCTGCTGGCGATGGGCGGTTCCAACCCCAAGGTCGCCGCCCAACTCACATCTTTCGAGCAACAGGGCTATCTCACCGCCGGGCCCGCCTCGGTCACCGCACACTTCGAGTTCTCGAGCGGCAGGATGACTCTCAACGGGCATCCCTTCCCGCCGGCGCCGCCGGTCAACTGACGGAGGTCAGGTCCCGGCCGGTTGCGGCTGCTCGCTAGCCGGCGCCGTCGGGCGCCCGAGAGTCCTGCGCACGAACTCGATGTGCTCGCGCAACTGATAGAGCTGCTCGGCATGTGAGCCGGGAATCTTGCGCAGGATGACCGAGCGCTCGATTTCCTCCAGCCGCTCGATTAGCTCCGCGCGCCGCTCCGGGGTGGGCGTCCCGAGCGACTCCCGCTCGAGGGCCATGAGCTCCGCATAGCGCCGGTGAATGCGGCTGTCCACTCGCCAGCGATACAGGCTCGGCAGGAAGCGCAGTCCCGGGATCAGGATGATGATGATCGGCACCAGCAGCACCACGATCCGGGTCACCAGGCTCGCCAGCGTGAAAGGCAGGTAGCGATAGGCGAAGCTCCTGCCCGACTTGTAGTAGCGCGCCGCTTCCGAAGCCAACGGAAAGGTCGTCGAGGTGTTGGGGAACTCGTCCGCGGCCTGCAGCAGCTTCGCGCCGCCATGCACTTCCTGCGCCGCTTCGATCAGCAGATCAATGAGCGCCGGATGCAGATCCGAGTGTGCGACCATCTCGACGGCGGGGGCCAGCATGGTGAGCGGCCTCGCCGGCAGATTGGCGCCGAGGTCGAAAGTCCCCTCGGGGATCTGCAGCTCGTGCAGATACGGGAAATGCCTCGTATAGGCATCGGCCTGCGGGAAGTTGAAGATGCGCACGCCGCGAGTGTGCAGCAGTGCACGGATGGTCGCGGTCGGCGCCGAATCACCCGTGAGGAAGATCGCATCCACTTGCCGGTCGAGCAGCGCCTGGTGGGCGGCCTCGCCTTCGATGTCGAGGAGTTGAGTCCGCCCATTCGGGTCGATCCCGTTGGCATCGAGCAGTGCGAGCGCGAGCAGCCGCGTACCGCTGCCTGCCTTGCCGATCGCGACGCGCTTGCCCGCGAGCTGCGACAGGCGGTGGATCGGCCGTCGTGCACGATAGAAAACCGTGAGCGGCTGATAGAACATGCTGCCGAGGGACACGAGATCGCCGGTGTCGCGTCCTTTGCGCCCCGCTTCCGTGATACCCGCCTGCACCAGGGCGACGTCGACACGGGAGTGCGGCTCGCTCAGCCGATCGAGATTCTGCAGGGAGCCTGCCGAGGGAATGATCTTGAGGTCGATGCCGTTGCGGGCCAGGATCGCCCGATACTTGTCGGCGTCGATCTGGAACGAGCTGTCTTTGGGGCCACCGCTCATGGTGATGGTGTGCGGCGGCGGTCGGGCGCCGAAATGCCACGCCGCCCAGATGGCCACGGCGCTCGCGAGCAGGATCGGACCAAGCGTATGGACGAGATCCGACCAGGATATGGTGGTGATCTTGAGCGGCAGGCGCAGCTTGGCGCCGGGGCGGCGGCGAGCGTGACCGGATTCGGAGCTGGGATCCATGACGGCCGCAGTTTAGCGCGCAGAGGCTCGTGACGACGATCGGAAGGATTCGATTTTATATTTCATTCAAGTAGTTACAGTATATACCTAAAGCAATCCTCGGAGAACAGATGGACGCCCCTCGAACTCATGCTCCCGCGGATCATTTCAACCCTCACCGGGCACGGCTGCGCGATCTCAACGGCACCGTCATGAGCTTGAGAAGCGCACTGCCGCTGGCGCACCGACTGGCCGCCGGCGCTCACCATGGAGCGATTTCCGCATGTGCTGCCGTGCTCGCGTTCATGCCGGCGCATGCGATCGGCCTGAAGGAGAGCTTCTGGAGCGCCATCACGGCCATTTCCGTCGCGCAGACCGAGTTCCGCGCCACCCGGACGACCGCGCGCGACCAGTTCATCGGTGCCGCTGTCGGCGGCCTCACAGGCCTCTGCACGTTCTTTGCCCTGGGCCAGACCCTCATCGTGTATGCGTTGGCCGTCGTCCTTGCGATGTTGGCTTGTTGGGCCGTGAACGTCGCCTCGGCCAGCCGCCTCGCGGGTATCACCGCCACCATCATTCTCCTCGTTCCACATGTGGGCTCTCCCGAAGGCATGTTCCTGTCGCGCATCGTCGAGGTGGGGTGGGGAGTTTGTGTGGCCGTCGCCATCGTGTGGCTGGCCGGCCGGCTGCCGGCGGCGCACGACAACTTTCAACCCCGGCCGTAGACCGGCACCAGCGCCCCCGTTACCGCACCCGCCTGTTCCGAGGCGAGAAACGCGATCACGGCTGCGATGGCCTGCGGCTGCACCCAGCGTGAAAAGTCGGCAGTCGGCATGTCGGCACGGTTTCGCGGCGTGTCGATGGTACCCGGCAGTACTGCGTTGACCGTGATCCCCCGGTCCTTCAACTCCTCCGCCAGACTCTCCGTCAGCTTGTGGACTCCGGCTTTGGACGCGGTATAGGCGCCCATGCCGGCGCCCGCCGACCGTGCGGCCGCACCCGCACCGACATTGATGATGCGGCCGGCGGGACTTTCCAGGAGGAGTGGCAGCGCCGCTTTGATGCTCACGACGGCCGTCTTGAGGTTGCTGGCGAACATCGCGTCCCACCCCTCGAGATCACCCTGCTCGAGGGTCTGCCAACGGAAGCCGCCGGCAACGTTGACCAGGACGTCGATCGACCCCAGCGTCGCACGCACCGTCTCCATCGCAGACCCGACGCCAGCGACCTGCGTCAGATCGAGCCCGCCCAACACACAATGCGGCACGGGAAACTCCGTCACGACCCGCGCAGGCGGCTGAGAGTGATCCAGAAGCGCGACCCTTGCACCCTGGTCGCGGAGGGTGCGCGCGACCGCCATTCCGAGATTACCGAACGCCCCCGTCACCACGACGGACGGTGGGCGGAAAGAGCTCGAGACCATGACTGAGTCACTCCAGCAGGACGGGTAGTCCCCCGATCATATCCCTGGACTGAACCCTCTCGACAGAGTCTCGCGCAGATGGTCGATGACGCACTGCACGGCGCGTGGGGTGCGCGGCGACCAGGGCCGGATCGCCTGCAGCCGCTCGCCGAAGAAGCCGACCGGGCGCCATTGTGGCAATACCGGCACGAGCTCACGCGTTTGCGGGCCGCTCCAGGCCGTGAAATCGGGCAGCAGGCCCACTCCCAGCCCGGCCACCACCGCCTCCCGCAACACCTCGCTGTTGTTGGCCCGCAGCGGCCCCCTCACCGGCACGCTCACCCGCTCGGGTGCGCGCGCCCGCCGCTCGCGACGCTCGAAGGACCAGTTGGACGAGCCGCCATCGCGCAGATAGAGCAGACACTCGTGCGCCACCAGCTCACTCGGGTGAGCCGGCGCGGCCCGACGCACCAGGTACTTCGGGCTGGCGAGCAACACCGAGCGGCTTTCACACAACACGGTGGCCACGTGGGAATCCGGGACGCGGCTCGCGTGCCGCACCGCCAGATCGAAGCCTTCCTGAGTCAGCTTCGCGAAACGATCGCTGAGATCGAGCTCCAGGCGGATCTCCGGGTAGCGCATGAGCAGCGCCGGAATCGCAGGCGCGATGTGCTGCCTTCCCAGCGCGACCGGCGCTGTCATGCGCACCAGCCCGCGAGGCGCCCCGGCAAGGTCTTTCACCCCGGCGATGCCGCGCTCGATGTGCGCGAACGAGGCGCGCGTCTCATCGACGAGCTGCTGGCCGGCGGAGGTCAGCGTGACCGAGCGTGTGGTACGGCGGACCAGCGGGACGCCGATCGAGCGCTCCAGGTCCTTCAAGCGCATGCTGACCGAGGACTTGGCTACCCCGAGGCGGCGTGCGGTCTGCGTGAGGCTGCGGGTCTCAGCGATCACGGTGAGCATGTGTAGATCCGGCAGCGTCGCCTCGAAGTCATGGGTGCCCATCGGAATTTCGCGCCTGGATTGTTCAAATTATTGAACATTGTAATCGTTCTGCAGTGGTTCTCAACGGCAGCCGGCGCCCCTACACTGTGGCGAGGCTCTATCGGACTCAGACCATGGCAACCGCACACCTCCCCTCATCCGCCGCGACGCACCATTCACTCGTGAGTCACTGGATCGGCGGCCAGTCAGTATCGGCCGACGCCGCCCGCTCGCAGGAGGTCTTCAACCCCGCCACCGGCAAGGTGGCACGCCAGGTCACGATGGCGGATGCAGCCATCGTGGAGCGCGCAGTGTCGAGCGCGGCAACGGCGTGGCCGGCCTGGGCCGACACGCCCCCCATCCGCCGCGCGCGCGTGCTCGGCCGGTTTCTCGAGCTGATGAACGAGAATCGCGACGAGATCGCCACGCTCATCACCGGGGAGCACGGCAAGGTGTTTTCCGATGCGCAGGGCGAGGTCGCGCGCGCCATCGATGTGGTGGAATTCGCCTGCGGCATTCCGCAGCTCCTGAAAGGCGACTATACCGACCAGGTGTCGACCGGTATGGACAACTGGACGCTGCGCCAGCCCCTCGGCGTGGTCGCCGGCATCACGCCTTTCAACTTTCCCTGCATGGTGCCCTGCTGGATGTTCCCCATCGCCATCGCTGCGGGAAACGCTTTCATTCTCAAGCCCAGCGAGCGCGATCCCTCCGCCTCCCTCGTCATGGCGCAACTTCTCAAGCAGGCCGGCCTGCCGGACGGGGTTTTCAACGTCGTCCAGGGCGACAAGGTCGCTGTCGATGCGTTGCTGGAGCACCCACAGGTCAAGGCCCTGAGTTTCGTCGGCTCGACTCCCATCGCACGGCGTCTCTATGCGCGCGGCGCGGAACTCGGTAAGCGCATTCAGGCGCTGGGCGGCGCGAAAAATCACCTGGTCGTGATGCCGGATGCCGACCTCGAGCAGGCGGTCGATGGCCTGATCGGCGCAGCCTACGGATCGGCCGGCGAGCGCTGCATGGCGATCAGCGTCGCCGTGTTGGTGGGTGATATAGGCGACCGTGTGGTCGCCAAGCTCGCGCAGCGGGCCAGGTCGCTGCGGATCGGCAATGGCATGGAGGCGGGAGTCGAAATGGGACCTGTCGTGACCCGCCAGGCGCTCGAGCGCATCTCGAGCTACATCGACATCGGTGTGCGTGAAGGGGCGGAGCTGGTGACGGACGGGCGTACGCTGAAGCTGCCCGGAAGCGAGGGCGGCTTTTTCCTAGGCGGCACCCTTTTCGATCACGTCAAACCCGGCATGACCATATACAAGGACGAGATCTTCGGACCCGTCCTGAGTTGTGTACGGGTGAAGGATCCCGCTGAGGCGGTGCGCCTGGTCAACGCTCACGAGCTCGCGAATGGAGTCGCCTGCTATACGCGCGATGGCGGCGTGGCGCGGGAGTTCGCCCGGCGTATCGAAGTGGGCATGGTTGGCATCAACGTGCCCATCCCGGTCCCGATGGCCTGGCATGGATTTGGCGGCTGGAAGAGCAGCCTCTTCGGCGACATGCACGCTTACGGCGAGGAAGGGGTGCGATTCTATACACGGCAGAAATCGGTCATGCAGCGCTGGCCCGCAAGCGCGCGCGAGGGCGCCGAGTTCGCGATGCCGACCGCGCGCTGAGGCAGCCGAGGCGCAGTTGGGTCAGGCGGCAGGCTTGCGCATGAGGAGGGCGGACCGCAGGCACTGGCAGACGACCTCCTGCCGCTGGTTGATCGCCCGATGCTGGAACGTGACGATTCCCGCGTTGGGGCGTGAGCGGCTCTCCCGCAGGCTCATCACCTCGGTATCCACGTGAATCGTGTCGCCGATGAACACCGGTTTTGGCATGACCACCTTGTCATAGCCGAGATTGGCGACGAGGGTTCCGAGCGTGGTGTCGGCAACGCTGAGACCGATCATGAGAGCGAAAGTAAACGTGCCGTTGACGAGCAGCTGACCGAATTCGCTCGCCTTCGCCGCCTCCAGATCGATGTGCAGCGGCTGCGGATTGTGGGTCATGGTCGAGAAGAGGAGATTGTCGGTCTCCGTCACGGTGCGCCGAATCTCATGGGCGACCCGGTCGCCGACCTGCCAATCATCGAACCAGCGACCGGCCATTCAAGCCCCCTTTTTCGCCGCGCCTGATCGCGCCGCGAGCCTGAGCAGGGCTTGTGCGCGCGCGAGGTGCGGCCGATCGAGCATCGCACCCTGATGGCCGATGGTGCCTACGCCCGGATTCGCCGCGAACAGGTCGAGGACCTCTCGTGCCGCCGTCAGCTCCTCTGCGCTGGGCGTGAAGGCGTCATTGATCACGTCCACCTGTGCCGGGTGAATGGCGAGCATGCCCCGGAAGCCCGCGCGCCGTGCCTCCTGCGCCCGCCGGCGAAGGCCGGCCTCATCTCGGAAATCGCCATGGATGGTCTCGACGGCGGCAACACCGGCTGCTGCGGCCCCAAGGAGGCAGAAACTGCGCGCCATCTGATATGTGAAAGCATAGCTGCCATCCGCGTTGCGGTTGTCGGCCGCGCCCACGGCATCCGCCAGATCTTCCGCGCCCCACGTCAGCGCCGCAAGCCGCGGTACACCGGCATAGGTTCCAGTAGCGAACATGCTTTCGGCCGTCTCCGTGACGAGCGCGATCACTCTGGTGGCACCCTGCTCGCAGCCGCCGACGACTTCCAGAGCGGACAAGTAATGATCCAGACGCTCGAGGTCCGCGCGATGACGCGCTTTGGGCAGCATGATGCCGCCAGGACGGCCCGCCATCACCGCTGCGAGATCCGCCAACGCGTGCGGGCCCTGCAGCGGATTGATCCTGACCCAGAGCCGTGCGCGGTCCGGCGGCCGCGCGGCGAGGAACGCTGCCACCTGGCTGCGAGCTCGCGGCTTAGCCGCCTCGACGACCGCATCCTCCAGGTCGAAAAGAACGATGTCGGCGGCGCCTGCGACCGCCTTCTCCATCTTCCGCTCGCTGTCTCCTGGAGCGAAGAGCCAGGAGCGGGCATCGATGTTCTCAAGGGTGAGGGCCATGGGCCGATATTACCGTATTCGTCTTCTTCAGGCCGCATTGGGCGCTCCGAACCATGCGGTCAACGCGTCGACCAGTCCCGGCTGAGTCACTTCGCCCACCCACGCCACGTAGCCGTCCGGTCGTATCAACACGGCGGCTGGAGGGGGCACCGCGCCGAGCACCGGCAACTCCCAGGGGCCGCGGTATTGGGCTTCGACTGAACGAACACGATCCGCCCACGGGGTAATGTCAATCGCTCCTTGCTGAGCGAAGTTGACCAGCACCGGCCGCGCATCGTGCAGCAGAGTGAAGATGCGTGACGGCCCGTCTGCAGTAGCCACCTCGAGGTCCGGCATGCGGCGCCCCAACAGCGGATGTCCCTGGCCGAGATCGTAGTGCAGGTCCAGACCTGACATCATGCCGGCCAACCGCCTGCGCGGCTCATCCATTGCGAGCAGACCTGAGAGGATCTCGCCTAGAGCCCTGGTGCGATCGTCTGCACGGAAGAGCACGGTCTGCGCCATCGTGGCGCGCAATACGCGGGCAGCGACCGGATGGCGCTCCGCATGGTAGGTATCCAGCAGGCCATCCGGCGAGATGCGCTTCACCACCTGCGCCAGCTTCCAGCCGAGATTCACCGCATCCTGGACGCCGATATTGAGGCCCTGCCCGCCTATCGGGAAATGCACGTGCGCGGCGTCCCCGGCCAGCAGAATTCGTCCCTTACGGTAAAGCGCCGCCTGACGGGTGGTATCGGTGAAGCGGGAGATCCAGCCGGGATCGTGGATCCCGTAGTCGGTCCCGTAGACGGCGATAAGCGCCTCGCTGAGATCGCGCAGAGTGGGCTCGCTCATGCGCCCGATTTGTCCGACCTCCCTCTCGGTGACCATGACCCGCAAAGGCCCGCCGTCCTTGAAAACCACCTCGCCGTCACGGATCTCGTATTCCAACCGGCCGAAGGCATGGGAGCCGATGCCATCGTGACGGATCCCCAATTTGGGCTCACCGGTGACCTCGACCTCGGCTATCAGGCAACTGATCGTCGGGTCCCACCCGGGGAAATCGATGCCCGCTGCTTTGCGGATCGAGCTGCGTCCGCCGTCACAACCAACGAGATATTCCGCTCGCAGGCGTTGGCCATCGGCCAGGTTGACCTCAACGCCGTTGTCGTCCTGCGCGAAACCTGTCACTTCGCGCCCGCGGCTGATCGGCACTCCCAGCTCGCCGACCCAATCGGCAAGTAGGCCCTCGATTCGGTCCTGCCAGAGGCCGAGTCCATAAGGATGGCGCGTCGGAAAGTCGCTCATGTCGAGTCGGGTCGAGGCGAATCCCGCGACCTGCGCCACCTGGCCCCGCTTCAGAAAACGATCGGCGATCCCGCGCTGATCGAGCACCTCGATGGTGCGTGCATGCAGGCCGCCTGCGCGTGCGCCGACGAGCTCCTGGGTGGCGCGCCGCTCCACGATCACGACATCGACGCCACCCAGCGCCAACTCCGCTCCCAACATCAACCCGGTCGGTCCCCCTCCTGCGATCACCACGGAATGCTCATCATCCGCCGACGACAACACGCGCATTTGATCGGCTCCTTCAGGCAACGGCCGGCGATCCTGCGCCACCGCCCCACTCTTCCCGCAAGCCCTCAGGTACGGTATATTCTTAAAGTGCCAGGGAGCAGCGCCTTTCCTTCGCGGGCACCGGCCGTTGAATGCCCCCTCTCCCCAGCCCCAGCCCCAGCCCCAGCCCCAGCCCCAGCCCCAGCCCCAGCCCAGCGCCACGCTGTAACTATCTGCCGTTCACCGTGTTCTTGAGCGTAGAGCACCAGGGGGCGCCATGCCGATTCACGCAGAAAAATTCACACGCCGCCAGGCGCTTCAGTATCTGTCTGCTACCGCCATCGGCGGCGCCGCGTATGCCGCGCATGCGGGGACCGCCGACAGATTTCCCGTGTGGGAGATCTCGCTACGGCACGGCAGGGTTTACTTATTGGGGCACACCCCGCCCCGTGCGGAAGACTGGAAGGATGAGCGCGTCGAAGGCCTGCTCCGTGGCTGCGGACGGCTCTGGAACGAGACCAATCACAGGCAAAAGGCCGATGAGCAGGACCTGATGCAACGATACGGTATCGCTCACGGGCGGGATCTGCAAAGCAGCCTCGATGCCGGGCAGCGCGCCAGATTGGCGGCAGCCGCCAAGGCAGTCGGCGCGCCCCTGGCCTCGCTCTCACCATTTCGCCCCTGGCTCGCCGCGCAGGCGTTGGAAGGCGCCCTCTTTTCCGCTCCGCCATTCAACAAACGGAATGCGGACCAGGTATTGGTCGCAAGGGCGCAGTCGCTATCCATTCCCGTGAGCAGCGAATTTCCGACACTGGCGGATAGCGCCCGCTGGCTCGCGCAATTGAGTCCCGCCGCGGAAACCCAGTACCTCATGTACATCACCGATGAAGTGTCGATGGGTGCAAAGCGGGGACAACGAATCTACGCCGCATGGGACCGCGGCAACGCCGCGCCTGCGACCGCTTGGATGGCGCGGATGGCACAGCGCTATCCGGAGCTCTATCGGGAGATGGCCGTACAGCGAAATAAGCGGTGGGTCCCCCGGGTGCGGACCATGCTGGATGGCGATCGCCCCTCCATGATCGTGGTGGGCCTCTATCACCTCGTCGGACCGGATAGAATGCAGGTGCACCTGGCAGACAATGGGTTTCGGGTGCGGCAGATCTAGTATGCGGGTGACATGCAGCTATCCAACATACCATTCGATACCACCGACTGGGCGCTGGTGGAGCAAACCGAGCACAAGGGCGAGACGGGCTTCGCTTACTGGCGGACCCGCCACTTCGGCAATGTGCGCGTCAGGATGGTCGAATACACGGCGGGGTATTCCGCGGATCATTGGTGTACGAAGGGACACATCCTGCTGTGCCTCACAGGCGAGCTGCACACTGAACTGAAGGACGGACGTCGCGTCGTTCTGAAACCCGGCATGAGCTACCAGGTTGCCGACGGTGCCGAGCCCCACCGGTCCTCCACGCCCACGGGCGCGACGTTGTTCATAGTGGATTAGACCACGCGATGCGATCGTGGAGGCGCGACTGGACTTCCACGACATCCTGGTGTTGCGCCCCGAGTCGCTGCGCGACCCGCAAGGAGCGGATATTTTCCGGCCGGATGACTGAAACCACGCGCGAGAGCCTCAACACATCGAGTGCGTAGTCGAGGACGCAACGCGCGGCTTCGCTCGCGTAACCCTGCCCCCAGCTGCTCCTGTCGAACGTGTACCCGAGCTCCCGCTCGAACGCGACCGCGAGAGCAGACGGCACCTCGGCGCGCTGAAACCACCCGCGCGGGACCGAGGCTGCGCTTGATCCCGCTTCGACGACCAGGTCGCTCAATCCGCAGCGTCCGATCACAATGCCGTCAGACTTACGTTGCACAGCCAGCTGCCCCAACCCCAGTTCGTCGTAGCTGCGAAGCACGGATTGCAGCCAGGCCAACGACTCCTGGGACGACCGGGGCCGCCCGTGCGAGAGGTAGCGCGCTACTTCCGGATCAGCGTGCAGGCGAATGAAGAAATCAAAATCGCCTGGCTCGACCCTTCGCAACACGAGTCGTGCCGACTCGATCCGGTCGGTACCGCGCACAAGAGTCATCGGCCGCTGTCAGGCGGCATCGGAATTGCGCTTCAGGCGCAACTCCAGGTGGCGCTTCACATCCGGCCATTCGGCGAGAATGATGCTGTACATGTGAGAGTCGCGCACGGTGCCGTCCTTGCGGGCCCGGTGGTGGCGGATCACTCCGTCCTTCTTTGCGCCCAGTGCCTCGATGGCCTTCTGCGACCGGAAGTTGAAGTTGTCCGTTCGCAGGCCAACCACCTTGCAGCCAAGAGTGTCGAACGCATGCCCTAAAAGCATGAGCTTGCAGGTGGTATTGATGTGGCTCCTTTGATAGCTCTTCGCATACCAGGTGTAGCCGATCTCTACCCGATCGATCCCGGCGACGATATCGTGATACCTCGTGCTGCCGACAACGGCGCCGGACTCGAGGTCGCGCACCACCCAGGGAAGCATGTGGCCGTGCTCGAGGCCGTCCAGACCCTCCGCGACATAGGCTGCAGTCTCATCGGGCGCCGGCACCACCGTATACCAGAGCTCCCAGAGTGCGCCATCGCGCGCCGCCTGTTGCAGCCCCGGAACATGCGCTTCGCTCATCGGCTCGAGCCGGACGGATCCCCGCTCGAGGACAATGGGCTTGGGACTTATCATGCTCGCGCGGCCTGCCTTCCACGGTTCTGCTATTATCAGTGTATTCATATGATATCAGTGTCCTTATAACATGGTCAAGGACGTTCGCGAAGGCCTGCCGCGCCTGCCCGTCGTCGGCGAGGCGAAGCGCGGTCCCGAGGGCCACCTCACCTACCTGTTGCGACAGGCAAACGCGTCCGTACGGCTCGCGCTCGACCGCGCGCTCGCGAAGGAGGAGATGACTCATCCGAAGCAATCCGTTCTGACGATGATCCGCGCGTATGAGGCCATCTCAGCGGCGGATGTGGCGCGGCTTACGATGTTGACGCCGCAGACGATCAACGGAATCGTAGGCGCGCTGGAAATGCGTGGCGCCATCAGAAAGGTGCCGGATCCCGTCCATGGGCGCATCCTGCGACTCATCATCACGGACGAAGGGCGCGCGTTGAATAAGCGCTGCCGCGCGCTCACGGCTCCCATCGAAGCGACGCTGCAGGCAAAGATGGGGGCGAATGCCGAAGCCACACGGCAATGGCTGGTCGAGGTCGCCAAGGCGTTCCTCGATTGAGCTGCGAGGTCCTGAGAGGAGGCACGCTTGGCGCAAACGATCTTTCTGGCTGGAGCATCGGGGGCCATTGGCCGGCGCCTGGCGCCCATTCTCGTGGCAGACGGCTGGCGGGTGATCGGGAGCACGCGCACAGCAGAAAAGGTAGCGCTACTGTCGCAGCTCGGTGTCACGCCTGTGGTCGTGGATGTCTTCGACTCCCCTCGCCTGTCGCGAGCGATTGCTGACGCTCGCCCTGATGTCGTCATGCATCAGTTGACGGATCTGCCATCCGGACTCGACCCGAGTCGCATGGAAGAGGCAACACGGCGCAACGCGCGGATACGCGACGAAGGCACGAGGAACCTCCTTTCTGCCGCAATCACCGCCGGTGTCCGCCGGTTCGTGGCGCAGAGTATCGCCTTTGCGTATGCGGACGGGCCACTGCCCCATGGCGAGCAGGACAAGCTCGCTGTCGATGCCGAAGGCCGAGCCGGCATCTCCGCGCGCGGCGTCGCCACTCTCGAGCGGCAGGTACTCGATGCGCCCATCGAGGGATTGGTGCTGCGCTACGGTCGCTTGTATGGCCCCGGGACGGGTTTCGAAGCAGCCGCCGGCCGAAGCCCGGTTCACGTTGATGCGGCGGCGAGAGCCGCCGCGCTCGCGACTACCCAGGGCGAGCGCGGCGTCTACAACATCGCGGAGGACGACGGCACGGTGTCGAGCGGGAAAGCCAAACGACAGCTCGCCTGGTCCGCCGATTGGCGCTGTAACTGATGGTCCGCCGGGGCGGGCCTATGGTCCTGGCTCCGGTTCACTCCCCGGCGGCACGCTCGATCAGCGGCACGACGGCCGCAAGATTCGCGGCCAGCGCAGCCGGCAGACGGTGACGCTGCACCAGGTATTGTGGGTCGTTGTAGGCAGCCCAGACTTTCCCGTCGGGCGTTTCCCAGGCGAGCATCTTCAGCGGCAGATCGATCCCCGCGGCAGGCGCCGCCACCATCAGCGGCGTGCCCGCTTTGGGATTGCCGAATATCAGCATCTGCTCCGCTGGCATCTTCAGCCCGGCACGCCCAGCATCCCCGCTGAAATCGATGCGGGCAAACACGAGGATACCTCGCTCCTTCAGCATCGCTTCCAGACGGTCGATCGTCGTGCTGACGGAATGTTGTGACTGTAGCGTTACGAGACCGGAAACATCAGTCGCAGGCATGGAATACACCTCCTCACGCAAGGTGTTCGAGCTGCTTGAGAGTCTCCTCTGCATCCCTGATGCGGTCCTCCGGCACGAGCAGCCGAATACCGCCCATCCCGCTGAAGCCCACGTCCACGCCCACGACCGCTGCCGCTATACCGACGCCCTCCAAAGCTATCCTGGCAAGATCCGCTTCGAGGTGCACCGAGTAGGTTCTGATGACTTTCATTTCACCACGACTATAGCGGGCACCTCCGCGCTGTCAATAATCTGGCAAGATGGTCGTCATCCATGAGCGAGACCCTGGAGCCTCGGCAGGTCGGCAAACCCTTTCTCGGTCGATGGGTCAGAAGCACTTTCGCCCTGCTCGCCGGCTCGCCCTGGATCTTTGGGGCAGCGGTGGTCCTGCTCGCAGTTCTTGATCTCTTCTATATCGACGTCACTCCGGTGCGCCTGATCGACGCCGGCCTGACGTTGGTTGTCGGCGCGTTGCTGCTTCCCGCTTTCTGGATCGCCATGAGTCTCGTGTCACGACGGACCGATCGGACCCGTGACCGTTCTGAGCAGCTGGAAATCGTGATGCCCGAGCGTGTCTGGGGCGGCGGCCTCCTGTCGGGATGCGTGCTGGCCGCTGTGAACTGGCTTTTCCACTGGGCCTTGTCAGCCAGTCCGGCGTACGCCGACATCATCGGCTCCTACGCCGTGAATTCCCTGCTTCTGGTGGCCTCACTCGGAGTGTGTTACTTCCCGTTGATGGCTCTTGCTCCCGGTCTCACGATGGTCGAGGCGTGGCACCTCTCCAGGAAGGCCTCCGGCCTGAACAGCGGATGGGTCATCGTCACGTTCGTCACGGTGCTCTCGCTGGTTCCGGATGCGTTTGCGCATGCAGTGCCAGCGGGCGTGATCGTTACAGCCGCGGTTCTCGTCTTCATCGGGGTCTTCAACTATGTTGCTTACCTGGACATCTTTGAAAGACGGCTGGACTACGTCGCGCAGCCCGTATTCGCGCCGCGATCGCGCAAAGTACCCGCGCTGCGAAGACCCGGGTCGCCCCGACCCCCGGAGAGGCCTCGACCACCCCCTCCTGGACCCTGGGTCGACCGCTCACGGAGCCATGGACTTGCGCCGAAGCCGAACCCTATGTAGACTTGCTATTATGGGTGGGAAGACCGGAGATGCGCCATGTCTCTCAAGTCTTATTGCGACTGGACCGATGCGATCGCTCAGCGCGTAATCGAGCGTGCCGCCCGCCGAGCCCCAACGTCCCTCGCGGGGCGGCTGCTGGAGGAATGGACGGCGGCACTGTCGGAGCAGCGTGGACGAATCGCCCGCCTGGAACTGGCCTTCGGCTGCTATTGGGCCGCGATGCTGATCAGGCACGACTGCCAGGTCCTGAGCGCGCCTGCCGGCATTGCGGCCGCTGGCGATGGCATCGTGATCGCTGATATCCCCCGCGGCATGTCGCTCTTCCCGCGGCCGAGCGCCGCTTCGGCAACCGCGCACGCGGTGTGCGAAATCAACACGACGCCCCTGATCGATGTCCTGCTGGTTCTGATCGTCACCCTGATCATGACTCTTCCGCTCCTGACCAATGCAGTACGGTTGGATTTGCCCCAATCGCCTGCTCGCGAGGCACCGCCGGAAGTGATCAATCTGGATATCGACTTCGACGGCACCGTCCTCTGGAACGGCTCACCGGTCGCAAGTTTCGCACAGCTCGAGGGTTACTTTCGGACTGAGAGCCGCCGCAGTCCGCAGCCGGAGCTCCATTTGCGGCCCGATCCCCACGTCAAGTACGGTGTCGTGGCGCAAGTCCTTGCCGCGGCGCAGCGCAACCGGCTGGACAAACTCGGCTTCGTCAACAGCGGAGCATTCGCCGAGTGATTCGCTTACTTCCGTCGCGATTTAGCCATCTGGTCGATGGCGCGGGCCATGCCGGAAGTGATGCCGAAGATGTTGCGTCTCGCGCGCGGCGACAGCGCGACCCAATCGTCGAGACACCCGACACCGGCGGCCAGCAGGCGATCGAGCAGGTATTGCTCAGTGAATTCCAACGACGATTGGTCGTCGATCTCCTGACCACGCAGACTTCTGTTCATGACGATGCCCTCGCAGCCTCTTGGCGCGACCCTGACATATCACGGTGGCGTGGACAGTGACCGTCATCGCATGTCCTCACCGATCGTGAGGCCGTTTTTACTTATTCACCGGCCCTTTTCGCAGCCTCCGTGAAGCGGCGCGCATTTCCGCATCCAACGTCTCACGCCGGCTTGTGGCATACGGCTTCGACGTTGTTGCCATCAGGGTCGAAGACGAATGCGCCGTAGTAGTTGTCGTGATAGTGGGGCCTCACTCCTGGCTTGCCGTTGTCCCTGCCGCCCGCCTTCAAGGCCGCTTGGTAGAACTGCACGACCTGCGCACGACTCCCGGCCGTGAACGCAACATGCACACCCGTGCACGGTGAGCCATGGTCACCAATCCAGAAGAACGGCTTCGGCGCGACGCCGAAACCGGCGTGCGCTCCCGACCCTGTCTGTTCCGCTGTCACTTCCATGAGCAGCTCGATGCCAAGCGGCCGCAACACCGCCGCATAGAAGGCCGTGGATTTCTTCAAATTCGAGACCGCAAAACCAATGTGGTCGAGCATGTCAGTCCCCCGTCCGCGATAGGGCGCGAACCATCATGCCACAACTGACAGTGAGCGCTCAGCGCGCCGGCCAGATGCGCCTGCCAAGGAACGAACGCTCGATCTCTTCCAGCGTTTTGCCGCGCGTTTCCGGGCCGAGGAGCAGGACGAACACCAGGGCTGCCACCGACAGGAGCGCATAGACGAGAAGCGTGCGGGAGACCCCCCAATACGCGGCCTCCCATGGGAACACCAGGGTGACGACCGCACTCGCCAGCGCATTGCCGAAGCCGACGATCGATACCGCAAACGCGCGCTGCTCGTTGGGGAAGAGCTCGGCCATCATCACCCACGTGACCGGACCCAACGAGATCGCGAATGAGGCGATGTAGGCCACAACGGCCACGAGCACGATCGTCGGGTGGGCGATCGATGCTCCGGTGCCGCCGGCGCCGGAATGAAACGCCCAGCCGGCGGCAAGCAACGCCACCGCCATGCCGCTCGTGCCCAGGACCAATAGTGGCTTGCGGCCGAGCCGATCCACCCAGCGCATGGCCACGAGGGTCATGGCGAGGTTGACCGCGCCCACTATCGCGGTCCGGCGGAAAGCGCTTTCAAGTCCGCCTCCCGCCTGGGCAAGTATCGTGGGAAGGTAGTAGAGGACCGCGTTGCTGCCGGTGATCTGCTGGAAAAACGCGAGCCCGGCGGTGAACACCAGAACGAAGCGCATCCGCCTGCCAAACACCGCCGACCACGAGCCTGAGCGCCGCATGGCCAGGGACTGCTGGATATCCTCGAGCTCTTCATCCGCCGCGCGGCCACGAATAGCCCGCATGACTTCGCGCGCCTGCGCGCGCCGGCCGCGAACGAGCAGCCAACGCGGGCTTTCCGGCACGGTAGTGAGCAGCGCCAGGAACACCAGCGAGGGAATTGCCTCCACGGCGAGCATCCAACGCCAGCTGTCGGCGCCGGTCGGCAGAAGGAGATCGTTGGAGAAGAACGAGGCGGAAATACCGATGACGATCATCAGCTGGTTGCTCGAGACCAGCAGGCCACGCTGTTGCGCCGGCGCGATCTCGGCTATGTACATGGGCGCGGTGAGGATCGCGGCGCCGACGGCGATTCCGGCCAGAACTCGCGCGAGGATGAACGTCGGATAGGAATGCGCGGTCGCGGCGAGGATCGAGGAGCCAAAGAAGAGCACCGCGGTCAGGAGTAACACCGATCGGCGGCCGTAGCGGTCGCTCAGCACGCCCGTGCAGAGATTGCCGATCATGGCGCCCCAGCCCAGGCTGCTCACCGCCCAACCGAGGGCGAGACTTTGCGACGCGCCGGTGAGCCCGAAGTAGTCGCGGATGAAAGGCACCACACCGGAGATCACCATCGCATCGAATCCCAGCAGGAAGCCGCCGAGCGCCGCGACGAGCGCGATGCGAGTGCTGCGGTCCCGCATCACTGCCGCGTGCGCAGCGGCAGCCCGAGCAATGCACGCCGCCGCAGCCAGAGGCTGGGGCGATAGCGATCGGATCCGGTGATCGCCTGCATCTGCCGCAGCATGTCATGAACCGCTGCGGCGCCGAGTGACTCCCCCCATTCAAACGGGCCGCGCGGATAGTTCTGCGCGAGCCGCATCGCGACATCGATGTCGTCCGGCGTGCCGATGCCCATCTGTGCCACCTCGCAGGCGAGATTGACGATCATCGCCAGAATGCGCGGCGCCACGAATGCCGGCGAGTCGCCGATCACGGCCGTCGATAGTCCTCTGCTGCGCAGGAATGCGGCGAGCTTGCGCGCCGCGGCATCGCCGCCGACGGGCGCCATCAACGTCAGGAAGCCTTTCTCCAGTCCCAGGAAGTCCACCGCGACCACGCGCGCCGGATCGAGTTTGAGCCGCGCCGCGGCGCTCGCCGCATCCTCACCCGGCGCCGGGCTGACGAGAATCACCTCGGCCTGAGCGGCGCTGACCAGCGCCAGGCCGCGCTCCGCGAGCGATTCGAGCGCTGGCGTCCGCTCGGCAATCGAGGCCGACATCGGCGGCGCTCCCGCGGTCACGCCCGCATCGTCGCCATCATCGGAAGGAGGACTCGCCCTGCCCTCACGATAATCGTAGAAGCCGCGGCCGCTCTTGCGTCCGAGCTGGCCTGCGGCGAGCAGCGACTCGTGCAGCGCCGTGGTTTTCAGCCTCGGATCGTGCTGGAAGCCCTCGTAGACCACCCGTGTCGCCGGCAAATTGACGTCGATGCCGGTGAGGTCCATGAGCTCGAAGGGACCCATGCGAAAGCCCGCGGCCTCGCGCATGATCCGGTCGATCGTCGCCACCGCAGCGACGCCCTCGTGTTGGATGTGGAGCGCTTCGGTAATGTACGCGCGACCGAGGAGATTGACGAGGAAGCCAGGTACGTCCCTCACCTTGACGGCGGTCTTGCCGAGGAGCGCGGCGAGCGCCAGCGCGCGCTCCATCGTGCGCTCCGAGGTATCGGCGGCACGAATCACCTCGACGAGCCGCATGAGCGGCACCGGATTGAAGAAATGGAGGCCGCAAACCCGCTCGCGATGCCGGCAGATGCGCGCGATCGCCGCGACCGGCAGCGACGAGGTGTTGGTGGCGAGCACCGTGTCGGCGGCCACGATATCCTCGAGCGCCGCGAACAGCCGCTGCTTCGGCTCGAGCTGCTCGACGATGGCCTCGATCACGATCTGCGCGGGCGCGAGCTCCTGCAGACGCTCCGCGAGCGTGAGCCGGTCCTGCGCCTCCTTGGCGACGGTGGCCGTCATCTGGCCCTTCTCCGCCATTCTCGCGATTCGCGAGTGGATCTCGCTGCGCGCTCTGGCGAGCGCCGCCGCGGTGGAATCATGCAGGATGACCCTGAGGCCGCCGGTCAGCGCCGCTTGCGCGATACCCGCGCCCATCGCGCCCGCGCCGACGACACCCAGGGTATCGAGCCGCCCGGATTGATCTGACATCTAACGCCCCTTGAATTCCGGCTTGCGCTTCTCGAGGAAGGCGCGCATGCCCTCCGCCCGGTCCTCGCTGGCGAAGAGCTGCTGAAAGCTCTGGCCCTCGAGGCGCAGCGCCGCATCGAGCGGCAGGTCGGCGCCGCGCAGCACGGCATCCTTGATGGCCGCGACCGCCAGAGGCGGCAGTGCCGCGATACGCCCCGCAAGTTGCAGCGCATGTTTCAGGACCTCGTCATCCGGCACGACTTCGGACACGAGCCCCAGTTGCTGCGCCTGGGAGGCGCTCAGCAGATCCCCCGTAAGGAGCCAACGCATGGCCGAGAACTTGCCGGCTACGCGCAGGAACCGCTGTGTACCGCCAGCGCCGGGCATGATGCCGAGCTTGACCTCCGGCTGCCCGAGCTTTGCGCCCTCCCCGGCGATGATGATGTCGCAGTGCAGCGCCAGCTCGCAGCCGCCGCCGAGAGCGAAGCCGTTGACCGCTGCGATGATCGGCCGTCGATAGCGTTCCACCGCCGCCCAGGCCGCGCGCGACTTCGCGAACGCCTCATCGGTGGGCGAGCGCTGCGCGAGCTCAGCCACATCCGCGCCGGCTGCGAAGGACTTTTCATCACCCGTGACCACCACGCATCTGACGGCATCGTCCGAGGTCAGCTCCGTGAAGTGCGCGGCCAGGCTCTCGCGCACCGCCATGTTGAGCGCATTCAGACGATCCGGCCGGTTGAGTCGCAGCAGCGCCACCCCGGGGCCCGGACGCTCGAGCAGGACTACCGCCATGATGCCCCCTATTCCCCGGTCAGGTAGCGATACTGCGCCTCGCTGAGCGGCACGACACTCAGGCGTCCCTGGCGCACCAACGGCGAATCGGCGAACAGCTTGTTGGCCTTGATGGTGGCGAGGGACACGGCCTTGGGCAACGGCTTCGCGGCCTTTATTTTCACTTTTGGCTCCTTCGCGTCGGTGCCTTGCACCGCCATCACGGTCGCCGTTCCCACCGCGCTCTTCATGTCGCCGGTCTCATAGATCACCAGCCGGTCGCCGGGGCTCATGGCGCGCAGATTCCTCACCGCCACCGGATTCGACACTCCATCCCAGGTCGTCTCCTTGTCGCGCGACAGATCGGCGAAGGAATACTCCGAGGGTTCTGTTTTCAACAGGTAATGACTCGTCACGTTACCTCCCACAACACATCAGCCGGAACCGTCGAGAAAGTGCACCATGCTCCTCGTCACCGCGGCGGGTTGCTCGAGCGTCGAAAGATGACCAGAATCGCGGATCACGCTGAAGCGTGCGCCCGCTATTCCGTTGGCGATTTCTTCCGCCCGGTCCGGCGGTGTCAGCACATCGCCATCACCGACGACCACCAGCGTCGGACAGCGGATCGCGGCCAGTCCGGGCCGCGAGTCCGGCCGGCCGATGGTGGCCATCTGCTGGTTGGCGAATCCCTCGATGCCGACGTCCTGCACCATCGCACGCACGGTGCGCCGCAGCGATTCATCGCCCCAGCGGCGCGCGTGCACCAGTTTCGGGAAGAGCAGGTCCGTGACCTCGCCGAGTCGCCCGCTGCGCGCCATTTCGATCTGCACGCGCCGCTGCTCGCTCTGCTCCGGGCTGTCAGATCGCGCACTGGTGTCGAGCAGCACCAGTCTGGCGACCCGCTCCGGGGCCTGTCGCAGGATCTCGAAGCAGATGTATCCGCCCATCGACAGCCCGGCGAGCGCGAAGCGCGCCGGCGCGCTCGCGAGAATGCGCCGCGCAATGCCACCCATACTGTCATCCCGCGTATGCGTCGCCACGATCACCGGCCCCAGCCGCCAGAGCTCGGGAATCTGCTCCCCGTAGAGACGCGGCGAGCCGAGCAGGCCAGGTACGAGGACGATCGGCAGCGTGTGCGAGTCGGTCATCATCTGTCTTTCGGGCAACGGGCACGCATTCTACCGCGACGTGTAAGATGATGGCGGGGGTGCTGCGGCCGCGCGGCTTTGCTCGAGCAACCATTCTTGAACACCGAAGCCAGCATCGAACCCGCGTACCCGCGGGATGTCGCCGCCGCGGCGGCGACCGCGGAATCGCCGCGCCTGCACCGCAAGCTCTCCGCCTTCGACGCACTGCTGCTCACCTTGTCCGTTCTCTCGCCGGTCTTCTCGGTGTACGGCCCTGGCTCGGATGTCCTGCAGCATACGGGCACGGGCGCGGTGGCGTTGTTCCTGATCGGCATGGGCGCGGCGGCCATCTGGGGAATGGTGTACGCGGAGCTCGGCTCGGCATATCCCTATGCGGGCGGCGATTACGTCGGAGTGGGCTCCGTCCTGGGCCCTGCTGCCGGGTTTGCATCCCTGGCGCTGTGGGCGGTAACGGCAGTGCCGCTGATCGCCTTCCTGGCCGGGATGGTCGCGACGTACTTCATGGAAGTCATGCCGACCGCATATCCGTGGGCCGTCACGCTGCTTGCGCTCGCGCTCGCCGCGGGCGCGGCGCTTCTCGCGCTACGTGCCGGCGCAGCGTTGACGGGTGTTTTCCTCGCCATCGAGCTCCTGGCGGTGCTCGCTTTGATCCTGGCAGGTCTCTGGCACCCGACGGGCAGCCTGGCCGCAGTCGTCATGCACCCGCGCATTCCCGACTCCGCCGGCCACTGGGTGCCGGTCGCGACCGCCGCGATGGCCATGGGTGCGGTGAGCGCGGCTTTCGCCACCGCGGGCGGCAATCAGGCGATCGCCTTCGGCGAAGAGCTGGTCGAGCCGCATCGCAACATGGGCCGTGTCATCCTCGCCGCGTGTCTCATCGGGGCGGTCGCCGTCGCATTGCCGGTGATCGCGGCCGCCTGGAGCGCAAGCGGCCACCCGGATATTTTCCTCAGCACGGCACCCTTCACCGCCCTCGTGACCTCACTCGCGGGCCCCGTTGCGGGCAAACTGCTCAGCGCCGCAGTGGCTCTGGCGGTGTTCAACGCACTGATCGCCCAGCTGCTGTTTACCGCGCGCCTATTCTTCAGCTTCGCGCGCGACGGCATTTTCCCGCCGGCGCTCAATGCCGCCCTGGCAAAGGTTCACGCCGGGTCCGGCGCGCCCCGTACGGCCACAGTCGCGGCGACGCTCGGCGCGGCCGCCTGTTGCCTCATTCCGCGGCATGTCGTCCTGGTCTTCCTTTCGGGTCTGGTCCCGTATTCCCTCATACTGGTCAGCATCGCGGTACTCGTCGGCCGCAGGCGCGGCCAGACCGGAGTCGCGGGATTCTGGCGCTCACCGCTCTATCCGTTGGCTCCAGTCCTCGGTATCGCGCTGGCGCTCGCCTTCACTGCCGCCCAATGGGCAGACGCGCAGGCCGGACGCCCGAGCCTGCTGATTCTCGGCGGTCTGATTCTGGCATCGCTCGCCTGGTATCGCTTCGTCCTCAGGCGACGTCCGGGCGGTTGGGCGCCGAAACTCTCATGAGGCTACTGTCAGATAGCCGACAATGAGGCGAGTGGCCTCGTCGATCAGCGCGTCGGTTGCATCGTCGGAGAGCATTTCCGGGTGATGCAAGACCGCGGTATGCGTCAGTGCCTCGATCGAGGTTACGCAAATAAATGCCGCAAGGTCCGGGTCGATCGTGCGAATCTCCTCGCGATGGTCCTCGAGGTAGGCGCGGAACAGCGTGTAGTACTCCCGGTTGAAGGCTTCGACGTTCTTGAGCCTTCCCGTGCGCGGAATCTGCTCCGCGAGCACGCGATGCAGCTTGGGATCGACGCGATGCGTATCGATCGCCAGGGTCACGAGCTCACGCACGGCCTTTTCCATGGGCAGCTTCCCGACCCGCGCCAGCGCCTCGCGGGCGACCTGCATGAGCTCCTGTTTGTGGCGATCGATGACGGCGGCGACGAGCGCCTCCTTGCTGGGGAAATACTGGTAGAGGGAGCCGATGCTCACGCCCGCCTCCTCGGCGATGCGGTTGGTGCTCGCCTTGTCGAAGCTTTCCCGCACCAGAATGCGAGCGGTCGCCTCGATCAGGGCGTCGACCGTCACGCGTGATCTTTCCTGCGAGGGCTGTTTCCTGGGATTCGTGAGCGGCCTGGGGGCCATTTGCCGCGCTCCTAATGCGAGTAGCTAAATGAGAGCCATCGCTCATATTATGCGCTCAACCCTGGAATATCAAAGGACAGCGCCCGTGCCGCAACCTTACTCCCAACTCATCGCCATCAAGCGATGGGCCGATCGCAGTCTCTACGATGTCATCGAGCGCAATCTCGAGCGGCTGCCTGCCGAGGAATCCTCGATCATGCTGCGCATCCTCGATCACATGCACTCGGTCGATAGAATCTTTCAGCATCATCTGCGCGGCACACCGCATTCGTTTCGCGCGCCCCGATCGGCAACGATCCCGCAGCTGCAGGCCCTCGCCGACGGTGCCAGGGAGGTCGACGACTGGTACCTCTCCTATGTCGACAGCTTGACGGCGGAAGAGCTCGAGGAGCCTGTCGATTTCGTCTTCACGAGCGGCAAGGCGGCACGCATGCGCCGCGGCGAGATCATTCTGCACGTGTGCCTGCACGGTACGTATCACCGCGGCAATGCGGGCCTGGCGCTGCAACTGAGAGGCATCACACCGGGTCGCGATTCGATCACCGATTTTCTCGAGCACGCGGCGTGACCCTGCCTCTTCCTTGACTCAGGCAGGTGGGCGGCTCTACCGTACATAACGTCGAGCACACGCTCGCGGAGGTTTCAATGTCGAGCCGTCCGCCGCTGCCTCCCTTCACCGCCGAGACCGCCGCCCAGAAAGCGCGGGCCGCCGAGGACGCGTGGAATACACGCGAGCCCGAGCGTGTGGCCCTTGCATACACCGAGGACAGTCGATGGCGGAATCGCTCGGAGTTCGTCCACGGGCGCGCCGGGATCATCGCTTTTCTCAAGCGCAAGTGGGCCCGCGAACTCGACTACCGGCTCATCAAGGAGGTTTGGGCCTTCACCGGCAATCGCATCGCCGTGCGCTTCGCATATGAGTGGCACGACGACAGTGGGTCCTGGTTCCGCTCCTATGGCAACGAGAACTGGGAATTCGACGAGCGCGGCCTCATGGGCCGGCGCCACGCCAGCATCAACGACCTGCCGATCGCCGAGGCCCACCGCAAGTACCGCTGGCCGCAAGGCCGAAGACCGGACGATCACCCCGGCCTGAGCGATCTCGACCTCTGACGCGCGGCTCGGGCCGGGTCAGTGACCGCCCTGAACCAGCAAGCCCGCATCGCCGAGTGCCGCAGCGAGATCAGCCTCGATTCGCGCAGCATCCGCACGCGCGATATGTTGCAGGTGCAGCGTCGGCCCCGTCAGAACCTCCAGGCCGCGCTTGAGCACGCTGCCGGCCGCGCGGATGCCGGCCTTGTGTTCGTCGAATCGCCGGGCCGGCGTGTGGGCGCTCATGCCCACGTATACGCCGTACGGAGCACCTCTTCGATCGCGGTAGTCGAGCAGCACGAGATAGATGTTCGATCGCCCCTTGCGCGCCGCGCCGAAGCCGGCGGCGACCTCATAAGCCGTTGGCAGCCAGTCGACGTGTGTCATGGGCAACCATTCCGGAATGGATCCCGCCGCGCTTTTCCACAGCTGCTCGAGAGCCGCATCGACGTCGAAGCCGAGCTCCCCGCGCATCCACAGCTCATGGATGCAGTGCGCCCCTCTCGCCCCATCGGCATTGGCCAGCGCGGCCCGCAGGTGCCCGTGAATCCCGGCACCACCCAGAGCGCGCAGAGGACGAGCCGTGGGCGGCGTGTGTGCCCAGTCGGCGGCACCAGGACGTGGCCTCACGGCCGGCTTGCCCGATGAGCCGATTCAGCTGCCTCGTCGCGCAGCCAGCACACCGCAGCCGACGCCAATCAACAGTGTGCCGGCGATGCGGCTTTGCAGCCGGCGCCTCTTGGGCACCGTGAACCAGCCGCGTGCGCGCGCTGCAAGCAGCGCGTAGGTGCTGTCCGACAGCAGCCCCATGAAGATCATCGTGCCGATCATGAGCAGCAGCTGCGGTCCCGCCGGCAGGCGCGGATCGACGAACTGCGGCAGGAAGGCGATGTAGAAGAAGATCGCCTTCGGGTTGGTGATTGCGATGAGAAATCCCTGCAGGAAAACCGCGCGCGCAGAGCGTGCCGCCGCCGGCGCGCCTGCGCCTGCTTCAGCGCCATGGGTCCGCCACGCCTTGATGCCGAGCCAGATGAGGTAGGCAGCGCCGACCCAACGCACGATCTCGAACACTTCGCTCAGCAATCTGAAGAAGGCGACGAGGCCTATGGCGGTGGCGCCGAGCAGGATCGCGTTGCCGAGGCTCGCGCCCGCCACCGTCGCAAGGCCCGACCGGCTGCCGTGGCTCAGCGAATTGGCAACGACGAGCGTGACCACAGGTCCCGGTATGAGGAGGAGGATCAATACGGCGAGGCAGTAGGCGGCGAAAAGATGAGGGTTCATACCGATCCCGGATACCGTCACATGCGGATATCCGGCAGCATGCTCCTCACGATTGGGCGGCGCAACGCCCTCGCCGATTTACGCGCTCAATGAGCCGCCGGCGCCGTGCGCCAGATCCGACTCCGAGTCCTGTCGGCGCGGCTTGCGGTCGTACATCGCGCGATCGGCGATTGCGTAGAGGCGATCGGCGTTGTCGCTCTCGTAGGGATACAACGAGAAGCCGATACTGGCGCGAATCGCCAGCTGCCGGCCGAGAATCAGCATGCCGGAGTCGAGCGCGCAACGCAGGCTCTGTGCGGCCCGTTGGGCGGCGTCGCGGTCGGGGACATCGGTGAGAATGACGGCGAACTCATCCCCACCCAGGCGGGCGAGCACATCGTGCTGACTCAGCTGGGCGCGGAATTGCCGCGCCGCCCAGCGCAGCACCTCATCACCCGCGGCGTGGCCCAGCGTGTCGTTGATCTCCTTGAAGCCATCGAGATCGATCACCACCAGCGCCAGCAGGGTGCCCGTTTCATGGGCGCGATCCATGGTCTCGCGCAGCTGGCGCGCGAGCATGCGCCGATTGGGCAAGCCGGTCAGCTCATCGTGCAGCGAGGCGTGCTCCGCTTTCGACAGCTGCTCCTCGAGCAGCGTGAAGGTCATGCCGGTGGCGACCAGGAACTTCGGCAGGTTCCATACCTCGGCGTCCACGTGAGCGTTGGGCCAGAGCACGGCCATGAGGTCGCTCACGGGAAAGACGAACGCCCACGCAATGAAGTTGATCATGGTGAAGCGCACACTGGCCGACGGCCGTGAGGCAGTCATCCGGTAGAACGCCGCGACCGCCAGGTAGTGCCAGGTGAGCATCCAGCTGATCGCCTCGTCCGGCTGCTGCAAAGCCAGAAGAGCGCCCTGTACCGAATAGACGGCGAGCACGAGCGAAGTGCGCCAGCGCATGCTGGGCTCATCGCCGACACCGCGCCAGGCGCGCATCATCCACAGGGTCGAGCAGATTCCCATCACGGTGAATGCCGCGTAGAGCCAGGGCGAGGCGATGCCGTAGGTGATGCAGGTGAGCAACGCGACGTCCGGCAGCGCGCTGAACACCACAATCGAGAGATTGCGCCGATCGATGTCGAGCTGCTCGTTGCTCGCCCAGACGAAAGCGCTGGCGATCACGACCAACATGCCGACGGCGACGGAATAGGCGCCATTGGCGCTGCCGCTGGTGTTCTGCGCCACGAACAGCGCCACGATGTGCACCATCAGCAGAACCCAGCCGACCAGCCAGAAATTCAGGCGGCTCTGGCGGGTACGCCGCAAGAGCGTCCAGAAGACTGCGATCAGGCCGCCAATGGCGACAAAGTCTGGTAGGACCGAGAAATTCACGCCGGCGCCGGAAAACCCGCCTCACTGTAGGCTATGAACACGGGCCACCGCACCCTGGCGATGGCCGAAAATACCCCGCCTCCACATCACGATACCCTCAGATGTGTAGCGCATTGACGACGTGCTGCGCATCGGGCCCGCGAAAATTGTGAACGGCGTCTCGCATTCGCTATCATCGCCGGCGCTGATTATGTCACCTGACATCCGACCCGATGCCGCCCGCGGACCCCTTCGAGTTTCTCGATGTCGCACTGCCCCCGGACGGAGATTTGCGCCTCGTCCTCGCCGCATGCATGCCGGCCGGAAAAGGCCCCTGGGGTGTTCCGGCCTATTCCTTCAGCATGCAGGGTCCCGACGGGAATTACCTGGGGCGCATCCGCCTGAGGGTGGGCTGGAGTGATGAGGTGATCCGCTTCGCGGGCCAGATCGGTTACGCCGTGGAGCCCGCTCACCGCGGACATCGCTACGCTGAAAGAGCCTGCCGCCTGATCATGCCGCTCGCGAGGCGACACGGCATGACCAGCCTCTGGATCACCTGTCAGCCGGATAACCTGGCGAGTCGCCGCACTCTGCAGCGCCTCGGCGCCGAGTATGTTGGAATATTCGACGTCCCGCCGGCTTACCCGATGGATGCCGGCACGGAGCGCAGGAAGATGTGCTTCAGGCTGGCGCTGCAATGAGCGCGACACCCTCGGGCCGCGCCGACACCCCGTGGCTCGCGCTGCTGCGCGGGATCAACGTCGTCGGCAAGAACAAGGTGCCCATGAAAGCGCTGGCCGGGGCGCTCGAGAGCGCCGGCTTGCGCTCGGTGCGAACTTACATTCAAAGCGGCAACGTCGTCTTCCGCAGCTCGCGCGGCGATCCTGACGCGCTGGCGAAAAAGATCGCGCAACTGGTGGCGCGGAAGTTCGCTTGCGCGCCGATGACGCTGGTCATCAGCAAGGCGGAGCTCGCCGCCGCCATTCGCGGCAATCCCTTCCCGGAGGCGCAGTACAATCACAAGTTGCTGCATATCTACTTTCTCGCCTCGCGTCCCAAATCGCCCGGGAAGCCTTCGCGCTCAAGGGCAGGGTCTTCTACCTCTGGACGCCCGATGGATTCGCCGACTCGGTCCTGCAATCGAGGGTCGAGCGGTGTTTGGGCGTCGCCGCCACCGCGCGCAACTGGCGCACGGTCAATGAGCTGCTGAAGCTGCTCGGCTAGACCATTTATCTGCTAGCATTCGCGCCCGGTTCGGGTGTTGTCGAGATCTGAGGGGATCCTGCCATGACACTATCGGTCCATCGCCTGCGCGTATCGCTGGCTGTCTTTCTGCTTTCGACCGCTGCTGCGATCGCCGCCGACGCGACGCCACCGCCGCAATATCCATCGTTTCCCAGTGAGTCGCCGGCTCACTTCACCCCCGATCATTCCAGTTTCGGATACACCATCAGGGATGTGATGATCGCCATGCGTGACGGCGTCAAGCTGCACACGGTGATCATGATTCCCAAGGGAGCGCACGATGCCCCGCTGCTGATGACGCGCACCCCCTACGATGCCAGCAGCATGGTCACCGAGACCGAGCACGGCCAGCTCAGCGGCAACATGGGCACGGCGCTCGAAGGCTACGACAACGCCGTCCCCACGATCGTGGATGGCGGCTACATCCGCGTCATCCAGGACGTTCGCGGCAAATACGGTTCCGAGGGCGACTTCGTGATGAACCGTCCTTTTCACGGGCCGCTCAACCCGACCTCCGTCGACGAGTCGACCGATACCTACGACACGATCGATTGGCTGGTCAAGAACGTACCCGAGAGCAATGGCAGGGTCGGGATTCTGGGCATTTCCTACGATGGCTACGAGCCGCTGACGGCGCTGGTCAACCCGCACCCGGCGCTCAAGGTCGTCGTGCCGATGAATCCGATGGTCGACGGTTGGATGGGCGATGACTGGTTCCATCACGGCGCATTTCGCCAGCAGAACCTGCCGTACATATACGGGCAGGACGCGACCCGCGACAACAGCGCCAAATGGTGGAGCAACTACTACGACGATTACGACCTGTACATGCACTACGGCTCGGCCGGTGCGATGGGCAAGGCCTATGGCATGGAGCAGATCGGCTTCTGGAACAAACTGGTGGCGCACCCGGCATATGACTCCTTCTGGAGCGAACAGGCGATGGACAGGATCATCGCCGCGCAACCGCTGAAGGTACCGGTGATGGTGGTCGACAGTCTCTGGGACCAGGAAGACATCTACGGCGCGATGGCGGTGTACAAGGCCATCAAAGCCAAGGACAGCGGCAACGACATGGTCTACCTGGTGATCGGCCCCTGGCATCACGGCCAGGAAATCGAGCCTGCGAGCCAACTCGGCCCGATCCGCTTCGGCAGCGACACCGGCACGTACTTCATGGAGCAGATCCTGGCGCCCTTCCTGGCCCACTACCTGAAGACCGACGCGCCGCCGAACCCGGTCGCGCCGGTGACCGCCTATGTCACCGGCGCCAATCATTGGGAGCGGCTCGACTCCTGGCCACAGGGCTGCGCCAGCGGCTGCAGCATCAAGCCGACGCCTTTCTATCTCCATGCCGACGGCAATGCCGGTTTCGCGGCACCGACGGCGGCAGAGTCACACGACACCAGCTACGTCTCCGACCCGGCCAAGCCTGTGCCTTTCCGCACCCGGCCCGATCAGCCGGTCGGCTACACCGGCGATCAGACTTGGCCCCAATGGCTGGTCGATGATCAGCGGCCGTTCTCCGGCCGCACGGACGTGCTGAGCTTCGAGTCCCCCGTGCTGACCCAACCCATCAGCATCGCCGGCAAGCCGCAGGTGCATCTGATCGCAGCCACCAGCGGCACCGACTCCGACTGGGTAGTGAAGCTGATCGACGTCTATCCCGACCAGGTCGCCGGCGAGCCGCAGCTCGGCGGCTATCAGCTCGGCATCGCCATGGATATCTTCCGTGGCCGCTACCGCACCGGGTTCTCCGACCCGCACGCGCTGACACCCAACAAACCGCTTCTCTACAGCTTCGACCTGCCGACGGCCAATCACGTGTTCCTGCCGGGCCATCGCATCATGGTGCAGGTGCAGTCCGCCTGGTTCCCGCTCTATGACCGCAATCCGCAGACTTACGTGAAGAACATCTTCTTCGCCAAGCCGGCCGATTACATCAAGGCGACCCAGCGCATCTATCACTCACCGGGCCAGGCCAGCTACGTCGAGCTGCCCATCGTGCAGAAGTAGCTCTCGGCCCGGCCTCAGGTGCCACCGTTCGCCCTCATCAGCAGGGCGATCTTGGCGGCGGCGACGGCACGAACCGCACACGGCTCGAGATTGCTCGCCTGGCACGCGGCGATGCTCGTGGAAAGGTAGCGGCCCGACGCCGAGGTCACGATCGCGACCGTGCTGACCATGACGCCAGCCGCGGTTTGGAAGCGGAGCAGATTGCCCGGAACGTGAAGCTGCAGGTCGCAGGAATCCGTTGCTGCCGCGAGAGTCAGAACACCCGACGCGGATATCGCCTCCCGCAGGCGGTCCGCAAACTCCTTGATCAGACTGTCAGCCGCCTGAGCGTCGACGCATACCTTCGGTAGCGCCTGCGGTGCGGCGGCACTCGCCGATCCCGAAGCTGCCTGTTGCGCGGCAGCGGAGGCACTCGACAGCGCGACGACGACTGTCAGCATTGGAAGCATGCGCAATAGTTTCATCGTGCAAACCCTCTTAACGGCACCTTGCATCACGTGACGCCTGGCGGAGGCGCAATGGTACTGCGGACCCGGGGTTGGCATCGATTCGATGCCACGCTCGACGAAAAATTCAAGGCAATTTCATTCACCGCGCCAAATGCACGGCTCGTCGCCCGGCGACGGGCGTGAGGCACGGGCGCACGCAGTCACGTCATTGACAGCGCCGCTATTCCGATCAAACAATGCCATGCTCGCATCGAGCCATCGGCAGATATCATTAAAAGAGGAGTCGCCGTGAGATACCTCGCCCTCTCCGTTGCCTTGTTCTTCGGTCTCATCGGGCTCGCGCCCCTCGCAAAAGCCGATGCACCGCCGCCTGGCCCCGTGGTGCTGAAGGCCGCCCACATCTTCGACTCCGTGTCCGGCAAGCTGGCGGATAACGGCGTGGTCGTCGTGCAGGACGGCAAAATCACAGGTGTCGGTCCCAGTGCCCAGATCCCCGCGGGCGCTCGCGTCATCGATCTCGGCGATGCCACTCTCATCCCCGGCATGATCGATGCCCATGTGCACCTCGGCGATCAGTTCGAGGACAACTGGTACAAGGGCTTTTATCAAGGCCTGATGCGCGTCCCCGCCGAGCAGGCGCTCTATGCCTCGATGTACGCAAAGGAGACCTTGGATGCAGGTTTCACCAGCGTGCGCGACGTCGGCTCCGTGGACTACATCGGCGCGGCGCTGCGCAATGCCATCGACGCCGGCGTGATCGACGGCCCACGCATGATCGTTTCCAACTACGCCATCGGTTCGACCGGCGGACATGCCGACAGCGACCCGCTACCGCCGAATGTCGCTACGCCCTTCGGTCCGGATCGCGGCGTCTGCAATGGTCCGGACGAGTGCCGCGCAGCCGTCCGCTACCAGATGAAGTATGGCGCCACGGTCATCAAGTTCATGCCCTCCGGCGGAGTGCTCTCCCTCACTGACCCGGTGGACGTTCCGGAGCTGAGTCAGGCGGAGATGGATGCGATCATCTCCGAGGCCCACGCCTGGCACCGCAAGGTCGCCGCTCATTGTCACGGCGACGTGGCCGCCAAGATGGCGATCCGCGCTGGCGTGGACTCCATTGAGCACGGCACCTTCCTCAAGGACGACACCCTCCGGCTGATGAAGGAGAAGGGTGTGTACCTGGTGCCGACGCTTTACGCCGGCTATTGGGTCGGCCAGAAGGCCAACGACTATCCGCCGGCAATCCGGGTGAAGGCGCTGGCCGCGGCCGCCCAGGCGCAGATCATGTTCCAGCACGCGGTGAAGATCGGCGTGCCCATCGCCTTCGGCACCGATTCGGCGGTGGAGCCTCACGGCACCGACGCCCAGGAGTTCTGGCTGATGGTGAAGAACGGCATGACCCCCGCGCAGGCGCTCATGGCCGCCACGGCGCGGGCCGCCGATCTCGTATTCGGCAAGCGCGAAGACAAGACCTACAAGCCGCCGGTCGGCACGCTCGAGGTAGGCAAGTACGCGGACGTCGTGGCGCTGCCCGGCAATCCATTGGAGAACATCCACGCCACGGAGCATCCGCTGTTCGTGATGAAGGGCGGCGTCATCTACGTGGACAAGAAGCCCTGAGCACAGGAGGCCCGCCCGGCCGGACCGGGCGGGCCTCGGACCGCGCGCGCGGACCCTGTTGATTCGCTGTCCATCTCTCTCCCAACACCTGAGCCGCGTCGGGCAATGAGCCCGGCTTCACGCACCTGCCCCTTGCGCCAGAGATGACACACTCCGGCGAGCGCGCCCTGCGTACTCGCAGGGCGCGTTGCGTCTCATGCTGCGATTGGCTATATTTCTTGGTATATAGCGGGTCTGCCGGCGCCGCGGCCCGCAGGCGCTGGACGCGCAGTCCGGCCGCCGAAGAACACCTGGCCTTCATTCATTCAGCCCACACGCCCTTTCGCAGGAGAGATCATGAGCCACGTTCGGAAACCGCCAGGCACACTCGCCGGAATTCGCAGCAATCGGGGAGCAATGCGCCGTCGGCGGGAATCCGATACGCCCATTTCCGGCCCTGACCGCTCGAGCGCCTCCCGGGTGGTGCTGGCGCTGGCCGCGCTCAACCTGCCGGCATTGGCGTTTTCACAGACGGCCGCTACCGATGGCCCCTCGGCAGACCGGCTACATCAGGTCGTGGTCTCCGCGAAGCGCATGAATGACAACGGCGCCAACAACCTCGCGCTCGATAAGCTGACGCAGCCGCTCCTCGATACGCCGCAATCGATCAGCTCGATGTCGAGCGCCGACCTCGCGGACCAGGGCGTCACGGATCTCGGCGAAGCTCTGCGAACCGCGCCGGGAATCACCCTGGGCGCCGGTGAGACGAGCTTTCAGGGTGACAATCCGTATCTGCGCGGTTTCCCGACCAAGGACGACATGTATGTCGATGGCGAGAGAGACTTCGGCTATTACTATCGCGATCCATTCGATGACGAGCGTGTTGAGTTGCTGGAGGGGCCCTCCTCCATATTGTTCGGCCAGGGATCGACCGGCGGTGTGATCAATCAGGTGAGCAAGTCACCGACGCTCGAGCCGCTGCTCGCGGGCACGGCCGCCGTTGGCACGGATGACCTGCAGCGGGCGACCCTTGACCTCGATACGCCACTGCCGGTGGGCGCCGGCACGGCTTTTCGCATGAATCTCATGGGCGATCACTATGGCGTTGCCGATCGCGACGACGTCCATGGCGATCGCTGGGGCGCGGCTCCGAGCCTGGCCCTGGGGCTGGGCACGCCGACCCGCTTCGAGATCAGTTACTTCCATCAGACCTCGCACGACATACCGGATCTCGGCATTCCCTGGTTTCACGGCAGTCCCGCCCAGGTCCGCCGCAGCAACTTCTACGGATTCACGAGCGACTATCTGGATACCGACGTCAACATCGTCACTGCCCGCATCGAGCACGATCTGAGCGACTCCATGACGCTCAGCTCACAGCTTCGCTACTCATCGGACAACCGGGAGTTCCGCGAGACCGAGGCGTCCATTCCCAAAGGCACTCCGGCGGACACTCCGCTCGCCGACATTACCGTCGCGCGCAATGCCGTCCCATCGCTGCAAGGCAACGGTACCTCGACGCTGCTGGACGACCAGACCGATCTGATCACCCGAATTTCGACCGGCGCAGTGACTCACGCGATCGTCACGGGCTTTGAGCTGACACGTGAAAAGTCCTCGGCGACCTTCTTCAATGATGTCGGTGTACCCAGCACCAGTCTCGCCTATCCGACGATGCCGCCCTATGCCGTCGCCGAAGTCTATCCCGCGCTATCTGACAGCACCGACGTCAAAACGGCAGGCATCTTCGCGCTCGATACTCTTCAATGGGGCAACTGGCAGGTCATGGCCGCAGGCCGCGAGGACCTGTTCGACGCTCCCTATTCGAGTGCCCACTACTCGGCCGCGGGTCTCATCACCTCACAGACGAGCAACGATCAGGTCAATAGGATATTCAGCTACCGCGGAGCGGTCGTCTACAAGCCGGCGCCGAACGGCAGCATCTATGTGCTGACCGGCACATCGTTCGATCCCTCGGCGGAAGGCGTCATTTCGCTGATCTCGAGTGGCCGCGGCCTCGCACAAGCGAACCTGAACACGGACCCGGAAAAGACACACACCTACGAGCTGGGCAGCAAATGGCAGCTCGCCGGTGACCGTCTGATGATGACCGGCGCTTTATTCCGCACCGAGAAATTCAGTGCGAGGGTCCCCAATCCCGACGATCCGGCGTTCAATATCGTCGGCGGCGACGAGCGCGTCGATGGCGCACAAGTGGAAGCCAAGGGATATATCACTCGCGCGTTGGACATTGACGCGAGCTACACTTACCTGGCCAGTGAGGTGATGAGGACGACAAAGGGCGGCCCGTTGCTCGGCGCACCCCTCACGAACGCGCCGCGCAATGCCACGTCCCTCCAGCTGGAGTATCAAATCGCGCAGCCGCTGCAGATAGGGTTTGGAGCGCTGCAGGCCTCCAGTCAGCTCGGCCAGGATACCGCCGCCTCTTACGAGGTTGCGCCCGGCTATGTAATATGGAATGCAATGGCCAAATACAGCTTCTCGCCGAAAATCGTCGTGCAGCTCAACCTCGATAACCTCACGGACAGGAATTACATCGAGGAGGTTCACCCGTTTCACGTCGTTCCCGGCGAGGGCTTCGTCGCCATGCTGTCGATCAGGGTGCGGCAATAGCTGATGCTGCTGCAGATCGCCAATGTCCTCACTGCCGATCAGGTTGCGCAATGCAGGCATGCGCTCGGCGAGGCCGGCTGGATAGATGGGTGCGCCACCGCCGGTCACCTCTCGTCCTCAGTCAAGCATAACGAGCAGATCAGCGAAGACCATCCGGTAGGACGCCGGCTCGGTCACATGCTGTTGGATGCGTTGGAGCGCAATCCGCTCTTCGTCTCGGGCGCACTACCCGCAAAGATCGTCCCGCCGTTGTTCAACCGTTATGTGGAAGGCCAGTCGTACGGGTCGCACGTCGACGGCAGCGTGCGACCGGTCCACGGCAGCAGTCAGCGGGTGCGGACCGACCTGGCGGCAACCCTGTTCCTGAGCGGTGTGGATGAATATGACGGTGGCGAGCTGGTCATCGAGGACGCTTTTGGCCCTCAGCGGATCAAGCTGCCGGCCGGCAGCCTGGTCCTGTACCCGGCAAGCAGTGTGCATCATGTGTCCCCGGTCACGCGCGGCGCCAGGATCGCATCATTTTTCTGGATTCAGAGCATGGTGCGTGAGGATCACCGGCGGCGCATGCTGTTCGACCTCGACAATAACGTCCAGCGGCTGCGAAGGGATGTGCCGCAGCACGCGGCCGTCCTGGAACTCACGGCTCTGTACCACAACCTGATGCGGGAATGGGCCGACGTTTGATCGGCTGAGGTCTTGACAGCAAGCGTATAGTTGCGGCTGATGCATCATCCCAGGCACGCCGATCTCGCAGTCCCCATAAGCGCCACCGATCACGCCATTGGGCCCGATCATGCCCCCGTGACCGTCGTCGAGTACGGCGACTTCGAGTGTCCCAATTGCAAGCAGGCCGCTCCCGCGGTCAAGCTGCTGCTGGAGCGCTTCCCGGAACGGGTGCGATTCGTCTATCGGCACTTTCCGCAAGAGGCGCTGCACCCGCACGCGCTCCGCGCCGCTGAGACGGCGGAGACTGCGGCGGCGCAGAGTCAGTTCTGGCCAATGCATGACCTGCTGTTCGCCAACCAGGATCATCTGCAGGGCAAGCACCTGCGCCAGTATGCACAGCAGCTCGAGCTCGATATGGCGCGGTATGATGCGGAGATGGACGACGAGATCTACCTGCAGCGCATTCGGGAGCACGTCGATGGTGGCTCCAGGAGCCACTTGAAGAGCACGCCAGGATTCTTCGTCAATGGAATCATCGTCGACGTGTCGTTCGGATTGCGTTCTTTGTTCGATGCGACGGAGGCAGCGCTCAAGTAGGGTGAGCACCGCGCTCACCAGGAGAATGCATGGCGACTCCGCTTTCCGCGAACCTCGAAACGCGCCGCGATCAAATCTTCCCGACCCTCAGTCCGGCTGAGATCCAGCGCCTGCAACGTTTCGGCCAGATGCGCACCTATGCCGCCGGCGCCGCGCTGGTAGAGACTGGCAGCCCACCTCCGGGCCTGCAGGTCATCCTCGACGGGACCGCGAAGGTCCGCCCGCACGATGAGCATCTGCGGGACCGGGAGCTCGTCGAGCATCGTCCCGGCTCCCTCGTGGGGGAGCTCACCGGCCTGTCCGGCGCGGCCGCCCTCGTTGATGTCATCGCCCTGACCGAAGTCGAGGCGCTGCTGATCTCGACAGCCCGGTTGCGCGATCTGATGGTCGAGGAAGTCGATCTGGGCGAGCGCATCATGCGCGCGCTCATCCTGCGACGAGTGGCGCTGCTGCAGAGCACCGTCGTTGGCCCGGTCATCGTCGGGCGCGAGACCAATCGGGACGTGCTGCGCCTGGAGGGGTTCCTGAGCAAAAACGGCTACCCGCACCGTCGGCTCGACCCGGACACGGACGCCTGCGCCGCTACCCTCCTCAATCGCTTCGAGGTCAGCCGGGACGAGCTGCCCATCGTGGTCTGCCCGAGCGGCAGCTTCCTGCGCAACCCAACGGAAAACCAGCTCGGGCGCTGCCTGGGCCTGTCGCGCGCGGTCGGACGCGACAATCTCTATGACGTCGCGATCGTCGGGGCGGGACCGGCGGGGCTCGGCGCGGCGGTGTACGCGGCATCCGAGGGCCTCAAAGTGGTCGTACTCGATGATCGCGCCTTCGGCGGCCAGGCCGGCGCCTCCGCGCGCATCGAGAACTATCTGGGCTTCCCGACCGGTATTCGCGGCCTGGCGCTGATGGCTCGCGCCTACACGCAGGCCCAGAAGTTTGGTGCGGAGATGGCGATTCCCGAACAGGTCGCGGCACTGAACGAGGAGCTCCATGCGGGTGGCACGCGCTTCGCACTCAATCTTGTCACGGGCGATGCGGTCAGGGCCCGAAGCGTCGTGATCGCAAGCGGCGCCGAATACCGCCGCTTGCCGTTGCCGAATATCGCCGACTTCGAAGGTACCAGCGTGCATTACTGGGCCTCGCCGCTCGAGGCGCGCCTGTGCGCGGCTCAGGGGGTGGCTCTGGTCGGCGCCGGCAATTCCGCCGGCCAGGCCGCCGTGTATTTGTCGGCCCACGCCAGCAAGGTCTGGATGATCGTCCGCGGCCGCTCGCTGACCGCCACGATGTCGCGTTATCTCTGTGAACGGATCGCCGCGCAGCCGAATATCGAGATCCTCCTGGAGACCGATGTCGTCGATCTGCAGGGCGAGAACGGCGCGTTGAAGAGCATCTCCTCACGGGATCAGCGTACCGGCACGATCACGCACCGACCGCTGCAGCATCTGTTTCTCTTCATAGGCGCGGATCCGAATACGGCTTGGCTCGGACAATGCGACGTGCAGGTGGATGCCAAGGGATTCGTACGCGCGGATCCGTTCGCAGTCGACGGCCGACTGCCCTTCCAGACCAATCGCGCCGGCATATTTGCGATTGGGGACATCCGCTCCGGCTCGATCAAGCGGGTGGCTGCGGCGGTCGGCGAAGGAGCACAGATCGTGCCGACGCTGCATCAGTACCTCGGGCAGGCACCGCAGAACCCCATACCGGCAGCGGCATCAACCGCAGAGGTGGCACATGGCTGAAGTCTGTCGACACGCGAAGGACATTCGCGATGTGACTCCGAGCGCCCTCGGCTGCGAGGAGTGCCTGAAGATCGGGTCGGAATGGGTGCATCTGCGCCTTTGTCGCACCTGCGGTCATGTCGGCTGCTGCGACGATTCGCCCCATCGGCATGCCACCAAGCATTTTCATGCCACCAAACATCCCATCATCGAGGGATACGACCCGCCGGAAGGCTGGGGCTGGTGTTACGTGGACGAGGTCACGCTCGATCTGAGCGATCGGATGACGCCGCACAACGGGCCGATCCCGCGTTACGTATAGGAAAGCCGGCGGCGTCGGGCCGGCAGGTGGCACCCTCTGTCAGGGCGCCGGGGCCCGAGCCCTCGACCTTCAGCTTGCCGGTTTACCCCTAAATGAGACTTCAATGGGAGACTTTGCGGCGCAAACCCGCGTAGTATTGCGCAGCGATTGCGGTACCAGCGACTTGATCCGCAGGGTACCGCACCGCGCGACGACCCGGTTCGTCGTTCGAACAAGCGGGATATCGAGCCGGTCGGGGGTCTTTTGTGGGGTCGAATGAGTGCCTGAGGCGCCAAAAGTGCGCCATGATCGCCCGCTACGCCAGGTCGCAAGACGCCAAAGGAATTATTCAAGTCTTCACGACTCTGGTGCCCTTTGGGCTCCTCTGGTGGGCTGCCGTCCGATTCGCCGGCGCATCTTTTCTGCTCGCCGCGATACCGTTGCCGTTCATCATCCTCTTCACGGTGCGCGGCTTCGGCCTGATGCACGAATGTGGCCATGGGAGCCTCTTTCGCCATACCTGGGCCAATCGCGGCGTCGGGTTTCTCTTCGGCGTCATGTCGGGGATGCCACAGTATGTGTGGTCCCAGCATCATAACTACCACCATGCGCACAACGGCAACTGGGACAAATACCGCGGACCGTACGCGACACTGTCGGTCGATGAGTATGCCGCGCTGACACGCGCACAGCAGCGCTTCTACCGGTTCAAGTGCAGCGTCGTGGCTGCCCCGCTCGCGGGTTTCATTTATCTGATCGCCACCCCGCGCTTCACCTGGCTGAAAGGCACCATTGGCCTGCTGATTCATACTGTCAGGCGAAAGCTGGCGCAGCCGGGCGTTTCCCTGCGAGCCCACGCCTCCACTTATCGGACACGGTACTGGAAATCAGCGCGCGAGTACCGCCACATGCTCTGGAACAACCTCGCGCTGCTCAGCCTGTGGGCGCTGATGTGCTACGCATGCGGAATATGGACATTCTTCTGCATCTATCTGCTCAGCGTATCCATCGCCGGCGGCGCGGGTATCGTGTTGTTCACCGTGCAGCACAACTTCGAGTACTCCTATGCCAGCGACGATGAGCAGTGGGACCAGGACACCGGGACGATCGAAGGCACGAGTTTTCTGGTGCTGCCGCGCTGGCTCAACTGGTTCACGGTCGATATCGGCTATCACCACATCCACCACCTGTCGGCGAGCATCCCGAACTACCGCCTGGCTGAGTGCCATGACGAGTATCAGGACCTGTTTTCCCGCGTCACCCGGGTGCGGTTGTGCGAGGTGCTCGGAGCGCTGAAATGCATCCTGTGGGACAGGCATGCGCAGCGAATCATCTCGGTGGCGGAGTACCAACGGCGCCCGTGCGACGTCGCCGCTTGAGCCGGGTTACCCGAGCTGCTCTTCGCGGCCGAGCCGCCGCCGGTTCGCCTCTTCCCGCGCGTCCTCGATTACCTGGATGACGCTGCCCGGGTCGGCCGGGCGCTCTTCAGCGGCAACGATACCGGTGAGACGACTGTCGGGGCGCAGCTCACCCTGTTCGTAGAGCGCCCACATCTCGCGGGCGAACTCGGTTTGCAGCAATTCGGGCGCAAAGCGGCCGAGAGTGGTCCTGATATTGTTGACATCCCGTTCGAGCATGGCGAAAGCCGCATTGTTGCCCGAGGCGTTGACGACCTGAGGCAGATCGATGATGACGGGTCCCTCCGAGTCAAGCAGGATGTTGAACTCCGAGAGATCGCCATGAATGAGGCCGAGGCTCAGCATGCGCACGATCTGCTGCATGAGAAAGGCGTGATATTCGCGCGCGATATGCGGCGCGAGCTCCACTTCGCCCAGCCGCGGCGCCGGATCCCCCGCTGCGTCCTTGACCAGCTCCATGACCAACACGTCGTTGAAATACCCGAACGGACGCGGGACCCGCACATCGGCGGCCACCAGTCGATAGAGCGCGTCGACTTCGGCGTTCTTCCATTCGTGTTCCTGCTCTCGGCGGCCAAAGCGGGTACCGCGGCTCATGGCGCGGGTTTCGCGACTGCCACGGACTTTGCGCCCTTCCTGGTACTGCGCGCGCCTCTGGAAGCTGCGCTGCGCCATGTTCCGATAGACCTTGGCGCAGCGAAGGTCCGTCCCGGACCTTACGACATAAACGGTCGCTTCCTTGCCGCTCTTCAGTGAACGGATGACTTCATCGATGACGCCGTCGTCGAGCAACGGCTCCAGGCCTTTAGGAACTTTCATGGTCTCCGTGGGCGCGGTCATTCGGCCCGGCAAAGCTCGTCCGCAAGAGTGCTCCGCCTGATCGAGGCGGGAGCTTGGGTTAAGGAGGTGGTGGAGCGGAAGGGGATCGAACCCTCGACCTTCGCATTGCGAACGCGACGCTCTCCCAGCTGAGCTACCGCCCCACGCAAGGCGCGCGATTCTAGCACCCAGGGCCATCACGTCCAATCGAGATGCCCTCCTCCGCCCGGCCAGGTGCCTGTCCCGGAACAGCACAGCGGGTGCTGCTCGTGCTCCCGGTCCACGCGTCTTGCCCCCGCGCGCCCCGCCCCCCGGCTATCATGCCGCCAGAGCCAGACTACCCTGGAGAGGCCCATGCTGACGATCGGCGCGCGGGCACCCGAATTCACCTTGCCTGACGCGGACAACCAGGCGACCTCGCTCAGCAATCTGCTGCGCGACGGGCCGCTCATCCTTTACTTCTACCCCGCCGACTTCACCCCGGGCTGCACGCGGGAGGCCTGCCAGCTCCGCGACCTGGAGACCGAGGTCGAAGCGGCCGGGCTCAGAGTCGCAGGCGTCAGTCCGCAGACGCCGGAAAGCCACCAGGCCTTTCGCGAGAAATACAAGCTGCCCTTCACCCTGCTGGCGGACGTGGACCGCTTCGTGATCAAGATGTACGGGGTGCAGGGACCGTTGGGTTTCGGCGTGCGCCGCACCACCTATCTCATCGACCAGACCCGGCACATCCAGGACGCTGTCGTGGCCGACTTTCGCATCGGCGAGCATGAGGCATTCGTCCGCAAGGCCGTCGCGCTGAGCACGCGTGCGCGCTAAGGCATCATCGCGCGCGGTCGCGAAGCACGGTCAGTAGCCGATCCGCAGCACGCTTGCCGGGCCGTAGGTCGGCACGGTGACCACCCAGGCCGCCCGCTGCCCTTCCGGAGGCTTGACCTGCTGCCCGCTCAGCACCTGGACGAGGTCCGCGATGACCTCCTCCGGACAGATGACGAGCACGTTGTCTCCCCCGTGCTGGCTCATGATCTGGCCCGCGATCCCATTCGCATCGCTGCTCGTCAGCATCACCGGCTGTTTGCCGAGGACCTGCACCAGCGGCGCCACCGTCTGCTTCGCCCGGCGGCTGGGGCCCACATAAATCGCGTCCAGGCCGTCCGGTCCATTGGCGGCGGCGAACTGCTGCGCGAGCTGCTGCGCCTGCTGCTCGCCGGTGGCCGAAAGCGGCGGATCGTCGATCGTGCCCAGCTCCCCGCTCGCCGGCGGCACGATGACGACGATGGTGTTCGACTCCGCCTGGTGCAGGAACAGCCCGACGCCGAGCAGCACGAGCGCTCCCAGCAGGATCAGCCAGAGCGGGGTAAGGAAAGGACGGCGACGACGCGTGATGGCAGGAGGGCCCATGGCGGGAAAGGCTTCCAGTGTGGCTCGCGGTAGGCTACGGCTTGCATATGGTAGCGACGTGGCGGCCTCCAGGGGAAACGTGCGCACCGTCACATTTGCCCTCCGCGCCGGGGGTCCAAAACGGCTCTCCGCCCCTCGGACCGCACGGCGGACGATGCCGATGCGCCGGGCTCCACAGTTTTCGTGCCATGGAATCCGTAACATTCCTGCCCAATCGGCAGAGCAAGAGCCCTCGGGGAACCAAATGCGCACGGGTGGCCAGACCACCGTCATCAAGCGAGTCCTGGAGCGTCGCGCACAGCAGCCTTCGGCGATACAGGAAGACACGACGGCCACGATCGCAGTCATGCTGCGCGTGCTGCCGCCGCCGCGTGCCATTGTTGCGATCTCCGACGCGGGGATCCTTGCTGATTTTGCACGTCGCATCCCCCCAGACATGCTCGAGGTGGAGACCGCCACCAACGAGGCTGAAGCGCTCGTCAGCCTCGTGACGGAATTCCGGCCTGTCATCGTCACGGACAGCCTGGAGCTCATTCGCAAGGTACGTGTGCAACAGTCAGCGCGCACACCGTATGTCGTTTACGTCCCACCCCTCGATGATTGGCGAGAGAGAGAAGCGGGCCTCACGGCAGGTGCCGATGACTGTGTGGGGCGCCGCGTTTCGGATCGTGAGATACACGCGCGCCTCGGGGCGGCGCGTCGAATCGCGGAGCTCGAAGCCGTGCTCCGTATCGCGCTTGTTGAGAACCGCAAACTCTCAACGACGGACGATCTGACGCGCGTCGCAAGCCGACGCTTTTTCAGCAAGCATTTCCCCCGCGAGGTGGAGCGTGCGGCTCGCTACGGGAGGCCGCTGTCGCTCATACTCTGCGACATCGATTACTTCAAGAACGCCAACGACACGCTGGGCCACGCCGGCGGCGATGAGATACTGAAGCAGTTCGGGGCACGGTTGCAGGAGTCGCTGCGCCGCGGTGTCGATTGGGTAGCGCGCATCGGCGGCGAGGAATTCGCGGTGGTACTGCCCGAGACAGCATACGATCATGCGCTCGATGTCGCGCGCAAGCTGCGCGCGGGCGTTGCCAACAAGTCCTTCAAAGTGAATGGCCGCGACGTCGAGGTCACGGCGAGCTTCGGCTTGTGCGGACTCGATCGCGTGCCGGTCGGCGAGCGCAAGCTCGCGGAGCAACTGCTCAAGGTCGCCGATGCGGCGCTCTATCGCAGCAAGAACTCCGGCCGCAATCGCGTCACTGCCACGATGCTGCCCGCACGCACGCGCTGAGCGCCCTGCCCGCGCCACTGCTCAATCGTTGTTCATGCTGACGCAAGCCCTTGCCGCCGCACTGGCTTTGCCTCCGCCATGCGCCGGTGTGCACAGGGTTATTCACAAAATCTGTGGATAAAATCACGGCTGGCAAGAGCACCGCTATTGTGTGACACTGCGCGTCCCTGCTCCTGGCCACCAGCCGCGTTTGCATGGGGAAGACAGCTAGCAAAAAAAAAGGACCCGTCGGCGCGAGCGACGGCGCTGATGCTGCCGCACTTGCCGCACCTTCGACGGCAGAGCCAGCGGAGCCGCTCGAACGCGCGCGGCTGCAGGCGGAAGTCGCCCGGCAGCGGGTGCGCATTGCCAAGGAAGAGCTCAAGCGTGCACGCAAGCGGGTGAAAGAGGCCAAGCGCGAGGCCAAGCGCGCCCGCAAGCAGGCCTACGCGGCCCGCAAAGTGTGGAAAAAGGCGCGCAAGGCGCACCGCGCGAAGGGCACCCCTGGCAGGAAGCGCGCCCGAACGGACCCAGCGCAAACCGCCAAAGGCCCCCACCCCAGGTCCAGGCGCGGCAAGCGCAAGAGTACCCACCGGCCGGCGCCCGCGAGGCGGCCGGATGGCAGCGCTCCGGTAACCCCTTCATCCGAGACCTGACATGCAAGACCGCCACGCGTACCAGATGACGCCTCCTCCGGCGGGACAACCGGGGCGCTCGATTTATCCCTCCAGCTCGCGCATGCTCGCGAGCTATCTGTCCGATGTCGAGTTGCTACTCGACGAACAGCGTTGGGAACAAGCGCTGCGCGAGTCGTTCGATCTGCCGCAGCTCGCCACAGCATTGGGCGACCCGCTCATGCAAATCTCCGTGGAGAGCGTGCAGGCGTGGTGCGAAGAATGGGTCAAGCACAGTGAAGACGCACCGCCTGCAGATGAGGCTGACGTCGGCAGGATCGTTCAGCTGGTCTGCGAGCGCGCGGACCGTACGAGTCTCGCCAATGAGTCGGTACCGGCCCTGGCGTTGCGGCGCCTGCGCCTGCATCGTCTGCAACGCACGCGGCACCGCGGGTTCAAGCCGAGTCCGCTGACGCTGTTGGGTCCCGAGGCTGCCGACACAACGCAGATCTGCACGGCGCTGGTGCAGGCCGCACGCCGCTGGTACGCACAAAGCGCCTGCCACGATGCCGTCGTGCAGATGAACCTGACGCGCCTCGCGGTACTGCGTTAGCCCACTCAGCTGTCCGATCTCAGCGCCATCCCGCCGGAGGCGACGAGCTTGAACTGCTCATCGTCCTCCAATGCCTTGCGCAGCGCGTCGAGCATCTGCTGGTCGATGCGGGCGGATTTCTCCGGCACCACCGGATAGCGCACCATGCACTCCAGGCCGTTGTCCGTCAGCCGCACGCGCACTTCCGGCCCCGGCGCCGCCGTCTCAAACTCTATGAACCGCTGCGCCAGGTCGTGTTGGCGCTGGATGGCGGCGCTGTAGGTCTCATACACCTTGTTGGCGGCGGCCTGCAGCCTGCCATATGCCTTCTCGACATCCGCGGTGGCGACGATCGTCAGCGTCACGCTGTGCCAGAGATAATCGGCGCCCGGAATCTGTTTGAAGAACGCGGTGGGCTGAAACAGCACCGCATTCGACAGCACCACCATCCGGCCGGTCGAATGCAGGTCGGGGCCGCTGAGCTCCATCAGGTAGATCCGGAAGAGCGACACGTCGACCACACGGCCGGTGACACCGGCGATGGTGACGCGATCTCCCACCCGCACGCCATACCGCCCGATGAGGAAGAAATAGGCCACGACCGCCAGAATGACGTTCTGCAGCGCCACCGCCAGGCCCGCCGTCACGAAGCCCGCGTAAGTGGCGACCGAGCCAAACTGCGAGACCAGATTGAAAATAACGACCATGACCAGGGCGACGGTGATCACCAGGCGCCGCAACATCAGAAACGGCCGCCGGCGCCGGGCATCGGGCAGAAATCGGAACGTCACCCGCCGCCAGATTTCCGCGAACACCAGCACGGCGACGACCCACGCCAGCAGGATGCCCAAGCGCAGGCCGAGGTAGCCGGCGACGCTCGACTCCTGTGCAGCCAACGCATGATTCCAATCCTGCAGCGTGGCCTGCGCGCTGCTCGCCGTCAGGGCCTGTTCGCCCAGCGGCAGAATGACGCTGGACAGCTCCGTGAGCTGCCCGGTCGCGGCCTCGATGGTCGGCCGTTGCGCGGCGAGCTGCGCCGTGCTGCCGGATGCAATCGATGCCAGTCCGTTGCCCACGAGCTGGCGCACCGCGGCAAGGAGCCGCGATCGCGTAGCAGTCAACTCAGTCTCGAGAGTGGTCGTGCTCTTGATGGCCGTCGCGAGCTGCACCTTGTAGCCATGCAGCGTGAACCATTGCCCGATCAGGGTCAGGATGCCGGCCGACTGCGGTTGGAAGTTGGTTGCGGCCTTCGATGCCGGGGTCGCCTGCGGCGCGGCCGCGGCAGGCGCGGCCCCCTTTCCCGCCGGCGCCTCTCCGGTCGCGAGCGCCGGAACCGAATGCTCGAGCGCCGCGAGCTGGGCCCGCAGCCCCTTGGGCGGCTTGCCCTGCCCCGCCACCGCGCTCTCCTGGAAATGGCGCAGCTGGTCGACGTTGGATGCGACCTGCTCCACGAGCTGCAGCGCCGCGAGAATGCCCGCGCGCTGCGCGGCAAGCGCGCTGCGCGCGTGAGCGCCCCGCGTGGCGCGCAGGCGGCCCGCGATGCCGCTCAGCTCGGACTTGAGGGTCATCTCCTGGGCGGACAGATTGGCTGCCGCATGCTGCAGCTGCGCGCTCATGGTCGGCGTGCCGGACTGCGCCGCGGCAGCGCCGCTCGCACCGGCCGCGCCGGCAGACTGCGCCTCGGCCTCTCGGCCGAGGATGTCCTCAGCGGCCTTGCCGAACCGGAAAGCCAGGTGGACCGTCAGCAGTGCCTGCTCCTGCAGCTCGTTGCGTGCGCCCGGATCCACCCCTGGGAGATTGATCTGCTCCACGGTGGCAAGGTCGCGATACCAATCGAGGCTCGTACGAACGTGCGTCAGAACCTGCGCCGCTGTGAGCGGCAGTAAAGAGCGTGGCTTTGCCGCGGCAGGTTGTTGCGCAGGCCCGGCAGTGGGCTTCGCCGCGCCAGGCGGCTTGGCGGACGCAGGTGGCTTCGTCGCCTGCTGAGCCGCAGTCACCAGCGTCCATTGGAAGGCAAGCGCAAGGGCGATCGCTGCAATCAGCCAGCCGAGTCTCTTGATGGGGGGTGAGCTCATCCACTTAGAATACTAGAATTGCCTGCGCCACCCATGAATCGACCCGCCGCACCAGCGGCCTGAGGCACAATGACCGCATACACAGATCTGAAGCTGTACATCGATGGCGAGTGGATCGGCACGGAGAAGCGCAGAACGCACCGTGTCGTGAATCCCGCGACGGGCGGATCGCTGGGCGAGTTGCCTCTCGTCGATGCAGCGGACCTCGATCGCACGCTGGAAGCGACCGACCGTGCGTTCAGACAGTGGCGGCGCTCATCACCGGACGAGCGATCGCGCGTCCTCAAGGGCGCCGCGCAGCTCGTGCGCGAGCGCGTCGAGCACATTGCCCGCGTGGCCACCATGGAAGAAGGCAAGCCGCTGCGCGAGACTCGTGCCGAGACGATGGCGGTCGCGAATCTCTTCGAGTTCTTCGGTGAGGAGTGCCGCCGGGCTTACGGCAGAGTGCTGGTGCGTCCGACGGGTATGCGCTCCCTCGTCGTCAAAGAGCCTGTCGGCCCGGTGGCCGCCTTCGCTCCCTGGAACTTCCCCATCATCAATCCGGGGCGCAAGCTCGCGGCACCGATCGCCGCCGGCTGCTCGGTGATCCTGAAGCCCGCCGAGGAGTCTCCGGCCTCGGCGATCGAGATAGTGCGCACGCTGGTCGATGCGGGTCTGCCCGCGGGTGTCGTGCAGCTCGTCTTCGGCGTGCCCGATGAGGTGTCGCGACATCTCCTCGCCTCTCCCATCGTGCGCAAGCTCTCGTTCACCGGCTCGACGGCAGTGGGCAAGCATCTGCTCGCGCTCGCGGCGGCCACGGTCAAGCGGACCACGATGGAGCTCGGTGGGCACGCGCCCGTCATAGTCTTCGACGATGCGGACCTCGAGCGCACGGTCGAGCTCCTGGCGACCGCGAAGTTCCGCAATGCCGGGCAGGTCTGCGTCTCGCCGACCCGCTTTTACGTGCAGCAGGGCATCTATGATCGCTTCGTCACCGCCTTCACCGAGCGCACCCGCAAGGTCGAGATCGGTGACGGTCTGATCGAGCGCCATCACATGGGGCCGATGGCCAACCCGCGCCGGCCGCAGGCGATGGAGGCCCTGGTCGGTGATGCGGTGAGCCGCGGCGCCAAGCTGCGCGCCGGCGGCGAGCGCCACGGCAAGGAGGGATTCTTTTACCGGCCGACCGTGTTGTCGGAAGTGCCCGGCGGATCGCGAATCATGAGCGAGGAGCCATTCGGCCCGGTGGCGGTGATCGCGCCGTTCGCCACTTTCGACGAGGCGGTCGAGCAGGCCAACCGGCTGCCCTTTGGCCTTGCCGCCTACGCTTTCACGGAATCAGGCAAGCGCGCGATGCTGATCGGCGATGCGCTGGAGGCGGGCATGGTTGGCATCAACTCCGTCGCCATGGCCGCTGCCGATGCACCGTTCGGCGGCGTGAAAGAAAGCGGTCACGGGTCCGAGGACGGGCTGGAAGGCCTGGAGGACTGCATGGTTACGAAGGCGATCCATCAGGCTTGAGCGATGGCATGATGGTCCTCATCTCGCCGCTCTCGGCGGGATCGTAGGCAACGACGCAGTCGCGTCCGGAGCGCTTTGCGCGGTATAGCGCGGCATCGGCGTGCGCCATGAGCCGCTGCAGGTCGTATCCCGATGTGGTGCTGGATGCGATTCCGAAGCTCGCCGACACCGTGAGCGCCGCACCGCGCTGCTCCTCTCGGATTGCGGCGATGGCACGCCGCAGTTGCTCCGCCTGCTCGCGGGCCTCCTCGAGCCTGCAGCCGGGCAGCAATACGCTGAACTCCTCGCCGCCGAAGCGGCCGAAGGTATCGCTACGGCGCAGGTACGCGGTACAGAGCGTCGCCGTGCGCTTCAGGACGAAATCCCCGGTCGCATGGCCGAAGCGATCATTGATCGACTTGAAGTGATCCAGATCGAAGAGCAGCAGACAGACATCCTGCTCCGACTTGCGCGCATAACCGAGCGCCGCCTCCGCGCGCTCGATGAAATGCAGCCGGTTGGCGATGCCGGTGAGCCCGTCGAGCCGCGACAGACTCTTGAAGTGCAGCTGCGAGCGCTTGGTCAGGATGGCCCACAGCCCGATGAAGATCAGGATCAGTGTCAGAATGACGCCGTAGAGCCTGGTCGCCTCGACCTGCTTGGCCGCAAGTCTGTGCTCCAGCTCGAGCAGCCGGTTCTTCCTGCTGAGAGACTGGATTTCCAGCCTCCGGGTGGCAACCTGCCGCCTTACCTCCGCGTACGCCGAGCCCCGGGCGGCGCTATCATTCAGGTAGGCGATCTCGGCCGTCGCATAGTGCTCGTGCAGCTGCAACGCGGTGCGATAGTCGCCCCCGGATCTCGCCAGCCGGTACAGCACCTCGTAGGCTTCCGCCAGCGGCTGCGAGAATTGAACACCAGCGCCGGAGGCGGCGATCGCGGCACGGGCGAAATGCGTTGCCGCAACCGACTCGTGCGTCTGCAGATAGCCCTGTGCCAGCAGCGCATCGTATTCCGCGACCAGTCGCGAGTATCGGGTCCGCTGCACTTCATCGTTGTAGGCGAGCAGGGCCGCGAGCCCATCCTTCACCTCACCATGGTCGAAATCAGCGCGCGCGGCGTAGGTCTCGATCCACTCGGCGAACATCGGTTGCTTCTCCCTGATGCACCCATCGATCACCTTGAGCAGCTCCGGATCCTGCGTCTGCAGCTTGTCGCTGTGGTACAGCGCCTGGATCTCGATCATGCCTCCCTTGCAAACCCCGACACCGCCCCAGTTCTCCCGCATGACCCTGCGGGCGTATGCCAGGCTGAGGTCGTATTGGCCGACCTGCTCGTAGAGCAGACCCGCAACCAACATGGCCTGCTGCCTGGCGGCCTGGTCGGTGATGTCCGGCAGCACGTCGATCATGCGCTCGACTCTGGTGTAGGCTTCCTTGTACCGGCCGACGATTCCGAACAGATTCACCAGAGTGGCGTCGGCGCGAAACCTGACCGTCTCGCTTCCTTCCTGCTCCGGGATCCGACTCAGGGTCGCAATGGCCGCCGGATAGTCCCCGCGATAGATTGCATCCCAGCCGTGGAGGAATTGGAGGTAGGCGCGCTGCTCGGGTGAGAGCTCGCCCAACCGTCGGTCCAGGGAGTCGACGATCGACTCGAAGCGCGCATGGTCTGAGAGCTTGAGGCCGTCCGCCAGGGTCAGTAAGGCGGCAGGATCGGTTGCCGTGGCCGCTGCACCGGCAGTCGCTGCGGCGGCGGCCAGCAGGCATGCCAATAAAGTCCCTGGGATCACCCTCGCTTTCATCTTCGCCGCGCCATTGCCCCCCGGGGGGTGGATTGATCGGTCTTTATACCACCGCTTCCACGCCGCTGACCGGACGACGCTTCACATTCCAAGTGAGATCCGGGTCACATGCCGCCGTCTGTGAGCACCGTGATAACTACAGCCGCCTTCACTATCGGGATGTGTGCCAAAGGCGGGACATATGACCCCGGTGTCGTCGTCAGGTCATTGGAATGCGTGATCTCGATGTTGGACGGCGAAAGACTACGCGCAACAGTGGCGCACCGTCAACTCCGGAAGTTAACTCTGCTCAAAGCCGCGGGGTCGGAGTTGTTGCGTAGTCGTGTTCGCACGCGCGCTGACAGGCCGCGCAGCGGTTTGCCGTGGGATGAGCTTCCAGACGCACATGCTCGATCGGCTGCCCGCAACTCACGCACACGCCGTAGGTGCCGAGCGCTATGCGCTTGAGAGCGCCCTCGATCGCGCGGATCTCCTGCACGTCGCGCGTGACCTGCGCCAGATTGACATCGACCAGCCGATCGGCAAGGGATTGATCCTCGAAATCGCCGACGCGGCCGGTGATATCAGCGTGAGTCCCGTTGTCAGACCGCGACAGAGTGGCGCTCGCCTCATCGCGCAGCGCACACCATCTCTGCCGCAGCTTGTGCTCGAAGCGCGAGTACTCGCCGCGCGCTGCGCGACCGGGACCGTGTATTTGCGATGCCATGCCTTAAGTCCAGCAACCGCAATGCCCGCCGCCACGGGCCGGGTACTTGCGCGCGCCGATTCACGGCTCAGCCAGCGGCGGGCGCGTGCTACCATGGCTGGATGTCGTCGCTCGTGATGGACCTGCGCTACCTGCTTCCGTGGCAGTTCTCGCCCACCATCTTCATCCTCTGCGCGGCCACCCTGACGCTCTACCTGCGCGGTCTCGGGGTGCTGCGGCGCAGCGGCGGCCGGGTTGGCTTCTGGCGCGCATTCACCTTCCTGCTCGGCCTCGCGCTCAACTACGCGATGCTGCAGACCTATGTCGACTATCTGTCGGCACACATGTTCTGGATCCATAGGTTCCAGCACCTCATCCTGCATCACATCGGCCCCGTGCTCATGGTGCTCGCGAGCCCGGACCGTGTGCTGCGCGCTGGCATTCCGGCCGGCCTGCGGCGGGTGAGGGTCGCGGCGTGGATTCGCCTGCCGATCCAGTTTCTCTTCCGCCTCGTCCAGCACCCGCTCGTCGCGCCCGTGCTCTTCATCGGCATCATCTTCTTCTGGCTGACGCCCTCGATCCACTTCACGGCGATGATCGACACGCGACGCTTCACCCTGATGAACTGGAGCATGCTCGCCGACGGCCTTCTCTTCTGGTGGTTGATGCTCGCGCCGCGCCAGGTACAGGGGCACGCGGCGATCGGCTATGGCACGCGTCTCGTGATTCTCTCGCTGGTCGCCATTCCACAGCTCATCCTGGGCGCCTACATCACCCTGCACGGCACCGCCCTGTACGACATCTATTCCATCTGCGGCCGCGCCTGGGCCGTCGACCCGCTCTATGACCAGCAGATCGGCGGTCTTCTCACCTGGATTCCCGCCGCGATGATGTCGCTGGTCGGCATCATAGTCGTGCTGCATCACATCCTTCACGACCCCGAGTCGACGGCCGTGCGCCCGCGCCGGCATCTCGGCCCTCCCGCGCAGCCGGCCGGCAGCGCGTGCTTGCAGGAGCCCGCAAGGTGAAAACAGATCTCCGCGGAATGATTCGCCGCCGTCAATGGCCGGCCGCGTGGCTCGCCGCGGCCGCCGGGCTCCTGCTGACGGCCGCTCTGGCGGGGTGCGCCAACAGCGATGCGCATTACGCGCTGAAGAACATCAGCGGCCTCGTCTCTCCCCTCGACTTCCAGCTCACCGACCAGGATGGCCAGGCGGTCACGGCCGCCAACTATCACCACGACCTCGTGGTGCTCTACTTCGGCTACACGGAATGTCCGGACGAATGCCCGACGACGCTGACCATGCTGGCCAACGCACTGCGCGCCCTCGGCCCGCAGGCGTCCAAGGTGCGCATCCTGTTCGTCACAGTCGATCCACACCGCGACTCCCTCGAGGTGCTCAAGCGCTACGTCAACAACTTCGGCCCGCAGTTCATCGGGCTGCGTCCCGACCAGGACGAGCTCACCGCTCTGAGCAAGCGGTACCGCATTGCGTACCACTACGAAAAAGCGGACAAAGACGGCAACTACGGAGTCGACCACAGCAACGCCGTGTTCATCTTCGATCGCAGCGGCCGTGCGCGCCTTTTGGCCCTCCCCGACAGCACCTCACAGCAGGTTGCTTCCGACCTGCACCGCCTGCTGGCGAGCAGCTGAGCCGGGCCCCGGCACGATGCGACTGCTCATCACGCTCGTGGCGCTCCTGCTCGTATCGGCGGTGTCAGTGCTCCCGGCAGCCGCTGACGCGCGGCTCAACTCGCCTGTGGGTCTCTGGCAGCCGCGCGACAGCTCGGGCAAGCCTGAGGGCTTGATCCGCATCTTCGAGGTCAACGGCCTCTACTTCGGCCGCATAGAGCCGAGCTCCCCGACCGACGACCGTAACGCCCGCTGCACACGCTGCACCGACGACCGCCGCGGCCAGCGGATCATCGGCCTGGTGCTGCTGCGTAATCTGCGAGCGGCGAACGGCAAGTATGTCGGTGGTGACATCCTCGATCCAAACACCGGCCGCATCTACGGTTGTACGCTGCGGCTGACGGACGGCGGCCGCAAGCTCATCATGCGCGGCTTTCTCGGGATCTCCCTTCTCGGTAAATCGCAGACCTGGCTGCGCGTGGGCTAGCGGGCGCCCGCCGCCTTCTTCAGTGTCGTCGCCTTGGAGCCGATGACACCCATCAGGCTGTCCCACGAGGCGACAAAAGAGTCCGCGCCGTCCTTCTGCAGCTTCGCCGCCAGAGCCGCCAGATCCACGCCCGCCTTGGTGTAGTCCGCGAGCACTGCCTCGCTGTCGCCGCCGTCGGCGCGAATTGCTTCGCCCACCTTGCCGTGATCGGCAAACGCCTTGAGCGTGTTTTCCGGCATGGTGTTGACGGTGTAAGGGGCAACCAGTCCCTCGATGTAGAGAACATCCGACGCCTTCGGGTCTTTCGTGCCGGTGCTGGCGAAGAGCAGCCGCTGCGGCCGCGCTCCGGCGTTGAAGGCCCGCAGCCAGCGAGGTGAAGCCAGAAGCTCGCAGTAGCGGCGGTAGGCGCTGCGCCCGACGGCGAGTCCCAACTTGTTATGCAGCGTCGCCGGCACCTTGTCGACAGCCGCGACATCCCAGCGGCTGAGGAAGATCGAGGCCACGGAGGCGACATTGGCATTCAGGCCTGCGGCGATGCGGCGCTCGATGCCGCGCAACCAGGCCTCCGCGGCTGCAACATACTGGTCCGCCGAGAAGAGCAGGGTCACGTTGATCGGCACGCCGGCGAAAATGGCCGACTCGATCGCCGGCAGCCCCTCCTTGGTGCCCGGTATCTTGATGAAGAGATTGGGCCGCGCCGCCCGGCTGTGCAGGTCGCGCGCTTCCGCCAGCGTGGAGTTGGTGTCATAGGCGAGGCGCGGCGAGACCTCGAGCGACACCCAGCCGTCGACGCCCGCCGTACGCTCGTGCACCGCCCGGAAGAGATCGGCCGCGCGCGTCAGATCCTCGAGCGCCAGCTCGAAGAAGAGCTTCTCGTCCGCGAGGCCCGACTGCGCGAGCTTGCGGATGTCGTCGTCGTAGGCCGAGCCGTGCTTCATCGCCTGATCGAAGATGGTGGGGTTCGAGGTGAGGCCGGTGACGGTCAGTTCCTCGATGTAGCGCTTGAGGCCGCCGCTGGTGAGCAGCTCGCGCGTGATGTTGTCCAACCACAGGCTCTGGCCCGCACGGTTGAGCTCTAATGTCGCTTGCATCGTTCAACTCCTCAGACGGATTTCAGTGCATCACCGACTATCCGCTGCGCCTCGGCGACGATCGTCTCGAGGTGCTGCTCGCTGCGGAAGCTCTCGGCATAAATCTTGTAAAGGCTCTCGGTTCCCGATGGCCGGGCCGCGAACCAGCCGCTCGAGGCGATGATCTTCAGGCCGCCGATGGGAGCGCCATTGCCCGGCGCGCGCGTCAGCTTGCTGGTGATCGGCTCGCCGGCCAGCGTGGTGGCGCGCACCGACTCCGGTGAAAGGCTCGAGATGCGGGCCTTCTCTTCCGCGGTCGCGGGCGCGTCGATGCGGGTGTACCAGGGCGTGCCGAGCTCCGCGGTGAGCTCGCGATAGTGCTCGCCAGGATCCTTGCCTGTGCGCGCGGTGATCTCCGCCGCGAGCAGGCCCATGATCAGGCCGTCCTTGTCGGTCGTCCAGACGGTGCCGTCACGGCGCAGGAAGCTGGCGCCGGCGCTCTCCTCGCCGGCGAAGCAGATCGAGCCATCCAGCAGGCCGGGCGCGAACCACTTGAAGCCGACCGGCACTTCGCGCAGCGGTCTCTGCAGACGCGCGACCACCCGATCGATGAGACCGCTCGAGACGAGCGTCTTGCCCACCGCTGCGGTATGGCTCCAAGCCGGGCGGTGCGTGAGCAGGTACCGAATCGCCACGGCCAGGTAGTGGTTCGGGTTGAGCAGGCCGGCCGAGGGCGTCACGATGCCGTGCCGATCGGCATCGGTATCGTTGCCGAAGGCAACGCGATAGCGGTCCTTGAGCTGCAGCAGGCCCGCCATGGCGTAGGGGCTGGAGCAGTCCATGCGGATCTTGCCGTCATGATCGACCGTCATGAAGGCGAAAGTGGGATCGATGCGCGGGTTGACGACATCGAGAGCGAGGCCGTACTTCCTGTTGATCGGCTCCCAGTAGTGCACCGCGGCACCACCCAGGGGATCCACGCCTACGGCCAGCCGCGCCCCGCGGATGGCGTCCATGTCGATGACATTGGCCAGGTCCTCGACATAGGGCGCGATGAAGTCTTCCCGGCGCGTGGTCGCCGCACCAAGCGCCGTCTCGATCGTCACTCGCCGGACACCGTCGTTGTCTTCGCGAAGCAGAGCGTTCGCACGTGTCTGTATCCAACCCGTGACGTCGCTGTCAGCAGGTCCACCGTTGGGCGGGTTGTACTTGAAGCCCCCGTCCTCGGGCGGATTGTGGGACGGAGTGACGACGATGCCGTCCGCCAGGCGCTCGGTCCGGCCCCGGTTGTGCACCAGAATCACTCGCGATATCGCCGGTGTCGGCGTCACGTCGTCATCACGCTGGATCACGGTCTCCACGCCGTTGGCGGCTAGCACCTCGAGGGCCGTCCGCTGGGCGGGACCCGAGGCCGCGTGAGTATCGCGGCCCATGTAGAGCGGTCCCGTGATGCCCTGCTTTTTGCGGTACTCGCAGATCGCCTGCGTGATGGCGAGGATGTGAGCTTCGTTGAAGGAGCCCTTGAGCGGCGAGCCGCGATGCCCGCTCGTGCCGAAGCTGACGAGCTGGGCGGGATCCGCCGGGTCGGGCCTGCGGCTGTAGAACTCGCGCTCGAGCCGCGCCGGATCGATGAGCAACGCCTGCGGCGCCGGCTTACCTGCAAGGGGGGAAAGAGCCACGATCCGACCTCCGTCGGGCGGGATTGAGAGGGGCATTATCCGGGACCGGGGCGCTCCGGTACACTGCCGCGCCATGAAACTCTACTCGTGGAACGTCAACGGCATCCGCGCCGTGGTAAAAAAGGGTGTCTTCCAGAGCTTCGTCAAAGCGCATCGGCCGGATGTGCTCTGCCTGCAGGAGACCAAGGCGGAGCGCGGCCAGATCGAGATCGATCTTCCCGGCTATCACGAGTACTGGCATTCCGCCGTCAAGAAGGGCTATTCCGGCACGGCCATCCTCTCCCGGGAGAAGCCGCTCCAGGTCACGAATGGGTTTCCGCATACGTTCGCCAAGCGCTTCAAGTTCGCCGATGAGCTCGAGCGCGACAGCAGCGAGGAAGGCCGCATCATTACCGCGGAATTCGCCGGGCTCTACGCCGTGACCGTCTACACGCCCAACGCCAAGGACGATCTCAGCCGGCTCGCGCTGCGGCACAAGCACTGGGACCCCGCATTCCTCGCCTACGTGAGGCAGCTCGAGAAGAAGAAGCCCGTGGTCTTCTGCGGCGACATGAACGTCGCGCACACGGAGCTCGACCTCGCCAACCCCAAGCCCAACCGCGGCAAGAAAGGCTTCACCGACGAGGAGCGGGAGGGATTCCAGAACTTCATCGATGCCGGCTTCATCGACACGCTGCGCCTCTTCAAGGAGGGCAACGGGCACTACAGCTGGTGGAGTCATTTTGCCAACTCGCGCGTCCGCAACGTCGGCTGGAGGATCGATTACGTGCTGGTGTCGGCGGCGCTGCGCAAATCGGTCAAGGCGGCGCAGATCCACGCCGACATCATGGGCAGCGATCACTGTCCGGTCAGTGTGACGCTCGCTTTGTAGCCGACCGCACTTCCCTGGTCAGAAAATCCCTGGCTTGCCGCCGCTTCCGATGAAGGACTGCATGGCGCGCAGCTTGGGTGGCGGCAACATCTGCCGCGGCTGCATGGCGCCTGTCATTACCATGATGCGCGGATCGCGCAGCGCCATGGCCGGCCAGGACGGCAGTCCCGCGCCGTTGGGATTGCCGGTTTTCACGAAGTCGATCCAGTAGCGCATCAGGCGCATGGAGATCGACCTGTCGACAGCGGTGTAGTGCCGTTGTGGCGCCGCGTCCAAAGTGCCGAAGACGTATGACAGCTCCGAGGAATGGAACATACCCCAGCGGTTCGATTGCGGACCGGGCTCGAGGTGTTCGAAGAGATACCCATATGCGGGGCTGTGCGCATGCGCGCCCCACAGCTGGATCCATCCATAGAGTGCGGCGAGCCCGAGGTCATGGTGCAGCTGCCGCGCCGAGCGCGCGCGCTGCGCACCGGTCCCCGCCGGATAAAGCGGCGCAAAGCGTGGCGCGAGAGTACCGAACGTCCGCGTGAGGAGGTCCCGCCAGTCCGCCTGACTCATGGACGTCACGAGGTGCCCCGAGAATGCCGAAGCCTCATCGCCGTCGATGCCGGTCAGAATCGGAACGTCGGCGAACGTGCCTGGAATGAGTAGCGTCTGCGGTGCGGCCGGAAGCAACACTCCATCGACGATGGGCACGAGCAACGGCCCTACGAGGCCGGGCGGCGAGCCGGCGGCCAACTGCCGCGGCGTCATCCCGCGCAATGCCGCGAGCGAAGTGGCGCCCTTGGAGCGTATGTACCTGTCGCCAGCCTCCTCGGCCGCGGCGAGCGAAGGTGCCGGCACCGTGTCAGGCAGGCCGCTCTCGGCGATGACGCGCTGGAAAAGACCGGTGGCGAGCGGCGAGACCATCAGGTCGTGCACCGCCATGGCACCGGCCGACTGGCCTCCTACGGTAATGGCATCCGGATCGCCGCCGAACGCGGCGATGTTGCGCTGCACCCACTGCAATGCCGCAATCATGTCCTGCAGCCCGTAGTTGCCCGGAGGCTCGTGCTCGCGGGCTGCTTCTGCGGCGAGCGCCCGGGTCACGAAGAAGCCGAATACACCCACCCGATAGTTGATCGTGACTACGACGATTCCCTGCGCGGCCAACCCGGCGCCGTTGTATACGGCCACCGATCCCGAGCCGGAGGTGAAGCCGCCGCCCGGGATCCAGACCAGCACCGGCAGGTGGTGGTGAAGGTCCGCCGCGGGCGTCCAGATGTTGAGATAGAGGCAATCCTCGCTGTCCCGTCCCTGCGGCATGTATTCGGGCGACCAGGGTCCGGTTCCGTGCGGCTCCATGACCTGCCAACAGCTTGCTGAGAACCGCTTCGCGGGGCGCACACCCAGCCAGTAGGGGGCGCGTTGTGGTGCCCGCCAGCGATAGCGGCCTACTGGAGACGCGGCATAGGGAATTCCGAGATAGGCGGCGGCCTCGCCCTGCCCGATTCCGGACAATGAGCCCTGTGGCAGGCGGACCACGGGCACCGCCTGCGCCGCGCGGCAGGTGCCTGCGAGAAGCAACGCCGACACTGCCGTGACGATCAGCGCTGCGCCAACCCAGCCCCCGACACGCTGCCAGCCATACACTCGTCGCGCCATGGACTCCCCGCTACGGAATGACCCGAAGGCGCGATTATAGCGGTGGCGCGCGGTCGCGAGCCTAAGCCGCCCCACGACGCAGGTCGCCCTGCGCAAGAGTATGTGGCTCGGCCAGGCGGCGGCCCGGTGGCTTGAGGAGGTTGCTCGCTGACGCCCTCGGGTCCTCGTGCGGTCGCAGGAGTCGCTTCAACATGGACTCGAGATGCGCCGCTGACAGGCCCGACGACGGCAGCGAAAGTCTCAGACTCGCTTCGTCGATGATGGCATTGCCATGAAGTACGGCCAGCGCGCCAGCGCGGCGGCCGAAGCAAAGTGAGCGCCCGAGCGGTGTTGCCGGCTCAGCCGCGGCCATCTGCTCCTCGATCGCCGCCAGCATCTCCTCCGACAGCCGCCATTCGGCGCCGATGTGCCAGGCGAACGCCGCCGAGCGCGAGTTCAGTATGGAAGCGACCACCAGAGGATCGATCCCCACTCCCGCGCGTGGTGCCGGGCAGTGCTCCAGCACCGCGCGAAAAAGGACGATCTCCGCAAGACCACAGATGAGGGTGAGCAGCTCGGCGGCGAACGGATTCGCCCGCGACACCAGGGCGGCGTGCGGGATGGCGGCGTGAGCCGAGCGTACCGCGTGCTCCCAGACGATCTCCGGAAAACGCGACGCCCCGCCGACACCGGGAACCTGGAAGATCGGCTGCATCAGCGCCGCGGCCATGACCGAGCGCAGCCCGTCGCTGCCGAGAATCACCAGGGCCCTCTCGATGGTCTCGATCGGCTGTTGGGTGACGCGGTAGTAGGAGCTGTTAGCCACGCGCAGGAGATTGCCCACCAGCGACGGGTCGCCGGCAACGATCGGCACCAGCTGCCGCACCGAGACGTTGTCGCTGTTGATGGCGCGGATCAGCTCCGGCAGAAGGTTCGGGCGCCGCGGAAAATATTTCCTCTGGCTGGCCGGATCGCCGATCGCCGCCAGGGCGGCAGCCACGATGCGGTCGTGCGCCGGGTCCTGCTGCTCGGCCGGGGCGGCGAGCTCCGCTCCCAGCTCCAATCCGCGCAATCTCCTGAGGACCTCGGTCCAATCCAACAGCCGCGCCGAGTCCGCTGCCTGCAATATCGGCGGCTCCGGCAGATGACTCAGGTCGACCGGAAGGTCGATGCGGGGAACGGCAGCGCGGCGCCCGGCGGGCGAGGCCGCGAGCCCGTAGGTTGCAACGAACAGCGACAGCAGGAACCTGATCACTTCATGGTCCTCGGATCCTCGTGCGGACGAAGGAGGCGCGCCAACATGGCGCCGAGATGCGACGGCGACAGGCCGGACGAAGGCAGCGAGGCTTTGACGCTTTCTGCGTTGATGATGGAGTTGGAATGCAGCACCGCCAGCGCGCCCGCGTGGCGGCCGAAGCGCAGCGAGCGCCCGAGCGGCGTCGCCGGCTCGGACGCGGCCATCTGCTCCTCGAGAGCCGTCAGCATTTCCACCGACAGGCGCCAGTCGGCGCCGATGTGCCAGGCGAAGGCGCCCGCGTGCGAGTCGAGTATGGAAGCGATCACCAGCGGGTCGACTTCCGCTCGCGGCGGCGACGGCGGGCAGTGCTCGAGCACCGCGCGAAAGAGGACGATCTCCGACAGTCCGCTGATGAGGCTCAGTAACTCGGCGGCGAACGGATTCGCTCTCTCCACCAGGGCGGCGTGCGCAATGGCGGCATGAGCCGAGCGCACCGCGTGCTCCCAGACCAGCTCCGGAAAGCGCGACGCACCGCCCGCGCCCGAGACCTGAAAAATCGGCTGCATCAGCGCCGCCGCCATCACCGAGCGCAGGCCGTCGTTGCCGAGCACCACGATCGCTCTCTCGATGCTCTCGATCGGCTGTGGGGTGATGCGATAGAAGGGGCTGTTGGCGACCTTGAGAAGGCTGCCGACGAGAGCCGGATCGCGGGCGACGATGGCGACGAGCTGTCGTACGGAAGCGCTCTCGTCGTTGATGGCATGCATCAGCTCGGGCAGCAGATTCGGGCGCCGCGGGAAGTAGTGCCTCTGGGTCGCCGGGTCGCCGATTGCCGCCAGGGCGGTAGCCACGATGCGCTCGTGCGCCGGATCCTGCTGTCCATCGGGGGCGGTGCCATCCAGTCCCAGCTCCAGGGCGCGCAGCCGCCAGCGTATTTCGGCGCAATCGAGCCTTTGCACCGCGGCCGGCTGCAGCACCGGCGGCTCGGGCACAGCGGCCGGCTCGGGCGCGACGTCGCTGCCCGCGACCTCAGGCGCTGCCGCCAGGCGCGCCATGCCGGAAACGGCAGTGCGGCGGCGCAAAGCAGGCCACGCCACGAAGCCACCGGCGGCAATGAGCAGCAATGACAGCAACCAGATCACTCTCCTGTTTCGGCCCCGGGCCGGAATTGCCCATAACGTCCGGCCGGTTCTGTGAACGGGCGCACGTTTCGCCCGCGGCCGGCATACTGGGCGGACCCCTCACAGCGGCGAACCCGTCCCGATCATGCGTGCCCTCGGTTTTCGCGAGTTCCTGGTCCTCACCGCCGCCATCATGGCCTGCCAGGCGCTACCGGTGGATACGATGCTGCCATCGTTACCCGCCATAGCGAGCGATCTCGGCGTCACGGATTTGAACCGCACGCAGTGGGTGATCACCATCTACCTTGCCGGCGTCGGCATCGGCCAGCTCTTCTGGGGCATGCTCTCCGACCGGTTCGGCAGAAGGCGGGTGCTGCTGACCGGGTTCACCCTCTATGTCATAGCCGCGGCGGCGGTCGGCCTGGCGCACAGCTTCGAGGCCCTGCTGGCCTGGCGGTTCGTGCACGGCATCGCCGCGGCCAGCATGGTCGTCGCCCGCTCCATCATCCGTGACCTCTATGGAGGGCGGCAGATGGCGCGCGTCATGTCGCTGACCTTCATCGTCTTCATCATGGTCCCGACCCTGGCGCCCAGCATCGGTCAGCTCGTTCTGCTGGTGGCTCCGTGGCGCGCCTTGTTTGATGTGTTCTGCGCGTTTGCCGTCGTCATCCTCTTGTGGGTGTACTTTCGCCTGCCGGAGACGTTGCATCCCGAGTATCGCATGACGCTGACCGTGGACCATGTTGCTCGCGCCGCCGGCAAGGTCGTCGCCGATCGCGCCTCACTCTGGTACACGCTCTGTGTGGCACTGATGTTCGGTTCGATCATCGGCTACGTGGGGATGATGCCGCAGATCTTCAGCACGGCATTTCACCGGCCCGGGCTGATGCCCGCCATATTCGCGCTGTGCGCGGCAGCGATGGGCATCGCCTCGTTCCTCAATTCGCGGGTGGTGGAGCGCCTCGGCATGCGGCTCATCTCCCAGGCTGGCCTGTTGGTCTTCATCGTCGTGGCCGGGCTGCACGTGCTGGTCGTCATGCTGCGGGCCGAAACCCTCGCGACGTTCATCGTCCTGCAGGGCGCGACCATGGGCTGCTGCGGCCTGATCATGGCCAACTTCGGCGCCATGGCGATGGAAGCGATGGGCCCGGTGGCCGGCATCGCGGCCTCGCTCCAGGGCTGCGCCGGCATGAGCGGTGGCGCCCTGATCGCCGCCCTCATGGGCCAGGAGTTCAATGGCTCGACCTTACCCCTGGCCCTCGGCGCCCTGCTCTGCGGCCTGATCTCCCTCGGCTTCGTGCTGCTCGCGGAACGGGGACGGCTGTTTCGGCCGCATCAGGACGCCGCCTCCCCGGCATAGCGATTGCTCCTTCACTTCCGTTGCGATCACAGGCTACGCAGCGGGAGAAACTGCATGACATCGAAAGTACAAGGCGAAGGCGACTATGAGTCCGCCCGCCGCTACGACGAGGAGACCAAGCGCTTCGTCGAGGAGAAGACGAAGGACGGCCAACCCCTGAAGGGTGACGCCTCCAAGGCTTCCGACAAGCTGACGCCCGAGGAGCAGGAAGCCCTCTCCCACGCGAAATCGGGAGATGAGGACAAGCGTGACGCGGACGCGCTGCGCGAGGCCGAGCAGCGACACAAGGATCACTGACGTCGTCAGATCGGCTGCTCGATCGAGGCCGCGAGGCCGGTGAAGAGCTTGGGCCCCTTCTCCGTCATGTGCCAGCAGTCCTCCAGGCGGATGCCGAAGGCTCCGGGAATATAGAGACCGGGCTCGTCGGAGAAGCACATCCCGGGTGCGAGCGGCGTCGGATCGCCGTGCACCAGATAACACGGCTCATGTCCATCGAGGCCGATTCCATGTCCGGTGCGATGCGGCAAGCCCGGGAGATGGTATCCGGGGCCCCACCCTTCGCTCTCATAGAAGCTGCGCACCGCATCGTCAACCTTGCCGGCGGGCAGGCCCGGCCGAGCCGTCGCGAGCGCGATCTCCTGACCGCGCTTGACGGTGTTCCACACCTTCCGCTGGCGGGCCGACGGTGTTCCAAACACCCAGCTGCGGGAGATGTCCGATTGATAGCCGTGCACGGTGCAACCGCAATCCATGAGGATCACGGAGCCCTCGCGCACCGCCTGCGGCTTCCTCGAGCCGTGCGGATAAGCGCTCGCATCGTTGAGGAGGACCAGCGAGAACTCCGGTGCTCCACCCAAATCCACGGTCGCTGCATCCATGATTGCCGCAATGTCATTCTGACTCATGCCGCGCTGTACGTGCGCATGGACGTAACCCAGGGCAGTAATGGTCACATTGTTCGCGACCTGCATCAGCGCCAGTTCCGCAGACGACTTGATCATCCGGCATGGACGTACCACCGGATCTCCGGAGACCATCTCCACGCCCGCCGCGCGTCGTACGCCGTTGACGATGAAAAAGCGCGTGGTGGCCTCAGCAGCCACCCGGCCCGAGCCCGCCCCCCGGTCGCGCAACGCGCCGGCGATGACATCGAAGGGACTCTGATCTTCGTTCCAGATGCGCACCTGCGCGTCGACCTGCAAGGTCTCGCGGACGGAGGGCTCTTCGAAGGCGGGCGTGACGATGACCACCTGACCGCGCGCCGGGATGACGGCAGCAGTCGTGCGCTCGGACCTCTGCCATTCCACGCCGGTGAAATAGTCGAGCGTGGAACCGGACTCCACCAACAGGGCACCGATACCCTGCGCTTCCATGAGCGCCTGAGCCTTGGCCAATCGCACCCGGCGCTCCTGCACGGTGATCGGTCCGACTCCGGCGGTGAGCGATTTGAGTCCGGTCGCGGGGGCAGCCGCTGCGGCAGCCAACTTCGCCTTCGTCGCGCTCAGCCCCACGGCGGCGCTCGCGCCCAACAACACACTTCGCCTCGATATCGATGTCATGAAGTCTCCCCCGGGAATCGAGAAATTAATTTAACAATTTAATGCAACTAATTGATTATTATGGCGGAGAGGGTGGGATTCGAACCCACGAGGAGCTTGCGCCCCTGCCGGTTTTCAAGACCGGTGCATTGAACCGCTCTGCCACCTCTCCGGCGGGCGGGAACCAGGCGCCCGCGATGCTATCAAAATTAATCTCGGCAGGCCGAGCAGCGTTGTCCTGGTCACGGCCTCTGGCCTTTCTCGCATGCCTGCCGCCACGGAGGCAATATCCACTCGTCGCTAACCGTCAATCACTTCATGTCGACTGAAAGTGCCACCGCGAGTCCCGCACCGTTTCCGCTGCGCAGCATGACGTCACGGCGTCGGCGACCGTCGCGCTTCCTTCGCAACATAGTCACGCTGCTCGCGCTGCTGCACATCTACGTCGGCATCCGCCTGCTGCCTGCGCTGCCCATCGCCACGCTCGGGCGTGTGCTCGGCGCGCTCGCGCTGTGCGCATCCTTTGCCCTGATCATCGTCGGCGCGCGGTCGCGTATGCTGCAGCACAGCAGCCTTGCAGCGAACCTCGCATGGTTAGGGTCGCTAAATGGAGGATTCTTTTCCTCCCTCGCCGTCCTCACGGTGATACGTGACGTCTTCCTCGGGCCCGCGGTGCTCCTCGCCTCCCGGAGCGAAGCGGCCACGCTGGAGGCTGCATCGGCCATCGCCGTGCCGCTGCTCGCGGCTCTCGCCACTCTCATCGGCTTCATCGGCGCGCGGCGGCGCCCGCGAGTCGTCGATGTCGAGGTGCCGCTGCGCGGCCTGCCGCCCGCGCTCGATGGATTCACCATTGCCCAGATCAGCGACGTACACATCGGTCCCACCATCGGACGCGACTTCCTGCGCGGCATAGTGGAGATCGTCAACTCCCTGGACGTCGACCTGGTCGCCATCACCGGCGACCTGGTGGATGGCTCGGTGGAGCAGCTCGCCTCCCAGGTCGAGCCGCTCTCGCGCCTGCGCTCGCGGCTCGGCTCCTATTTCGTGACCGGCAACCACGAGTATTACTCCGGCGCCACGGCCTGGATCGCGGAGCTGCGCCGGCTCGGGTTGCACGTCCTTCTCAACGAGCACGTCGTGCTGGAGTCTCGCGGTAGCCCGCTCCTCCTGGCGGGAGTGACCGACTACAGCGCCCACCAATTCGATCCGGCACACCGCAGCGACCCGCAAGCGGCACTGGCCGGTGCTGCGCCTGACTTGCGGCCCCGAGTACTGCTCGCGCATCAGCCCCGGACGGCCGCCGCCGCGTCCGATGCCGGGTTCGATCTGCAGCTCTCGGGGCATACCCATGGAGGTCAGTTCTGGCCCTGGAATCTCTTCGTGCGGCTGCAGCAGCCCTTTACCGCGGGACTGAACCGGCTGGGAGATCTTTGGGTCTACACCAGCCGCGGCAGCGGCTACTGGGGTCCACCCAAGCGGCTCGGCGTGCCGTCGGAGATCGCCCGGATACGGCTGGTGGCCGCTGCGCAGAGCTGAGACAATCGGTCCGGCACCCCAGAGGGAGTCTGCCCTCCATGCTGGACCCCGCACTCGAGATCGAAGACCAAACCAACACGGTGTCACTGGCCGTTGCGCTGGCCGAGTACGCCGCCAGGTTCACGATCGACAACCCCGGCGCCATGGAGACGGCGCGCCATTGCCTGATCGACGCGCTCGGCGGCGGCTTCGACGCGCTGCGCGAACCGGAGTGTGCGGCACACCTCGCGCCGCTCGTGCCGGGAGCAATGATGCCGGGGGGTTCGCGGGTCCCGGGGACTTCCCTGGAACTCGACCCCGCTCAGGCTGCTTTCTGCACCGCCCTGATGCTCTGCCGGTCCGCGAGCCACGGTCATTGGCAGACGCTGAGCAGCGGACGGGCGGCCGACTCGCTCGGCGCCCTCCTCGCGGTCAGCGACTACCAGGGTCGCAAGGCGATCATGGAGGGCAAGCCGCCACCCAAGGTGCGCGATGTGCTCACCGCAATGATCAAGACGCTCGAGATCCAGGGTGTGCTCGGCCCCGACCAGGCAACGATCCGCCTGGCGCGTGTCGCCGTCACCACCGTGGTCACGGCGCGGCTCGGTGGCGCTCTGGGGCAGATCGTCACTGCCTTGAGCTACGCGTGCATCGATGGCGGATTACCGACCGAAGCGGAGGAGCAACAGGAAATCGGACGCCGGGACTGGGCCAGGGCCGACGCGATGAGCCGTGCCGTCAGACATGCGTGTCAGGCGATGACCGCTGCCTGCAGCTACCTGACTCCGCTCGACCTCAAGGCGGTGGATCTTGCCGGCAAGCTGCTCGGCGCCAAGCCGTGGGCGCCGAAGAAATCCTTCGGCACCGCCATCATCGATGAGCTTGCCGACACCTGCGCACCACGGGAAGCGGGCCAGCTCACCGCGAAATTCCACACGTCCGTCGACCGGTACTTTCCCGGCCGGCAGGCGGAGCGCATCAAGTCGCTCTTCGCCACGCCCGAGCGGCTCGACGATCTGCCGGTCAACGAGTTGCTCGCCGCCCTGGTGATCAACGGCGCCCGTTAGCGCTTGCGGGCGAGCTTGCTGTGCGTGCGCGCCGCTTCGGCGCGCGACTCGGTATCCTCGGGCCGCTGCCAGCCGCGCAACAGCTCCGCGAACTCGCGCGCCGGCAACGGCGGGCTGAAGTAAAATCCCTGGTACTGATCGCAGCCGAGGGAGCGCAGGAACTGCAGCTGCCCCGGAGTCTCGACCCCCTCCGCCACCACTTTGAGCTTCAGGCTGTGCGCCAGGGAGATGATGGCCTGGACGATGGAGGCATCGACCTCGCAGTCCAGGTCGCGGACGAATGAGCGGTCGATCTTCAGCTTGTCGATCGGGAAGCGGCGCAGGTAGTTGATGCTCGAATAGCCGGTGCCGAAGTCGTCGACCGACACCAGCACCCCCATCCGGCTCAACTGCTCGAGGATGGCTGCGGACTCCTCCGGGTTGGTCATCACCGCGCTCTCGGTGAGCTCGATCTCGAGGAACCGCGCCTCGAGTCCCGCGCCCTCGAGCGCGCCGCGCACCACATCGAGCAGATCGCCGCGCCGGAACTGCGTCGCCGCAACGTTCACGGCCACGCGAAATGCCGGCAGCCCGTTGCGCTGCCACTCGGCGCACTGCCGGCAGGCCTCGCGCAATACCCAGGCGCCGATCTCGTTGATCAGGCCGCATTCCTCCGCGAGCGGGATGAATTCCTCGGGGGCGGTGAGCCCGCGCTGCGGATGCCGCCAACGGATGAGCGCCTCGGCGCTGTACACATCGCCGCTTTGGGTATCGGGCTTGGGCTGATAGTGCAGCTCGAACTGCCCGGCTTTGATGGCCGCGTGCAGGTCGCTTTCCATGTTGACGCGCCCAAGAGTCACGGCATCCATGCCTTGCGCGAAGCACTGCACATTGTTGCGTCCACGCTGCTTTGCACAGTACATGGCGGCATCGGCGCGCGCGACCAGACTGTCCGCGGAGTTGGCATCGGTCGGGTAATAAGCGATACCGATGCTGGACGTCACGTGCAGCTCGACGCCCGAGACGAGCATGGGAGCTCGCAAGGCTTCCCGCGCGCGATGCGCAACCGCGATGGCATCCTCCGGGACGCCGGATGGACTGATCACGACGATGAACTCATCGCCGCCCGTGCGGGCAACGGTGTCGATGTCACGCACCACGGAGCTCAGGCGCCGCGACACCTCATCGAGCACCGCATCGCCTGCGCGATGCCCAAGCGAGTCGTTGATGAGCTTGAAACGGTCGAGATCGACGACCAGCGCCGCGAAGGGCTGTCCGTCGCGGTTCGCGTGCGCCACGGCCTGTGCCAGCCGGTCATCGAGCAGCACGCGGTTGGGCAGGCCCGTCAGCGCATCGTGGGTCGCGAGGTGGCGGAGCTGGCGGTTCGCGGCTTCCAACTTCTCCGTGCGCGCGGCCACCACGTTCTCCAGCGTCTCCACCTGCACGAGCAGAGCCCGCTCGTGCTGCCACTTGCGCGCCAGCGCGCTCGCGCACTGCAGTACCTCGATCGGCTCGAAAGGCTTCTTCACAACCAGCAACCGATCGGTCTGACCGAGGCGCGCAACCACATCGCCCCAGTCGTAGTCCGAATGAGCCGAGCAGATCACCACCTGAACGTCCGGATCGACTGCCCAGAGCCGCTCGATGGTCTCGAGGCCGTCCCAACCGGGCGGCATGCGCATGTCGACGAAGGCGATCGCGAATGGCCGTTTGGCGGCCACCGCGCGCTTGGCGTGCTCGACTCCCTCCTGGCCCTGAGAGGCGAATTCCAACGCGTAACGCGGGCGCTCGCGCGCCGCCGCGGGAGCATCCCCGAAAAGCAGTGACTCGACACTGGCCAGCGCCACCGTCGCCGGCTCGGCGCTGGCACCCAGTATCTTGTCGAAATCGCGGTGTATGGCCGGATTGTCATCGACGATGAGAATCCGGGTCCGATCCTCGGTCATGCGCTCTTCCTCTGCAAGTCCATCTCAGCCGCCGCGATGGGCAGCCGCACCGTGAAGCATGCGCCGCGATTGAGGCCCTCGCTGCGGGCGCTCAGCTCGCCACCCATCTCCTTGACGAGAATCGCGCTTGCATGCAGGCCGAAGCCGTGACCCTCCTTCTTGGTCGTGAAGCCAAATTCGAACAGTCGCTGCATGGCCTCCGCGGGAATGCCGATGCCCGTGTCCTCCACGTCGATGGCGTAGAACCCCGGCGGTAGCGCGCGCAGGCGCACGATCAGCTCCCGCGGCCCCTGCTTCCTGTCGCGCAGTGCGTGGCGAGCATTGCTCAGCAGGTTGCCCATGATCTGTAACAGCTTGTGCCGGTCCACCATTGCTTTGCCAACGCCGCGGTTCTCGCGGCGGACCTTCACCTCCGCGCTGGTCGAGAAGTGCATGACCAGCGCGTGCTCGATCAGCTCCGCGATATCGAGCTCCTCCATGCTGCCGCCGTGGCGTGCGTAGGTCTGTTGCGCGGCGATGATCTTGCCGATGTGCTCGACGTGAGTGATCACCGCCTGTGCCTCATCGCAGAGCGACCGGTTCTCCGCGACCAGGTGCTCGCCGAGTTGCCTGAGATAGCCGGGCAACTCCCTGCCCCGCGGGTCGCTCGCGAAGAACTCCCCGAGCTGCGGGCCCTGTGCCTCGATCAGCTTCGCGGCGCGCTCGACATTGCCCGCCCGCGACTCGCGCAATCGCGCCTGCAGCATCACGACGGACACTCCGAGGCTGTTGAGGACGTTGCCAACGCTGTGCAACACGCCGGTCGCGACCTCCGCCATGCCGGCATGGCGAGAGGCCTCCTGAACCTGCAATTGCAGTTGCAGTCGCCGCTCATCCTGCCGCACTTGCTCCGTCACGTCCCATGACACGCCGAGAAGCCGCCGCAGGCGGCCGCTGTCGTCTTGAGAAAGACGTGCGTGTGCCTGTAGATGAATCGTGCCGCTTGGCGCCGAGACGCGGATGCGGATCGCGCAGCTCTCGCGGCCGTTAATGAGCGCGTTGCGGACCGCCCCTTTAAGGGCCACAACGTCCTCCGGGTAGAAACTCGCGAGCAGCACATCAGGATGCTCGCGCGGATCGAGCCCGGCCGCCTTGATGGACGGGATCTCGTTCTCCGTCCACATGATCCGCCGCGCGGCGAGGTCATATTCCCAACAGGCGATGCCGGCCGCCTCGGTCGCGAGTGTGAGCAGGCTCTTGCCGTGCTGCAGGCTGGCATTGAGCTCCGCGAGCCGCATCGCATCGCGGCGCGTCCGCGACTCGAGGTGCGCGTCGTAGAGAGTGGTGATCAGCGTGACCGCGACCACACCGAGGGCGATCATGCCGATCATCACGGCGAGCCAGTTGTTGTCGAGCGCCGCGCCGCCACCGTAGCAGTACGAGCCCGCCGCCAGCATGGAGGCGGCCATGCCCGTGTAATGCATGCCGGCGATCGCCAGGCCCATCACCACGGCGGCGCCAACGCGTGCCAGCTTGATGAGCCGCGACTCGCCGCTGCGCAGGCGGAAGAAGAGCCAGAGCGCCACGAACGATGCGGTGATGGCGATGGCGACGGAGGCGGCAACGAGGAGCGGACTATAGGTGATCGCCGGCACGACCTGGATCGCCGCCATGCCGGTGTAGTGCATGCCGCAGATGCCTGCGCCCATCAGCACCGAACCGGCCGCGAGGCGCCGCCATGACAGATTGCGCTGGCTGGAAATCGTGAGCGCGAACAGCGAAGTCAGCATCCCGATGAAAAGGGACGCCAGGTTGATGGGCAGGTTGTAGCGCAGCGTGATGGGGACGGAGAAGGCGAGCATGCCGATGAAGTGCATCGACCAGATGCCGATGCCCATCGAGACCGCGCCCCAGATCGCCCACAGGCGCCCCGCCGGCCGCTCCGCGCCCGCAACCCTCTCAGCGAGCCTGAGAGCGGTGTACGAGACCAGGATGGCCACGATGACCGAGAGCGTCACCAGCCAAGGATTGTACGTGGCGTGCATCCATCGAAAATTGCCCGAGATGCCTCAGGCCGTGCAGTGTGCGCATCTCAGTTGCCGGCGCTGGCAGGCGAACTGTGACGCAATCGACGGTGCGCGCGCAGTCCGAGGTACGCGAGGATCGACACGACCAGGGCGATGAGGCTGACGTGCAGATCTTGGGCCAGTGAAGGCGTGAAGGCCATGGCGATGAGGAGCGCGGCCATGCCGGCAATGGCCGCGTAGCTCAGCCAGGGGAAGAGCCACATGGTGAGCGCGGGCGCGGGAGCGCCTTCGCGCTCGCGCTTGCGCCGCAGCCGCACCTGCGCGACCGCGATGATCATGTACACGAACACCATGAGTGCGCCGCCCGCGGCCACCAGGAACGCGAATACGTGCTGCGGCGCCTCGACCTCGGCGAGAATTCCGGCCACCCCGGCGATGGCGCACAGCAGAACCGACTTGACGGGCACGCGGCGGGCATTGAGCTGAATCAGGGTGCGGGGCGCATCGCCCTTCTCCGCCAGGACGAAGAGCACACGCGAGCAGACATAGAAAGCGGAGTTGAGACAGGACAGGACCGCCGTGAGGATGATGACGCGCATCGCCGCCTCCGCCCAGCGGAAATGCATGCTGGTCAGCGCGAGGGTGAACGGCGACTCGGCGACCTTGATCTGATCCCACGGCACCACGCAGAGGATGAGAAACATCGAGCCGATGTAGAATATGAGGATGCGCACGATGACCGAGCTGGTCAGCTTGGCCACGGCCCGCGCCCCTTCCGCCGACTCCGCGGCGGCCACCGCAATGATCTCGGCGCCGGTCATGTAGAAATAGACCGTGACCGCACCGGCCAGCACGGCTGCTATTCCGTGCGGCATGAAGCCACCGTGGCTCGTCAGATTGCCGAACGTGGGACCGTGCGGCGAGGTCCAACCAAAGGCGTAGGCGGCCGCGATCGCGATGAAGGCGATGATGGCGGACACCTTGATCGAGGAGAACCAGAACTCGAACTCGCCGTATGAGCGCGCCGACATGAGGTTGACGATCGTCATGGCGGCCATCAGCACCAGGCCGGTTATTCCCTGCGGCACCCCCGGGATCCAGTGCTCGAGGATCTTCGCGCCGGCGATCGCCTCCACCGGCACGACGATCATCCAGAAATACCAGTAGAGCCATCCGGTGACGAAGCCGGCTCCCGGCCCGAGCCCGGCGCGGGCGAACTCGGTGAACGAGCGCACGTTCGGCAGGCTGAGGGCCATCTCACCCAACATGCGCATCACCAGCAGGATGAGCGTACCGGTGATGATGTAGCTCACGACGATGGCCGGACCCACGGCGACGATCGAGGCGCTGCTGGCGACGAACAGGCCCGCGCCGATGATCCCGCCGATGGAGATCATCGTGAGATGCCTCGATTTGAGCGATCGGCTGAGCTCTACATCGGCCATGGGTGCAACCTTACACTGTCAGTTTGTCGATACCGCCCATGTACGGGCGCAGCACCGGCGGCACCGTCACGGTACCGTCGGCATTCTGATAGTTTTCCAGTACCGCCACCAGAGAGCGCCCGACGGCGAGGCCGGATCCGTTGAGAGTGTGTACCGGCTCGGGCTTGCCGCCGCCCGGATTGCGCCAGCGTGCCTGCATCCGCCGCGCCTGGAACGCCTCGAAGTTGCTGCAGGAGGAAATCTCGCGGTAGCGCCCCTGCGAGGGCAGCCAGACTTCGAGGTCGTACGTCTTTGCGCTGTTGGCGCCGATGTCGGCGGTACACAGCGCCACCGTCCGGTACGGGAGCTCCAAACGCTTCAAGACCTCCTCCGCATTACCCGTCAGGTTCTCGAGCGCCGCGTACGAGTCCGCGGGACGCACGATCTGCACCAGCTCCACCTTGTCGAACTGGTGATTCCTGATCATGCCGCGCGTGTCCTTGCCGGCGGCGCCGGCCTCGGAGCGGAAGCACGGGGTGTGGCAGACGTATTTCAGCGGCAGCGACTCCGCCGGGACGATCTGCTCGCGCACGAGATTGGTGACGGGAACTTCGGCCGTCGGGATGAGATAGAACGCGGCCTGCGCCGACTGCCCGCTCGTGTCGCCCACTTTGAACAGGTCCTGCTCGAATTTCGGCAGTTGTCCGGTGCCCAGCAGCGCCTGCGACTGCACGAGGTAGGGGACGTGGACCTCGGTGTATCCATGCTCCCGCGTATGCAGGTCCAACATGAATTGCGCGAGGGCGCGATGCAGGCGCGACGCCTGGCCGCGCATGACCACGAAACGCGCGCCAGACATGCGCGCGGCGGCCTCGAAATCGAGCCCGAGCTTCTCGCCGAGCGCAACGTGATCCTTCGGCTCGAAGTCGAGCTTGCGCGGCTCGCCCCAGCGGCGCACCTCACGGTTGTCGGCTTCGCCGCTTCCTTCCGGTACCGACTCGTGCAAAAGATTCGGCAGCCCGAGCTGCCAGCTCTCCAGCTCCTGCTGTACGGCGGTCAGCTCCTGGTCGGCCGCGGCCAACTCACCGGTCAACGCCTCGCCGCGCGCGAGGAGCGCAGAGGCATCCTCGCCCTTGCCCTTCGCCATGCCGACGGCCTTGGCATTCGCATTGCGCTCCGCCCGCAGCCGATCCGCCTCGATCTGCGAGCTCTTGCGCCTCTCCTCCAGCGCGCGCAGCGCGTTGACATCGAGCGCATACCCCCGCCGTGCCAGGTTGCGGGCGACTGCCTCGGGGTCGGAGCGCAGCAGCTTCGGATCGATCATTTACTTCTGTTCCTCAATCGCTCCAGCGCTTCGCCGATCTTGATCTCGAGGCCGCGCGGCACGGGCCGGTAGTATCGCCTATCCGGCATGTCATCAGGCAGATAGCGCTCGCCGGCCGCAAAGGCGCCCGCCTCATCGTGCGCGTAGCGATATCCCTCACCGTAGCCCAAACCCTTCATGAGGCGCGTCGGCGCGTTACGCAGCCGCAGCGGCACATCCAGCGTGCCGTACTGCTCGACGTCGGCCATAGCCTCGCCCATACCGACGTAGACCGCATTGCTCTTGGGCGCACAGGCGAGGTAGACCACCGCATTGGCGATCGCCAACTCTCCCTCCGGGGATCCGAGCCGGTCATAGGCCTCCCAGGCGTCCAGTGTCAGAGCGAAAGCCCTGGGATCGGCGAGGCCTACGTCCTCCACGGCCATCCGCACCACTCGCCGGGCAACGTAGAGCGGATCGCAGCCGCCATCGAGCATGCGGCACAGCCAGTAGAGCGCCGCATCGGGGTCGGTGCCACGCACCGCCTTGTGCAGCGCGGAGATCTGGTCGTAGAACTGGTCGCCGCCCTTGTCGAACCGCCGTCGGCCGCCGCTCGCCACCTCCTGCGCCAGAGCCAGTGTAATGAGCCGCGCGCCGCCCGGTGCCGCGTCGGCCAGACCTGCCACCAACTCCAGCATGTTGAGTCCGCGCCGGCCATCGCCATCCGCAGCCTTGGCGATCAGCTCCAGCGCCGCCGGCTCGGCCGTGATCCCGTCGCCGCCGAGTCCCCTTTCCCGATCGGACAGCGCGCTTGCGAGCAGCGCTTCGACATCGGCCACCGTCAGCGGCCGCAGTACGTAAACTCGCGCACGCGAGAGCAGCGCGCTCACCACTTCGAACGACGGGTTTTCCGTCGTCGCACCGACGAAGGTCAGCGTTCCATCTTCCAGGTACGGCAGAAACGTGTCCTGCTGCGCCTTGTTGAATCGATGCACCTCATCGAGGAAAAGCAGCGTCGGCCGCGCGCTCAGCGCGCGTGCCCCGCGCGCGGCCTCCACGGCGGCACGAATGTCCTTCACTCCGGCCATCACAGCGGAGAGCTGGATGAACTGCGCCTCGGCACGCCGCGCGATGAGCCGCGCCAGTGTCGTCTTGCCGGTGCCCGGTGGCCCCCAGAGAATCATGGAGTGCAGCTGCCCGGACTCGATGGCGCGACGCAGCGGCTTGCCGGCGGCGAGCAGATGCTGCTGGCCGACCACCTCCTCCAGGGACCGCGGCCGCATCCGGTCGGCGAGCGGCCGCGAGGGATCGGGCGCGCTCGTATCGGCAGGACTCACTGGGCCGGCGTTCCGATCACATCCGCCCCCTGAGGCGGCGTGAAAGTCAGGTCCTCTGCCGGCACGGGAACGTTGACGGCGACATCATGGAAGATGATGGTGACGACCTGACCGAGCTTGTCCTCGAGAATCATCCGCTCGAGCGTTCCCTTGGCGTCGAAGCCGAAGAGCGCGCTCTTGAAGTCGGCCTCGGTGCTGCGCGGCTCCACGTAGACCCAATCGAGTCCGTCGTGGTCGCCTGCCAGGCTCTCCGTGAAATGCTCACGCACCGGCACCGTGCCGGAGAGCAACATGGCCGGGGTGGCGGAGAGCGCCGCGGTCACGGGCCGCACCGTCACCTGCTGCAGATCCCGGTCGAAGTACCAGAGATTGCGGCCATCGGAGACCATCAGCTGGCCGCTGCCGGCAGCGGCCGGCTGTGCCGCAGCCGCATTCTGCGCCGCATCCGCACCCTGGGTGGCCTGCGGATGGATGTCCCAGCGGAACTTGCCGGGCCGCTCGACGGTGAGCGTGCCGGTGGAGCGGCCGACCTCCGCACCGTGAGCGTCGGCGACCGTCTGCAGAAAGGTGACGCGCAGAGTCTTCAGGTTCTTCAGGTAACGATCGAGCGGTGTCGGCGCGGAAGATGGCGCCTGTACGCCGGCCGGCGCCGCCGCGAGAGGCTGCGCAGAGTATGCTGCGGCCCCCGCCAGGGCCGGACCGATGAAAAATCCGGCCGCAATCGCCGCCGCGCTCGCTGCTCTTCGTGACATGCTCAGTCTTCCGCCGGCGCGGGTGCCAACACCTCGCGCGAGCCGTTCGCCTGCAGCGGTCCGACGAGCCCCGCGATTTCCATTGCCTCGAGGAGGCGCGCCGCACGGTTGTAACCGATTTTGAGCCGCCGCTGCACGTAGGAAATGGAAGGCTTGCGCTCCGTGATGACGATTCGCACAGCCTCGTCGTAGAGGGCGTCCTGCTCCGGGTCTTCCACCGCGCCGGCCGCCTCGCCCTCCTCGCCCGGCAGTCCTGGTATCGGACCCCGGGGGCCGGAGAGCACTTCCTCGATGTAGTCGGGCGGCGTTGCGATCTTCAGTCCCTCGACGACGCGGTGCACCTCCTGATCCGACACGAAAGCACCGTGCACACGTGTCGGCAACGAGGTGCCCGACGGCAGGTAGAGCATGTCGCCGTGGCCGAGCAGTGTCTCCGCCCCCATCTGGTCGAGAATCGTGCGCGAGTCCACCTTGGCCGACACCTGGAAGGCGATGCGGCACGGAATGTTGGCTTTGATGAGACCGGTGATCACATCCACCGACGGCCGCTGCGTCGCCAGCACCAGGTGGATGCCGGACGCGCGCGCCTTCTGCGCCAGGCGCGCGATCAGCTCCTCGACCTTCTTGCCGACGATCATCATGAGATCAGCGAGCTCGTCGATGACGACGACGATGTAAGGCAGCGGTACGAGCGTCTGGATCTCCCGCTGGTCGATGGTCGGATCGTTGGCCGCGCGCTGCAACATCACCGGATCCAGAATGGGCTTGCCGGCTTCGTTCGCCTCCTTCACGCGGCGGTTGAAGCCCGCGATGTTGCGTACGCCAAGAGCCGCCATGAGCTGATAGCGCCGCTCCATCTCCGCCACGCACCAGCGCAGGGCATTCGCCGCCTGCTTCATGTCGGTCACGACCGGCGCCAGCAGATGCGGAATGCCCTCGTACATCGAGAGCTCCAGCATCTTCGGATCGATCATGATGAGCCGCACGTGCTCGGCCGTGGATTTGTAGAGCAGCGACAGCACCATCGCGTTGATGGCCACCGACTTGCCGGAACCGGTGGTGCCGGCGATGAGCAGGTGCGGCATGCGCGCCAGGTCGGCGACGTACGGCTGGCCGCCGATGTCCTTGCCCAGGGCGAGCGCGATAGGCGACTGCATATCGTCGTAGGCCTTGGAGCGGATGATCTCCCCGAGGGTCACGACTTCGCGCTTCTCGTTGGCGATCTCGAGGCCCATGACGCTCTTGCCCGGAATCACCTCCACCACCCGCACGCTCAGCACCGAGAGGGCGCGCGCCAGGTCCTTGGAGAGGCTGGTGATCTGGCTCGCCTTCACCCCCGGTGCGGGCCGCAGCTCGAAGCGCGTCACCACCGGACCCGGCTGCACGGCGACGACCTCCGCGTCGATGGCGAAGTCCTTCAGTTTCATCTCCACGAGGCGTGACAGCGCCTCGAGCGCCTCGGCGGAATACAGTGGCTCGCGGGCAGGCGGGTCATCGAGCAGCGACAGCGGCGGCAACTCCCCCGCCTTGGGCGGATCGAAGAGCGGCACCTGACGCTCCTTCTCGACGCGCTCGCTCTTCTCGACAATCGGGGTCGGCGGCTCGATTTTGGTCGGCGGTCGCGCCGCGACCCGCTTCTGCTCACTCACCATGGTGTCGCGACGCGACGCACGGCGCTCCTTGCCCACCGCGACGTCTTTGGCGCTCGCACGCCGCTCCCGCACCCAACCTATCGCGGTCCACGCCCAGGTCCCCAGCCGATCCATGACGGTGAACCAGGAGACCTCGAACGAGAGCGACAGTCCCGCCATCCACGCGGCCAGCAGGAGGAGCGTCGCACCGAGGTATCCGAGGCCGTCCTTGAGCCCGTAGCCGATCTCGTTGCCGATCACGCCACCGGCGCCCGCCGGCAGTACCCCCTTCTGCCAGTTCAAGGCCGCGAGCCCGCAGCTCGTCGCCAGCAGCAGCAGGAAACCGCTCGCCCGCACCACCGAGTTGATTCGCGAGGCGGCCTCGGCCTTGACCCGCCGGTGCAGCACCCAGGCGCTTGCGCCCAGCATGATGGGCAGCAGGAAGGCCGGACGGCCGAGCAGGAAGAAGAGCACGCCGGCGAGCCATGCTCCCACCGGGCCGATACGATTGTGCACGCGCGCGAAGTCGCCGCCGTGCGCGTAGGACGGGTCTGCCGGGCTGTACGTCACGAGCGCGATGAGCAACACGATCGCCGCGACCCCGATCGCGATGACGGCACTCTCGCGCAGACCGCGCGCGACGCCGGCTGTGAAGCGGATGGAAGGGCGCGCCTGCGCCTGCGATTCGGCCAAGTCCTACGACTCCGGTAAATGATGAGGACGGACTACTATGATATTAAGCCGCCGGTAGTGCTGCTGGCCATTGCGCTGCGCCCATGGCGCCGGGGACCGGGCGGCACTTGCTACTATGATCCGCCACCCCCACTGAGACTCATAGCTTCCGATGACCACTCCCCGGCACAGCCGACTCATCATTCTGGGCTCCGGCCCCGCTGGCTACAGCGCGGCGGTGTACGCCGCGCGGGCCAATCGCGCGCCGCTGCTCATCACCGGCATCGCGGCGGGCGGCCAGCTCATGACCACGACCGAAGTCGACAACTGGCCGGGCGATGTGGAGGGGCTGCAAGGGCCGGCGCTGATGGAGCGCATGCGGCGGCACGCGGAGCGTTTCAAGACGGAGATCGTGAGCGACCATGTGCACACGGCCGATCTCTCCCAGCGGCCCTTGCGCCTGATCGGCGACTCGCACACCTACACCTGCGATGCCCTGATCATCGCCACCGGGGCGACGGCCAAGTATCTCGGCCTGTCCTCGGAGGAGAGTTTCCGCGGCCGCGGCGTATCGGCGTGCGCCACCTGCGATGGATTCTTCTTCCGCAAGCAGCGCGTTGCGGTGATCGGTGGCGGCAACACGGCCGTCGAAGAGGCGCTCTATCTCTCGCACATCGCGGAGCACGTGACGCTGGTGCACCGGCGCGATCGCCTGCGCTCGGAAAAGATCCTGCAGGATCGCCTGCGGCGCGAGGCCGAGGCCGGCAAGGTCTCGCTCGTCTGGAACCACACCGTCGACGAGGTGTTGGGAGATGAGCAGGGCGTCAACGGCCTGCGCCTGAAGTCGGTGAAGGACGGCGAGATGCGGCGGCTGTCGGTTTCCGGTGTCTTCATCGCGATCGGACACGAGCCGAACACGGGCATCTTCAAGGGTCAGCTCGAGATGCACAACGGCTATATCCGGGTGCGCGGCGGCAGCGAAGGGGATGCCACCGCGACGAGCGTCCCGGGGGTCTTTGCCGCGGGCGACGTGGCGGATCACGTATACCGCCAGGCGATCACCTCCGCCGGCGCGGGGTGCATGGCGGCGCTCGATGCCGACCGCTACCTCGAGACCCTGGAGACCTCTGACGGCCACTAGCAACATGCCTTCGGGAGACCTGTCTCCCGAATCCCGCAGGGCGTAGGGAGATGCGCTCCAGAATCCACTCCAGCATGGATGACATCGATCCGCGCGAGTGGAATGCGCTCGGCGGGACGGCGTGCCCGTTCCTGCGCCACGAATTCCTCGCGGCGCTCGAGCATACCGGTTGTGTGGGGGCGGGAGCGGGCTGGGAGCCCTGTCCCATCACCCTGAGCGATGATCTGGGCTTGGCCGCGGCGGCACCGGCCTACATCAAGGCGCACTCCTACGGGGAGTTCGTCTTCGATTTCGGCTGGGCCCAGGCGTACTCGCGCCATGGGCGCCGCTACTATCCCAAGCTCCTCGTCGCGGTGCCTTTCACGCCTGCGACCGGGCCGCGCCTCCTCCTGCGTGCCGGGCTCGAGCCGCGCGCGGTCGCCAAGCGCCTGCTGGAGGCATTGCAGGATCACGCCGCAAGCCGCCGCCTCTCCTCGGTTCATGCCCTCTTTCTCGATGAGCCCGCGCGCGCCGCCTGCGAGAGCGCGGACTGGCTGCTGCGGCGCGACTGCCAGTTCCACTGGAGAAACCGCGGCTATGGCAGCTTCGAGGCGTATCTCGAGACCTTCACCGCGGAGAAGCGCAAGAAGGCGCGGCGGGAGCGGCGGCGCGTCGCCGAGGCGGGAATCCACTTCGAGACACGCTTCGGCGGCGACCTCGACGAGCGCCTCCTCGACAGGGTCTATGACTTTCACCGCGAGACGTTCCTGCGGCACGGGAATGAGCCCTATCTCACCCGGGCGTTCTTCAGCGAGATCGGGCGAACGCTCGGCGACGCACTCATGGTCAAGGTAGCCCTGCACCGAGCCGCCCCGGTCGCGGCGGCGATCTTTTTCTGGTCACAGGAGGCGCTCTACGGACGCTATTGGGGCGCCGCGGCCGACTACCACAGCCTCCACTTCGAGACCTGCTATCACCAGGGGATCGAATTCTGCATCGAGCGCGGCGTGCAGCGGTTCGAGCCAGGCACCCAGGGCGAGCACAAGGTGAGCCGCGGGTTCGAGCCGACGCTCACCTGGTCGGGGCACTACATCGCGGATACCGCTTTCCGCCACGCGATCGGCGATTATCTCGAGCGCGAAGGCGGCGCCGTCGACGACTATGCCGCCGAGGTCCGGGAGCACGTGCCTTACAAGTGAAGACGATCACCTGGCTTTCGCCGAAGGATGCGCCGGAGTGGTTTCCACCGCCGGAGCAGGCGCTGGACGATCCCGCCGGCCTGCTGGCGGCCGGCGGCGATCTCTCGCCGGCGAGACTCCTCGCGGCCTATCGGCGCGGCATCTTCCCCTGGTACTCGCCCGGCCAGCCGGTCCTCTGGTGGTCCCCCGACCCACGCACGGTGCTCTTTCCGGAGGAATTCCGCGTCAGCCGCAGTCTGGCGAAGACGGTGCGCAATGGCGGCTTCAGCGTGGTGGTCGATGTCGATTTCGCAGGGGTCATCGACGCCTGCGCGGCGCCGCGGGCCCAGAGCCTCGGCACCTGGATCACCCCGGAGATGCGCGACGCTTACCTGGAGCTCCACCGCCGGGGGCATGCGCACAGCATCGAGACGCGCCTCGGCGGGGAGATCGTCGGCGGTCTCTACGGGGTGCGGCTCGGGGGGGTCTTTTTCGGCGAGTCGATGTTCAGCCGCGCACGCGATGCTTCCAAAGTGGCGCTCGCGCACCTGGTGGCGGTGTGCCGCCGCAACAGCATCGCCGTGATCGACTGCCAGCTCGCTTCCCGGCATCTCGCCAGCCTTGGTGCCCGCAGCATTCCGCGCGGGCAGTTCCAGGCGTTGCTGACGGAGTGGGTCTCCCTCGACCCGATTGCCCTCACATAGCCTGACTGCTGCAAATTGCAGACCAGCGGCCTTTGTGCTCCAATGCGCGCCCCCGAGACGATAAGGGTAGTATGTCCAAAGAAGACGCGATCCAGATGGAGGGTGAGGTGGTAGAGACCCTGCCCAACACCACCTTCCGCGTGAAGCTGAAGAACGGCCACGTGGTTACCGCGCATATTTCCGGCAAGATGCGGAAAAACTACATCCGTATCCTGACCGGCGACCAGGTCACGGTGGAAATGACGCCCTATGACCTGACCAAGGGCCGCATCATCTACCGCGGCCGCTGAGCTTCTAGGCGGTCAACTCCGGAGTCTTGTTCGGAATGCATTCGAGTTCGAGCTTCGAGCTGTCCGCCGCCACCGATACCCGCACGTGCCCGCCACCCACCAGGCTGCCGAATAGCAGCTCCTCCGCCAGGGGCCGCTTGATGTGCTCCTGGATCGTGCGCGCCATCGGCCGCGCGCCCATCTTGGGGTCATAGCCCCTCTCGGCGATCCAACGGCGCGCCGCATCGTCGAGGGAGATGGTGACTCCCTTCTGCTCGAGCTGCATCTCCACTTCCACCACCAGCTTGTCGACCACGCGCTCGATCGTGATCGGGTCGAGGGCTGCGAACTGAATGACCGCATCCAGGCGATTACGGAACTCCGGCGTGAACGAGCGCCGGATCGCCTCCATCCCGTCGCTCGCGTGATCGGCGTGGGTGAAGCCGATCGAGGGGCGCGCCATTTCCTGTGCGCCGGCGTTGGTGGTCATGATGATGATGACGTGACGGAAGTCGGCCTTGCGGCCGTTGTTGTCGGTCAGCGTGCCGTGGTCCATCACCTGCAGCAGCAGGTTGAAGACATCCGGGTGCGCCTTCTCGATCTCATCGAGCAACAGCACGCAATGCGGGTGCTTGGCGATCGCTTCCGTGAGCAATCCCCCCTGGTCGAAGCCGACATAGCCCGGCGGTGCGCCGATGAGGCGCGAGACCGTGTGCCGCTCCATGTATTCCGACATGTCGAAGCGCAGGAACTCCACACCCATGCAGAGGGCGAGCTGGCGCGTGACTTCGGTCTTGCCGACACCCGTCGGGCCGGCGAACAGGAAGCTGCCGACGGGCTTGCGCTGATCGCCCAGGCCCGAGCGGGCCATCTTGATCGCGGCCGCCAGCGCATCGATGGCGCGGTCCTGCCCGAAGATGACCAGCTTGAGATTGCGCTCCAGGTTCTTCAGCACTTCCCGGTCGGAAGTCGAAACGCTCTTCGGCGGGATACGGGCCATACGGGCCACAACGTCCTCGACGTGGCGGACCTCGATGACCGGCTCCCGCTCGGCGATGGGCTTCAGGCGCTGCCGGGCTCCGGCCTCATCGACGACATCTATCGCCTTGTCGGGCAGATGTCGCTCGTTGATGTGGCGCGCCGCGAGCTCCGCGGCAGCCTTCAACGCATCCGCCGCGTAGGTGATGCCGTGATGCTCCTCGAAGCGCGCCTTGAGGCCCATCAGGATCTCCACCGTCTCCGCGACGGAAGGCTCCGTGACATCGATCTTCTGGAACCGGCGCGCCAGCGCATGATCCTTCTCGAAGATTCCCCGGTACTCCTGATACGTAGTCGAGCCGATGCAGCGGATCTCACCGTTGGTGAGCACCGGCTTGATGAGATTGGAGGCATCCATCACACCGCCCGAGGCGGCGCCGGCGCCGATCACGGTGTGGATTTCGTCGATGAAGAGGATGGCGCCGGGTTGTTTCTTCAGCTCGGTGATGACGCCCTTCAGGCGCTTCTCGAAGTCGCCGCGGTACTTGGTGCCGGCGATGAGCGCGCCCATGTCGAGAGCGTAGATCGAGCAGTCCGCCAGCACCTCGGGGACCTTGCCCTCGATGATGAGGCGCGCGAGACCTTCGGCGATGGCGGTCTTGCCGACACCCGCCTCGCCGACGTAGAGCGGATTGTTCTTGCGCCGGCGGCAGAGGATCTCGATGGTGCGCTCGACCTCGAGCTTGCGGCCGATCAGCGGGTCGATGCGACCCTCCTGCGCGAGGCGATTCAGGTTGGTGGTGAATTTCTCGAGCGCGCTGCCGCCTTCCGGGTCCCGCTCGGTATCCGCCTGCGGCTCGTCCTTGTCGGTCTTCTCCTCCGCGATCTTGGAGAGGCCGTGGGAGATGTAGTTGACCACATCGAGCCGTGTCACATGCTGCCGGTTCAGCAGGAACACCGCGTGGCTCTGCTTCTCGCTGAAGATCGCGACCAGCACGTTCGCCACCCCGACTTCCTTCTTGCCGCTCGACTGCACATGGAACACAGCCCGCTGCAGCACGCGCTGAAAGCCGAGCGTCGGTTGCACCTCCCGCTCCTCGCCCTCCTCCACGCGCGGGGTGGATTGCTCGATGTGGTCCTTCAGCTCCTGCTTGAGCTTGGCCAGATCGGCGCCGCAAGCCCTGAGGATCTCGCGAACCCTGGGCGTGTCGACGATCGCCAGCAGCAGATGCTCGACGGTCAGATATTCGTGACGCGCTTCCCGGGCCTGGTGGAAGGCATCGTTGAGACAGTATTCAAGCTCGTTGGACAGCACTTTCAAGCCTCTTCCAGGGTGCACATGAGCGGATGCTGATTGTCTCGCGCATAGGTGGTCACCTGCGCCACCTTAGTTTCCGCGATCTCGAACGTAAAGACCCCGCACACACCCTTACCCTTGGTATGCACTTCGAGCATGATGCGCGTGGCCGTCGGCCGGTCGAGGCCGAAGAACTTCTCCAGCACGTCGACCACGAACTCCATCGGGGTATAGTCGTCATTGAGCAGCACCACCTGGTACAGCGGCGGCTGCTTGACCTCGGGCCGCGCCTCCTCGACGAGAATGCCGGTATCAGGACGGGTCGGGTGCGGGTCGGGCATGTCTTTATTTATAGGGGTCGCGAATCTGCAACACAAGCCTGTAATAATGGGACGCCGTTACTCTTGCAGAAACAATCGCTTGAGAGCGCAACCGGGGGCGCCGTATGATTGGGTGGGCGCGCCTGAGCCGCACGGAACGCGCTGGCCGCGGTCTTATCGGGTGTTTGCCAGCGAATCCATGACTTTCCCACCTCAATGAGTGCCGCTTCCTGGCTCCAATCCGTCCCAGGGTCCGAGAAATGGCGTGCCCTGTTCTTCACCCGTGGGCCACGGGTGGCGACGTGGCTGCTGGCGCTCGCCCTGGGCGTGCAGGCCGCGATGATCGTCACCGACCTCGCGGGCGCCGACCGCGCGCCCTCACCTTCCACGATCGGCGCCGCCTCGCGGGTGCAGCGCCCGGCGATCGACATCGCCGCCATCACCAATTCGCATCTCTTCGGGGCGGCGCCCATCTCGGCCGCCAACGGCGCCAATGCGCCCCAGACCAATATGCCGCTGGTGCTCACAGGTGTGATCGCCGCCAATAACCCGAATGACGGGCTCGCAATACTTGGGCCGAGCGCCGTCGCGACCAAAGTGTATGCGGTTGGAGACAACATTCCGGGCGGCGCGCGGCTGCACGCCGTGCTCACCGACCATGTACTGCTCGAGCGTGACGGCCGTCTCGAAGCGCTGACGTTGCCACACCAGCTGAGCGGAAACGCACCGCCGCCGAGCCTGTCGGCGGTACCGACGGAGGCACCGATCATCGACCGCATGCGTGAGCTCGTAAGTCGCGACCCGGGGATCATCGGTGACATCATGCGCCCGGAACCGGTGTTCGCGGGGGGCAGACAGCAAGGTTTTCGGGTATATCCTGGGCGCGACGCGGAAGCGTTCCTGCGGCTGGGGCTGAGGCCCGGCGATCTGGTGACGGCCATCGACGGCCAGCCGCTCGACGATCCATCGCGCGGCGAGCAGATCCTGAGCACACTGGGTTCCTCCAGTGAGGCGCACATCACGGTACTGCGCAACGGACAGCAACAGGATCTCACTCTCGACCTGGCGGCTGTCGAGCGGGAGGCGGAATCGGTCGCAGGGTCGCAGAATGGGTCTTCCGGCCCGCCTGCGCCGCCGCCGCGCAGCTTGCCGTTCGTGCCACCGCAGGGCGTGCGGTAGATCCATGGGTCCCAGCTACGGGGGGTTGAGGTTGGTGAAAGGCTTTCGCAGATTCGCGTTCTGTCTGGCATTGATGGTGCCGGTGCTCGCGTGCCAGGCACAGACGGCCGTGCAGCAGGCCATGAGCATCACCCCGAATTTCAAGGACGCGGACATCACGCAGATCGTACAGGCGGTCGCGGCCGCGACCGGGAAGAGCTTCATCCTCGACCCGCGCGTGCGCGCGCAGGTGACGATGTACTCCTCGGCGCCGATGACTCCGCCCGCGTTCTATCAGGCGTTTCTCTCGATCCTCCAGGTCTATGGCTTCATCGCCGAGCCCTCGGGCAACAACATCATCAAGATCGTGCCCGATGCGCTCACGCGCTACGTGCCCGCCAACTACCTTGGCGCCCATGTGAACGCGGATTCCGATGAGATCGTCACTCAGGTCATCGGCGTCAAGAACGTGAGCGCGGCGGAGCTGGTGCCGATTCTGCGGCCGATGGTCCCGCAGCAGGCACATCTCGCCGCCTATCCTCCTTCCAACATCCTCATCCTGTCCGACACCGCGAGCAACGTGCATCGCATGATGGCGATCATTGCGCGCATCGACCAGATCGGCAACCAGGATGTCGATGTGATGCCGCTGCAGAACGCCTCGGCGTCGGATGTGGTGCGCACCATCGACTCCGTTTTCCAGGGACAGGGAAGCATGCAGGAAGGCCGGGCGTCCGCCAAAGTGGTGGCCGACGACCGTACCAACAGCGTGCTGATCGGTGGTGACCCTGCCCAGCGGCTGCAGGTTCGCGCGCTGATCGCGGAGCTCGACACGCCGCTCAAGTCCGGCGGCAACACCCAGGTCGTGTACCTGCACTACGCCGACGCATCGAAGCTCGCGCCGAAGCTCAAAGAGCAGATGTCCGAGCTGGCGCAGATGTCCGCCGCCGGCGGCGCCGAGCCCACCGGTGGCAAGAACCCCCAGTCGGAGGCGGAGAAGAACGCCCTCGTCTGGGCCGATTCGCAGAACAACGCGCTCATCATCACCGCGCCGCCGAAGGTGATGCGCACCATCCTCGATATCGTGAACGCACTGGACCGTCGCAGGCCCGAGGTGCTGGTGCAGGCCATCATCGCCGAGCTCGATATCTCCAAGACCGAGGACCTCGGCGTCAACTGGGCGGCGTTCTCGAAGAACAACAAGGTACCGCTCGGAGGCTACGTCCAGCCGGTCGGCGGCACGAGCCTCGTCGATCTCGTCGCCGCAGGCGAGAGCGGCGGCGCCGGCGGGCTCAGCGATTCGCTCCTTGCCGGCACCACCATCGGAGTCGGTACGCTCTCGGCGGCAGGCGAGTCCTTCGCGGCCATGCTCCGCGCCCTGCAGGACAACTCCACCACGAACATCATGGCCACCCCGTCCGCCGTCACCCTGGACAACCAGGCTGCGACGCTCAAGGACGTCGACGAGGTGCCGTTCGTCACCGGCCAGTACTCGACGCCCACCACCACGACTACCGGCGCGGTCACGCCCTTCCAGACCGTCCAGCAGGAAGAGGTCGGCATCATCCTCAAGGTGACACCGACCATTTCGGCCGAGGGCAACGCGGTGATGCTCAAAATCTCCGTGGAGAGCTCTAGCCTGGTGGGAACCACCACGACCTCGCTGGAGGAGCCGGAGACCGCCAAGCGCAGCATCGATACCAACGTACTGATCGAGAACGGCGGCGTCGTGGTGCTCGGCGGACTGATCCAGAACCAGCAGAACCGCGACAACAACGGCGTGCCGCTCCTCGCCAGCATCCCGCTCCTCGGCAACCTCTTCAAAGCGCGTAACGACAGCGCGACGCGCAACGACCTGATGATCTTCATCAAGCCGACGATCATGCGCGACCAGTTCGAAGCCGCCGAGGCCACCGGCCGTGACTACCGCTACATGCTGCACCAGCAGAACTCCGTGATACCGGAGCAATTCCCGCAGCTGCTGCACGACGAGCCTGCCCCGCGACTGCCGCCGCTGCCGGCGCCACCACCGCCAGGCACGCTATCGGCACCGAGCCCGCTCGCGCCGAAGCCGCAGGCAAAAAAGACCGACAGCAACACGACCGCACCGCAGACTGCGCCGGCACCGGCGCCGCAGGCCACACCGAGTCCGCCGCCCAAGGCCGGCAGCGCGACGCAGGCTGGAGATCCGCCTTGAACGCCGCCGAAGTCATGGATGAGCCGCAGCCGCTGCAGGCCGCGCCTCAGCGCAAGCTTTCCTTTGCGTTCGCGAAGCGTCACGGCGTGCTCATCAAACAGATCTCGGAGGTCGAGGCCGAGTGCGTGTATCGCGAGAATGCCTCGCCGCTCGCCCTCGCCGAGGTGCGGCGGTTCGTGGGCCGGCCCGTCAGACTCGAGCGCGTGCCGGAGGCGGAATTCGACCTCCTGCTGCGGCAGGTCTATGAGGCGGGCTCGGACGCCATGCAGGCTTCCGTCGAGGGGTTGGACGACACCACCGACCTGGCGCACCTCGCACAGGACCTGCCCGAGCAGGCGGATCTCCTCGACAGCAACGACGATGCGCCGATCATCCGGCTGATCAACGCCGTGCTCACTCAGGCGGTGAAGGAGAACGCCTCCGACATTCATGTGGAGCCATTCGAGAATCGCCTGGTGGTGCGCTTCCGTGTGGACGGAGTGCTGCGCGAGGTGCTGCAATCGAAGCGCGCCGTGGCGCCACTGGTGGTTTCCCGTATCAAGGTCATGTCGAAGCTCGACATCGCCGAGAAACGCCTGCCGCAGGACGGCCGCATCGGCCTGAAGATCGCCGGCCGTGCGGTCGACGTTCGCGTCTCCACGATTCCTTCAGGCCACGGCGAGCGCGTGGTGCTGCGTATCCTCGACAAGCAGGCCGGGCGCCTGGATCTGACCGCCCTCGGCATGGACCCGAACACCCAGGGGCTGATCGATGAGCTGATCCACAAGCCCCACGGGATCATCCTCGTCACCGGGCCGACCGGTTCCGGCAAGACGACGACGCTCTACGCCGCTCTCGAGCGGCTGAACGACAACTCACAGAACATCATGACGGTCGAGGATCCGATCGAGTATTACATCGACGGCATCGGCCAGACCCAGGTCAATACCAAGGTGGAGATGACCTTCGCGCGCGGCCTCAGGGCCATCCTGCGCCAGGACCCGGACGTGGTGATGATCGGCGAAATCCGTGACCTCGAGACGGCGCAGATCGCCGTGCAGGCGAGTCTCACCGGACACCTGGTCCTTTCGACCCTGCACACCAACACGGCGGCCGGCGCGGTCACGCGCCTGCGGGACATGGGCATCGAGCCCTTCCTGCTCTCCTCGAGCCTCATCGGCGTGCTGGCGCAGCGTCTCGTGCGCGTGCTGAACCCCGAGAGCAAGCAGCCCTTCCAGGCCGGAGAGTACGAGCGGCGGCTGCTCAATCTGGAGCCTGAGGATCCTTCGCCGGTGCTGTATCGCCCGGGGCGCGATGCCATGGGTGGCTACCGCGGCCGCTCCGGGGTCTACGAGCTGATCGTCGTCGACGACAGCATGCGCACCATGATCCACGACGGAGCGAGCGAGCAGGAGCTCGATCGCCACGCCCGCCTGACGACCCCTTCCATCCGTGACGATGGCATCGCCCGGATCCTGCGCGGCGAGACGACCATCGAGGAAGTGCTGCGGGTCACCCGCGAGGATTGAGAAGACCTGCGCCATGGGGGCCTTCGAATACATAGCGCTCGACAACGCCGGCAAGGAGCGTAAAGGCGTCCTGGAAGGGGACACCCCGCGCCACATCCGCCAGCTCCTGCGCGAGCGGCAGCTGCTGCCGGTCACGGTCAACGAGGTCGCGCAGCGGGAAGCGATCCGCCAGCGGTCGTTCAGCTTCGTCCGGCGGGTTGCCCCCGCCGATCTGTCGCTCTTCACGCGCCAGCTCGCCACACTGGTTCGGGCCGGATTGCCGCTCGAGGAATCCCTGCTCGCGGTGTCGCAGCAGACGGAAAAGCCGCGCGTGCAGAGCATCATCCTCGGTGTGCGGGCGAAGGTCATGGAAGGGCACACGCTGGCCGATGGCCTGACGGAATTCCCAAAGGTCTTCCCGGAAATCTATCGCGCCACCATTGCCGCCGGCGAGCAGGCTGGGCATCTGGACAGCGTGCTCGAGCGCCTGGCCGTATACACCGAGAGCCGCGAGGAAATCCGCCAGAAGATCCTGGCGGCGATGCTCTACCCGATCGTGCTCACGGTCATGTGCTTCGTCATCGTCTCCGCCCTGCTGGTCTTCGTGGTGCCGAAGGTCGTCTCGGTCTTCGAGGCAAGCAAGGCCCAGTTGCCGCTCATCACCCGCGTGCTCATCGCCACCAGCGGATTTCTCAAATCGTATGGCATCTGGCTGATCGTCCTCGCCGTGATCGCGGCGGTGCTCTTCCAGCGCTGGCTGCGCAATCCCGATGCGCGGCGCCGCTTCCACCGCCTGCAGCTTCGCACGCCGCTGGTCGGCAAGCTCACGCGCGGCTTCAACACGGCGCGCTTCACGCGCACCTTCAGCATTCTCTCTTCGGCATCCGTGCCGGTGCTCGAAGCCATGCGCATCGCGGGCGAAGTGGTGACGAACCTGCCGATGCGCGATGCGGTCATGGATGCCGCCGCACGGGTGCGCGAGGGCGGCCCCATCGGCCGCTCGCTATCCACCAGCAGGCTCTTCCCGCCAATGACCGTCCACCTCATATCGAGCGGTGAGTCGAGCGGCGAGCTCGATTCCATGCTGGAGCAGGCTGCCGTGAGCCAGGAGCGGGAGCTCGACGGCATCCTGGCAGCCATGGTAGGCCTCCTGGGGCCCCTGCTCATCGTGGTCATGGGCCTTTTTGTGATGGGCATCGTATTTGCCATGCTGCTGCCGATCTTTCAGATGAATGACCTGATTCACTGAATCAGGGATTGCAGTTGTCACGGAATCTGCTTTAAGTTTTGCGCCGTTCCGCAGGACTCCGGTGTCCCGCATGAGCGAGAAATCCGAATCAGACGAATTTGAAAACGAAGAGGACGACGAGCCGGTCGTTGAAGAAGGCGACGTCGATCTCGATCAGGTCATCAAGGACCTGGACCTTGCGAAGCGCCGGGGCCAGCGCGTCGGCGATCCCGCGTGGCGTCGTCTCGAGCGCCTGCTCGAGGAGAAGCACACGGCGGAGCTCACCAGCGACTTCGAGGATTACGAAGTCGGCGGCGAGGGCAACGATGCCGACAAGCCGCGGCGCAAGAAGAAGAGCTAGGCGTCCTGCCGGCGGGCGCCGGTGACGCAACGGCCGCGCACGGGCCCTCTATTTCGCCGCTGCGACCTGCCGCTGCGGGCAGTTACGATCCACGAACCGAAGCACATCGCTCGCCGACACTTTCTCCCCTCGCCACGCGAAGCTGTGGCCCGCCGCCGCGGTATCTCCATAAGGCGGATAGATCCGCATTTGCGCAGGCCTTCCGGCACGCCGCGCTGCGCCGTATAGAACGCGGCTCGGCGCGAGGTTGTAGTCGTTTCGGGCCTGAAAGAAGAAAATCGGAATTGCAGATTCCCGCACCGCTCGCAACATGACATTGCGCAGCTGGCTCTCTGCGCTCCAACTCTCCGCGCCTCCTGCAGCATCCACCGCAGCGCAGTAACCGACGTGGGCGGCACCCAAGACGGCCTCGATACCTCCGAACGAGTTGCCCATTACTGCGATTTGCCCCTGTCTCACGAACGGCTGCCGCCGTAACCAGGCCAGCGCCGCCATCTGGTCCTGCAATTGTTCCGTCGTAAGCAACGTCACGGCCGTTTGCGCGGCAAGCGCCATTCCGCCACGTGCACTTGCCGATGCAATCTCGGCGCCGATGTAAGCCCCCGCATCACGGCTCAACCCCTGACCCCGCCGGTATGGCGCGAAGAATGCCCATCCGTGCATCGTGAAGACCGGCGCAATGCGTGCAAAGGCCTCATTATTGAGCAGTCCAGGCGCACTACCGTGATTGTAGAGGACGGTCGGAAATGGCCCCGAGCCGGCTGGCTTGTAGATCAGCCCATGAAGTGTCTTTTTTCCAGAAGGGAACGCCACCTCTTCGGCTGCGTATGAGGTCCTTACCGCGTAAACGACGGTTGGAAGCAACAATCCCAGGCAGAGGTTGCGCAGACCCGCAGCTCCCAACGACTGCCGTGATGCTGGATATCCTGGAACGCGTGCGTTCGATGTGGCGGGCATATCGGCGTCCTCGATCGCGTCGCCTTGCCGAAACCGTTTACAGCTCGAGAGCTCGAACGTGGCCGGATTTGCCGTAGCGGATGATTTCCCGGTCACGGGTCGCGAGAACGAGCCTCTTAGCTCGTGCAGCCGCGATGAGGAAGCGATCCGCCGGATCGCCATGCGGCGATCCGGGCAGCAACGTGCTCTCAGCGGCCGTATCAGCATCCAAAGCGAGCAAGCTGATGCCGGGGGGACTTAGCGCCTTCACCACCCAGTCACGCAAGGGCATCGACAACTGGATTCGTCCCTTCAATGCTTGCATCCCGATCTCCCAGACCGAAATCGAGGAGACTAACAGGCCGTCGGCCGCGCGTGCCTCGTCGAGCTGCTCCACACTGCGCGAAGAAAGCTGTTCATCGTCTCCTTCCGCGTACCAGAGCCAGATATGGGTATCCAGCAGCAGCGCGCTCATTTTTTCCGCCTGGCCTTCGCTGCGCCCGCTTTGTACAGTGGGTCTTCGTCACCTGACTCTGCGCTCCAGTCCACGTCAATGGGCGCAGAGATGTCGCCTGTTACCTTTAGCGTGTCCTTCATGTAGCCGAAAAGCGAGCCGGATTCGGCGGCAAGGGGAGCGAGCTGCGCCACCGGGCGTCCGTGCTTCGTAATCACGATCGGCTCGCGGGTCTTTTCAACCTGATCCATCAGCTTCAGGCATTCGGCTTTGAATTGAGCGGCAGGAATTTCCATTGGCGTACCTATGACCACATTTTATGGTCACAATACCACTGCTACGGGCACTCGTCAAAAGAACCGGACCGTGTCTTTTAGCGTGCTCACTCGGGCAGGTTGCAGATCTCCGCCTTCGGCGCCCCCTGTGCGATGGTCAGGTAGCCGATCGTCACGGGCAGCGTGAATCTGCGGGGTCCGGCACTCCCCGGATTCACGAACAGTATGCCGTCCCTTTCCACCACACTCGGTTTGTGGGAGTGTCCCGCCACCACAACTCGATAGTCGGTCGCCCCCGAGCTCTCCAGCTCGTTGAGGTCGTGCAGAACGAGAATTCTTACTCCGGCCACGTCCAACGAGAGCCGCACCGGTAACGACTGCCCCCATGCGTCTCGATCGTTGTTGCCGCGCACTGCTTGAACCGGAGCAAGGGAGCGTAGGCCATCGATTACTCCGGGTCCACCGACATCGCCGGCATGGATTATCTGCTCTGCTCTCGAGAGAGCCCGTACCGCCTCGGGTCGAAGCAACCCGTGCGTATCCGAGATCAGCCCGATCCTCACGTCACGCGACGAGGGCCGGTCGATCGAGCGCGGCACGCGATGAATAGACATGATCCACCAGGCCCCATTCCTTGGCCTCCCCCGCTGTCATGAAGTGATCCCTGTCCAGAGTACGCTCCACCTCATCGTACGTGCGTCCGCAATGTTTGGCGTAGATCTCATTGAGCCGGCGCTTGGTCTTGATGATGTCCTGCGCATGCCGCTCGATGTCGGATGCAACTCCCTGAAATCCGCCTGAAGGCTGATGCACCAGGATGCTGGCGTTCGGCAGAGCGATCCGTTGCCCGGCCGCACCCGCCATCAGGAGAAACGACCCCATTGAATAGGCTGTACCCATGCAGACGGTGGCGACGGGGCACTTGATCCACTGCATGGTGTCGTAGATGGCAAATCCACTCGTCACCATCCCACCCGGCGAGTTGATGTACATCGCGATGGGCTTCTCAGGGTTCTCCGACTCCAGAAAGAGCAATTGCGCATTCACCAGCGCGGCGATTGCGTCATCGATCTGCCCATTCACGAACACGATCCGGTCGCGCAACAGGCGGGAGAAGATGTCGAACGCCCGTTCGCCGCGCGCCGACTGCTCCACTACCATGGGTACGAGATTGGCGCTCATCAGGCGGCCCGCCGCAAGGAGCGCGGCGCTACGAGGGACACAGTTCGGGTCCTCCACTGCCGTGCGCACGAGATTGGCGTGACCTGGACGCCACTCAGAGGTGTCGTCGTCGAGACCATCCTGAAGTCTGCATGAGTGAGGCGGAGGTGTGTTCCGCCCTCCGGACCCGGAGCGAGCTCGACGGTCACCACGGATTGGACTTCGCGCTCGACCGAGTCCGCAGCTTCGCTCTCCCGGTCCCGCCAGCGATAGCGCAGCAGCCGGTGTGGATCAGCGGTCAGGATCTCGTACCCAGGCCGCTCCTCGGCGGATCCCGTCCGCTCAGGAACAGCCGCGGTCCGCACGGGATCGTCCGCCGTCAGCCACGCCTCGAGCAGCTCAGGCTCCGTCAACGCCCGCCAGACCTTCTCCGGCGGCTCCTCGAAATCGCACTCGAAAACCAGGGAGTCCGAGGACTCCGGTGTTGCCTTCGTCATGGAATCTCCTTCAAGACGCGTTTCAGCTTCTGCAAGCGCTCCGGCCAGAACTGCCGATAACGCTTCATCCAGGCCGCCAGGGGCTCCAGACCTGTTGGCTCTGAGCGATAGTAGGCTTTGCGCCCTTCCCTGCGCTCACGAACCAGCCCGGCGCGCCGCAAGGCGGCCAGGTGCTGCGAAATCGCAGGTTGCGATACCGAAAACCCTGCCGTGATCTCCGCCACGCTCATTTCCCGGCGGGAGAGCTTTTCGAAGACGGCGCGTCTGGTCGGGTCGGCCAACGCGTGGAACACATGCGATTCCATCATTCAATAATCATAAGCATGTACTTATATAAACGCAAGGCACTCTGCGGAATGCGAGCTGTTTTCAGTCGCGGTTGCGGCGGCCGGCCCGAATCCCGCCTGGGAGAGCCAAGTTCGAAGCATACCTTTTGGCGCTCGAGCGTTCGGACAGGGCTCGCGCAAACTAACTCAGTGGAAATCCCGGGACCGGGTGATCAGCTCTCCAAGCAGAGGCGAGCGGTCGATCAGCCGGCGCGCCACGACATGCATGACCCCGTCCTGCCGCTGCAGCTCACCGTGGACTTCGAGCAACCGCGACTCCACCAGCGGGAGGCGGTACTCCTCGCCTATCCGCTCCCATACGATGATGTTCACCTGCCCTGTCTCGTCCTCCAGAGTCAGGAAGGTCACGCCGCTCGCGCTGCCTGGACGCTGGCGCATCAGAACGATGCCTGCCGTGCGCACCGGCTTGCCATGTGGAAGGCCGTCGAGCTCATGAGCGCTGAGCAGTTGCCTGGATTGCAGCGATCCGCGCAACAGCGCCAACGGATGACGCCCCAAAGTGAGGCCTATGGAAGCATAGTCAGCGACAACGCGTTCCCCCTCCGTGGGAGTCCTCAGCAGCGGAGTAGGCTCATGAGCCGCTTCGTGTGGAGCATCGACCAGAGCCGTCTCCAGCGGCAGCGGCCGTTCCGTGCCAGCCACTTCCCAAAAAGCCAGGTGGCGGTTGCCACTCAATGCGGCGAATGCACCGGCGGCAGCCAGGGCTTCGAGATCACCCCGATCGAGCGCGGCGCGAGCAGCCAAATCCTGTACGCTTGCGAAAGGCTGCTGCCGGCGAGCTTCGATGAGACGGTCCGCACCGCTTTGGGAAAGCGATTTGACCAGCCTCAAGCCCAACCGCAACGCCGGCTGGCCGTCTTCTGTCCGCTCCAGCGTGCAATCCCACACGCTCACGCAAACATCGACCGGCCGTACCTCCACACCGTGGGCACGCGCGTCCCGCACGAGCTGCGCCGGAGCGTAGAAGCCCATCGGCTGGCTATTGAGGAGTGCCGCGGTGAACGCCGCGGGCTCGTGACATTTGAGCCACGCGGAGTCGTATGCAAGCAGGGCAAAGCTTGCCGAATGCGAGTTATGGACAATGAGATTATTTGCCAGAAAGTTATGATTTCCTTCGATCTGCAGGTCGTATGTCTCTCGCCTTCCAACCGCCTCAATCTCCGTGATCCTATCCCAATAGATATCAGAGTCCGCGAGACGCGAAAGCTCTCGCGAGCCGAGGTATTTGCCCAACCGCTCGATGACGGAACGACGAAACCCCACCTTAGCGCCGCCTCGCGTCTGCATCTCACGGATACAAAGACCCGTTGCGCGCCCGATCATTACCCAACTCAATCCTATCTTGTCGCGCTCGCGCCTAATAATCTCCCTGACCTCGACAGGAATGATGTCGCGCGACATGCGGCCATTTCTTCGCGCGGATAAGGTTTCCGAGCGCTTGCGCTTCTTGGGATCGAGGAAGCGTCGGCCCACACAACGCCAAAAGCGCCGCAGCGGCTCCTCACCGGTAATGGTCACCACGTAATGATGTATCTTCTCGCCTTTGTGCGTCCGCAAGAAGTGATAAAAGCGCGCTACGATGCCCAATCGCAAAAGTAAATGCTGGACTTCCATGGCAAGTCGCGGAGAAGCAGTGTCATAGTCGGCATGCCCGGTCATCGAAAACCCCCCATCTCCCTCCCAGAGACGGGCAATCAGCAGCGCGATATTTGCATCACATAGCTCGAAAACCTCCGTCGGTAGGTGCTTCTCGCGCGCACGGTGCCCCCATATGCCCAACGCTCTTATCCACTCCACGGCCCCGATGGGGCGATTACGATCAATTCTCCTAACACTTACGCTTAGACAATTCCTGTGATAATTGACCACTGCACGTGTATTTGGAAATCGCTCGACCGACCTGACGAAATCCCGCCAATGCCAGTGTTCGATCGTATAGAAGAAGAAGGTTGAGGGATGACAGAGATTACCCTCAGCGATCAAATCGGCCAGAACCAGGATTTTGTGTCGCGGCCATCGTCGACGTAACGCCAACGGCAGCGCTCGCGCCACAGCCACATGATCGCCGACCCTCAATTCGCCTAATTGGCGCCATCCTCCCATGGTCATGAATGGATGCTCGGCGGTTGCGGTAATGGAGTGACCAAGCGCAGTCTTCAGACGCCAAACCGGCTTTTCCCCGCTCGCCCGTATCGCCACAACAGCACGCTTACGCAAGCGCAGCTCCTCATCGCACGCGAGCGTCGTCTTGAGTTGCGCCTGCCCGCTGATAATCTCGTCAATGGTCGGCCACTTTCCCGTATCGGCGTCCACGACGCGGGTCTCACCCACGACACATTCCGGAAATCCGTACTCCCCGAACCCCAGCATCTGCTGATACAAACGCTCGGCGAATTCCGCCGCGTAACCGCGCGTCCTCATGCCTCCGATCAGCTTCTCCCGGAAATGCTCGATCCCGCCGCTGCGCTTCCAGGCGCCCATGGCGCGGCGCAGTGCATCCGCCTCCCCGGGCGTGAAGCCCGCCGCCGCAATGGCGAGCTGCATCACCTGCTCCTGGAAGATCGGCACACCGAGGGTGCGCTTCAACACTTTCTCGACGTCTTCACTGGGATAGCTGACTGGCTCTCTGGCTTTCCTGCGCTTCAGGTACGGATGCACCATGTCGCCCTGGATGGGACCCGGGCGGACGATGGCGATCTCGATCACGAGATCGTAGTAGTTGCGCGGCTGCAGGCGCGGCAGCATCGCCATCTGTGCGCGTGACTCGATCTGGAAGACACCGATCGTATCGGCGCGGGAGATCATCTCGTAAACCTCCGGCGCCTCCGCCGGCAGGTTGCCGAGAGCGTGTTGCGTACTCCCGCGGAAGTCGTTCACCAGATCGAATGACTTGCGCAGCGCCGTCAGCATTCCCAACGCCAGCAGATCGACCTTGAGGAGGCCGAGGTCGTTGAGATCGTCCTTGTCCCACTGCACCACGGTGCGACCCTCCATGCTGGCGTTCTCGATGGGCACCAGCTCCTCGAGCGCCCCTTCCGAGATCACGAAGCCGCCGACGTGTTGCGAGAGATGTCGTGGGAAACCCGGAAAGGCGACCAGCTCCTGCGCCAGAGGCAGCAGCCGTGCCAGCATGGAGCCATCGGGCTCGAAGCCCGCCTCGCGCAGCCGCTCGCGCATCACCTCGCCTCCGTCCCACCACTGCATGACCTTGGTGAGCCGTCCGCACTCCTGCGGATCCAGGCCGAAGACCTTGCCGAGATCGCGCAGCGCGCTTCTCGGGCGGTACATGATCACGGTCGCCGCGATCGCCGCCCGATCCCGGCCGTACTTCTCGTAGACATACTGGATGACCTCTTCCCGCCGCTCGTGCTCGAAGTCGATGTCGATGTCGGGCGGCTCGTTGCGCTCGCGCGAGATGAAGCGCTCGAAGAGGAGTGATGCGCCGCGCAGAGGGTCGACGGAAGTCACCCCCAGGCAGTAACAAACGCGGGAGTTGGCGGCGGAGCCCCTGCCCTGGCACAGAATTCCCCTGCTGCGCGCGAAGGCGACAATGTCGTGGACTGTCAGGAAGTAAGGCTCGTAGCGTAGATCCGCGATGAGGGCGAGCTCGTGCTCGAGGGCGAGGCGCTCTTTATTCGGCACGCCCTGCGGCCAGCGCCAGAGCGCGCCCGCTTCCGTCAGCTTGCGTAAATGGCTCGTCGGAGTCTCATCGGCGGGCACCAGCTCATGCGGATATTCATACCGCAGCTCTTCCAGTGAGAAGGCGCATCGCCGGGCAATGGCCACCGTCTCCTCGAGCAGCGCGCGCGGATAGAGCTTCGCGAGCCGCTCGCGCTCGCGCAGATAGCGCTCGCCATTGGGATAGAGCTTCCGACCGGCTTCCCATATGGGTACGTTATGCCTGATCGCCGTGACCGCATCCTGCAATCTGCGACGTGCGCGCACGTGCATGTGGACATCGCCGCTCGCCACCAGCGGCAGCGCGAATTGCCGGCCTACTCCCTGCAGCGTCTCGAGACGCTGGCGATCCAACCCGTCGCGCAACAATTCGACGGCAACCCACAGCCTGTTGGAGAAGCGCTCCTCGAGCCAGCGAGCCTGCCCGCAGCGGGCCTCTTCGGAGGAGGGATGCTCAGGCAGCCAGAGAATGAGACAGTGCTCGAGCCCATTCTCCTCCAGGTCCATGCGCGTCAAGGCGTACTCGCCCTTCTCGGCGGCGCGCCGGCCGCGGGTGATGAGCCGGCAGAGCCGGCCGTAGCCGCGCCGGTCGGTGGCGAGCGCCACGAGCTTCATCCCGCAGGTGAGGCGCATCTCCGAGCCGATGATGAGCCTCAGCTGCTGCCCTTTCGCCGCCACATGGGCCCGCACGACACCCGCGACGGAGCATTCATCCGTGATGGCCAGCGCCTCGTAGCCCAACTCGGCCGCCTGCCCCACCATCTCGTGCGGATGCGAAGCCCCGCGCAGGAAGGTGAAGTTGGTCAGGCAATGAAGCTCCGCGTAGGACGGCGGTTCGTGCAATCGCGCTCTCCCGTTTCGATCAGTTGCACGGATGGTGGTGATTGAGGCCTCAGTCGCGGATCGCGATGTATTTTGCAACCGGTCACAATCTGTGACCGGCCCAGGGTTTCGGCCTCCATGCGCGAGAGCCGTCACGTGCAATTCAGACCTCCAAGATCTATCCAAACACTCCATGAAGGAACCACCGGTGCGGCGGCTCACGCTCGCGAAACACCCACAAGCGCGCACCGCGCGCATCGATCGCGATGTAGTAATCGCGCGCGATCTCCCGGCCATCCCACCAACCGGTCTCGATGCGCTCCGCATCACCGAGCAATCGCAAAGCCCCCCGCCGTCGCGGCAGCCCGTCGCGCTCGCCGAGCAAGCGTGGAGCTGACAGCAGCCACAGAGGACGGCGGTCAACAGCGGCCCGATTCACGGCGTTCCGGCCAGGCTCCTTTTGCAAGCCGCTCTGAATCGTCGAGGCAGCAACCCACGCCGCCTCAGGCCGATGATCCTCAACGACCCCAAGCCCATGCACCGCCTCCACCCCCAACCGTACCCGCAGCCGCTCAATGAGCTCCGGCGCCTGCGCCGCCACGCCACCGCCATGCTCCCCGGCCTGCCAGAGCCCTCCTGGGGTGAGCACCCGCGACACCAGCGCTCCGGAGCGCAACTCGCAGGCGCGCACCGGTTCCGGCAGGGCGAGTGCGCTCAGCCGCTCCCCGAGCAGCGCGGCAAGCTGCGCCGGATCTGCAAGCGGCGCGGCGAGCCGCAGCACGCAGCGGGTCGGCGGGATGGCGCGATGCCGCAGGCGGCATTCGAGCAGCAACACCCCGCACTGGCGCGCCTCCAGGAACTCGCCGAGCTCATCGAGCAGCGGTGCGAGCACCGCCAGTAGCGCCGCGTGACTTTCCAACTCATAGAGCAGCTCGCGACAGCGGCGGAAGCGCGCGCGCACCTCGAACCGATCCCTCAAGTCGCTCGCGCGACCGACCAGCCGATCGAGTGTCTGCAGCTGCGCGGTGCCGAAGCGCCGCGCGAAACCCGCACGTGGCAACCGCAACGCCTCACCGATGGTCCGTACACCGATGCGCGCAAGACGGCCCAGCGTGTCCTGCGGCCACCGCAGCATCGCGAGCGGCAGAGGCGACAACCTGCCGACGAGCTGCGCCGGGTCCGTGATGATCAACGGTGAGCCAGAAGCACCGAGCTTCCGGCCGGCGCGCGACAGGGCCAACGCGGCAAGGGGCGTGGGCGCCACCGCCAGCGTGCAGGACATCCGCAGACGCGAGCACTCCCCTGTCATTTCCCGGCTCAATCCCTCCGCGCCACCGAAAAGATGCAGGCTTCCCTTTACCTCGAGCAGCAGGCTGTCAGGCGGATCGAGACTGACACGGGGAGTGAGCCGTTGCGCGCGAGCGCCCAGACGCTCGAGGTCCTGTTGTGAGGGTGATGCCGCCAGATGCACGGCCAACCACAGCTCCGCGGGAGCCATCGCCGCCGCATCGGCACGGCCGACGATGGGACGGAGTAAATCGCCGGATCGTGATACGGGCGCCTGCCGTGGCGCCAGGCCGGTGCCCTCCTCTAGAGGAAGCTCGAGGGCTCTGCGGTGTCGCATGGCGCCTCACCCCAGGGAAAGCTCGATAGCGCCCCGCGCCCCACCCCGGCTCTTCAGCAGCGTGACCCGTGCCCCCGGGGCGGCAGGCTCCACGGCAACCCGCAAAACCGCCGGTGAGGAGTCCCGCGCCGCCTCCCGGGGCCGGAACAACACCCCGAGGGTCTCGCCCCGCTCCGCCGCGAGATGCAGGCGCCGAATCTGCCGCGGCAGCGCGCTACGCAGCCATGCCAGTACGATGTCACAGGTACCGGAGCGCAGTGTCTGCTCGAAGGCCCAGAGCGCGTTTTTCCCTTTTACATCCTTCTTTGGAGTATTCACCACGAGCACCCGCTCCAGCACCACGCCGCACTGCGCCAGCGCCGGTGCGAAAGGCCGCAGGGGCGGTGCCACCCACGCGCACCAGCGTGCCTCCGGGAGCCGCGTCACGGCGGCAAGAGCAGGTAACAGAAGCGACAACTCCCCCGCCCCGAAACAGGTCGGGAGGATCTCGATCAGCCCGGCATGCGGCCAACCCCCTCCGGGCAAACCCTCATCGAGAGCCGCGAATCCGGTAGGCAGCGTTCTCGTTCGCGCGGCGCTGCGGCCTCGCCAGATGGCGGGATGCTGGAGAAGTCGGGAAAGGTCCCGGGACATGGCTGGCCCTGGGCATTACATCAACCCGTGGGTTTTCCCGCGGCGCAGCACCCCGACCACGATGCCCTCGATGAGCAGCGGCTGCTCCTTGAGGTCCACCTTGATCGGCTCGAAATCGCTGTTCTCCGGCAACAGCCAGACTACGGAGCCTTCCTGGCGGTAGCGCTTCACGGTGACCTCATTTTCCAGGCGTGCCACGACGATCTGACGGCTGCGCACCTCCGCTGTCCGGTGAACGGCAACCAGGTCGCCATCGAGAATGCCGGCATCTTTCATGCTCATGCCGGTGACCTTCAGAAGGTAATGCGGTCGTGGCTGAAAGAGACCTGGATCGATTTGCAGGCGGGCTTCGAAGTTCTCTTCCGAGAAAATCGGCTTGCCGGCGGTGACGCGGCCGATGAGCGGCAGGCCCATCTGCTCACGGATGGTGTCTTTCAGCTGGATACCGCGGGAGGCGCCCGGCACGAGCGCAATGACGCCCTTGCGGGCGAGTGCGCGCAAATGGTCCTCGGCGGCATTGGGGGACCTGAAACCGAGCTCGCGGGCGATCTCCGCCCGGGTGGGAGGCATGCCGGTCTCGTAAATGAAGCGCTGGACCAGGCGCAGAATTTGCATCTGTCGCGAAGTAAGGTCGGACATCTTGCGCTACCTGTTTATTTATACACTACTGCGATTATATCCAGATTAAAGTCCAAGGCAAGGGCGTCTTCCGAACCCTCCCGTAGGGAATATGCAACAGCCCGGTCAACGCAGAATTGACAGCTCCGATATTCGATCGCCCAGACGGTTCTCGTGCACCCCGAGCGTGCACCTCTACCGCCTGCAGGACCACCGCACAACTGTCGCGAGTCAAAGACAAAGTGGCGTCCGGAGTTGCATTCCCGCCTCAAATTTGATGCAGTTGCGTGCTGCGAAGGCAGCGGGAGCGCTTGCCTGCCGGCTTCGCATTGCGTTCTCAGGACCTTCCGAATCAACAACCCAGAAGGGGACATGTATGAAGTGCGCGAGTGTTGTCAAGGTGGCTGCTGCCGCGGCATTGGTGATTGGTCTCGTAGGTTGCCAGGACCTCAAGCCGATGCAATCCGATATCGCGGATCTGAAGTCACAGGTCGCCCAGCTGCAATCGCAGGTGGCGGCCGCGAAGAGCTCGGCGGACCAGGCGGGCAGCGCTGCCCAGTCGGCCAGCCAGGCGGCCAGCGGTGCGCAGAGCACTGCGAACCAGGCGTTGGCTGCTGCTCAGGCCGCCCAGTCGGCGGTCGATGCGACCAACGAGAAGATCAATCGCATGTTCAAGCGGTCGATCTCGAAGTAAGGAGCCCTGCTCTTTAGTTCAAAGAACGCCGCGCATCCGCGCGGCGTTTTTCTTTGTTTTCCTAATAGCGGATCAGAGCGGAGCCCCAGGTCACTCCGCCACCGAAGGCCTCGAGGAGCAGCAGGTCGCCGCGCTTGATCCGCCCGTCGCGGACGCCGACGTCGAGAGCCAGGGGCACGGAAGCCGCGGAGGTATTGCCGTGGTCCTGCACCGTGGTGATGACCCGCTCCATGGGCATATCGAGCTTGCGCGCCGTCGCCTGGATGATGCGCATATTCGCCTGGTGCGGCACCAGCCAGTCGATGGCCGAGCGGTCGAGCGCATTCGCGGCCAGCGCCTCGTCGATGGCCCGGCCGAGCGTGGTCACCGCGATCTTGAATACCTCGCTGCCGGTCATGGTGATCACGCGGCGGGCCTTGGCCGGATCGTTGCCTGCGGCGAGCCCTCCTCCGCAAAAGAGAAGGTCCTTGTATGCGCCGTCGGCGTGCAGGTGCGTGGATAGGATCCCTGGCTGCTCCGCCGGCTCGAGCACCACGGCACCCGCTCCGTCCGCGAACAACACAGCCGTGGAGCGGTCGCTCCAGTCCGTGATGCGCGAGAGCGTCTCGGCCCCGATCACCAGTGCCCGTCGGACCTCGCCGAAGCGCACGAACTTGTCCGCGATCGAGAGTGCATACATGAAGCCGCTGCAGGCGGTCTCCACGCTGAACGCCGCGGCCCCGCGGCAGCCGAGTCGCGCCTGCAGCAGCACGCCGCAGTTCGGGAAGAACATGTCGGGCGTCGTGGTGCCGAAGGCGATGAAGTCCACGTCGGCCGGGCTGATGCCCGCGGCATCCAGGGCGGCACGCGCCGCGCGCTCCGCCAGATCCACGGTGGTCTCACCGTTCGTGGCGATGTGCCGCCGCTCGATCCCCGTCCGCTCCCGAATCCATTGGTCGCTGGTGTCCATCATCTTCTCGAGATCGAAGTTCGTGAGAACTTTTTCCGGAAGGTACGACCCCGTCCCCGCAATGCGCGAATAGTTCAAGTTGTCAAACCCTGTGGCGTCCCGGCTCCCTCTGCCGCGAGCGCGTGTGCGATGTTCGCGGTCAGTCCGCGACGCGCGGCGAGCGCGGCGGTGATGATGGCCCTGGCAAAGGCCACACCGTCTGCTCTGCCATGACTTTTTACCACGACGCCGGTCAGGCCGACCATGCAGGCGCCGTTGTATTTGCGCGGATCGAGGCCGGCGGCCGCCCGGCGCAGGACCGGGCGGGCGGCGAGCCCCGCCAGCCGGCTGAGCCAGGTCGCATGGAACTCCTGGCGCATGCGGTCGGCGATGAGGCCCGCGGCCCCCTCCATGGTCTTCAGAGCGACGTTTCCCGTGAAGCCATCCGTGACCACCACGTCCACAGCGCCGGAAAAGATGTCGTCGCCCTCGACGAAGCCGACATAGTTGAGGTGGCTGGTGGCTAGTAGGGCGTGCGCGGCCTGCACCACCTCGTCTCCCTTGATGTCCTCCTCGCCGATATTGAGGAGGCCGATCCGCGGCGCGGCGAGGCCGTAGACGTCACTGGAGATGATCGCGCCCATCGCGGCGAACTGGCGCAGCTGCTCCGGCGTCGCCTTGGTGTTGGCGCCAAGGTCGAGCATGTGAGTGTGGCCATGCGCGGCCGGAATGGCCGAGATGATCGCGGCCCGCTCGACGCCGGGCAGTGTCTTCAGCACGAAATGCGCGATTGCATTCAGCGCGCCGGTATTGCCGGCACTCACGCAGGCGGCGGCGCGCCCGCTCTTGACGAGATCCACCGCGACCCGCATGGAAGAATCCTTCTTCCGGCGGATCGCTTCGCGCGCGCTCTCGCTCATCGCGACCACCTGGCTCGCCGGTGCCACATCGATGCGGACGCGCAACGCCGCGGGCAGCGATGCGATCCGCGGCTCGATCAACTCGGGAGCGCCGACGAGAAACGCCCGCAGAGCCTCGTCCTCTCGCAGAGCGACGAGCGCCCCCGCGATGTACTCAGGCGGCGGATGATCGCCGCTCATCACGTCAATGGCGATGGGCAGCACGGTCGGCGCGCGTCAGCGCGGCGGGGCTATTCCTGTTCTTCCGTCTCGGCAGGCTTCTCGATCACGCGGCGACCGCGATAGAAGCCATCGGGCGTGATGCGATGACGCAGGTGCGTCTCCCCCGACTGCGGGTCGGTGGACAGCGCCGGCGTCGAAAGCCCGTCGTGGGAACGATGCATGCCGCGCCGGGAGGGCGTCTTGCGACTTTTCTGAACAGGCATAATGTCCTCGTGCGCTCTCGGGCGCGCGCTAACTTCAAACCAAACCTACAACTACTTGTGTCTCAACAGCTCGGCGAGCCCCTCGAAGGGCCGCTGCGTCACCTGCTCCGCCTCTTCCTCGGCGACCAGCGGCGCGGCGAGCGGCACCACGCACTGGCGCGGGTCCGCGTGCAGCGGCACGATCGGCAGCACGAGCAGCAGCTCCTCCTCGACCAACTCCCCGGCGCCGATGCGTCCCTCACGCGCCAGTACCGGCTCGAGCTCATCGGGCACCTCGGCGGCATCCGCCTCCGCGAAGATCAGCGCCACGTGCGTCGTGCCTTCGATCGGAAGCTCCATCGCCTGCATGCAGCGCTGGCATTGCAGCGTAGCCTTGCCGGCGAGCGCCAGCTCCGCAACCGCGAAGCCCGACTGCTGCCCGAAGCGCGCAGCACCATGTACGCTGCCGCCGATGCCAGCGATCCGCGCCTTCAGGCGCGGCAGCTCGGCCAACGGAACGTCGAATTCGATCTCGACCTCGCCTCGGGCGAGCCGATCGACATCGAGCGGCTGGAACCAGGGCGGCGACATGGGTCGCGTATAATAGGTAGCGCCTGCCGGCAAGTCAAAATCCGCTGTGTACCTTAAGTCATTGATGCCCGAGCTGATTCTCGCCTCGACCTCCCGCTACCGCCGCTCGCTGCTCGAGCGGCTGGGCATTCCCTTCGTCGCGCTGCCGCCGCAGACGCCCGAGGACACCATCGCCGGGGAGTTGCCCCCTGACCGGGCGGTGCGACTCGCCGTTGCCAAGGCACACGCGATCGCATCACAGCGCCCCGACGCCGTAGTCATCGGCAGCGACCAGGTGGCCGCGGTCGGCAGCAAGATTCTCGACAAGCCGGGCGATGCCGCCCGCTGCCGCGCGCAGCTCACCGCCGCCAGTGGCTCGACTGCGCGCTTCCACACCGCCTGCGCGGTCATCGCTCCCCGGGCGGGTATCCGCATGGTGCACATCGATACCACGACGGTCTTCTTCCGCAGCCTGAGTGCCGCGGAAATCGAGCGCTATGTGGAGCGCGAGCGCCCGTTCGATTGCGCGGGAGGATTTCGCGCCGAGGGGTTGGGTATCTCTCTTTTCGAGAGTATCGAGAGCAGCGACCCGACGGCCCTCATCGGCCTTCCGCTCATCTGGGTGGCCTCCGCCCTGCGCCGCGCCGGCTTCGCCCTCCCTTGATACCCTCCCCCACTCGGTCGAGAACGCCGGCAATCTCCGGTGGCAGCGGCGCGCTGGCGCTGAACAGGCCGCCCTGAGGCCACTCGAAGCTCATGATGTGGGCGTGGAGGAACATCCGGGTGAGCCCGAGCTCGCGCATCCGCGCGTTGAATTCCGCGTCGCCGTACTTCTCATCGCCCGCCACCGGATGGCCGGCATAGCTGGCATGCACGCGGATCTGATGTGTGCGGCCAGTCAGCAGGCCGACCTCCATCAGGGTGGCCAGCTTGCCGAAGAACTGCACCGGACGGAATTCGCTGATCGACGGCTTCCCTGAGGCATCGGCGCGCACAGTCCGCTCGCCGCCGACGCGGGTATCGGTGCGCAGCGGGACGTCGATCCTTTTCTGGCCGAGTTCCCACTTGCCGGCAACCAGAACCAGGTAGCGCTTCTCGCACAGGCCCTCCCGCAGCAGCGCGTGGAGGGTCCGGAGTGTCGCGGCATCGCGGGCCACCAGGAGGCAGCCGCTGGTGTCCCGATCCAGGCGGTGCACCAGCTCCAGAGACTCGCCTGGCTTGAGTGCGCGCAGCGCCTCGATGATCCCGAAGCTGATGCCGCTGCCGCCGTGGACCGCAATCCCGGCAGGCTTGTCGAGGACGAGCAGGCGGTCCGTCTCCTGCACGATCGCCTGCCGGACGGTCTCCAGCATTGCCGCTGGGGGCCCACGCTGTACCCGGGCCGCACCCTCCGCGGCCTGCTCCCAAAGGGGCGGAACGCGCACCCGATCGTTCGCGCTGAGACGTGCCTGCGGCCCGACGCGGCGGCCGTTCACCCGCACCTCCCCGCGGCGGATGATGCGGAATATCCGGGTTCGCGGCACATCGCCGAGCCGCCGGGTCAGGTACTTGTCCAGGCGCTGGCCGGCCTCCCCCTCCTCGACTTCGAACTGCCGAACTCCATGGCCCCGGCCCCGGTTTTCGCCGGCCAGGCCGCCGCTTGCGCGGCTGGTTTCGCCCCGGGAATCCTTGGAATCGTCCTCTGGCACGTCAACCCTCAATGTAAGGCGCTGTTTTTACAGCGATCTTTGCAGTATACTCCGTACGCCGTCCGCCATTCGGACGCGCCAATGGTAGGCGGCGCACCGCGCCGCATGTTAGTTGGACTCCCAGAAGAGGCCATCGTATTGGGCCGACAAGATCGCGCAGCCGGCGTTGAACCCCCTTGCTCAGGGTTCCGCGGGCCGCGGCATCGGTTGAGAGCACCGAAGCTTTTCCGGCACCCCGCCCTTCGTGAGGCGGGCATCGACTCCCATATCGAGACTCGCGCGCAGGCGTCGAGTGTGAGGAATCTTCGCCGCCGCGACGCATGGGCGCCGCGGCCTCCCGCCCTCTTGCCGGCCCCACATCAGACAGTAGGGGCACATGAAAAGAATGCTCGTGAATGCAACTCAGCAAGAAGAGTTGCGGGTCGCGCTCGTTGACGGACAGAAGCTATTCGATCTCAGTATCGAAATTCCTTCCCGCGAACAGAAGAAAGCGAACGTCTACAAAAGCCGGATCTCCCGCATCGAGCCCTCGCTCGAGGCTTGTTTCGTCGATTATGGCGCCCAGCGCCATGGCTTCCTGCCGCTGAAGGAAGTCTCGCGCGATTATTTCCGCCAGCAGCCGCAGGGCGGACGAATGAACATCCGCGAGCTCCTTGCCGAGGGACAGGAGCTCACCGTGCAGGTGGAGAAGGAGGAGCGCGGCAACAAAGGCGCGGCACTCACGACCTTCCTGAGTCTCGCCGGCCGCTTTCTGGTGTTGATGCCGAACAATCCGCGCGCCGGCGGCGTCTCGCGCCGCATCGAGGGCGAGGAGCGCGACCAGATGCGCGAAGTGATGAATCAGCTCAAGATCCCGGACGGCATGGGCGCTATCGTTCGCACGGCCGGTGTGGGCCGCAGCGTCGAGGAGCTGCAATGGGACCTCGATAACCTGAACGCGCAGTGGGAGCAGATCTCCGCCGGCGCCAAGGACCGCGAGGCCCCGTTCCTCGTCTACCGCGAGAGTGATGCGGTCACGCGCGCCATGCGCGACTACCTCTCCGATGACGTCGGTGAGGTGCTCGTCGACGATCCCGCAGCCTTCCAGAAGGCGCAGGAGTACATGCAACGCTTCATGCCGACCGATGCGCAGCGGCGACTGAAGCTCTACACCGACGACATTCCGCTCTTCACGCGCTACCAGATCGAGAGCCAGATCGAGTCCGCGTATGCGCACAAGGTGCAGCTCCCCTCGGGCGGCAGCATCGTCGTCGACTACACCGAGGCGTTGGTTTCCATCGACATCAACTCGGCGCGCGCCACCAAGGGCAGCGACATCGAGACCACCGCGCTCAACACCAATCTCGAGGCGGCGGACGAGGTCGCGCGCCAGCTGCGGATCCGCGACATCGGTGGCCTCATCGTCATCGACTTCATCGACATGGAGTCGACCAAGAACCAGCGTGAGGTCGAGGATCGGCTGCGCGATGCGGTACGCATGGACCGGGCGCGCATTCAGATCGGCAAGCTGTCGCGCTTCGGGCTGCTGGAGATGTCACGCCAGCGCCTGCGTCCGTCGCTCGGTGAGTCGAGCCACAACGTGTGCCCGCGGTGCGTCGGCATTGGCAGCATCCGCAGCGTCGAGTCGATGACGCTCGCGGTTCTACGGCTGATCGGTGAAGAGCTGCGCAAGGATCGCACGTCGCGAGTCATCGCCCAGCTTCCGGTGGAAGTGGCCACCTATCTCTTCAACGAGAAGCGCGAGTGGCTGCGCACTCTGGAGGACAGGAGCTCCGCCGAGCTCGTGATCGTCCCGAACCCGAACATTCAGACGCCTGAGTACGCCATCAGACGCCTGCGCGACGATGAGGCCGATCTGCCCGAGAACCGGCAGACGAGCTATCTGATGCCGACGACACCCGAGCCCGCCGAGCCCGGCAGCGCCCGCGACAAGCGCCCCCCCGCGGAGGTCCCGGCGGTCGCGGCGATGCTCCCGAGCACGCCGGCTCCGATCGTGTCGCACGCCGCTCCTACAGCCGCGCCGACCCTTGCTCCGGCGCCCGCCGCCGCGGACCACCGCGCCGACGGCGGATTGCGCGGATGGTTCAAGAAGCTCTTCACGGCCGAGTCCGAAGCCGCACCGTCCGCGCCCGCTGCCGAAGTGGCAGCGCCCGCGGCAACACCGGCCAGCGGCACCACGCATCATCACCGCTCAACACAAGGCGATGACAGGCGGCGGGATGGCCGGCGGGAGCATTCCCGACAACCGCGCCGCTCAGAGGGCGGTCAACGACGTGGTCATGGTGATGGCCGGCGGGCCGACGGGCGCGGCGGTGATGGCCGCGATCGCGATCGTAATCGCCACGATCACGACCGGGATCAGGACAGGCGCCCGCGGGATCGGGACGTCAGCGCGCGCCCCGCGGAGCCGGTGAGCGCCGCTCCAGCGGGACCCGCGGCTGAGTCACGCCCCAATGAGCCGAGCAGCGAGCAGCGTAACTTCGCGGGCGATCGCCCCGACCGCGGCCCCGACCGCGGAGAGCGCGGTGGGCGTGGCCGCCGCAGAGGGCGCCGCGGAGGCAGGCATGGGGGCGGCGCGGGCCGCGACGGCGGCGGGCGCGAACCAACCGGCTTGGCGGGAGCCCCCGCGCCCACGCAGGAGGCTGGTGCCAGCGAGCCCTCGGCCGGCGGATCCTCCAACGGCGCCTACGAGCAACATTACGAGCCTGCGGCTGCGCGCGAGTCGTTCGCGCCGCCGGCGGAGCCACGCGAGCAGCGCGAGGCGCCCGCTCGTCACGAGGAGGCCGCCGCTCCGCTTGCACATTTCGAGCCTTCACCACCGACGGAAAGCAACGCAGCACGCGAGACGAAGCCGTATGTGGTGTGGTCGTCGGCGCCACCCGACCGTACCGCCCCCCCGGGCGGCAGCCGCGGGTCCGAAGAGTAGCGGCAGAGCGCTCTGCAACGGCGCGCCACGCGCGCCGTTGCGATTTCACGCGGCCTGCGATCGCTGGCGCAGATGCTCGAGAAGTCCGCGCGAGGCGGCTTCGATCAGATCCAACACATCCTCGAACCCATTGGGGCCACCGTAGTACGGGTCGGGGACCTCGCTGATGCCGGTCTGCGGCGCAAACTCCAGGAAGAGCCGCAAGCGATCGCGGGCCTGCGGCGGTGCGCGGCCCTGCAGTGCATTCAGGTTCTCACGATCCATCGCCAGCATGAGATCGAAATACTCGAAGTCGCGCGGCTCGACTACTCGCGCGCGCAGCGCCGAAAGGTCATATCCGCGCCGGGCCGCCGCCTGACGCGTACGCCGATCCGGAAGCTCTCCGACGTGGTAGCCGGCAGTGCCGGCGGAGTCTATTTCCAACATGATGTCCGGTGCATCGCGCGAAGCGACGGTGCGAAACACGACCTCCGCGGTCGGCGAACGGCAGATATTGCCCAGACAGACGAAGAGGATCCTCACGGCGGAGCTATTTTACGCTGTAGCCCCGGCCTTCCAGGCATGCACTCAGTGCGCGGCGATAGTCCGTCGCTTTGTCCGCCATCGCGGCCGCCTGCTCCTGCTGCGCCTCACTCATCTGCGCCTGGTTCTGCTCCGCGCGGTTGGCATCGCTGGCACTGCCGATCATGGCGCCGGTGAGACCACCAAACACCGCGCCCGCGCCCCGGTCCCAGCGAGGCGAAATGGCGGCTCCGATCACGGCGCCGGCTATGGCGCCGATGGCGGTCCCGGTGCCTGGCGGTGGACCGCTCGCCACCACTCGGTATTGCGGTGGCACGTTGGGCGCGCTCGGATCGAAACCGGTCTGGTGAACGGCCCAGAGGCTGCATTCATACCGGTCGCGGCTCTGCTGATCGGCCGATTGGCCGTTCTGCGGATAGGCAAAAACTGTCGTATTCGGCGGCGGCCCGGCATAGGCCGCGGGGGGCGGTCCCGGCTGGGGTGGAGGGGCTGTCTCGCAGCCCGCGAGGCCCAGAGCCAGGGCCGACAGGGCGGCAAGCCCGGCGATGCCCCGAAGGGCTGGTGACGCTTGTAACAATTTGATACCCATGGTCTTTCCGTTACACGAACCCGCTGTTCTCGCTGAACGTGGGGGCGAATCGCGGGTTGACAACCTGACCTTCGCGCCTGCCACAGACGCCTCCGATTATACCCCCCCTCCCAGGCCGCCCCCCCCTCACCAGTCCGCACTCTCGGATCGGATATCTCAAGTCGAAGGCAAAATAATGATTTCGCCTTCGATTTTTGAACATCTGCCACCCATCGGCATTTAATACCCCATTCAAAGTGCGCTCCGGGGATGTGATTATGGATTCGAGAAGGAGGCACGCGATGCAATACGTCACTCTCGGCAGGAGCGGTCTCCAGGTTTCGCGCATCTGCCTCGGCTGCATGAGCTATGCGGTCAAAGGGGCCGCCTGGCGGCTCGATGAGGCCGCAAGCCGGCCATTCATCCAGCGGGCGCTCGAGCTCGGGGTCAACTTCTTCGATGTGGCCAACATGTACTCCCAGGGTGAGAGCGAACTCGTTCTCGGGCGTGCGCTGCGGGATTTTGCCAATCGCGACGAGATCGTCATCGCGACCAAGGTCTATTACCCCATGCGCGCCGATGCGAACGGTCACGGGCTCTCGCGCAAGGCGATCTTCACCGAAATCGATGCGAGCCTGCGTCGCCTCGGAACGGACCATGTGGACCTGTATCAGATCCACCGCTGGGACAGCGCCACGCCCGTTGAAGAAACGCTCGAGGCCCTGCACGACGTGGTCAAGGCGGGCAAGGCCCGCTACATCGGCGCCTCCAGCATGTACGCCTGGCAATTCTGCAAAGCGCTCTACCTCGCCGACCTCCATGGATGGACGCGCTTCGTCAGCATGCAGCCTCATTACAACCTGCTGTATCGCGAAGAAGAGCGCGAGATGCTGCAGCTCTGCGCCAGCGAAGGTGTGGGCGTGATTCCCTGGAGTCCGCTCGCACGCGGGCGGCTGGCAAGGCCCTGGGCGACACCTTCCGTGCGCGCCGATACGGACGAGTATGGCAAGCAGATCTACACCGCGACCGAGGCAGCCGACAGGAAAGTCGTCGACGCCGTCGACGGCCTTGCCAGCCGCCGCGGTATTCCCAACGCCCAGGTTGCACTCGCCTGGTTGCTGTCCAAGCCAGTCGTGACGGCGCCGATCGTCGGTGCCACCAAACTCCGCCATCTTGATGACGCCATCAGCGCCTTCGACGTGAAGCTCACTGCCGCGGAGATCGCCGAGCTCGAATCAGCCTACGTGACCCACCCCATCGCCGGAATCATTTGATCTACCATGAACATGCACAGCCTGAGTCCTCGCAAGCTCGCTGCGGCCATTCGCTCCATGCTGCGCCGCTGGACTGCGCCACGCAAAAGGACCGGTTGCAATGAGGTCGCGCCACATCGCACGATTCGACCTCACTGGTATTGGTGAGCTTCACGCGTGTCATCAACGCGTCATCAGCCCCACGACCCGCTGCAGATCTTCCGCCGTATTGACGTCCGGCCCCGGCCTTTCCACGGCATCGGCGACCCGGATCACCAGACCATTGTCCAACGCCCGCAATTGCTCGAGTTTCTCGCTCGTCTCCAACGCCGTCGGCGCAAGCGATGCGAGGCGCCGCAATGCAGCAACCCGATAGGCATAGATTCCGATGTGTCGTCGCGCGCCGGCAAAGACGCGCTGACTCGACAACCCCGCGGCAGCGCCATCGCGATTCCACGGCACTGGCGCGCGGCTGAAGTAGAGCGCCCTGCCCTTCGAATCCGCGACCACCTTCACCGCGTTGGGATCGAGGAATTCCGCGAGCGATTCCACCGGCGTCGCCAGGGTTGCGATCGCCGCCTCGCGATCCGAGTCCAATAGCGTGGCAACCTGACGGATGATTGCCGGCGGGATGAGGGGCTCGTCCCCCTGCACGTTGACCACGATGTCAGCTTCCGGCCAGCGCTCGAGCGCGGCGAGCTCAGCGAGGCGATCGGTGCCGGATGCATGCGCGGCAGAGGTCATGCGCGCCACTGCGCCGAAGCCAGCGGCTGCGGTCGCTATTGCCGCATCATCGGTCGCTATCAACACGTCGCTGGCGCCGGAGGCGCGGGCACGCTCATAGACCCACTGCAGCATCGGCTTGCCATGAATCGGCGCAAGCGCCTTTCCCGGAAAGCGCGTCGAGCCGTGGCGCGCAGGTATCGCTACGTGGAAGGAGCTGGTCACGCGGATGCCGTCCGCCGGGTTCAGCGGTCGAGAAGCGGGTCGTCTGCGGCGAGCTGCCGTGCCTCCTCTTCCAGCATGATCGGCACCTCATCGCGGATCGGGTAGGCGAGCCGATCGAGGCGGCAGACGAGCACCTGCGATTCGCGCCGATAGACCAGCGATCCCTTGCAGACCGGACAGGCCAGGATGTCGAGCAGGCGGGCGTCCATCGGGAATCTAACCTCCGGCAGAGAAGAAGGAATCGATCGCGCGCGTCACGAGGCCCAGCAGCCGGCGAGAGTCGGCGTCGCTGAAAGTCGCTTCGACCGGCACGTACCAGGCCGGACCCGCAACGTTGCCGCATTTTACGGCATCCTTTTCCGTCATGAGCACTGCCAGCCCGTCGCCGAAGTCGAGGTCGCCCGCGGCAAGCGGATGGTGATCCGGAAAAGGATGCTCGATGATCTCCAGTCCCCGGTCGCGAAGATCGGCGAAGAACCGCTGCGGGTTGCCAATTCCGGCGACTGCATGCACCGGCCGGCCACGGAAGGCTTCCAGGGGTTGCGCCTTTCCCGAGTCGGCAATCCGGCGCGCCTCGGCCGCCACGAGCCGCATCCGTAGACCGGCCGCGGCAAGCTTTGGCGGGACGCCGCGGAGCGGCTCGCCCTGCACCCCGCCATTCACCACCAGGGCGTCGGCAGCCCTTGCGCGGGCTACGCTTTCGCGCAGCGGGCCGGCCGGGAGCATCCGCCCATTGCCCAGGCCGCGGGCGCCGTCGACGACGACGATCTCGCAATCGCGTTTCAGGCGCAAGTGCTGCAGGCCATCATCCGCCAGGATGATCGTGGCTCCCTGCTCGATCAGTGCCCGTGCCGCGGCAACGCGGTCGCTCGCCACTGCGGTCGGGCATCCGGTACGCCGGTGGAGCATGAGCGGCTCGTCACCAACCTCCTGCCAGGAGGAGTCGGCAGTGACCGCGCGCAAGCCGCCCTGCTCGCGTCCGTATCCCCGGGATACCAGGCCGACCGCATGCCCGCGCTGCCGAAGTTGCTTGGCAAGCCAGATGGTGAGTGGTGTCTTGCCCGTGCCCCCGACCGTCAGATTGCCAACGACGACTACAGGTGTGCCGACACCTTGCGAGCTGAACCAGCCCCATTCGTAAGCCTTGCGCCGAGCCGACACGGCCGCGCCGTAAAGCCAGGAGAGGGGCTGCAGGACCGGGAATCCGGGCGATTCGCCATACCAGAGCTTGAGCAGCCGTTGGTGCATCGGCCATTCAGTCGGCGAACTGCAATCGGTAGAGCTGCGCGTAGCGCCCGTCCTGCGCCAGCAGCTGCGCGTGGGTGCCGCTCTCGACCACTTTGCCGGCATCCAGCACGACGATTCGATCCGCCTGCTCCACGGTCGAGAGGCGGTGCGCGATGACGAAGGTTGTTCGATTGCGCACGAGTTGGACCAGCGCGGCCTGGATGTGACGTTCCGCCTCCGTGTCGAGAGCCGAAGTCGCCTCGTCGAGAATGAGGATCGGAGCGTTCTTGAGCAGCGCGCGCGCAATGGAGATGCGCTGCCGCTGGCCTCCTGACAGCAACACGCCGCGATCGCCGACGACGGTGTCGAGCCCGGCCGGAAGAGCCGAGGCGAACTCCAGTACGTGCGCCGCCTCGGCTGCCTGCAGAAGATCGCTCTCCGAGACCTTGCGGCCGAAGGCGATGTTGTTGCGGATGGTGTCGTCGAAGAGCGTTACATCCTGACTGACGACGGCGATCTGCGCCCGGAGGCTGCGCAGGTCGTACTCGCGGATATCGCGGCCATCGACCAGAATGGAGCCCGATGCGACCTCGTAGAACTTGGGCAACAGGCTCACCAGCGTCGATTTGCCGCTGCCCGAGCGGCCCACGATGGCGAGACTGGTCCCGGCCGCCACCTCCAGCGAGACGCCGTGCAGCGCCGGCCGCTCGCCCTGAGGATACGCGAACGTGATCCCGCGAAATTCGACGTCTCCGCGCACGCGTCCGGCAACGTATTTCCCGCCGATGGGCTCGGGAGGCTCGTCGATCAGCGCAAACAGGCTCTCAGCCGCCGCAATACCCTGCTGCAGGGGATCGGCCACCTGCACCAGCTCCTTCAGAGGCTGCGCAATGCTCGTGAGCGCGGTGAAGAACCCAAACAGATCCCCCGGACTCATCCGTCCGGAAATCGTGTCACGAAGCGCGAGCCCGAGGACCAGCGCGCCGCCCAGCGCCGTGACCAGCTGCACGGTGGGGTTGGCCAGTCCGCGAGTCAGGATCAGCTTCATGTAGGAGCGGCGGTTATGCTCGTTGACGGTCTCGAACTGCGCCCGCAGGTGCGGTTGCGCCTCGTACACCTTCACCAGGCGCGGCGCCTCGAAGCCCTCCTTCGCAATGCGCGTGACATCGCCCATGGAGTCCTGAATGCGCCGGCCATAGCGGCGGAAGTTACGGTTCACTACCGAAATGAGCCATGCCGCGAGAGGCCCCGTGGCGAGCGAGATCACGGCCAGCCGCCAGTTCAGCCAGAAGAGCCAGCAGATCTGCGCGGCGACCGTCAGCGCCGCGCGCACCATGATGACGATCGAGTCGGTCGAGGCCTGCCCCACCTGCTCGCTGTTGTAGGTGAGCCGGGAGAGGAGCGTTCCCGTGGACGTGCGATCGAAATAGGCGGCCGGAAGGTCCAGAATACTTGCGAAGACCTCCGCGCGCAGGCGCTTGACGATGTTGCGGCCCACGTAGCCCATGAAATAGGTCTGGGTGAAGGAGCCAATCCCGCGGCCGATGAAGATAATCACCAGTGCGATCGGGATCAGGAACACCATGCGAGTATCGGCATGGTTGAATGCGCCATCGCCGAAAAGCTTGGCAAGCCAGGCAAAGCTCGCCGTGGACGCGGCGTAAATCGTGCCGCCCAGGATCCCGAGGGCGAAGGCGCCCTTGTGCGGCTTCAAATAGCCGAGCAACCGCCGATAGGTGACCGATACCTTGACCGGCTCGCGCGGCCTGCGGCTCGCGACGTCGTTCAAGGGGCGCCCGCCCGCTCGTCCCTGATCGTCGCGATGTTGAGGCGGACGAAGCCGAGCTGTCCGAGCACATCCATCGCGGTCACCACCGACTGTTGGGTGGCTCGCCCATCGGCGCGGATAGTGACGGCGATATCACGGTTGGCGCCGGCCTGCTTGAGCAGCGCCATGCGCAGAGTATCGGCGCTCGAGTTGATCAGCTCCCGGCCGTTGACGAGATAGCCTCCGGCCTCGGTCACCGACACCACCAGCGGCTCGCCCTGCGGTGAGGCGGGCGGCACGGCGCTCGCCGAAGGTAACTGTACGTGCAGCCGGCCTTCGTCCGTGAACCTGCTCGAGAGCATGAAGAACACGACGAGCAGCAACACAACGTCGATCAGCGAGACGACATTGATCTCCGGCTCCTCGTGGCGGCGCGGCTTGAGATTCATTCGCGGGGGATCAGGCGGCGGCCGAGCGCCCGCTGCGGGCCCCGGCGGCCTCGACCGCATCGGCCATCCGCATGGCCTGCTTTTCCATCTCCACTACGATGCGCTCGACCCTGCCGCGAAGGTAGCGGTAGGCGAAGAGCGAGGGTATGGCGACGCACAGGCCCGCCACGGTGGCGATGAGTGCCTCGGCGATGCCGCCCGAGAGGACGCGCGGATCGCCCATGCCGCCTGCCTGGATGGCGTTGAATGCGCGGATGATGCCGGTAACCGTACCGAGGAGGCCGAGGAGCGGTGAAATGCCGGCGATGGTGCCGAGGGTGTTGAGAAAACGCTCGAGCTCGTAGACCACATGGCGGCCGGTATCCTCCAGACGCTCCATCAGGATCTCGCGCGGCCGGTGACGGTTGGCGAGACCGGCCGCGAGCAGCCTCCCCAGGGGCGAGTTCTGTTCGAGCGCGGCAATGACTTTATCGTTTATCTGGTTGGCTTCGATCAGCTGCCAGACCTTCTGCGGCAGCTCCCGCGGCATCACCCGCCGGTCCTGCAAAGTCCACAACCGCTCTAGCACGATCGCCGCCGCGGTGATCGAGCAGAGAATGATCGGCCACATGAGCGGACCACCGGCCCGCACGAATTCCCACATCCAGCGACCCCGGGGGACGGAACCCAAGAAAACTGCGACGCCGCATGATACCCGAGAGCGATAACTGCTCAAGCTGTGTCCTGGGGGGGCGGGCAAGAGAACTGCGACCTGCCTGACGCCATACCGTCGCCAATCTGGTACAGTCACCGTTGCTGATGCCACGCCGCGTGCTGAAGAAGCTTCTGCCCTCTCCCCGCCAGCTGCAGGGGCACTGGCTGCTGCGGCATTTCGGCGAGCGGCTGCTCGATCCGCGCCTCTGGGCGCTGCAGCGCCGCGCCATTACCGGCGCCTTTGGCGTGGGCATCGCAATCTGCTTCATCCCCCTGCCAGTGCACCTCGTGGTCGCCGTGCTGATTGCGATCGCCTGGCGCCTGAACGTGCCTGCGATCTACGGGACGACCCTCCTCGTCAACCCGCTCACCGTGGTACCGATGTATTACCTGGCATACCGGGTGGGGGCGGCGCTGCTGCGGGTCTCACCGGAAAGCTTCAGGTTCCACTTGAGCTGGGACTGGCTGGAAAAAGGGCTGGGCCCCATGTGGCAGCCATTCCTCATCGGTTGCCTGGCCTGCGCCGTGGTCCTCGGCGTCCTCGGCTGGGGGTGCCTGGAGCTGGTCTGGCGCTGGCGGGTTACGTCCCGGTATCGGGCTCGCCGCGTCGCAACGGCGGCGTGAGGCGCTGCGACAGCCTGCCCTTCTCGATCTCGTAGACCCGTTCCATCCGATCCGCCAGGCGGGTGTCGTGCGTCACCACGACGAGACTCGTGCCGCGCTCACGATTGAGCTCGAGCATGAGCGCAAACACCGACTCCGCATTCGCGCCGTCCAGGTTGCCGGTGGGCTCATCCGCCAGAATGATCTTCGGTTGGGTCACGAGCGCGCGAGCGACCGCGGCGCGCTGGCGCTCACCGCCTGAGAGCTGGTGCGGCCGATGATCGAGGCGCTGCCCGAGGCCGACTCGCTCCAGCAGTTGGCGGGCCGCGGCGCGGGCCTCGGCCACCGGGGCACGGCGTACCAGCAGCGGCATGGCTACGTTCTCGAGGGCGGAGAACTCCGGCAACAGATGATGGAACTGGTAGACGAATCCGAGCGCCCGGTTGCGCAGGTCGCCGCGCTCCTTTTCCGTCAGACGGTGTATGTCGCGCCCGTCCACCAGCACCTGACCGCTCGTCGGTTGATCGAGGCCGCCCAGGATCTGCAGCAGTGTTGTCTTGCCCGAGCCGGAGGCGCCGACGATCGCCACGCGTTCTCCCGCCGCGATCGACAGCGCCGCGCCGCGCAGCACCTCGAGGGTCACCGGCCCCTGGCGAAAGCTTTTCGAGACCTCGCGCGCCTCGAGGACTGCCTCATTAGTCATGGCGCAGCGCCTGCGCCGGCGCGGTACGGCTGGCGCGCCAGGCCGGGTAGACGGTCGCCAGCGCGCACAGGAGGAATGCGACGCCGCAAACCCGCAGCACGTCGAGCCCCTCCACGTAGGCCGGAAGATCACTCATGTAATACACCCGCGGATCGAGGAACTGAGTATGCAGCAGCCGCTCGAGACCGCCCACCAGCGCCTGCAGGTTATGAGCGACCAGGGTACCGAGCCCGGCCCCGAGCAGCGTGCCGGCAAGGCCGATGATGACGCCCTGGATGGCGAATATGATGAGCACGTTGCGCGGGCCGGCGCCGAAGGTGCGCAGGATCGCGATGTCGGTCTGCTTCTCCTTCACGATCATGACGAGCGTGGCAACGATATTGAACGCTGCCACCGCGACGATCATCGAGAGCATGACGAACATCATCGACTTCGTCGTCTCGATGGAGCGGAAGAAGTTGGCGTGGTTGTCGGTCCAATCGCTGACGTAGTAACCCGGGCCGCCGAGATCATAGGCGACGCGGCGCACGACCTTCGGCGCCTCGAAGGGATCATCGAGCGACAGGCGCATGCCGGTGACCTCATCGGGCGCGAGGCCGAAGAGCCGTCCCGCATCCGTCAGGCTGACGAGCGCGAGTCCACGGTCATACTCATACATGCCCGAATGAAAGAGCCCCGTCACCTGGAACCGGCGCATGCGCGGCATCACCCCGGTCGGCGTCGCCACACCTTCCGGCGCGATCAACACCACCGCGTCCCCGACGCGCACGTGCAGCGCCTGCGCCAGCGCATCGCCCAGGATGACGCGGTAGCGGCCGGGCTGCAGATCCGCCAGGCTCCCCGCGGTCAGCCGCTCTCCCAGGCCCGTGGCACGCCGCTCCTCCTCCGGCAGAATGCCACGCACCGATGCGCCGGTGATCTGCTGACCGTACGTCAGCATCGCCTGCTCCTCCACGTACGGCACGGCGACGTGTACGCCGGGCTCAGTCTCGACGTGCTTCTGCACCGCTTGCCAGCCGGAAATGGTGCCGTGCAGACCCATGAGCGTCGCATCCGAAGTGACACTCAGAATCCGGGTCCGCAGCTCCCGACCGAAGCCGTTCATCACGGAAAGGACTACGAGCAGCGTGGCCACGCCCAACGCAAGCCCGCACGCCGACATGAGCGAGACGAACGACACGAAGCCGCGCCGGTGCGTGGAGCGCAGATACCGGGTGCCGACCAGCCATTCGTACCGCGAGCTCATGCCTGCTACTCGTAACGCAGGGCTTCGGCGGGAGCCGTGCGCGAGGCGCGCACGGCCGGATAGACGGTCGCCGCGGCCGTGAGGATCAGTGCCGCGATGCTGATCACCACGACGTTGCTCCATCTGACGACGGAAGGAATGGTGGTGATGTAGTAGACGCTGGAGCTGAAGATCTGGAAATGGAATGTGTTCTGCAGGAAGGGAACTATGGTGCCGACATTGAAAGCCAGGACCAGCCCCAGCGCCACCCCGAGCGCGACGCCCAGCCAGCCGATGACCAGGCCCTGCGTCAGGAAGACGCCCATCACGCGCCGGGGTGATGCGCCGAAAGTGCGCAAAATGGCGATGTCGGTACGTTTGTCGGTGACCACCATGACCAGCATCGCCACGATGTTGAATGCCGCCACGGCCACGATGAGCAGCAGGATGAGGGACATCATGGTCTTCTCGATGCGAATCGCGCGAAAATAATCCGCGTTGTCCTGTGTCCAGTCGAGCGCCTGGAAGCCGCGGGGAAGCCTGGTCCGCAGGCCGGCGGAAATGACCGGCGCAGCCAGCGGGTCACGGTAGCGAACCCTGAGGCCCTGATCCGCCCGGGCCGAGGGACCGAGCGCACGCACATCGCCGATGTTGGCGAACACGAGCATCGAGTCCTGATCCGACAGGCCGACTTCGAACACACCCGCCACCTTGAACTGGCGCAGCCGCGGCGCCGGCACGCCGCCCGCCGTGATGGTCGGAATGAGGAGAGTCAGGGAATCGCCAGGCGCGAGGCCGAGCTCCTCGGCGATCACCTCGCCGATGATGACGTTGTCGGAGCCGGCCACGAGGTCGGACAGCTTGCCGGCGGTGATTGCCGCGACGAGATGCGTGACGGAGGGCTCCGCCTTGGGATCAATTCCCCGCAACTGCGCGGGGAGCATCTCGGGGGTACGTACCGCCAACGCCTGGATTTGGGCGTAAGGGGCAACACCGACGACACCGGGGGACTCGCGGACGGCCTGCGCCGCCAGCTGCCATTCGCTGGAGCTCGGGGTCGCGGCACTTTGGGTGTCCGCCGGCACCACTCTCGCATCTGCATCCAGGGAAAGGAGTCGCTGTCTGAGGTCGCCTTCGAAGCCGTTCATCACGGAGAGAATCACGATGAGAGCCGCGACGCCCACACAGACGCCGGCGAGGGAGGTCCAGGTGATGAAGGAAACGAAGAACTTGTGGGACCGGGCGCGCACGTAGCGCAGGCCCACGAAGAGCGAGAGCGGATGGAACATCGCGGTCATTTAACCATATCAAGGCCGCAGGCCGCCGGTTCTTGACGGGCTTCACAGATCGGCGGCCGGCCGGGGGCTCAGGGCTTTGACAGATTCCGGCTGGGTGTATAGTCGCCGTGGTGTGGAGGTTCCGTATGCGCTCGGTAAAATTACTGGCACTGCTGATCGGCTGCGCACTGGCGGCAGGCGCGGCTGCAGAAACGGTGGTGGTCGACGGGCAGGTGCAGCTCGAGCAGACCTCGGTCGCGCACCCGCAGCGCGGCACCACCATGCACGATGTGGAAGCCAAGTTCGGGGCCCCGGCGAAGCGGTACCCCGCGGTCGGCAAGCCGCCGATCACCCGCTGGGACTATCCTTCGTTTTCGGTCTTTTTCGAGTACAGCCGGGTCGTGCACTCGGTCGTGCACGGCTGATTCCGCAGGCCCGCGGGTTTCGGCCGGGCGAGGGCCCCGGCCGCAACCACTCGCTTCCTACTTCTTCGCGGCGATGATCTCGTCCAGATAGTCAGGCGTGCCGTCGACCCGCACCAGGTGGGGATTCTGCAACCCATCGTGATAATCGACCGCGACGGTCTGATACGCACCCTGATACTTGAGCAACAGCCGGATTGGCTCGCTGCTGTGCTCGGCCGCCAGCAGGGCATCCTTCATCACCTCGGACGAGTAATCCTGACCGTTGACGGCCACCAGCGTCTCGCCCGTTGACACTCCGGCCTTGAAGGCCGCGCTGTTCCAGCGCACATCGTCGATCTCATCCGTGCCGGTGAGCGTCAGGCCGATGGAGAGCGCAAAGCTGACGAAGTGCCGGGCGCCCGCGCCGGCCTCGTACGCCTTCTGGAAGCCGCTCTCCTGGTCGTTGTACACCAGCTTCCAGCCGCTCGCCGCGATGCCGTCCATCGGCGGCTGATGCCCGTTCAGCCGCTGGTTGAGGAAATCGGCCCAGTTGTATTTCACCACCTCGTTGAGGGCAACGACGAGATCGTCGAAGGTGTAGGTCTTGGTGACGAAGCTGCCGTTGTCGACGCCGAAGAAATGACTGGCGAAGGTATCGAGCGACTTCCTGTCGCCGGTGAGGGAGCGGATCTTGGAATCGACCGCGAGCCACACCAGCTGCGCGGCGCTGTAGTAGTCCTCGCTCATCTGCCAGCTGCGATAGGGGATCGGCCGCCGCATGGCGGCGGTGGGATCGTTGGTCGTATCCTCGATCGTGCGCCATGCGAACCCGGGCCGGTCGCGGTCGTAGCCGGCCGCGACCAGCGCCAGCCCGTCGCGGAACTGCTGGGCGTTCCACATGCCGGAGCGCGCGGTCAGTATATAGCCCCAATACTGGGTCTGGCCTTCGTAAACCCACAGCAGCGAATCGCCCATCGGCACGTTGAAGTTAGGCGTCCACAAGTCCGCCGGCCGGCGGAACTTGCCATTCCACGAATGCGTGAACTCGTGCGCCAGGAGGTCCCGTCCCGGCCCCTGCTTGTCCCAGTCGGTGAAGTAATCCGCGGACGTGCCGTCCTCGCTCGAGCGGTGATGCTCGAGGCCGTTGCCGCTCAATTGATCCGAGAGCGAGTAGAGGAAGTCGTAATGATTGTAGTGATGTGAGCCGTACAGCTTGTAGGCCTGGGTCACCAGGTTGCGATGCACCTGCAGCTGCTCGGGAGTCATCTGCAGATACTTCGGCGCATCGGCGATGATGTCCAGGTGAACAGGAACCGCCGCGCCGGGGTCGAGGTCGACCCGCTTGAAGTAAAGACCCGCGTACATCGGCGAGTCCACCAGTGTGTTGTAGGTCACCGGCTTGAACGTGGTCGTGTCACCGGACTGAGAGTCCGTCTCCAGCGCCGTGCCGAACTGCCAGCCGTGAGGCAGGGTCACGCTTGGAGCGAAAGTGATGTCACGCGAGTAATAGCCGGCCGGATACAGGCTGATGTCGTTCCATTCGAGCGATATCATCTGGCGCGTCATCTGAATGCGCTGCATGCTCGAGCGCCCGGAAAGATACTGGAACTCGACGTCGAGGCTCGAGACGCCCCGCGGCACGTCGATGTGGAAGGCGTACACGTAGTACTTGTCGCGCGTCCACTGCAGCCGCTGGCCATTCGCTGTAATGGTCAGCCCCGCGACCATGGAGATCGGACCCGTAGGGGAATGGTTCCCGGGAATCCACTCCGGATAGAGAAGCGTCACTTCTCCGCTGCGGACCGGGACCACTTCATGGACACGGAAGATCCCCTGCCGGGTATCGCTCACATCGACCGCAATCTGGATGGTCCCGGAATACTTCGTATCCTGGGGCGGGCTGATGTGGGCATCGGCCGCATCGGCCCATGCAAGCCCGGAACTCGCGCCGACTGCGCCCAGCGCTACCACTGCCGCGAGCCGGACCGGGAGAGATGATTTATGAGGGCAAAATGAGTTTGTCATATGGATGGAGGTTCCAAAACACCTGCGCGGACGGTAATATTGCTGCTCCACATCCGCCAGCTCACATACCGCACGGAGCGAACCGCTCGGCGATTGTCCGTCCGCTCCGCGCCATCGAGCACGGCGGCTGCGGCACCCCAGGCACGGACCTGCTGGGTGCCCGGCGACCTATGGTAACCTTCTATTTGCACACAAAAATATTGGGGATGAGACCTTGTCCGTCGATGAGTCTCTGAAGACCCGCATCGAGGAGCTGGTGCGTGCCGGAGCCGTGCGCCGCAAGCTCGCCGCCGCGCAACTCGAGGCCGAGATCCGACGGCGTGAAGAAGTGCTGCGCCGCACCTTTCGCCGTTATCTCTCACCGCGGCTCGCCGACAAGATCCTCGAGGACGCGCAGCTTCGCGACACATTGCTGTCGACGCAGGACCTGCGCGCGCACGCCGTCGTACTCTTCGCGGACCTGCGCGGATTTACCACCATCTCGGAGCTGCTGCAGCCGAACCAGGTGGTGCCGCTCCTCAACGAGTTCTTCTCGCTCCTGACCGAGATCACGTTCCGTCACGACGGCACGGTTTTCCACATGGCGGGAGACTGCCTGATGCTCGGCTTCGGAGTGCCCTCCGAGCAGTCGGACAGTCCCTCCCGGGCAGTACGCGCGGCGCAGGAGATGCTGGAGAACTTCAGGGGGTTGGCGCATTCGTGGAAAGTGCGCTACGGAGTCGATGCCGGGCTCGGTATCGGCATCAACGAAGGCGATGTGGTCGCAGGCAACATCGGGTCGAGCTCGTACATGAGCTACACACTCGTCGGCGACACGGTGAACGTCGCGGCACGGCTCTGTCAGCGCGCCCGCGCCGGTGAGATGCTCTTCTCCCGTACGCTCAAGCAGTCGCTCGACACGCTCGGGCTCGACATCGGCGCGACCCCGCTGCCGCCGATGCAGGTGCGGGGCCGCTCCGGCTCGATCGACATCTTTTGCGTCCCCGTCGAGGAGCGGGTGCAGGTCTCAGAGATCCCCGTCGCGATTTGAGAATCCTCGATCCGCCCGTCCCGACCGCCGCCCGGCGGCATCTGCGCTGGCACCAGCTCCACGGCAGCGCGCCTGCCCTGGCGCTTGCCGAGGCCACGCATTCTGACCAACGTCTGTATGTGGTCGTGGCCGACGCCGCCCGCGAGCTCGACCGGCTGGCGGCGGAGCTGCGCTTTTTCGCGGGCGAGCGACTGACGCTGCTTGCCTTCCCGGACTGGGAAGTGCTGCCTTACGATCTCTTCTCACCACATCCCGACATCATCTCGGAGCGGCTGCGCACGCTCTTCGAGCTGCCTCAGACCCGGCACGGGTGTCTGATCGTCGCGGCGGATACGCTCATGCAGCGCCTGCCGCCGAAGCAATACGTCCAGGGCCGCGCGTTCGAGCTCGTGCGGGGACAGGCCCTGGCGCTCGAGCCGTTCCGCCAAAGGCTGACGGACGCCGGATATGCGAGCGTCAGTCAGGTCACGAGCCCCGGCGAGTTCGCGGTGCGTGGCTCGCTCTTCGATGTCTTCCCGATGGGCGGCGCGACGCCGCTGCGCATCGATCTGTTCGATGAGGAGATCGAAGCCATCCGCCGCTTCGACCCGGAAACGCAACGTTCGCTCGATGCGCTGGATAGCGTTCGCCTTCTGCCCGCGCGCGAGATGCCGCTGGATGCCGAGGCCGTAAAGGAGTTCAGACGGCGTTTCCGCACACGTTTCGAAGGGGATCCCAACCGCACCACCATCTACCGCGGTGTCAGCGAGGGCCTCGCACCGGCGGGTATCGAGTTCTACCTGCCGCTTTTCTTCGAGGAGACGGCAACGCTGCTCGACTACCTTCCCGCCAACGCGGTCATCGTGCACGACGCCGCCCTGCCCGCCGCGCTGGTGAAAGCATGGAGCGGCATCGCAATTCGCTACGAGGACCGTCGGCATGACATCGAGAGGCCGGTGCTTGCCCCCGCCGAGCTGTTCGCCGAGCCGCAGGAGCTCGAGGCGAAGCTCCACGGCTTCTCCTCGATCACTCTGGAGACGTTCAAGGCGGACACCACCCTCGGCATGGCAGCCGCGCAGGTACGCAACTTCCCCTCCGTGGAGCCACGCGATCTGCGAGCCGATGCGCGGGCTGAGCGCCCGCTGGCCGCGCTCGATGGCTTTTTGGCGGAATTCGACGGCCGGGTGCTGATCGCCGCCGACTCTCCCGGCCGACGGGAAGTGCTGCAGGAGATGCTGCGCGGGCACGGGCACAGAGTCGACACCGTGCAGGGCTGGGAAGGATTTTCGGCCGGTAGCGCGGCCCTGGCGTTGACGGTTGCCGCCGATCTCGGTGGCCTGACTCTCACGCAACCGCGGATCGCGATCATCTCGGAGGCGCAGCTCTTCGGCGCCCGGGCCCGGCAGGAGCGCCGGCGCAAGCGGGCGGCCGTCGATCCCGAAGCCATCCTCCGCGACCTGCAGGATCTCAACCCCGGGGCACCGGTGGTGCACGAGGAATACGGGGTCGGACGTTACGTCGGTCTGCAGTCGATGGAGGTTGCGGAACAACCCGGGGAGTTTCTCGTCCTCGAATACCTGGACGGGGATCGCGTGTACGTTCCGGTTCATGCGCTGCACCTCGTCACCCGCTACACCGGCGCCGCACCCGAGAGCGCGCCGCTGCACAAGCTCGGCACGGACCAGTGGGCGAAAGCGCGCAAGCGCGCCGCGGATCAGATTCGCGACGTCGCGGCGGAACTGCTCGATCTCTACGCGCGACGCAAGGCGCAGAAAGGGCTGAAGCTCACGCTCAACGAGAGCGATTATCAGACTTTCGCCGACGCCTTCCCCTTCGAAGAGACGGAAGACCAGGCCGAGGCCATCCGCAAGGTGCTCGCCGATCTGCAAAGCGACCGGCCGATGGACCGGATCGTCTGCGGCGATGTCGGCTTCGGCAAGACGGAGGTGGCCATGCGCGCGGCCTTCGCCGCCACCCAGTCCGGCAAACAGGTCGCGGTGCTCGCGCCTACCACCCTGTTGGTGCAGCAGCATGTCGCCAACTTCCGCGACCGCTTCGCCGACTGGCCGGTACGCGTCGAAGGCCTGTCGCGGTTCGGTAACGCGAAAGAGACGCAGGCCACCATCGAGGGAATCGAGCGCGGCGCCGTCGACATCGTGGTGGCCACGCACCGGCTGCTGCACACGCATGCCCGCTTCAAGGACCTGGGGCTGATCATCGTCGATGAGGAACATCGCTTCGGAGTGCGTGACAAGGAGCGGCTGCAGGCTCTGCGGGCGAACGTGCACGTTCTGACACTCACCGCGACGCCCATCCCGCGCACGCTCAACATGGCGCTCGGTGGTTTGCGCGACCTGTCGCTCATCACGACGCCGCCCGCGGAGCGGCTCGCGATCAAGACCTTCGTCATCGAGTGGCACGGGCCGACCCTGCGCGAGGCGGTGCTGCGCGAGCTGCGCCGCGGCGGCCAGATTTACTTCGTGCACAACGAGATTCGCACCATCGACAAGATTGCCGCCGAGGTGCAGGGCCTCGTGCCCGAGGCGAGCGTCAGAGTCGGGCACGGGCAGATGCGCGAGCGCGATCTCGAGCAGCTCATGGTGGACTTCTATCACCGCCGCTTCGACCTGCTGCTCTGCACCACCATCATCGAGAGCGGCATCGACGTTCCCACCGCCAACACGATCGTGATCAACCGTGCCGACCACATGGGCCTCGCGCAGCTCCATCAGCTCCGCGGCCGCGTCGGTCGTTCGCACCACCGCGCTTACGCTTACCTCGTCGCACCGCCGCGCAAGGCGCTCGCCGGCGATGCGGCCAAGCGGCTGGAGGCCATCGAGTCGATGGAGGAGCTCGGCGCCGGCTTCGTGCTCGCGACTCACGACCTCGAGATCCGCGGCGCCGGCGAGCTCCTGGGCGAGCAGCAAAGCGGCCAGATGACGGAGATCGGGCTCGCCATGTATCTCGATCTGCTCGAGTACGCCGTGAAGGCGTTGAAGGAAGGCCGCGAGCCCGCGCTCGACAAGCCGCTTGCCGCTGCGACGGAAGTCGAGTTGCGCCTGCCGGCTTTCCTGCCGGAGGCGTTCATTGCCGATGTGCACGTGCGCCTCGGTCTCTACAAGCGCATCGCGGCCGCCGAGAGCGCCGAGGCGCTCGATGACCTCACCGCGGAAATTCACGACCGCTTCGGCGCCCTGCCCCCTCCCGCGCAGAGCCTCATCCGCATTGCGAAACTGAAGCTCACCGCGCGCTCCCTGGGTATCCGGCGGCTCGATCTCGGGCCGCAGGGCGGCTCGGTGACCTTCGAGGAGCGCAACGAAATCGAGCCGGCGTCGGTCGTGCGCCTGATGCAGCAGGCACCGCGCGAGTACCGGCTCGAAGGACCGCTGCGCCTGCGCGTGACGCGCGCCATGCCGACCGAGGAAGCCCGCTTCGATTTCGGGGCCAGCCTCATGAAGCGTCTGGCGGCGGCGCGCGCCCGTTAGGTCGCAAGCTGCCGCCCCAGTCATCGGGTAGACTGCCTCCATGACGCCCCGAAGCAGTGCCCGCCGGCTTGCGCTCCTCGCCACCCTTACGCTGCTCGCGTCACTGCCGGCATTCGCTCAGAGCACGGGAACGCAGGCTGCGCCAGCCCAAGCCACGCCGCCGCAGACAGCTCCGGCACAAGGCGCTCCCGCTCAAGGCGATGCGGCACAGGCAGCTCCCGCCCAGGTCGCGCCCGATCAGGCTCCCAGCGGACCGGCATACGACATCGAGATCGTCATCTTCCGCAACCAGGCAGCGCTCGGCCAGCCCGAGAACTGGGCGGATGAGACGACTGCCAGCGCAACGACGGTGGCCGGTGGCGAGACCACGAGCGGCTCCGGGCCGGCCGGCAAGCTGTTGACGGTGCTCCCAACCTCGAACTATCGCCTGACCGCCATCGAATCGAGATTGCGCTCCAGCGGCACCTATCTACCCGTCGCACACGCCGCCTGGGTGCAGACCGCAAGCGGCTGGGGAACGCACGCCGGCTTTCCGCTGGAGTCCCTCGGTATCAACGTGCCGGGTCTCAGCGGCGTCATATTCCTCGAGCGGGGTCAGTTCCTGCACCTTGGAATGGCGCTCAACTACACCATGCAGGACCCGCCCCCCAGCTTGAACGCCCCTCCCGGGGCGACGTTCGTGATGAACGAGACACGGCGTGTGCGCTATTTTCAGCGCAACTATTACGACCACCCGGCGTTCGGCGTCATCGCCCTCGTCAGCCCCGCGCGAGGTCCCCGCCCACCGGGCAGGTAAAGTGAAGAAGCCATCGATCGGTGCTCTGGCGCTGGGAGCGATTCCCTTCGTGGCCATGTGCTTCTCGGTAGCGCTCTGGGACCGCGTCGCGCCGACGGTCTTGGGCCTGCCCTTCAACCTCTTCTGGCTGATCTTCTGGATCGTGCTCACGTCCTGCTGCATGTGGGGCGCGTACCGTTTCGAGAGCCGTTCCGAGAACAAGGGCAACCGCGACCCATGAGCCCGGCCGCGACCGCTCTCACGCTGATAGTCGCGATCGTGGCAATAGGCACCGCGATCGGCTTCCTGGCCGGCTCACGGCAGCGGATGGATCTGGAGCAATGGACAGTAGGCGGGCGCGGCTTCGGTGCCGGGCTGGTATTCCTGCTGATGGCAGGCGAGGTCTACACGACTTTCACCTTCCTGGGGGTGAGCGGCTGGGCCTACAGCCGCGGCGCTCCCGTTCTGTACGCGTTGGCGTATCCCACCCTTGCCTACGTCGCATCGTTCTTCTTCCTGCCGCAACTATGGGAGCTCGGCCGCCAGCACCGCATGCAGACGCAGCCTGATTTCTTCAACGTGCTGTATCGCAATCCATACCTCTCGGGCCTGGTCTGCGTCGTGGGCATCCTGGCATTCGTGCCCTACATCCAGTTGCAGCTCGATGGCATCGGCATCATCGTTTCGGTAGCGAGCTTCGGCCACATCGGCCGCGCCGCCGCAATGACTGTTGGTACCGTGCTCCTGGTCGCTTTCGTGGTTGCAAACGGCGTGCGCGCCGTAGCGTGGGTGAGCGCCGTCAAGGACCTGCTCATGCTCATCGCGGCGATTGCCATCGGCTTCGGCATACCACTGGCCTACTTCGGTGGCATCGGCGCGATGTTCACAGCACTGATACAGGCACGGCCCGAGCACCTGGTCATGCCGGGGTCGACGCCGAATCTCGGCCATTCGTGGTACATGTCCACCGTTCTGCTGACCGCCTGCGGCTTCTACATGTGGCCGCACACATTCGGCGCGACATTCACGGCCAAGAGCGCCGATACCCTGCGGCGCAATGCGGTAGTGATGCCGCTGTACAGCCTGACGCTCGCGCTCATGTTCTTCGCCGGGTTCGCGGCGGTCCTCATCCTGCCACACCTGCAGAACGGCGACCTGGCGCTCCTGATCGTGGTGCGCCGGACCTTTCCCGCGTGGTTCCTGGGCGTGATCGGCGGCGCGGGCGCTCTCACGGCAATGGTGCCGGCGGCCATCCTCCTCCTGAGCGCCGCGACCCTCTTCGCGAAGAACCTGTATCGACCGCTCCTCGCCCCGGCGATGAGCGATGACGGCGTTGCACGGCTCGCACGCGCCATGGTCGTGTTGCTGGGAGCGCTCAGCCTCGGCCTCGCGATCCACGGCGCGAGCACCATCGTCGCGCTGCTCCTCACCGGATATGCCATGGTGGCGCAATGCCTCCCCGGCGTTCTTCTCGGCCTGTACTGGCAGCGAGTCACGGGGACGGGAGTATTGATCGGACTGATCGTGGGCGTGCTCACCGCAGTGACGCTGATGTCCGCTCACCTCGACCCCATAGGCGGGCTGAACGCCGGCTTCGTCGCCCTGTGTATCAACTTCGTCGCCACCATCGCGGGCAGTCTGGCAACCCGAGCGAGCGCAGGCCAAGTCATGCCCGAGGCCACCTGAGCCGCCGCCGATCCCAGCGTTGCCTTTTGTCTGTCATTGATGTACAAAGATGGCATGCTGCGAATCGACCTCGCCTCTCGAACCCCGGTCTACGAGCAGATCGTCAGCGCCATTCGTGCCGAGCTCGTGGCCGGCAGCTATCGCTCCGGCGACAGGTTGCCTACGGTCCGGGCCCTGGCGATCGATCTCGGCGTACACCACAACACCGTGGCTCAGGCGTATCGCGAGCTCGCGACCGAAGGCTGGCTCGATCTCAGGCGGCATCGCGGCGCGACCGTCCGCGATCGGGAACGCCCCAGTGTCCGCGTCGACGCCGACGAGAAATTCACCAGGCCGCTGCGCGAGCTGATTGCCAGAGCGTTGGCGCAAGGCCTGCCGCGAAAGTCCCTGGTCAAGGAATTGCTCGACAGCGCCCGCCGCCTGCAGGCAGGCGCTTTGTGAGGTGACGACCATGCCGCATACCCTGTTGCGTATTACCACCCTCGCTCTCGCGGCGCTCATGGCGTCGCTTTGTTGGTTCACGCCCAACCTGACACGCCCCGACCTCTACTTTGCGATAACGGTGCGGCCGGAATTCCGCGGCAGCGCCGCGGGCGTTGCGCTTCTGCGGCGCTACCGCGCCGGAGTCGTCGTCCTTGCGGCGCTGGCATTGGCGGCGATCGCCATGTGCCCGGAGACAGCGTTTCGCCTCATGCCGCTCACGATCCTGGCGCAGGCCGCGGCCTCGTTCGTCGTCTTCTATCGGGCCAGAGCGCACGTGCGTCCGCACGCCGTGTCCCCAACCTCGATCCGCGAAGCCGAGGCATTCCCACGCCGCCGCAGCATCCCGGGCGGATGGCTCGCGGCCTGCGGGCCATTCGTCCTGATGAGATGGGGTGATGAATATCAATAGGGCTGCCGCATCGATCTTGACGCCAGCGGATACCGCCGCGTGACCCGCGGCGACGCCTGCCCGCTCGCTTGACTCCGGGAAGCGCTCAACATATACTTAATAATATACTTAACTTATTGGGACGTGATGTCGCTCGAGCTTTTTCTGCACCCGCTGTCCTCGTACTGCCACAAGGTACTCATTGCCTTCTACGAGAATGACATTCCTTTCCAGGTGAAGCGGGTGGACGATCCCGCGGTCGCGCGCGAATGGGCAAGCCTCTGGCCCCTCAAGCACTTTCCTATCCTGCGCGACCTCGCGCGCGGCCGGGTCGTGCCGGAATCGACCATCATCATCGAATACCTGCAGACCCACTTCCCGGGGCGAACCAGGCTGATCCCGGACGATCCGGATCTCGCCTGGCAGGTGCGGCTGCGCGATCGGTTCTGCGACAACTACCTGCACACGCAGATGCAGAAATTCGCCGGCGACAACCTGCGGCCGCAGGGCAAGAAGGATCCGCACGGAGTGGCCGAGGCGGGCGCGCAATTCACGCGGGCGCTCGACCTGCTCGATGTCGAGATGGCCGACAGAACCTGGGCCATTGGCGAGACCTTCACGATGGCCGACTGCGCCGCCGCGCCGGCGATTTTTTACGGCGACCGCTTTTTCGGCCCGTTCCGCGAGACGCACCCCAACGCCCTGGCCTACCTCGACCGCCTGATGGCACGGCCCTCTTATGCCCGGGCGCTCGCGGAGGCGCAGCCCTTCTTCCATCTGCTGCCGAAATAGTCAGCGCGATATTTGCGGCGGCAGCTCGAACGTTCCATCCGCGCGCGGCGGGAACTCCACGACCTGGGCGACGGCGGAGACGTTGAGAGGTCCGTAGATGTGGGGAAACGACCAGGCTCCCTGGTCGCCAATGCATGCCGCCGCTTCGTATTTTATTTCGGCTTCCAACTTGTCGGTGTCGCTGCAGAGGAGGATCAAACCCTCCTGGCCGGTGAAAAACTGATTCGCCGTCTCGACCGTCTGCTCGATGGTGGAGCAGTGAATGAAGCCATCAGAGTCCAGGGACAGGGGCTTGTAGTAGCCGACGGGAGCGGACGCTTCCCACATGTCGCGATGAGCGATGTGCAGCACGATGCGCATGTTGCAAGAGCACGCGGCTCAGGAGAAATCCGCCGCCTCCGCCGTGACGATGTTGTTCTTGCCCGTCGATTTGGCCCGCTTCAGCGCCGCGCGGCATCCCTTGAGCAACGCCTCGAGCGGCATGTCGCGCTCCGGCACGAGGTTCGCCACGCCGGCGCTGATAGTGAGGTAGCGTCCCGAGCCGTTGCGCGGATGATGGATCAGGAGGTCGCGCACGCGCTGTGCCACGACTTGCGCGTATTGTGGTGCCTTCTGCGCCGCTTCGCCCTGCGTCAGAGCCGCGAGCGACCCACCGTCCCAACGGCCGACGAGGTCACCGCCTCGCCGGTAGGATGCACCGACGACGCGAGCGACGCGCCTGATGCAGGCATCGCCGGCGCTCTTATCGAACGTATCGTTGTAGGTGGCAAGATCGTCGATGTCGAAGATCGTCAGTGCGATCTCGTGCGAGTCGCGCTGCGCGAGCAGCCAGTCGCGCAGCAACAACTCCTCGAAATAGGCTCGGGAGTGCAGCCCGGTCAACCGGTCCTCGCGCAGCCAGGAAGGCAGGCCGTGGGCGCCCTTCTCGTCCCCCTTGAGTCTCTCGCTGGCATCGCGGTAATAGGCGACGAAATGAGTCAGCTCACCGGAGCCGTTGCGCACCGGTTGCAGAACCACCTCATTCCAGAAGAGCGACCCGTCCGGGCGATAGTTGCGCATCAGCACCCGCGCGGCCTCGCCCCGCTCCACCGCCTCGCGCAATCGCTGCCGGCCGTCCTGATCGCGATCGCTGCCCTGAAGCATGCGCAGGTTCTTGCCTAACAGGCCATCGATCGCATAGCCGCTCATGGCGGCGAATGCGCGGTTGGCATAGATGACCGGGCAATCGGCGGCCGCGGCGTCGCAGACCACGACGCCCTCGGGCGAGCTGTCGAGGACCTTGCGCCAGGCTTCTGCCGACCATTTGTTCATTCGCTACCGCTCGTCATCGTCCCGAATCCAGTTTCAGCGCCGGAGCCGCAGCGCAACGCTGCAGCCACTCCTGCGCTCTCGGCCACTCCGGGCGATTCTTGAGGTCTTCCGCGCTCCATTCACCGCGGCCGTGGAGCCTTACCAGACGGAGGCCCGAGGCCGGCGCGGGCTCTATCCGCAGGCGATCGAGAAGCTCGACCACCGCGGCCCGCTGGTTGCAGACCGGCAACATGTCGCAACCCGCCGACAGCGCCCGCGTGGCCCGGGTGACAACGTCCCCGAACGCCGCCGCGGCGCCTCCCATCGACAGGTCGTCGGTGAACACTACCCCCTGGAACCGCATCTCTCCGCGCAATACGTCGCGAATCCAGCGCGCCGACAGGCTGGAGGGGGCCGCATCCACCGCCGGAAAGAGGATGTGAGCCACCATGACAGCCGGAAGTCCGTTGGCTATCAGCCGACGATAAGGCGCCAGGTCACCGCTCATATCGGCGAGTTCCCGCCTATCCACGGGCAGCGTCAGGTGGGAGTCTGCGACCACCGCTCCGTGGCCCGGGAAGTGCTTCGCGGTGGCCGCCATCCCGGCGTCGCGCATGCCGTGCGCATACGCAATCGCCAGTGCGCCCACCGTATCGGGATCACTATGGAAGGCGCGATCCGTGATGAAGCTCACGCCGTAGTCGATGTCGACGCAGGGTGCGAACGAGAGGTCGACTCCATGCGCGCGCAGCTCCGCGGCCATGAGCCAACCCATGCTGCGAGCCAACTCGAGGCCCGATCGGGCGTTGGCATCGTATTCGTGGCCGATCCGCCGCGGCGCCGGTAACGCGGAGAAGCCGGCGCGGAAGCGCTGCACGCGCCCGCCCTCATGATCGACCGCCACGATGAGCGGCGGGCTGCGCACGGCATGGATATCGGCCGTCAACGCCGAGAGTTGCTCCGGGTCTGAGTAATTGCGCGTGAACAGGATCACACCGCCGACCAGGGGGTGGCGGAGCATCTCCCGCTCCTCGGCCGTCATGGCCGTACCTTCCAGGTCGATCATCAGCGGCCCGAGGGTCATGGCCGCTCGAGGAGCGCCATCGATTCGAGGTGCGCGGTATGAGGGAACATGTCGACGACTCCGGCCGCTTCGAGGGTGAAACCATGCTCGTGTACCAGGATTCCCAGGTCCCTGGCCAGGCTTCCGGGATGACATGAGACATACAACACACGCTCCGGGGCGAGCCGGCCAATGGCCGCGAGCATCTCCGGCGCCGCGCCGACCCGTGGCGGATCGAGGAGCACATGGGTGTATCGCCCGCGAAGCCACCCCTCCGGCGGCTCTGTCGGCTTGGACAGGTCACTCGCGTGAAATTCCACGTTGGCAAGTCCGTTGCAGCGCGCATTGTGACGCGCCCGCTCAACCAGACCCGCCTCGCCTTCCACGCCGACGACATGGCCCGCCGTCCGGGCGAGCGCCAGGGTGAAATTGCCGAGCCCGCAGTAGAGATCGAGCACGCGCGACTGCGCGCTCGGACGCAGGAGCTCCACGGCCCGCCCGACCAGCGCCTGATTCACGGCGCCGTTCACCTGAACGAAATCGGTGGGCGCGAAGTCGAGCGTGAGATCGAACGCCGGCAGAGCGTAGTTGAGCGGAGCTGCCGCCGCATCGCCGACGGTCAGCTCAGCGATGGAATCCAGCCCACCGCTCTGCAGATAGAGCCGAAGCGCGTGGTGCGCCGCGAAGTCACGCAACTTCGCGCAATCCTCTGTGCCTGGCGGCTTCAGCACACGCAGCACCAGCGCCGTGGTGTTGTCTGCGACCGCGACCTCGATCTGCGGCACGTGCTGGTGGATATCCAATGTCCCCAGGAGCTGCCCAAGCGCATGCACCAGCGCCCCTATCGGTTCGGCAAGCACTTCGCACCGCGTGACGTCAGCCACGTAGGGCGCAAGACGCTCCCGAAACCCGACGACTACCTTGCCTTTCTTCGGCACGAACTTCGCTCCGAGCCGCGCTCGCCGCCGGTAGCCCCACGCAGGCCCGCGCAATGCCGGCAGCCAGGCGCGGTACTCCACGTGGCCGACACGCTCGAGGTTGTCCCGCAGCTCCTGCTCCTTCATCGTCACCTGCGCCTCCGGCGCGAGATGCTGCAGAGCACATCCTCCACAGACGCCGAAATGCGCGCAGCGCGGCGTCACCCGCTCCGCAGCAGGCCGCACCACTTCCAACAGTTTGCCGTCGTCGTGCTGCCGATGCTTGCGAGTACGCTCGAAGCTGACCGTTTCCCCGGGAAGTGCGCCCGCCACGAAGACCGTCTTGCCGGCGCGAACGATCCCCTGGCCATCGTGTGTCAGGCCCACGACCTCCGCCGTCTCCCTCAAGCGCCACCTTCCCACACGCGCAGGAATTCCGCGAAATGTGGCTCCGTGCCGGCGCGCAGCAGCACCTTCAGCCTCTCCACTTCCTGCGCGTACCGCTCCCGCGTCAGCCGCCCCCGCAGCAGCTCGAAGCGCAGATACACGAGATACGTGTTGAGGACATCCGTCTCGCAGTAGCGCCGGATCCCGAGCAGGTTCCCGTCGAGATAGGCGTCCCACACCTGTGCGCCCGAGAACCCGAGCTTCCCCGGCAGGCCGAGTAGACATGCTATATTCGCCAGCGACGCCCGCCCGCGCGCCTGAAATCCCGACAGCACATCCATCAGATCCGTGTGCCGCCAGTGATAGCGGTTGAGATAATTGTTGAAGCGGAACGCCTGATCTTCGTCGCCCGCCTCCCAGTAGCGCGGCGCCTGGATCCCCGCGAGCAGCGCGCGATAGGTCAGCACCGGTAGATCGAACCCCGATCCGTTCCATGACACGAGATCCGGCGAAAACTTGTCGATGCCGTCGAAGAAGCGCTCGATGAGCTCGGCCTCCGGCGAGTCGAGGTCACCGAGGCTCCAGACATTGAGCCCCTCGCGGCTGCGCAGCATGCAGGAAACGGCGACCACCCGGTGCTGCTCGAGCGGCAGGAATTCGCCGCCCGAGTCCTGCCGCCGCAATGCGAACATCGCCTTCGCGACTTCCGCATCCGGCAATCCGTCCAACCCATACAACCGCCGTCCAAGAGCCACGTCAGGTATGGTTTCTATATCAAACACCAGACAGTTCACGGCGAGGTTGCCTTCATGAGCACGGCAACCGCGACGACGAGCCCCGCCTCGTCCGTCAGCGTCACGTGTCCCTCTCCAACGCCCAGTCCCTTCCTGACCTTGTCCCCGCGCTGCGAGAACACCACCTCCGGCTTTCCCCAGGCGTTCTGCACCACGCCGACATCCCTGATCCAGACTCCGTGCGCGAACCCGGTCCCCATCGCCTTGACGATCGCCTCCTTGGCCGCAAACCGCATTGCGATGAACCGCTCCGGCCGCTGAGTCCTGGCGAGCTGCGCCTGCTCCTCCGGCATCAGCAGCCGCTCGATGAAATGCGCTCCGAACCGCTCCAGCGTCGCCCCGATCCGCTTCACTTCGAGGACGTCCACCCCGATCCCGAAGATCATGCGCGCGCCACCGTCAGCAGTACCTTCATGTCGCCCACCGCGCGAGCGAGCCCGTCGAACACCGCCCTCGAGATGATCGCATGCCCGATGTTGAGCTCCACGATCTCGCGGATGGCGGCCACCGGTTGTACGTTGTGGTAGTTCAATCCGTGTCCCGCATGCACCTCGAGTCCCAGGCCCGCGCCGAGGCGCGCACATCTGACCAGCCGCTCGAGCTCCGTAGCCCGTGCCGCGCCCGCAGCCTCCGCATATGCACCCGTATGCAGCTCGATCGCCGGCGCCCCGATCCGCGCCGCCGCCGCCACCTGGCGCGGCTCCGGGTCGATGAACAGCGCCACCCGGATCCCCTGCCCGGCGAGCCTCCCGGCAGCGTCCTTCATCCGCGCCTCCTGCCCCGCCACATCCAGTCCGCCCTCCGTCGTCACCTCCTGCCGCCGCTCCGGAACGAAGCAACAATCCTCCGGCCGCACCTCCGCGGCGATCCCTACCATCTCGTCGGTGACGGCCATCTCGAGATTCATCCGGGTCTTCAACAGCCCCTTCAGGGTCCTGACATCGAAGTCCTGGATGTGCCGGCGGTCTTCGCGCAGATGCAGGGTGATGCTGTCGGCGCCAGCCATCTCGGCGAGCAGCGCCGCCTGCACCGGATCCGGCTCCTTGCCGCGCCGCGCCTGACGCAAGGTGGCCACGTGGTCGATGTTGATGCCGAGTGCGATGTACGAGAGAGCCAAGCCGCGTACTCCAGTGATGGGCATGATTCGGGCAAACCGGGATTCTTGCGTACTAAGCGCGGCTGCGCGAGCCCCCGCGTGTAGCCACCGCCCGGGCCACCCGGCGGGTGAGGAGCTCCTTGCCTTCGAGCCTTTCGGCCAGCGCCGCCTTGAGGACCGTGCGCGCGTCGTCAACGGCGCGCCCGGCTTGCAGCTCCTCCCGCGCCAGCGCGAGCAGCGAGCTACCCGCGACCGCGTCCGCATCGCCTTCGCCTGCCAGGACCAGCCCCTGGGAGGCCAGAAACCGATAGCGCCCCTCCGCCTCGATGGCCTTGCCGGTGCGCGCCTCCGAGGCCAGGTCCAGGCCATACCCCAGGGCCTCGAGCAGCCTCTTCTCGAAGACCCGCAGGACCGCCTCGATCCTGCTCCCGGCCCGCAGGCCGCCCAGAGCCCAGCGATAATCCTCGAAAACTTCCGGCATAGGATCGTGCCGCGTCGTGAGCTTCAACAGCAGCTCATTGAGGTAGAAGCCCGGCATGAGGCTGCCCGCAGGCAATGGCGGCGCGCTCTCGGCGCTCTCCACCCCGGTGAGTTGTCCCGCCTCCCGCCCCACTTGAAACGACAGCAGCAGCAGATCGAATGGTTGCAGAACCCCGCCGAACCGCGGCTTCGGCCCCCGTACCCCGCGCGCGAACAGCGTCAGCCGCCCATGATCGCGCACGAGCACTTCGAGAATTCGGCTGGTATCCCGGTAAGGCCGGTGGTGCAGGATATACCCCGGCGCCAAAAGAACCCGGCGGGGATGCGCCGTCGCCACCTCTGTTACTCCAGGCCTAACTCGCGCAATGCCCGAGCGTTATCCGCCCAGTTCTCCCGCACCTTCACCCAGAGATTGATGTGCAACCGCCGCTGCAGCATTCCATTCAGCGCGAGCCGCGCCGAGGTGCCCACCCGCTTCAGCCGCTGCCCCTTGGCGCCGATGACGATCGGCTTCTGGCCCTCGCGATCCACCCAGATGGCTGCATCCACCGTGAGAATCCCGTCCTCCTCGGCCAGCTTCTCCACCTCCACCGCGATCCCGTATGGAACCTCCTGATTGAGCTCAAGGGTCAGCTTCTCGCGAATCATCTCCGCAATGCGAAACTGGATGCCGCGATCGGTGAGCTCGCCGTCGGGAAAGAGCGGCGCCGAGACCGGCAGGTGGGCCACGATCGCGTTGCGCAGGTCATCGAGATTCTTTTCCTTGAGCGCCGAGATCGGCACCAGCGCCAGGAATCCGTGCCGGCGATCGAGGTCGGCGAGATAGGGCAACAGCCGCTCGCGCGGCTTCGCGCGATCCACCTTGTTGACCGCAACCAACACCGGCCTGCCCGAGCGGGCGATGCGGTTCAGCACGAGCTCGTCTTCCGTGTTCCAGACTAGCGCTTCCACCACGAATACGACGAGGTCGGCATCCTCGAGAGCAGCCGTCGCGGTGCGATTCATCGCCTTGTTGAGTGCGCGCCTCGCCTGACTATGGAGCCCCGGCGTGTCGACGAATGCGATCTGTGCGTTCGGCAGCTGTAACAGCCCGATGATCCGGTGGCGCGTCGTCTGCGGCCGCGGGGTGACGATGCTCAGCTTCTGGCCGACGAGCGCGTTGAGCAGCGTCGACTTGCCGACGTTCGGGCGTCCGACGAGCGCCGCGAAGCCGCAGCGGAAATCGGCGGCAGGCTCAGTCACTGCGAGAGTTCATGGCATCGTCCACGGCGGACAGTATGCGCTCGGCGGCCTCCTGCTCGGCGCGCCGTCGGCTGGAGCCGCTGCCGAGGGCCGAGAGCCGCTGCGCCGGCACCTCACAGGTCACATGAAAGGTCTGGGCGTGGGGCTCTCCCTCGATCCGCTCCACCCGGTACCTGGGTAGCGAGAGCCCGCGGGACTGCAGGTACTCCTGCAGACGGGTCTTCGCATCCTTGAGCTCGTCCGGAGCCGGGAGCGCTGCGATCCGTGGCTCGAAGAGGCGGGCGATGACCCCCTCGGCCACTGCGAGGCCGCCGTCGAGGTACAGGGCTCCACAGACCGCTTCGAGCGCATCCGCGAGAATGGAATGCCGTCGAAAGCCGCCGGTCTTGAGCTCACCCGAGCCGAGCTGCAGCGCCTCCCCCAGCTTGAGCGATGCGGCCACCTCGGCCAGCGGCTCGCCGCTCACCACCCGCGCCCGCAAGCGGCTCAGATCCCCCTCACTCGCCTGCGGGAAGGCCACGTAGAGGTGATGCGCCACCACGAGGTTGAGGACCGCATCGCCGAGAAACTCCAGCCGCTCATTATTGGGGCCTGGGACGCTGCGATGCGTGAAGGCGGTGCGAAAGAGGCCTGCGTCCCGCGGCTCGTAGCCGAGCTCGGCGCGCAGCCACGCGAGCGGCCGGTCGGAGCTATCCACCACCCAGCGTGACGCTCTTGTCGAACTGGACCTGCAGAGTGATGTGCAGGAAGAGCGGCGCCTGATCGTAGTAGGCGGCTTCGACCACCCAGCCACCCTGGCCCACGCGCGTAATGCTGACGTCCTTGACCGCGGGGTAGTCCACGTTCTCGACATCGAAATGCTTCTGCATGGACGAGCGGATGGCGTCCGGGGTCGCTCCGCCGGCCTGATACTCAGTCGTGAGATCGTTCAGCGTTCGTGCGACCGCCATGTAATTCAGGTAGACCGGCATCAGCCGGATTCCGGCATAAATGATGATTGCGAACGGGATGAGCAGTATCAGCCACCCGATCGCCGTCACACCACGTTGACGCGCAAGCATTGCCAAACCCCCGCTACTCGATTTTCTTGCCGATCCGGCTCCAGATGGGCCCGCCGGAGTGCTCCGGGTCCCAATTGAACCATATGTAGGTCGCCTTGCCGACCAGATTCGCATCGGGCGTGAATCCCCACACGCGCCCATCGTCACTGTTGTCCCGATTGTCGCCGATCATCAGATAGCTACCGGACGGCACCACCTTCGTTACCACTTCCGGCTCATCCAGGGGTTGCGCACCCGGCGGCGGCGTACCGCCGCAGACGTAGCCGCGCGCATCACTGCGAGGGCAGCCTGGCAAAGGATAGGGGGTGACCTCGAGAGGGACGGGGCAGAGCAGCGCCTGGTGCGCATGGGTGCCGAGATTCTCAACGGCGAGCTGCATGTTGATGTAGCAACCGTCGCTGTAGGGCTTCGTGACCTTGAACGGTATCACCTGGTCATTGATGCTGAGCCGGTCGTCACGCACTGTCACATGATCGCCCGGCAGCCCGACCGCGCGCTTGATGTAGTTCTCAGAAGGGTCCAGCGGGTAGCGAAAGACCACCACGTCCCCCCTCTGTGGGCCGCCCGCGTCCAGGATCTTGCTGTTGGTGACCGGGAGCCTGAGGCCGTAGGAGAACTTGTCGACCACGATGAAATCGCCGTCGAGCAGCGTCGGCATCATGGAGTCGGAGGGAATGCGGAACGGCTCGAATACGAAAGCGCGGAGCAGCAGCACCGCCAGGGCTACCGGAAAGAAGCTGCGCGCGTAATCCACCGTGCCAGGCTCCGGGATGACCAGCGGATCCTTGCCGGCCGCCTTGGCCGCGGTGCGTCGACGCCGGCGCAGCACGCCGGCCTCGACGGCCCAGATGACTCCGGTCACCGCCGAGATCGCCACCAGCACGGCGCTGAAATCGAGTTGCTCGGAGACGAGCAGCTTGATGACCGCGGCGCCGATCAGGATCGGCAGCGCGTGGTAGGCGAACGACATGATCGGCGAGTCGGGCACCGGCTCCGGCGCCCGGGCAATCTGCCGCCGTGGCCGCAGGAACCAGTCATCGACGATGCATACGAGTCCGACCGGCAGCGCGAGCCAGGAGAGAACCAGGATGACCTGCATGAGGAGAGGAGACATCGTGCCGGCGCCTTATTTGCCGATCTTCAGGACGGCGAGGAACGCCTCCTGAGGAATCTCGACCCTGCCCAACTGTTTCATACGCTTCTTGCCTTCTTTCTGCTTCTCTAGGAGCTTGCGCTTGCGGCTGACGTCGCCGCCATAGCATTTGGCGAGCACGTTCTTGCGCAACGCCTTTACCGTGGCGCGCGCGATGACCGCGCTGCCGATCGCCGCCTGCACGGCGACTTCGAACATTTGCCGCGGGATGAGCTCCTGCATCTTATCCACCAGCTCGCGACCGCGCTGATAGGAACTCTCGCGATGCACGATGATCGACAGCGCGTCCACCTTCTCGCCGTTGATGAGCATGTCGAGCTTGACGAGCGGCGCCGCCTGGAAGTGCGAGAACTCGTAGTCGAAGGAGGCGTAGCCGCGGCTCACCGATTTCAGCCGGTCGAAAAAATCGAGCACCACTTCCGCGAGCGGCAGCTCGTATTGCAGCGACACCTGACTGCCCAGGTACTGCATCTTCTTCTGCGTGCCGCGCTTATCGTTGCAGAGCTTCAACACCGCGCCGACGTGATCGGGTGGCAGCAGGATGTTCGCGACGATGATGGGCTCGCGGATCTCGTCGATCTCGTTGGAGGGCGGCAGCTTCGCCGGATTGTCGACGTATCCCACCACCCCGTCGGTACGCGCCACTTCATACACCACCGTTGGCGCGCTGGTCACCAGGTCGAGCTCGTACTCGCGCTCCAGGCGCTCCTGGACGATGTCCATGTGGAGCAGCCCGAGGAACCCGCAGCGGAATCCGAACCCGAGCGCTTCCGAGACCTCCGGCTCGTAATGCAGCGCCGAGTCGTTGAGCTTCAACTTCGCGAGCGCGTCACGAAAGTTCTCGTAATCCTCCGAGTTGACTGGAAAGAGTCCGGCGAATACCCGCGGCTTGATCTGCCTGAAGCCCGGCAGCGGCGCCGCCGCCGGCCGGTTATCGAGCGTGATGGTGTCGCCCACCGGCGCGCCATCGATTTCTTTGATGCCCGCGACGATGAAGCCGACATCGCCGGCCGACAGCGACTTCTCTACGATGGGCTTGGGTGTGAAGCGGCCGAGGCGGTCGACGGTGTGACTGCGCCCGGTCGATACGACGCGAATCTTCTCACCGGTCCTGACGCTGCCGTTGACTACGCGCACGAGGGAGACCACGCCGACGTAGTTGTCGAACCAGGAATCGATGATGAGCGCCTGCAGCGGCGCTTCCGGCTCGCCCTTGGGCGCCGGAATGCGCCGGATCAGCGCCTCGAGCAGCTCCGGGACGCCCTCACCGGTCTTGGCGCTCACGCGCACGGCATCGTCGGCCGGTATGCCGATGATCTCCTCGATCTCGCGCATTACCCGCTCCGGATCGGCCGAAGGCAGATCGATCTTGTTGATGACCGGCAGGACCTCGATCCCCTGCTCGGTCGCCGTGTAGCAGTTGGCGACGCTCTGCGCTTCCACCCCCTGGGAGGCGTCTACCACCAGCAGTGCGCCGTCGCAGGCCGCGAGCGATCGCGATACCTCGTAGGAGAAGTCCACGTGCCCCGGCGTGTCGATCATGTTGAGCTGGTAACGCTCGCCGTCGCGCGCCTGGTAGTAGAGCGTCACGCTCTGCGCCTTGATGGTGATGCCGCGCTCGCGCTCCAGGTCCATCGAGTCGAGCACCTGCGCCTGCATTTCACGATCGGCGAGGCCGCCGCAAAGCTGGATGAAGCGGTCGGCGAGGGTCGACTTGCCGTGATCGACGTGGGCGATGATGGAGAAATTACGTATGAGCCGCATGAATCGGGATCTGTCGCGTTGCTGCCGCGCCAGATGATCTGCGGCCGCGGGGATTATAGCAGTCAGCTCTTGCGCAGCAGGCGCTTCAGCTCCCCGGCATCCAGCCGATGGCGGCAGACCACCGTGCCATCGAGCAGCAGGACCGGGACATCGAGGCCGTGACGACGCTCGAGAACGGGGTCCGCGCCCACATCCACGACTTCGATCGGCGGCAGCGGCACGGTCCGCCCAAGCGCCTGCAGCTCCGCGAGCATCTGCTCGCAGAGATGGCAGTCGCGCCGATGAACGACGGTGAGGACGACTTACCTTTCAGCGTGGGGGTGGCGAATGCGCAAAGGGCCCACCCCGCAGGGGTGGCTCCATCGCGGCGGGCGGCGGCGCGGTCTCGCCCGTCTTCTCTGCCTTCACCGAGTCGGCGATGAAGCGCACGGTCTGCGCCGGCACCTCGCCGACCGCGGTCACCTTGTGGCCATCCACCACGGTAGAGAAGGCATATGAGGACCCTACCCGCGCCGACTCCATGACTACCTGCCCGGGCGTCACTTCGATGTGCGTCGTCTGGACGAACACTGACACTGAGGCCAACCCGTCGGTGAAAACCAGGTGATCGACCGGCCCCGGAGAGCCCGGCATGACCTGCGCGGCGCGCACTGTCATGTGGAATCCCGGTGGCAGGTGGTCGGCGCTCCACACCGTTCCGTGCTGGCTCCCCGCTGCCTTGAGCGGCGGTGAGTCGTTGCGCAGCCATTGGAAACCGGTGGTCGCCATACCGGGGCGGAAAGCCGAGTCAGGGATGTGCGACCTGACCTTGAGATTCGCGAACACGACCTGCTCGATGACGTCCCCTTGCGCGTCGCAGAGCTGCGTCTTTAGCGGCATCGCGGTCGAATCGTCGATCCACAGTCGATAGCCATATCTGTACTGGTCCCGCGGCATTACCGTGATGAGGTGCGTACTGCGCCGGTTGAAGCGCATGCGCGCGACTTCCCTGATCTCGTAGAAGCGCGCGGTCTGCTCGTTGATCGCCGGGAAGCCGCTGAGGAGCGAGACTTTGGCCGGCGTGTGCTCCACCAGCACCACATGCTTGTCGGGAAGATAACAGGTGAGGCTGGAGCCGGTGCGGATGAACTCCCGGCCGGAGCCGTCGAGGGATACCAGCCGCTCCGAGACGGTGCCGTCCGCAACGCGGTGGATGATGCGCAGCATCTCCACCTTGCCTCCCTCCCAGTGGGCGAAAGTGCCATCGTAGTTGAGTGTCGTGAGCGCCTGGTTCATGCGCTCGAGCCACTTGGCCGGCTCGTCGGCGTAAGCCACGCCGCTGAGCGTCAAGGCTAGCACCAGCCAGCCGATACGCTCACTACTTCGGATTCGGGATCGCATTGCCTTGCACGCCGGGAGCTGGCTGTTCCGACCCCGGAGGCATGCTGGAGGTTCCCGGCTCGCTTACCATCAATGCGGAGAGCAGATTGCCGCGGCTGACGGGCCAGGAGAAGGCGCTGTGAGCCACCACATAGTCGGCCAGTTCCGTCGCCGGAACGACCATCATGGGCTGCTGCTGCACCGGCGGCACGACGAAGCTATCCGCCGACGCGGTGCTCACGGTTTGCAGGGCCGGCAGCGCCGCACTGGGTACGGCAAGAGCCGCATTGGCGGCGATCATCGGCGCCGCCGCCGGAGAATGCCCGGGGAGAGCCTGCGAGCGTAGCCAGAAAATAGAGACTGCCGCCACGCCGGCCGCGAGCCCGGCGCCTGCAACCGGCTGCCACCAACGGTATTGGACGCGCCCGCGCGATGGAGGCGCATCGGCCGACAGAGCGGGCTCGCTCGACAGGGCCGCGCTCACGCGCCCGGCCACTGGGCCATCGAGAGTGATGCCGCGCTCCGCGCGGATGACCGCGCCGATGACGGCGTAGCGTCCCCAGCGGCATTTGAGGTCGGTATCGCGGGACAGGCGACGCGCGAGCAGCTCGCACTCTGCGGCCTGCAGCTCGTTGTCGAACATGGCGGATAGCTGGCTGTCGAGCTCCTCGTTCATCCCAACTCCTCCGCGCGGCCGAGGCCGCCCTCGAAGACTTCACGCAGGCGCTGGTCGATCGCCTCGCGTGCCCGGAAGATGCGTGAGCGGACTGTGCCCACCGGACATGCCATGGCTGCGGCGATCTCCTCGTAGGAGAGGCCTTCGAGCTCGCGCAGCACGATGGCGGTGCGCAGATCGTCGGGCAGGGAGTCGATCGCGGCATTGACGGTGGAACGGATCTCATCCGTCAGCACCAGCCCCTCGGGGGTCTCGGAATCCTTCATTCGGCCTTGCATATCGTAGGACTCGTCGGTGTTGCTGCGGTCGAGATCGTATTCGACGGGGTTGCGGTCGCGAGAGACCACAGCGTTCTTGGCAGTGTTGATCGCGATCCGGTACAGCCAGGTGTAAAAGGCGCTGTCGCCGCGGAACTGCGGCAAAGCGCGATAGGCCTTGATGAAGGCCTCCTGGGCAATATCCTCGGCTTCGGCCGGATTGCGGACATAACGCATGACCAGCTTGACGAGTTTGTGCTGGTACTTGAGCACCAGCGCGTCAAATGCCCCCTTATCGCCGCGCTGCACACGGCGTACCAGGCTAAGATCGCTTACATCGGCGCTCATGGGCGCCCCTTCCTCCGACCCTGAAACAATTTGAAAGTTCAGGGAAGTCTCCCGAGCCGTTCAAGGCCTTTTGATCATGCACGAAGTCGTGATCCGCGTCACGAGCGCCGCCATCTCGGCCTCAGGCGGTGCCTGCCCGCCGAGAAAGTACGCGGCGAGCTCCGGGTCGGGGCGCTCGAGGAGCCGCGCCAGCAGGCCGCGCTCACCGGGACCCGCCTGCGGCAGGGCGGCGGCCGCATAGCGCTCCAGGAGCACATCGAGCTCCTTCATTCCTCGCCGGCAGCGCCAAAGAAGCGCTCGAGCCTCCGGATCCATTATGTCCGCTCGACCAGCATGCGCTTGATCTCGGCGATCGCCTTGGCTGGATTGAGGTCTTTGGGGCATACGTCGGTGCAATTCATGATGGTGTGGCAGCGATAGAGCCGGAACGGGTCCTCGAGCTCGTCCAGCCGCTCGCCGGTCGCCTCGTCGCGGCTGTCGATGATCCAGCGGTAGGCGGCGAGCAGCGCCGCCGGACCGAGGAAACGGTCGCTGTTCCACCAATAGCTGGGACAGGCCGTCGAGCAGCACGCGCAGAGGATGCAAGCGGCGGGCCGGTCGATCTTTTCCTGCTCCGCCTTGGATTGGAGCCGCTCACGATCGGGTGGCGCAGGGGTATGGGCGACCAGCCACGGCTTCACCGAGGCGTACTGAGCGTAGAAGTTCGTCAGATCCGGCACCAGGTCTTTCACCACGGGCATGTGCGGCAGCGGATAGATACGCACGTCGCTGTCGCCGAGATCCGTCATCGCCGTGGTGCACGCCAGCCGGTTCATGCCGTCGATGTTCATGGCGCACGAGCCGCAAATGCCCTCGCGACAGGAGCGGCGGAAGGTGAGCGTGGAGTCGATGCTGCTTTTGATCTGGATCAGCGCATCGAGAACCATCGGCCCGCAGCCGGCCAGGTCGAGCTCGTAGGTATCGACCCTGGGCGTCTCGCCCGAAGTCGGGTCGAAGCGGTAGATGCGAAACCTGCGCACGGCGCGTGCGCCGGCGGCAGCGCGGTGAATGTTGCCCTTGCGGATGCGGGAGTTGGCGGGGAGTCTGAACTGGGCCATCGGAAACCTTGAGAGTCAGTAGGTGCGCGCCTTGGGCGGGATCGTCTCGACTTCGTCGGTCAGGGTGTTGAGATGCACCGGCCGATAATCGAAGCGCACGCGTCCGGGTCCTTCGACCCAGGCCAGGGAATGCTTCAGCCAGCGCTCATCATCGCGCTGCGCGAAGTCCTCACGGGCATGGGCGCCACGGCTCTCGGTGCGATTGGCTGCCGACTGGATCGTCGCCGTCGCCTGCAGGAGCAGGTTCTCGAGCTCCATCGTCTCCACGAGGTCGGTGTTCCAGATGAGCGAGCGGTCGCTCACCTTGACGTCCGCGAAGGACGCAAAGGTCTGCGCGAGCTTGCGGGCGCCCTCCTCCAAGGACTCACCGGTGCGGAACACCGCCGCATCCATCTGCATGATCTTCTGCATCTCGACGCGAATCGCGGCAGTCGGACGCGACCCGTTGGCGTGGCGCAGCCGATCGAGGCGGGACAGCGCGAGCTCAGCGGCATCCTGTGGCAATGGCGCGTGCCGCATTCCGGGTCGGATGAGCTCCGCGCAGCGGCGCGCGGCCTGGCGACCAAAGACGACGAGATCGAGTAGCGAGTTCGAGCCCAGTCGATTGGCGCCATGAACGGAGACACACGCCGCCTCACCGACCGCCATGAGGCCAGGGACGACCGAGTCGGGGTCTCCTGCCTTCGGTCGCACGACCTCGCCGTGGAAATTACAGGGCACGCCACCCATGTTGTAGTGGACGGTGGGCTGCACCGGTATCGGCTGCCTGGTGACATCGACCCCCGCGAAGATGCGGGCGGTCTCGGCGATGCCGGGCAGGCGCTCGTGGATTACCTCGGGTCCCAGGTGCTCCAGGTGCAGATCGATATGGTCGTGCTCCGCGCCGACGCCGCGGCCCTCGCGGATCTCGATCGTCATGGCACGACTCACCACATCGCGCGAAGCAAGGTCTTTCGCGTTCGGCGCATAGCGCTCCATGAAGCGCTCGCCTTTGGAGTTGGTGAGATAGCCGCCCTCGCCGCGCGCACCCTCGGTGATCAGACAGCCGGCGCCATAGATACCGGTCGGATGGAACTGGACGAACTCCATGTCCTGCAGCGGCAGGCCGGCGCGCAGCACCATCGCATTGCCATCGCCGGTGCAGGAGTGAGCCGAGGTGCAGGAGAAGTACGCCCGGCCGTAGCCGCCCGTGGCGAGAATCGTCATGTGCGCGCGGAAGCGGTGCAGCTTCCCCTCCGTCATATCGAGGGCGATGACACCGCGGCAGGCGCCGTTCTCCATCATGAGATCGAGCGCGAAGTACTCGACGAAAAAAGTCGCCGAGCGACGGATCGACTGCTGGTAGAGAGCGTGCAGCATCGCGTGGCCGGTGCGGTCCGCCGCGGCGCAGGTGCGCTGCGCGATGCCTTTGCCGAACTGCGTGGTCATGCCGCCGAAGGGCCGCTGGTAGATGCGGCCTTCTTCCGTGCGGGAGAACGGCACGCCGTAATGCTCGAGCTCGATCACCGCCGCGGGCGCCTCCTTGCACATGAGCTCGATCGCGTCCTGGTCGCCCAGCCAGTCGGACCCCTTGACCGTGTCGTACATGTGCCAGCGCCAATCGTCCGGCCCCATGTTGCCGAGGGCGGCGCTGATGCCACCCTGCGCGGCCACGGTGTGGCTGCGCGTCGGAAAGAGTTTAGTGATGCAGGCCGTGGAAAGTCCCGCCTCCGCCAGACCCAGCGTGGCGCGCAGCCCAGAGCCGCCCGCCCCGACCACGATGACGTCGTAGGTGTGATCGATGAACTCGTATGTGGTCATGGGGCGCCTCCCAACGCCACCTTGAGGATCGCGAGCACCCCGGCCACCGCGACCACTACGTGAAAGAAGGTGACCAGTGCCAGCGTCAGTGTCTTGGCGCCGCCGTGCACGTAATCCTCCACGACCACCTGCACGCCGAGCCGCGAATGCCAGGCGGCGGTGAGCACGAGGAGCACGAGAAATACGGCCGTCCAGAGCTGCCCCATCCAGGCGCTCACCGTAGCGTGATCGAACGAGGGCAGAGACAGCAGCGAGACGACGAACCAGACGGTGAGCAGCACCAGCGCAACCGAAGTCAGGCGCTGCACCCACCAGTGATGCACTCCCTCTTTGGCGGAACCCAGCCCGAGGACCCTGGCGAGTGGACTGCGCAGGGTCATGGCGCGTGCGCTCCGCTGTGCAGCGCCCACCACGCGAGCCCCGCGAAGAGCAGGATGCTGGCGATCGCCACCAGCGCGGCGCTGCGCTTGGCCTGCGCACGCTCGAGTCCGCGGCCGGTATCCCAGATGAGGTGCCGGATGCCGGCGAACAGATGATAGGAGAAGGTTGCGAGTAGAATGAGGTAGACCGCCTTGAGCACGCCGAGCGAGAGCACGGCCCGTGCGCCGCGATAGGTGGCCCCGCCGCTGGCGGTCGCGACCAGCCAGTAGACGAGCAGGATGAGCCCTGCCGAGAGCACGAGCCCGGTGGCGCGGTTCAGGATGGAGGTCAGCAGCGTGTAGCGTGACATCCTGTACACGGACAGGTGCGGTGAGAGCGGTCGTTCGGTCATAGGCGGCTTGGCGGACTAGAAGTCGATGCAGCGTCCCTTGCGCTCCCAGTCGCCGAAGCGCGTAGGCTCGGGGCCCGAGGGTCCGCCGATTTCACGCGGACGGGGGGGCGGCGCCGGTTCATCGGTGGTTGCGGCGGGGGTTGCGTGCGAATGAGGCGGGGAAGACGGAACGGCGAGTGGCGTCGAAGAGTTCTTCTCTGGACTCATCTGCATACTTTACAAGTGTGCCAGAATTCGGCTTCCGCGGCCATGAAGCCGCCGCGAATCGCCAAGGCAGAGAGCCATAATTAGTCATATGAATGGCGGTTACCTGGAGACGGTCGAGCTCGACGATCTCGCTGCCGTGCGCATCGCGGGAACGGACGCGGTGCGCTTTCTGCAGGGCCAGCTGTCGAACGATGTTGGCCGTGTGAGCACTGAGCGGTCGGCGCTCGCCGGCCTGCACAACCCGCAAGGCCGCACCATCGCGCTGCTGCGCATCGTGCAGCTCGCGCCGAACGACTTCCTCGCGATCCTGCCGCGCGAGTTGGCGCCCGAGGTGGCGGACCGACTGGCGAAGTACGTGCTGCGCGCCAAGGTGAAAGTGGCCGACGAGTCGCCGAGCTGGCGCATCACGGGGCTCATCGCATGCGGACTCGGCGCGGTAGCCGAGCCTCGCTCGCCTGAGACGGCGCCGGAGCCGCTCGCCGGCTATCCGGCAGTCGCCGGGGGCCAGCGCCATCTGGCCGACAGCGTCGTCATCTGCGTGGGCGAGCAGCCGGCCAGGTGGCTGTTGGTCGCGCCGGCGACGGCGGGAAGGGGTGAGCCGGCCGCGCCGCACGGCGTGCCTGCGCCGCGCGACGTCTGGCGACAACTCGACATCAGCGCGGGCCTGCCGCAGGTCTATCGCGCGACCTCCGAGGAATTCGTGGCGCAGATGTTGAATCTCGATGTCGTCGGCGCGATCGCCTTCGACAAGGGCTGCTACACCGGACAGGAGGTCATCGCGCGCGCTCACTACCGCGGCCGCGTCAAGCGCCGGCTGCAGCGGTTCCGCTCGCGTGCTTCGCTCGACTTGAGGCCGGGCGACAGCGGCGAGCTGGCCGATGGCCGGGCCTTCAAGGTCGTGGAGGCCGCCCGGCTCGAGGACGGCCGCTGCGAATTCCTGGCCGTGGCACCACTGCCGACGACCGAGCCGCAGTTGTCCGCCGCCAGTCAACCTGACGCCATGTTGGAGCGGGTCAGTGCTCCGCTCGGTGTGCGGCCCGCGCAAGCGGGCGGGGCGGTCCTGGCCCGCGCAAACGTCGGATCGCCCGCCACCGGCGCCGCTCTGCACGCAGCCGTGCCGTCGGATCTCAGCTCGACCGGCGCGTTCTGGGCGCCTTTCGCAAGCTCACCGGGGGCTCCGCGGGGAGCCGGCTCACCGGGACTGCCATCGAGCCTCACCGCAGAGCTACCGCACGACATCGAGCGGCTCGAGCTGCCTTACACACTCCCTGGTTGAAGGCTCACAAGTCCACCAGCTCGACTTCGTGCGCTCGGATGGGCCGCTCGAGAAAGCGGCCGCCGATCCGCGCAAACCGGTCAGCGGCATCCGTCGCCAGCAGGCGCAGACTCCCCTCCCCGCCGCGAGCCACGAGATTTTGCGACTCGAGCGTCTGACGCACGTAGCGCGCGGTCGTCTCCGCCGAGTCGACGATGGCCACGTCGGGACCGGCGGCCGCGCGGATGGCGTCAGCGAGCATCGGGAAGTGCGTACAACCCAACACGAGGGTATCGGGGCGGGATGCATCCATGCGAGTGTTGAAGAGGGGCTCCAGGTAATGGCGGGCCACGCTCGCGGCGATCGGCCCGCGGCAGAGCCCTTCTTCGGCAAGAGCCACGAACAGTTGCGCCGGCACCGCGCTCACGCGCGCCTCGCTGCGGCGCCGGACGATCGCATCCTGGTAAGCGCCGCCGCGCACCGTGCCCTCGGTAGCAAGGACCGCAATGTGACCGGAGCGGGAAGCGAGGCACGCAGCCTCCGCGCCGGGCTCGATCACACCGATCACGGGTACATCACGGATGCGCTCGCTGACTGCCGCGAGCCCTACGGCGGAAGCGGTGTTGCAGGCTATGACCAGGCACTTCACACCGTAGCCGGCGAGAGCCTCGGCCGCCTGCAGCGCGTAACGCACTACTGTCTCGGGACTCTTGGTGCCGTAGGGCAGACGAGCGGTATCGCCAAGATAGACGAACCGCTCGCCCGGCAACTGCGTCACGAGTGCCTTGAGCACCGTGAGGCCGCCGACTCCCGAATCGAAGACGCCTATGGGAGCGTCGGCATTCATTATTCGGCCCGTCGCAGGCTTTATTGCTCGGGCCGCATGTGCGGAAACAGGATCACATCGCGAATCGACGGTGAATCGGTGAAGAACATCACCAGCCGGTCGATGCCGACGCCGAGGCCGGCAGTGGGCGGCATGCCGTACTCCAGCGCGCGCACATAGTCGGCATCGTAGAACATCGCCTCCTCATCGCCCCGATCCTTGCGCGCGACCTGCGCGCGGAAACGCGCCGCCTGGTCCTCCGGATCGTTGAGCTCGGAGAAACCGTTGGCAAGCTCGCGCCCGGCGAGGAAGAACTCGAATCGATCGGTGAGGAACGGGTCCGCATCGCTGGCACGCGACAGCGGCGAGACTTCCGCCGGATATGCGTGCACAAATGTCGGATCGACCAGGGTGTGCTCGGCGGTCTTTTCGAATATCTCGATCTGCAGCTTCCCGGGGCCATCGTGCGACTGCACGGCAATGCCGAGGCGCTCGCAGAACTTGCGCAGGTAGGTCGCATCGCGCAGCGACAGCGCGTCCAATTCCGGGTTGTTCTCCAGAATCGCCTGCTCCACCGTGACCCGACGGAAAGGCATGGCGAGATCGTACTCGCGCCCCTGATAGGTCACTTTCTGCGCGCCGTGAATGGTCTCTGCGAGGCCGCGCAGCGCCTTCTCGATCCAATCCATGAGATCGCGGTAGTCGCCATACGCGAGGTAGAGTTCCAGCATCGTGAATTCGGGGTTGTGCTGGGTCGAGAGCCCCTCATTGCGGAAGTTGCGGTTGATCTCGTAGACGCGCTCGAATCCTCCCGCGACGAGGCGCTTCAGGTACAGCTCCGGCGCGATGCGCAGATACATATCCAGATCGAGCGCATTGTGATGCGTAACGAACGGGCGCGCGGTAGCTCCACCCGGGATCGGCTGCATCATCGGCGTCTCGACCTCGAGAAAATCGAGCGCGTCGAGGTAATCACGCAGGTACCTGATGATGCGCGCCCGTGTCCGAAAGACATTGCGGCTGGCCTCGTTGACGATCAGGTCGACATAGCGCTGGCGGTACCGCGTCTCGACGTCGGCAAGACCGTGCCACTTGTCGGGCAGCGGCCGCAGCGACTTGACGAGCATGCGCAGGGTCTCGACCCGCACCGAGAGCTCACCGGCGTTCGTCCGGAAGAGCAGCCCGGTTGCGGCGACGATGTCGCCTGCATCCCAGGTCTTGAAGTCCGCGTACGCTTCCTCGCCGAGCGCATCCTTCTGCAGAAAGAGCTGGATCTGGCCGGTGCGATCGGCGATGTTGGCGAAACTGATCTTGCCCTGGCCGCGCTTGAGCATCATGCGGCCGCCGACGCCGACCCGCGTCGGGTTGGCCTCGAGCCATTCGCGGTCGCGCTCCCCATACGCGCTTTGCAGCTCCCCCGCGAGCGCGGTGCGCCTGTAGTCGTTCGGGAAGGCGGGGCCGCGCGCACGCAGGCTCGCGAGCTTGCCGCGGCGCTCCGCGATCAGCTTGTTCTCCTCCGCGCGGTCCGGCAGCCCGGCGCCGCTGTCTTGCTGCTTGTCTGTCATGTTTGTCATAGGCCCGCTTTGAGCGAGGCCTCCATGAATTGGTCGAGATCGCCATCGAGCACCGCGGTGGTGTTGCCCACCTCCACGCCCGTTCTGAGGTCCTTGATGCGGGACTGGTCGAGAACGTAGGAGCGGATCTGATTACCCCAGCTCACGTCCGATTTGGAGTCCTCCAGCACCCGCGCGGCGGCGTTGCGCTTGTTCACCTCGAGCTCATAGAGCTTCGCCTTCAGCATCTTCATCGCCGTGGAGCGGTTCTTGTGCTGACTGCGCTCGTTCTGGCAGGCGACCACGATGCCGGTGGGCATGTGCGTGATGCGCACGGCCGACTCCGTCTTGTTGACATGCTGGCCGCCCGCGCCCGAGGAGCGGTAGACGTCGGTCTTGAGGTCCGCGGGGTTGATGTCGATCTCGATGTCATCGTCGATCTCCGGCGAGACGAACACGGACGCGAACGAGGTATGGCGCCGGTTGCCGGAGTCGAACGGTGACTTGCGGACCAGGCGGTGGACGCCGGTCTCGGTCCGCAGCCAGCCGTAAGCATAGTCGCCTTTGAACTCGACCGTAGCGCTCTTCACGCCCGCCACCTCTCCCGGGCTGGAGTCGATGACCTCGCAGGCGAAGCCGTGCGCGGCACCCCAGCGCAGATACATGCGCAGCAGCATCTGCGCCCAATCCTGGGCCTCGGTGCCGCCGGCACCCGCCTGGATATCGAGAAAGGCGCCATGGGAGTCCATCTCGCCACGGAACATGCGTTTGAGCTCGAGCCGGCGCACCTCGCCTTCGAGCCGCTCCGCATCGCGTCCGATGTCCTGGGCGGCGACCTCGTCGCCCTCACCTTCGGCCAGCTCCAGGAGCTCCGCGGCGTCGGCGATGCCGTTGGTCGTGCGATCGATTTCGGTGACGTCAGTGGTGAGACGGGCGCGCTCCTTGCCGAGCTCCTGCGCGCGCTCCGGCTGCGTCCAGACGGCCGGATCCTCGAGCTCCCGTCCTACCTCTTCGAGGCGCTCTTTCTTGAGATCGTACTCAAAGAAACCCCCGTAGCAAGGCGGTGCGCTCGCCTAGATCTTTGAGCTGTCGCTTGAGCTGGTTGACTTCCATATGGCGTGCCGTGAGGGGGTGGAACGGTAGCGTGAGGAGGCCGGCATGCTATCAGAAGCGCACCCCGATTCCGAGGCTCACCATGGGATACCAGCGCAGGATGTCCGCTTTGTGGCGCAGCTGAGCCTCCTCCGCTGCGAGACCGTATTGCGCCTGGTTGCAGATGGGCGAGCCGGCGGGTGCGGCGCTTCCGCACGTCGCGGTTAGCGTGACCCTGGGAGTCCCGCCGTAAATGGCACCGACGTCGAAGAGGAAGTGAATGCGACTGTCCTCCCCCGTGGGATTTCCCCAACCCAAGCCGACGTACGGCGAAACCGAGTTACCCAGCTCGAGCTGACCGGTCAAGGACCCGATCTGCGAGCTCGAGTAAGTATTGCCGTTGATGGTGTAGGTACCCTGGCTCGGCTGCCCGACCACGTCGAGCTTCGTATCGTTGCCAGCGACCCCTGCCGTCAGGTGGAAGCTGCCACTGAAGACGTACCAGTCGACCAAGCCGGTCACCGTCTGTAATTTCAGGCGCCCGTCATAGTCGACGTCCGAGGTGTCGATGTCATGGTTGATGTTGAAGCCGCCGAAGCCGACACGCATTCCGAACGACGGCGAAAGGCCCAGGTCGAGATCCAACCCCAGGCCGGGCGTGCCGGCGCGCACCGCCACCGCAAAGTCCGGGGTCGCCGCCAGCGAGGCCGCCGGCATGGCCAGACAGGTCAGCGCCAAAGCCGCCACACCGATTGCCCCTCTTTGAAAAGCCCGTGTCATGAGAACCTCCCATCGCCCGTTGTGAGCACCGCGAGATCCGCGACGATCGAACCTTACCGGAGCCCTATGACCCGCACTGCGACGCTGTTCACGTCGCACAAGGCAAGGAGCGTGCCCGCCCCTGCCACGATGAAGTCGCCAAGCGGCGACGCCCGACGCATCTCCTTCACGCCTAACCGGACGTGTTAGTCATACGACGATTTTACGTCAATGTTTGCGTCACTGCGGCGCATGTAAACGCAGAGTTTTTGAGGAAATCGCCACGCATTTGCGATTCCAACTACCGCGCCCGAGCCGTACACTGCAGTCAGCATCCACTCGAGAATGGCATTCTCATGAACACACATGACGAGGTCACGAGACTCATCACGGCGCTCCACGAGACAGAGAGGCGGGAGTTGCTCGCCTGGCTGACGGAATCGCTCGACGACGGTTGGCGCGTCGCAGAAGCCGCCCCGCGATATGGCGCGGCGTCCGAGACTCAGGAGACATTCACCGTAGAGGAGTATCTCGCGCTCGAGGAGAGCAGCGGCCGAAACTGCTCGATTTTGGCATTGCGAAGATCCTGGAGCCGGGGCCCACCGCCGCGCGCGCCGATGTGACCATCAGCGCGGGCCGCATGATCCTGACTCCCGAGTACGCCAGCCCCGAGCAGTTGAAGGGCGAGCCGATCTCCGCCGCGAGCGATGTCTATGCCCTCGGCGTCATCCTCTTCGAGCTGCTGACCGGAGCCAAGCCGTTTCGCGTCAGTGACCGCATCACCGAGGACGGACAGGTGTTGCGTCCGGTCGCATCCGAGCCGGCGAGACCGAGTACCGTCGCGCGCCGCCGCGGCGAGTCCGGTTCGTCGCCGCCAGATTCGCCGGATGGCGTCCCTCGCCGTTTGCGCGGCGATCTCGACAACATCGTTCTGATGGCATTGCACTACGAGCCCGGGCGCCGGTACGCGACCGTGGAGCGCCTGGCGGATGACATCCGCAGGCACCTGGAACATAGGCCGGTGTCGGCTCGCAGGCCGACTTTCCGCTATCGGGCAACCGTATTCGTCGCCCGCCACACAGCCGGCGTCGTCGCCGCGGCACTCGTGTTCCTTGCGCTCGCGGCAGGTTACGTGGCGACGCTGCGCGAAGCGCACATCGCCAATGAGCAGCGCACTCTGGCGCAGCGCAGATTCGCCGACCTGCGCCGGCTCGCGGACGCGCTGATCTTCGATATCCACGACTCGATCCGTGACCTTCCGGGAGCGGCGCCCAGTCGACGGCTCCTGATCCATACGGCGCTTCAGTACCTCGACGGACTCTCACGCGACGCGAAGGGAGATCCGGGCCTGGAGCGCGACCTCGCCGCGGCGGATATGCGTCTGGGCGATCTGCAGGGCCAGGCGCTCCAGGCCAACGAGGGCGATTACACCGGCGCGCTCTACAGCTACCGCCGGGCGCTCGCCCTCTGGCAGGCCAGCCTGCTCGCTCAGCCGGTCGACGCCGCGGCGCGGCTCGACCTGGTGGAGACCTACGGCAAACTGAGTGACCTGACTTGGACAGAAAACACCGATCTTCTCGACCTGCAGGCATTCGCCGAATTCAACCTGGCCAGCCAATTGGATCGGATGCGACGCTTCGCGGAGGCCGAGCGCTACGGCCAGGCGGCCCACGCGGGATTTCGGTCGCTGTCCACGGCCGATCCCAAGGTGGGCCAATATCACATCGGCGCGGCGCGGGCGCTCACGATCATGGCGAAGACCGCCCTCGACGAAGGCCAGCCTGCCCACGCTCGCCCGCTGCTTCAGGATTCGCTTCAGGAGCTCTCACAGGCGGCGCTCACGCAGCAGGCGAGTGGTGATTTCCGGTTCGCCAAGGCTGCCGCCGAGTCGCTCCTCGGTGATGTCTACCGGACACTCGCCACTGGCGAGCCGAACTCGACGCGCGCGCGTCTGCTCGACTGGCAGAGCGCGAAGCAGTGGTACGTCCGGGCGCTGGATGTCCCGGCAGGCTTCGCCGACGCCACCGCGCAAGCGACGGCTGACAAGAGTCAGATCCTGCGCTGCGATCAGGAGATCGCGCGTGCTCAGTCGGCTAAATATATCATAAAATAGATATAATTCAATATATTATATATCTTTCTTCATGTAATAAGTATCACCGGGAAGGGCTAAATCACAGACCTCGCGCGGGGACTGCCGGTAGCATGTGAGGCCGGGCAAACGATGCTTGATCCATGTCCGCTTCTTCCTCGACCTCCGATGCCGACGAGCTCTTTCGGCTATGGCGAGCCGGAGATGACGCTGCCTTGCAGCGTATCCTGCCGCTTGTATACGAGGAGTTGCACAGAGTCGCGCAGCGCCATCTGCGGCGGGAGCGCCCGGGCCATACCCTGCAAACCACTGCGCTCATTCACGAGGCCTACGTGAGGCTGATCGACCAGAGTCCGGCGCAGGTGCAGGACCGGTGCCACTTCGTCGCACTGACTTCCAATCTCATGCGCCAGATCCTCGTCGATCATTCCCGCGCGCGCATCGCCAAGAAACGCGACGGTGGCTACCGAATCACTCTGGCGGAAGATCTGGCCGTTGCCGGGCCCCGGGACATCGACCTGCTTGCCGTCAACGATGCTCTGGATCGCCTGGCGCGGCTCGACCCGCAGCAGGCGCGCGTCGTGGAGCTGCGCTATTTCCGCGGCCTTTCCATACGGGAGACTTCTGCAGCGCTCGGAATATCGGAGGCCACCGTGAAGCGCGATTGGGCAACCGCCCGTGCCTGGCTGCACCGCCGGATCGAGCAGTCCAGCGAGGCCTAGCCGCCGCAGCCTATGGGCTCGGCAGCACGTGGTCGACCAGCAGCTGCAACCGCCGCTCGCCCTGGAACTCGTTGACATCCAACCGGTAGACGAGCTGCACCGAGCCTTCCGGGAGCCTGAATGTCGCCTCCTCCTCGATGTGGTTGAAAGCGATCGCATCGAATGAACGCCCGCTGCGCGGGAATTCCAGCCACATCTTGAGGTGTCGATCGGCGACGACCCGGGTGCTGCGGATCGCGAACACGCCATCGAAGCTCGGCTCGGGGAAAGCCTGGCCCCAGGGCCCGCCGGCACGCAACGCATGCGCGGTCTCGAGCGCGATCTCCGCCACTGTCAGCTCACCGTCGGTCTCGATTGCATCGCTCGGCCCGCACCGTGCCGCCCACGCGGCGACCTCCTCGTCGAAGGCGCGCGCGAAGAAATCGAGCCGGGACCGCTCGAGCGACAGGCCGGCCGCCATGGCGTGGCCGCCGAACTTGCCGATGAGCTGCGGGTGGCGTGCGTCGAGATTCGCGAGCACATCGCGGATATGAATCCCCGGCATGGAGCGCGCCGAGCCGCGCAGCTGCCCCTCCCCCGCGACCGCGAAGGCGATCACGGGCCGACGGACCCGGTCCTTGACGCGGCTTGCGACCAGGCCAACGACTCCCTGATGCCAGGTCTCGTCGAAGAGACAGACGCCGCTTCGCTGCAGCGCGTGGGGACCCGGATCGCGCAACCGGCGCACCGCCGCGAGGGCTTCCGTCTGCATGCGCGCTTCGATCGCGCGCCGCTCATGATTGAGCTCATCGAGACGGGCGGCCAACGCGGCCGCGGCTCCGATGTCGTCAGCGAGCAGGCATTGGATGCCCACTGTCATGTCATCCAGGCGTCCCGCCGCATTGAGGCGCGGCGCGACCCCAAAAGCGAGATCGGCGGCGATCAAACTCTCGAGCGACCGTCCGGCGATATCAAGAAGCGCGCGGATACCCGCGGCGCAGCGCCCGGCGCGGATGCGCTTCAGTCCCTGGGACACGAGCACGCGATTGTTGGCATCGAGCGGCACGAGGTCGGCGACCGTACCCAGGGCAACGAGGTCGAGGAAGTCCGCCGCGCCGGGCGCCGCGGCCGGAGTCAGCCGCTCTTGGTCGAGCCGCCGCTTCAGCGCCGCCATCACATAGAATGCCACTCCCACGCCCGCGAGGGCGCGGCTCTTGAAGAGACTGCCGGTCAGGCTGGGATTGACGATGACATTGGCGGTCGGCAGCTCGGCACCCGGCAGGTGATGGTCCGTGATCAGCACGTCGATACCGCGCGAGCGCGCCTGCGCCACTCCCGCCGCGCTCGAAATCCCGTTGTCGACCGTGATGATCAGCGAGGGAGTGCGCCCCGCCGCCAGTGTCACGATCTCCGGCGTCAGACCGTAGCCGAACTCGAATCTGTTGGGAACGAGGAAATCGACCGCGGCGAACCCCCAAGCCCGCAACGCTCTGACGACGAGCGCGGTGCTGGTGGCGCCGTCGGCATCGAAGTCGCCGATCACCAGCACCCGCCCTGCTGCCCGGTGCTCGAGCAATAGATCGACCGCGGCGAGGATGCTTTCCAGCGTGCTCACCGGCAACAGGCGCTCGAGCGAGAGGTCGAGATCGTCGGACGTGCGCACGCCGCGACCGAGATAGATGCGGCGCAATACCGGATGCAGCCCGGAGCTTGCGAGTATCGACGCATCCTCAGCGCAGGCATCGCGCCGCACGACACGCAAAGTCATGTCAAGGCCTCCAGGCCTTTGTGCGCGCGCATACGGCGCCAGACACGCCAACGGTCCGCCGCGCGCAGGCTCAGGCATCGATCGTTGGCCAGCAGGGTCAGCCGGTCGAGCCCGCCGCGACGAAGCGCAGCGATCGATGGCGATATCATGCGGCGATCGATTTCCGCCACGGCATCCGCCAGAGACCACGACGCATTCGCTTGCAGCAATTCGGCAACCTCCACCACAGCGAGCGCGCGCTCCGCGCGCGGCTCACCGATCACTGCCGCCCAGTCTACCGGCATCGGCCGGGTTTCTCCTCCGGCGAGCCGCCACAATCCGTGAACATATGCATCGGACCCGAACGCTGCGTCCGTGATCCCTTTCGGAGTCGCGACTGAACGCGGAGCACTCAGGTTGCCGCCGCCCCAGAGCCATAGAGTTGCGACCGTCAGAGCTCCACGTCGCGCCAGCTGATCGTTGATGGGATGACCATGCAGCCACATCTCGATTTCCGCGCTGAGTCTGCGCAGCGCACGCGCCCCCTCGCCCGTGGGCAGCGACTCGGCTACGGAGGTGAGCAGCATTCGCGCGGGCTCGGTCGTGGTTGCCGGAGGTGAGGCCTGCGGCCCAGACAGCAGGAGCTCACCGCCCGCGAGCGGCCGCAGCTGAAATCCCGAGTCGCGAAAGGTGGCACCGAAACCCGCCGCAAGCTCGCCGAGCTCCTCGTCCCGCAGTCGCAGCGTACTGCGCCTGTCGAAATGCAGGCTCGTCAGCCCCGCGATCAGATGCACCGGTGTTGCCAGCCACACGGCGCGATCCGCCGGCACATCCGTCAATGCGGCCGCCGCGATGCTGGCAGGCGCTGCCTCGGCGTATTGCGGCAGTCCAAGCCAGCGTGCAGCCCACGCGCGCCAACCTTCCGGCAGAGCTGTCTCGCCACCGAGGCGTGCGAGACGCTCGATACCCGGCACGCTCGCGCCCGGGCTCTCGCCGGGCTGCAGATACAAATCTCGAATGACGATGACGATCTCGCGCACGGGCGCTATCGTACCGCTTGATGAAGTTCACTTTGGAAAGCAGCTCGCGAGTGAATCTGGTGCGTGCCTATTCACGGGCGGAGCTGCGCATAGGCGAAGAGCACGTGCGCTCGAGCTGTATCGTATCGGCGGACCGGCTGATCACCGACTGGCCGCCGGCGCGGTTCGAGGCGTTACTGCCCGAGCACTTGGAAGCGATTTTTGCTCTCGAGCCTGAAGTCGTGCTGCTCGGCACCGGCGAGCGACAACGCTTCCCCCCGGCCGACATCCGGGCGGCGTTCACCGCGCGGCGCGTCGGGCTCGAAGTGATGGATCTGGGAGCGGCCTGCCGGACTTACAACATCCTGGTGCAGGAGGAGCGGCACGCCGTCGCGGCCCTCTTCCTGGAGTAGGAGATTCTTCCGGCGGCAGAGCCGCCGGAAGAAGGCACAGGGGGAGGGGCATCAACCAACCGACCCATCATCCGGAGCTGACAGACTGCGGACGACGGAATTCTTTTCTTCTTCTAGCGTCGCCGTTGTTGCTTTTTTCTCGACATCCCCTCCTCCCTGTGCCCTCTTCCGGCTGCTCTGCTCGACCGCAACCTGTCGGCACTCGGCGACAGGGGCCACATGTTAAACAGGTCGCGCTACGCTTAGCAACTGGATAATTTATTATTGTTAAATTTCATTATCTTATGAACTTAACCTAATATCGATCCTCGAATCAGCTCGTTCCCCCGAGCAGCGGCACGAAGGCCACCGGCCCCAAAGACTCCCGATCGATGCGCTGCTCCCGACGCGTGAAGCGCACCAGCTCCTGCTCGCCTTCAGGGCCCACCGGGACCAGCAGGCGCCCGCCCACCTGCAACTGCTTGAGCAGCGCCTCCGGGACGACGAGCGGGGCTGCGGCCACAAGGATGCCGTCGAACGGCGCCTGCGTCTTCCAGCCGGCGCTGCCATCGCCGTGACGGAATCTGACATTGCGTACCCCCAGCTCCTTCAGCCGCTCCTTGGCGCGATCGAGCAGCGGCTCTATCCGCTCAATGGTGCAGATGCGATCCACGAGGGGCGCGAGCACGGCAGTCTGATAGCCGCAGCCGGTGCCGACCTCGAGCACTTTCTGCGCCGGTCCGCCCTGTAGCAGCGCCTCGGTCATGCGCGCCACGATGTAGGGCTGCGAGATCGTCTGCCCGAAGCCGATCGGCAGCGCCGTGTCCTCGTAAGCCCGGCTGCCGAGTGCCTCGTCGACGAAGATATGGCGCGGCACATTGCGAATCCGGTCGAGGACGGCGAGACTCGCTATGCCCTGCTCGCGCAGGCGTTGCACCAGCCGGTCGCGCGTGCGCGCGGAGGTCATGCCAATGCCGGCAAACCGCAGGTCAGGCATGGATTCCTTTCAGCCAAGTCTGCAAAGCGGGCAGCGCCGAATGGCGCGTGAGATCGATCTGCAGTGGGGTTACCGAGACATAGCCCTGGGCGATGGCCTCGAAGTCGCTGCCGGGTCCGGCATCCTGCTCCGGCCCCGCGGGTCCCACCCAATAGACAGGCCGGCCGCGCGGATCGTGCGCAGGCAGGATCGGCTCCGAGCGATGACGGAATCCGAGCCGTGTACTGCGGAAGCCCTTGAGCACCGAGATGGGCACGTTGGGTACGTTGACGTTGAGAATGAGCGTCGGCTCGAGCGAGCTCTGCAGGAGCTGTCCGACAAGCTGCCGCGCGACTTGGGCGGCGGTCTCGAAATGCGCTTCCGCATCGGGCGCCGTGCACAAGGAAATCGCGATGGTGGGCAGGCCAAGGAAACGGCCTTCGATGGCAGCCGCAACGGTCCCGGAGTAGAGCACGTCGTCGCCGAGGTTGGCGCCGTCATTGATACCGGAGACCACCATGTCATGGTCGTAGTCGAAGAGGCCGGAGATGGCGAGGTGCACGCAGTCGGTGGGCGTGCCCTGAACGTAATACATGCCGGGCTCGGACTCGAACACGCGCAGCGGCACATCGAGAGTCAGAGAGTTGCTCGCGCCACTGCGATTGCGGTCCGGCGCGACCACGGTGATCTCGGCGAGAGTGGCCAACGCCTCCCTGAGCAGGCGGATGCCGCGGGAGCGGTAGCCATCATCGTTGCTGACGAGGATCTTCACGGTCCTGATGTAGGGTGCTGCAAGGCTTACGCCCCTCCGCGGGCGCGTCACTATACTGGAGCAAATTGCGCGGAGGTAGCGTGAGTCCCCGTTCTTCGAAGGAGTTTCCCGGTCACCCGGCCAGCCGTGGGGATGCGGATCCCGGCGCGACTCAATCCGAGGAAACGAAGCTCTTTCGCGAGGCGGTCCGGGACGTCAAGCCTTTGGGGAGTGGCGCACCGGTGCCAGAGCAGCCGCCCGCCCGTCGCCGGCGTCCGCGTCCAGCGGCGAAGTTCTCGCGCGCCGACCGGCTCGCGGTACTCGAAGAGAGCCTGCGCGACGACTTCCTCGATCCCGCCCTCGCCAGCGGGGAGGAGCTCGTTTTCCACCGTGCCGGCATCCAGGCCTCGGTGCTGCGCAAGCTTCGCCGCGGCGACTACCGCGTGCAGGGGGAAATCGATCTCCACGGCCTCAACGTCACCGAGGCCAAACAAGCGCTGCGAGAATTTCTGGCGCAGGCGCTGATGCGACATTGGCGCTGTGTGCGCATCGTCCACGGCAAGGGTTTGCGCTCCGGGAATCGCGGGCCGGTCCTGAAGGGAATGGTCGGCGCGGTGCTGCGCAAGGTTGGACCGGTGCTGGCGTACGTTTCCGCACGGCAGGTCGACGGTGGCACGGGCGCAGTTTACGTACTGCTCTCATCGTAGTCGGCGTCGAGCGCGAAAACCTCTCGCAGCACCGCGGTGGCATACGCCCCGCGACCCAGGCGGAACTCAACGGTGATCGAGTCGGCAGCGTCCGGATCTCGCCGCCAGCGCAGATCCCGAACCGCCAGTCGCAGGCTCCGCCTCTCCTGCTCCATACCGGCCCCCTCAACGAGCGCGCAGGCGGTGGCCAGCCCCGCCGCGACACGTTGCTCGAGCTCCAGCACCCGGCCGCCGCTCGGCGGCGCTCCGCGTCCCCAGAGTGGACCCGTGGGATGGATATCGAGTTGTGCGATCCGCGCCGTAAGCGCCTCATCTACGGCTTCGACTCGGAAGTGACTCGCCCGCCCATCGAGGTTCGCCAGGTCACCGGCCTCGAGCCGGTCCCAACTCCCATCGGCAATGCGTTCGGCCAGAACAGCGTTGAAGACGAGACTTCGCGCCGCCGAAAGAACGAAGCCGCGCTCCGCCGGTGCGAGAGCACGCGCGTCCCCGCCGATGCGCTTCAGATTGGAGCCGCCCCTGCCGAAACGCTGCGGACCGAAGTAGTTCGGCACGCCGCGTGTATCGATCGCGGCGAGGCGGGTCGCCAGCAATGCATCATCGATGGCGATCTGGCGCACCCTGATGACGAAGCGATTACCCGCGAGTGCGCCGCGCGGCAGCTTGCGGGTATGGCGATGCGCCTCGAGAACCTGGTACTCGCTGCTTCCGACACCCAGCCAATCGTCCGGCGAGAGTCGCGACTGCGGCACTGTGAACCACTGAGTGGCTACAGCGTGTCGGTCCTTGAGACCCGCGTAGCCGATATCGGCCGGCCGACAGCCGCAGGCGCGCGCGAGCTCGCGAGCGATCCACTGTGTATTGGCATCACGCTTGCGCACCTTGAGCAGCACGTGCTGGCCGGCACCGGCCGGCTCGAATCCGAGCTCCTCCTCGACCAGGAAGTCCTCGGGCTCGGCGCGCAGGTGACCTGCGCAGAGCGGTGCGCCGCGGGCGCGCGGCGGCTCGAGCGCGGCCTCCTCAGGTGACATCGAGCAGCAGCACTACGGCCTGAGCCGCGATTCCTTCGGCCCGCCCAAGAAAACCGAGCTTTTCGGTGGTCGTCGCCTTCACGTTCACCTGCTCCACGCCGACCTCGAGGAGCTCCGCGACCTGGCGCCGTATGTCATCCCGCACCGGCGAAAGCTTCGGCCGCTCCGCGAGCACCGTCAGATCGGCATTCCCGACCCGCAACTTGCGGGCGCGCAGCATATCCATCACCGCGCGCACGAATGTCTTGCTGTCCGCGCCCTTCCAGCGCGGATCGGTGTCCTTGAAGTGTTGGCCGATGTCGCCGAGCCCGGCCGCTCCCAGAAGCGCGTCAGTCAGCGCATGCAACACGACATCGCCATCGGAGTGAGCCACCACTCCATGTGTATGGGGGACGCGTACGCCACCCAGCATGACGAAGTCGCCAGGGCCGAATGCATGCACGTCGATGCCGGAGCCAATTCTCATGAGCGGGTTTCCTTCAGGAGCGCGGCCGCGAGCGCAAGGTCCGCGGCACTGGTGATCTTGAGATTCGCGGCGGCGCCTTCGACCAGCCTGGGCACATCGCCCAACCACTCGATCGCCTGTGCCTCGTCGGTTGGGGTCCGCCCCGCTGCATGAGCCCGATCGAGCGCCTCGCAGAGGCGGCCGTAGCGGAACATCTGCGGCGTCAGCGCCCGCCAGAGACTGGCGCGATCTACAGTCCCGCGTACATCGCCGGAGCCATCGGCGCGCTTCAGCGTATCGGCGGCCGGAGTAGCCAGGAGGCCCCCTACCGGATGGCTGTCGAGGACGGAGAGCAATCGGTCCAGATCCTGGCGAGACAGGCAGGGTCTTGCGGCGTCATGAACGAGAACCCAATCGTCTCGTTGCGCGCGTTCGGCAAGCGCCGCCAGCCCCTTGCGGACAGACTGGCTGCGCTCCTGCCCGCCGGCGGCGATCAGGATGGTGGGCGGGCCGATGGCTGCCCAATAAGGGTCGTCCTGAGCGAGCGCGACCACAACCCCGGCACAGCGCTCGTCGTCGAGAAAATGAGCCAGTGCCCATTCGATCACGGCTCGGCCGCAGAGGGGCGCGTACTGCTTCGGCCTTTCCGTGCCGAAGCGGCGCCCGATCCCCGCGGCGGGCATCACCAGCCAGTATTTCATCCGCAAAGTTTATACGATGCCGGGGCAAGCCCTCTAATGGGTCCCATCCACGAACATCGCGCGCGGGCCTGCTACGGGAAGCTGAGGAAGAGACAAGATGCCGGCTGCGAAGCGGGATCGCTGACCCAGTTCTCCGTGAAATCCTCTCCGATGAAACTACATCGGTTCGCTTGGCGAGCTAACGTTGGCAAATAAAGATGCCTGCGCGGCCGCGGCCCGCACCCGCTCGGTCCGTTCCCGAGTGTGCGCCCCTCCCATCCGGGCCAGCGCGATTTCTCTCCTGATGTGGAACGACCCGTCAAATGGTGCCGGAGGTCTTCACCGAGCAGGGTGTCGCGATGCTCTCCTCGGTGCTCGGCAGCGAGCGCGCCATCGCCGTGAACATCGAGATCATGCATGCCTTCGTCCGCATGCGTGAGCTCCTCGCCTCGAACAAGGAACTCACACACCGGATCGATGAGCTCGAGGCGTGCATCGAGAAGAAGCTCGCCACCCACGATCAGGCAATCGCCGCCATCCTCTCGGCCATCCGCCAGCTCATGAACCCGCCGGCTCCCAAGCGACGACCCATCGGATTTACCGCCGATTTCAGGGAGAAGAGCTGACGCTTCCGGCGGTCGTTGTGACCCATTGGGACACAAAACTCCATCGTCGCCTATCCTGCATGCCTAACGTCCTCGTCACAGCTGCCCCGGCGCTCCCTTCAATTGTCGGTTTTGGAGGTTTCGCAGACTGGCAACAGCGACGCTTTTGAAGAGATTCAACTGCTTGTGACAGAAGCGCGTGTTGTAGGTTTCGTGGACTGAGCTGGGATGTGGGAGGTTTCGTGGACTGGCCTGCAACCTGCCCGGGCGAGGTCGTGTGAAGGCGATGCTCTAACAATGATCCGCAACTGTCGTAAAGCCGACACATTATTGTGCGAGGATGCTGATCAAGGCTACTGAAGCAGTGAGGGACGATTGAGACGTATCCCGCTGAGCCGGCGGTCGCACATCATTGGCTTCCAGCCACTCCCCACAGGGACTGCGGAACACGAGAGCGCGCTGGAACGGGACTTCGTCACCCTCACGAGTGTCCTCCACCCCCACGCGGTCATCACCGCTCAGCCGATTACGATCACGTTTCAGCTCGACGGAGCGGCCCGGCGGTACACCCCAGACTATTCCGTTGCGTGGAGCGGTGGCACGCGCGAGATCGTCGAGGTCAAGTACCAGAGCGATCTGCGGGCGAACCGAGAACGCTTCAGGGAACGGTTCGCTGCCATGGAGGACTGGGCTCGCACGCGCGGGGCGACCTTCCGAGTCGCAACAGAGCGGGAGATTCGAGGCTGTGCACTCGAGAACGCCAAGCGGCTACTGCCGCTGCGCACGGCCGCCTTTGATCCGGATATCGCTCAGTCGCTGCTGTCAGCTGTGCGGCGGCTGGTCGCTCCGACTTTCGCCGAGGTGATGACCGCTGTCCCGGCGGACCGGCCATCGGTCCTCGCCACGCTTTGGTGCCTGCTCGCGCGGGGCATGCTCTGCGTGGATCTATTCTTGCCGATTACACCCAGCAGCATCATAGGGCTGCCATGAGCGGCGCACCGACAGCACCGGAGCTGCTGTCGGTGGCGCCGCCGCAATGGGATCAGGCGCTTCGCTATTTGACCGTCGTGCGGCGGCTCTCTGAGAGCTCAACGCGCACGCGCTCTGAGGTCGCAGCCGCGGCGACGGAGCTGGGCTGCGGTACTGCTCATCTGTATGACCTCCTGAGCCGCTATCAAGCAGATCCGCGTCTTACCAGCCTGCTACCACACCAACGCGGTCCGCGACCAGGCGGATCACTCCTGGCAGGCGAAGTCGACGCCGTGATCGATGACGCCATCCAGGCCGTCTATCTGACGCGCCAGAAGCCCCGGATATCGGATCTGTTGACGGAGATTCGCCGACGCTGCCACGCGTTGCAGCTGAAGCCACCGGGCCGTTGGGCGGTGACAGCTCGCCTCTTGGCCAAGCCCCAGAGTGAGGTGGTTGCACGAAGACTGGGGCGCAAAGCCGCACGAGATCGCTTTTCCCCGGCGGTGGGATCCCTCGAGCCGAAGTGGCCGCTGGCCCTCGTGCAGATCGATCACACGTTGGTCGACGTCATCGTGGTCGACTCTGTCACCCGGATGCCGATCAGGCGCCCCTGGCTCACCTTGGCGATCGACGTCTGCTCGCGCTGCGTGGTGGGATTCCATCTGACGCTCGAGCCACCTTCTGCCACCAGCGTGGCGCTGTGCATCGCGCACTCGGTGCTCAGCAAGCTCGCGTGGTTATCGGAGCGGAAGATCGATGCCGAGTGGGCGATGGAGGGCCTGATTGAGCATCTCCACCTCGATAACGCGAAGGAGTTCCATTCGGAGGCCCTACGCAGAGGCTGTGAGCAGTACGGTATCGGGATCGAGTACCGCCCAGTGCGTACACCCCATTATGGCGGGCACATCGAGCGGCTGATCGGCACCATGATGGGCAAGGTTCATCTCCTGCCTGGAACGACCTTCTCTGACGTTGGCGACAAGGGCGATTACGATTCGGAGAAGAACGCTGCGGTCACGATGGAGGAGTTGCAGCGCTGGCTCGTCCATGAGATCACGGGCGTCTATCATCGCCAGGTGCATAGTGCTCTGGGCACGCCGCCCCTCGCGGCCTGGGAGCGTGGTATCTCCGGCGATACCGCATCGCTCGGGCGCGGCACGCCCATCGCAGTGCCGGATCCCCATCGGTTTCTCATCGACTTTCTGCCCATTGAGCGCCGGCTGATCCGGCGCGAGGGCATCTCTTTGCATTCGATCTCGTACTGGTCCGATGTGCTGCGAGCCTGGATCGGCGTGCCGGAGAAGATGATCGTTCGCTACGACCCGCGCGACCTGAGCCGGATCTACCTGTTGGGGCCGGACGGGCGCTACTACGATATTCCGTACCGACATCTCGGTCGCCCACCCGTCCCACTCTGGGAGCAGCGGCTCGCTCTCAAGCGCTTGCGCGAGGAGGGCCGCTCTCACGTCGATGAGAACGCCATCTTTCGAACGATCGAGACGCTGCGCAAGATCGCCGACGAGGCGGTCAGGACCACGAAGACGATCCGCCGACAGCAGGAACGTCGGCTACGCCTTATACCAGGCGGTCGGAGGGATCCAAAGAACCTGGTGCCGGTAGCCGCTCCCGGCAGTAACGTCGAAGTCCCGCACGACGATAGCTCCACGGCTCACCTTCGGATCCTGCCATTCGAGGAGTGGACGTGAGTCGCGACTCTCCGCACCTGCACGAGTCGGTTCGAGCGCTCCTCGAGGAGAGCGATGAGTCGAGGATTCGCCGCATTCGGGCCGATCGGTGGGTCGGGTACGCGCGAGCCGATGCGGCGTTGTCGGCTTTCGAGGTGCTGCTCACCTTCCCGAAGCGGACGCGGATGCCGAACCTCCTCCTCTGCGGGCCAACGAACAACGGCAAGTCGATGGTGCTCGAGAAGTTCAGGCGAGCCCACCCGCCCCTTGGAGCGGATCTGTCATCAGAGGGCATCGCCTGTATTCCGGTCCTGAAGATCCAGATGCCGCCAGGCCCGGACGAGCGACGCTTCTTCGGTGCGATCCTCGATGCGCTGGCGCTTCCGCACCTGGCATCGGAGAGCGTGTCGCGGAGGCAAGATGCAACGCTGCAACTCATGCAGTCGACCGGAGTGAGTCTGCTCATCATCGATGAGGTTCACAACCTCCTGGCTGGCGCACAAGTACAGCAACGGCGGCTGCTCAACCTCTTGCGCTGGATCGGCAACGAGCTGCAGATCCCGATCATCGCGGCCGGCACCGCCGAGGCATTGCATGCGATCCAGAGTGATGATCAGCTGGCCAACCGGTTCGAGCCGATCGCGCTTCCCCGTTGGAGCTACAGCGAGGAGTTCCGGGAGCTGCTGCGCACGCTCGAAGCACTGCTGCCCCTGCGTCGTCCATCGAACCTGGGCACGCCTGCACTCGCGCAGCGGGTGCTCGCCGCCGCGGAGGGGATTCTCGGGGAAGTCGTCGCCATTCTCACCCGGGCCGCGGTGCACGCGGTGATGACGGGAACCGAGGCCATTACCGTCGAGATGATTGAGGAGTGTGGCTTTCTCTCACCCTCCGAGCGCCGTCGTGTTGCACTTTGAGACCTTCGACGACCCGGAAGCAGGCTCTGGCCTGCGGCCGCTTCCGTTCTACGTGGAGCCGAAGGAGGACGAGGTTCTCCTGTCATGGCTGCTGCGTCTTGCGACGCGCCTACAAGTCTCGTTGCACACCCTGGTTCGTGGAGGATTCTGGATCGACGATCGCCGGGAACGGACTGAGTGGTGGCGCCGTCCCGAGCCACAGATGCTGAGCCGCATCAGCGCCAAGAGCGGCATTAGCCTCGAGCGCCTGCACGAGATGACGTTTGAGCGCTGGGCGCCTGTGTATCGCGACGATGAGGCGAGCGAACGCTTCGGCGCCGAGCGCTTCAGGGCGCAAGCCCCGAGACGGTTGGGGTTCCGCTATGTTCTGTGCGAACAGTGCATCGAGGTGGCCGCAGCACCGTATCTGCGCACACCGTGGGCCATCGGCTGGGTCGCGGTGTGCCCTGAGCACTCCACTATCATGACGGCTCGCTGCCAAAAGTGCCGGGCGAAGCTGCACATTGGGCGGCCGTCGTCCATCGCCCGTTTCTCGCCGAACATCTGCGTCCAATGCGGGAACGATCTGCGCTACAGCTTCCACGAGCCCGCCCACCCCACGGTCGTTCGGCTCCAGCAGGTGCTGCTCGCGGGCAAGCGCCACGAGGCCACCGAACTCGCCGGGATCGGCCGCATGAGCTGGCGGGAGGTCGTAGCATTCGTCGATGTCGTATTGGGCATGTTTTGGACCGATGCGGCGCCGGCGGAGCAGCAACGAGTCCATGCGTTGTTTCGCAAGGACTACGAGATCTCGGAGACCCGGCTCTTCAGTACCTGGTATTGCGATCTGGCGTTTCTGGCCTGGCTCACCGAGGGCTGGCCACAGGGGACGGGTCCCCAGATCGCCCTGGACATGCTGGCCCGCTGGTTGAGCGACAAGCCGAACCGCATCTTCCGCCACCTGGGAGTGAACTGGTCTGACCCCTGGAACCCGGGGCCGCACCAGATCCCGGATCAGATTCGTGAGCGACTACGGCAACTGTTGGATGCGCCCCGTGCGACTCTCGCCCGAGCAGATTGAGCAAATCGAGCGCATCGTTCACTGCGTGCCCGAGGTGATCGTCCGAGTCTCCTCGCCCCAGTCGAACGATTTCGGCGCCGTCCGCAAGCACCTGGATCACATCGCGCGCCGCGGGGAGCTCGGGCTCGAGACAGATTTCGGGGAAGTGGTACGGGGACGGAGCATCGGTTGCCGTCTCATGGAGGAGATGGATTTGGATCTGGAAGAGTATCGACGTCGGCTCGAGTTGACGATCCCGAGCAGAAGACGATTGCCGAAGCTCGTGCACAAGATCGTCCTCAGCATGCCGCAGGGAACGCCTGCTGGGGGACTCCTGGCGGCTGCTCGGGACTTTCTTCGAGAAGAGTTCGGCGTCGAGCACCGCTACGCTTTCGTCCTGCATACCGATAGAGCTCATCCGTACGTTTCCGTCATCGTGAAGGCCATGAGCGAGCACGGGGTCCGGTTGAACATCAAGAAGCCGACACTGCGACGATGGCGGCTTGAGTTCGCGCGCCATCTGCGGGAGCAGAGCATCGCGGCCAATGCGACTTCACGGGCCATGCGCGGTGAGGTCCGCGAGAGCAAGCCCAAGGCGATCTACCACACCGAGCGGCGTGGAGCATCGACTCGCCCGCATCGAGGGGAGGAACCGAGCAAGCTCGTCGCGACGCGCAAGGCCCTCGAGCGCTGGCAGGCCATCCGAGTTTCGTTGATCGGGCAGGGTCGGCCGCATCTGGCGGAGAAGGTCGGCCGATTTCTCGATGCGATGCCGCCACTCGGAACCGGCGGAGATGTTAGCGGTCGAGCCCGGCCGAGCGGTAGAAGTGGGCTAGCTCTCGCACAGTCATCAGCTTGACCTTGGGGAGATCAATTTGCTTGAAGATCTCGCGGTAACGTCGTCGGTTTGCACGAGTGGTAACCGCGATGTGGTGGATCATCCCCCACCTCACGCTGTCCTGGCCTCCGTCGAGGGCGCCCCTCCGATCTCGCTCAAACCAAGATCGGCGAATGTATCTAAAAAGACTGGTCGCGGTCGGAACGTCGAGAAGAATGAAGCCTGTTGCCCGTTTCAGTCGCTGCGGCAGGCACCGCGAGTAATTGCCTTCCATCACCCACAGTTCCCCCTTGATTGCTTCGTCATGCAACGCGATGAACTCAGCCTCTGGGCGGCGTTGCCAGCGGGTGTTCGGGAGATGAAAAAGCCGATCGAGGTGTATTGCCGGCAAACCGCGTGCGCCGCTGATGACATCGGCGAGCGTCGATTTGCCGCTATTGGACGGACCTATGATGCAGATACGTGGTCCGAGTTCTTCAAGAGACATACGCGGAAATCTTTGGGCAATTTCTGGAGAGCAGCAATGCTGCCGAAACGTCGTAGCTGTTTCGCGGGCAGAAGCTAAAACTGAAACACTACCTGAAGGAGACTCCATTGGACAAACGGCAGTTCCTGCACGCGACCGTGACCGCGGACATCAAGCGGCGCATCAAGGCCGCGGCGGCGGCCGAGTTCGTGACGCCGACGGCGTGGCTCCGGCGGGTAGCCATTCGGGCGTTGCCTCCCCAGCCCCTTAATTTCGTGCGCGGTGAGCCGGAGGAGGGGCCGGGGGACCGGGAGAACCGCCTTTACGTGCGCCTCGGTTCCGAGGATTCTCTGCTGCTCAAGACTCGCGCCCTTGCACGCGGAATGCGTCCGGCGACGTACATCAGCGTGCTGGTCCGGTCCCATCTCCGAAGTCTCCGCCCCCTGCCCAAGGACGAACTCCTGGCTCTCCGGTGTGCCGTTTCCGAGCTGGGAGCCCTCACTCGGGAGCTCCATCGGATCGCCTATGCCCTGGAACGAGACGGGCACGCCGCCTCCCCGCATCAGCCTGACCTGCCTGCTGTGCTACGGCTCTGCCAGGCGCTCCGGAGCGACACCAAGGCGCTGATCCGCGCCAATGTGAACAGCTGGGAAATCGGGCGCCCATCGAGCGCCTCGGCCTCTCGCCAGCCGGTCCGACCGTAGTAAATGGGCAACGACCCCACGCCCGATCCTATGTGGCAGGTTTTGTGGACTCAGTCCGGTCATCCTCCCGCCAGTCCACGAAACCTCCAACGAGTCCACGAAACCTCCGACATTCACATCAATTCTCGTCGCGCTAAGCGTATTACTTCGCCAACAGGCACGCTATACACCCCACCAGCTCGCTCCTTCCACTCCTTGTACCCGAGCATAAACGCCTGGGGCAGGGGCACATTTACTGCAACAAGCCGGTCAACAGATGCCCTTAGTGCCGCCTCGCTAAGCGGAACATGTGCAATCGTGCTGAACCGGGCCTGACCAGGTTGCACGGGGATATCAATTATCGCGACGTGAACCACCGTCTTGCCTCTCAGCGGCTCAATCATGCCAATCACAATCTTCGCTGGAGCTCCAGCCGCCGACTTCAGGGACCACTCTTGCCCCACCGCAAAGTGCCGCTCAACCGGCGGCAATGACTGCGCCCGACCAAATGTACTCGTGATCATCAGAATGGCCACTGAAGACCAAAGAACATGCAGCCCAATTTTCACTAGTTGAGACCTGTAGCTCACGTAACCTTGAACGGCAATAAGGCAGCCTCGCCGAAATTCGGCATGCTTAGTATGTGACGTCGCGCATCCTCAACAGTACCAAACAGACCACTAGAAGGTTCCCGGTCCTTGTAGAGGTCTTCTTTAGGCGTTCTATCGCTCACCCAACTATCAGACTTGCTCGGGGCAAAATGCTGCGGCATGTAATCAGCCGGCAGCTTATAATGGATATATATGCAAAACAGTCCATCCCTCCTCCGGACGATCGCAGCACGCCCAAGTCCGTTTGCCATAACGCAGACTTCCACTTCATCTATGGTCATAAACCCCTTCCGTGCGAGGTCCACTCGCAGCTATTGACCCGGGTACATTGTAACCACAACTCCCACGCCTGGCTGGTCGCGGTCGGCATTTGAACTGGCTGCACTATCACGGTATTCCAGCTCGTTGGAAGACCGCCCTGATCCGTCGCAACGATATATCCGAGATCAGATGAGAAATAGTAGTTTCCATTCCCCTCCGGAAACCCTATCGTCGAATTGACTGTCTTCGACAAGATCGTGTTGAGCGAATTTACATTCCCGCACTGCGAGGCGTAGCGACTTTTACCAGGGATCGGAAACAGACATGGAACGCAAATATATGGAAATAACTCGACGTGTTCATTTGAACTTCAAAGTTCTGTATAGCAGCTACGTCGATTAAGCCGCTATCGTCGTTCGCCACAGTCGCCGGGATCGTGACCGTTGGCAGCGTTGGCAGTGGGGTCGGATCAATCTGCGACAAGTCGCCTTGCGACGAGTCACTTTGCTGCGCCTCTGAAGGTTCAAGCCCTTGCCCTCTCGTCGTAGCAAGGCCCGTAGCACACTTATGGTGAGCTTCCAAGAAGCTTGGGGAGGTGACGGATGTACGCGATCAGCGCCCACCAAACGCACACTTCGACGATTGGCGACAACCATGCGTAGATCATCAAGAGAAAATTTGAGTGATATATCGGGAGCACCCACAGCGCCGCATGGCTCTGTGGATATGCCCACTTTGCGTTAAAGAAAGTAGGAAAAAACGGTATCAGGCCGATGTCTGCGAGCACATATACGGCCATAAACAGACATCCGAATACCATAGCGCCACGTGTACGTTTGTCACTCACCCTCAGCCTTGCCACTATGCGATCCTGGACACCTCGACTCCACGGTGCGAGCCTGGTAAACCAGATGCCAATATAGAGAGGCAGGAATGCCCACTCCCAACCCATAATCAGCACAACTGTCGATGACTGTCTAGATGAATTGGCTATCCCCTCAATGCTTCGTATTATGTCTGCGATGAGCTGCGCAGGGTAGTGAAGCCATTGAGGGAGGTGCGTGGAAAACGCAACCGTAAACACGCCGACCACAAAACTTGGAACTGTAGACAGAAGTATGCCGTTCTGAAAGGTATGTGACCATGCGCGCGATTCGCCCGTGGAATGGACACGCCCGTCCGGCTGATTCGGTATGGACACAGCAGTCATCCTCAAAAACTATACGGCGTAAAATACCGTCCCCACGTGTTAAGCGAATTTGCAGCTGAACCTATATTGTCATACAGATATCCGGCTGTTGTACCTCCAACATAGGACCCTCCCAGTCCCCCCATTACTCCGCCGACTACCGCACCAACTCCGATGCCGACCGGCCCAAAGGGACTTCCGACTGCGCCCCCGACTTCCGCACCATAATTTCCGCCGACGATACCTCCCAAGCCACTTCCGCTGGTCTGAGCTGCGCCGTAAAAATCTCCGTTCTCATACTGACCGTAGGCCTCGAAGAATGTGGCGACGCCTGCCACACCATTGGGAAGGTCAGAGATGTTCGATGGAAGACTAAAGTCCAATTTCCCAAGTATTTTGGTCGACTTGTATCCGACAACCTCCAGCAGGTTCTCAGACAGTGCCGAATACCCCCCAAGACCTGAGTAAACGTAGTCCTGAACGCCTAGCGAATAATTAATGCCGCCTAGCGCAGAGGGCACTGATGTAGCAGTGATCGCGACTGCTGGGAGCGTAGTCGGCGAGGTTGGATCACTTTGCTGCCCAGAAGTCTGCGCAGAACCCGAACCGGTATTGCCACCCGAACCGAAACCAAACGAATGACCCAATATTGTGGATCGGACAACAGGTTCTCAAGTACACCACCTCCTCCAAATACATTGGCTACACAAAAGATGTTAGAACCGCAGTAATTAGGGAGGGGTGTGGAGCAGATGGTCCACCCCCCGCAAGGGCTAGGCCCGAGCACTGGCGCTGCCGCGCCGCCGCCACCTCCATCGGTGTCTTCAAAATCCGTGACATAATCGAAGCCCGATGGATCTACGTACGTCGCGGGATTGTTAACCGCATAACCATAGCGATTGTAGCCTTGCGGATTAGTCGGATCGGTGACATCGGGGTCCGCTGAAAGGAACCTTCCTGTAAGGACATCCACGATCCTGCCTCCGAAATCGATAAGATTCATGTACTCGAGCGTTTCCTTGAAGTCGTACCCGCGTGCGGATATGCCCTGGATCGTGTTGACATCCGAGCCGGCAATTGGATCCGTCCAGGTGGAGGGGTTTCGTCTTTGCCCATCCGGGTGAAAGCTCTCGTTTATCACAACTTGTCCGCTGGAATTAGTGATGCCTGAAATGCTTCCCTGGTGGTCCGTGAGCAAATAGTAGAATGTGTTGCTCGCGCTGGTGCGCTCGTCGATCGCCACTGGCTCATTGCCGGCATAAATGTAGTTCCGGTCCGTCGTACCGCTGCTGCCCACCACAATGCTCATCAGCGGGGACCCCAGACGGTAAGTGGTAGCACCCGCCCCTCCAGTTTGGATTTCACGCCAAACCGAGCGATCCGGCGCATAGGCAAAGGTAAACGTATCGGACGTGCCACTGATTTTGGTCGGATAATTGTAGCTGGCCCAGGTAATCGGCTGGCCAGCCCAGGACGTCATGTTTCCGTTTGCATCGTAGGTGTATTCGTACGACGCGCTGCCGGCTTCGCGCACCTGGTGCAAATGAACAGCGTCGTAAGTCCACGCAGCGCTATTTGATACAGTGCTTTTGTTGGTGATATTCCCCATGGAGTCGTAGCCCATGGACAAATTCTGAGTGCCACCGAGCGTGGAATAGCTCAATCGATAGTCGTTGTCGTAGTAGATATCTTCAGAGAGGTCATGAATACCGTCCTGGCGCTGGGTGACATTTCCCACCTCATCATACAGAAAGCTCAGATTCTGGATTGACGCTCCGCCGCCAGGCCCAGATTGAACGGACGATAGCCACTGCGTAACCGAGTCATAGGCGCGGTTCGTCACCAACAAACCATTGCTCAGGGTTTGCTGAGTGACCTGCCCAGCAGGATCTACTGCATTCGCCTGCCAGATGGTTACGTTCGGGGAGTCTCGCACATCGGTAATCGATTGCAGGATCCCGTCCTGGTACGCATACTGCAACTCTAGCGACTGCCCAGAGGCGCCCACAGGATAGGTCAGAGTATTGAGCAGTCCGGTCGTGGTGCTGTACTGCCAAGTATACGTGTAGCTTCCCATGGAAGGGATCGCAACTAAGCGCTGATAGGGCCGACCGAGACTATCGTAGCTCTCAGTCTCGGAATAGTAGGATGAGGAGCAAGCGCTCCCCGTTCCGGAGCAGACGCTCGCAAGCTGGCCAACGTTGTGATTTGCGGCGCTCGACCCCCAGGTCCACTGCGTGAAAAGATCCGGCTCCGTCCGCGTAAGGGGACGGGAGAGTGCATCGTAGCTCTCGTAGAACTGCTGTCCCTTAGCGTCCGTCCAGGCCGTGCGCTCCCCGAGCGCATCCACCGTATAGCCCCAGGCGCCTCGATCCTTGTCCGATTCGCCAATGAGGAAAGGAGCGATCCCGTAGGCGTACGTTCCACTCCAGAGGTTATGTCCAAGACTATCGGCCACGGAGGTCTTGGATCCGGCCGCGTCGTAGCCAAGAATGATCGTATACCCCATGGCATCTTCAGTCTGTCTCAGCCAGCCGTTGACATCCTTAGTCAGGGTTCTAGTGTTCTCATTGGGGTCCGTGATTGTGGTGACGTCGCCGGCGTAATTGTAGCTTGTGGTTTCTAGCGTGCTGTCGCTTTGACTGATTGGCCGCTGCATCTGCACCACGCGATTGAGCATGTCATAACCATAGGTCGCGTCATACTCCGTTCCCGTTGGAGTAAATGGCATGGACTTCCTTACGATCCGCCCGAGCGCATCGTAGTAGGTGACTACGCGTGTTTGCGCTCCACCAAAGTTCTCTGCTTCTTGAAAGCGAATCGCATCGACGGCGTTCTTATACACAGCCGTCCAGTAAAGGCTGGAACCATCTGAGCCGTAAAAGTTCATTTGCACCGATAGCCTAAGGTCCGCATATCCGCAATAGCCGTTCCCACTATTACAGGAGCTGTATCCATACGTCGTATATGTTCCATCCGGGCGGGTTTCCTGCGTCGTTCTGCCAAATCCGTCACCGTATGTCCAAGAGCTCTCGAAGCCGTTCGGATCAGTTTTGCTGCTCAAGAGGCCGTAGCTGAAGTTATAATTCAGCTCCGTCGTCGCCCCGCTCGCATCCGTGACGGACATCGGTAACTGCCCCGTGGTCCCCCAGTTAGCAGATTGCACTCGAGCCGTCATGCCATCTCCAGTCACTGAGTCACTATCGACATTGCCAAAACTGTCGTAACCAAGCACCTCCGTCACCTGGTAACTGGTCGAAGGCTGGGTAATGATCTCCGAATAGCGGCAATGGGTGAGATCTGGGGTGTATTCCCGGCTGACCGATGCGGAAGTGCTGCCATCCGATGCCGTATAGGTGAGCTCTGAATTACTCGAGAGCCTTAGGCACCATGTGCTCGCATCTGGGTCTGGGGTATTGGTAATTGCCTTCGTCCAGGAATCCCCTGACCTGCCGGCCTTCTTCGGTCCAGCGCTGACTTAAGAAATGGCCGTTTCAGGGTTGGTTATTGCACTCAGTTGCCGTTTGAACTCTGCCGGTGTCAGATTGCCGAGGCTAGAGTGGGGTCTCACCTCGTTGTACTGGC